>NZ_JAHKQG010000007.1:0-2203 GCF_018860715.1 Zobellia sp. B3R18 | reverse complement strand
AACATCTGCACCCGCCTCGGTAGCGTTCAGTATGTTGTCCGCTGTAATATCATCTATTGAAAGTACAGGAGCAGGATTCACCGTATCAACCGTATATGTTTTGTTTTCGGTTACCGTTGCACTGTTGCCCGCTACATCCGTTGTTACAAAACTTCCGTCAACCGTGGTATCGCCATCGGCGGCCAAGGCACTTCCAGGAATATCGATGCTATAATCACCCAAGGCATCCACCGTTCCCGTATAGTCCGTACCGTTTACTGTTAGCGTTACCGAATCCCCGGAGTTGAAGTCGCCACTTACCGTTCCGGTTACATTGACGTTCCCTCCTGCTTCCGTAGCGTTCAATACATTATCCGCCGTGATATCATCGATCGCCAGTACAGGGACGGGGACGGTCGTATCTACCGAGTATACTTGGATGTCGGTTGCAGTACCTACATTACCTGCGGTATCCGTTGTGCTCACACTTCCATCTACCGTCGTATCGCCATCGGCGGCCAGTTCACTGCCTGGGATTGCTATCGTGTAAGCGCCTGCGCCATCTACGGTTCCTGTGTAATCGGTGCCGTTGACTGTTAAGGTTACCGTATCCCCGGAGTTGAAGTCCCCACTTACGGTTCCGGTTACGTTGACGTTTCCTCCTGCTTCGGTAGCGTTCAATACATTGTCCGCGGTGATATCATCGATAGCCAGTACAGGGACTGGAGCTGTGGTATCTACCGAGTATACTTGGGTGTCCGTTGCTGTTCCAACATTTCCATTGATATCTGTGGTACTTACACTGCCATCGACCGTCGTATCGCCATCGGCAGCCAGTTCACTGCCTGGGATTGCTATCGTATAAGCGCCTGCGCCATCTACGGTTCCCGTATAATCAGTGCCGTTTACTGTTAGAGTTACCGTATCCCCGGAGTTGAAGTCGCCACTTACCGTTCCGGTTACATTGACGTTTCCTCCTGCTTCCGTAGCATTCAATACATTATCGGCCGTGATATCGTCAATAGCCAGTACAGGGACTGGAGCCGTGGTATCTACACTATACACTTGCGTATCTGTTGCTGTTCCGATGTTTCCATTGATATCGGTGGTAGTCACACTTCCATCAACCGTCGTATCACCATCGGCAGCCAGTTCACTGCCTGGTATTGCTATCGTGTAAGCTCCTGCTCCATCTACGGTTCCGGTGTAATCGGTTCCGTTGACCGTTAAGGTCACCGTATCCCCAGCATTAAAGTCACCTGAAACCGTTCCTGTTACCGCAACATCTGCACCCGCCTCTGCTGCATTCAATACATTGTCCGCGGTGATATCATCGATTGCCAGTACAGGGACCGGGGCTGTCGTATCTACCGAGTATACTTGCGTGTCGGTTACAGTTCCTACATTACCTGCGGTATCCGTTGTCGTTACACTTCCATCTACCGTCGTATCACCATCGGCAGCCAATTCACTGCCTGGGATAGAAATACTATATGCGCCTGCGCCATCTACGGTTCCCGTATAATCGGTGCCGTTTACTGTTAAGGTTACCGTATCTCCGGAGTTGAAGTCCCCACTTACCGTTCCAGTTACATCTATATTGGTAGCAGCCTCTGCTGCATTCAACACATTGTCTGCGGTGATATCATCGATCGCCAGTACAGGGACCGGGGCCGTGGTATCTACCGAGTATACTTGGGTGTCGGTTGCGGTTCCCACATTACCATTGGTATCTGTGGTAGTCACACTTCCATCGACAGTCGTATCGCCATCGGCAGCCAGTTCACTACCTGGAATTGCTATACTATATGCGCCTGCACCATCTACGGTTCCCGTATAATCGGTACCGTTGACCGTTAAGGTTACCGTATCTCCGGAGTTGAAGTCGCCACTTACCGTTCCGGTTACATTGACGTTTCCTCCTGCTTCGGTAGCATTCAATACATTATCGGCCGTGATATCATCGATCGCCAGTACAGGGACTGGAGCGGTCGTATCTACCGAGTATACTTGCGTGTCGGTTGCGGTACCGATGTTTCCATTGGTATCTGTGGTAGTCACACTTCCATCGACAGTCGTATCGCCATCGGCAGCCAGTTCACTACCTGGGATAGAAATACTATATGCTCCTGCGCCATCTACGGTTCCCGTATAATCGGTACCGTTTACTGTTAGCGTTACCGTATCCCCGAAGTTGAAGTCGCCACTTACTGTTCCGGTTACA
>NZ_JAHKQG010000014.1:554689-699445 GCF_018860715.1 Zobellia sp. B3R18 | reverse complement strand
CGACCTTTTTACTTAAAGGGAGCGCTGTTTTCCCCTCTTCATACCTGTCCCATTATTATGTCATACTTCGGCCGCTGCGATAGCGAAAGGGCCAAGTATCAAAATATTCAAAATTTAGGTGGCCATGGCGGCGGGGCCCACCCCTTTCCATTCCGAACAGGGAAGTTAAGCCCGCCAGCGCCGATGGTACTGCCAATAGGTGGGAGAGTAGGAAGCCGCCTTGCTTCGAGGTCCCGATCAGTTTTACTGGTCGGGACCTTTTTTTTACCCTTTCCGGAACGGTGGGCTAACAATACTTCAGCCTAGTGTTCTCTACAAAATCGCATTTATCATAATTCGCGTTAATTTTTTTCTTTTTTATTAAAGTTATGGATGAAATAGCAAGTTTATATTAGGTGTGATTCTTACACTTTTGTATTTTTAGCTACGTTTAGTTTTCTGCTAGAATACTAGATGAATCCATTAATCTATTTTTGATATCAAACCATACCAATGAAAAGAACTGTACCAATCTTTATTTTAAGTGCATTGTTGTATTCCTGCACAGAAAAGGAAAAGAAGGTGGAAGTGGCGGAATCGTCGCCCCAAGAACTTTCGCTTCCTTATGAATCAATAGCCCTCAATGATATGGGTAGTTTTAAGGAGACTTCCGAGAATTGGAGTACGGCCAGTAATGTATATGTGGATCGAACAAAGGATAAAGAAATAAGCCGGTTCGAAGGAACTGGTATTCTTGTAAATATTCCAACGGGAGAGAATAAAGGAAATCTTGTTACAAGTTTTGATCATGGTGATATTGAACTAGAGGTGGATGTCATGATGCCTAAGAACTCAAATTCTGGCCTCTACTTCCAGAGTAGATATGAGATTCAACTTTTTGATAGTTGGAAAGTGTCAGAATCTTCTCATGGAGATATGGGTGGAATATATCAACGTTGGGACAAAACAAAGGAAAAAGGTCAGGAGGGTTACGAAGGGTCTGCTCCTAAAATAAATGCAGCAAAAGCTCCCGGTCTATGGCAGCATTTTAGAATTATTTTTCATGCGCCTAGATTTGATGAGTCTGGTAATAAAATTAAGAATGCCGAATTTAAAGAGGTTTTGTTAAATGGAGTATTGATTCATGAAAACATTGAGGTTTCTGGCCCAACGAGGGGAGGTATTTCAAAAGGAGAAGTGTCTAAGGCCCCGTTAATGATTCAAGGCGATCATGGTCCTGTAGCTTTAAAAAACTTGAAATATAAGTTATACGATACGAGCAAACTTTCTTTTGCTAATATAAAGATGAAAGAATTTAAGTTTGAAGGTAAAATGCTTCCTAATTGCGATACCTTGGTTCCTATTCGTGAAGTTAATACGGATTCCATCTCTGCATCTATGGCAGAAGGAAATAAGGTTACTCGAATACTGGATTATCAAGGTAAATTGAATGTTCCAAATACAGGTGACTACTTATTTGACTTTAGGTTGAATCAAGCAGGTGGTCTACTTATAATTGATAATGATACGGTGATAAATCGAGATGGGAATTTTATTGTAGATTCTTTGGGTCTTGCTAAAGTATCACTAACCAAAGGAGATGTGCCGTTTCGATTAATTTATAATAAACACAATCCATGGACCATAGGTTTTAGTCTATATGCTGAAGGGCCTGGCATAGAAAGGCAAGCACTTCACAGTCCTAGTTCTATTGATGAAAGAAAAAGTGTGGACAGTAGAAAAATTATGGTTGAACCCACGGACATTGCTGTGACTCAGCGAAGTTTCTTAATGCACGGAAAAGATAAGCGAACCCATTGCATCTCTGTAGGTACACCGCAGAAAATAAATTATGCATATGATTTGGCATCAGGGTGTTTGTTGCAAGTTTGGAGCGGCGACTTTTTAGATGCCACGCAAATGTGGCATGCTAGAGGAATTAGACAATTAGGGGAGCCAGTTGGTTTTGCAGTGTCTTTTCATGGTGCTCCTGAGTTTGCAGTTTTAGCCTCGGATGATGCTAATTGGCCAAATAAAATCTCTGAAGAGGGTTTGCAGTTTTCCCAAGGTTACGAAATGGATAAAAGTGGAATCCCTACGTTTATGAGAAAAATGGAATCCAAAGTAATCAAGGATAAAATAGTTCCATCTACAAATGAACGAAAATTAAACCGAACTATATTAACTAGCGGTGAAGGTGAAATTTGGCATAAAGTTGCATCTGGAGAAGCTATAGAGAAGCTTCCGGATGGTTCATATATCGTGAACGACGAAAGTTATTTTGTGAATTTTTCAGACGAAAGTATAGTTCCTACAATTCGTGAAGCGAATGGGGTTGATGAACTATTGGTGAAAATTCCAACAGGAGAGCAAAAGGTTGAGTATAGTATCATTTGGTAAAAAACAGAGCATGCAGACTTTATATAAAACAATATTTTTTTTAGTACTATTTGGTAGTTGTCAATTTGGAGTGGCTCAATCGGCCATGGCCAAAAAAGAAGCTCAATTCTATGACATTGTTGATGTGCCCATTCCTGATGATGTTATTTTGGAGGTTGGTGGTTTAGCCCTTACAGACGATGATAAATTGGGTGTTTCAACCAGAAGGGGGGAAGTTTGGGTTATAGATAACCCGTATAGTAAATCGCCTTCCTATACAAAATTTGCGAGCGGCATGCATGAAGCTTTAGGTCTAAATTATAAAGACAAAAGTTTTTATCTCGCACAAAGAGGTGAGCTTACTAAGCTAACGGATAAGGACAATAATGGCGTTGCAGACGTGTACAAGACTATTTATTCCTGGCCGCTTTCGGGTAATTATCACGATTATTCGTACGGTCCAAAATTTACGGAGAATGGTGATATGTTGGTCACGCTGAATTTATCTTGGATAGGTCATGGAGCTAGTTTGGTAAAATGGCGAGGATGGATGTTGAGAATAACACCGGAAGGACAAATGATTCCGATCGCAACTGGTTTGCGTTCCCCATCAGGATTTGTTATTAATGGTGCTGGAGATGTTTTTTACTCGGAAAACCAAGGAGACTGGGTAGGCTCAGGAAGAATAACCCACTTAGAAAAAGGAACCTTTGCCGGTAATCCTGAAGGGTTGGTTTGGACAAGTGACCCTCAATCCCCATTAAAACTTAAAAAAGAGGATATTGAGGAACAATCTGGATTAAGTCTATATGAGTATTCAAAAAAAGTTCCGGAATTAAGAGCGCCTGCTATTTGGCTGCCACATACTATATTGGGTATTTCTACTTCGGATATGATTTATGATACCACTAAGGGCAAGTTTGGTCCATTTGAAGGGCAAATGTTCGTGGGTGATCAAGGACATAGCAAAATTATGAGGGTTTACATGGAGAAGATAAATGGAGTCTACCAAGGTGCCGTTTTCCCCTTTGTAGAGGGGTTCTCATCCGGAATTTTAAGAATGTTATGGGGTAGCGATAACAGTATGTTCGTAGGGATGACAAGTAGAGGTTGGTCATCTACAGGAAAAAAAATGTTCGGTTTACAGAGATTGAAATGGAATGGAAAGGTTCCTTTTGAGATTAAAACCATGAAGGCCGAAGATGATGGTTTTCTTTTGGAGTTCACGAAGCCTGTAAATAAAAAAATGGCCACGGATATTTCTAGTTACCAAATTACAACCTTTAATTATTTGTACCATAATACTTATGGTAGTCCTATTGTTGACCAACAAAAGGCCAAGGTAACAAGCGTCAAAGTTTCGGAAGACGGCCTTTCCGCTCGTTTAACGGTTAGTGGTATGAAATTGGGTTTTATTCACCAGTTAAAAATTCCTGATCTAAAAGCAACTACGGGAGAAAAACTTTTACATGATACGGGCTACTATACGCTAAATGAGGTTCCTGGTGGTACCTTAAAATCTGTTCCAATTGAAACTGAATCCGGTAAAGGTGGTTTGGCGCAGCCTAAAAGAGTAAACGAGATGCCGTTAACTTGGGTTAATGGACCGGACAAGAAAATCGTAATCAGTACTAAGCCAGGTCTTAAATATGATATAACCGAGTTAAAACTCAAAAGAAAATCCAAGGTAGAAATTACGTTTAATAATAATGATGATATGCTTCACAATCTCGTGATTACGGATAGAGGAGAAAGTTCGGTAAACGAAGTAGGCGATTTGGCGCTGCACTTGGGGCTTGATGGGGCGGACTTAAATTATGTACCCGATTCCGATTTGGTATTGGCTCATACCGGTATCGTTCAACCAGAATCAGAAGAGACTATCTATTTCGATACTCCCAAATTTGCCGGTGAATATTGGATTGTTTGTACTTTTCCTGGACACTCGGCTTCAATGCGTATTAAACTAATCGTTGAATAATCGATTTCAAGTTTTTACAGGATTTTCATGTAATGGCAGTAAAAGATTTCTTTTAAAAAAAAAATGAGGAAATAGTGCTTCATTCTAAAGTGGAGCACTATTTTGTTACAAATAGAGGCTCATGTATTTCTGTTTGTTGAATTACTTAAAACCTTCTGTAGTCTTGACCTTTAACATACATCTCACTTTATAAAAAGATTTTCTTTATTATTTTAAACGATGCCGGTTATCACTGGTTTCTCATGTATTTGATCACTGTTTAGTGTATCTTTAAACGATATTAGTATAGCATAAAGATTTTGTGTAGAATGAAGTTATTTACATCCCCTATTTTTCTTGGTACTCTCCTTATTTTTTTGACTAATTGTACAACTTCTTATGATGAACCACGTATCTCTTTAGAGGGGTATGAGGTGGAATCCGGTTTTGAGTTAGATGTTGTGGCTTCAGAGCCCTATTTGAAAGCTCCTGTAGCTATAGATTTTGATAATCAAGGTAGAATTTGGGTGGTACAAATGCCGGGTTATATGAACGATATGCAGGGCAGTGATGAGACCAAACCGATAGGAAGTATTGATATATTGGAAGATTTGGATAATGACGGAATTGTAGATCATACCAAAACTTTCCTAGATAGTCTGGTAATGCCTAGGGCTCTGGCCCATGTATATGGGGGACTGTTATACTCAGAACCTCCTTTTCTTTATTTTACCGAGATTAAAGAAGACAAGCCGGTTAATAGGGTTGTGGTAGATTCAATTTATGCTGTAGAGGGTAATCCGGAACATCAGCCAAATGGTTTAATGATGAATGTGGATAACTGGATTTATAATGCAAAATCCAATTTCCGATACAGACGTGAAAATGGGGTGTGGAAAAAAGAAGCCACCACTTTTAGAGGGCAGTGGGGGATAAGTCATGATAACTTTGGAAGACTATATTTTAACGATAATTCAAGACAGTTGTTAGGGGACCATGTATTGCCCAATGTACTGGTGAGAAATAAATACTTTACGCCGAAATTTGGTGTGAATAGAATGCTGACAAAGGACCAACGTGTGTATCCTAAACACGCAACTACAGTGAACAGAGGTTATGCAAAAGGAGTTTTAAATCAGGACAGTATACTGGTAAAGGCTACTGCAGCTTGTGCTCCTTTGGTGTATAGGGGAGGTGAGTTTTCGGCGGAGTATGATGAGAACGTTTTTGTCTGTATCCCCGAAGGGAACCTCATTAAGAGAAATATTTTAACCTTTACAGGAGACTCAACTACTGCGAAACAGGCTTACGAAAACAAAGAGTTCCTAACTTCAACGGATGAAGGGTTCAGACCGGTAAACTTAAACAATGGCCCCGATGGAAGCATGTATATCACGGATATGCATAGGGGTATGATAGGTCATCATGCGTATTTGAGTCCTTATCTAAAGAAAAAAGTAGCAGTCAATAAACTGGATACCTTAATTAACTTTGGACGTATACTTAGAGTTAAGAAAGTGGGGCAACCAAAGAAGACTTTACAGAATTTTGATGACTTGAAGTCTATGCAACTTGTTGCACTGTTAAAAGACAACAACGGTTGGGTTAGGGACCGTGCCCAGCAAGTACTTGTTTACAGGCAGGATAAAAATGTAGTAGGAGAGTTGGAGGGGCTTGTTCTAGGTGCACAAAATTCAGTTTCTCAAATACACGCGCTCTATACCCTTGAAGGTCTTAGCGCACTATCTTATGACCTTCTAAAAGATGTTGCCCTAAAAGGTTCTCCGGAACTTGGGGCACATTCACTTGTACTTATTGAGCCCTTTCTAAAAGAAGCTGGCGCGGAGAAGAATATGGCGTTGGTAAAAGAACTTATAGCAAGAAATAACGTAACAATAAATCTATATCTCAGCAGTATAATGGGTAGTTTGGTTTCGTTGGATAAAGAACAGTTTTTGCCAATTATGAAAGAATTGAGCAGTTCATATTCAAAGAAACCCATCTTTACCGAGGCTTTGGTGAGTGGGGTAAAAGGCGATGAACATATATTAAAAGAAACAATAGCGCCTACAAATAAAATGCTTGCTGAAGCCTTAGCTACAAGTGATGAAAAGCGAAAAGAAGATAAGGTCAACCCTATTTTCGCCAGAAAATCCTTGGTAGAGGACACAAGAACAAGTGGAGCTAAAATGTTCTATGAGATTTGTGCATCTTGCCATGGAGTAAACGGGCAAGGTATTGAAGGGCTTGCACCACCGTTAATGGGCTCTGAGCATGTAGCAAACACAGAAAGACTTGGTCTTATTATTCTGCATGGGCTTGAAGGTCCTGTTACGGTTAAGGGAAAAAGGTATGATTTAAATCTAGCTATGCCAGGCCTTATTCGTAATGAAGATATTTCAAATAAAGATATTGCCGATATTATCTCCTATGTGACCAACGCATTTTCTGATGTGCCAAGTAGGTTAAAACTGGAAACAATAGAAGAGTTACGCAACACAAAACCTAAAAGCGGAGCGGAGTATACGGAACAAGAATTATTGGACTATTCTAAAAAATAGTACTTTGCTTAGTTGATAGCTTCTGTTGTGGAGCCCTGTGGGGCTTCAAAAACAGATTCGTCAGTTATTTTATCCAAAAAGTGAATGTCTCTAAAAAGGCGTACATGGTTTGTGCTTTCTCCAAGTTCTCCGTCCTTCCAAGCAAAATTTTCCATTTTTGTTGGCATCATTAACCCTTGCACCTCTATATAGTCTGAATATACTTTTGCTGAATTTATTGATGCGTTCAGTTTATCAAAAAAGGAAACTGAATAGGTAAGTATCTCCAACCGAAAAGTCTCAGGGTTTAAGTAGAGGTAATATACGTCCTCTGGGGTAAGCCCAACTTCTGAGCCAAAAGTGATTTTTAAAGTTTCGTAGGCTTTTCCGTTAATAACGGATTCTCCCTCTTCGGAAGAGATTACGCCCGGGTCTTTCAGTAAGAAAGGCACTCCAATAAAGTAAAAGTCCAAATTATAGTAAAACGCAGCAGATTTACCCGGTACTTTAGAAGCATCGGGTTTGGCCCATGCCACTTTACCATCAAAGCCTGCCTCGTAATCCTTAGATTTTAGGTAGGCTCTGCGGTCCTTAATATTAGTAAGTTGGTAAACAGTCTTGCCCTTTTCGGTTAGGTTGTACGAAAGTCCGGTAAATGACCTCCAAGCATCGATGCCGCCGTGTGCGTAGATACATATGTCTAACAGGCTTATGTCTTCAGTTGTTACGGATATTTCGGAAACATCTGGAACTTTACTTTTAGGTTTTTTTTCGGTCTCTTTGCATGAGATTAATAAACAAAAAAGCGCTACTGTAATGGTGGTATGAATTGTTTTCAATTTGCCGTTTTAAGCAAAATTAGTCCAACCTTATCTATTTTCCTATTGGGGAGTCATCACATTTTAAATCGCCCACTACATATTGCAGTCCGTCCAAGAAAAATTGTAATAGCTCTGGGTGGTCCAAGCTTTGCGCATTGTGAGATGGCGAGCTATAAAAAACACGGCCTTTTCCATGTCTTTTTATCCACGAAACATAATTGACTTTTTCATCAACCTCTTTTCTCATTCCCTCCAATTTATCTATTTCAATATATAGCAGTGGTCTAAAGTTGTAATCAAAGTAAGCGTTATTAAAAAAATATGGTTCATCTACATGTGTAAGTCCGTTTCCGTTAAATGCTCGCACTAAAGGATGTTTTGGGTCTACTTCCTTAACGTGCATTTCTTGCTGTTTAGGATGGTAGTCAAAGCTTCCGCCTGTCATTTCACTAAACTTTTTGGAATTGTTCTGAACGGTAATAGCCCCGTGCAATATCATAAGGCCACCGCCTTTGGCAACATAGTCTAACAAATTGGTCTCATATTGCTCGGCTAAAACTGCTATTTCATTATCGGGAAGGTTGGAGTTTTTCTGTAACAAATCCCAAAATAAATGCCTTTTAGGACCAGAAGGATTACAATTGTTAAATACGACAGCGTCATATTTTTTTAGGTTCTTTTTGTCAAAACTTTCAATGTCATACGCTATATGAACCTCGAATGCACCGGATTTTGTGCCAAGTATTTTTAACATTTCTGCATTATGGGGAATGGTCCAGTGATCAAAACCTGTTGCTTTTGAAAAAACTAAAATTTTCTTTTTGGAAACATTTTTCACTGTAGGTTCGGACGGAGCCAGTTTTTCTATCTTGGCCAACCATTCTTCGGTAATTTTAAAATCTTCAATTTGTTGGGAAAAAATTAGTCCCGTAACAAGTAAAAATAGTACAGTAATACTCTTTTTCATGGGTGATAGTTGTCTTTAAATTTTAGTAGATTCTCGTTTTATTAATTTGTGTTTGATAAGTATTTGATCTGCGGATTGAATGTTAATGGAGCCGCTTAAGTGGCTTATAATGCTCTCTCCTGCAAGAATTCCCATTTTGTATCCAGGATATTCTATGGTACTTAAGTTGGGTGATATTACTTCTGAGACAGGGTCATTGTTAAACCCAATAACCTTTATTTCTTCAGGAATGCTGTAGCCCTCTTTTTTTAATTCCTTTATGCAGTGCACGGCAAAGGTGTCGTTAGAAACGAAAATACCATCTACCTTGTGTTCGGAATTTTTTATTCTAGAAATAATGTCCTTTACGTTTTCTATGTTTAAATCGCTTTCGTACAGGTTTTCTTTTCTAAACGGAATGTTGTTTGAGTAAAGAGCTCTTTGGTAGCCATCAAACCTATTGGCATATACGTTACGTTTAAGGTTACCACTTATATGAACAATATTCTTACAGCCCTGCTCAATTAAATGTTGTGTTGCGTCAAATCCTGCGGCATGGTTGTCTATGGAAATAGTAGGGCAGTTGGGTAAATCACATACCCTGTCAAAAAATAAGAGCGGAATTTTCCGATCTGTATAAGTGGTAAAGTGGTCAAAATTTTCCGTTTCGTAAGCGAGGGATACTAGCAAGGCGTCTACGCCACTGTCAAAAAGGGTCTTTGCATTGAGTTTCTCCTTTTCTTCGGATTCTAAAGATTGACTAATAATTAGATTGTAACCAATATCATTGGCTATTTTCTCAATACCGGATAAAACGGTAGACATGAAATTGGAGTTCAGTTTTGGTACGATTACCCCAATAGTATTGGATTTTTGTTTGCTAAGGTTGGCTGCGAATTTATTGGTCCTATAGCCGGTTTCTTTGGCAACCATTAATACCTTGTCCTTGGTTTTCTGGCTAATGGCCGGATGGTCGTTTAAACTTCTGCTGACCGTGGCCGGAGAAATATTTAGTTTCTGTGCCAGGTCGTATATCGTTACTTTTTTTGCCATTTTGGTTAGTGCAATGTTACTGCAACAATATTACGCAACAAATTGAAATATACAAGAGTATTTCTGTAATAATTCTTTTAATCGTATTGATTTCAGCTAAATTCAGAGTTTTTAGGTGTAATTATTATATAATTATCAAGTTTTGTGTAATTAATTTACGCAATCGGTTGCGCAATTCATAAATTTTTATAGTTTTGTTTCCTGTCAATTAGACCTAAATAATCAAACCCAATTTTAACTCACTCTTTATGAAACAATTATTAAGTGATTTTAAGCTCTTGAGACAATCGTTATGTCTCGTGGGGCTCGTATGGATTTTTTCGTTTTCGGCTTATGCTCAAGATGAATTTACTGTTACAGGAACTGTAACAGATGAATATGACGCTCCACTTCCCGGTGCTACTGTGGTAGAGAAGGGAACAACCAATGGTGTGTCTACAGATTTTGATGGAAACTATTCTATTTCCGTGGCCAATCAAAATTCAGTAATCGTAATTAGCTATATAGGTTATGCGGCTCAAGAAATTCCCGTGGCCGGAAATACTGAGGTAAATGTTTCGCTTGATCCCAGCGCTTCTTCATTGGATGAAGTCATTGTTGTAGGTTACGGAGCGGTCAAGAAAAAGGATTTAACAGGGTCAGTTGCTCAAGTTGATGCAGCTGAACTATCCAACCAATCCGTAAATTCGGTTACTGATGTTTTGCGCGGTAACGTAGCGGGACTTAATATAGGTTTTTCTGCATCACCAAAAGGAACGAGTCAGATTCAAATCAGGGGTAATAATAGTCTAACGGCAGGTACTAGCCCATTAATTGTTGTAGATGGTATACTTTATACAGGTGACCTTTCAGATATTAACCCGGCAGACATTGATAAATTAGATGTGTTAAAAGATGCTAGTTCAGCGGCTGTATATGGTGCGCGTGGAGCTGGTGGTGTCATCTTGGTAACTACTAAAAAAGGGTCTAGTGACAAACCTGTTATTACAATCAATTCCAGTGTTGGTTTTGCAAGTGAACAGAACCCGGTTAGACCTTATAGCCCAGACGGTTATGCTAATTGGCGTGTGGATGTTTTTAAAAGTAGTAGAGGTCAGCTAGCCTCTGAAAACCCAGGTATATTTGATAATCCAAATAACCTGCCCGATGGTGTCTCAGTAGATGAGTGGCTGGCTTATACCGGTGCACAAGGAGACCCGACAACAGCATGGTTGACAAGGATAGGGTTTCAAGATGTTGAAGTGCAGAATTATCTAGCTGGCAAAAGTATTGATTGGTATGATAAAATAATGCAAACCGGCTTTAGAAATGAACAAAATGTAAGTATTTCTGGTCGCAATGGAGGTTTGAATTATTACTGGTCTATTGGCCGGACATCCAATGAAGGCATTGTTGTTGGGGAAAAATTTGAAGCACTGCGATCGCGCTTAAATTTAGATGCCAAAGTAAATACTTGGCTAACCGTGGGAATGAATACCCAATTTGCGAAACGAAATGAAGGGTTTATTCCTGCTGATCAAAACCAGGTCTTTAGTTCCTCCCCTTGGGGTTCGGAATTTAATGATGAGGGTACTCTGTTAAGGATAAGCCCTCAAGATGATCCAGGAGCGGGTGCCTCATCAGCTTTTTTGCGACCAACTTATGATGATTTAGTTGATTTGGAACACACTTTCAATTCAAGGGTGTATGCTAAGGTGCAGTTGCCTTTGGGCTTTTCTTATGAACTTGGTTTTACGAATAGGTTGGATATTGAAGAATACTTTGTTCATGCATCTTCTTTAAATCCTAATAATGTCGTAGGACGCGCACAGAGATGGAATAGAAAACAAAAGGAATATCAGTTGGATAATATTATACGCTGGGACAAAATAATAAATAAGCATACGTTTGGTCTAACGGCCCTATTTTATGCGGAAAAGTTTGAAACCTATACCACCATAGCTAACGCGAATACCTTTGAGCCTAGTGATGCCTTAGGCTTTAGTAATTTACAGGCGGGTACAAATCAAACGGTGTTTACTGATGATGAAGAGACTACGGGAGATGCTATTATGACCAGGTTCAATTATAACTATGATTCTAGGTATAATTTGAGTTTAACTATGAGGCGAGATGGGTATTCCGCATTTGGTCTTAACAATAAAAGAGCCTATTTTCCTTCTGTTGGAGGAGCTTGGACGGTATCTGAAGAGAATTTTTTTAAATCCGATTTTGTTACCTTTCTAAAACTGAGAGCATCCTATGGTGAGAATGGGAACAGAGGTTTTGGTAGTGCTAGAGGAATTAGTACTAGTCCTAATCCCGGAGGCTTTAGATCGTTCAATAATGAAAGAGGCTTGGGTGCATATGCGCAGTTGTCAGAGTTGTCCGGAGGTAATTATCTCAATGTAGATGGCGGCACCGTTGTTCCAGTTCCAACATTTAATAACAATACCATAGCAAATCCTGATTTAAGATGGGAAAGAACAAAGGCGGTCAATTTAGGACTTGACTTTAGCTTTGCGGGAGGTATTGTAGAGGGGTCTATTGATGCCTACCGAAATGTTACTACGGACTTAATCGTACGTAGGCAATTGCCAAGTGTAATAGGCTTTAACGAAGTTTTTACAAACTTAGGAGAAGTTCAGAATAAGGGTCTTGAATTTGTAGTTTCAACCCAAAACTACAACCGGGAGAACTTCAGCTGGAATACGAGTTTCAATTTTTCATTGAATAGAAATAAAATCAACGCCCTGTACGGAGACTTGGATGAAAACGGAAATGAACTTGATGATTTAACTACCCAAAGATTTATTGGTCAGGCAACGGATGTTATATGGGATTACGAGGTTTTGGGAGTTTGGCAAAACAATGAAGCGGCCCAAGCTGCGGAGCTTGGTTTTGAACCAGGTGATTTTAAATTAAGGGATGTTAATGGAGATGGCATTTTTACAGATGATGACAAGGTTTTTGTTGGCAACCGTTCACCTCAGTTTAATATGGGTATGTCCAACCGTTTTTCTTTTCTTAAAAATTTCGACTTTTCTTTTGAGTGGTATGCTAGACTCGGTCAAAAACGAGTATTCAATGAGGCAAAAAATAGAAACGGTTTTGTTGATAGGGTAAACTCACCACAAACTCCTTATTGGACACCGGATAATCCACTTGATGATTATGCCCGTTTGTTTTCAAATGACGGTCCGGGTTTTAATGTTTATAGAAGTAGTTCATTCGTTCGCTTAAGCAATATAACACTGGCCTATAGACTTCCGGAAACAATTTTGTCAAAATTATCAATGTCTAGTGCACGTATTTATGCAAATATTAGAAATGCGGCTGTTTGGGCTCCGGATTGGGATTTTTATGATCCAGAAGGTTCAAACGTAAATGGAGCATCAAGAGGTTCTAATGGTCTCTTCAGTGCCAATGGTCGAGAACCAACACCAAGATTCTTTACGGTAGGTATCGATTTAAGTCTATAACAATAAAAATCCAGCAGTAAGATGAAAAATATAAATACATATTATTTGAAAAACCTGATACGATTCTTTCTGGTCGCTCTATTTGTTCCCATTTCCTGTAGCAAGGATTTCTTGGATCAAGAACCAAAATCATTTTTCACACCTGAAAATGCTTTGAATACACCCGAAGGATTAAATGCGATTCTTTCACAAGCGCTTACGGGAATCCGAGGTGAATTTTATGGAGATGGTGCACCAATGATTACAGAGAATATTTTTTCTGAGGTTTCTATTGAGGGTACAACGGATAAGGCTGGCCCTGCTCAAGATTTAAATGCTCAGATTTTACCAGACGCCAATAACAATAGTAGTAATACTAATAAAATTAACTGGTATTGGGAGAGTTTTTACGAGGGAATCAAATTTGCAAATACGGTTATTGATAGGTTGGATGATGCAGAGTTTGAAAGTGCCGAACAGCGAGCGGATATTTTAGGTAGAGCCCTTTTTCATAGAGCATACCGTTATTATCGATTAACGCATCAATTTGGTGATATACCTTTGGTACTGGAAGAAATAAGTGGTCCAAAATTGGATTTTGTTTCAACTGAAAGAGATGTTGTTCTAAGAAAAATTCAAGAAGATTTGAATATGGCAGCTACCATGGTCAATGAAGTGGCGCCTGGCGGAGAAGTTACAAGAGGAGCCGTCTTACACCTATTAACAAAAGTAAATCTTGCTCTGGGTGATTTTGATGCAGCCATAACTTCGGCATCTCAAGTTATAGATGGCGGTCAATATGCTCTAATGACAGAAAGGTTTGGTATTAATGCAAACGATGATACCAAAGATGTAACTTGGGATTTACATCGCGTTGAAAATAAAAGTATACCAGGTAACACTGAAGGAATTTTAGTGGCAATAGACCGTTTGGAGTTTCGTGAACAAGGAGCTACAGGTGGAGGTACTAGTATTCAGAGACAAGCGGTGCCTTTATGGTGGCGTTTTATCAATACCCCAGATGGTCAGAATGGAATGTCAGACTCTCCGGAAGCAGAAATTAATTTGGTTACAGATATAGGCAGAGGGATAGGTAGAAACAGAGGAACCAATTATAGCACTAAAGAAATTTGGAAAGATGCTAATGATGATCAAAGACATAAGCTTGGTAACTGGTACGATATGGAAGATTTGGTATATAACGCGCCAAGTTTAAAAGAAGCGGGAAATTCCTTTTATGGTAAAAACCTAGAGCTTTACCTTCCGGACGGCACGCCACTTTGTTCTGATACTATTAGAAATTGGTACGGATTCCCTCAATATAAATTTTTGGTTCCAGATCCAACCGCTACAAGACCAGCGGGCGGGCATGGAGACTGGTATGTCTATCGTATTGCAGAAACCTATTTGCTACGGGCCGAAGCTTACTTTTGGAACAATAATAATGCTTTAGCGGCGGCAGATATAAATGCGGTGAGACAAAGAGCAGAAGCTGACCCTATAACCGCAACAGACGTTAATATAGATATGATTCTAGATGAGCGTGCGAGAGAGCTGTACTATGAGGAAAGCAGAAAAACTGAACTTACTAGAATTGCATACATTTTTGCAAAAACAGGAAGAACTGCCTACAATGGAAAATCATATAATTTGGATAATTTTTCCCAAGATAATTTTTGGTATGATCGGATTATGGATGTTACGGATTTTTATAACGTTCCAGGTCTTAAGACTATTTTTGGCGTGTCTTTTACCATGAGCCCTTACCATGTTTTATGGCCTATACCAGCGTCCGCAATAAACGCCAATACCCAAGGGCGAATCAATCAAAATGAAGGATATCCGGGAGCTGAGCTTAACATTGCTCCTCTGACTAGTATTCCTGAATCAGATAATGATAATTAGTGTTGAGTTTGTTTTTGTTTAAATTCCGTCATCTAAATACTGTTTATGCATAAAATTGTTCTATTTATTCTTATTACGGCCGCTTGGTCATGTAATACTAAAAATTCAATCCGCTTTGCGGTAAAAAAAGGTGACGGAGTTTTTTTGGCCCAACCTGTACATTTTGATTTAAAAAATGCTGATGCCAATCAAATTGATTTTAACGAAGCTATGGTTCTTTTTCAGGAAACTGGAGAGGAAGATATTGAGGTTCCGTTTCAATTAGACGAAAATGAGAGTAGAATCTGGTTTGTTCCGGTCGAAGATAATGGTGAAGATGTGACTTTAAATTTTCGCTTGGAAAACGGGATGTCAGCATCAAAATCCGGCACGGGTGTTTCTAATCAAAAACAAAACGGGAATTTGCAGTTAAGGCTTCAGGACAAACCAGTTATTTCATATCGGTATGAGATGACGTATCCACCGGTAGGTGCAGATTCTATTTTTAGAAAATCGGGATATATTCACCCAATTATTACTCCAAAAGGAGATACGCTTACGCGCATTCAACCAGATGACCACTATCATCATTATGGTCTTTGGGGACCATGGACACATACGCAAGTAGATGGTGAGCGAGTAGATTTTTGGAACTTGGGCGAAGGTATGGGTACGGTTCTTTTTAAGGAATTTAAAAAAGAGGAGTCGGGTAATGTTTTTACTTCGTTTACCGCGGCCCAAGAACATATAGACCTGAAGACCAAAGAGGATCCGCAAGTGGCCCTGAATGAAAATCTTAAGGTGCGTTTATGGGATTTGAACAGACCGGACCGCTATATGTTCGATTATAAAAGTGAGTTTAGTTCGCCTTTGGAAAATGGTATTTTGTTTGAAGCGTACCGCTACGGTGGTGGATTGGGACTTCGGTTTAACGAACGTTGGAAGGCTGATAATTGTTCGGTTTTGACTTCGGAAGGCAATGATCGTTTAACGGCAGACGGTACAAACGCTAAATGGTGTATCGTATCAGGAGAAGCGTCGGACGGAAAAGGTACCAACGGCATTTTGTTTATGAGTCACCCAAAGAATAGAAATCATCCGGAGCCAATGCGAATATGGCCTATTGATGCTAATGGAGGTAGGGGCGATATGTTTTTTGAGTTTTGTCCTATTCGTCATGAGGAATGGAAAATAGAACCGAACAAAAATTATGAATTAAATTACCGTATGGTTGTGTTTGATGGTACTTTAAATGCTGAGGAAGCAGAAGCGTACTGGCAATCGTTCGCAAGTGAAAATCAAATAGAATTAATCAATAAATAAAATACGTATTACCAACATGGAGAGAAGAAAATTTATAAACAGAACTGCTTTAAGTACTACCGCTTTGGTGGGTTTTCCAAGTATTGTACCGGCCCATGTTTTGGGTAAAAATGCGCCCAGTAATAAAATAAACATAGGTCAGATCGGTTGCGGACGTATCGCTAGAAGTCATGATATTCACGATACTATACGTTTTAATCAGGCCAATTATTTGGCCGTGTGCGATCTTGATTCTAAACGTGCCGCAGATGCCAAACTTCTAGTAGACGGGTTTTACCAGAAGAAAACGGGTAAGGCTAAATATGACCGAACTAAGGTATACGAAGATTATCGCGAAATGCTTTTGAACAAGGATATTGATGCCGTAGTAATTAGTACGCCCGATCATTGGCATTCACAGCCTGCTATGGAAGCTGCTTTAGCAGGGAAGGACATCTATCTTCAAAAACCTACTTCCTTAACGGTAAGGGAGGGTCAGCAATTGCGCGAAGTTATTCAGAAAACGGGTGCTATTTTGCAAGTTGGAACACAGCAACGTGCCATGCCACAATTTAGGGTTGCAGCAGAATTGGTGAGAAATGGACGTATTGGTAAAATTCATACGGTAAAAATTGGTTTGCCCGGTGATCCTGCCGGTCCTGAGGCACCAGCAATGCCCGTACCTTCAAACTTGAATTTTGATATGTGGTTGGGTTCTACGCCAGAAGTTCCGTATACAGAAATAGGCGTACACCCCCAAGCTGATTATAGTAGACCGGGCTGGTTGCGTTCTCGTAATTATGGAGCGGGAATGATTACCGGTTGGGGTCAGCACCATTATGATTCGGCAGCATGGGGAATGAATACAGAGTTAAGTGGACCGGTTTCTGTAGAAGCCCTAGCCGAGTTTCCAAAATCCGGATTGTGGAACGTTCATGGCGATTTCTTCGTGAAGCATGAGTATGACAATGGCATTACTGTATATACCAGTGGAGGGTATACCAACGGAATTCGTTATGAAGGTACGGACGGATGGATTTTCGTTTCCCGTGGTTCTTATCAAGCTTCGGCCACTGACCCTGTGGATAAGGAAAAGAGTAGTAGAGCGTTAAACGCTTCGGACCCTAAAATTTTGGAATCGGTTATTGGGGAAAACGAAATTCACCTAGAAAAAATTGATGATCAACATGGGAACTGGTTAGATTGTATCAAAACTAGAACAGCACCTATTTCACCTATTGAAAAAGGGCATAAGGCTTGTGCTATTTGTTTGATCAGTGACATTGCCATGCAGTTTGATAGAAAACTGGAATGGGACTATGACAAAGAAGTGTTTATTAACGATGATGAGGCCAACGCCATGTTACGCCGTGAGCAAAGAAAGCCTTACGGAACGGATACGGTAAAGTATTAAATTAAGAAAAGCCCGCTCACATTGAGCGGGCTTTTTAAGCAACTTCCTAAACATTTATTATATAGATAGAAGAACCTTTTGCCGATATTTGGTAAAAGGCAAAGACTAACAACCTATACATGAAAAATAAGATTACATTTTTAGTTTTGCTGCTCTGCATTGCTTGTGGTGAGAAAAAAACAGATGATAAAATGGTCAAAGAGGAGTCTCCTGATAAAGTAAAAATGATGACGCTGGATCCAGGGCACTTTCATGCGGCATTGGTTCAGAAAAAAATGTATCCCCAAGTAGACTCCACTATTTATCTTTTTGCCCCGAAAGGTCCGGAAGTACAGGATTTTTTAAATAAAATAAACTCGTATAATTCTAGGAAAGAGGCCCCTACGGCTTGGAAGGTAGAAAAATATTTAGGCGATGATTATTTGGAAAAAATGATTGCCGATAAACCCGGTAACGTTATGATCGTAGCGGGTAAGAACAGTAAAAAAATAGATTATGTTCTTGAGGCGGTAAAGGCTGGATTGAACGTCTATGCAGACAAGCCTTTGGTTATAAATCCGAAGGGGTTTAAAAAATTACAACTGGCTTTTGATATTGCGGAAAAGAACGGGGTATTGATTTATGATATTATGACCGAACGTTTTGAGTCTACAACCTTAATGCAAAAAACCTTTTCAACGTTGCCCGATGTTTTTGGGGAATTAGTGAACGGTACGCCATATGAACCTGCAATTAGTAAAGAGAGTGTGCATCACTTTTTTAAATATGTTTCCGGTCAACCATTAGTGCGTCCGGCCTGGTTTTTTGATGTAAACGAAGAAGGCGAAGGCATAGTAGATGTAACCACTCACTTGGTAGATTTGGTGCAATGGGAGGCTTTTCCCGATCAAGTAATAGATACCAATAATATAGAAATGGTAAAGGCCAAACGTTGGCCTACTGTACTTACAACAGACGAATTTCAGAAGGTTACCCGTCTAGAGGGATATCCAGATTATTTGGAAAAGGATATAAAAGACGATAAGCTACGTGTTTTCTGTAATGGCGAAATGGTATATAAAATAAATGGCAAGCACGCCAAGGTATCCGTAATATGGAACTATGAAGCGCCTGAAGGCACAGGCGATACTCATTATAGTATCATGCGAGGCACCAAAAGTAATCTTGTTATAAAACAAGGAAAAGAAGAGGGGTATAAACCTGTCCTGTACATTGTACCACATCAAAAAGACGGATTTGAAGAGGTGTTGAACAAAGCTATTTCTGATAATATAGCAAAGCAGTTTAAAGGTACCACAATGGAGAAAATGCAAGATGGGAGCTACAAAATTAATATTCCCGAAACCTTTAAAATTGGACATGAGGCTCATTTTGGCCAGGTAACCGAAAATTATTTGAAGTATTTGAAGGCCGGGAAACTGCCTGAATGGGAAGTGCCCAATATGATCAGTAAATACTACACGACTACCAAAGCCTATGAAATGGCCAAGAAAAACTAGATATGAACGACCTTTTTGATTTAAAGAACAAAACCATTGCCTTATCTGGAGGAACCGGAGTTTTAGGAGGTTCCATTGCTGAGTACTTGGTTAAGAATGGTGCTGGTGTAATACTTCTGGGTAGATCGGCAGATAAACTGGATAGTAAAAGAAATGCACTAAATCGTATTTCCCGTAATAGCGCTATTTCTTATGTAGTAGATGTAATGGAAGAAGAGGAATTGATTGCTCTAAGGGAGAAAATTAAGGAATCCCATGGTGCAATTGATGGTCTGATTAATTTGGCCGGGGGTAATCTGCCGGGAGCAACACTTCGCCCTGATCAAACCGTTTTTGATATTTCTCTGAAAGATACCAAAGAAGTGGTAAACCTTAACCTTTTTGGTAGTGTACTCCCCACAATTGTAATGAGCCAATTAATGGCTGAGCAGGGCAGTGGTTCTATAATCAATATTTCATCTATGGCATCAAAACAGTCTATAACTAGGGTGTTGGGCTATTCCATGGCCAAAGCGGGTATTGATATATTTACCAAATGGATGGCTGAAGAATTGGCGACAAAATTCAGTGATAAAATTCGCGTAAATGCTATAGCTCCGGGATTTTTTATCGGGAATCAGAACAGAAAGATTTTGATTAACGAGGATGGCTCCTATACGGATCGCAGCAAAAAAATATTGGCAAAAACTCCAATGAACCGTTTTGGCGATGCCTCTGAGCTCAACGGAATGGTGCATTACCTTTTAAGCGAAGCATCTTCGTTCGTAACCGGTAGCGTTTACGATGTAGATGGTGGTTTTAATTCTTTTACGGGAGTCTAATATGGAGTATTTAAAGAAGACCTACCGTTGGTTTGGGCCTAATTTTGGAGTAACCTTGGCCGATATTGCACAGCTAGGGGCTCAAGGTATTGTTACAGCTTGCCACAGCATACCTACGGGTGAGGTGTGGCCCGTAGAGGTCATTGCCAATGTGAAGAATCAAATCGAACGGCATGGTATGGAATGGTCCGTGGTAGAGAGCGTTAACATTCATAATGCCATTAAATACGGACTTCCTGAAAGGGATATGTATATTGGCAATTATATCCAAACGCTTAAGAATCTAGCCCAGCATACCATTTATACAATTTGCTATAATTTTATGCCCCTTATAGATTGGACGCGTACCAATCTAGATTACCGGTTACCTAACGGAACATCCAGTTTACTTTATGACCCTATCGCCATAGCTGCTTTTGACCTCTTTATACTGAAAAGGGAGCATGCCGCTGAGGTATATGAAGAGCGAGTGGTAACTATGGCGGAAGCTTATTTTAGCAGTTTGTCCGCTCAAGAAAAGAAAACATTGGAAAAGGCCATTCTTGCTGGTATACCCGGAAGTAAGGAGTCAATTGAGATGTCCGTTTTTAAGCAAAATTTAGCGATGGTAAGCCGGATATCAAAAACGGAACTTCAAGAAAATTTGGCGTATTTTCTTAAAGCTATATTACCAGAGGCTGAAAAGTTGGGTATTCATATGGCCATTCACCCGGATGACCCGCCTTTCTCGGTTTTTGGTATTTCAAGAATTACTTCAACCTACGAGGATTTGACATTTATTCGTGATTGTTACCCTTCAAAGCATAACGGTTTTACCTTTTGTTCCGGTTCATTGGGAGCTTCTCCTCATAATGATTTGGTGAAAATTATAGAGGACTTTGGAGACCGTATTCATTTTATCCACTTAAGGAATGTACAATTAAGTGCTTCGGGTGAGTTTTATGAGGCCGAACACCTTAATGGTTCCGTGGCAATGGATGATGTAATGGAAGCCTTTATAAAAGAACAGCTAAGACGAAAACAGTCCGGAAGAACAGATGTTCCCATTCCTTTACGGCCTGATCACGGCCATGTTTTGCTTGATGATAAAAAACGACAGAACGATTTCTATCCTGGGTACTCTTTAATTGGTAGGGCTTTGGGTATGGCGCAGTTAACAGGGCTTGAGAAAGGAATTCGGCATCAGATGAAATTGGTTTGATGCTACTCTAAAACCTCCCTAAAATCTTCAAAGAAAAGTTCTACTTGGGCCATATGTTGACTAAGGAAAATCATAGTTTCTTGCCAAGTATTTTTATTGTGGATAGAAACGTTTTCTAGGGTCACATATATTCTTGAAATTTCTTTTCCGTTGGAAAGGAAAAAGGCTTCATCAAAGACCGCTTCCGGAAGGTATTCTTCAGACTGTAGAAGAGACTGTAGAGATTGGAATTTCTCCCAAAGGGTAATGCGCCTTTCAAGGTCATCGGTTTCTATATCAATGGAAACCATCGCCTTTTTAAGGTCAAAATGAAATTTAAAGACCAGGCCTTTCACTTTGGTGTTGTACAGTATCCATTTTCTAGGATACGATTTTCCAAAAGCGATCCAGAAGTCTTCCCGTAATTTTTTTGATTCCGCTTTGCTGAACATCCTATAAAAAATATGCGATTGCAATACCAAAAATAATGGCGATTATCTTGCGGAGGTTAAAGGTATGCCCCTCGGAACTTTCAAAGAGTATAACCGTAGAAATATGAAGAAACACACCTATGACCAAAGCATTAATTGACGCAAAGTAAGTGTCTGCATAATCCGTATGGTTCGCAATATAACTCCCTAAAGGTGTCATTAAAGAAAAAATGGTAATGAACAAAAATGCCTTGGTAATCGGGATTTTAGAATTTAATAGAAAAATGCTTAAAATTATGGCTATGGGCACCTTGTGAATTAAGATACCGTAAATAATAGTGTTGTGGTGGTGTATGGGAAAGCCTTCCAGAAAAGAGTGAAGACAGAGACTTCCAAAAAGTAACCAAGGGAAAAGTTTCTTTTCTTTGTCCAGGTGAACGTGCCCATGTTCCGCTCCTTTAGAAAAGAACTCCAGAATAATTTGAAGCAAAATTCCAAGCATTACGAACAAGCCTACATTTTTTGCGTTGCCATGTTCGTACACAGAGGGAAAAAGCTCAAATAAAGTAAGAGCCAAAAGAAAAGCGCCACTAAAGGCCAAGAGTAATTTAAAGTGGCTTTTGTTATCAGGTTTCACAACATAAACAAAAGCAAAGCTCAACAGAACGGCAAAAATGGGTAAAGCGTAATTC
The DNA here is from genome assembly GCF_018860715.1 of Zobellia sp. B3R18. Taxonomy (NCBI): domain Bacteria; kingdom Pseudomonadati; phylum Bacteroidota; class Flavobacteriia; order Flavobacteriales; family Flavobacteriaceae; genus Zobellia; species Zobellia sp. B3R18. The sequence goes on along the minus strand of NZ_JAHKQG010000014.1, from coordinate 677,104 downwards.
ATTAACGGAAAAATCGTTTATATAGAGGCTCTTAGTCTTGAATTCTAGCGGTAATTACAGCTATGAACCCTATTTTTTCAATGTTTCAGAAAAGCAATTTTATCCTTCCGGTATTGAAAGGACGAACGGCATTTAAGAAAGCAATGGGCGGGTTCGTATTTCTCCGGCTAAAATACTGTATTTTTGCGGCAACTTTAGAATAAGACATGAGTAAAAATTTTAAAATGGTCGCCAAGACCCTCTTTGGTTTTGAAGAGATTTTGGCCAAGGAAATCCGTAACTTAGGTGGCGGCAATGTAGTAGAAGGGGTAAGAAATGTCGCTTTTGAAGGTGATACCGGCTTTATGTACAAGGCCAATCTGTGTTTGCGTACAGCTATAAAGATCATTAAACCTATTCATTCTTTTTCGGTTCGTAGTGAAAATGACCTATATAAAAAGATATATGCCATGGATTGGGCGGATTATCTTTCGGTAGATACCACCTTTGCTATAGATTCTACGGTAAACTCGGATAATTTTACACATTCACTTTATGTGTCCCAAAAAGTTAAGGATGCCATTGTAGATAAGTTTAGGGATATGGATGGAAGCCGGCCTAGTGTAGATGTAAAGTTTCCTGATGTACGCATCAATATACATATTCATAATGACCATTGTAATGTGTCCTTAGATAGTTCAGGCAGGTCATTGCACCAAAGGGGCTATCGTACGGCTACCAATATAGCACCGATCAATGAGGTATTGGCAGCGGGCCTTTTGCTCATGAGCGGATGGGACGGGCAGTGCGATTTTCTTGACCCCATGTGTGGTAGTGGCACCATGCTTACCGAAGCGGCCATGATTGCTTGTAACATTCCGGTAAATATCAATAGAAAGGAATTTGCTTTTGAAAAATGGCATGATTTTGACCAAGATTTGTTTGATAAGATTGTAGATGTAAGTCTTAACAAGGTTCGTGAATTCCATCATAAAATAGTGGGGTATGACAAAGCCCCTTCTGCGGTTCGCAAGGCAACTGACAATGTTGAGAATGCTAACCTCTCCGAATATATATCCATTGAGCGAAAGAATTTTTTTGACACCGAAAAGTTTACCAATGGCAAGCTACACATGGTTTTTAACCCGCCTTATGGAGAACGATTGAATTTGGATATGGAGGATTTTTATGCATCCATTGGCGATACTTTAAAGCAAAAGTACCCAGGTACGGATGCTTGGTTTATTACTTCCAATATGGAGGCACTTAAGTATGTAGGCTTAAGACCGTCGCGAAAAATAAAGGTATTCAACAGTCATTTGGAATCTCGCTTGGTAAAGTATGTAATGTACGAAGGCAGTAAAAAAGCTAAGTACATGAATAAAGACAAAGAGTAGTTGTCTAACTCTATTTTAAAGCTATTTGCTTATTGCTTTTTAGGCCTGTCTTTTCCGTTAGGTTTTGGTTCGGGCTGGGGTTGGGGTTCTTCTTTTTTAGGCTCGTTTTTCTTTTTGTAAAGCGGAATGAGATAACTGAGGGAAAAATTGTAGCCTACTCCAAATCGACTACCATCGGTAACTTTATTAAAGCCAGGAATAAATAGGTCGTCAAGCTCGTTTTCAGGGCGTTTATTGGTTATTAAGATGCCTAAGCGGGCACTAGCACCAAAATAGAGATTTCTTAAAACTTCGGCCTTAACCCCTGCAACAAATTCCAACCAGGATTTATTTCGGCCTTCGTATTTACCAAGGGCATCGGTTGCTGCAGCAAAATCCTCAGGGTGCCAATAGCGGTTGGTATCAAAAATCTTGTAAGCGTCCAGTTCTTGGCTAAACGTGCTAAACGCAAAACGGCCACCAATATATATCATGTTTTGTTCACCGTACCAATTGCCGTACGTATTATAATCTATACCCGCCTTAATGTAACTACCAGACGTTGTAAAGGTATATAAATCCCCACTTTCTATGTCAACATCAGGACCTAAGGGTGTGCCAATAGTTTTTTTCTCGTTGCCCAGTTCGGCGGCCAAATATAGGTTTTGGGTAAGCCTATAATCTCCCACTAGTTCCAACCCTGTGTAATTGTCCTCAAAAAAGGAGACCACAAGTCTGCTTAAATCAACACCAACTCTAAGGCCATAACGTTGCTTATAAACGGTGGTATCTTTTTTGTTCAGGTCTATAGGTTCGCTTTGGGAAAATCCCGTAGCAATAATCAAAAGAAAAAAGAGACTAGTGAAATATCTTAACATGGGCTGAAGCTGTGTTTTCAATAAGTGCATTATCAACATCTATGGTCTGGACCCAAACGGAATCGTCTTGTTGTACGGTTACCTCTAAGTTCTCAAAATTGGCAATGTAACCACAAGCTCTGGACTCGTAGATTTCTTTTACGTCATAGCTAAAGGTTAATGTATCCACATTTACATCATCAATACTCAACTGTCTGGACATGGCGAACGTAGTGCTGCTGGCATCCACACGCAAGGGCAGAATAATACTATCTAGTGCTATATTGTCTATGGTGTCTTTACCTTGGTTATCTAAAATGCCCCAAACAATTAGGTTTTGAACATCTTTGAACTCTGTTGGGTTGAGCGCATCATAAAAGCGAATGACCAATTGGGGTGTATCCGCATCCGTACAAATATCATCTTTTTCGCAGGCAGAGAAGGAGAGAATTCCCAAGGCGATTATAAAAAGTATTTTGAGTTTGTTCATAAAGCTATAGCTTTTTCAAAAGTACAATATTTTCAACATGATGGGTTTGGGGGAACATATCCACCGGTTGAACTTTTACAACTTGGTACATCTCTTTCATCAGGGCCAAATCTCGGGCCTGTGTGGCGCTGTTACAACTCACATAAACCACTTTTTCAGGTGCAATGTTCAAGATTTGTTGTACCACATCTTTGTGCATACCATCCCTTGGAGGGTCCGTGATAATAACATCCGGAGTACCATTGGCGTCTATGAACTCTTGGTTGAAGACATTTTTCATATCGCCCACAAAGAAGTCTACATTGCTAATTTCGTTTCTAAGGGCATTGGCCTTGGCATCTGCAATAGCTTCCGGAACGGATTCTATACCTACTACTTTCTTTGCTTTTTTGGAAACAAATTGTGCAATGGTGCCAGTACCGGTATAGAGGTCGTATACGAGTTCGTTTCCTCGTAAATCTGCAAACTCACGGGTAAGTTTGTACAATTCGTACGCTTGTGCCGAATTGGTCTGGTAAAATGATTTTGCGTTGATTTTAAATTTCAACCCTTCCATTTCTTCAAAAATATGGTCGCGACCGGAGAAGCAAACAATTTCTTGATCGTAAATAGTATCGTTCTGCTTTTGATTAATTACGTATAAAAGCGAAGTAATCTCAGGAAATGTCTCTTTAAGGTGATTTAAAAGCAGCTCTCGTTTAGCCTTGTCATTTTCATAAAACTGTATCATGACCATAAGTTCACCCGTAGATGCTGTTCGTATCATAAGGGTGCGCAATTGGCCATGCTGATTTCGCGGATTAAAAAATGTGAGTCCGTTTTTAATTGCAAAATCGCGGGTTTCTAACCTAATAGCATTGGACGGATCTTGCTGAAGATGACATTTTTTTATGTCCAATATTTTGTCCCACATTCCCGGAATATGAAAACCCAAGGCATTTTTATCCGCAATATCTTCGTTAGATTGAATTTCTTCCAAGGTTAGCCAGCGGCTATCCGAAAAAGAGAACTCCATTTTGTTACGGTAAAAATATTGTTCCTCAGAACCTAGAATAGGAGTGGTTTCCGGCAGTTCAAGATGTCCAATTCGTTTCAGGTTATTCTCAACTTCCTTTTGCTTGTAATAGAGTTGGTGCTCATACCCCATATCTTGCCACTTGCAACCTCCACAAACGCCAAAGTGTTGGCATTGTGGTTCTGTACGCTTATCTGAATAGCTGTGAAAAGCCGTTGCAACACCTTCAAAATAAGCCTTTCTTTTTTTAGTAGTCTGTACATCAACTACATCACCAGGTACGGTATTTGTCAAAAATATGACCCTCCCATCAGGAGCTTTACCAATTGTTTTTCCTTTTGCACCGGCATCTACAACCTCTATGTTCTCGAATACCTGTCGCCTGTTCTTTCTTCGCATGCGGCAAAAGTAAGCATCCCATAGCATTTATTATAACTCTCTTTACGATAGGGCTTATTAAAAATAGTTAAATATGAATTTTATACTTGTAGATCTGTACAGAAAAACAATAATGAAGGTTATTTTAATTCTGAAACCATAAAATTTATGCCTTCCCTAAAGTCTTGTTAAATAAACATTTGGTCGCTTTTTGGCAGGTTCTTTTAGAACTGATAACTAAATTTTATAGATTTGCAATTCTACAAGGATGATTTCTCTCCCACGCTGAATTTTCGAATCTTCGAAAGGATAAAGGTATAGAAGGAATTACTGAAGTTTTATTTTAAAGTAATTTTATCATGTCAGTTTTAGAAAAAATCACATCTGAAAATGCTATTGCATTGGAAGAAAAGCACGGAGCACACAATTATCACCCATTGCCTGTTGTACTTAACAGAGGTGAAGGTGTACATGTTTGGGATGTTGAAGGAAAAAAGTATTACGATTTTCTTTCGGCCTACTCCGCAGTAAACCAGGGGCATTGTCACCCCAAAATTGTTAAGGCCATGACCGATCAGGCACAGACCTTAACACTTACCTCAAGGGCATTTTATAATGATATGTTGGGTAAGTATGAAAAATATGCGACCGATACATTTCAGTTTGACAAGTTGTTGCCTATGAACACTGGGGCCGAAGCAGTTGAAACCGCTTTAAAACTTTGTCGTAAATGGGCATATGAGAAAAAAGGCCTAAATGAAAACGAAGCACAAATTATTGTTTGTGAAAATAATTTTCATGGTAGGACCACTACTATTATTTCTTTTTCTAACGACCCTGTGGCCCGTAAGAATTTTGGACCGTACACGGCAGGTTTCATTAAGATCGAATACAATAACCTTAAAGCGTTGGCAGATGCTTTAGAGCAAAACAACAATGTTGCAGGTTTCCTTGTTGAACCAATTCAAGGTGAGGCCGGGGTTTATGTTCCTTCCGAAGGATATTTACGTGAAGCAAAGGCGCTTTGTGAGAAGCACAATGTTCTGTTTATTGCAGATGAGGTACAGACCGGTATTGCCAGAACAGGTAAGATGTTGGCCGTGGATCATGAAAACGTAAAACCGGACATCCTTATTTTAGGAAAGGCACTTTCTGGCGGGGCATACCCTGTATCCGCAGTTTTGGCCAATGACAATATCATGAACGTTATTAAACCGGGGAATCACGGAAGTACTTTTGGAGGTAATCCTATTGCTGCCGCCGTAGCTATGGCTGCCTTGGAAGTAGTGAAAGATGAAGAATTGGCTAAAAACGCAGAAGAATTGGGTGTTTTGTTCAGAGCAGAACTTAGTGAGTTCATTAAAGGGTGTAACATAGTTAACGGGGTTAGGGGTAAAGGTCTCCTGAACGCTATACTTATTAATGATACGGAAGAAAGTTCTACCGCTTGGGACATTTGTATGGCCCTCAAGGAAAACGGACTTTTGGCAAAACCTACCCATGGTAATATTATTCGTTTTGCACCACCATTGGTAATGAACAAAGAGCAGTTACTAGATTGTGTTCAGATTATTAAAACTACATTGAAACGGTTTGAAAGATAATCTTGAGATAACAATAAAAAAAAGCCTGAAACTAAGTTTCAGGCTTTTTTGTTTAGAATAGTATTTCAGTTTTAAAAATCACCTCCAGAAGCTGCGGAAACAAGTATAGCGGCTATAGCTCCAAAATAAATGATGCTGATCAGCAAGTAAACGGCTGCTAGGGCCAAGCCTACATAGGACAGCGTTTTTCCCGTTTTAACATTTTCAATACCTGTATATTCGCCATTACTTTGGTCAAAAGTGCGTTGCGCAGTTTTAGCGTGCGATAAACCAATAAAGCTGAAAATAGCACCAAAGGGGCCACAACAAAGCAGGGTCAATACAATTGAAAGAATTCCAAAGGTTAGGGCGTTACTCGCTCCCGGTAAGGGTTGTTGCATAGTTTTATCCTAAAAGTTCTTCCATTTTTTCACGCATCATTTCTGGGTCTTGCATTTCATCAAATCCAAAGAAAGCAATCATGCCAATAGTCATCAATAAATAAAGAACACTTAGCACTATACCTATAATAGCAAGTATTTTTCCGGTTTTTACATTTCCGTAATCTGTGTAGTTTTCAGGGTTTTCTAAATATACGGCAGTTGCTTTTTTGGCCAAGACCAATGCTACTATACCAAATATAAGACCAAGAATACCATAACAACAGCAAGTAACTATTGAAAGGATTCCAAATACAAGAATTAGCGTGGCGTTGGGTAGTTTGTGTTGTTCCATTTTTTAGTGGGTTAGGTGAGTCATTTTTAGAATATAGTTAACTAATATAATAGTACCGCTCAGTATTCCGAGGGTCATTTTTATATACGTGTCATAACGAAACTTGGTAAATTGACTTGCAATTGAAAACAATACAAGTGGTATAAGAGTGAAAATTGCCGGATACATATCAAAGGCAGCACCAAAATCTCCTTTTAAAAAAAGAACAATAGAACGCTGAAGCCCACAACCTGGACAATCAATACCAAAAAGCTTTTTGTTTAAGCATGGTAGCATAAAGTCTTCAAGAACCAAAAGAAACGTGGCTAACTGCATTTTTACCGTTTAGCAATTCTATCAGGAAAATTACCATTATTTTTGTGGATACAAAATAAATTATGGCCGTTTTTCAAATAGGGGACAAGGTAGAGACCATAGATGATGTTATCTCGGGCAAGGTTACAAAGGTTTCCGGCGGAAGTATAACTATAGAGACCAATGACGGATTTGAGCTTGATTTTGAGGCCAATGAACTGGTTCAGGTAGATACCGGAGATATACGTGTTAGCAATTTCGAAATCAACCAAGTAAAGGTGCAAAAGGAACTTCCAAAGAAAAGAAAGTCCCAAGGTCTAAAGCCAAAGGAGCGCAACGCGCCAAAAATGGAAGTGGACCTTCATATTCATCAATTAACAAGGTCTAGCAAAGGTATGAGCAATCATGAAATGCTCAACTTACAATTAGACACGGCAAGACGTCAACTGGAATTTGCTATGCGCAAGCGCATTCAAAAAGTAGTGTTTATTCATGGGGTTGGCGAGGGCGTGCTCAAAGAAGAACTTTATTACCTTTTTAGACGCTATGATAATGTAAAATATTATGATGCGGATTATCAGAAATACGGACTTGGCGCCACTGAAATCTACATATACCAAAATAGCTAGTTCCCCACGGTAGTATAGGTTCCTAGAACAAAGTTGTCAAGAGCTGTAAGTGTTACATCGGCAACATCATCACCATTCCCTTTTAATACAAGTACGGTGGCATCTAAGGAAATTGTGTGCGTATAAGTAATTGCTCCCGCACCATCAGGTTCCCCGGCTACTGTTTCAACATTTATGGCTCCTCCAGAGGAAACAAAATTATGACTAATGATTTCTTCCGAAAGGGGAGAGGAAGTACAGACCATTTCATCGGCTACAATAGTATCCAGTACCGTATAGTTAAATTCACCATTTTCTAATGTAGAGGTCCTAGGTTCGTCTACCATAGTGACTTCATTTGCTAAAGCCGATAAAGGAATATCAAGAGAAACAAATTCATCATTTATGATTTTGTACAATCTAAGACTACCATCTACAATAGCACTTTCACATTCTGAAAAATCAGTTATAGACTCATAGTTGGAAAAAGGAACCTCAAGTTTAAAACTGGTAGGTGTGGAGGTCTTAAAAGTACCATAGGTTAATGTAGAGGCATCCGTAATACTTTCATTTTGGTCATTGGTCAAGGCCAAGCCATTTATGAGAATAGTGTGCGAATAAGTTTTTACATCTTTAGAAACGGCGGTTACTTTAGTGTTTACGGCTATATTTCCTGCGGTTGCCGTATTTTCACTAATTACCGTAGGTTCCAATACAGGAATGGTAGAGCAAAAATAATCGGACGAAACGTCATCGGAAAAAAGTCGGTAAACCAAACTAGAAGAACCTCCTATGGTACTGGTTAGCGTACCTTCCGTAGAGCTTTCGTTAAGCAATAGTCCGCTTTCCAATTCTAACAAAAATGCTTCGTCTCCATCAATCTTAAAGAAAAAAGTAGTGTTCAGAGGGTCATCTTCATCGCCGCAAGAGGAAAGAGCAACGGAGTCAAAATCCACACGTTCAATTTGTAGGTCACCATCGTCGCAAGCAGATAAAATGGCCAATAGACCTAAAAGTAGCATTTTTTTCATGTGTCAAATTTAAAGGAAATAAAGGACAAGTTTATTCTGAATTAGGGAGAAATTAACTTTAATTCCGCTAATTTTGGAGGCTCTTAATTGAATTTTTTGGTAATGGAAAAGGTTTATTTGGATAATGCGGCCACTACGCAAGTACGTGATAATGTTATTGTAAAGATGCAGGAGGCACTTGCTAATTTTTACGGTAACCCATCATCTACGCATAGTTTTGGACGTTCTGCAAAAACTGCTGTAGAGAGTGCTAGAAAAACCATAGCTAAATATATGAACGCCCATCCGGCAGAGATTATTTTTACTTCCGGTGGTACTGAGGCGGATAATATGATTTTGCGTTGTGCCGTACGCGATTTAGGGGTGGAGACTATCATTACTTCTAAAATTGAACATCATGCCGTTCTCCATACAGTTGAGGATTTGGCAAATGAAAAGGGTGTAAATGTGGCGTATGTTGATTTGGACGCTTACGGGAACCCTGAACTTTCTCATTTGGAAAAGTTGTTAACACAAGATGATTCCAAAAAATTGGTGAGTTTAATGCATGTTAATAACGAAATAGGTAATAAGATCGATATTGCAAAGGTCTGTACGTTATGTCATGCCCATGGGGCCCTTTTTCACTCGGATACGGTACAGTCTATTGGGCATTATGCTTGGGACGTTAAAGAAGTACCTGCTGATTTTCTAACTGCGGCAGCGCATAAATTTCATGGTCCAAAGGGAATAGGTTTCGCTTATATAAAAAGAAATTCAGGATTAAAACCATTCATATCCGGTGGGTCTCAGGAACGTGGTTTTAGAGCCGGAACGGAATCTTTCCATAATATTGTTGGATTGGAAATGGCCTTTACGGAAGCCTATGATAATTTAGAAGAAGAGACAGCTTATGTTAGCGAACTAAAGTCTTATTTTATTGATAGGATGAAAAAGGAAATTCCCGGAGCCAAGTTTAACGGGCATTCTGGAACTATGGATAAAAGCACGTTTACATTGGTGAACGTTTGTTTACCCATTGATTCGCAAAAAGCGTTAATGCTCTTATTTCATTTGGATATAAAAGGAATAGCTTGTTCCAAAGGAAGCGCATGCCAATCCGGTAGCGATTTGGGATCCCATGTTCTAACGGAAATTTTATCGGAGGAAGATCTTAAAAAACCTTCGGTGCGGTTTTCTTTTTCAAAGTATAACACCAAAGAGGAGCTGGAATACACCATTCAGGCATTAAAGGAGTTTGTAGAAAAATAAAACTCCCTTTAAAGAGTGTTTTCAGTTTTACTTTTGTTTCCTGTATTTTCGTTTTTCGCGGTCGTAAGGAAACTTACGTGCCGCCAGTTTCATCATGCGGTCAATAAGGTCCGTTGTGTTCTTTCCCGACTTTTTATTGATTTTCTTTTCGTATTTCCAAAGAAGTTTTCCACTGGTACCATCACTTATTTTTACACCTATTCGTCCGTAATTGGCATCGCCGGAAAAGTAATCCATAAAGCTGAACTCGGTAGGTATGCCTTTGGATAGAAGTACGTTTAAATCCATGTTTCCACTTATAATACCATCTACTCCCAGAATTTCACTCAACTGTTTGGTCGTGTAGACATCAATATTATTGTAGTCAATTTTATTCTGGGCCAATATGGCGTTGGTGTTTTTCACATCTTGAAAATCTACCGAAAATTTCTTCTTCTTTTTCCTTTTTGAAAAATAGGTTTCAAGGGCGTTTTGCACCGCATAGCCTTCTTTTTGTTCAAGATCGTTCAATTCTTCTTTTGAAATATCGTCCTTAAGTTCAAGATTAGCTAAAAAAGGAATAATTGCCAACACTTCGTGGGAATCGCTCAGGGCATCAAATTTATCACTTTCGTAAATATTCTTTTGTGCGTTAGCTAAAACGGATGTTAGTAAGAGTGCGGCAAAAAAAATCTTCTTCATTAGTTAGTTTTCTAAAAGCGCATGCGTAGCCTAAGGTTGAACACACGGCTTGTCATGAAATTGGGAACGGCAAATTGTTGCTTGCTATCAACATCCCTCACCCACGTATTTGTTATTGAATTTTGATTGTTGAACAGATTAAATATCTCAAATCCTGCACTTAGCTCTTTAAATCTGTGAAGCCAGTGGTTTTTGGGATAGGTTCTGTTTCCGCCAACAAAAATATGCGAAATTCCTAAATCCGCCCGTTTATAATCGGGTAATCTGTTATTGTAATTATATGGGTCGGCATAATTCGGGGAACCGCCGGGTACTCCCGTATTATAAACTAGGTTCAGATACATTTTAAAATTGGGGAATTCAGGTATGTAATCTTGAAAAAGAATACCAAATTTTAACCTTTGGTCAGAAGGTCTAGCTATGTACCCACGGTTGTTGCTATTTTCTTCGGTCTTTAGATATCCAACACTTACCCAGGATTCCGTACCCGGCACGAATGCTCCGTTTAGCCTTAAATCAAGTCCCTGTGCATAAGCTTTGGCATTGTTATTGGCTACGTAGCGTATACGTACATCCTCTAAAGTGTAGGTGTTTACATGGTTCAATCTTTTATAGTAGACTTCGCTCATTAAGGTAAATGGGCGTTCCCAGAGGTTAAATGAGTATTCGTTTCCAAAAACAAAATGAATGGATTCTTGAGCCTTTACATTGGGGTTTACCGTTCCGTTACGGTCTCTTAATTCCCTATAGAACGGAGGTTGGAGGTAGAGGCCGCCGGAAAGACGAAAAACCATATCGCTTTTCCAATTGGGTTTAAAGGAAAGTTTTCCGCGAGGGCTTATAACCGCTTGTGATACGGATTTGCTGTTTTTGTCATTAATGGACCAATAATGGGCACGTAGCCCAAGATTGTAATAAAAATCATGTACTCCCACGTTCATGCGGTTGCTGAATTGTAGGTAACCTGAAAATCTATCGATTTTTACAAAATTTCTTGCGTTTACTCCGTCATAGGCAACAAGAGGTGAATCAAAAGGTTCTTCGGGCTGATTATTGCTGAATTCAGTTAAGGGTGGCCGAACAAAAAAACCAACGGAATCAATAAATTCCGACTCGCGTAATTGGTCGCGAATGTCTTCGTGTGTATATTTTGCGCCCCATTCCAATACTTTGTTTTCTTTGGTGTGGCTTCCCTTGTGGGAGAGATTGAAAATTAGGGCATCCAATTCATTTCTGGCGCGGTTAAATTGGGTACCTATTCCGCGAAAGTTAGTTGCATTACCTAATGAGTTTCCGGAAAGGTCATTGTCTATATTCCCAAGGGTGTATTGGGCAATTACATCTGAATATTCTTCTTCGGTAGTGTGGTAAAGGGATGCAATGAGCTTCAAGACCGTATTGTCATTCAGGTAATAATTACCTTTTAACGCTCCTAAGACGGTATTGTAGCGATTGTTTTCTTCACCTTGATAATAGACTATCAAAGTTTTTGGTTCGGTTATAGTCCCAAAATTAGTTTGCCTGTTTAGAGGTTCGTTCTGGTAATCGTTTATGGAAATAGTTCCCAAAAAGTCCAAATGAAACTTTTTGGAGAACTTGTAGCTTGCATAGGTTTGGGCATCTGCAAAGGTTGGATTGAAATTGGTGTTGGTTTCTTGGCTATTGACCAATAAGCTATTGTTTCTATAACGAATACCACTTATAGTGCTTAGCTTTTTGGTTTTGGAAACAGTTTCTATAGATGCACTTGCTCCTAAAAAACTAAGGTCTAACTGTACACCGGTTTCCGAAGGCTTTTTATAGGTGATGTCCAAAACAGAGGAAAGTTTATCTCCATATTTGGCTTGGAACCCTCCCGAAGAAAAACGCACATTTTGTACCATATCACTATTTACAAAGCTCATTCCTTCTTGTTGTGCGGATCGAACCAAAAAAGGACGATAGACTTCAATCTCGTTTACATATACCAAGTTTTCATCATAATTGCCGCCTCTAACATTATACTGTGTACTTAGCTCGTTGCTAGAGGAAACACCTGGCAGCAATTTTAAAATATTCTCTACACCTGCATTGGCACCGGGTATATTCCTAACAATTTCAGGGCTGACGGTAGTAATGCCTTCCACTGTTTTTGTTCCTGTGGGGCTAACGGTAATTCCAGCAATTTGAATGGCATCTGTACTTAAAACCGGATTGAACTCAAAAATTTCGTTTGTGTTCAGAACCAAGTTTTTTAGTACGGCGTTTTTATGGCCTAAATGAGAAAAGGTAACGGTTATAACCCTATCTGCGGGAACCTGAAGGGTGTAAAATCCATTTGTATCGGAAGAGGTGCCAATTGTGCCAGAGGTAATGTTCACTTCTTTTAAAGGCTCGTTGGCACTGTTCATAACAAGGCCGGTAAGTGTAGCGGTCTGTGCACTCGTGTAAAGTGTAAAACCGAATATCAAAAAAAGAATAACAAGTTTAGAGCACTTCAAAAAGGTGTTATTTTCTGTAAAAAGTACTGGTCATGGTGTTAGTATTACCAACATTGTCCGTTACCGTAACTTCAAGTTTGCATTCTTTCTTGTCTAAGATAACATCATCAAAATTATAGGTAAGCGTAGCCGTTTTAGGCTCATACTCCATTAGGATCCATTCTCCGTTAATGGTAGCGGAATAGGTATCTATACCACTAAGGTCATCGGTAATACGAACACTAAGATAGTGGTAATTGTTCAGCCATTGTTTTTCCTTAAAATTCTTGGGCCTAATTTTTGGGGCTACGGTATCTTTTGCCAAAGTGTAGGTGCCCAAGTTCCTAGTGCGCGTTGTAAAAGTATTCCCTCGTTTATAGGTAGAAGCGTGAGACGGTCTCAATTTACTGTCAAGTCTTGCAATGAACATTTGCTTTCGCTCTGCTTCAGGATATTTAGAAACATCAAAAGTAATGGTAAAGTTACGGTGCGCAGGAACACTGGCGTTGTGTATCTTAACCGTGTCATCGTCTTTCTTTAAATCAATGTAGAAATTGTCGTAAAATGTGTTTGCCGGGAAATATACTTTGGCCGCACCTAAATCATAGTTATTAGGCTTTTTAGCAATGACATAATTTTCTGTCTTCTCTTCTTTTTTATCAACTTTTACAGGTTCTTTTTTGCCTTCAACAGGTATAATAGCCTTTGTTAAGTTGCCTTCAAAATCTTTTATCAACAGCTCTACTTTGTAGCTTAGTCCTTCACGAACATCAATTTTACCATCATTTTCTAATGTGTTGTAAATGCTAAGTTTGTTTCCGGGGGCCTTGTACAATAGTTGAATACGTTGGCGGTATTTGCTGTAGTGGTAATAATCAATAAGAGTATTTATGTATCTGGTTTCGCCAAAGGAGAAGGACTCCAGGTCGTAATCTGTGTAGACTTTTCCGTTTACCACTTGCTGAACGGAATATACGCCGTTGTGGTTGGCCGCAAGGTCTTGACGGTCGTAACCTACAAATCCAAGTCCTATGGTGCCAACGGCATAAATAGGGTCTGCCAGGAAAGTACCGTCTTTTTGCCTTTTAAAATTAAGGGGTGTTGTGTTTTTGTTTTGATTGATTTGAGCATCATCGGACAATGGGAAGCCATATAACTTCTGTAAAATTGGATTGGTAGCATCCCGAACATCAAAGCCGTAAAGCAAAGGGTTAGTGGGCTTTTCGGAAATACTGCTTCTAATTTCAAAATGAAGGTGGGGACCGGATGATCCTCCGGTATTTCCGCCGTAGGCGATAACTTCTCCCTTTTCAACTTTTATCTCGGAGTACCCGGGAAAATCCTCCACTTCGTATGATTTTTTCTTGTACTGCAGCTTCTTTATGAATTCTTGGATCTTGGGAGAAAATTTTTGAAGGTGTCCGTAAACGGATGTATAACCGTTGGGATGCGCTATGTAGAGCACTTTTCCATAACCCCAATGAGAGACTTTAATGCGGGTTACGCTTCCGTCGGCAATGGCGTAAATGGGCAGACCTTCACGTTGCTCGGTTTTAATATCTATACCCGAATGAAAATGGTTGGAGCGTAACTCACCAAACGTTCCCGCCAGGATCAAGGGGATATCAACAGGTGATCTAAAGGCATCTTGTGGGTATTTTTCTTGGGAGATGCCAACAGCGCTGATAAATGCAAAAAGGCCTGTAAAAAGTTTTCTCATAATTCTTTGGACAGAGATACGAAATTAGCCAAACGGTTTCAATTCTTGAAAATATAGAGCATCAAAAATGATATCTCTTATGTAACCAACGTTATTTAAAGGGTTAAAGTATTACTTGAAGAATAATTCAAAAAAGTATTGCTAAGTAGGGGCAGGTATGTTAACTTTGTGTAAAATGCATTGCGTTTGATTTATGAGTGAATTAGTCAAAGTCGTAGACTCTTTAGAGAATAAAATAAGCAAGCTTTTGCATAAGTTGGAGGTGCTTCACCAATCCAACACTAAATTGCAAGAGGAGCTTAACGCTCTAAAAGAGGACAAAGACAAAGTGTTGGATTCCGTTTCTATGTGGGAAGAGAAATACAACTCGTTGAAGCTCGCAAACTCAATGCTTGGCAGTAATACGAATAAAACAGAAGCTAAGCTTAAAATAAATACATTGATCAGGGAGTTGGACTATTGCATAGCGCAACTTTCGGAATAATGTTCAAACAATAACATGTCAGAAAAGCTAAAAATTAAGCTTTCCATAGCAGATAGGGTGTATCCTTTGACCATTGATCCAAGCCAAGAAGAAGGCTTGCGAAAGGCGGCGAAGAACATTGAGCAGTTGGCAAAAAAGTTTGAACAGAGTTACGCGGTGCGGGACAAACAAGATGTTTTGGCCATGTGTGCCTTACAATTTGCCTCTAAAATAGAGCAACGCGGTATTGATCAGTCCGAGGGAACCCTTAACGCAACCGAGCGTCTAAAAGCGCTAGATGAACTGGTGACCTCAAAGCTTGGATTAAAATAAATACGTTCTTTAAAATACATAAGTTACTGCCCACATTGGTAATACCTTTTGACAAACTCAACATTAATTTTGTTTAAAAAGGGTGAGTTTAGATTGTAAAAGCAGGCCCTACTCGTATAGGGATCCTTGATCAGTCTTGTAGCCCTAAACCTGTTTATTGGAGTTTGTACAAAACTTCTCTGATGTGGGCTTTTTTTATGGATTTGTTTGAGTAACTGCGGCGGTACAACTTTCTTATGTAGGGCTCTGGCCTCTCAAGCACGTTCAAACCTAAATTTATAGTTATATGGATAGTGCAACACTTATAATAGCCGCGATTGCCGGCCTTGCGATTGGATTTGCCATCGCAAAATTTTTGGAAAAGGGTAAAGCCTCTAAAACCCTTTCCAATGCCAAAAACGAGGCAAAGACCATAATTAGTGCCGCTAAGACGGAAGGTGAAAACATTAAGAAAGACAAAATTTTTCAAGCTAAAGAAAAGTTTTTAGAGTTAAAGGCCGAGCATGAAAAAGTAATCATTAACAAGGATAAGAAAATTGGTGAGGCCGAAAAGCGTACCCGTGATAAGGAGTCTCAGGTAAGTAACGAATTGGCGAAAAGCAAAAAACTTAACAGTCAGCTAGATGCTAAGTTAAAGGAGGTTTCGCATAAAGAGGAATTCCTTGAAAAGAAGCAGAGCGAACTGGAAAAGCTTCATAAGAACCAAGTACAGCAATTGGAAGTTATTTCCGGACTTTCCGCAGATGATGCAAAAGGGCAGTTGATGGAGTCCTTAAAGGAAACGGCAAAAACAGATGCCATGGCCTACATTCAAACTACTGTAGAAGAGGCAAAACTTACGGCCCAACAGGAGGCAAAGAAAATTGTTATCAACACCATACAGCGTATAGGAACGGAAGAGGCAGTAGAGAACTGTGTATCTGTTTTTAACTTGGAATCCGATGATGTTAAAGGTAGGATTATTGGTAGGGAAGGTAGAAACATACGTGCTTTGGAATCTGCTACGGGAGTAGAAATTATTGTTGATGATACTCCGGAAGCAATTATTCTTTCTTGCTTTGATTCGGTACGTCGTGAAGTAGCTAGGTTGTCTTTGCACAAGTTGGTAACGGATGGTAGAATTCACCCTGCACGTATTGAGGAAATCGTTAAGAAAACGGAGAAGCAGATAGAGCAAGAAATTGTTGAGGTAGGTAAACGTACCGTAATAGATTTGGGTATTCATGGATTGCACCCGGAATTGGTTCGTGCAGTTGGTAGAATGAAGTACCGTTCTTCTTACGGACAGAACCTGTTGCAGCACTCCAGAGAGGTTGCCAAGTTATGTGGCGTGATGGCCGCCGAACTAGGACTAAATCCAAAATTGGCAAAACGTGCCGGACTTTTACATGATATAGGTAAAGTTCCTAATACCGAGGCGGAGGTAGAAACCCCACATGCTATTTTAGGTATGCAATGGGCGGAGAAATATGGTGAAAAACCAGATGTTTGTAACGCTATTGGGGCTCACCATGATGAAATTGAGATGAAGACGCTTATATCGCCAATAGTTCAGGTTTGTGATGCCATTAGCGGCGCAAGACCTGGTGCACGTAGACAAGTATTGGATTCGTACATACAGCGTTTAAAGGACTTAGAGGAGATTGCTTTTGGTTTTGGAGGTGTTCAAAAAGCGTACGCCATTCAAGCGGGTAGAGAACTTAGGGTTATTGTTGAAAGTGAAAAAGTGAATGATGAAAAGGCGGCACAGTTGTCTTTTGAGATTTCACAGAAAATTCAAACGGATATGACATACCCAGGACAAGTGAAAGTAACTGTAATCAGGGAAACACGTTCCGTGAACGTAGCAAAATAACCACTGATAAGTATATAAAAAAAGAGCCGCATTATGCGGCTCTTTTCGTTTTTCTAAATGATAAGTCTTATTTCTCGTATGGAGATTCTACTAGCTTATCTACTTCAAACGTTTCATCGTATTGAGGCATACGGCCACTTTCCCATAGTTCTAGGTCTTTTTTGGAATACACCCACAATGGTTTTACAAAGGTATCTGTCCATGCTTTAGTCTTGGCTATCATTTCCTTTAAGCGTTCAGGATATCTACCGGATAGGTTCTTTTCTTCGCCTATGTCTTCGGTAACATTATGGAGTCTCCATGGTTCGTTGCCCATTCTCGTAATCTTCCAATCTCCTTGGCGCGCACCTACATCGTTATAACCTTCACGATAGCGTAACGAGTAAATCATCTCATCTTTGTACGGCTCCGTTTTGTTTATGACATGGTCTATAATGTTTTTACCGTCTAATTTTTTATCCTGTGGAATTTTTGCATTGGCCATGTGAGCAAAAGTAGGGTAGAAGTCCAATGCAGAAACAGGATGGTCAAATGTTTGGTTTTCTGCCAGTTTTTTTGGCCAATGGAAAAACATGGGTACACGATATCCGCCTTCCCAAGTATCTCCTTTTGTTCCTTTAAGCGGGTAGTTGTTGGCGCCATGATCAAAATTACCGCCGTTATCACTTAAAAATACAATAAGGGTATTGTCCAGTTGATTCGTTTCTTTTAGGGTTTTGACAATGGAACCAATGCCTCTGTCCACTGCATAGACCATTGCGGCGTAGGTTTGTCTGTCCTTATCCTCTATATGGGCAAACTTTGCCATATCCTCGGTCTTGGCCTGTAACGGAACATGTGGGGCGTTGTAGGCAAGATAAATGAAAAACGGCTGTTTTTTATTTGCTGCTGTTTTGATACTGTTATTTGCTTCCCTAGAAAAACCGTCGGTAATATACTCGGTTTCGTTTGCTGGTTTTCCGTTGTGTTCCATGGGGAAAACATAATCACGAATATTCTTGTTACCGGCTTTTACCTGTTCTGTATAGGTTTTCATGTATGTTTTTGGAAAGTAGTCATGCCCTCCACCTAAAAAGCCATAGAAATTATCAAAACCTCTTTTGTTAGGGTGAAATTTTGGAGCTGAACCTAAATGCCATTTACCTATGGCACTGGTATAATAACCTGCCTGTTGAAGCACTTTGGACATATAGATTTCCTCTAACGGAACCCCCATATTGTCTTCGTCTTTGTCACTACTATTGTGGAACAGGTTATAAGGTGTGCCGGTAAGATGTGGGTAACGACCTGTTAGTAATGCGGAACGGCTAGGACCACAAAACGGGTGTGCCACATAGGCCGATGAAAAAATTACTCCTGCCTTGGCCAGTTTGTCCATTTCAGGTGTTACAATATCCGTAGAACCGTTAAAGCCAACATCGGCATAGCCAAGGTCGTCACAGAGAACAACAAGGATGTTGGGGCGAGTTTCTTGGGCATTGGCGCTGTTTACAAATATGGAGCAAACCATGAGCCACAATAGTTTGTGAAGTGTGAGATGAGTTTTCATTTGAAATGATTTTGTGTTAATGCTAATTTTAATGTTAGTTACTTCTGTTTTTAGATTGTTGTGAATTAAAAAGCTTTAAGAGGTTAGCGGTAACATTGGGATTGTTATTTGCTATGTTTTTAGTTTCTTCTGGGTCTGTCCTATGGTCATAAAGCTCCAGATAAATTGGTTCTGAGTCTAAATTCTCACGGTCTTTCCAGACAATAAAACGATATTGGTCCGTTCGCATGGCATACCCCATAATTTGGTTCTCAAATAGTTTTCGGTCCCATTTTTCTCCTTGTTGCTTTTTGATTTTTAGTTCTACCTCTTCAAGTAGTGTTCCAAAGTAGGTTTCCCGCATAGCAGGTCTTAATGGGTATGAGCCCCATTCCCGTAACGCCGGTGAAGGAAACTGACTGAATACTGCGGTTTTCCAATCTTGTTTTGGGTTATCAAGAAGAGGTACAAAACTTTTTCCTTCCACATGACTTGGTTTTTCAATTCCGGCCAGTTCGCAAAGGGTAGGGTACATATCTATTAACTCTACCAATGCTTCGGTTTGAGCTCCTTTATTTTCAAGGGGTATATCCGGAGTCCATATCATAAGAGGAACCCTCGTGGCAATTTCGTAGTTAGTGGCTTTGCCCCAGATGCCCATATCACCTAAATGGTAGCCATGGTCGCTCCAAACAATAATTATCGTATTATCACGAATACCTGCATCTTCCAGTGCTTGTATGGCTCGGCCAATTTGGGCATCAACGTAACTTATGCAGGCTAAGTAAGCGTGTTTCAGGGTTTTTGAAAGTTTGGACGGCAATTTACCCGTTTTTGGTATGCCCGAACGTACACGTAATTCAAAAGAGGGGTGAAGCCCCATGGTTGCCCCGTCATGTGGAGGGATGCTATCCAATGCCATGGGAATTTTGGATTCATCATAAAGGTCCCAATATTTTTTTGGGGCTACCCAGTTTAAATGAGGCTTATGAAACCCGAGACCTAAAAAAAAAGGTTGATCGTTGTTCTTGGCCATTTTTTTTATGTCCGCAATGGCAAGGTCTGTATTATATCCGTCGGCATAGGTGTTGTCGGGAACATCGGCAGATTCATAAGCGGGTCCCATGGCCAAACCGTATTTTGCTACATTACCGTACTTGGAAAACATTTCTTTTCGGGTTTCTTCTTTTATTTGCTGATTTTCAGGAAGGGCAAAACTTACCACGGATTTTGGATGTGAATCCGGTACCCGACTCCATGATAGGGAATCGTCCAAATCGCCATGATGGAATATCTTTCCGTAATAGGCAGACTCGTAACCATTGTTTTTAAAATGCTGAGGTAAAGTAACAATGTCCGGGTGTAGTTCCCGTATTTTTAAATAATTATGAAAAATGCCACTGGTCTCTGGCCGGAGTCCCGTAAGAACGCTGGCTCTTGATGGTCCACAAATTGCCTGTTGGCAATACGCCCTATTGAATTGTAAGCCTTGGCTTGCCAGCTTATCCAAATTAGGACTTTGGGCTATTTCAGAACCATAGCACCCCAGTTCTGGTCTGAGGTCGTCTATGGCTATAAATAAAATATTTGGTTTTTTGGTAAGCGCTTTTCCAGATTCACTTTTTTGAGAATTACAACCTAAAACATGACCGAGCAGGAAAAAATAAACGATACATTTTGACAGATTCATTTCTTTCAAATTACTTAATTTTCCTTAGGTCTTAAATCAATATTGCAAGGGCAACCAAACGGTCATATCGTTAACCCCTCTATTCGCCCAGGCAAAATAAGGTATCATTTTAATGGGGGTTTTCTTAAGTTCCGGTTTTACCAACGGCTTATATAATTGGTTGGTCCAATCCTCTTTTGGTAGGAGATTGGCCTCTCCTTCCAAGATAGTAACACCGGATAAAAGATTAGCCTCGTATTTTGGCTGTAGGGTAATGTTCGTAGGCACTACAATATCATTTATACTCGTGCCACTCTCTAAATCCGCACTCTCTAAACAATAAACTAATGGTCCACGTTTTACAGCTACTTGGTTTCTGGTTTCCTCCACATTTGGGTCGGCAGTAATTAAAAGAGGAGCCATGGGCAATTCTAGTTCTACGATATCACCCTTTTTCCATTTTCGGTTAACCTCGGCATAGGAACCCGCTTTTAGAGATTGGTGTATTTTTTCTCCATTTACCTTAATATTTGCCCCTTTTGCCCAAGATGGGATACGTAGCATTAGAGCGTATTCTTTTTTCTTTTTGGAATCAATAGTGATTTTGATATTTCCGTCCCAAGGATAATTGCTCTGTTGTGTTAGTTTGATGTTACTGCCATCTGCTAAATCGGTATCAAGAACGTTACTTCCGTATAAGTTTACCCAAACTCCTTTTTCTGAAGTGCTATAAGCGTAGGTATGCATTTTAGCAATGGTACGGATGATGTTTGGAGGGCAACAAAAAACCGACATAAATTTCCCACGTTTGCCTTCGTCTTTTGTATTCTGTGGGTGACCTTCTATAAAACGCAATGGGTTGGTGTAAAAGAAATGCTCGCCGTCTAAGGAAATACCTGAAATGGCACTATTGTAAAAAATGAGTTCCATAATATCGGCAAAACGGCCTTCACCGTTCATTAAGAACATTCGCCAGTTCCACATGGCGTTTCCTATATTGGCACAGGTTTCGTTATAAGCTTTTATATTGGGAAGCTCATAATCTTTACCGTAAGCTTCGGCAACAATTGCATGATTGGATGTTCCGAAATGGTGAGGGCCGGTAGCTCCGGTCACGTACATTTTTTGAGTGGTTACGTTCGTCCAAATACGCTCTAGGTAATCTTTTAAGATTTGGTCCCCGGTTTCAGCGTACAAATCGGCTACACCGGCATACAAATAGTTGGCATGGCCGGCATGGCCTACGGCTTTGGATTCCTCTCTAACGGAAGTACCTCTTTGGCTATGGTCCATACCACGATGGTCTCCAGGTTTTTTTGGTGCTGTACCCAGCATGTTTACGAAAGACTCCGTAAGCTCTAAGTATTTTTTGTCTCCAGTGGTACGATACATTTCTACTAACCCCATATAGTGTGGCGGGTTCCAGTCAATACGAGCAAGCTCCGGAGAGGGGTTTTTGAAGTGGTCATAAATATTATCGCTGGCTTTGATAGCAATGTCTAGAAAGTTCTTTTTTCCTGTAATTCTATAGTGTACGCAAGCTGCGGTCATTAAATGACCAAAATTGTAAAATTCGTGTGAAGGACCGTTGGTATATGGTTTTTCATCGCTTTTAAATGGATGTGCGGATTCATGAAGAAAACCAGCGATACCGTGACCTATTTGAATTTTTGTGTGAATGTAGCCATCAGGACGTTGTGCTTTGCCTATTACAGATATAATCTCATCCATCTGTTGGTTTATCTTTTCGTCTTTGGTCATCGCATATTCATACGCCAAAGCCTCAACATATTTATAAAAGTCTCCATCTGTAAAAGACCATCCTCTAAATTCACCCTCTTCAAGACCGGCGGCTACTTTAAAGTTGGTATAGGCATGGATTATTTCGGGGTCGTCCATGAGTCTTCCTAAATTAGGAATCATTAAGTCATGAGCTGCTTTAAGTTTATCGGCCCAAAACCCATCTGTCCATTGGCAGTCATCTATATCAATGGTTTTAAGGTTCATGTACGGGGTCTTTGAATTGTTCATGACCCCATGTTCCTGTGCCAAGCAGCTAATAGATATGAATAAGGCAGCGGCAAGTGAAATTGTTCTTTTCATAGTTCTGTTTTAAAAAGATAAATGTTCTAGTTAAGTTGAGATGGTTGCTCGGGATAGTACCCTGAGTCTCACAAATAAAGCACTAAAACAAATGTTTCAATTTACACGGGTTAACTGACATTAGCATTATTTTACCTATTTGGTCCGGTCTAGTCTGTTTTTATGTGTTTTTTTTGATTTGTATAATTAATCTTCCCATACCACAGGCATGAATACGGTCATTTCGGCCTGCCCGCGATTACTCCAGGCAAAATAGGGTACAAGTTGGGTTTTGTAAGGTGTCCATTCGGGCTTTTGAACGGTTCTGTAGATACCTTCGCCTTTATCTTTTCGGATTAAGACTTCTCCTTCAAGAGTGGTAATTCCACCTAAAAAATCCGGTTGATAAGTAGGTTCCAGCTTTTTATTTCCGTTAAAGTAAATATCCAGAATGCCTGTATTCTCAGGCAAATCTGGCGATTCAATGCAGTATACTATTGGACCACGTTTTATGGCTATTTGGTTGCGTACTTCTTCAATTCTTGGATGACCTTCTACAAATTCAACTTCCATTGGCATATCTAGAACAAGTACGTCCCCGTTTTTCCAATTGCGTTCAATTTGGGCGAAGCTTCCGGGAGTTAATGAGTTTGTTAGTTTTTCTCCGTTGAGTGTGAGTGTTGTGTTTTCGGCCCATTTTGGAATTCGTAAACCAATGGTAAAAGCATCTGCTTTACATTCTTCGATATTCAATTTTACCGTTCCTTGCCACGGATATGCCGTTTCTTGCGAAATTTTAATGGGAGAGCCATCCTGTAGCTGCGATACTAAATTATTGGCACCATAAAGATTTACGGTTACCCCGTTTTCAGAAAGACTATAGGCCCATTCCGAAACCGTGGCAATGGTACGCACCAGATTTGGCGGGCAGCAGAAACAGCTTAGATAGGGTTCCCTGTTAGGGGTTTCCGTTACGTTTTCATGCGCATGGTAATCTCTGGTGTTGTTTAGCATCCGTAAGGGATTTGCATAAAAGTATTCCTTTCCTGTTACGCTAATTCCGGATAGGGCACTATTGTAAAGGACCAGCTCAACAATATCTGCATATTTTGCTTCGCCTTTTAAATTTAGCATTCGGTAACTGAACATGGCGTTACATAAATTGGCACAGGTTTCATTATAGGCGGTCATATTGGGCATCATGTATGCATCTATGAAACCCTCTTCTATCATATCACGATTTACCGAAGCGCCATAATGAGCTTGGCCTACGGCACCCGTTACATACATTTTTTTGGTCGTAACGTTTTCCCAAAGACGATCTAAAGCATCAATAAGGGCTTTTTCTCCTGTCTCGGCATAAACATCTGCAGCTCCTGCATAGTAATATAGGGCAAGAACAGCGTGCCCCACGGCTTCATTAGATTCCCGTAAAGGTGTACGTTCCTGTACCATATCGCCAATAGGGTAGCCCTCAGTAGTTGGGTGATGTTTTACTTCATATTTCCCACGGTAATCAATAAACTTTTCGGCAAGAGCCAAATACTTTTTATCACCTACTGTACGATACAGTTCTACCAAGCCCATTATCTGCGTCTGGTTGAAGCCAAAACGACCATAATGTTTGGTGTCCGGCATAAAAATGGTGTACAGTAAATCTGCATGTTTTATAGCGATATCCAAAAAATTACGTTGACCGGTAACCCTGTAGTGAATGCAGGCGCTAATGAGCAAATGACCGGTATTGTACATTTCATGGTACTTGCGGTTTTCGTAGCGGTCTACGCCTTCTCTCAATTGAATTTGGGTCTGTAGGTACCCATCTGTTTCTTGTGCCTTGGAAATGATTTCTATGTATTCATCCAACTCCTTTAAAAGTTCATTATTTTGGGTTTGGGCGTATACATAGGTCTTGGCCTCCATGAATTTGTAGAAATCCCCATCATGCCAAAACATGCCTTGGTGTTCCCCTTGTTTTTCGCCGGCCGCTATTTTAAAATTGTTGAGCGCATGGCCTACATCTCCACATAATACATCGGCCATATAAGGTACCATGGCATTGGCACATAGCTTAAATTTATCGGCCCAAAAACCATCTGTCCATTGGCAATCTCCAATATTCAGACTCTTTAGTTGGGTATACGGGCTATTTATATTTGAGGGTGTGGCTTGTTTCATTTCTGTTTATTTTTTTCGTCTGGTGGCCAGTGCTAATTGTACTTCTTCTATAGTCATGTTTTTGGTCTCCTTTAAATAGATATAAAGAATGACCAAGCCAATGCTTACTACAATGGCATAGAATAATAGGGTAGAGCTTATGCCCATGGTAGCTAATTGCCATGGGAAAAATTTCTGCACCAAATAACTTACAAAACTGGTAATCAAGGTGAAAAATGGGATGGCTATACCTCTTAAGGAAATAGGGAAAATTTCAGAAAATAACACCCACATCACCGGACCTACGGAAAAATGGAAGGCTCCTATAAAACTTAGAATACCCAATAAAATAAGAAGGGCATTTATATCTGCCGCTTTTTGCAACAATAGGCCCGAGTAGTCTCTGGCATCCGTTTCTCCCAATGTTTCTATGAGTGCCGCTTTAAAGCTTATGTCACTATCATAAGGTATGTCTATTAATGGGTTTAACCTATCTGCATTAGGTATGGAAGACATATCTGAAATAGCACTTTCCGTAATAGTGTAGTTGGCGGTTTTGAATCCGTAGAAACAAACCCCAAGACTTAACACAATCCAAAGCATGCCCCAAATAATCATTGGTCTACGGCCTATTCTATCTACCAAGAGCAGCCCTAAAACTGTAAATACGATACTGGTAAGTCCAATATAGATGGCTTGGGCAAAAGCTGCATCCGTACCTATTCCCAATTGTTCAAATACGGTAGGGGCATAAAAAAGAATGGCATTTATTCCGGTGGCTTGCTGGGCAATGGCAATGGTCATTGCAATAATCATGGTAACCCGCATTGGTTTACCAAAAATTTCTTTAATCTGAGTGCCTACGGAGCGGTCTTGGTTACTACTCTCAAGACTGGAGTGCATCTGTGTTATTTTGGCTTGAATTTCATTTTCCGGGGTTACTTTTTGTAGTGTTCTTATGGCTTCCGGTTCACGTCCTTTGTACAATAACCAAGCTGGACTTTTAGGAACAAAAAACAAAAGTATGAACCATAACAGGGCAAAAATAACCTCTGTGCCCAGCATCCAACGCCATGTATTTGTATCCAATCCCCATTCTTGTACCCATGGAGCTTCCGAGTTTGCCCAACCCAAGATGAGGTAATTGATAAAGTAAGCAGCGGAAAGACCTACAACAATATTTATTTGCGTCATAGATACCAATTTTCCACGCCATTTTGGAGGGGCTATTTCACCAATGTACATAGATGCCAAAGAAATAGAACTAAAAGCCAAACCGCCCATAAAACGGGCTACTAATAGTGATGCGTATGTGGATGCCAATGCAGAAGCTACTGCCGAACCAAGGTAGAGGGCAGCGGCAATCATTAAAGTGGTTCTCCGGCCATATTTGTTACAGGCATAACCCACAAAAACGAGTGCCAATAGCACTCCCATTGCGGGGGCTCCCACTACCGATCCCAATTCTAGATCGGTAAGCGAGAATTCCTGTGTAATAAATTTTATAGTTCCGGATATTAAAGCGGCGTCCAACCCAAAGACAAAACCGCCCATAGCTACTATAGTTGCGTACGTAAAAGCATTCCTTTTATAAGAACCCATAAGAAAAGTTTAAGTTAAGATGTTATGAGCCATTATAGATGCTAATTCCAGATTACAGGAAGGAAAACCGTCATCTCTCCTTGACCTCTATTGCTCCAAGCATAGTAAGGTATAAAATTGGTTTTAAAAGATTGAAATTTAGGAGAGCTTACTTCTTGGTACATTTCACCGGGTTTGTCTTTTCTAATTAAAATTTCACCTTCCAAAGTGGTAACACCTCCCAAGAAATCCGGTCTGGAAGTAGGATTCAGTTTTTTATCGGACGAAAGATAAACATTGGTGATATCTGTTTTTTCGGGTAAATCTGCTGATTCTATACAGTACACAACCGGGCCTCTTTTTAGAGCTACTTGGTTTCGAACTTCTTCAATGCGAGGGTGACCTTCTATGAACTTGGTCTCCATGGGCATATCAATGGTAATTTCGTCACCAGCAGTCCATTTTCTTTCAATTTTGGCGAATGTACCCGGAGCGGCATCGGCTACTTTTGTTCCATTTACCTTAATTTGGGTTCCTTTTGCCCAGCTAGGTATACGAAGGAGGACATCAAAAGCATCGGCTTTACATTCATCAACTGTAATCTTTACGGCACCGTCCCAAGGGTAATCTGTCTTTTGCGTAAGTTTTATTGTTGAACCATCCAATAGGGTCGTGTTCAATTCGTTTCCTCCGTATAAGTTAACCGCAATTCCGTTTTGGGATTTGCTATAGGCCCATCCCGGAGATTTTGCAATGGTACGTACTAAGTTTGGAGGACAACAAAAACATTTAAGATAAGGTTGTCTTTCGGGAAACTCAACGTTCATTTTTTCATAGTCTAGCGCACCTTCAATTTTCCGAAGAGGATTGGAGTAGTAATAATTCTTTCCGTCCAAACTAATGCCTGATAGTCCGCTATTATGCAACACAAGTTCCATAATATCGCCGTGCTTAGCATCACCGGTAAGGGTAAGCATACGGTAATTGAACATAGAGTTACAAATGTTGGCACAAGTTTCGTTATAGGCAGTCATGTTAGGCATCATATACTCATCAATAAAACCTTCTTCAATTTTATCTAGACGGGAAGAACGCCCATAATGCGTTTGGCCAATGGCTCCCGTGATGTACATTTTTTTGTTGGTAACATTGTCCCACAGCCGCTCCAATGCATCTATTAATGCTTTTTCTCCTGTTTCGGCATATACATCGGCAGCTCCGGCATAGAAATAAAGCGCTAGTACGGCATGACCTACAGCCTCGGTTTCTTTACGAAGAGGAACACGTTCTTGTACCATATCTCCAATAGGATACCCTTTTGTGGTCTCATCATCTTCAATTTTATAAGTACCTCGCATATTTATGAATTGCTCGGCCAACTCTAAGTAGCGTTTGTCTTTGGTAGTACGGTACAATTCTACCAAGCCCATAATCTGTGTCTGGTTAAAGCCAAAACGTTTTAAGTGATCTGGTTTTGGAGAGAATAATTTGTACAGATAATCGGCATGCTTTACCGCAATGTCCAGAAAGTTGGTCTTACCCGTTAAGCGGTAATGAACACAGGCACTGGTAAGTAAATGTCCACTATTGTATAGTTCGTGATACCTTCTGTTGGTGAAGGGGTCTATGTCATCTCTAATAATTGCTGGAGTAGAGAGGTAACCATCTGCTTGTTGCGCTTGCGCAATGACATCTATGATTTCATCTAATTCTTCAACAATTTTTTCGTCTTTATTTACACCGTAGATGTACATTTTGGCTTCCATCCATTTATAAAAATCGCCATCATGCCACCAGAAACCTTTGTGTTCACCTTCTTTAAGTCCCGCTGCTATTTTAAAGTTATTATAACCGTGACCTATATCGCCTTTAAGGATTTCACCCATGTGCGGAATCATCGTTTCTTCTGCAACTTTCCATTTATCGGCCCAAAAGCCTTCGGTCCATCTACAATCGCCTATATCAATACTTTTTAATTGAACATGTGGACTGTTGGTATTATTTATAATACCTTTTCCTGTATCAAGGTTGGCAGCATAGTCTCTAGTTTCTATGGTTTCTGAGCCAAGGTTTTTGTCTGGCCCGGTTTGCTTGCAAGAAAGCAGGTACAAAACGACGCAAATGGAGAGGGTTATTTTTTTCATAATCAGATGGTTTAAATGGAACGCTGATCGTTATTTTTATAGTAATTCGTAACTATATGGACAAAACTGTAGCGCAGCGTAGCATACAAATAAAAGGTAATAGGCTAGAAGTAGATTTGTAGATTTTATCCGCTTGCAGCACTATTTTAACCTTATTTGTAAATAAACTGATTAAAATATGGTACTTGAGTATAATGCAATATTGTGTATGAAGAAGCAGCGAAGCTCTTTAAAGGTTAGTCAACCCGCTCAACATCCACGAACAATGGGCCTTTAGCAAGTCTTTCGGTTTTGATAAAGGCATGAAAGTTTCCTGTTCCCTCAGGAAGTGTAACATTTGAGAAAGAGACCTTTGCTTGGTTCTTGCTCACAGGAAGCTCTATATGCACGTCTTTGTATTTTAAGTGTGCAATTCCATCTTTATCAAGTTTTGGAAGGTCTAAGCTTACGTTGTATGTGCCGGCTTCTGTTTTTACGCGCCAGTGGCCTAGGTCATTTTTTGAGATTACCCTAGGGCCGCCCCAATCAAACTGGGACAGGTTGGTTGAGCGCTGCATTGAGCTGCCAAGATAAATACGTTGAATGCCTTTGGAGTCTCTTTCTTCGGTAACCTCGTCAAACCAATTTTCATAACGGGCTAGAAGTTTTTCTACAATATCTGGATGGTTATTGGCTAGATTGATACGCTCACTTGGGTCATTTTCTACATCGTATAATTCTAGGTTTGCCAGAACTTTTTTTAATTCTTCGTCCTTAGGTTGATACAGGATGTGGTGTGGGTCATCATGTGGACTTACCAGTTTATATTTTTGGGTACGAACGGCAAAATGCATGTACTTGAACACGGTTGGCCCGTAATGCATTTGGGTGATGAATTCCCTGTCGCCAAAGTTGGTTTTCTCACCTTTCCATAGCGGAAGTAATGATGTGCCGTCTAATTTAATACTTTGGGGGGCGTCAATATTGCAAACGTCCAGGATTGTGGGCAATACATCTATTACCGCACCCATTGTGCTGTTCTGTTGTGCCTTTTTGATGTTTTTTGGCCACCTAACAAAGAAAGGTACACGTGTGCCACATTCGTATACACTTGTTTTGGTTCCTCGTAAATTTGAAACCCATCTTCCTGGGTAAACGTCGTTTTTGGTACGTCTGTTCCTTGGCCCGTTATCCGAGAGGAAAATAACTATTGTATTATCTTCAATGCCCAACTGTTTTAATTGTTTTAGGACCCTGCCTACGTTGGCGTCAATATTATCTATCATGCCGTAAGTTTTGGCATTGTCTTCATGAAGCCCCAATTTTCTATAAGGTTCCGCTTTTTCATCCGGTACTTCTAGCGGAAAATGAGGGAGATTGGTAGCTAGATACGTAAAAAATGGCTTATCACTTCTCGCGCTCATAAAATCCAGAGCGGCATCGGTAAAAATATCATCGCAATACCCTTTATACTTTTTAGGCTCATTGTTATGCTCAAGAATGGGGTCAAAATAGGTGTTTCCTGCAGGTCCTGCAGCTTGCCCTATTCCGCCGCCTTTATGAACCAAAGCTTCTTGAAACCCTTGGTCAGTAGGACGCATGGGAGCATTGTCTCCCAGATGCCATTTTCCGAAAATACCCGTGCGATAACCATTTTCAACTAAAATCTCGGCTAGTGTTTCCTCGGAAGTATTCATAAAGTGATCCACTTGCGTAACTCCTGTAACTCCAGTCCGGTAAGGATAGCGGCCCGTTAAAATTGCAGCTCTAGTGGCGGAACAATTTGGGTAGGAGAAGAAATGGGTCATTTCAAGACCTTGTTCACCTATTTTCTCAATGTTTGGTGTTTTTAAATAAGGGTTGCCATGAGCGCCAAGATCGCCATAGCCTTGGTCATCGGTAAGCATAATGAGAACGTTTGGGCGATCTTGAGCCCGTAAAAAAGTGTTGCTAAAAAGTAGTGTAACCAACAAAAACGGGAATAAAACGGTGTTCAATTTGGTCTGTTTTAATGTTATTGTACCATTTTCCATATCTGTTACCATTTTATTTCCGTTTTTAAAAACACTTTTTAGTCCATATGTAGGCTCACCTGAAAGTGACCGGTCTTAACACTGCCATCTTTCATCTTTATTCTATAACCGTATCCAGGAATGGAAGTACCATCTTCTATCTTTTGGGCTACCGGGCCTAAGTTGGCAATTACTTCGGTGCCACTGGAAAAGCGACTTCTCTGTACTTTATAATCGGCACTTAGGTATTCGTGGCTTTTTAATTCCGAATAGAACGTTTCCTTATGAACAGGGCTTACCAAATCTCTGGCCATTTCTATCATTGGGCGCATGCCTTCAAATTCGTAAGGTGCAAAGAATATGGTGGTGCCTCGGCCAAATAGCATACTTCTTAAGGCTTTGATTCTAAAATCGCCATTAGCGGTAACCTCATTGTCCGGGTCTTGAATTTTTCCAAAATTGGCTATAGCTTCATGATATACCAAATTGAAAAGCGGAGCAGGGTGGGAGATGACCGAAAGTGGGCGGTCTTCCAAATAGGTCATTCCTTCAAACATATCAAAGTAAGGAATCCACTGTTCTTGACCATGCTCGGTTCCGTTTACTAGATTAAAGCTGTCAATGTATTTGGCCAGCTCAATACGGCTTTCCTTACCGTTTTCGCGATAAGCGGCAAAAGTAATATCCGTAATATCGGCCTCTAGGCCTAAATATGAGATTTCGTTTTCAATATTTTCTTGTGCCAGTCCTTTTTGAAATTTTGGGTCTACACGTGCCCAACGACTTCCGGTATTCATCAATTTTCCTTCGGCATCACGCTGCATAAGGTCCGTTGTAAAGTTAGGGTCGTTCTCCAGCATTGGTGAGTAGGCGTGGTATGATGAGTACAAGTACCCATAAGATTTTGCTAAATCTACTGCGGCCTTCAATTTTTTAGGACCGCCCAGAGCTTCGCTTATTGGGTGGTTGTGTGGAACAAAGTTGGAAAAGGTTCCCCAAGCATGCACAAAAGCTTCATTTACTTTTAAATCGTCATGAATAGTCTGGATCGTATTTTTTAACTCATCAAAAGTAAAGGCCATACCTGGCATGTTTACATAATGTGGGTAACCTCCGTAAATTCCAAAATATATTGCTCCCGGTAACTTATCTACATTGGGATTTCTTTTTAATTTATCTTTTAAGGAAACAAAGTGCCCACGGGCCTTAGCTTCCTTCTGATATTCTTTGGCCATATCTACGTAATCGCCACCCGGAATAAAATGGTAGCTCATACGCATCTTACCTTTTTCCTCGTTCAATTTCCAGATAGGGTCAAGAAAAACAATACGTTGGTATGTAGACATTTCTCCTTTAAAAAGGTATTGTCCGTTATTATTGATATTGTATTGCATGAGGGGTCTGGCAGATTCATCTACAATACCCATTACGGCAGATTTTTCATTATACGTACCCCACCAAGGCATGGTAAGTCCGGTGCCGTTGTTGAACAACTCTAAAAAACCTTGTGATTTATTGTTGTAAGTGGCATCGTCCCATTTGCAAAACCGACCCCCGTTCATGGGAAAAATATATGAGGGACAGATAACTCCCTGCTTTTGTGGGATTACAGCTGCGCCCTTATCCTCGTCCGTTTTTAAGCTAAAAGCCCGTGCAGGGTAACGCAAGTCCAATAGTTTAAAATTACCGGAATTATGCTCTAGAACCTCTA
Organism: Zobellia sp. B3R18; assembly: GCF_018860715.1. NCBI lineage: Bacteria > Pseudomonadati > Bacteroidota > Flavobacteriia > Flavobacteriales > Flavobacteriaceae > Zobellia > Zobellia sp. B3R18. The sequence continues at coordinate 645,133 of NZ_JAHKQG010000014.1, read as the reverse complement.
CATCTAGTTGGGCTGTTTTTGCATCCAACTTTATTTCTGTGGCGATAGATACCCCGGTTGCCGTGGAGCCATCTTCAAGAATAGGGTCTATGAATTTAAGCGATACGGTATTATCGGAAGCTTTTGAAACTTCAATTTTCTTGCTCTTGGAAATGTTGATCGTATGTTTTTTTCCTTTAGAGTCAGTTAAGGTTAACAGACCCGCAGCATTTTCCCACGGGTCCGATTTCCAAATGTGGCCCGAAGTCTTTTCGGTAACCGAAAAACAGCCGGTCTTTGAGTCTACCGTAACGTTCAACTTTTCATTTTCCAAAACAATGGGGTCTGAACCCTGTGTATTCATTGCAAAGGCGCTAAATACAGGTAAACAGGTAATTGCTAAAAGTAGAATAGTTTGTTGTATTCTTTTTTTATTGTTTTTCATTTTTGGAAGAATTGATTTAGTCGAATATGTGCATGGGTAGCTTGTTACCACTTGCTTAAAAATTATTGTTTTACAAATTCTTTGATTTCGTTTTTCATCTTAGCGAAATGCTCTTCAAGACCTTCGTAATTTCCTTCGCGAAGCATTTTTTTGTCAAAAAGAGAACTTGCCATACCGGCGCCAACGGCTCCTGCTTGAAAAAACGATTTAATGTTATCTACGGAAACGCCTCCCGTGGGCAACAATTTTATCTCGTTTAATGGGGCCAAAACATCTTTAATGTATTGAATGCCCAGTTGCGTTGCCGGAAAAACTTTTACCGCAGATGCACCTAATGACCATGCTTTGTAAATTTCGCTTGGGGTATACGCACCTGGGAAAATTGGAATTTTATTGGCTACACAATGCTTTATTACCTCTTCATCAATGATAGGAGTTACAATAAATTGAGAACCGGCCTCCAAAGCTTTGGTCAAATCTTGCATGGTACATACCGTACCGGCACCTACATTAAGTTCTGGATATTTTTTTGCCAAAGTTGAAATGGTCCGGGCAACTTCAGGAGAGTTCATGGTAATTTCAATAGTATAGAAACCACTTTTTATATAAGAGGGAATAAGTTTAAGTACTTCCTCTGTGTTAAGACCTCTAAGGATACCTACTATAGGGTTTTGATTGTATTTATCCCATGAAAATATTTTATTATGCATACGTCTGTAATATTTGTTGTTGTCCTGTTAATAATGCTTGTTCCAAAGTTTGCTCTTCAAAGCAAACAATCCGTTCTGCTGGTAAAAACGATTCCAATGCCAGTTTATACAGTATATTGTAGATACCGCTTGCTGCTAGAAAAATCGTTCCTTTTTTATTCTTTAAACCGGCTAGTTCGCCACCGATCATTAGGCCGGATAAAAAATAAAAATTTTGCTCACCAGAAACTTGGTTAATCAGGGTATTTGCCCTAATCGAGAACAAAGATTGCATTTGCTGATCTGCCAATCCTTTTTCCACTCCTTTTAAGAACATATCTTTAAAAGATTCATTCCAAGGGGCTGGGCTTAAAGAAGCAGATAAAATAGTGTGCTTGCTAATGGTGTCAAAAAGTTCACCCGTCATAAACGTGGTAAAATCTTTAAAAACATTTGCTTCAAAAGCAATATGCTTGCAATGCGTGCCCGGCAATAACAGAACACCTTTGTCATACTTAGAGAGCTCTGCAGACAGTCCAATTGCCTGAACTTCTTCGCCCCGCATAACATCTGCGTTGGTTTTAGCTCCAGAAACTAATAATAGGTCGGGCATATCATCAAAAGGAATGTATTTGCTAATCAAGTCCTTACCATTAAAAGCTAAGGGCATATTGGCGTATTCCAATTCATGCATGCCAATAGAGGACGAGAGCATTCCGGAAGCTACTATGACATAATCATTACTGATTGTGCCATCTAAATTTTTAATCTGTTCTTTTAGGTATGCTTCAAAGAACTGATTTTGAGATAAATGGGACTGATCCTTGAATTCACTAAAACATTTTTTTATGCCCATATCCGTCGTGTGTTCCGACAGGATTTTGAGCGTTGTGGTTTCAATTAAACGCAGCCGAAAATTGGTTGTTCCCCAATCGCAGCTAATAAACTTTTCGGGTAATTTCATTAGTGTTGTAAAGCTTTGGTTACTCTTTTTTTGGCAAGATAATCATCTAGCGCAAAAGTAGAGCAATCCACTCCAATACCACTGTTTTTGACACCACCATGCGGTAAGTATATGTCATATTTTACCCCGTTAAGCTGTACTTCTCCAAACTCTAGGGCGTTGGCAAAGAATTGAAGGGTTTCATTGTCCTTGGAAAACACATAAGAAGCTAGACCTGCATCTGTATTATTGGCCAGTACAATAACTTCTTCTTTTGTTTTAAATGGAACAATTAGTGCTACAGGACCAAAAACTTCATGTTGAAGGATTTCTACATCATTAGAATCAAATGTGATTGCCGTTGGTTCAAAATAATAACCAGGACCCTCAAGCGCATTGCCGCCATATACCAATTTACCACCTTGGGCAATGGCTGTTTCTACGATTCCCTTTACGTTTATAATGGACTGTTTATTGGCTAAAGGACCCATGTCCGGTTTGTTTTCTCTCCCAAAACCAAGTTTAGTAGTTTTAAACTTTGCAACCATACCAGCGGTAAACTCCTCTATAAGAGATTCATGAACAAAAAAGCGGTTGGGAGCTACACAGATTTGGCCGGAGTTGCCAACTTTAAGAGCGGTTCCAATATTAACGGCCAATTCTAGATCAGCATCTTTACACACAATAAAAGGAGCGTTTCCGCCACATTCCATGCTGTATCTTTTTATAGAAGTTTTTGCACTTTGTGCGATAAGCTTCTGAGCAGTTTCCGTAGAACCGATCATAGTTATCAATCTAGGTATTTTACTTTCGCAAAGCGGAATACCAACATCCTGCAAATCACCACAAATAACGTTTATAACACCTTTTGGAAAATTAATTTCGGCGCATAGCTCTCCAATAATATAAGCTGATAAAGGAGAAAATTCCGAGGGCTTTAGAATTATACTTGAACCAGCAGCTAGTGCAGGACCTAGTTTAAAACCTAAATTCAAAAGTGGGAAGTTATAGGCAAGAAAGGCAACTGCGACTCCCAAAGGTTGTGATACAAAATGATGTTCGTGAGTACCTTCTTTATCTTCAATAGGAAGGTCATTACGCTTCAGTATTTCTTGGGAATAGTACTGTAACGAATTGGTAATACTGGTAAGATCTTCTTCCGAACCTTCCCAAGTTTTTCCCATTTCGTGCATAATGCTTTCGCGTAGCAAGTCGCTATTTTCAATTATTTTGTTCCTAAGCTTATCGATCCAATTTAAGCGTTCTTGTATGGGGAGTTTTGACCAACTCTCGAAACCTGATTGTGCAGATTCCAATGCTCTTTTGGTGTCTTCCAGACTGGCCCATGCAATAGTAGCTGTAGGCTTTTCATCCGCAGGACAGATTACCTCAAAAGTCTTATGGTTTGAGGCTTCAACAAGTTCACCATCAATATATAATTTCTTATGACCGAATTTTAACTGCTCCATCTTTATGTATTTCTTTATCTAAATAGTATTCTAATTTGTCCATGTCAACATCTACGCCCAAACCTGGTGCTCTGGGTACTTCTAAATGTCCGTTTTCTAGTTTTACGTTATGAAGGGTAACCTCGTCGCGGAGTGCATTTTCCGTTCTATCCAATTCCATAGTAGGAAGGTCATTGTACATTCTGCCTGGATTCTTGTCTAGGTTGGCTACTAAATGAATAGCGGCGCTTATAGCGATCCATGTTCCCCAAGTATGCGGAACTACATCTTTATTATAGGCTTGTGCTAACGTTGTTATTCGCTTGGCTTCGGTTAACCCTCCTGTAGCGCAAATATCCGGTTGGGCTATATCTACACAGTCATTTTCAAAAAGTCGTTTAAAACCAAATTTCAAATATTCACATTCACCGCCTGAAATAGGTATAGTTGTGTTTTCTCTTAATCTGCGGTAACCGTCATAATCTTCGGGAGATACCGGTTCTTCAAACCAAGAGATATCATACTTTTCGGCCTTTCTGGCCAATTCAATGGCTTCTTTATAGGAATATGCGTGGTTGGAATCTATCATTAGTCGCATACTTGGTCCTATGGCCTTGCGTATGGCCGCAATGTATTTTAGGTCTTGTTGAATACCTAGTCCAACCTTCATCTTGGTAGCTTTAAACCCTTGGGCTTTGTAAAATAGAGCCTCTTCTACTAAAAGTTCTTCAAGGTTTTCGCAACGTGTAAAGTAAAGTCCGGTGGCATAGGGCTCAATAATAGGGTTTTTGATGCCTCCCAGTAAAACGGATACAGGTTGGTTGAGCAACTTTCCTTTTATATCCCATAGTGCAACGTCAATAGCGCTAATGGCAGCTTGGAAAGCACCACTTCTTGCATAATCCATAGAGCGCCTATACATTTCTTGCCATAGGATTTCATGTTCCAATGCGTCTTTTCCTAGAAGAAAGGGTGTGAAAAAGTCAATTCCGGATTTAATGACCTCCGCAGGCCCGTATCCTTCTCCCCATCCGTAAGTGCCATCATCCAAAGTTATTTTTACGATACATATTTTTCTAGTATCATACTGCCATTGCGAAAAATAGAAGGGGGTATCTAGTTTGTATGTAATTACAAAAGGCTCAATCTTTTGGATTTTCATAATAAAATTGCTTATAGTTTTAAAAAAATGGTTGGCTTAATAATTGGCGTATCCTAAAATACAAATGGCAATGATAAGAACGGCAAGTCCCGTTAGTAAAATTTTAAAAGGCTTGTTCGCATTCTTCCATTCCCCTTCTCTAAAGCCCCAAATATTACTAATAATCAAAGCCAGCCCTAACAGTATAGGCCATCCCACAACGGGGCCTAGATTTCCCATTAGCGCTGCTCCTTGACCATAAACACCCAAGGCTGCAAACCAGAAAATACCGGCTGCAATAGCCCATTTTAAGGCTTTCCCTTTATTGGGGACTTTATAAGCACCCCATGATTTATTTTTGATAAAAAGATATATGGCGTACCCTCCGTTCATAACGAACGCTCCCAGTAAAACAACCACCCAAGAAGCCAAACTTGCATTTTGGGTTCCTACACCGTAATCGTTTACGGCTATAGCTGCAACTGGTGCTGCATTGGAAAAGCCAACGTTTAAAAAAGCGGATAAAACACCAGATGCAACGGCAATCAGTACCCCAATTTTTATGGATTTAGTACTTGTGGTTGAATTATTGTGCAATTTATCTCTTTGTACACCGGCCACTGCAGTAATAGCAACTCCTACCAGTAACAAGGCTACCCCTAACATTATGATAGGAAAGGAAGGTTGGTCAAAGGCCCCATCAATCTGAAAAAGAGGAATAATGGAACCTACCGATGCCGCAAGACCCATAACAATGCCATAGGTAATGGAAATACCGGTTTTTTCCACACTAACCCCAAAGAGAATACCCCCAATACCCCACAGAAAACCGTAAAACGCAGCTACGAACAGTGTTTGACTGTCTGCTTGGGAAATGATTTCAAATAGGTTGGGCATAACGATCAAGGCCCAGATAATAGGGAATGCAATCATGGCCGTAAATGCGTGAACTAACCACCAGGCCTCCCATTTTAATGGTGCAATATGCTTCATACCAAGACCAAAAGTTCCTTGAAAAAAGCTTGCAAATAGTATTAAAATGATAGCCAGTAGATAGGTATCCATATGAGTTGTTTTTATTTTATAGATGAATATATGAGAAGGGGCAATCGTGTTCTAAACCTTCATGAGACACAAAGAAAATCCAATATAAAGGAGATGGATTCTCGGATTTTACCCTAGTGTAACATTATTTTATCCTAGTGGTGATTGTATTAAATTTGTGTAAAGTAATATAATGCCAATACTAAAAGTCCGCCACTTAATGCGACTACACCGGATAGTAGACTAAATGATTTTAGCAGTCGAGAAACAGACACTTCGTGTACTTCTTTAAATAGCCAAAAGAAACTACTGTTCACGTGAATAATACCAAGAGAACCGGCTCCAATAGCCGCGGCGGTAAAGGTAGGGTGCAATGTGCCGTTGGAAACCAGTGGTGCAACAATAGATGCCGTAGTGATAAGCGAAACTGTAATTGATCCCGTAACAGTCGTAAAAAGGAAACTCAATAGAAAAGGTATAACTATGCCCATTGCAGCAATATCTCCCGCATTGGAAAACATAGAACCTACTATTTCTGTGTCTTTGATTACCTGTCCAAAAGCACCCCCAGTACCTGTGATAAGAATAACGATGGCTGATTTTTCTCCCGAAGTTGTAAAAAATGAATTTAAACGGGTAGAAAAATTCTCTTTAGGAAGTAAAGGTAATGCAAAAAGTAGGCCTATGAGAAGTGCCCATACAGGGTTTTTTATAAATGCAATGAATCCGTTTTCCGAAGGGAAAATAGTGCCTATGGACATAAGGAACAATGGCACTAATAAGGCTGCAAAAGGCAACACTTTTTTGAACCCCGTTAGTTCTTTGGTTTGTGATGCTTCGCCCGTATTCGTGTCCGGTAGTTTCAGGGCAAGATTTTTCTTGTTCAATTTTATCCATAATAATCCACCGGCTATCGCAGCTAGAGCTACCACAATATTAATGGGAATCATATCCCCAATATTAATTTCAAGAATGGCAGCTACTGCAAGAGGTCCTGGGGTAGGTGGAATCAAGGCATGGGCTACGGTAAGACTAATGGCCAATGAAAGTCCTAAGGTAAGTACTGAATGGCCTGATTTTTTTGAGAGGGCGAATATGGTGGGGAGCAAGGTCAGATAGGCCACATCCATAAAAACCGGAATTCCTATCAAAAAGCCAATTACGGCCATACTTAAAGGAAGGTACTTGGTACCGAATAAATTAATAATGGTATTGGCTATGACATCTGCACCACCGGTTTGCGCTAGAATTTCACCCAGTAACGTGCCAAATAGAATAATGAGTCCTATCCATTTTAGAGTATTTCCAAAACCGCTTAATAAGCTCTCTGTTACCAACTCTACAGAGCTCCCTGTTGTTAACCCTAGAATCAACCCTGAAATAAGTAAGGCGGGAATAGGGTGTACTTTAAATACAGTTACCGCAACAATGAGCAGAACAATGCAAAGGAGTAAAAATATTAGGCTGGTCACAAGGTCATTTTTAAGTTAGGTAGGCCACAGGCTATCCAAACAAAAATAGCAGAAATATACCATCGTGAAAATGCGTACATTAACCATTATAGGCACTATTGTAACCCCACTTGTGCTTTTTTAGATATATAAGAGTTTATACAACTTCTTTTTTCTCGTTATACTTTTGCATATACTCGGTTGGGGTAATGTTCATTAAAGCTTTAAACTGTCTATTGAAATTGGTGAGCGTATTAAAACCTGACTGATAACAAACGGTTGAGATTTGCATTTCTCCCTCAATCAACAACTTACAAGCGTTTCTAAGGCGTATTTCATTCAAATATTGTGTAAAGGATTTTCTAGTTTTCTTTTTGAAGTATCTACAGAATGCATTTGGCGTCATGTGTGCTATAGAGGCAATTTGTTCCAACTCTATTTTCTTTTCAAAATTTTCGGTCAAGAAATTTATGATTTTACGCATTCTGTCCTTTTCATTGCTGTTGTAAGTGTTGGCTATTACTTCTGAGCAGAGCAAATCATAATTTTCACTTATAGATAGTGTATCAAGAACTTTTAGAAGCCCCACAATGCTAGAAAGACCTTGGTCCCCGACCAAGCCTAGGATAAGGTTGTGAACCATATAGGTGGCGGATTCGGAAAATTTTATACCTCTTTCTGCTTGTTGAAAAAGATTTTTTAACCGCTTGGATTCGGTAAGGTCTAAAAACTCGCTTCCCAAAAAGTTAGGTTCAAATTTTATTACGATCAGGTTAACCGCTTCGGTTTCCTGTTGGTCGTTATAATACTCCTTATGGTTGCGGAACAGGTGGGGAATATTGCTGCCAATGAGATACAGTTCTCCCGGAGAGAAGCTTCCAATAGAATTACCTACATAACGTGTGCCGCTACTTTTTATAAAGTATATAAGTTCTAGTTCCTTATGAAAATGCCAGTTCTGTTCTATACATGGTAAGCGGTCTTGCCGAGCTAAAAAGGAATTTTCGGGTCGTTTTTCGGTTTGTTTGTACGTCAGCTTCATAGTCTATTTCTTTCGTCAGGGATACCCATAATAAAACGAATTTTGAGGCGTAATTTTCAAGAATTCATTTTTTTAATGAGTATAAATTTTCATAAATATACAAAATTACCTCAAATATTATAAAATATTAATTTTAATGGTAGAATAGTGTAGGTGTGTTAGGTTAATTTTATCAATTCGATATGATAAATGTTAGCTGATATTCTTTTCTTAAATTCCTGCTTAGTTACTGGAAACTCCCAATTCAATTTAATTCCCTATTCTTTAGTATTGTTAATTATGAAAAAGAGCAAAAAACTTATTATTCATGCCGATGATGCTGGTCTATGTCAGTCCGAAAATAGAGCAACAATGGAGGCTCTCAAAAAGGGCATGGTTAACTCATGTAGCATTATGGTCAATTGTCCTTGGTTTTATGAGATGACGGAATTTGCTAGAGAAAATCCATTTTACGATTATGGAATTCATCTTACTCTAACTTGTGAATGGGAAAAATATAAATTTGGGCCCGTTTTGCCAGTCTCGGAAGTTTCAAGTTTGGTAGATGAGAACGGTTATTTTTATAGAAATCGAGATTTACTAAGGGAACATGCTGTGGTGTCCGAAGTCAAAAAGGAACTTATAGCTCAAATAGAGAGAGGGTTGAAGTTTGGTATTAATCCAAGTCATATTGATTCACATATGTATAGTCTTGGGGCTAGAGCAGACTTATTTGAAGTTTATAAAGACCTAGGGAGGGTATATAATATACCTGTTCTGTTGAATAGGGAACTTATGGAAATGGTTGGGTTGGATTACAGCCAGAACCTAGGTGAAGAAGACTTGGTAATTGACAAAACACATTATGGAAATTTTGGATATTTTAAAGAAGGAAAATTAAAGGAATATTACAGAAGTATTTTTGATAACCTGGTTGATGGCGTTAATCTTATATTAATTCACCCTGCCTTTGATGATGCAGAAATGAAAGCTGTAACTATTAACCATCCAAATTTTGGTTCTGAATGGAGGCAAATCGATTTTGACTATTTTACAAGCCAAGAGTGTAGGTCAATTTTGGATGAGAGGAATATTACTCTTGTAGATTGGAAAGACTTGAAAAAATAAAATCATATTTATCCTCTGGTTTGGAATTTCCCCACCTATTTCAATGACACTCAGTTTTATAAATTCAATTTTACATTTGTAGCGCAAAATTGGGCAGTACACTACAGGATAGTAAAGAAAAAATGCTTCATTAGTTTTAGGGACTTAGAAACATAAAAATAACCGTAAAGTTATAGCCATGTTTTTAAAACACCAACCCAACTCAATAGAGTTATCGGTTCTTTAATGAACCTATATTCTATTTAAACAAAACTTAAAATGATTATAAATTTTTTAAGGATTAATAAGCTTAATCTTCTCCTTTGTAGTGTTTTGATTTTAGCAACTTCCTGTACGTCCGACAAAAAAAATGAAAATGAAACGGTTCAGTCCGATAACCCTAAAATAGCAAAGCTAAAATTACAGCCAGGTTTTGATGCAGAACATTTATATAGTCCTGGAGATAATAATATGGGGTCTTGGGTGGCCATGACTTTTGATAATAAGGGAAGATTAATTACTTCAGATCAATACGGTGCTTTGTACAGAATGGAAGTTGCACCAATAGGAGCGGACAATCTTACACCAAAAATAGAAAAGCTTAAAATTCAAACGGAAGCGAAAGTAGCAGATTCCATAATACAAATGGGTTATGCCCAAGGGTTATTGTACGCTTTCAATAGCCTTTATGTAATGGTAAACCATAGGGGTAGTGATGATTTTGAAAAGACTAGTGGCCTTTATCGTTTACAGGATACGGATAATGATGATCAATACGATAAAATTACACTTTTAAAGGCTTTGGACGGGGCAGGAGAGCATGGCCCTCACAGTATAGTTCTTTCTCCAGATGGGGAGTCGCTATACGTTATAGCTGGTAACCATACAGATCTACCGGAGATGGAAGGATATCGTCTTCCTAACAACTGGCAGGATGACAATTTGTTTCCTCAAATTAAAGACCCTCGTGGGCATGCCAATGACCGTGGGGCTCCCGGAGGTTGGGTGGCAAATCTTGACCCTGAGGGAAAACGATGGGAGCTTGTGGCTTCAGGTTTCAGAAATCCGTTTGATTTGGCGTTCAATGAATTGGGAGATATGTTCGTTTATGACTCGGATATGGAATGGGATTTGGGAATGCCATGGTATCGCCCCACCCGAATTTGCCATGTTACAAGCGGAGCGGAATTTGGATGGCGAACGGGAAATGGCAAATGGTCTGCTGCGTATCCTGACAATGTACCTCCTGTACTTAATATAGGTCAAGGGTCACCTACTAATGTAATGCATGGAAATGGAGCTAAGTTTCCTGAAAAATATCAACATAGCGTATTTGCTTTTGATTGGAGTTTCGGGATTATTTATGCCATTGAAATGAAAGCTAATGGTGCATCTTATATTGGTGAAAAAGAGGAATTTTTATCTGGAATTCCACTTCCGTTAACGGATGGGGTTATTGGCCCGGACGGAGCCATGTACTTTATGACCGGAGGACGTAGGTTAGAATCAGACCTGTATCGTGTTTATTATAACAATCCAGATGAACTAACAGGGGCCGCTGCGAATTTGGAGCCTACTAAGGAAAACGAAATCCGTAAAAAATTGGAGACTTATCACGGAGCTCCTAAGGATGGGGCTTTAGATTTTGCTTGGCCATATTTAAATAGTAAAGACCGTTTTATTCAATATGCTGCCCGTATTGCTGTAGAACATCAACCTGTAAGCACTTGGCAGGAAAAAGTTTATGCGGAAACTAATGCGGTTAGAAAGATTCATGCAGCCGTTGCTTTGGCTAGACAGGGAGATAAAAGTCAGCGTGATCAACTATTGAATTCTTTGGTACATATTGATTATGCAAGTCTTTCTGAGCAAAACCAAGTAGATTTGGTTCGTGCCATAGAGCTTACTTTAGCGCGTTTTGGGAAACCTAATGCAGATATTAAAAGAAAAATCAGCGGATATCTTTCAACCCATTATCCAGCAGATACGGATGTGTTAAATCAATTGTTAAGCAAAACATTGGTATTTGTAGATGACGCTTCGGTGATTTCAAAAACACTTGCCTTATTAGAATCCGAAGAAGGAGAAAATGCTTCGGTAATGGCTAATACGGCCACGGATGCGGCAGATTTGATTTTACGAAATCCGCAGTATGGAATGGACATCGCCGAAACCCTAAAAAATATGCCTTTGGCACAGCATACATATTATGGTCTGGTATTACAGGATGCCACAGTAGGTTGGACGCCGGAGTTAAGGGAGAAATATTTCAAATGGTTTTATAAAGCTTTTTCATTTAAAGCAGGGCGTAGCTATATTGGTTTTATAGATAAGGCAAGGAAGAAAGCATTGACCCACGTGGCTGCGAATAAAAAGGAATTCTACAATCAAATGTCAGGAGATTCATTGCTGAGTAAATCCGGAAACGAGTTGGTTTCCAGTGCGGTGCAGCCCAAAGGGCCTGGTAAGAGATGGGAAGAAAAGGATATAACACCCTTATTGGCCGATGGTTTGCAGAACAGAAATTTTGAAACCGGTAGGAACATGTTTTTGGCAACCAATTGTGTTACGTGTCATAGTATGCGTGGCGAAGGAGAGAATATAGGCCCGGAGTTATCTCAAATCGGTACTCGGTTTTCTGCCGAAGATATTCTTAAAGCTATTATTGACCCCAGTGATGTAATTTCAGATCAGTACAACACCACGGTTTTTATGCTTAAGGATGGAAACTCAATTGTGGGTAGATTAATTGGTGAGGAAGGGAAAAACTATACGGTATCTCAGAATCCGTATGCGCCTGATGTTCTTAGGACTATTCCCAAAGAGGAGGTATTGGGTACTAAAATGTCATCGGTTTCATTGATGCCGCCAGGTACGATCAATCGTTTGAGTGATGATGAGGTCAAAGACTTATTGGCGTACCTCATTTCTGGTGGTGATGCCGAAAACGAAATTTTTACTAAGGAATAAGAGATTTGGTAAGTCAGAATTATATTCGCAATGCTCACGGAAAAAATTATATATAAAGGTAAAGACAAGATTGGGAATACCGCTCAGGTTGGTGGTATTGAGACTTCTGTCCTTGATAATGGTTTAGGGAGAGGAACACGCATTGCATGGGTCAATACAGGAACGGGACTAAGGTACAAGGTTATTATTGATCGTGGGATGGATATTTCGGATGCCTTTTATAAAGAATATAGTTTGGCTTGGTTGAGCAAAACCGGAGTAGTTCCTCCCGAACGATTTTCGGATAAGGGAATGGGCTGGATACGGAATTTTGGCGGCGGACTTTTAACCACTTGCGGACTATCGCATGTGGGTGGACCAGAGGAGGATGAACATGGGGTAAGAGGACTTCATGGCCTTATAAGTAATACGCCTGCAGAAATTATTTCTATTGTTCAGCCGGACCCAATTGCGGGGAAAATGGAAATGAGTATCACCGGTATTGTTCGGGAAGCTCAGGTTTTTGGACCCGTGTTGGAATTAAAGCGGACTATTTCAGGGAAATTGGGGCAAGCTAAAATTCACGTTCATGATGAGGTCCTTAATCGCGGGAACCAAACGGCGCCACATATGCTCTTGTACCATGTAAATTTTGGGTGGCCTTTAGTAGATGAAGGCACGGATTTACTTTGGAAAGGCAACTGGGAATCGCCAACACCGGACTCTGAACGCAAAATGTTTAAGGACGAAGTGAACTTTAGAAAATGCCCAGAGCCCTTAGAGGCGCATTCCGGAACAGGTGAGGATGTTGCTTTCATTGATGCAGAAGCGGATACTGAAGGAAGTTGCCACTGCGGAATTTATAATAAAAAGCTCAATTTGGCCGTGTCACTTCGTTTTCCTAAAAAACAATTACCCTGGTTGATCAATTGGCAACATTGGGGCAAAAATGAATATGTTACGGCCTTAGAGCCGGCAACAAATCCGCCGGTAGGGCAAAGAAAAGCACGCGAAGATAGTACACTTATTTTGTTGGAACCCAATGAAAGTAGAAGCTACTCACTGGAATTGGAAGTGTTATCACCGGAAAAAATAGAATCATTTATAACCTCTTTTTTATAAAATTAATATTGAATACTATGGCAAATTCATCGGCTAGAAAGGCTTTGGAGCAGGGACAGGGAATTTTACGTTTGGCACCAACATGGGTACCGCGTTCTTTTTGTGTTCCAGGTAGAAGGATAAAATTGCACCCAGATGATTATTACGTTTTGGGAGGGGAGCGTGGAGGTATAGATGAACGTTGGTTTTCTTCAACGACACCTGCGGAAAATGGACCGTTAACCGGAGAGAACGAAGGTTTAAGTCCGGTTGTTTTTGAAGAAGATGGCAAAGAAGTGCAGATTCTCTTAAAAGATGTTATTGATGAATTAAAAGGTGAGATTATTGGAGACCGTCTGTGGAACGAGTACCAAAGTTGGCCTATGTATTCCAAGTTTTTTGATAATATGGGGCCGTTGCCACATCACATTCACCATAATGATGAGCATGCGGCCAAAATTGGTCAAAAGGGAAAACCGGAAGCATATTATTTTCCACCTCAGGTAAATAACCATGGAGGCGATTTTCCGTACACTTTCTTCGGGATAACTCCCGGTACGACCAAAGAGGAGATAAAAGAATGTCTAAAGAACTTTACCAAAGGAGATAACAAGATTACAAACTTTTCATCGGCCTTTAGATTGGAACCAGGAACGGGTTGGGATGTGCCGCCGGGAATGCTTCACGCTCCAGGTAGTATGTGTACCTACGAACCGCAAAAAGCATCCGATGTGTTTGCTATGTACCAATCTTTGGTTAATGAAGCTATTATTCCGGAAGAACTGTTGTGGAACGGAACTCCAGAGGATAGGAAAGGAGATTTTGACCAGCTTATGGAAGTAATAGATTGGGAATTGAATACGGACCCCAACATGTTGGAAACCCGTTTTATGAGGCCTATTCCTGTGAAACCTTTGGAGGAAATGGAGGCAGAGGGTTATGTTGATAAATGGATTTGTTACCGTTCCGATGCTTTTAGTGCCAAAGAATTGACGGTTCTGCCAGGGCAAACAGTCACCATTAAGGATAGTGCTTGTTATGGAATGATTATGATGCAAGGCCATGGTAAGATGGGTGTTTGGGATATAGAGACCCCATCACTTATTAGATACGGACAATTAACACATGATGAATATTTTGTAACTGAAAAAGCAGCAAAAGAAGGTGTTACCATCGTAAACCATAGTAAAACCGATCCTATTGTAATGTTAAAACATTTTGGACCAAAAAATCCTGACCTTAAATTATAAATAAACCGTATTTTAGAGCAAGTGTATTTTTTACGTTTAAAATTGCGCTAAATTAAAGAAGTAAATACGTATAATTTAAAAGAACAGAAGTATGAAAGACAACACTTTTCCAAAACTCCACAATGCCTCATGGCCCGGTATTGTTGGTAAAGGACCAGATTCGGAACCGCCTATTTCGTTTGATCAAATGCTTGATATGACTGCAAATGCAGAAGTTAACGGTATTAAGTTTGATGGAATAGATATTGGGTTATTTGATCCACATGTTGATATTCATAGTTCTGATGATGACATTAAAAGACTTGCGGATAAGGTTGCTGGTCGCAATCTGAATATTGGCACATTGGTCGCACCTATTTGGGGCGGACCTACCTTGGGTTCGGATGAGGACCGTAAGACATTTGTAGCTATGGTGCAACGTGCGTGTCATTTTGGAAAAATTTTCAGGGAGCACGGTGTAAGACAATATGGTGTTATTAGAATAGATTCTGCCTCTAGTCCAGAAGACTGGGCCAAGGATCCAGTAAACAATACCAAATTGATTGCTAAAACTTTTCGTGAGGCATGTGATGTTGCTGCGGATTATGATGAGAAATTAGCTGCAGAAGGTGAGATTTGCTGGGCGGGAATGCATAGCTGGAAGGCTATGGTAGAAACTTTAGAAGCTGTAGATAGACCCAATATTGGTTTTCAAGCAGATATGTCTCATACCTTATTGTATCTATTGGGCTATAACGCGCCAGAAGATAGGATTCTGCCCCAGGATTTTGATTGGTCGGACAGAAAAACGTTAGAAGCGGGTCTTAAAACCGTTACGGATGCTTTAAGACCATGGACCATAGATTTTCATGTGGCTCAGAATGATGGAACGGTACATGGTACCGGTTCACATGATAAAACAGGGCGTCATTGTTTGGCTACGGATCCAAACGGTAAATTAGATGTTGCTAAGGATGCCGGCTTCTGGTTAAGAGACGGAAATGACGAATTGACAAAAGCGGTTAAACATATTTGTTGGGATGGTTGCATGTTTGATAATGATGTGATGCTAAAACAGCAGACTTGGAACGATATTTTGGCAACCCTTATTAAGGTTCGCGAATTACATGGATGGAGTTAACTAACAACAAAAAAGAGAAAAACTATGTCATTTGTTACAGTTAACGGAGTTCAGTTAAATTACGAAATAAGAGGAGAGGGCAAGCCCTTACTTTTAATAATGGGTATTACGGCTGCATCTGCAGTTTGGGAAAAGCATGTTTCGCATTGGGAAAAGGAATACCAATGTATACTTTTTGATAATCGCGGGGTAGGATTTTCCGATAAACCGGAAGGTCCTTATACCACGGCTCAAATGGCCGATGACAGTGCGGCGCTTCTAGATGCATTGAACATAACTAGTGCAGCTGTTGTTGGGGTTTCCATGGGAGGAGCTATAGCCTTGCAGATGTCTATTAGGCATCCTGACAAGGTTTCGGCTATGGTAGCTATGTGTCCTTGGGCCAGTTGCGATAGAAAGGGTGAAGCTATATTTAGGCACATTACACATATAAAGGCGCATCTAAGGCCGGAGCAGTTTGCTAATTTTATGCAGTTGCTCATTTTTGACAAGCCCACTTTTGATGATGATGCCGAATTTGAAGGATTGCTAGGTGGTCAAAAAGGTGCTGCCTTAGAAGCTATTCAACAACCCCTACATGGATTAGAAGCTCAGACAGAAGCCTGTATTAGTCACAACGTGGTGGCACAATTACCTCAGATTAAATCACCTACACTTGTAATAGGAGGTAAGCAGGATATGTTCGTGCCGGAATGGATGGTACGTGAAGTGTCAGATGGGATTCCAAATAGCGAACTTCACTTGTATGATAATGCAGGTCACGCTTTCCATTGGGAGAAATTGGACGATTTTAATCCAAGAGTGTTGAACTGGTTAAAAGCCAACTATTAAGTCAGGTTATGTTTAGAACGTTTACGGGTAATACCTATCGTTTTATAAATGACCCATCCAATCCTAACAAAAAATAATATAGCAATGTCAAAAATAAAAATTGGTTGCGAAACCTATACTTGGGCAATGTCCGGTGAAAAATATAAAAATAAATTAAACCATATAATTGAGGTAACCTCTAAAGCGGGGTTTAAAGGTATTGAGCCTGATACGGGTTTCATGAACGGGTTTACAGATCCTAAAGTTTTCAAGGAGACCTTAGATAAAAACAATATTGAATTGTCTGTTCTATGTCATGTAGAAGACTGGAGGAATCCAAAGGAAACCGATGAGGAAAAGAGAAATGCCGATCAATGGATCGAGTTCATGAAACATTTTCCGGAAGCTATATTGTTACTGGTGCAAATGCCAGGGCAAGACCGTGAGCACCTGCAAGAACGGCAACAGAATCTATTGACCTGTGTAAATGAAATTGCCACTAGAGCGGCAGGGGAAGGTGTGGTGTGTTCGTATCACCCTAATTCTCCAATGGGCTCTATATATAGAACAGAGGAGGATTATAAAATTCTATTGAACGGTCTGGATAGTAACGTGATCAAATACACACCTGATGTGGGGCATATGGCCAAAGGGGGTATGGATCCCTTACCTATTATAAAACAGTATCGCGAATTAGTAAACTGTGTTCATTACAAGGATATGTATGATAATGGAAAATGGGCAGCAATGGGCGATGGTATAATTGACTTTAAGGGAATAACATCGTATTTAAAGGAAACCGATTTTGAGGGGTGGATTATTGTAGAGGATGAATGTGACGCTGCAATAACCGATCCAGACGGGGTTACTTTAAAAGATGGTATTTACATAGAAGAGGTTTTAAGGCCTTTGATATAAATGAATATGAACATTTTTTAAACTTAAAATTACAGCAAATGGCACACAAAAAGGAACTCCGTATAGGATTAATAGGAACTGGTTTAATGGCAAGGACGCACACAAATGGCTACAAACGTAGTGGTGATTTTTTTCCTGAACTTGAATACCGCCCAGTTTTAAAAACGGTGTGTGCCAGAACTGAGGAAAAGGTAAAAGCTTTTGCTGAGCAATGGGGATTTGAATCTTATGAAACCGATTGGAAAGCGGTTATTGCCAGAGAGGATATTGACGCGGTTGATATCTGTACTCCCAACGATATGCATGCCGATATTGCGATTGCCGCAGCCGAGGCTGGTAAAATGGTACTTTGTGAAAAACCTTTGGCGCGTACCATTGCTGAAGCCCAGCCAATGGTAGATGCTATTAAAAAAGCAGGCGTAGCTAACACGGTTTTTTATAATTACCGTCGTATTCCGGCAGTAACCTTGATTAAACAAATTGTAGATTCCGGTAAGTTGGGCAAGATATTCCATTACAGGGCTAACTTTTTGCAAGATTGGACCATTAATCCGGAACTGCCTCAAGGCGGCGAGGCTTTATGGCGTTTAGATGCCGAAGCAGCAGGTTCCGGGGTAACGGGAGACTTATTGGCACATTGTATAGATAGTGCCATGTGGTTGAACGGGCCAATAAAGGATGTATCCGCGGTAACCGAGACATTTATTAAGGAGCGTGTGCATCAAGGAACGGGCGAGGTAAAAAAAGTAACTATAGACGATGCATGTATTTTTCATTGTCATTTTGAGAATGGTGCCCTAGGCTTGTTTGAGGCAACACGTTATGCTCGTGGGCATAAGGCCCTAAATACCCTAGAGATAAATGGCGAGCATGCTTCGTTACGGTGGGATCTGCACGATATGAACTATCTTGAAATGTACGACCATGCAGATGATGCCATAGTAAGAGGATGGAAAAGAATCTTGATTACAGACAGTGATCAGCCTTATATGGATAAATGGTGGATTCCTGGTACGTCTATCGGGTACGAGCACTCATTTGTACACCAAGTAGCCGATTTCTTAAAGAGTTTGGAAACAGGGGAGCCTTGTGAACCTAGTTTTGAGAATGCTCTAATGACACAAAAAGTTTGTGAAGCTGTAATCAACTCGGCCAATTCTAAAAGTTGGAAAGATACCGGTTTAGTTTAGAAAAGTAATTTTGCATACTTTATCAAAAAATAAAATCCCGCTAGCCTATTAGGTTAGCGGGATTTTTATATCAATAGATTTTGAGCAGTTATGCTGAACGATACCAGCTGTACATTTTCTCAATACCTTCTTTAAGGTCAATGTTATGTTTCCAACCTAAACCATGTAGTTTGGAG
The DNA here is from genome assembly GCF_018860715.1 of Zobellia sp. B3R18. Lineage (NCBI taxonomy): Bacteria > Pseudomonadati > Bacteroidota > Flavobacteriia > Flavobacteriales > Flavobacteriaceae > Zobellia > Zobellia sp. B3R18. The sequence goes on along the minus strand of NZ_JAHKQG010000014.1, from coordinate 626,351 downwards.
ACATCGGTTAATTTCTTCATGGTGCCGTCTGGCTTATCGGCATTAAAATTTAAAGAACCTTTAAACCCTACCATTTCCTTGATTGATTCTGCCAACTCGCGAATTGAAAGATCTTTACCTGTACCTATATTGATATGGGTATTTCGAATCTCTTTTTCACCAGTGGCATAGGTGTCTTCAAAATTTCTGCTTTTCATGATAAATATACACGCATCGGCCATATCTTCGGACCAAAGAAATTCGCGCATAGGCTTTCCGCTTCCCCAAATTTCCACACTAATCTCGTCACCGGTCTTTTTAACACCGTATTTCTCAAGAATAGCATAGATATCGGATTCGCTAGCATTACCGTCTACACCTTCGATTGGACGTTCGTTCAAATCTTTTCTAACGTTGGCCCAATCTTGTGTCTCTAAAGCATTGCCCAAGTGCATTTTTCGAATTAGTGCGGGTAGCACGTGCGATTTCTCTAAATCGAAATTATCATTGGGGCCGTAAAGGTTTGTAGGCATAACGGAAATAAAGTTTGTTCCGTACTGTAAATTGTAGCTTTCGCACAATTTAATACCTGCAATCTTAGCAATGGCGTATGGTTCGTTGGTGTACTCCAAAGTATCCGTAAGAAGGTAATCTTCTTTCATGGGTTGAGGACACTCCTTAGGATAAATACAGGTGCTTCCTAGGAACAACAGTTTTTTTACGTTGTTTAAATAACTGTGGTGAACCACGTTATTCTGAATCATAAGATTAGCGTAAATAAAATCTGCCCTATAGGTGTTATTGGCAACAATACCGCCCACTTTAGCCGCAGCAAGAAAAACATATTCCGGTTTTTCTTCGGCAAAAAATGTGGCAACGGCATTAGCATCCGTCAAATCAAGTTCAGCATGTGTTTTCAAAACAAAATTTGAAAAACCATCTGCTTTCAGTTTTTTGAGAATGGCACTACCAACAAGACCTCTATGTCCTGCAATATAAATTTTTGCGTCTTTGTTCATGCTATTCAAAATAGTTCATGATACGATAGCCACCATCTTTCAGATAGGTGTCTTTCTTCATCAATTTTAAATCGCTTTGCATCATATCTTCAACCAAGTCCTTCAAATCGTACTTAGGAGTCCATCCTAGTTTGTTGTTTGCTTTGCTTGGGTCTCCAATAAGCAAATCAACTTCCGTAGGTCTAAAGTATCTTGGATCTACAGCAACGATTTCTTTTCCTATTTCTACTTGGTAATCCGGGTTACTGCAAGAAACTACTGTTCCTATTTCATCAACACCTTCACCTGAGAAAGCAACTTCTATTCCTGCCTGAGCAAAACTCATTTTCACAAAATCACGAACAGTGGTAGTTTTACCCGTGGCAATTACCCAATCCTCAGCTTCGTCTGCTTGAAGGATCATCCACATCATTCTAACGTAATCTTTGGCATGGCCCCAGTCCCTTTTGGCATCAAGGTTACCCAAGTAAACTTTGTCTTGAAGACCTAATGCAATTCTGGAAGCGGCTCTTGTAATCTTACGAGTAACAAAAGTTTCTCCACGAATAGGGGATTCATGATTAAAAAGAATACCGTTACATGCGTACATTCCGTATGCTTCACGGTAGTTTACGGTAATCCAATATGCATACATTTTTGCAACAGCATATGGGCTACGAGGGTAGAACGGAGTGGTTTCCGATTGTGGTACTTCTTGTACCTTTCCGTATAACTCAGAAGTTGAAGCTTGGTATATTCTTGTTTTTTTCTCCAGACCTAAAAGACGCACGGCATCTAGGATACGTAATGTACCTATACCATCTGCATTTGCAGTATATTCAGGAGTTTCGAAAGAAACGGCAACGTGGCTCATTGCGGCCAAGTTGTATATTTCATCTGGTTGAATCTCTTGAATTAGACGTATAAGGTTTGTACTATCGGTCATATCGCCATAGTGCAAATGAAGGTTTCTTCCCTCAACATGCGGGTCTTGGTATAAATGGTCAATTCTGTCAGTATTAAAAAGAGAAGATCTTCTTTTTAGTCCGTGAACTTGATATCCTTTTTTTAATAAAAATTCAGCCAAGTATGCTCCATCTTGACCTGTAATTCCTGTAATCAAACATTTTTTCATAATGCTGAGTTCTAATGGTTTTTATTTATAGTGGCAAAGATGTAGAATTATATCTTTAGACAAGTAAGATTTGCTTCAAAATTATCTAAAAATAAGGATATTAAGGTAGCAAGGTGTATACTTTGAGAAACCCATATTTTGATATCGGTTTTATAATAAAAATTGTAACCGATATAGATTTTCTATAGGAATCAGGAAAACGTTTATTCCTTGAACATCTCTGGAAGCGGATGTTCCCAACCTTCCCTATAACCACGCTGAAGAAGTTTTGTTGCTTCAGGATCATTTACCACGGATAACTGTTTTTGGTCATAAACCAATGGCCTGTTTAGTTCCATGGCCATATTGGCCAAGATACAGCTAGCAGTAGAAATATGGGCTTCTTGAATATTGGCTACAGGCTGTGTATTATGCTCTATGGCTTGTAAGAAATCTAGCATGTGGGCCCTTGTGGCCGGTGCTGCATGTAGTTCAATATCTTTTTCGGTTAAGTCCTCCGGGTACTTTTCTCTTTCGTAGATAACATCGCCATGTATTTTCTTACCATCACCATGAGGTACAAAATCATACTTTTTTACATCTCCGGAGAGTGTTCCGTTCTCTCCATAAAGTTTAAAAGACCAAGGATATTCTGGGTCGGCAGGTGTTCCCCAAGACCTATGGTTCCAAATACAATCAAGTTCATCAAATTCAAAAACGGCGGTTTGTGTATCTGCAATGTTGGACTTCCCTTCTTTTTGAACATAAATACCACCGGTAGCACTTATTTTCTTGGGCCAACCTAAATCTAGCATCCACCGTACGGTATCTAACATATGAACACACATATCACCCGTTATGCCATTACCATATTCCATGAAAGTACGCCACCAGCGTCTGTGAGGTAAACCGTCAAACGGTCTCAAGGGGGCTGGGCCTGTCCACATATCATAATCAAAAAAATCAGGTACCGGCACAACAGGCGGATTACCATTGGCTCGCATATGGTAGTAACAACAAATTTCTACATGAGAGATTTTACCCAGTAATCCAGCATCTACAATATTCTTTTTAGCTTCTACCAAATGGGGTGTACTCTTTCTTTGCGTACCCACTTGCACAACTTTTCCGTATTTGTTTGCTGCGGCAACAAGGGCTTCCCCCTCCATTACATCTACACTTATGGGTTTCTGAAGATAGAGGTGAGCTCCGGATTTTAAGACATTTATACCCTGCAGAGCATGCCAATGGTCTGGACTTCCCACAAGAACAATATCCAAATCCTTTTCGGCGAGCATCTTTCTATAATCGGTGTACAGACGGGGAGTCTTTTTTGATTTTTGGCGAAGCGCGACCAGTTTACCCGCTTCCTCCAGCATACGCCGGTCTACATCGCACAGGGAAATTACTTCAACGTTCGTAACCTGCATAAGCCGGAAAAGATCACTCTTTCCATACCAACCTGTACCTATAAGCCCCACTCTAAAGGTTTTTTCCTTATGAGCAAAATCTAGTCCGTATGCTCCAAAGGTAGATAGGGCCATTAGACTAGAAGTATTTTTAATGAATTTTCTCCGGCTTATAGAATTGTTTCTTGTGTACATAGCTTTTAGGTTCGGTTTGCTTTCTAAAGATATTTAAATGTTTACAATTAACACTATAGTATTGGGGTACTTTAAGAAAATAGTATATTTAAATCTTGATCTAACTAATATCCGATTTTTATGAAATTTAGATTTTTTATTGTTGCTTTTTTATTGATGTTGTCATGCCAATCGATTTGGGCGAAAATTGAATTGCCCAACCTGTTTTCTGATAATATGGTGATACAACGGAATGAAAAAGTTTTGTTCTGGGGATGGGGAAATACGGGTGAGGAAGTAACTGTTTTTACAAGTTGGGATAATAAAGAATATAAGGTTAAGACCACCATAAATGCCAAATGGGAATTAGAAATAGATACTCCCGAGGCAGGTGGCCCGTATAACATTACGTTTAAAGGTGATGAAAATCAAATAGGGTTAAAAAATGTCATGATTGGTGAGGTTTGGTTAGCTTCTGGACAGTCCAATATGGAATGGAGTGCAACAACAAACAAGGGTATTGATAATGCCGAAGAAGAAATAAAAAATGCTAATTATCCTAACATTCGATTTTTTACGGTAGCCAGGCGTACATCAGATTTTCCGCAAGAAAATATTCCAGGGTCTTGGGAAGTATGTACCCCGGATACTATGAAGGATTTTAGTGCGGTAGCCTATTTTTTTGCAAGAAGGTTGCAGAGCGAACTAGATGTGCCTATTGGATTAATAGATAATGCATGGGGCGGTTCGCCAGCAGAGGTCTGGACTCCAAAATCCGTTTTTGAAGCGAATGAAGATTTAAAACTTTCTGCTGAGGGTCTTGAAGAAACGCCGTGGAGCCCTGTATCGCCCTCGCAATTATATAATGGAATGGTTCATGCCATTACTCCGTTTAAAATTGCGGGAACAATTTGGTATCAAGGAGAATCCAATAGAGGTAGAGCCAATGTTTATGGTAAACTTTTTTCGGAAATGATAAGTTCTTGGCGAAACGCATGGGGCTCTGAATTTCCATTTTACTATGTGCAGATAGCACCATTTAATTATAAGGAACCCGAGCAAGGTGTTATGATAAGAGATGTGCAGAGACGTGTTTTGAAAACCATACCAAATTCTGGAATGGTAGTGGTTAGCGATATTGCTACAATTGACGATATTCACCCTACGAACAAACAGGACGTAGGTCTTCGTCTGGCAAATTTGGCACTCAAAGAAACCTATGATAGTTATGATGGAGAGGTGTATGGCCCCCTTTTTAAGGAGGTAAACCTGCAATGGAAAAAGATTGAAGTGATTTTTGATCATGCAAATGGACTCATGTTTACCGATAAAAAGGAAAGCTATTTTGAAATTGCGGGGGCAGATGGATTATTTCATCCCGCGAAAGCGAAAATTAAAGGGAATAAGGTTATTTTGAGCTCCAAAGAGGTGAAAGCACCTTTAAAAGTAAGGTTTGCATGGAACAATATTGCAGAACCTAATCTCTTTAATGCAGCCGGTTTACCAGCCTCGGCTTTTATAAGTGAGTAACTTTGACCTCCCGCTTTTTTTGAATTATAACTCCCATTGTGATTTAGTTCTCACGGAATAAGAATAATATTATGACCTTACGATATTCTAGTATTTGGACCGGTTTTATGGCTTTGGCCATGTTTTTTGTTGTATCCTGTAAAGAGGAAAAAGAGAAGCAAGAAGTAACGGAACATAAATACACCAATGCCCTTGCAAAGGAAACGAGTCCGTACTTGTTACAGCATGCCCATAACCCGGTAAATTGGAGGGCATGGAGCCAAGAGGCTTTAGATGATGCAAAAAAGGAGAATAAACTGGTCCTGGTGAGTATTGGTTATTCTTCTTGCCATTGGTGCCATGTCATGGAAGAAGAAACTTTTGAAAATGAAGAAGTCGCGAAAATTATGAACGATAATTTTATAAATATTAAAGTGGATCGAGAAGAACGCCCAGATGTTGACCAGGTATATATGACCGCATTGCAATTAATTTCTGGGAATGGAGGTTGGCCTTTAAACGTGATTACTTTACCTAATGGTAAACCTCTTTATGGCGGAACATATCACACCAAGGACCAATGGGAAAAAGTATTAACGAAAATCAGTGAGCTTTATAAAAACGATCCAAAAAAAGCAGAAGAGTATTCGGATATGGTAGCTGCCGGTATTGCAGAGGCCAATCTCATTGAACCAGCAAAAGGGTTTGATGCCATTACCAAAGAAGCTTTAAAAACCAGCGTTGCAAATTGGAAAGAGAATTGGGATGCCCAAGAAGGAGGTGAAAAGGGTGTCCAGAAGTTTATGATTCCTTCTAATCTAAATTTTTTATTGGATTATGCTGATTTGGCAAATGACGATAAGGCGAAAACTCATGTTAGAAATACCTTGGATAAAATGGCTCTGGGGGGAATATATGATCAGATCGGCGGTGGTTTTTACAGATACAGTACAGATGCTTTTTGGAAAGTACCTCACTTTGAAAAAATGTTGTACGATAATGCCCAAGTTTTAAGCCTGTATTCAAAAGCATATTCTGTTTTTAAAGACGATAGTTATAAAAATATTGTTTGGGAGACCGTAGATTTTTTGGATAGGGAAATGAAAAATGAAAATGGCGGATACCATGCTGCTTTGGATGCGGACAGCGAAGGGGAAGAAGGAAAATTCTATGTGTGGAAGGAAGAAGAGTTAAAGTCGGTTTTAGGAGATGGATTTGAACTTTTTTCCGCATATTATACAATTAAAAAAGAGGTTGTTTGGGAACATGAAAACTATGTTTTACATAGAAAAACAGATGATGCTGTGTTCGTGAAAGAGCATAATATAGACCAGAGCAAACTGAATTTTATAAAGTCTGAATGGAACAAAAAATTGTTGGAGGCAAGGAATAAAAGAGTGCGCCCTAGGAGTGATGATAAGATTATAACGTCTTGGAATGCGTTACTTATAAACGGTTTTGTAGATGCTTATAAAGCTTTTGGTCAGGAGCAATTTTTAGAAAAGGCAAAAAGTGTTTTCGCTTTTATAAAATCCAATTCTTATCAAAGCGGAAAGCTGGTTCATACGTTTAAAAAAGGAAGTCAGCGCAAAGAAGGTTTTATAGAAGACTATGCGTTCATGATAGATGCTTCGCTACAAATGTATGGGGTAACCTTGGATACACAATATCTTGACTTTGCCAAAGAGCTAAATCGCATTGCAGAAACCGAATTTGCTGATGAAACTTCAGGAATGTACCATTATAATGAGGGTAACGACCTTATCGCCAAAATAATTAAAACGGATGACGGAGTGCTGCCTTCCCCTAATGCTGTAATGGCATATAATCTTTTTAGGTTAGGACATATAGAATATAATGTGGATTTCACCAACAAGTCCAAACAGATGTTATCCGCAATGGTACCCGCTATTATAGAAAGCGCCCCTAGCTATTCCAAATGGAACGCACTGTTACTTAACAATACCTACCCTTATTTTGAGATTGCCGTAGTGGGCAAGGATGCACCTGTTCTGGTAAAGGCCTTAAATGAAATTCCAATGGCAAATGCTTTGGTGGTCGGAAGTAAATCAGAGAGTAGTTCCCCACTGTTTAAAGACCGCTATGTTGCAGATGGCACCTTTATTTATGTATGTCAAAATACCACCTGTAAATTGCCGGTAAAAACTGTAAATGAAGCACTTGGTCAAATGAGGAATTTTTAAATCACCAGAATTTACAAGCCGATTGTTAAAAAAGTGGTGGGTAAACACTTTTTATTTATAAATTGTGGCAACAAACTAACAAAAATCAACAATTTATGCAGATTAAGGAAAACCCGGAAGAATACGATGTTATCATCGTAGGCTCAGGGGCAGGTGGTGGTATGGCCACAAAACAACTAGCAGATGCCGGACTAAAGGTAGCTGTAGTAGAAGCCGGCCCTTTCTTCGACCCCGCAGACCCAAAAACAATGACCCAATTGAAAAACCCCTATGACTCACCACGTCGTGGAGCGGGTACCACCCGTGCCTTTGGGGAATGGGATATGTCCTATGGCGATTGGCATGTAGATGGAGAACCTTATACACATGCGGAAGGTACCACCTTTAAATGGTGGCGTTCAAGGATGCTCGGTGGCCGTACCAACCACTGGGGAAGGATTTCATTACGTTTTGGCCCATTGGATTTTAAAGGCAAGACGCGAGATGGTTATGGAGAGGATTGGCCTATTGGATACGAAGATGTAAAACCATATTATGATAAAGTAGATAAATTAATTGGGGTGTTCGGTACCAATGAAGGTCGTGAGAACGATCCCGATGGTTTTTTTCTTCCTCCTCCTAAACCAAGGCTACATGAACTTTTCTACATAAAAGGAGCTAAGAAGTCAGGTATTCCGGTTATTCCGGGAAGACTTTCAATGCTTACCAAGCGTATTAACAATGAACGTGGGGTATGTTTTTATTGTGGTCAATGTAATAGATCATGCTCCGTTTATGCAGATTTCTCGGCAGGTAGCTGTTTAATCTTTCCAGCGCAAAAAAATGGGGGCCAAGTAAAACTCTATGTAAATGCCATGGTTCGTGAAGTAACCACAAATGAAGAAGGAAGAGCTACTGGTGTATCATATATCAACAAAGAGGATAGAAAGGAATATAAGTTAAGGGGTAAGGTAGTGGTGCTTGCGGCTTCGGCCTGTAGTTCTGCACGAATTTTATTGAACAGTAAAAGTAAACAACATCCTAACGGACTAGGAAACAGCAGTGACCTTGTTGGTAAATATTTACACGATTCCACTGGTAGTAGTGGTATGGCATTCGTGCCGGACCTAATGGACAGGGACGTATCCTATAACGAAGATGGTGTAGGTGGTATGCACGTATACAGTCCATGGTGGGGAGATAATAAGAAGTTAGGGTTCCCAAGAGGGTACCATATTGAAGTTTGGGGCGGAATGGGACAACCTAATTATGGTTTTGGTTTTGATCAGGATAGCTTCAATAAACTGGTGGGGAAACCTACCGGCGGATATGGAGATAAACTTAGGGAAGACGTTAAGCGGTATTATGGTGCAATAGTAGGATTTGGCGGTAGAGGAGAAGGTCTAGCGGTAAAAGAGAATTATTGTGAGATAGACCCTACCACAGTAGATGATTATGGTATTCCCGTTTTAAAGTTCAATTATAAATGGTCCGATATTGAAGTGCGTCAGGCCAAGCATATGCAGGATACTTTTGAAGAGATTTCACACAATATGGGCGGAATCTATTTGAACAAACCAGGTAAAGATAAAGATTACGGTCTTCATGCTCCGGGAGAAATTATACATGAGGTAGGTACTACCCGTATGGGTAACGACCCTAAAACATCGGTAACCAATAAGTTCAACCAATTACATGACGTAGACAATGTTTTTATAGTTGATGCGGGACCATTCGTTTCGCAGGCTGATAAAAATTGTACTTGGACTATTTTAGCCCTATCGTGGAGGGCATCGGATTATATTATTGAACAACTGAAACAACAAAATCTCTAATGATGGACAGAAGAAAGAGTATACAGACCATGATTTTGGGTGCAGGGGCTTCTGCAATAGCCTTTCACGGATGTAAGACCGAAGGTACGGAGCCCGCAATACCGGAAACTGCCGTTACTACGGATACCAATTATTATGGAAGGACACCCAAAGAACTGGAGCGCGTAGAGAAGTTGAATGCAGAACAATTGTTCAATGCGCATGAAATGGAAACCATTGCTGTTTTAAGTACGGTAATCCTTCCTCCAAAAGAACCACACGGAGGCCCTATTGAAGCCGAAGTTCCTGAGTTTATCGAGTTTATTGGTAAGGATATACCTCAAATGCAGAATACGCTTTTGGGGGGGTTAATGTGGTTAGATCATAAATCCAATACGGATAACGGCGTAGAGTTTAAAAGCGCAAGTTTGGAGCAACAAAAGCAAATTTTAGATACCATTTGTTACCACGATTTGGAGGTGCCGTTAGACGACCAGCCGTTGGAAATCCAGTTTTTTGCATTAATGAGAAACTTGGTGGTTACCGGCTATTATACTTCCAAAGTAGGTATTGCCGATTTGGGTTATAAAGGTAACTCCCCCAATGTATGGGATGGCGTGCCGGATGAGGTGCTTAAAAAACACGGAGTGGAATATGACCCGGAATGGATCGCAAAATGTGTGGACCAAAGCAAAAGGAATGATATTGCGGAATGGGACGAACAAGGAAATTTATTGACCTAACCAGGGGTTGGTAGAATAGAGTTTTAACGGAAAGCTGAAACTTTAGAAGTTTCAGCTTTCAACTAATATATAGAAAATGAAAAAACTAAATGTTTTTATTGCAACTGCTCTTTTTACGGTATCATTATCCGCGCAAGAAGTGGGGCTGCAGTTGTACAGTTTACGTAACCAGTTTAAAACAGATGTGCCCCGAACTTTGGAAACCATCCAAGGGTGGGGCATTACCAAAATTGAAGGTGGTGAAACGTATGGTCTGTCTTTAGATGAATTCAAGAAGTTGTTGAAAACGAATAGTCTTGATGTAGTAAGCGTAGGAGCCAAATTTGGAGATTTGGAAAAGAATGTAGAACAAGTAATAGAGAACGTTAAAGCATATGGAGCTAAGTATGTAATGTGTGCTTGGGTTCCACATGGTGACAATAAATGGGATTTAGAAGAGACCCAACATGCTTCGGAGGTGTTCAATAAAGCGGGTAAAATACTAAAAGAGAACGGTATTACTTTGGCCTATCACCCACATGGGTATGAATTTAGACCTTATAAAGATGGAACATTGTTTGACTATATGATTCAAAACGCTACGGATTATACTTTTGAACTGGATGTGTTTTGGGCGCAACACGGTGGTGCGGACCCTTTAGCATTGATGAAAAAATATAAATCCAAGTTTACACTTCTTCACCTTAAGGATATGGAAAAAGGTGTAAAGGGTAATAATACAGGACAGGAAGACCATGAAACTAATGTGGTTTTAGGTCAAGGCCAAATAGATATTGCGGGAATCGTTGCTGAAGCCAAAGAATTGGGTATTGAGTATATGTTCATTGAGGATGAATCGTCTAGTGTAGTTGAACAGGTACCTCAAAGTTTGGAATATTTAAAAAGCTTGGATAAGTAAACAAGGCCAAGAGTATGCTATAAACTAAAAACCCTGCCTTTTAAGCAGGGTTTTTTATTTCTTGGTAAAACAATACCCTTTTATAGATTCGGAAAGAGTTTAATGCAATCAATTTATTCGCTTAAACAATAAAAGTCTGACATCGGCAACTTCGTCTCCAGTAACTTCTAGAGCTTTTAAAGTTAGCGTTCCTCTTCCTTTTTTTAGAATCATAGTGCCTAATTTCATAGGCTTGAAATCTTTTGTATAAGATTCCATTCTTGGTATCCGGTCGTTTTCTTCCCCGCTTAAGGGAGGGTCGTGAGCTACGGATATTTTAGTGGCAATTTTACTGTTACCCATACCAAGTTCTATAATGGAGCCAATATGTTTTTCTGGAGAGGTGTAGAATAATTGAACTTCAAACTGTCCATTGGCAAGAACTTCAATATCCCAAGTAATCGAGTCTTTTTTGCTTTTCCAATTGGTAAGAAATGTGTCGTTAGGGTACTTATTACTTCGTTTAATATTTCCGTGGGCAATAGCATCACGTGCGGGTAGTTGGGTAAATTGAAAATCAGGATGGCCAAGAGTAAAAGGCCTATCGTCAGTTTCTGAAGTAGACGGATTTACTTCTGTTAGCCAATTTTCCTTGGCTTTGATTAATGAATCAACAAGCTTCGGAAATCGTTTTGAAATATCATTGGTTTGTCCTCGGTCTTTTCTTATATCGTATAGACGGTTTTCGTTGTCCAGCCGATAATCTTGAGTCCGTACACTGGTATGGCCGTTCCAATGGTTAAAGATAGGTCTGTCTTCCCAACTGGGGTCATCTTTGAACAATAAAGGAGATAGATCCTTACCGTCAATGGGTTTGGTCTTATCAGTAGAGATATTTAGCATGCTGGTTACAGTAGGTAAGATGTCTATGGCACTGGCAAGTTGCGGTACTTTTTTTCCGGGATGGATAGAATCTGTCCATTGTATATATAATGGACTCCGTACCCCACCTTCGTCCGTTGAACCTTTTTTACCCCTCATGCCACCGTTCCACCTAAAACTATTTGGGCCGTTGTCCGTAAGGTAGATTACAATAGTGTCGTCATCAAGATATAATTTGCGCAATTTTGCAGTAATCCGGCCCACGTTGTAATCTATATTTTCCACCATGGCCAATGCCGCCTTTGTAAAATCTATGTCTTCATTGGTTTTATCATCGGAATATAAACTGAGTTCTTTCTTGGTAAAACGATTCCAGTACTCATCCGGTACTTGCATTGGGCTGTGGGGCGTGTTGTACGGTAGATATAGAAAGAAAGGGTCTTGCTTGTTCGTTTCAATAAAATTAAGGCCATGGTCGGTGAGGTCATCTACAAGAAAACCTGTTCCTTTTACAATTTCACCATTATGCTCCAGCATAGGGCTAAAATAATTTCCCCAATGACCGGAGGCAAATCCGTAGAAATCATCAAAACCTTGTGAGTTGGGGTGGTAAGGCGGCTGCATGCCGTTATGCCATTTGCCATAAGCAGCAGTTTTATAACCTGATTTTTTCAAGATTTCCGCCAACGTAGTTTCTTCAAAATCCATCCGCTCACCTCCCGATGAAGTTGAGTAGACACCCGTTCTAGGAAAATACCTTCCGGTAAGTATTTCTGCACGGGTAGGGGAGCAAACCGGTTGTACATAGAAATTCTCAAAAGAAGCCCCATATGTGCTAATAGCATCTATATTCGGGGTTTCTAGATTGGTATTTCCACTACTACTTAAATCGCCCCAACCTTGGTCATCCGCTACAATCAAAATAATATTGGGAGGTTTGGTAGAACGGTCGGTTTTGGTGTTTTTTTCAGTTTTGTTCAAATCACCCTTACACGTTACAAACGATAAACTAAGTATGCACAAGACGGATATTTTGAGTAATTGAGGTAGTACCATGCGTATGGTTTAAAAGAAGAATATGGTTAGGAGCTTATTTTTTTTCGCTAGAGATAACCCTAACAGCTCATGAATATAGTGATAAAACCAAATAGAAATTTGAACATGAAATAGATTTTTCCATGAAAAAAAATACTTATATTATGATGATTTAAATTCAACGTACTACTTATGTATTCCCACTTTTTTAAGCATTTTCCCCTAGGGTTTTGTACCCTTATGTTACTGTTCTGTTCCTGTTCGGATAAGGAAACTTCCAAAAATTATGTTTTGGAGGGTTCTTTGCGTAAATGGCAGCCCGTGACATTGACTTTTAATGGCCCTGAAGTATCGGAAACAGACTCTATAAATCCCTTTTTAGATTACTCGCTACTTGCAAAATTTTCAAATAAGGATACCACGTATATGGTACATGGTTATTTTGCAGGAGATGGTGAAGCGGCGGATACAAGTGCGGATTCCGGGAATAAATGGCGAGTTAAATTTTCTCCCAATACCGTTGGAAATTGGAAGTTTCAGGCGTATTTGATGGAGGGTGAAAACATTGCCGTAAAGCAGTTCTCCTTACCAAAGAAAAATAAAAGTATTTGGGATGTAAAGGGAAGTTTTGAGATACAGCCCGTAGATTCTACAGCAAAGGGATTTTATAGTACAGGAAAGTTGACTTACGATGGTACGCACTTTCTTAAGCGCAGTGAGGACCAAAAACCTTTTTTGAAAAATGGAGTAGGTAGCCCGGAAAACTTCTTGGCCTATTCGGAATTTGATGGAACATTTGACAATGGCGGTCCGGCCACACCAACATTAAATGATGGCCTTCATGAATATGCAGCACATATTGATGATTGGAAGACATCCGATCCGGTATGGGGTTTCTACAATGGTAAAGGAATAATTGGGGCTCTTAATTATTTATCGGAAAAAGGAATGAACAGTCTTTATTTTTTGATGATGAATGAAAATGGAGATGGAAATGATGTCTGGCCTTGGATTGCACCCAAGGAACAAACACGCTATGATGTTAGTAAACTGGATCAGTGGGAAGTTGTTTTTACCCACATGGACCAGCTAGGAATGGCCATGAACGTTTTTACCCAAGAAACGGAGAACGATACCATATTGAACAAAGGGGAACTGGGGTTAGAGCGAAAACTTTTCTATAAAGAACTCGTAGCCCGTTTTGGTCATCATTTGGGAGTTGTTTGGAATTTGGGAGAAGAGACCAACCGGAGTCCGGAACAACTAAAAAGTTATGCGGATTATATTCGTAAAATAGACCCTTATAATCACCCTATAGCTGTTCATAATCACGTTCGGGTTACTGGAGAGCGCAGAGAGGGTAGGCCTTTGGATCCTATTAAGGAAACGTTTACCCCTATGTTGGGGCATCGCAATTTTGAAATCCCTTCTTTACAGATGTATGACACTACAGAAGTGCATAAAGAAGTTAAGAAGTGGATAGATTTATCAGCCAAGAAAAAGAAACCTTGGGTAGTATATCTTGATGAAATTGGCCATTGGGATATTGGTATAACAACGGACACTGCAGCAAATAATAACCATGATATGGTTATGCACAGTAGTCTGTGGGGAAGTTTAATGTCCGGGGCGGCAGGAACTTCTTGGTACTTTGGGGGAAAAGATACACCCAATAATGATATTTCGGCCGAGGATTTTAGGGCTCGTGATGCTTGGTGGGATATTACCAATAATGCCAAAAAGTTCTTTGAAGACCACTTGCCGTTCCATACCATGCAAAATCATGATGAGTTGGTAAGTAATAACATGGCGTACTGCTTTGCTAAAAAGGATGAGATTTATCTAGTGTACCTTCCGAAAAATGAAACTACGGACCTTGCCATTGGTGATGGGGCCTTTACCATTGCTTTTTATGACCCAAAAGCAGGAGGTATGCTTTATGATAAACAGAACGAAGGTTGGAAAATTACTAAACCCAACAGTGTAGAATTATCCGCCTACAATGGACAAAAAGAAAAAGATTGGGTAATTGTAATTGCTAGAAAGTAATATCTTGCATATATAATCTGAAACTCGGTTTACATCAATCTATACTAAGACCTATGTAATATAGTTTAGGCCGATAATTTATTTTTATGAGGAATTTTTATACTGTACTTACCCTAATACTTTTTTTTATTTCATGTGGGGAAAACCCAAAAACTAAAAAGAACATAGAGCAAAATACCGAAGTAAGTATAGACCAGATTGATACGGTGGTCAAGGAAAAACCAGCTCCGCAAAAGGTTTTCAGGACATTTAAGGATTTGACGGATACCACCTTTGTTCGCTTAGCCGATTTTAGTGATGGGTTTGCCTATGACTTACGTTATGCAACCAAGAATAATTTTCTTAAGGAAAAGGTCTATGATTGCGCAGAGTGCTATACCCGGGTAATAACGGTTAAGGCGCTATTGAAGGCAAACGAAGATTTTAAAAAGAATGGGTTTCGCATCAAGTTCTTTGATTGTTACAGGCCAAATTCAGTACAATATAAAATGTGGAAAATAGTTCCCAATCCCCAATATGTAGCCAATCCAAAAAAAGGCTCCATACATAACAAAGGTGGAGCCGTAGATATTACCTTGGAAACCTTGGAAGGTGAAGAACTTGATATGGGAACCGACTTTGATTTCTTTGGAAAGCGAGCATATCATGATAATTTTAATCTACCAAAAGAGATACTGGATAACCGAAAACTGCTAAAAGAAACTATGGAGAAGCATGGGTTTTGGTCCACTAGAACGGAATGGTGGCATTATAATTTAGAAGGGGCGCATAAATATCCTATTGCAAATTTTAAATGGGATTGTAATTAATGATAAAAATCAAAATGAAAAGACTACTATTCTTTACCGTTTTAATAATGAGTACAAACGCCTTTTCCCAAGACACTATAATACCGTTGTGGCCTAAAGATAAGATACCCAATTATATAGCTTCGGATGAAAAAGAGGAGCATGTTAGGGAGGATATTTTGCGTATAAGCAAGGTGCAAGACCCTACGATTGAAGTGTATCTGCCTTCCAAAAAAAATGCCAATGGTCAGGCTGTGGTTATATTTCCAGGAGGAGGGTATCGTATTTTAGCATATGACTGGGAGGGAATAGATATTGCAAAATTTTTGAACAGTAAAGGAATTGCAGGTATCGTTGTCAAATATCGTTTACCATCATCTGTATCGCAGACCCATAAAGAAAATGTTCCTTTGATAGATGCCCAGCGAGCAATACGACTGGTGCGGAGCAAAGCAGAGGAGTTCAATATAGATCCAAATAAAATTGGTGCTATGGGATTTTCGGCCGGCGGACATCTAGCTTCTACTCTAGGAACTCATTTTGATGAAAAAGTATACACTGCAATTGATGAAGTCGATAAATTAAGTGCGAGACCGGATTTTTTAACCTTGTGCTATCCAGTTATTACTTTTAATCAATCATCTACACATAAAGGCTCTCAGAATAATTTGTTGGGTAATAATCCAAAACCGGAAACGGTTGATCGTTTTAGTAATGAAAAACATGTAACCTCCAATACTCCACCTACCTTTCTACTACATGCCACGGATGATAAAGCCGTGCCAGTAGAAAACAGCCTAGCGTTTTACAAAGCATTAGTTGATCATAATGTGCCGACCGCTTTACATATATTTCCTAGCGGCGGACATGGTTTTGCCTTGGGGTTGGCAGATGTGCATTTAAGAACTTGGCCAGAGCTTTTGTTCGGTTGGATGGAGCATCTAGAGTAGTTATTGCATTTTTTTTAAAAGATAGGAGAATATCTGCTTAACTTTTATATTTTTGCAATCCAATTTCGGGATGTAGCGCAGTCCGGTAGCGTACACGCCTGGGGGGCGTGTGGTCGCAGGTTCAAATCCTGTCATCCCGACAAATTAAGGTGTTTAAATACGATTTTAATGTAAAAACACAAAAGTCAGTAAATTTTTACTGGCTTTTTTTGTTTTTTAATGAGAAAAAGTTTCTACTCTCCCTTTTTGTAAAACATCTCTATTTCAATAAAGTAGGTTTTATAGCACTTTGGATGATTTTAAATTTAAATATGCATTTAGAGTAGTTTTGCATAAGATTTTCAGGTATTTTTTTTTTCATAAGGGAGTATATGCTAGATTTATATTTACACTTTATAAATATGAAGTTGACATTTAAATTGCTCAATAACGTTAATTTTTCTCGATAGCGTTAAAATTTTTTCAACAATAATTTTATTTTTAAAGAAAAAATTATGTTGAGATTAAGGGAAGATAATCCCTTGGAAATGCTACGTCAATTTTCAGTTTACTATGATGGCGACCTCATTGAAAATTTGGGTGCGGCAAAAATGTCAATTGATAATGAGCATGGTAAAGGGTACGTAAGTTTATATGAGTTGATGCCAGGTCTTACGGCATGGGTGTATAATATTGAGTTGACCCAAAATTTAGTAATCAATATGAACTTCTCCGAGGATAGGCCCTATTACTTTGGGTACAACGTATCAGGTTACCAATTGCAGAAGTTTCCTAATGAACCCGAACATAAGAAAATAAGGCAGGGGCAAAATTTTATTATTATTAGTGAACCTAATACTAGCTCAGAATTTATTGTGCCAAGTAATATTGCATATAAATGCTGTTATATTATTATTAATCCTAAGGAATTGGCAGAGGGGAATATAGCTAGTAAAAAAAGACTTCTTAAGGAGTTGGAGGCGAATTTTGATAATAAAACTAGTAAACACCCGTATAGATATTTTGGTGATATTGATACTAGGATTGGAACTTACGCCTCAATCATTGTTGAAAATTTACGCACAGACGTGGTTGGTAGATTAATTACGGAAGGCACTGTGCTCAGAATGTTGGGTTCGCAATTAGAGGCACATCAACATGACCGTAATAATGAAGAATTTCGACCAGTTTTAACTAAATCTGAGCTTTCCAGAATAACCCATGTTGGTGACTATGTGATCGAGCGTATTGCCGATAAATTTACCATAGATGATATCAGCCTCCACTTGCGGATTTCACCAAAAAAGCTTCAAAGCGGAATTCGTTTCCTGTATGGGTATTCTGCAAATGAATATCTCACAAAACTTCGTTTGGAACACAGCAGGGAGTTAATGCATTCAACCGAAATGAATATCTCGGAGATATGTCTTGCGGTGGGTTATCAAAGTAAAAGTTACTTTTCTAAGATTTTTTTGGATATGTACGGGTTTAGCCCAAGTGTTTATAAAAAGAGGTTTGAAGACGCCAATTTACTTTTTGATATAAGCTACCGCTCATTAGCTGTAGATACTATTAGCGGAAAGGATGTTGATGCTATTATTAAAACGGCAAGATCCTTAAACCCCGAATTTAATATAACTGGCTGTATCATTTATCACCGTAATATATTTTTCCAAATTATTGAAGGTCCCAAAAAGGATATTCTAACGTTGTTTGATAATATCAAGAACGATGAGAGGCATAAGGATATTAAGGTGATGTGGAAAGGTTACAAAATAAGACGGGAATTTAAAAATTGGGCATTGGCAACAATTAGTGACGAGGGTGTGTTAGATGTGCAAATTCAAGGAAGTGCCAAGAGTTTAGAACTAAGTAATGTTTTGGGTAAGTTGGACAATAGTGCTATAGACTCTGAAAACTTATGGCGAAAAGTTAGAAATATTATAAAAGTCCATACGGATAACTCCGCTGCTTGACTTCTATTAGTTACACTAATTTTAGATTTTTCTTTCTTTTGAACAATTCGTCTATCACCAATTTTAATTGATTGTGCATTTTATTTATAGAGGTCTCTTTTGTTAAAAAAAACAAGGCTCCCATTTCTAAACTTTTGCGTCGGTCTTCTTCCGATGAGGAAGTAGAATAGATTACAACCGGGATTTTAGTTAGTAATTGGTTTTTTTTAAGATGTGTTAAACACTCAAACCCGTCCATTACGGGCATATTTAAATCTAAAAAAATTACCTTAGGAAGTATACCCGCAGATAAAGTATTCAATATATGGGTCATTAGTAATTTTCCATTAGGAAATATTTCCATATTTATCTCAGGGAAAATATCTTGCATGGCTTCAGCAAAGAACATTCTGTCATCTTCATCATCATCTGCATACGCCAAAGGACTAAAAACACTGTAGTTGTTCATAAATGTGATTTTGGGGTATTTGTGATTTCTCACTAAATAAATGTAGTATTTTTAGTAAGCCTCTTATAACAATATACGATAAATATATAACACTATTCGGATTGCCGTAAAACAGGTTGTTTCACTTTAAAACTGGAACTCATTATTTTTATTTTAGAGCAGATGTATGGGCAAACCCTTTTCGCAATATGATAATGATAGCAAACAATTTTTTCAGATAGTTTTCCACCTGATATAGTTAAACATCAAAAAGCTATCTCATTAAATTTCGTGTAAGTATTAAAGTCTAATTATAACTTACAGTAATCATGAAAACTCCAAAACTACTATATGTATTTACACTATTTATGTTTCTAATAACTTCATGCAGAGAAAGTACGGAAAAGTCGTCAACCCCGGGAAGTGGTATGGATGGTGTTAAGGAAACACAACAAGAGGCCATGGAACGAGAAAAAAAATGGAAAAGCGAAGAACGTCTTGGAGCGGATACCGTAAATATAGATAGTGCAAAGACTAATGGAAAATTGAAGGAGTAGCTCTATACCTACACTATACATTTTCTAAAATTTAGTAATTGATTTTTTTTTGAAAAATGCAGCATATCTCATTGATTGTTTTAAGGACAATTTTCCATCACCAAGAATAGAACTGAGGATATTATCGCTTAAATCAATATGTTCCTCCCCAAACCATTCAAGGGCAAAGGTATACCGGGTTTCACTTATTACTTGTACCCGAGTATATTCAACCCGACATCCAGATGCAGAATATATTGATAGAGGTTGTATGTCTAACTGTCCATCAGTATCAATAATATTAAGGGCCAATCTATTTTTGGTTACCTCCAACCATTCGTTATTATCACAATCAGGTAAAATACTATTTTTAATTTTTGAGTCGTCCAATGTAAAGCTCCATTTTAGCCAGTTTTCACAGTATCCCATAGCTGTATGTACACGCGTTCTTGCAAATGGGACAGGTTCTCTTTGCTTAATTTCAATTCTATTTTCTCTAAACTTAATATTATTGTTTTTAGTAAGCTCGCTGAAAATAAAATTGTAATTATCTTATCTTTTTTTTCAATATCGCGGGCTTAAGCAAGCGGAAGGTACAGTCTGAAAATAGCTCCTTTACCTAAGCTGCTATTGGCGGATACGGCACCATTGTGGTTAAGCGCTATTTTCTTAACAATAGCTAGGCCAATACCGGTTCCTTGGTATTCCAACTTACCATGTAGTCTTTTAAAAATCTCAAAAATTCGTTCCTCATGTTCTTTTTCAAAACCTATACCATTATCGTGGAAACTCAGCTCGTGGTAGGAAAGTTCAGAATCCAATAACACATTTTTTATTTTGGAACCATGAATAGTTTTTACTTTGATATCAATTTGTGGAGGAGTATTTATCTTTGCAAATTTTATTGAGTTTTCGATTAGGTTTTGAAAAACTTGTCTTATTTGAAAGGGAATTACTTTTGCCTCACCAAGTTCATCGTACGTAATTTGGGTATTGGTCATTTCAATCTTTTCGGAGAGGTTCTCAATTACCTGTTCCAATAATGATGTCAAATTCTGAACTTCAAACTCTTCTTGTTGTTTAGAGGTTCTTGAAAAGGCCAATAAATCTTCAATAAGGGTTCGCATACGTTCTGCAGCCGATATAACACGGTCAAAATATTGCATACCTTTCTCAGACAAATTCTCCGATTCCATTTTTAATATGCGACTGCTCATCATCTGTATTTTGCGCAGGGGCTCCTGAAGATCATGACTTGAAATATAGGCGAAAGACTCCAACTCATCATTACTCTTCTCCAGCTCTCGTACAGTATCTTCTAATTTTTCGTTTGCCTTTTTTAATAATTCTGTCCTTTCAAGTACTTGTTGCTCAAGTTCCTTTGAGAAGTTTTCTAACTTTTGTCTTGCCGCTACACTATTGGTTACATCTGTAACCGTTAACATAACCCCGGAGATTGAACCGTCTAACTCTTTAAGAGGTATATAATCAAAATCTACATAATACTCTTTTCTAACACCATTGCTTTCTACAATGGCATGAGATTCTTTAACAGACACAGGCTTACCGGTCTTAATAACCGAGCGTAGATAGGTAGGATATTCTTGAGAATTAAGCTCAGGAAACACATCTAAAAGATTTTTGCCTAAAACCTCTTTCTTTTTTTTCCTCCAAAAGTGGTTCAATAATACCTCATTGGCCATCTCGATTTTTAAATCGGTGCCTCGTAATATTCCCATAGCAATGGGTGACTGTAATACTAAATTCTGAAATTCGGCTTCACTTTCTAAAACATGATGACGTGCAATAACGGATTCCGTTACTTCTGATGCAACGCATAAGATTGTGGCAACATTACCTTTGTCATCAATTGAGGGGCTAAATATAAAATTGAAATAGGCTGTAACTGTCTGCCCGTTACGCACCAGATTAAATGGGTATTCCATACCCGTCTGAGCAGTCTGCGTTTGAATAACGTTTTCAAAAATGGGACGAAGACCTGCTTCTATCTCTGTTAAAACATTAAAAATGGACCTTCCTTCAGCAAGATTTCTATTTGTATTCCAAATATCCAGAGCCTTATCGTTTACTAACTCAACCTTAAAGTCTTTGGCATTGATTATAGCGATACCTACAGGCACATCCTGAACAAGATTCCGGAATTTTTTTTCACTATCTTGAATTTTTTGTTGGGCTTTTTTATCATCGGTAATATCCTGCAAAATACCATTAAAGCGATATGCTATATTTTCATTGTTAAACCAGCTTCTGCCAACTGCCCTTACAATTCTTGTTTGTTTGGTCTTTTTATTTTGAATCGTGTAGCATATATCATACTTGCCTCCCGAGGTATAGTCTAGTGCCCTAGCAATAGCTTTGGACACGCGTTCTTGATCTGATTTTTGTATGGCGGCTATGGCATCATTCAATTGAATATGGAATTCCATAGGCAGGCCAAACCATTCTTTAAGACGCTCGTTACTTTTAAATTTATTGGTAAGCGGGTTGTAGTCCCACGTACAAAGTTCGGCAGCATCCATGGCAAACTGAAGATCACTTTCACTTTCTTCAAGATTTTGCATTGTTTTTACACTGGCCGTAGTTTCGGAACAGGTTACCAAAATTCCGTTTATTTTTCCTTTCTCTTCTTTTATGGGACTATAGCTAAATGTCCAATAAGCTTCTTCAATAGCACCGTTTCTGTAGATTGGTATAAGTTGGTTTTCGCTCCATGTTGCCCCATTTCCTTTTAAAACATTCTGTAATAGGGGGTATATAGTGTCCCAAATTTCAGGCCAGGCATCCTTGCCTTTCATGCCTAGAATGGAAGGGTGTTTTCCATCTTTGCCTAAGCTAACCCTATAAGCGTCATTGTAAAACCCAATATAATCAGGACCCCAAAAGACATACATAGGAAATCTTGAATTTAGAACAATACTTAATGTTGTACGTAAACTCTGTGGCCAGGTACTAGGAGCCCCCAAAGTGGTTGTCTCCCAATTTTTGTTACGGGTCAGTTCTCCCATTTCACCTCCGCCTTCCATAAATGGAAAAGTATGTTCCGTTTTGGCTTCCATAAAGGTTAATATTTGAGAACGAAATTATTGGAGGAAATTTCCTGACGAAATTTAAAATCTATAAACTCAATGCACTTTGTAAGAGCTAGTTTTAATTGGTCAAAAGTATTCGGTTTTTTTAGATAAAGGTCCGCGCCCTTGGTTTGTAGTTCAAGAACTTTTTTGGAATCTATAAGGGTGGAATAAATAATAACCGGAATCTGCGTAAAATTTGATTCTAGCCTAATATCGTTCAAACATTCTTCACCGTTCATCATGGGCATATTCAAGTCTAGGAAAATACAATCGGGTAGTTGTATTTCGGCATCCAGTAAATTTTTCATTAAATCAACACCGTTTTCAAATGATTTGAAAACGATATTTATACCAATATCGTTTATGGCTTCCTCAAACAATTGGCGATCATCGTAATCATCATCGGTTAGAAATATATTATATGTTTTACCACTCATCGTTACTATGAAAATTGAAAGGTTAAAAATTTATGGAAGTGCTCATAGGTTATCGCTTAGACTAGGCTTATTTGCAATTTCTAGAGAACTAATCATCGTCTAATCTTGTGGTAGATGTTTTCATAGATGGAAACTGGATTAATATATTCTATAAAAATATATAAGGTTGTCAAAAGTTTTGTAACCGAATAAATTTTTATTTGACTTGATAGAATATAAGTTTGAAAAATTTACTTCTATAATATTCATTTCATTGGAGCTGTTCCTTAGGGCCAACACGCAAAGCATTTGTGTAGTTGAGAGGGAATGGTGTCATTTTTTGATCCCTTTAAAGGTTTCTCAAGATAGGGTTGGTCATCAATCAGACCCTTAAATTTGATGGCATACTCATGAATATTTGATTTGCGTTCCTGTATTTTATTTATGATTTCTTGGCCTTCCAAATTGAATATTTCTGTAGGCCAAACTTTAAAAGCATTTGCAATGTTCTGATCAGTAAGTCTGGTTTCTAGATACTTAGCCTCTTCTTCAAAAATTCGCCTATCTATTTCTTTTAAAAAATATACATCAAAATCCATTATTAGCCCAGGGAGATAATCAATTTCCTTTTCAAAATTTTGAAGATCGGGAATAAATACTTCGTTAGAAATAATAGTAGGAACTATACCTTCAATTTTGAAAAAGGCATTGTCTCGGTCGCAGGGTAGTGGTATTGCTTTTAGTTTGTCGTTCTTTTTCTGTATAATCCAGCCCCATTGCTTTGCATGACGGTCCCAGTCCCCAATTAATAGATCAAATAATCTAGACCTGACCAATAAGTTTTGGTCAATGATCAGATTTTTTCCATACTCTAGTTTCAAAAGTTGGAGCTCTTCGGTATCTACCACTTTCCAAGTGTTGGGTATATCACTCCATTCTGCATTGCCGGAATCTTCGTGTTCTAACAAGTATAGTCTATTACCGTATTTGGCGTTATATTTATCTAGTGTTGATTGTTTGGGAATGAACAAAAGCTGTGGCCTAGTTGATGGAATACCCACATCTTTAGCCAACTGCGCGACAACCAATGCCGCATATGGGTGTTGAGCGGAAATTCCATCTACAATAATATTTTCTAAGCCAAGAATCCGTGCAAATTCGGGGATTAAAGGTTCTGGGTTTTTGGTAACACTCCGTAGGGTAAATATAGTACCATTGGAGGTTTTTAATTTTAAAGAATGGGTTTGTTGCCCCCCGCCTTCATCAATAATTGTAAGACCTCCTTTTAAAGTATCCAAGAAAGCAATAGGAACTTTAATAGGTGTTTCCCATACCTTACGGTACTGTTCTCCTTGAATTATTTTTTTTAATGAATTGCCTTTGTATAAAGTGCTTGCAGCTACAAGTACCGAATCGTAATCACGAAAATTTACGGATTCTAACTGGTCAATATTCAAAATTTTGCAGGTGCTAAATTCTTTTTCAGTTGTGGATACAGAAAAATAAACGACTGTAATAAACAGAATCGCAATTGCAACGAAACCTAATATTATTTTTTTTAGCATGGTTTGGTTTTTCCTTCGAATGAGCTAATCTTAATTACTAGTCTATGCAAATAGAAAAAAAGAATAACTGCTTCAAGGATTGTATTAAGGTGATTATGGTTAACTGGTTTCAATTTAGTGAATAGGGTGATTCTTTTAAACGCTATCAAAATAGTTGTTGACCTAAAAGGACAGCTTAAAAAAAATTGATTTGCTTCTTTTTGTATTAAAAAAAAACGCATTTACAATAAGGCCTCCCAGTAGAAATGAAGAATTTAGAAAAGACATGGCGAAGGAATTTTCTATTGAAATTCCAGCTTTTAAGTAAAATGAACCTTTTAAATATTGATTATGAGTACTGGAGTTAATAAAGAAGAGATGAAGGCCAGTGAAAGTGCCCCTATGCCTACTAAGCAAAAAGATGATGGGTCAGTAAGAAACCAGACTACCAATGTTCCTAGAACCCGTTTTCCTTGGGTAACTATCATTATGGTAATTGCCTTTTTAATGGTTTTTTGTGTTATTTATTTTGTTCTGGACTCTGCCTCATAAGAAAATTCATTAAGTTGAAAGCTGATAGGGGACGAGTTGCGCAATACCTGCGTAAATTGCAGAACTAAAGGAAATATAATAAAATCTTTGTTCACCAGCGATTCATGCATATACACTGCATTAAGCAACTGTATAGATTAAATTATCTATAAAAAACTTGTGTTTTTAATCCTTGCCTGCACCCTGCTATAGTTGACGCAGTATCCATACAAGATGGCTAAAGAAATTTAAGAATGTATACGGAACAAGGTGTCCGGACATGTATAAAGATTAACTGTGAACTAAATAGTATATTGAGTTACTAAATAAGAATTATTCATTTTCAGCTACCCATTTTTCATATCTGATAAATTGTTCATCAGATAATATATTCTTCATTTGTCTAGAGCGTTCACTTTCAAAACTTCCTAGCATCTCGCCGTTTGGCATATTTCGCTTTTGACTTTCGAAATTTTCTATAGCCGATTTGTAGGAGTTGATTTGTTCTTCGGTCATATCCAAATGTGAAAACAATTGCGAATCTCCGGAGGTAATAATTTGATTGTGTTGCGCATTGGCTTGTAGGTTATTCATGGCTCCTGTAGCTCCGTTAGCTTTGGTGACGGCTCCACCGGATATTTGGGAATCAGAAGAAGTAATGCCAATTGAGGTCTCGGTATTTTGTTTCTGGGCTATCTCGGAGTTGTTATTTGTCGCTTTTTGCTTGGTGCTTGTGCACGCTGTGAAGCAAATTGTGAGTAACGTTGTACCTATTATATTTTTTAACATGGTTTCTATATTTTAATTATACTAAAATTAATCTACAGATGAAGAAAGGATAGATGTTATTAAAAACAATGTTAGCTCAGTTGATTAGTAAACTGTGATTGTTCATATGGAATGGACTGTCTAATGGAATTTAACTTAGTGAAGAGATTTTTAATTACTCCGTTAATTCGCCCAATTCTAAACTAAGTTTTTGGATCTCTTCTGAATATGTCTATTAGATTAAATATCATTATGCAAAATATAACCCATATGAATCCGGCTATGAACCCCCCGGCAATATCTGAAGGAAAATGAACTCCCAGATAAATTCTACTGATTCCAATGCTCAATATGAGTGCAACCAAAAGAATAATCAAAGGGATTTTAAAAAGTCGGCCCATTTTTAATTTAGAGCATAGATATATTAGAAAACCATAAAATGCCATTGCGCTCATGGCATGACCGCTAGGGTAGCTTAAAGTTTCAACCGAAACCAGGTGCTCAATACCCGGACGGGCTCTATCAACAAATCGCTTTAATACCATATTAGAAATCGTAGCTAAAAAAAGAACAATTGTAATCTGTGAAACATATTTCCAATTTTTATAAACTACGGCAGAAAGTAATACGCCCAGACCAAGAATAATCAGATAGCCATATACGTCTCCTACATGGGTAATGAATACAAAGAAATTGGTAAGATTTGGTGAGCGATAAGAAATTATATAATCCGTAATACTAGTGTCATATGCAGTTAGGACTTCGTTTTTTAATTCTTCGGTAAGTTCCACGAACAAATTAATGCCACCAACTACTATAGCTGTAGAAGAAATAACAGCAATGATATAGGGTAAATAGGTACTGTACTTTTTGTAGTGAAGTTCAAGAAACCCTCTTAACTTTTGAATTAATTGGTATAATTTTTCTTTCATCTTAGAGTTTTAGTCAAACTAAACATACGCTTACGACGTTGAGGGCAGTTCATATATTTTCTGATATTTAAAATTAAGATTCTTCTTGAAACTGAATGCTGTCAAGCTCTTTCAGAATAGCTAGCCCGTATTCAATCTTTGCACAATGTTTTTTTAGAATCACCACAATTCTGGAAGGTAATTTCGTGTTGGAAAGAATGCTATTATATTCATCCACAGCTGCTTTTTCAGCTCTTAGAGCTTCTTTCAGTATAGTTTCATCGTCAGTTGCGGCTTGTATAGTTTTAAAATCTATCCAATTATATACTAAACCTTCCACCATATTTTGTAAATCTTTATCCGAAATATCACAGCTGTTCATTTCCTCGGTGAGCTCTATTTTGAAATCTCTTCTTTCATTTTTTCTAACATCAAACCATTGGGTCAGGGACTCAGCAGTTACTTTTTTAGACGCCATAAAAAAAACTCTTTCGGCCTGTATGTTCTTATTGATAAGACCATCAAGAGTTTTTGTAGCAAGTTTTGTCATCATAATTTTACCCTTTCATTCTGTAGCTTTAGGAAGAGATTTTAATTGCATCCGCATCAATTTTTAGGCGTACAATTCTTAATATCTAATTTTTTGAACCGATACAGGTACGCTGGAAATAGTGTACCTATTACCCCCCAATTATCTCTCCGCCATTAATATGTAACACTTGGCCGGTCATATAACTACTATCTTCACATGCCAAGAATACATATGCTGGCCCAAGCTCAGAAGGTTGTCCCGGACGCCCTAAAGGAACATCTTTGCCAAAGCTCTCTAGTTCTTCTTTATCAAATGTAGCGGGAATAAGCGGAGTCCAAATTGGTCCGGGAGCAACAGCGTTGACCCGAATTCCGTCTGCAGCCAAATTCTTGGAGAGGCTTCTGGTAAAGGCTACAATTGCCCCTTTCGTGCTTGAATAGTCTATTAAATGTTCAGACCCTCTGTATGCCGTTATGGATGTTGTGTTTATGATGACATCACCTTTTTTTAAATGTTGTATTGCTGCTTGTGCTATATAAAAATAGGAGTAGATATTGGTTTCAAAGGTCTTATGTAGATTCTTAGTTAGAATATCGTCTATATTTTCGGAAGGAAATTGCATAGCGGCATTGTTGACCACGATATTAATTTTTCCAAATTCTTTAATTGTTTTTTCTATAGCTTCTTTGCAGAATTCTTCGTCACGTACATCACCTTTTAATAAAAGACACTTTTTTCCCTCTGCTTCAACCGTGTTTTGCACTTCTTTGGCATCTTGGTCTTCTTCCAGATAAACTATTGCAACGTTAGCACCTTCTCGTGCAAAATGTACTGCAGCACTTTTACCAATACCGCTATCACCTCCCGTAATTATAGCTACCTTTCCTTCTAATTTATTACTCCCCTTATAATCCTTGCGTATAGTTTGGGGTGTTATTTCCATAGAATGTTGGTTGCCCGGTTGCTTATACTGCTTTTCTTTGGCAAGGGTCATTTGGTCATCTATTGTAGAGACCACATCATCAATTCTAGATTCATTATTATTATTATTATTATTATTATTATTATGTGCGTTAGTAGCGTTTTTATGTATATCCATGATTCAATATTTTGGCGAAGATTATTTAATGTAAACAACCATAAAAGTGAAATTTAGCAACAGATAATCTTTGTGTGATTTTAAAATTTTACGTTTCTAGAATTAAATTTACATTATGGGAAAAAATAGGATGAACCTTATGCAATTGGAAAATATCCCAAATGAATTTTAATCTCGAAAGACCCATCATAAGAGAATTTCTTAAAGAAAAATTATAGAAACATTCTTGAGGTTCTTGGAATTCTATGTTATAAATGGGAATGAGGGCTAAGCTTGTAAATCAATAAATAGCCTATTGGGGAAGTGGTCGTTGTATATTACTTTTTAAAGATATAAGTACGCATTTTAAAATCTGCCTCTGCAAGTACTTTCTTTAAGTGATTGTTGTCCTTGTAAACAGGTGTATCCAAGACTTTGTATTCGGAATGGACTTTAAAGAAATCAGATTTAAAGGGCCAAGGTTCTACGGTAATGGAATTATCTTCTTTTTGCCTTAGATAGTACCTTTCGTTATTTATAGTTTTATTGATTTCTACTTTACGACCAACTCCCGGTATTTTGTCTTGACTTAGAATTAAGGAACAGCGGTCTGAAAAAAGCAATATATTATATAATTCGTCTTCAGTTTTTTTTGATATTGCATAGAGTTTTCTTTGAGTTGAGCGCTTAGAGTCTATTTCTGAAAGGAACTGCTTCAAAGGCTCGTAATCACCTGCTAACGATTCATAAAGGAAGGATAGGTGCCGGCCAATTAAAAGCGCGATTAACTGAGATTTTTGCATGGAGTTCTCAAACACTCTTTTAGCATGTTCTAAAGCATCTGAAGGGGAATTAGTATCCATTGTAAAATCTTTAGGACTACCATTTTGTGTCAAATAATTATGTTCTTCAAAATTTAAAAGATAGTCATCATGCTCTACAATAGCTGTTAGGGCATCAACCCAAAAACTTTGTGTTAGGCTTGTCTCTAATTGAGATGCTATCTTTCCAGCAAGAAGGCCATGAGCATATTGAGATATAATTTCCCAACCTGTTAACGTGTGTTTTACTATCATAAAATTTCATTTACTTTTCTCAGTAGTCTAAGTAATATTAAAACCTAGCAAAATATTCTAGTATGCAAATAGTGAGACTCCGATTAAAATTATCTAACAAGTAACAGTCAATTTTAGCAATTGATTCTTAAATCTTATGACCCAAAAGAAATAATTTCTGTTTGGAATAGATATTGCAAATCACTTTTAATGGTTTAGCAAAATTGTTTGGGTTGGTTCTATTGAGAGCTTTCAAATTTTGGGAATACTAAATAAATGGCAGCTCTTTCCTTCTGGTTAAGAACATTTGAATTTAGAGTTGAATACATGGTCTGTAAAGGCCCAATTCTGGTGTAAGAACAAAAAATTACGGGTCTATTCAAATTGTTTTAAGGACCATGTGTTGTTAGGAATTAATCGGAATTATGTTGATTTGAATCAGTCGCCATTAAATTATTAAAGCTCATTTTTCTGAGTGTCTGGAACCCCAATGATTTGTATATACCTATGGCTCGGGTATTGATTTCCAAAACATGTAAAAACGGAGTTTTCCCTGACTTAAAAATAATATTAGAAGTATATTTAAGTAACTCTTTTGCATATCCGTTTCCGGTGTGTTCAGGATGGGTTACAACAGCACTTATCTCGGTAAAATCATTCATTTGTAGACGTTCACCAGCCGCCGCAACAAGTACATTGTTTTTATAAATCCCAAAATAGCGTCCTAATTCTGCAGTCTTTTTTGTAAAATAACCTGGCTGTACCAAACTAACCAACTCGTAAAGGTCGTTCTTCTGTAGGTTGTTGGTTAAGGGAGTTATTTGGTTTTTTAGTGTCAAATCAATTGGAGCTCTCAAAATCATTTGATCACAGATATATTCTTTTTGCAGCGTATAGAGAGGTGATGGTAATGGTTGACTACCTACCACAAAGAATTGTTTAATATGCTGGCTGTATTCTACAATGCTCTGCGTTGCTTTTTCAATGGCGTTGGCACCGCCAAACGGGCAATAGTCTGGTTTATAAAAAGCAATACCTTCTCCCAAATGGGAAAATTGTGAATGTGTTTCATTTAATGAATACCATACGGGATTCTTCAATTTATCTTCCATTTAATACGCTTCTCTTTTACAAAAGTTAAAAGTAAAGGAATTGGGGGTTGCTCGCACTGTCTATCGGAAAGAAATAGAATTTTAAACACTAAAAAGTTTATCCATTGGAATTTACAGATAACAATCTTAAAGCGTTAAATTCTATTCGTTCAAATTCATTTATCAAATTAACATATACATATAGTTACTTGGAACGGTTTTTTATTAACTTAACTTTTTTTCGGATAAAGGTGGTTATCCTTATCTCGTATAACTATTGAAAAACACAGGGGGACACTCGTTTCTATGGGGAAAAGATTACTATTTTATATATACTTCGTAAGCATATTAAGCTGGCAGGTAACGGCGCAAGATGAAAGAAAGAAATTAGATTTTTATAAGATTAAGGATGGTATTTCTCAGGTTGGTGTGCATACCATTGCTCAAGATAACAACGGGTTTGTTTGGATAGGTACGCATGGATCGGGTGTGTATCGTTATGATGGAATGGACTATGTCTCTTACAGGCCCAAAGATATTAATCATAAGACGTTGAACAGTAGTTTCGTATACTGTACTTATTTAGATCAACGCAATAGATTATGGGCAGGAACTAATATTGGACTTGCGCTCTATGATAGAGATAATGATGAATTTCGTCATATACCATTAATTTCCAAGGAGAACTCAAAATACGGTAATATAGGGGTTATAAGTTTGCAAGGTGATGGTAAGGGCAACCTGTATGTTGGAACCGGGGAACAAGGGGTATATGTCATGGACCTTGAAACATTAAAGCTTGAGGAATTAGCCTTTAACAACCCCAATTCAGATACTTATCTTGCCGTAAATGAGATTAAGTTAACCAGTTCTGGAGTAATTTATGCCGCTACCAGTGGTGGCCTTCTAGAGGTAGACCCAAGAAACAAGAGGGTAGATTTTGCGCTATTCAGAGATGGAAAGGAGGCAAAGACTATTGCCGTGGGCATACAGTCATTGTTTATAGACTCGGATAATACCATTTGGGCGGGTTCTATTTCTAATGGTATTTATAGGGTAAAGTTGTCTGCAGATAGCCAAACACCTGCTGTAGATAATTTTAAGGTTACATCAAATAACATCTTCGCTATTGCAGAATCGCCATACGATGAGATTTTACTTGGAACGGAAAATGACGGACTTTATAGCCTAAACAAAAATGGAGGTGTAATTCACCACTATCTCTTTGATAAAAATGATGAGAAAAGTATTTTATCCAATTCTGTTTGGTCTTTGTATGTAGATGAAGACCAAAGAATATGGATGGGTTTTTACAATAGAGGTATCGTAGTCCATGATAAATTCCACAATAAGTTTAGTGAAATTCAAAGTATCTATAATAAGTCCAACTCATTGCAAATAAGTTCGGTAACCTCAATTATTGGAGACAATAATGGTAAGTTATGGATAGGAATGGATGGAGGTGGTATTGATGTGCTGGATAAAGCAACTAACTATTTCAAACATATCAATACAGGTGTCCGTTCAGAATACACGGGCTTGACCAGTGATTATATTCAGTCTTTGTTTATGGATAGCCAACAGAACATTTGGGTTGGTAGTTGGGATAAAGGTCTTTATTTTCTAAAAAAGGGAACTACAAAATTCGTCAATTACAAATTTCCTGTCATACGAAACAGAAAAGGCTCCGGCGCTATTATGAGCTTCGCAGAAGACGATTTCGGTAAGATTTGGGTTGGGACCTTTAATCAGGGTTTGTATTCGTTTCAACTTAATGATAAAAATGAAACCAATATAACTCCTTCATCGTTTGAGCTTCATGATTTGGCAGGGGAATATATAAATAAAGTAGAAGTAGATTCTCAAAATACCATTTGGATAGCAACAACTAATGGTCTGTTCAAATTGGATAAAGATACGGATGGCTCGTATAAACTGTTACGTATGAACAATTCTATATCTGCGGATAAGACCGAAAATTTGACCTATTATGACATAGTATCATTGTATGCAGATGGAGACATTCTTTGGGCAGGAACTAGGGGTATGGGGTTATTGCGTTTCAACACTCGGGATAGTTCTACTACTTGGTATAATAACGAAAACGGTTTAAGTATGCCTAACGTTATCGGAATTATTGGCGATTCCAATGGTAATTTATGGTTGGATGGTAATTCGGGCTTAGTATTGTTTGACACTAAAACCAATGAATTTACCAAGTTCACTAAAAACGACGGTTTGGTTTCTAGTGACTATAATAAGAATGCGCTATATAAGGACAATGATGGAAAGTTATATTTTGGGGGAACAGAAGGAATTGATTATTTTAATCCCAATGGCATAAATATATTGGAAACACCTCCTCAGGTCTATCTTAAAAACCTGAAACTATTTAATGAAACCGTGCAGCCTGCGGCCGAAGGTTCTCCTTTGGAAAAAGCGCTTTCACAAACGGATAGTATTACGTTAAACAGTAAACAGTCTGTATTCTCCATAGAATTTTCCGGAATAAACTATACACGAGCCGAAGAGAACCAGTATGCGTATTATCTGGATGGCTATGAAACCGATTGGAATTTTGTGGGTAAGGCAAGGAGTGCTACATATACCAACTTAGATGCGGGCCATTACACATTTATGGTAAAAGCGGCCAATAATGATGGGGTGTGGAGTGAAACTCCAAAGAAGCTATACATAGAGGTGTTGCCTCCTTGGTGGAAGTCTAATTGGGCAATGTTTGTATATGCTCTTATTATTTTGTCCTTGCTGGGGCTGTTAAGGCAGTTTGAGAAAAAGCGAATTATAGACAAACAGCAGGTTGAAAACGAACGCCAAAAAAGGGTAAGGGAGGAAGAATTACACAAGGAGAGAATTCAGTTTTTTACAAATGTAGCCCACGAATTTAGTTCGCCGCTTACCTTAATTCTGAACCCTATTAGAGATATTATAAGCGAACCGAACACTAATTTTTCTAGCAGGCTTAAAATCAAGCATGCTACTATATATAAGAATACGGAGCGCTTAATTCGTTTGATCAATGAGTTGTTAGACTTTAGTAAACTAGAATCCGACAAAATTAAAATTCATGCCAGCAATCTAAATGTTGTACCGTTTGTAAAAGGAATTATAGACCATTTTAAAGAAGAAGCTTTTTCAAATCATATTGAGCTAAAGGTAAGTTCAAACCAAGATGTTATTAGGCTATGGGCAGATGAAGGTATGTTGGAGAAGATAATTTTTAATTTGTTGTCTAACGCATTCAAGGTTACACCAGAAGGTGGATCCGTTCACGTTAATATTGAACAAAAAGAAAATCATGTAGAGTTTTCTGTGTCGGATACGGGACCTGGTCTAAAGAAAGGGGAACAGGATAAATTGTTTGAAAGGTTTTATCAAGCGGAACCTTTCAAAAAGGGATTCTATAACGGTACGGGTATAGGGTTGGAATTGGTTCATAATTTTGTGAAACTCCATAGCGGCAATGTAGAGGTCAATAGCCAACTGAATTTGGGAACAACCTTTAATGTATCACTTCCACTAGGAAATGCCCATTTTAAAGCTTCAGAAATTCTAACCGAAAACAGTAGTGTGTCGTCTCCAAGACAAAGTTTAGTTAAATCTAGTTTTGTTCCCGAGGAAAACAGTCAGCCTTCATCAACAAAAACAACAAAAACCTTACTTATCGTTGAGGATGATGCAGAACTACGAAATTATTTGAGAACGGAGTTTAAGAGTCAGTACAAAATTCATATTGCAAAAAACGGAAAAGAAGGTTTACGATTGGCTCTGGAACTTCTGCCCGATGTTATTATGACGGATGTTGTTATGCCTGAAATGAACGGTTATGATTTCTGTGAAGCCATACGAACGGATATTAAGACCAGTCATATACCTATAATGATGATTACCGCTAAATCTAAGGTGGATAATAGAATATCAGGTATTGAAAAGGGTGCGGACGTTTACTTGGAGAAACCTTTTGATATGAAATTGGTACAACAACATCTTAAACAGCTCATTCATAGCAGGGAGGTTATTTACAAGAAATATTTTAAGTCTATGGGAGAGATCCAAGATGATACCAGTATTACATCTTTGGATAAAGCTTTTGTTGAAAAAGCGGTGAATTATATTCATGAGAACATCACTAACCCAAATTTAGGGGTAGAGTCGTTGGCCTCGCATTTAAATTTGAGTAGGAGTCAGTTGTATCGGAAAGTAAAAGGACTGACCAACCAAACGGCTAACGAATTTATTAGGAACCAAAGACTTCAAATAGCTAAAAAACTTCTCGAAAACGGAAACAAAGACCTAACTGATGTTTGCTCCAAAGTTGGTATTTCATCTACAACCTATTTCTCCCAAAGATTCAAGGATTATTTCGGAATAGCTCCTATGGATGTGCAAAATAACAAAGCATAAAACTTCATTGCTTATTCCATCCTTTACTGGGTAAATACACCCTTCTAAACAGTAACCCCTTGGATTTTTTTATTAGCAAAAACTTTGTTCCGTTGCAGTAGTTCTATGAGTGTGAAACAAAACCAGGACCCTATTTTTTGACTGTACTTTATAGTGTGTTCTTTTAGGTACTATTAGCTTCTTTAAAAGACTTAAATCAGCTCTGGTTATTTAGTTTTTCCATAACCCTTTCCGTTAAAATCCACATGTTATCGGTTCAAATATTCATGAGATTGACAGGGGTACGTGGTTTTTCTATTCGACAAGAATACAAATGTTGCACAAAAAATTACAAATGTTGCAAAGTGCATCAAACGAGGAATAATTGCAACAAATAAAAGGCTAGTGGCATCATCCCTGTTTTTGTTTATTTGATTTTTTTTTAACATTTACAACAGGAAATTAACAATTATCTAACGTTCAATTGTGAATTTGAAAAGTCGTTAGGATTTATTTATGATTTTCAAGTAGCTCTTTGTTTTACCAGTTTCAAAAAGTCTAAGTAAAACCGGACTTTTTGATGATAATAAAAAGTTATACCAACCATAATTATACAAAGCTCAATTAAGAAATATCAACCCACATTATAGCGGTATGAAAAAACGGATTCCTTGTACAAAACAGTCTATATTTTGTTTTCATTTATTAAAGAAGATGAGAGTTTTAGTAGTGTTTATTTTGCTTTCTCCTATTATTCTTTCTGCCAATGATTACCCGCAAAGTAAGATTACGGTAACCGGTAATATATCGGAAGCGGATACCGGTTTGCCAATTATTGGTGCCAGTATATTGCAACAAGGAACCACAAATGGGGTAATGACAGATTTTGATGGTAACTATACCATTAATGTACCGGAAGATGCAACATTGATTATCAGTTATATAGGTTATGCAAGACAAACCATTAACGTATCCGGAAGAACAGAAATAGACGTTATCATGCAGTCCGAGGCATCGGAACTGGATGAGGTGGTAGTTGTGGGGTATGGTACCCAGACCAAAGAGAGTGTTGTAGGTTCCATTGCGCAGGTAACCGGGGCAGACCTTATGCAGTCTGGTGGTGTTTCTACGGTAGGGCAGGCATTAACCGGGCGTTTGCCCGGTGTAACTACGGTATCTTCAACGGGTAGACCTGGAGATGAATCTCCCCAAATTTTTATTCGTGGTCAAAGCTCATGGAACGGTGGGGGACAACCTCTTATTTTAGTAGATGGTATTGAGCGTAGTATGAATGATATAGATGCGGGAGATATTGAAAGTCTTTCCGTTCTTAAAGATGCTTCCGCAACGGCAGTATTTGGTGTAAAAGGAGCCAATGGAGTAATACTTATTACCACTAAAAGAGGTAAGGAAGGTAAAGCGCAACTATCGCTTACGGCAAGTTCCGCAATAAAGACATTGTCTAGAATTCCTGAAAAATATGATTCTTATAACAGTTTAATGGTGGCCAATGAGGCCATTGAAAGAACGGTTCCCGTTCGCGAAGAAGCTTGGAGAAATTATACACCCGTAGATATTATTGAAAAATATCGTAATCCGGCCAACGAGTTGGAAAGAAGTATCTATCCAGATGTAGATTGGGTAGATGTAATGCAAAAGGATTTTGCTACAGATTATAGGCTTAATTTTTCTGTTGCCGGAGGAACAAAATCCGTTAAATATTTTGGAGCACTTTCTTACCAGCACGTGGGTGATATTTTTGATGCGGGAAGTTTCAATAACGGACGTGATTATGCGCCCAACTTTAATTATGATAGATTTAATTATAGAAGTAACATAGATTTTGATATTACGCCTACAACTCGTTTATCGGTTAACTTGTCCGGTTACTATGGGCTTCAGAATTCTAACCAGGCAGACCCACAATTGTTGTACAGTAGTATCTATTCACTGGCACCAAACTTATATACCCCTATTTATGAAGACGGTACTTACGGCAGGGCCATTACAGAGAATTTTGAGTTAAGTAATCCTGCCGTAATACTAACCGCAAAAGGTTCAACAAAAAACCATAGGGTACAGGTTAACAGTGATTTTGTCCTAGATCAAAAATTAGATTTCCTTTTAAATGGTTTAAGTTTTACCGGTCGCTTGTCATATGATAACAACTTTAGAGGTGGGGGCGGAGTTGTAGAAGACAATCCCACTGGTTTAGATAACGTAGTATACAAGATTTACGACCAAGATGGATCCGCTCAATTGGTTTCACCAGTAGGCACAAATCAGTTTGATTTTGTACTGAATCCATGGGAGCGTAATGGTCTTACCATACAAGATTGGGAAACGAGCAGACGGTTGTTTTATCAACTTTCATTGAACTATAACAGAACGTTTGCAGAAAAGCATAATACAACCATATTAATGTTGATGAATAGGGAGGAATATGCCATTGGTAGTATGTTTCCTAGATATCGCGAGGATTGGGTTGCACGTGCTACATATAATTATGACGGACGCTATTTTCTTGATGTAAACGGAGCTTACAATGGTTCGGAGAAGTACGGGCCCGGTTATAAATTTGAGCTATTCCCATCAGTTGCTTTGGGGTGGATGGTAAGTAATGAACCCTTCATGGAATCGGCAACGTGGTTGGACAAGTTCAAAATAAGGGGTTCTTACGGAGTTGTTGGAGATGATAGTGCCGGAGAAAGATGGGCTTACCTGTCACAATGGTCTAGTGGAGGAAGCGCTTTTTTGAACAATGTAAGTCCTTATGGCACGCGTTCGCCATATACCTTTAGGATGGAGGATATAATTGGTAATCCTAATCTCCAGTGGGAAACATCTGAAAAAGCGAATATAGGTTTTGAGTTATCGGTTCTTAAAAATAGTCTTTCTTTAGAGGTCGATGTTTTTAAAGAGGACCGTCATGATATAATTGTACCGGCAGATTCCCGTAGTGTTCCTAGCTTTTTCGGTTTTCAACCTGCTGATTTTAATATTGGTGAGACAACGGTTGAGGGTATTGAGGTTTCCTTGGACTATAAAAAACAGTTGACCCAAAACTGGGATATCTGGTCCAATTTCGCTTTTACCAAGGCAAGAGACGAGATTATTTTTAAAGAAGACCCACTTTTGAAGCAAAGCTATCAAAAAGAAGAAGGTTTTGCTATTGGTCAACCTAGGGTTAATATTAGGGGAGATATATTACAGTCTTGGGACGACGTGTACGGTGCAACGCCTCAAGAGAACAGTCAAGAAACCAGACGCCCCGGTTACTACGATGAAATAGATTATAACGGAGACGGGGTAGTAAATAGTGATGATGCAGTCCCTTTTGGTTATACCGTAAGACCGCAGAATACCTATAATCTTACGTTGGGAACTGGGTACAAGAACCTATCCTTCATGGTTCAGTTTTATGGAGTGAACAATGCTACTAAATATTATCAAGATAGAAGTTTCATACTAGAGACCCCTTTGTTCTTTGAGGAGAAATCTGATTATTGGAGTGTTGATAATCCAGACGGAGAGGAAGTACTTCCCGCTTGGTTGGGTACAGGCGGCGCAACTGATCCGTATAGAAATTGGTACGATGCTTCTTTTGTACGACTTAAAAATATTGAGTTGGCCTATACTTTTAAAACTGAAAACGGAAGTAGTTATAGGGTTTACGTAAGCGGTAACGACTTGGCTTACTGGTCAGATTTACCTGATGACAGACAGGATAACACCGGTAGTACGGCCTCTGAATATAGAGGTGATTACCCTACGTTCAAGAGATATAACATAGGGCTGAACATTAACTTTTAATATAGTAGACAATGCGTAAAATATTCAAACTGGTAATAGGAATATGTTTTCTGGGAATATTCGCCTCTTGTGAAGATTACCTGGATAAATCAATAGAGACAGAACTAACAAAGGAAGAAGTCTTTAAAAATTTTGATAGTGCCCAAGGCTTCGTTGAAGAGATGTATGCCATGATCGTAGATTACAGTACGGCGGCACATTGGCAACATTTTCACTGTTATGCAGAAGATGCGGTTGGTATTGATACATGGCAGTTTGATTATGCCATTGACGAAGGACGATATTGGGAATGGCAAAGAAGCGGTCCGGGAAGTATGTTTGATGGTAACACCAACACCGATGCCGAATTACCTTTTGACCGGGCCAAGCTATGGCCAAGCAGTTGGGCGGGTATTCGTAAATCCAATATTGTTATAGCCGATGCGGACAGCCTAATGACAGGTGCCAATCAAGTAGAGAAAGATGTGGTTTTAGGGCAAGCGTATTTTTTCAGGGCATTTTTTCATCATGAAATCATGAAGTTTTGGGGAAGCATTCCATATATAGACCAAGTTCTGGAGGATGATTGGAAGTTGGAGAGACCGGCGGAATGGTCCGAAACTGCTCTTAAAATAGACGAGGATTTTCAAAGAGCTGTTGATTTATTACCGGTTGATTGGGACGACCCTGATTTTGAGCCTGGATTAAAATCAAGAGGAGAAAATATGTTCAGGCTTACAAAGGGAGCCGCCTTGTCCTTAAAAGCAAAGAACTTGCTCTATGCAGCTAGTCCGCTTATGCAAAATAGTAGTAGTACCTATGATTATGACGTAGAATTGGCAAAACGTGCTGCGGATACCTTTGCAGAGGTACTTAAAATGTCTAGATACAGCCTTACACCTTGGGATGAGTATGAAAGTGTTTTCTATTCAACACAAGGTAGATATCCCTATTCTTCGGAGTATATTTTTAGCCAGGCAGGTTCTGTAGGCTGGTTTCAAAGTTTTCTGTCTACGAATTGGCAGTTGGGGGCAATTGGTCAAAATAACCTAGCGTCGTTCCCTACCCACAATTATATTGAGGACAATTTTGGAATGAGCGATGGATTGTCCTGTGAGGATAGCCCTCTCTATGACCCGGCCAATCCTTGGGAGGATAGAGATCCAAGACTTTACAAATGGATTGTTTTAGATGGAGATCAAATGGTGGAGAACCTTGGTGCTGCCACGGGAGAAAACGAGGTGCATCGTTATGCCCAGTTTTTTAGGGAAGGTGCACACCGCTATCCTAACAAAGGAAATGGATCTAGAACGGGATATGTAGCCAAAAAATGGTTTCCGGTGGGGTTCAACAATTTTGATAATCAAGGTGTATTTGCATGGCGTCTTCATGTGAGGTTAACAGATGTGTATTTAATGTATGCGGAAGCTGCTTTGGTCGCTTACGGAATCAATGGAAAACCACAAGGTTTTGAACTATCCGCACTTGATGCCATTAACAGAATTAGAGAGCGCGCAGTTCCGGATGGTAGTTTAAACGTAAAGCCGGAATACCTTGTTAGTGATAATGCTTTTATGGACGAAATACGAAGGGAAAGGGCTGTAGAACTGTCTTATGAATCTCATCGTTGGATGGATGTTAGAAGATGGAAATTGGGCACTCAAGAAAAATATAAGCTTAAAACAGAAATAATTTTTGACCGTAATGCCGAAGGTAAACCCATAAATTTTGTAGAAAGGGTCTTAAGAACCAAAGTTTTTGAGGATAAGCACTATTGGTTGCCTTTCCCTAAAAACGACACAGAAATATATGAAGGTTTTCCGCAAAACCCAGGTTGGTAATTAAAACTATTTCACCACTAGACAATAACCATATTTTATGATACAATTAAATATACTTACAAAACTTCTGCTTGGTGGGTCCTTCTGTATGCTCTGCTGCATGTCGGTAACGGCACAAACTATAGATTCCACCAGTACGGTTATTTTAGAGAACGCACCTAATGGGCTGGAGTCTTATTTAAACGAAGATATAAACTTGGGTTTCCACACCACGGAGAAAAAAGATATTGTAGGGTCTTCGTCTACCGTAAAACCAGGAGACTTTTTAAAATTTGATACTACACAATGGGTACGCGATGCCCTTGGGGGAAGACTTACCGGTTTATCGGGAGGTAGCAGTGTGCGTGGGTTAGGAGAGGCCTTGATAGTAGTTGATGGTATCCCGGGGCGTAATATAGACTTGTTAAATATGGAGGAAATAGAGGAAATCACCATATTAAAAGATGCAAATGTATCTGCCCTCTATGGCTCTATGGCCAGAAACGGTGTTATAGTAGTAACTACAAAAAGGGGTTCCACCCAAAAGCAGTTTAATATAAGTGCCAGTACTGGGGTAAGATTACCTATTAGCATGCCCAATTATTTGAACTCGGCAGATTATATGGAATATTTTAATGAGGCTCGCGCCAATGACGGTCTGGGCGAACTATATTCTGCAGAACAAATTCAAAACCACAGAAGCGGTGTCAACCCCTACAGATACCCAAATGTAGATTTTTATGACGATGGAAACTTTAATCCATTAACGCCGTATTCCAATGTTACGGCTGATTTTTCCGGGGGATCGGAAAATACCAAGTTCTATATTAATCTCGGGTTTAAATCGGATGGTAGTTTTCAATCGGTAAACCCTGAAAATGATAAAGGAGCAAAACGGTTCAATGTACGCGGTAATATAGATTTTAAAGTAAATGATTGGATTAAAAGCAGCTTAGATGTTGTGGCTATAATCGATAAAAATAAAACATCGCTTAGTAATATTTACGCATCGGGCGGTTTTATTCGACCTAACTTATATTCTCCATTACTGCCCATAAGCGAGATTGATTTTTCTGCAAATCCTGATTTACGCGGTGTTGTTGACGCGGCTAACCAGTATGATGGTTTTCTTTTAGGGGGGAACCAAGTGTTCAATGGTGGTGCCATTGCAAGTATTTATGCAGGCGGTTACCAAACGAACATGACTCGTATGAGTCAGGTGAACAATGCTATAGATTTTGACCTTAGCGCAATTACAAAAGGGTTGTCTGCAAAAAGTTATGTGAGTTTTGATTTTTACAACATTTACAATTTAAGTGTTCAGAATGAGTATGCGGTGTATCAACCTACTTGGAATGATCAGAACAAAATTATCGATTTGGTCAACGTAAGGGATAACGACCTTAAAGATCAGGTTGAAAGTGTAAACACAAACGTTTTTGCCATCAGGTATGGTTTTTATGGTCTGTTGAACTATGAAAAACAAATTAAGGATGACCATTTTATAGATGCATCATTAATCGGCTTTGCCAACAATACCTATGTAAAAGATGAAAAACAGTCCGCTAAAAACAGTCATGTAGCGCTTAGCCTTAATTACAATTATAAGAAGAAGATATACGCTAATTTCAGTGGGGCCTACGTAAACTCTGTAAAGTTGGCAGAGGGCAATAGAGGTAAATTTGCACCTTCGCTAGGCTTGGCATATGTATTGACAGAAGAGTCTTCCTTAAAAGAATCATCATGGTTGGATTATTTGAAATTAAGATCATCCATTGGTGTGGTATATACAGATTTGGGTATTCAAGACTATTTTCTTTACGACGCTATTTACCAGCAAGATGGTGGAGGTTATAATTGGGGTGATACCAATGGAGCGGGCTATTATAATGCATCTACAAAAATTCTACGTGGTCAGAACTTAGGTTTGGATTTTGAGAAAAGAACGGATTACACATTAGGTTTTGAAGCATTAATGTTCAAAAAGGTTTGGTTAGAGGCCAATGTTTTTCAATCCGTAATGGGAGAAAAAGTTATTAGGGCTTCTACCTTATATCCTGATTATTACAATTCGTTTAGACCGTATAGCAATTTTAACGAGGATCAATATTCAGGTTTTGAAGTAGGTGTTAATTACCATACAAAAACAGAGAACTCAACTTTTGATATTGGGGCCAGGGTACTGTATACGAAGTCAAAAAGAACAAAAGTAGACGAGATTTACGAAGACGAATATCAAAATAGAAAAGGCACTCCCGTAGATGCTATCTGGGGCCTTGAGTCTTTAGGACTATTTGATGTGGATGATTTTAATGAGGATGGAACCCTAAAAGGAGACTTGCCAACACAATATGGTACAGTTAAACCGGGTGATATTAAATATAAGAACCAAAATGGAGATGATGTTATAAATGATCAAGATATGGTCCAAATTGGATTGTACGGAGCACCTTGGAGTTTTGGGTCTGACTTTACATGGTCTTACAAAGCCTTTACTTTATTCGCTCTCTTTACTGCAGAAGTGGGTAGGGACGGACTCTTGTCCGGAGATTATTACAGACCTCAAGGAGACGCCAAATACTCAGAAGTTGTTGAGGGCAGATGGACGGAAGCTACTGCGGATACAGCTACGTTTCCAAGGCTTTCCTCTATTGGGAACACCAATAATTTTGATAAGCCCTCTACCTATTGGTTGTACAGTAATGATAACTTTAGGATACAACGGGTACAGCTAACGTTTGATTTGCCTGATCAATTGGTAGACAAATTAAAAATGAAGGATATAAACCTGTTTACTTCGGTGTCTAATTTGGCGGAATTTTCAAAAAACAAGGATATCAGGGAATTACAGTTAGGTTTTGATCCAATGTTCCGGTATTTCTCTTTTGGGGCAAGAATGAAGTTTTAATGTGAAAAATAAAATTGAAATGAAGAACATACTTAAAAATATAACCCTTTTCACGTTATTTTCATCCATAATGGCGTGTAGCTTGGTAGAACCCGTAGATGAAAATCTATTGGGGGAAGATCGTCTAAATTTTGATCCCGCTTTTGCCGAGGGCGTTTTGCTAAACGCATATGAGGGCTTGGTTAATCAACTCTATTTTAATGATGCTGCAACAGATGATGCCGTAAATAATTTTTTGAGCGGCTACCGCAGAATGGCCACGGGAGAATGGAATGCTCAAAACGCCTATACAAGTAAGTGGGGTATGTATGAGCAAGTATTATATGCCAATAAATTTATCACCTTAATAGAAGAGGTACAATGGAAGCGAGACGATGAAACCAATGAATTGTTTAAAGAGCGTTTGTATGGTGAAGCCGTTGCACTTAGGGCACTTAGACATTTTTGGATTCTTCAGGAGCATGGGGGGCGTGGTGCTTCAGGGCAATTATTGGGCATACCTTACATTAGCGAGTTCTATGAATTTGATGCTGATTTCAACACACCTAGGTTAGGATTTGAAGAAACGGTAGCCAGAATTGTGGCAGATTTTGATGAGGCGTTGGAATACTTACCTATGGATTATGATGGTGATTTGGCCAAAAGACCTTCTAGGTATAATGATTCAGATGATGATAAATATCAATTTGTATTCGGCAAAGATCAGGACAACAGAATAAACGGAAGAATCGTAAAGGCGTATAAAGCTAAGTTATACTTATTGACGGCAAGTCCTGCTTTTATGAACGGCCAAGGAGGGTATTACCAAGAAGCGGCTAATCTTCTTGCGGAACTTTTAAATGATATTGGAGGTCTTGGCGGACTTGATCCTGAAGGTTATTATAACTTTTATGAATTTCCCATAGGAACACGAAATTTTCCTGAAGTACTTTGGAGAAGTAACGCTTTTACCTCTATGACCTGGGTAGAAAGTCAGCATTTTCCACCTTCCTTAAACGGGCAAGGTCAACTTAACCCATCTCAAAACTTGGTGGAAGCTTTTCCTATGTTAGATGGTTTTCCATTCTCGGAATCCCACCCGGACTATAACCCAGCCAATCCTTTTGAAAATAGGGATATGAGATTACAGCGGTACATACTTTATAACCGTAATGATTTAAATGGGAGAGCGGTAAGTATTACTAATGATGGAGGTGTTGATGGTATTGACCAAATTTCGCAACGGTCAACACGATCGGGGTATTATCTAAAAAAATTATTAGATCAAAGAGTAGTAATAAGTGCAGATGGATC
The DNA here is from genome assembly GCF_018860715.1 of Zobellia sp. B3R18. Taxonomy (NCBI): domain Bacteria; kingdom Pseudomonadati; phylum Bacteroidota; class Flavobacteriia; order Flavobacteriales; family Flavobacteriaceae; genus Zobellia; species Zobellia sp. B3R18. The sequence continues at coordinate 581,697 of NZ_JAHKQG010000014.1, read as the reverse complement.
AATCTCTAGCTCGGAGAAGATAAATGTTTTTGTACGGTATACAGATTTGTTCCTTATGCTTGCTGAGGCAGCCAATGAATTAGGAGGGCCGGATCAAATGGTAGGTGGCATGTCCGCTAGAAATATCATCGGAGCCATAAGACAGAGAGCTGGTATTGGACTGGATAATTCAGATGCGTATTTAGGTAGTATAAGTTCTCAAGAAGATATGAGAAACCTGATCCGTAACGAACGCCGTTTAGAACTTTGCTTTGAAGGCCATCGGTTGTACGATTTAAGAAGGTGGAACCTTTTTGACCAAACTCCGGATGCTAAAGGGTTACAGTTTGATGGGGGCGCCTACGAAAGCTTTACGGTAGAACCAAGGCTCTATAATGCTAATGCCAATTATGCGCCTATCCCGCAAAATGAAGTCGTACGATTCAATTTAATTGAACAAAACCAAGGATGGTAAGGCATTCAAAAAGGATATAAATATAAGCTTCGGCCAAAATGTTAATTTAATTTTTTCATTTTATGAACACAAGATATTTCATTGGTATACTTTCAATCTTATTCTTGGGATCGTGTAGCAATACAGAACCTGAATTTGATGATTTTGATACGCAAACCGTCTATTTTCCATACCAAACACCGGCAAGAACCCTAATTCTGGGTAATTATGACCAAGGAATAAATGTGGAGGATAATGCCCATCGTTTTGAAATTACGGCTTTAATGACCGGGGTTTATTCTAACGATGAAGAAAGAAAAATTCACTTTGAGGTAGATAATAGTCTATTGGCCAATGTTGCAAACGTAAAACCACTTCCGGCAAGCTATTATACTTTTGAGAACATTAGTCCTGTAACCATACCTTCTGGAGATACCAAGGCGCGAATTCAGGTACAGTTGTACGATGATTTTTTTAATGACACCTTATCTTTTGGAGCAACTAACACTACCAATTACGTAATTCCGCTTAGGCTAACACAGGCCGAAAATATAGACAGTATTCATTCAGGTGTGAGCTTTGAAGGTGTAACCGATTTAGATAGGGTAAATGCCAACCACTGGGACATTCTTCCTAAAGACTACACGCTTTTTGGTATCAAATACATGAATAGGTTTCATGGAAATTATCTCCGAAGAGGAACTGATATGATTACTACGGGAACACCCACTCTAGGTAGGGAATACAATGCAGAGTTTACTGTAGATGATGAAATAACCTTTGTGGCTACTAGCGGTTTTAACAAAGTACACCTAGAAAATATTATTGGACGAGGAGAAAACTCAAGTCCCGGAAACGTAGCTATGGAATTAACTTTTACAGAAGATAATTGCACCATTTCTAGCTATAAAGATGACCCTTATAATGTTAGTGGTACAGGAACATTTGTAGAAGGAGGAGATACATGGGGAGGAAAGCCACGAGATGTTATTTATTTGGATTACACCTATACAGATGCGGATAATTCAGAAACTCATTCCGTTAAGGATACCTTGGTCATACGGGATAGAACCGCTGTTTTTGAAGAGTTTGAAATTGAATTAAAATAAGATCGGAACATGAAATATATTCTAAATTTTGCACAGAACAGAATAGTATTGCTGTTAATGGCATTAACGGTTTTCATATTTTCTTCCTGTAATAGTGATGACGATGCTGAGGTGGCCGATGGGTCCACGGTACGTATGAAAATCTTGCCCAAAGTGGCATATGTACTTGGAGAGGCGTTGGACCTTTCCGGTATTGTTATTTCCATGGATAAAAACGGGAGTATTGTAGATGTTCCGTTTGCTTCTTTTGGTTCAGAAAACATTGGTACGGACCCCGCCAATGGCACGGTACTGGATTTTTCTCACCAACAAATAACTATTTCCGTTGGGGAATCTGGAACAGGGTTGATTCAGGCTATTAGTGTAACCAATAATGTGGTGGCTTTAGAAGTAAAGAACAAGGCTAGCGAGAACTATGTGAATGGCCAAAAATTGGACTTGAGCGCCATGGTGGTTACGCTAGTTAAGGAGGACGGCACCAAATCTGATGTCGCTTTTGCCGATTTTGATACGGATATACTAGTAGCTCCAATGAATGGGGATGTTTTATCCGTAGACAATGCAGAAATTACCGTTACTTATGCCTCTACGAACGCTAAGGTTGTACAGGAAATTCAGGTACTGCCATTTGCTCCTTTAAGCGGTACGGTTACTACACCGCCTATTAAAAGTGAATATGAGATAGGGGAGCGGTTGGATTTACAGGGCGCTGTTATAACTTATGAAATGACCAGTGGTCTAGAGGTAGTAGTTCCTTTTGAAGAGTTTGAGGCTTTTGAACTCATGGCAACTCCTGCAAACGAAACTAAATTGAAAGCTACGGATACCGAAGTTCAAATTGCACATTCTTCTGGAGTTTCCGTTGCCGTTCCTATTACGGTAAATATGCTGGATATTACGGGTATGGTTATGGAAACAAAACCAGAAAAGACACTTTATGCAGATGGGGAGACAATAGACCTTAAAGGATTGACTCTTAGATTATCCATCAATGGTAAGGAAGACCTTATTGTAGCAAGCGAAGATTTTGATATCTATGGCATTGTGTCCACTCCCGCACAAGGAGAAGTTTATACTGAAGGCACCAGTGAAATTGTAGTTTCCTATCCGGATTTACTGGATACCATTTCTATATCCTTAGGGTCGGAGACCATTTATGAATCTGATTTTTCAGCAGGTGAAGATGGTTGGGCGGCCAATCAAAATGGGGGCGGTTCTGTTAACTTCTTTGCAGAAGATAATCTGCTTGTTGCAACTGATATTGTTGTAGGCGCTAACCCTTGGGATGTACAATTGTTCAAGCCTTCAATAATACTTGAGAAAGGAGCTAAGTATAAGCTTACGGTTATTGTAAAAGCTTATCCAGGACAAGGAGATTTTTGGTTTTCACTTTCTGTTGGGGATGGCACCGGTAGAGATGGCTGGCAAGCGTATGATGGTGGAGGCGGCGTTTGGTTGGCAGGAGATACGGAATACCAAACCTATGAGAAAGAATTTGTAATGGGACAAGAGACCACAAATGGAGGTCGTGTTTTATTGGACATCGGAAACCAGACCAATGGTGTTATGGTGCAATATGTAAAATTGGAAAAGTTGTAGTTTATTAGTTTAGTAGTTAGTTAAGGTAATTTTTTGACAGAGTTGAGTTGTTTAGTTAGTCAATGATTACAGAGGTAGGGCCGGTTTTTTTCATAATCAACCGGCTTTGTCCTTTCGTTTCGTACCTTATTTAAGTCTTCTGTTTACAGAAGGTCAAACGCTTTTAGGTTTGTTAAAACCAAGTACAATTCACTTTAAAATTAAAATCAGATGAAAAATACAGTACTAGTATGCATGGTTCTCAGCATTACTTTGGGTAGTTTTTTTGGATGTGCCCAAAATAATAAGGATGAAAATGATAATAGCAAAGATGTGGATAATACGACCGATACTGTTGAAACGGAAATACCAGATGAGACAGAGGAGGATGGTGATATACGGGAAATAACCGCGCAGGAATTTGTTACGGATATGGGTGCCGGGTGGAATCTTGGTAACGCTATGGATACCGAAAATGAGGATGAAACGGCTTGGGGAAATCCTATCACCACAAAGGCAATGATTGATGAGATTGCCAAAAAAGGCTTTAAAACCTTACGATTGCCCGTCACGTGGAGGTTTCATATGGGGCCTGCTCCAGACTATATTATAGAAGAGGAGTGGATGGATAAAGTGGAGAAAATTGCAAATTATGCATTGGATAATGGCATGTACGTTATCTTAAATATTCATCACGATGAAGCATGGATTATACCCACTTATGAAAAGGTCCCAGCGGTTAAAGACCAGCTCACCAAGGTGTGGACTCAGATAGCCAATAGATTTAAGGCCTACGGAGATTATGTAATTTTTGAAACGTTGAATGAACCCCGTCTAGAGGAGAGCCCCGAGGAATGGAATGGAGGTACTGCAGAGGGGCGTGATGCCGTAAACCAATATCACCAGGTAAGTGTAGATGCAATCCGGGCTACCGGAGGCAACAACGCCACCAGAAAAATCATGGTCTCTACCTATGCCGCCAGTACAACCCCTAATGCTCTTAGTGACTATAAAGTTCCCAATGAAGATGAAAATGTAATTGTTTCCGTTCACAGTTATTTTCCGTATTTGTTCTGTCTAGAGGGAACCGACCCTACATGGGGTACAGAGACTGATAAAAACGAGTTAGCCCAGGAATTGAATACGGTTCAGGATACTTTTGGAAAGAAAGGTAGAGCCGTTGTAATGGGGGAGTGGGGTTCTACATTTAGTAATAATCCACAAGACCGTTTGGCCCACGCGAAGTTTTATGCGAAAGCATGCATTGAGCGAGGCATTTGTCCTGTTTGGTGGGATAATGGAAATCTTGACGAGTTTGCCATTTTCAATAGAAATACGTTGGAGTGGACCTACCCGGAGATTGCGGATGCGATTGTAAAGGCAGTCAGTAACTCCAGTTCTAAGACGAAGTGAAAATAAGAAAAAGTCTCTTCAAACGGGTCAATACAATTAATTCGGAATTATCGTCACATGCCCTGTCTTTAGAAGAACTCTCAATAGTACCTACTTTTTTCAACTTCTTTATCAAATACTATAAACATTAATTAAGCATTTGTCCTGCAACTTTAAGGCAAATTGGATTCTGGGATGTAAAGCACTCTTTTTCATTTTTCATTTTTTTTCTTGGTAGATGTTAACCTTTTTTAGCTAAAAACATACAAAAGGGCAAACAATAATAACTTTTACCAATTAAATTTTAGAATTATGAAAACTATGAAATTATTTACAATGTTATTTTTAGCAATGGGAATCACTTTTACATCTTGCGAAGGCCCAGAAGGTCCGGAAGGAGAAATGGGGCTTACAGGTGAAACCGGTGCACAAGGTGAAGCTGGTGCCACGGGTGAGCAAGGGGCACAAGGCGAGCCAGGAGAAGACGGTAATGCCAATGTTATTGCATCAGACTGGATGGATACGGATTTTGATAACACACCGGTTACTTTTACGCAATTTGATATAGAAATACCAAACCTTACAAGGGCCGAGATAAACGATTCGGCCGTTCTAGTCTACTTAACCGATGGTGTTGGTATCTATCAAGCACCCTATGTAAATTTTGCGAGAAACTTTTATTTTTCTTTAAGAAATAATAGTGAGACTGGTTATGATATGTATATTACAGGTTCATCTATGAACGGAAACTCTTATACTTTTGATTGGATGGAAGAATTTCGTTATGTAATTATACCACAAGCGGCATCAGAGGCAGGCAAAGCAGCTGGCATGAATTTTGAAAAAATGTCTTACGAAGAAGTAATAGATCATTTTGGCTTAGATTATTAAGCATCACAAAATTAAATAGTACAGAACCGGGGCCAAAAGCCTCGGTTTTTTTTATGGTCTCAACTCAAAAAAACAATAGGCATATTCAGTTTTTTAATCGATAATCTAAATTAAATGCTCGGAGGTAGTCTACTTTAAAAGACTGGGCTAAATGTTCAAGAAATTCTAAAGCCCCTTATACTATTTAGTATAAGAGGTCACTTTCAAATTCATATAGGGTGAAGCAAATATCCATATAGGTTTTCTGATTACGCAAAAAATTTGGCGAAAGAATAGCTAATGGCATGGTATAATTAATTAGCTTACTAACATGTGAAAGGGAATTTCCTATTGAGAGAAGGTGAGGTTAATTTTTCTAAATTAGTCAAAATTATGTATCACACTAAATCCCCCCAATATAACTCTCCAAATTCTCAGAACGTTCTAACCCCATTTTTTTGCGAATTCGGGAACGGGATACATGAACACTGTGCGGTTCTATGTTCAGAATTCTCGCCATTTCCTTGGTGCTAAGATTTAGTTTTATAAGGGCGCAGTGCTTCTGTTCAGTACTACTGAGTTTGGGGTGGAGTTCTTTGAGTTTGTCGTAAAAAGCGGAATTTACTTGAGTAAACTGTAGATTAAAGTCGTTCCAAAGGTCTTTGGAGCCCTTTTTATATTTATTGAAAAGCGATTTGTATTTAGGTGAAGATTCCGTTTTTAGTAGGTCTAAAAGTTCATCAATTGCACTATCCTTGTCGATCAATTGCAGTGCATATGATGTTAACTCCCTACTTTTAAGTTCTATTTCGTTATGGCTTCTTTCCTTTATGAGTTTTGTTTGAAGTTCCGCCTCTCTCTTGTGTAAAAGGGTCTTTTTAAGTTTTAAGCGCATTTGAAATACAATAGCCAGAACAAGACCTAAAAGAACCAATAGAAAGAGTATAATTTTTAATCGGAATTGAATGGTGTTGTTCTCTTCAATAGTCCGTGTTTTTTGTTCTAACTGTTCGTTTTTTTCCGAAATGGATTTTAAATATGTGTCCTTTATTTGAAAAAGCTCACTGTTGGTTTGGTTCTTGGCCTGTAGTACCTGATCTGCTTTTTTTGTAGATTTTACAAGATAGTCGTAGGCAAGTTGCGTATCACCGTTTGTAGAATAGACTTCGGATATCTTTCGTAACACTTCGGCTTCTAAATCGTTTCTAAAACCTTGGTCTTTACTTAAGGCCAGACTTTCATTGTAAAAGAAAAGAGCGCTGTCTTTTTGACCAAGGTCCTTTTTTAAATCGCCCAAATACATAGATATATTGGGTCTATAATTTAGTTTTTTTCCAAGCGTATGGTTTCGGGAAATATGCAAAAATGTGTTTGCTTTTTTAAACTGATGTAGTTCTTGCATAATTTTTCCCTTTTCAGCATCCCAAAAAGGCATTTCTACACTTTTTTCCAGGGTAATAGAAGGAGTAACAAAACAAGAATCCAAGTACTGAAGCGCTTTTTGGTAGTTGCCCATCTTTCGTTGTCGTACGGCCAAATACATATAACTAGAAATAAGGTCGTCTATTTTTGTGGAATCTTGAACATAAATTTTCTTGGCAATTGTTACGGCTTCCTTTAAAAACAAAACGGATTGCTCGTCCATGTTGAACTCATCGTACAATCTGGCTAAATTAACACGGGTTTGAACTTTCTGGGCTTTACTTGAAATTTGATCACTTAAATATTTAGCCTGCCACAAGTGATCAAAAGATGTACTGAATTTTCCTTTTTTCTTTTGAATGTCTGCCATGGCCAACAAACATTTTACCAAGTTGGAAGTATCCTTTTTCCTTTCAAAATAGGCTTTGGAATTTGCTAGGACCTCATAGGATTCAGTAGGAAATAGATTAGAGTTGGCCAACGCTTTCCCAAATCTATCTGTATAGTATAAAGCACTGTCTTGTATATTATATTTTGGGCTTTCAACTTGGCAATTTCCCGTTGCAATAGCAAAAATCAGAAATAATAATATGTGTAGTTGTTTGTAATACAGTGTGTTGTGATTTTTTTCGTTTAGTTAAATCAAGATATTAAATATTAGGGTGATAATGGCAATAATAGCATTTAAATCTAGTCTTGTATAATATTTGTAAAGTACATTTTTGGTCAATTATGCTTTTCTATGGTTAGTTTTGAGAGGTTTGATTATTCAATTCATTGGAATGTTACAGGAAATGAAATTTCACTTAAATATGATTACGCTACAGTTGTCTGGAAATATGTATAAGCACTTTCTTCTAATGTGCTTGTTAACGGTATGGGTCACTAACCTATTCGCACAAGAAAAGAAACCGCCCAATGTAATTTTAATAATGACAGATGACCAAGGAATTGGAGATTTAGGCTGTCATGGAAACCCTTGGATAAAGACGCCTAACATAGATATGTTTTATAAGCAGGCGGTGCGTATGACAGACTTTCATGTTAGCCCTATGTGCACGCCAACACGTGCAGCGTTAATGACTGGAAGATATCCGGTAAATAACGGTACCTGGGCAACTTATAAAGGGAGGGACGCTTTAACCGAAAACGCGATTACCATGGCCGATGTATTTAAAAGTAATGGGTATAGAACGGCCATGTTCGGTAAGTGGCATTTGGGAGATAATTATCCGTCAAGACCCACGGATAGCGGTTTTGATGTAGCCGTGCGCCATAAAGCTGGAGGAGTAGGAGAACTATCCGATTATTGGGGCAATAACTATAATGATGACGTGTATTACGTGAATAATGAACCTAAGCAGTTTTCAGGGTATTGTACGGATGTCTGGTTCCAAGAAGCTATGCGCTTTATGGACGAGAATAAAGACGCTCCATTTTTTCTGTATCTACCTACGAACGCTCCCCATAGTCCTTTTATAGTCGCGGAAAAGTATGCGGCTCCTTATCGGCATTTGGTGGGGGACAAAATTGTTGGGGCCGAATTTTATGGTATGATTACCAATATAGATGAAAATTTTGGGAAGCTAGAAGCTTATTTAAAGGAGAAAAAGTTGGCTGACAATACCATACTCATCTATATGACCGATAACGGCTCCGGAGGAGGAGTAAGCAACGATGGAAAATTAGGGTTTAACAAGGGGTTTAGAGGAAAAAAAGGACATCGCACAGAAGGTGGTCATCGTGTTCCTTTCTTTATTAGGTGGAAAGATGGTAAGGTTAAAGGAGGGAAGGACCTTAATGAATTAACTGCTCATGTAGATTTGATTCCAACTTTGGCCGGACTTTGTAATCTTCAAATTCCAGAGAGTATGAAGTTAGACGGTATCGATTTTTCGCCCTTGCTCCTAAAAACCGGAAAGCTAGATGGTAGTAGAACGGTTTTTGTTCATAATCGTCAAGATTGGCGCACTCCACATGACAAAGAAGAAACCGCAATTCTTAATGAAAAATGGCGATTGGTAAACGGAAAGGAACTCTACGATATTGAGGCGGATAAACATCAAGATAAGGATGTGGCATTAGAAAACAGAGAGGTAGTTGATGGTCTCCTGTCTCGTAACGAATCCTTTTTAGATAAAGCAAAAGCGGGGTATGAATATCAGGAATTTCCGGTGAGTATTGTTGGAAACGAAAGCCAAAAAGAGATAAAACTAACCATACAGCACGCCATAGGAGAGGACGGAGGTATTTGGAAACCGGAGCAGGTAGCATCAGGAATGAAAAATAATAACAATACACACCCCATAAAAGTAGAAAGAGCAGGTAGGTACAAAATATCATGTATGCGTTGGCCCAAAGAATGTCCGGGACCAATTTTAGGCATTCCAGAGGAAAATCCCAAGGACCAATATGTCTATAAAGCCATGCATCCGGAGAAGGTGCGCATCCAAATTGCCAATCAAATTAGAGAGCAAACTATTGAAGGTGACATGCAGAGTGCAGATTTTATATTAAACCTTCAGAAAGGGAAGACAATGTTGGTGAACGATTTTATTGAAAACGGGAAAACCTTTGGAGTATACTACACTTACATTGAATATTTGGGTGAATAATAAAAGATTTTTTTAAACCTTAAAACAAACCGAACAATGAAAAACATAATCACAATCCTGGCGCTATTTTTAGTTTTGAGCGCATGTAAGGAACAGCCCCCAAAAGAGGTGGTGGAAGAAGCAAAAGAGCAAACGGAAGTTTTCCCGTTTAAGTTGCCAGAGGAGAAGCCCAATAGACAAATGAGTGCTGCCATGGAACGCATTTACACGGATTATGAGTCTCCCGAACCACATAAGAATGAACTTTTTAGTCAATTTAAGTATACTGAACTTAAGGGGTTTGATTACAACGGGCACGACGGAACCATTACCCGAAGAGACCCCTCAAAAATACTCTTGCATGATGGTAAGTATTATGTTTGGTACACTTATAGAAACACTTCTACGCCACCACGTGGGGCCGATATGAGCAATGACACCATTCCATCATCAGATTGGGATCTTGCGGAGATTTGGTACGCCACTTCTAAGGATGGCATTACTTGGGAGGAACAAGGAGTTGCTATTGAAAGACCGGAAAAACCTTTGGTAGGGTGGCGTTCCGTTACAACTACGGATATTTTGGAGTGGAAGGGGAAATACTACCTATACTATCAAGGATTTATGGAGGCTAGCGGTAAAAGGGGGGATGATTGCCCGGTGGCCGTTTCTTATGCCGATTCTCCCGATGGCCCTTGGACAGCGTACAACAAAATAGTTATTCCCAACGGAAAAAAAGGGGAGTGGGACCAATATTCAATTCATGATCCGTACCCTTTGGTACACGATGGCAAAATCTATATTTATTACAAATCGGATTTTGGCGATCCTGACAAAGTACGTATGCAAGGGCTGGCCATAGCCAACGATCCATTGGGTCCTTTTACAAAGCACCCTTTAAACCCGGTAATTACATCTGGACATGAAACATCATTGTTTCCATTTAGAAAAGGGGTTGCGGCCTTAGTGTATAAAGATGGGCCGGAGCATAACACCATTCAATATGCAGAGGATTGGGTAAATTTTGAAATAGCTTCCATTACAGAATTAATGCCTTATGCAGCAGCGCCTTATGTGCCCGATGCTTTCACGAATACAACGGACGGACGTGGAGTTACGTGGGGACTTGCCCATTTTATCAGTTTGGGTGGCAAGGACCAATTTCATTCCAAACTAGTCCGGTTTGACTGTGATTTGAGTTTGGATTTGGATGATCCCGGTATGAAAAACCATAGGGTAAACCATGAACCGGATGTATATTATCGCCAAGGATTAAGTAAAAAACAAATGGAGCGTATACAATCTGAGCGTTTGGATTAATTACAACGTTTTCCACAATATATTTTAAAGGGCATCTTAAAAAGTGCCCTTTTTTTATGCGAAAAAACCATTCGTCTATAGGTATTTAGGGATTAATGTGTAGATAAACGGAGTTGACCGAAAATGAGGGTTTTTAACAGCAGCGAAGACGTAATTTTGGAGTAAGCAAATTAGAAAACGCTTAATCACTATTGGTTTTTAGTTCTTTAAAATGCGGACGATATATGTCTGACAGGAAGTTTGAGAAAGGTCAGTTTTTGTTGTTTATGATAGAATGATATTAAATGTTCCCCCTTTTTGAAAAAACGGCAATTGACCGAGTTGAAACTATCGTTCGCATTTTATATTTTCTTTTCGTCCAATTATACGATGGGCAATTTACTCCTTTAAAAAGTTAGAATATTGGCCCATTTTAAAACACATAGTACAAGAAGGGTAATTCCTGTACTAGTGTAAATGGCACCCTGCCAAAAATAGAGTCTTGTTCCCCATTGTTTCCAAAGTCTTTCTCCATATTCGTTTTTGAAATGTGCGCTCAGAAGCTTCCAAAACAGAAAAGTGGTCAGAAAAAGTACTGCTAATGCAAAAATCCAGTTCGTTGCCATTTTTTATTGATTAATGACTGGTAGTCAGGTGTTTGTTAGCTTAAAATACAAAAAAATACTTAACTGTGGTAATACAACTTTTTCTAATAGCAAGATTATTGGGTAACAGTTATTTTTAATCTGTCTTCAGTAGAGTTTAAAGCTTTATCGGTTGCCGTAAAAATCAGTTCAAATTCTCCGTCTAGGGTAGGGCGTCCGGACAATGTCATGGTTTCATTATCAAAGTTTAGCCAATTCAATTTACTCTTCGTGGTGTTCAAAACCAGTTGCGTATCATCTATGTCTTTAAAATAATCCGGGGGAAGCTGTAGTTCAAAATTTTCTCCATTTCGTATGGTAATGGCGTCAAGCGGATGGTAAACGAAAGGATGGAAGACCTTTGAAGTGTTTGACCAATAAATATCAGATTCGGCTAAACCGTTTGAGGCAATTTGTAAACGCGTAAAGAATAGATACTTGTTATCTGCACTTACAAAAGGTCTCCGGTCCCAATCTTTGGAATTTATAGTGGGGTCAAGGATTTGTGGCGATGTCCAATTTCCATTATGGTTACGGTAGCTAATATATAAATCTACAAAAGTTTCGTCATTGGTATATCTGCAAAAAAGAAGGTATGTTTCATTAGGGGAGATAAATACACTTTCTTCATCATTGGCCGAATTTAGGTCGGCTATTTCACTTACGGATTGATACTTTTTGTCCAAGACTTTTGAGAAGAACAAATCTGCCGTAAAACAGTTTTCCTTTCCTTGGCAGTTTCTATTTGATGAGAAATAAAGGGTTCCATCCAAAGTCATACTGGCACTGGCTTCCCTACTTGTTGAGTTTATTGGGGTTTCTAGTTTTTCAGGGAGTCCCCAATGATTATCCATCTTTTTAACTCTCCCAATGTTCGTAATGTATAAGCTGTTGGTGTCAGGTATGTTTTGAGCGTAGAGCAACGCTTGTCCGTCTGGCGTAAAATAGGGCAGAAACACGCTCCTATTTTCTAGTGGCTTAAAAGTCTGCGGATCGGACCATGTGTTATTATCTTTTTTTGAATAATAGATTTTTCCCCTAACACCATTTTTATCCAAAATCCCAAATGCCAATTCATTGGTATTAGGTGTAAATGAAATGCCATGCTCAAATCTGCCTTTAATAGAAATAACGTCCGGAGCAAATATTTCAGGAATGGCTCCAGGGTATTTTTGTCCAAAATAGCTAGTTAGTTCAGTAGATGATTTACAGCTCATTAACGCAATAATGAAGAGAAATGGTAGTATGGTCTTAATCATTAGGTTTTATGTTGGTTGGGGATTGATAAAGTTATGAGTAAACGAATTCACTAAATATGAGCTGTCCTTTTTCTACAAACCTAAAATAAATTTAGAAGATAAAACGGTTCATCTACAGATATGTAAGATTGGAGTACGGATAAACGGCATTCGTCTAATTTGTAGGATAATAACTACATGTATATTGTAATTTTGAAGTAAGCAAATCAAAGAATTCACTAGTAGAATTAAGGTTTAAGTTCTTTAATATGCGGACGATACGTGATGGGTCGGATGTTTAGGAAGGCCATTAGTACTGTTTATGATAGAACAGATGATGATGTTACCCCCGTTTGAAAAAACAGTGCTAAGGCCTATTTGAAGTTATCGTTCGCATTTTCTAATAATACTTCTGCATCAGCTACAACTGCTGGCCCTGTTACTTTCCTTCAAATTTTAATAGTTCAAGATAGGGGTTGCCTTTTAGGCCTAATAATTGAGCAAAAGCAGGCTCGGTCTTTAATCCTTTAGACTTTAATTCTATTATCTTTTGCCTAAAGTCTGCTCCCTTTTCAAGTAAAATCTTATTTTCTATAAGCATGTGCCGGTAAGCGTTCTGTTTTTCGGTAGCTTTATTCTGCCCAAAAATTTCGAATAGAAAATGCTCCGTTTTGAATTCTGCAATAGTGGATTCGGTACCGTTTTGAACCGTAGAATAGATCTTGAAACCCTTTTCTTGGGAAAATTGCTCCGTAATAAATATTGTGAACTCGGCATGGTTTTTACACTCACAAATTATATCCAAATCACTTTCAGGTAAATCAATACCAATGGGAATGGTACCGGTTAAAATTGGATTGTATTTTTTCAGTTTCCCAAAGACCTTATATTTTATGATTTCGGCATGGGCAAGCTGTTGTCTTTCCGTACCGGATTTTAAATATTCAATATTCTTAAAATCAATATTCATTTTTGGATATCAATGTTTTTGGCGATTTGTAACCGAAAAGGAATATATACGAAAACAATTTTTTGGGTTTTTCGTACAACTATAGCGGACAAAGTTTAGATACTAAAGTTTACCGCGGCAAAGGGGTTATACAAGTCTATGAGCATTTTTTCTTTGCCTATATTTCCTTTTGGTCCTGATTAGCCTATATCTTAAATCATCATAAAATAAGCTTGTAGCTAAAATTACAGCTCCTATGATTAACGTGTGCAATCTGAGGTCTAATCGGGAATAGAAGAATCCTCCGGAGATTCCACCAATAAAAAAGAAACAAATGATATAACTCCGCAGTTTTATAGTTGATTTAATTTTTTCTCTATTTGGATGTGATTTAGGAAAAAACAGTTGTGATAACTCAATTCCTAAATCTGTAAATAATCCTGTAAGGTGAGTTGTTCTTACCACGGCATTTGAAATTTTGGTTACAAATGAATTCTGGAGTCCCATTGCAAAAAGTAAGGAGCAAACAATAAAATTAGGATATTCTATGGCCGTTACAGTACTCAAAAAAGAAATGGAGGTAAGAATTAGACACTCTATAGCGGTGGGTAATACAAAGACATTAAGTTTTTTATTACCATTAAACTTTTCAATTAGAAAACTAGATAAAAAAGAGCCTAGAAGAAAGGAGAAAATATATAAAAAATAAACTGTTCCCTTCCAAAACTCAAAATTGGCTACATCGCTTATAAAGAGGGCAAAATGACCGGTTACGTTTGTAGTTAATTGATGAAAAGCTAAAAAACCTGTAACATTTACAATGCCTGCAACGAATGACAAAATGGTGGCAATACGCAGATTGTGATTTAAAGTCCTGCTTTTACCTTGATGTCTAAACATTCTATATTTCTTTGGTTAAACCCGAAAATTACCATAAAGGTATTACATAGGAATTGCCTAAAAGCATATACGCATTGATTTATGTTTTGGCTATTTGCAGAGCTTTTAAATTTTCTGTGGAAGGCTTTCTGAATATAAAGTCTAAGTAAGACTTTACTACAATTTATAGCTCACAAAATGTTTATTTTTTTAGAGTTATATGGTATAAAAAATCCATGCTTTAAAGCATTTTTCCTATTAGTTCTTTCATCATTTTGGCAGCTAGAAAAGCGGTCATATTTTGAAAATCCCTATTTGGGTTATATTCAACAATATCGGCTCCAATAATTTCGGTATTTATATTTTGAATTATATGGATTACTTCTCTGGAGGTTAATCCTCCGGGTTCGTGATGCGAGACCCCTGGAGCAAAGGCCGGGTCAAATCCGTCCATATCCAAAGAAATATATAAGGGGTTCTCAAATTTTGGAATTCGGTTTAAATTCAAATCCTTCATTTGATGAATTTCAACATTAAATTTATCCGCTTGTTCCGCTTGGTGTGTGTTCAATGTTCTAATTCCAACTTGAACTAATTTTATGGCAAAGCCGTTTTCCATAATCCTCGCAAAAGGGCATGCGTGGGAATATTTATCGCCTTCGTAATTATCGTATAAATCTGAATGTGCATCTATGTGAAGGATGTCTAGTTTGGGATATTTTTTGCTGTGGGCTTTAATTATGGGGAAGGTTATGGAGTGATCGCCCCCTAAAGTAAGGATTTTGGCACCGGAGTCTATGTGCTTTTCAGTTATTCGCTCAATATCAAAATATTCGGTTATTTCAAAATCGCCTTTATCTTCAATTCTTGAATTTTCGATAGAAATCAAGTTTTCGGCATACATATTGGCAGAGCCACAGTTTAAAGCTTCCCTTATCAAAGGAGGAGCTAATTTAGGGCCTTTCTGATATGAAGATTTTTCATCGAATTGTATTCCTTGTACAATTATTTTGCTCATTTTATGCTATTAAATACAACAGTTAAACTTGATTAGGCCACTTGTAGCAGGGACTTTAAGGTTTTTCTGTTTAAAATTAGTTCAGTTATTACTTTTAATTACCTGTATAAACCTTTTGCCCGCCAACGTATGTTTCTAAAACTCTAACATCCTTTATTTTTTCTGGATCTATCTTGGTTAAATCATCACTTAAAATAACAAAATCAGCAAGTTTTCCTTTTTCCAAGGTTCCTTTTAAGCGTTCCTCAAATGAACTATAAGCCGCATCTCTGGTATACGCTGTTAGGGCTTGTTGTACATTTATTTTTTGTTCGGGAACCCAACCATTTGGGTTTTTATGATCTAAAGTTTTACGCGTTACGGCCGCATAGATACCTAATAGGGGAGAAGCGGGAACAACGGGCCAATCACTACCAAAAACCAATGTTGTATTGGCATCTAACAAAAATTTAAAGGCATAAGTTGTTTTTATTCGTTCCGGACCAATCAAATCTTCTGCCCACCTACCATCATCAATGGCATGGTACGGTTGCATACTTGCAATTACATTTAATTCTGAAAAACGGTCTATATCTTTACGGTCTAAATGTTGTGCATGTTCAATTCTAAACCTACGGTCTTTTTTTCCGTTGGATTGTATTACCGTTTCATAAGTATTCAGGAGGGTATTGTTGGCTTTATCTCCTATGGCATGTACCGTAATTTGTAAATTATTTTTGTCCGCCTCTGTAATCCATGTTTTAAGGCTATCTAAATTAGCGGTTAAAATTCCTTTATCCGTTGGCTGGTCCGAATAGGATTCTTTAAATGCCGCCGAATGTGACCCCAGGGAACCGTCTACAAATCCTTTGAGCATTCTGTTTTTGAGCCATTTGTTATCTATTTTTTCCTTGTTGGAAAGTAGTTTCCAATTGCGTAAAGGGTCAGCAGAATAAACACGGACCTTAAGCTCCTTGTTGGAGTGAATTTTTTTCAAAATGTCAAAACCACCTAAGCTATCAACATCATGAATGCTGGTAATACCTTGGGCATTTAAATAATCCTGTGCCGCCTTAATGGCTTTTTCTTTTTGGGAATCGGATAGAGCGGGAATTTTGTTCAGAACCAAATACATAGCCTCACTTTTTAAAATTCCGGTGGGTTCACCATTTGAGTTTTTAACGATTTCCCCATTTTCTACGTCTGGCGTGTTTTTATCTATACCCGCAATTTTTAGAGCTGCTGAATTCGCTAAAATCATATGGCCGTCCATTCGGTAAAGGGCAACAGGATTATCTTGCGTAAATTCATCTATCCACTCTTTCGTAGGAAGTTCACCGCCCCAAAGGGTATGGTCCCAATTGCCTTCTACGATCCATTGTTTAGGTTTTAGGTTTTTTGAAAATGACGCTATCCTTTTGATGAATTCTTTCTTTGTGGCAGCATCTCTTAATTGAACACTTAAAAGGCTGTTTCCGCCCATTAATAAATGTACGTGGGAGTCAATAAAACCTGGGGTGATGAATTTTCCTTGAGCATCAACAATTTTGGTAGCATCACCTACACTTTTTTCTATATCCTCAAAAGAACCAATCGCCAAAATAGAATCCTCCTTAACAGCTATAGCTTGGGCATTTGGCTGGTTTACATTTCCGGTCCAGATGTTAGCATTTTTAATGATGAAATCGGCCTTTGTAATTTCTTTTTGACAAGAAACAAAGAGAAAAGAAATAATTAAAATAGTTAATTGAAAGTGTATTTTCATTTTTTGAGATATATGTTAGGGCAGATGGTTCGTCTGCAGACTTTATAAAAGTAAGTGAACCATCTTTTATTTAAGCTGAAGCACTAGGAATCGTTGTTTTAATCAGTTTATGACTCTTCCAAAATAGTTGAAATTATGGATCTGAACATGTTAATTCCTGTTTCTATAATTTCATCGGGAAAATCATAGTCAGAATTGTGTAAAGCGGGTGTCTCAATGCCTGCACCTAAACCGAACATTGCCGTTTTGTATTCTTTTGAAAACCATCCAAAATCTTCTCCAAATTTAAATGGATAAGATCTTTTGGTGATTTTATAACTGTTTTTTTTAGCAGCCTTTATTATATAATTGGTACTTTCTGTATGGTTTGTAGAAGCGGGAAAATATTCTAACCATTCTATTTCGTGCTTCAACTCATACTTTTCACAAGTATTTTCTATAACGGATGTTATTTGAGATTTTAGATGAGTGGTTTTTTCTCCGGACCATGTTCTCATAGTATAATGCAATTCTGCATTTTCAGGCGAAATACCGTAAGCAATTTGTCCCATGTTAATATGCACGGGTGTTATTAGGCTAAAATTCTCATCTTCTGGATCGGTTACTTCCAAGCTGGAAAGTAGGCTGATAATATTGGAAAGTGCCAATGCTGGATTGTTGCCATTTTCCGGTTCGGATGCATGAGACTTTTTACCTTTGAGCCGCACATTAAAACTTTGTACTTCTGCTGAAAACCCTTTATTTATAACAATAATATTATGAAGAGGTTCCTTGGGGATGTTATGAAGTGCAAATACATAATCTGTGTTTAGATTTTTGAACCTTTCATCGGTTACGACCTCTTTGGCTCCTTTTCCATTTTCCTCTGCTGGCTGAAAGAGTAAAATGACTTCTCCAGAACTAAACGAACTTTTTTTTAACCAAAATAGTAACCCTGAAACTATTGCCATATGGCCATCGTGACCACATTTATGAGATATTCCTTTGTATTTTGATTTATGGAGAAATTGATTCTCTTCCTGAATTGGTAATGCATCCAACTCACATCTAATAGTAATGGATTTTCCTTTTTTAGGAAATTTGTAGATAGCGGCAAACCCCGTTTCACCTATACCATCAAGAATTTCTGTAGGGTTATGCTCATTAATAAACCTTTGGATTCTTTTAGCCGTTTCATGTTCAAAACAAGATAATTCAGGATGTGAATGAAGCTCTTTTCTTAATTCTATTATTTCCGGATGAATCAATTTTGTTTTTCTTTTTAGATTAATACTCTAGATAGTCAATCCAAAGCTAAAATAAATGGGGCTAATGGATAATATAATTTATTTGAGTATAGTAAAAATACGGAAATCGTTGATTACACACTCAAAGCAGTATCGCTTTTAGAAGTCTAAATCAATAAAAGAAAGTCATAAAACCGTAAGTTAAAGAGAAATATTTGGTTATAGGGTTTTGTGAAAATTACTGAAAGAGTTTATTGGAAAACCTGGGAGTAAGGATGATTGACAAAGCACTCTTACTGTTACATTTAATAGATAAGCCAAAGCCTTTAGATATATGGACCTATTATTCTGGTGTAATCGTCTTAATAACCGGCGGAGGATTGCTAGCGATTGTTTTCATTTTCTATATCCACCAACTTCAGCTCTTTATGGTAAGCTTCAATTCTTGAGTAAGCCGTTCCGTCAACCAATAAGATAACCGTTAACATTGCAATTGTTGTAATACTAATGGCTCTCCACGTTGGGGTAGGGATAAGGAGAATAAGTAGTGCCGCTATGATAATGAGAATAGGTATGACCTTGAATACAACGGTGTATTCCTTTAAGGTACTTTCTGTACGTTCAATTTCAGAGCTATAAAAGGCAGGGACATCTGCGTTAAAGGCTTTTTCAAATTGGGTAATTCTAGAAGTATTTGTAAAAAATAAACCGAGACCTATAGTCATGAGTAATAGCCCCGCTACCAAGGTTGGAATTATGTAAGCCTTTGCTAAGTCGGTTTTTCCCAATTGCCAAAAACCAACACTTGCTATTAAAAATAAAATGGCAAATAAGATGAAGAAACGGGTTGAAAAAACCTCGGCCTTTGCCCATTCTGTGGCTAATTTTAATAGTTCCATATCTTAATTAAGTTTATATTTTTCTCTGTACTCAGTAGGACTTATACCTTGTTTCTTTTTAAATAATCTAGAAAAGTAAGGCGGATATTCAAACCCTAGTTCATACGCTACCTCTGCAATACTTTTATTAGGTTGTAACAGAATATTTTTTGCTTCATCTATTAAATGCAAGTGCAAATGTTCAGTAGTGGTTTTACCAGTTTCTTTTTTAAGCGTATCACTTAAATAACGCTGTGACACCAACATTTTATCCGCTATTTGTTCAATGCTCGGTATGCCCTTTTCCTGTAATTGTCCAGATTCTAAATAGGCAGCTATTTGCGCATTGAACTTTTCTAATAAATTATTGGACAATTCTTTTCTATTTAAAAATTGCCGCTCATAAAATCTATTGGCATACTTTAAAAGGGTACTTAATTGCGAAACAATAATTTCTTTGCTAAAAGCATCTTGGTTGTTCTGGTACTCCATTTCAATATTTTCAACCAGCAGTTCTATTTGCTTTTCTTCTTTAGGCGAAAGGTGCAAAGCTTCATTCACGGAATACGAAAAGAAACCGTAATTTTTTATTTGTTGCGCCAATTCCGTACCTTTTATAAAATCTTCATGAAAGTTTATAGAAAAACCTTTTTGCTCAAAGACCACGCTGCTATCCCATTGTAACACTTGTCTTGGAGCAATACATATTAACGCACCATTTGTAAAATCATATTTGGTACGGCCGTAGTTTAATTCGCCTTTTACAAACTTTTTAAAACTGATGGAATAACAATCATTTGTAATTGCAGGCGAACTTTCCCTAGGACAGGGTAAAAAGCCATCACCTTTAGAGTTAAAAACACTTAACATAGGGTGCTCGGGTCTTGGCAATCCCAAATAATCTAAATACGATGCTAATGTTTTAAAGTGTTGCATAGTTTTAATCAGTTCAATAGTACTTCATTAATAGCTCTTCCACTCAAGATTTTTAAATTTTGAGGCCTTTCTACTAAAGCAATCATAGCTTTACCTATGGTTATAGTAGTAGTAACAGATTTCATTCTTTGCATTATAGGAAAAAATGGTCGTGTTAATATGTAAAAAATATTGTACAGTCTAGTTTTAGATTTAATTCCTCTTTTTGGCAAAATAACTCCTGGTCTAAAGGCATAGATATCTTCAAAGCCTTTGTTAAAAATATAATTCTCTGTTTTACCTTTTACTCTTGCCCACATGGTGCTACCTTTTTCAGTCCTGTCCGTGCCTTCCCCTGAAACATAAACGAAAGTTAAGTTTGGGTTGGCTTCATAGGTAGCATTGACCAAAGCCTCTGTAACGGTATAGGTTAATTTATAGTATTGTTCTTCTTTCATTCCAGCAGAAGAAACTCCCATACAATGAAAACAGGCATTATACGCTTCAAAAGTATGTTGAATGGCACTAAAATCAGTGAAATTTTGATGGATGATTTCTTCTATTTTAGGATTTTTAATGCCTATAGAATATCTACCTATTAAGAGGATTTTTTTAATTCTTTTATCATCTAAACATTCTAACAAAACACCTTTGCCTACCATTCCTGTAGCGCCTGTAATTATTACGTTCATTTGTTTTGCTTTAAATATTCCATTTTACACCGGTCTCTTTTTCTGAAAGTTCCCACAGTCTATAAGCCACAGCTTTATCTTTGGCATGCGGCTCCAATTTATGAGCTCCAACCGGACCGGTCCAAAAGTTTCTTCCCGTTGGCCCGTAAAAACTATTTTGGTCCAAATTTGGTTCTGTGGCACACATGAGTTGTGGGTAGGCCCCTTTTTCTGCCGATTGTGTCAAAGGAGATAATTTCATTAAGTTAAAGATAAATTTCATCATAAAACTACCACTGGAATTTATTAAGTTGGTTCTTGATGAACCCGGGTGACAAGCATATGCTTTTACCTCTGTTTTACCTGCTGCTGCCAATCTATCCTGTAGTTCATAGATAGTCATGATCTGTGCCAGTTTACTTTGGCTATAGGCATTATTAGGGGTATACTCTTTATTCCAATTTAAATCATCAAATTTTATGGTTTTAATTCCCATATCATAGCCCATACTTCCTACCGTTACAATACGTCCCTTGGATTTTTCAATGAGCGGAAACAATAATGCCTGAAGTGTAAAATTACCAAAGTAATTTGTCCCCATTTGACTTTCCCAACCGTCTACAGTTAGTGTTTGTTTTGGCACCTGAGCTATTGCGGCATTGCAGATAAGCGCATCTATTTGAGAAACTGTTTTTAGAACTTCTTGCGCTGCTTTTTTTACCGAAGCTTGTTCTGATAAATCCATTTTTATGGACGTAACCTCTATAGCGTTACCAAGCTCTTGTTTTAATGTAGCAATAGTATCCGCAGATTTTTGTGGGTTTCTATTGAGCATTACCAGTTTTGCACCTTTAGACAATAGTATTTTAGCAGCTTCAAATCCGGTTCCGCTAGTGGTGCCCGTTATCACAAAGGTTTTACCGTTTAAATTTTCAATTCTATCCGGTGTCCAACCATTTTTACCAAACTGATTTGTTGTCATTATCGCCTTTTTTTTTATGATTAAAATAATAGGGCAAAGGTCGGACAGACGTAAACTTAAGTACGTATACGGATTTTCATATGTTGTATACTTTTTGGTAATTCCCAATCGTTCCGGACAGACCTATTGGAATGCGCAGGCACTGAATTTTGCGATGTCCTTGAAAAGATAGGGTTACTCTACAATTGATTTTTCAATTTTTAGGACGGCATAAAAAAAAGCCCCGTAAAGAGGCCTATATGAATCTATTTTTTAGTCTGACGGGAAGCAAATTTTGTTTGCTTCTAAAAGAATTATTTTAAATAAGACATATATAAAAAATTATTTAGATATTTGTCTAAATAACTAAACAAAATGAATTATTTGTTCAAAGCTCTTAATGATGAAACCAGAAGACGGATTATAGAACTATTGAAGGATAAGGATATGAATGCAGGGGAAATTGCAGATGAATTTAACATTTCTAAACCCAGTATTTCACATCATCTCGATATTCTTAAAAGAGCAGATTTAATAATAAGTGAAAAGAAAGGGCAGTTTGTCCAATACTCATTAAACACGAGTATATTGGAAGATTTACTAGCTTGGATATTAACCTTAAAAAAATAAACATGAAATTCTCAATACATAAAGAACTTCCTTTAATAAGTATGGTTTTATTGCCTTTCATATACTTGGCATATGTATGGAATGATCTACCACAAAAAGTTGCCGTACATTGGAATTTACAGGGCGAAATTGATAGATATGGAAGCAAGTTTGAATTAGTATTAATTCCAATTCTTTTACCCCTTTTAAGCTATGTCATCTTTCTTATTGTTCCATATATCGACCCAAAGGGAAAAATTAAAAATATGGGCGCTAAATATGGCCATCTCAAAATGTTCATTACCTTACTTATGTCCATTATATCAATTTTTATTCTTTATAATATAAAAAACCAACCTGGCTCTAGCCCAAATTATATAATTCCCTTACTTGGCGTTATTCTAATAATTTTTGGTAATTATTTCCAAACATTAAAAGCTAATTACTTTATAGGCATCAGAACTCCTTGGACTCTAGAAAACGAAATTGTATGGAAAAAAACACACAGAATCACGGGTAAACTATGGTTTTTAGGTGGATTGGTACTTCTGCTTGGCAGTTCTATTTTAGATGGTCAAATTAGCATAAAGTTCGGCTTGGGGATAATAACCTTGATAAGTCTTTTTCCAATTTTATATTCGTACTTATTATTCAGGAAACTAAAAAACATTGCTTAGGATATGATAACCGAATCCATCTTCTTATGTACAAATAATTTTTGAAACCTTAAATATGCACAATAAGTTAAAACTAGGTTTGACACTATTTGGCCTGAGTATTCTAGGTATATTATCAATGCTCACGGTTACCTTTCCAGAGGATGGGATACCCAAGGAACTAGTTGAAGCCATACCGCTAGAAACCCTTAAGTATTTGTCATTAATACAACCAACAGTTTTGCTATTGATTGCTGTTTTTATTGGAATAATGCTTTATGATAAGGTCAATTTACAGGTGCCCTCTATTTCCAATGCGTTGAAAATTGAAAGCCCTAAAATATCATTCAGGGAACAAATTAAATTTGGAGTCTTATTTGGGATTATCGCTGGTATATTGACAACCACAGTTACATTGGTTTTAAAAACATCTATTCCTCAAGAGTTTGTAAAAATGCAAGAGAAAGTCCAATTTACCCCTATTGCCAGATTTTTATATGGAGGGATTACCGAAGAAATTTTAGTACGTTTTGGCTTTATGACATTGCTAGTTTGGTTAGCATTTAAAATCACCAAGAATTTAAATGATTTAACGTATTGGGTCGGAATTGTTTTGGCAAGTCTTTTATTTGCAATTGGACATTTTCCAACGGTGTTTAGCGTAGTAGCAAATCCATCCGCTTTATTTCTAACATATATTATGGTAGGCAATTCCATAGCAGGGTTATTTTTTGGTTGGCTTTATTGGAGAAAGGGACTGGAGGCTGCAATCATCGCTCATATCATGACCCATGTTGTTATGATGATGGGAGAAATGATTTAGTTTTCTCTTAATAAGAATTATCTGTTTTTTCAAGAACTTTCTTAAAGTTTCCACCTGTATGAATGAGAACTCCTGCGTAGCGGTTTTAATTCTTGTTAAGTAATAAGCCACTTAAAAGAGGCTTATATAAATCTATTGTTGATATCGAGATGATTTAAGTACCTAATAAACATTGAATGTTTTCCTCTGATTTATTACCGGAAATAAAAGAAGAGTACGCCATTAATAAATTACTGGGAAACGAAAAACAGTAGGTGATTTCATCATCATTGTTCGAAAAGTAGAAGGACCGGAAAATACCACTTTTGATAAAGCTTAGTGAATTACAAACCTCATTTTGAGCCATATAAGTATCACCCTTTTTTATATGTTTTGTTTCTGTCAACTTTAGAAAATCGTCTATTTCGTAGTCAGTAAATAGGTTAAAGGATTTTAGATATTCAATCATTAGTACATGCAGTTTTTATTCGTTT
Organism: Zobellia sp. B3R18; assembly: GCF_018860715.1. Taxonomy (NCBI): domain Bacteria; kingdom Pseudomonadati; phylum Bacteroidota; class Flavobacteriia; order Flavobacteriales; family Flavobacteriaceae; genus Zobellia; species Zobellia sp. B3R18. The sequence continues at coordinate 557,316 of NZ_JAHKQG010000014.1, read as the reverse complement.
AAAACAGCATATAAAACATGGTCTTGGTATACTCCAGCTTTATAGGTGTGGCACTTTAATATCCCCTCTTTTTTCATTCCTGCTTTTTCCATAACCCTTCCAGATGATAGGTTTGAGGTAAAGTGAGTTGCAAAAATTCTTTTCAACTTTAGTTCTTCAAAACCAAATTGAATTATTGATTTTACGGCCTCGGTCGTAAACCCATTATTCCAATATTTTTGGTCTAGCCAATATCCCAATTCGGCTTTATTAAACGGTTTGTCAATTCCCAAGTCAATTCCTCCAATTAATTCATTGCTTTCTTTTAAGCGAATGGCGAAGATATACTGATCTTGATTTTTTAGTCCGTCATCAGCTAATTTCACCCAAAATTTTGCGTTGTCTAGGGTGTAAGGAAAAGGAATGTTAATTGTATTTTTTGAGTACAGTTCACTAGCATTCAGTATGGAACTTATTTTTTCCAAATCGTTTAAGCTAGGTTGATTTAGAATTAGCCTTTTGGTTATAATCTGGGACAATTGTATTCTAGACACGATTTTTTTTATTATTGGCAACGTCATTAGTATTCTCTATTCCGCTATATACTTTCGGGTTATGTTTCTCCATATAAAATTCAGGATTAGGTATTTCCGTGAACCCAAATTTTTTATAAAGCCATTCAGCTGTATTAGTCAATAAAATCCAGCGTCTTAGGCCCTGAAGATTTGGATGTACCATTATTTCATTAATTAGCCATTTACTTAATCCCTTTCCTCTGTATTCCTTTAGAACATAAACATCTCCTAAATATGCAATAGTGGAATAGTCCGAAATTATTCTAGCAAAACCAATTTGTTTGTTTTTATGATAAAGCCCAAAATTTAAAGAGTTTTCAATTGATGTTTTTAAAGTATTGATTGGAATTCCGTTGGCCCAATCGGTTTCGTTTGCAAGGAATTTGTGAATACTCAAAATATCTAATTTATCCTTGTCAGTTGAAATGGTATACTCATTTCTATGAACTTCTCTAATTTCCATTTTAATTTTCTTTGTTATAGCTAACGTACAAATTTGTTTATTAGTAAATCTATCTCTCTTTAGATGGTAATTTAGTGAGTTCTTATATATCACCACTATTTGCAGGAAAATAAAAGATGCTAGAAATATAAAATGTTTTTATAATCTTCAAACCGGTTGAATAAAAACCCAAACAAAAACGGTCAAAAATTGGGTCAGGGTTACTTGCTTTTACCTTATATATAAAAAGTCTAAGGTTAGAGTTCCGTTTTTGATCGGACATAAAATAAGCCCCTTAAAAGAGGCTTATTTGAATCCGTTTTTTGCATGTAAATAGCTTATGTAACGGTTACTATTGTTGTAAGCAGTAGTTATACGTTCGTGTAAGCACATTATTCTTTTTTATACCCTAGTAAAGTCCATCTGACTTTAACTAACTTTCTTGTATTCGTAATCAAGTAAATTCTAATTAGTTAAAAAATACTGAACGTTTACAAGTTCTATATCATTGATCATACCTAAATCTAGGGAACTTTCTTGGTCATATAATAACGTACAACTGGATTTAGCTCCAAGTTGGAAGCAAGGTAAGGTTGTTTTATCTGAATAACTTTGACTGGACGTTAGCTCTCCTATCTTTACGGTTAATATAGGTAACCCTGTAACATCGTAAACATTTGGGTTATTTAATTGAATTTCAAATCGCCAACGCGAAGTATTATTTCCAGTATCAGGTGTAAACTCATAAAATAAGACATCGTAAGTAAAGCCATCTAACTCCGGTGGGTCAATTTGATTTAATGGTTCTGGATCAGGAAAACTACAGGGTAGTTCAATAGTTTTATCAATGAAGTATTGTTGATTATTTAAGAAGTAAGTATCGCTAACAACAGCAGTTTTTGTGCAATCTTCATCTTTGGAATCACAGCTAACGTTAAGAATAATGCTGTAAAAGGAGAAAAAAAGTAATAGTGTAGAAACTGAGCGTGGTGAACGCTTTATGCTATTTTTCATTACTGAATATATTATAATTTAAGATTCTTGTTTTTGATTTTCGAAAGGTCAAACCTCACTCAGGGCGAGAATTCGAATATCATTTAAGGAAGAAAAATCTTAATCACATATATTTTGTTTTAGTGATGTCAAATGTATACAAAATAATAAAATGGAAACTTTTTATACCTGTAATTAAAGGCTTTTTTTTTATTGAGCTAATGATTGTAACGTTACGTATAAGAAACGTAGGGCAGGTGACAAGCAATACGTTTCGGTTTGATAATAAGTCAAATATAAATATTTTGCTTTTATCATTTTTCGTAAATGCCAAATTTTATAGTTGGCGACTTAGCAAATAAACACAGACCTTTCGGCAAGCCTAAACTGCCTTATGTTTTTTATACATTGTGTGTGCCCAGTATGGGCATCTTTTACGCTACAGAAATGTAGTTAATTAATCTAGAGGGTGCAAGTCCCTTATGCGCTGGAGTAACGTCTAGAAGCATTAGTAAGCCGCAAGGGTGGTAATTGTGAAGTTACATCTGAAGAAAGCGAGACTACAAAACTCGGTACTGACGAACAGGAACCGTATACGGAGGCATATTTACTTGGGTAAGCAAGCACATCATTGTAAC
>NZ_JAHKQG010000014.1:251058-554410 GCF_018860715.1 Zobellia sp. B3R18 | reverse complement strand
GGAGCCGTCTACTCGATTAGCGGTAGTGCTTATTCCGCTTTTTCTTCATTCGGCAGTATATATTTTTTGTAATAAACCATATACTGTTCCCAAATTCTACTCTCAATATCTAATAGTTTTTCTTTCAGTTCCTTAACGTCATCTTCTTCAAAATCTTCAAGTGCACGAATTAGAAAATTACTGGCTAGAGGTAAACAACAAAATGCGGGAATTAGTCCTGCAAAATGATTTTTATTGTCGTTATACCAATACAAACCATTGTGCATTGGATTAAAGCTTTTTGCTAAATGATATTTTGCGATAACTTGCCATTGTCCGTGTACAACACCAGAAGTTCGTTTGTATAGAAAATAGTATTGATTGTCTTTTCCCCAAACTTCTTCTGCCATTTGGTCAATTCGTAAATCAAAAATATCTCCACGTTCAGTTGCAACACTTATTTCTCTAACGCCAGCTTCTTTGATTGCATCTGCAACCATTTTTTCGGCTTCTTTTTTCATTTTATCATCAACTGCTTGTTCCGCAATTTTTTGACCGAAAAATTTATCCCTTCCAGTTGTAAAATCCCTAAATCTTTTGTGAAGTTCTAAATCTTTCCGTTTATAAAGCCAACTGCCAACAATGAATGATTCTAATGTTGTTCTAAAAACAATTTCGGCAATCTCGCCTTTGTGTGTTTTAACTAAATCTACAACATCGAATGTCAAATTACAGATTCGAGCAATGAAGCCCATATTTACTTCAGCGATAAATTTCGGGTAAATTGAAAGCAAATTCAGTTCTTTGAATTCTGAATACAATTGTTTCAGTTCATCAGTCAATTTTTCGATGTTCATTTCTTTATAGTGGTCTTCTTCCATTTTAGAATCGTCTGGTTTAGGCATTAATGGTGAACGCACATAATTATAGAGCCAAATTGATTCACATAATTCCAAATCTAAATATTCTGACTGTCCAATTGATGGTGGAAATAATGACATTACTCTAGACACATTCATTGGGTTCAATATTTCGTCAATTCCATTCCAGTTGAAAATTTGGAATGGGTCTTCTTGTCCGATGTGTTTGTATTGAACCATTAAGTATTTACATAAAATTGAAATATCTGAACGACCGTCTAGAATTTCCTTATATCCTAGAAATATAGGTTTTATGTCTGGTTTCAATTCATATTCAATTTTAAAGTCAAACAGTTCAGAGTAAAATCCTAATATTTGTTCAAATCCTTTTTTAAATGATGTTTTAAAAATTATATCTAGAAGTTCATTGTTTTCTTTTATCAGCTTTACAGTATGAGTAAGGTTAAAGTGAAATTTTCGCTCTAAATCAAATTTGTCATTTACATAATCTGCAATTTCAGCAAAGTCTTTTTTGACAGTCTCGTAGTCAAATTCATTAAGTGCAATTGAAATGTGTAGAAATTCGGGTAATCTTTCAGACCAGGAAAATGGCACAATCATTCCTGGATAAGGGTCAAATGCCTTTTGAAATTCGGTTCGTGTTTGTCGGATTCGACTTCTTTTCTTTTTTGCTGACATTTTATTTCGTAGTGATTTTTTTCCGCATTACCGCTAACGGCCCGGGACTAGGCCCTGCGGATGCGCAGCATACGCGTCAAGGGTCTGGGCTGCGCATCCGTGGGGCTTATCCCTTGTTGTGTTTCGTTTTCCTTCGGGAGGTCGTTACGGATTTCGGCCTTCGCTCCCTATATTTTTGCGCTGCCCTTCCCGGGCCGTTGTGGCGTATTGAGCGTACCGGGAATCGAAAAAAGGTATGGGGACGGAGTGTTGCCCGTCTTGCTTTTTTCGATGTAGGGACGCGGCCGAAGGCAATTCGCCACAACGGTCTCGTATAACCGTCAGTTACGGGATTAAAGTTACTAATTTTCGGTTAAGAACTGGTGTTAGCAATTCCGAGTGGATTCGGACGTAGTCGAATCCGCCGTAATTGCGGTTATACATTGTTGGCACCAGTTTTTTATTCATTTACATTAGTCCGCCATAAATGTTCGGATTAGTCAAAATATTGGTAATGATGTTAGTCAAAACATCTCCACCCATTTTTTTCAGTCGTTCTTTTATTTTGGAAGTTGTTTTTTCAGGTTCACGCTCATAGTTTTTTAGAATCTCTTTCAGCTCTTTGTATTCTTTTCCAGTTATCTCGTCTCTAACTGCTTCTGTAAAAAGATTTAGAACTATCTGTTGAGTGTTATTAATCGTGATGTTTGTATTTCCAGAACTTTTTTCGTTTTCTTTTACAGGTTCTTCGGGCATTAATTTAATTGCTCGTAAGATTCCCATCATTTTTTGATGATTGTCTGGACTTATCTTTTTTGTGTTTTCTTTGAAATCCTCTAAATCACTTGGAAAATATGTTTTAATAAATCTTTGAGATGAAGATTGCCAGTTTTGATATTCGACTTTTTCACTCGTTCTATACACAGAATAAGTTCTGATGACTCCACTTCCAGGTGGAACATAACTAATGGTGTTAGTCAATTTTTCTCCTTGTGAAATTAAGTCATCTAATAATTTATTTTTCTCCATTAATTTTCTCGGTATTCGTGATTTTCAAATTGGTGCCAACGGCAGTCTGTCTCAAAACCACCTTTTATTTTGAATAAATTTACACAATTTGGGATATACGAGATATGGGCCTGAAAGATGGGGGGATTTTCATAAATTCGGATATATGGGACAAGACCCCATCTTTCAGCCTTTTAACGGTTAGAAGGGACGTTTTTAAGATGTTCGTTCGGTGATTTTCCCTGATTTCGGGCTTCCAACCTAATTTGATAAGTCTTTTTAAATTATACGCCAATGCAATAAGCCCAAAGTCTGCACCGGCCGCAGGGATTCCCTTTTTGGTGATGATGTGGTCAAAGCCCCATTGCCTTTTTATGGTACCGAAAGGATGTTCGACAAGGGCCTGCCGTTTTTTGTAAACATCTGGTCGCTCCTCTACCCTACGGGCGTTACGTTCGATAAACGTCGTGAATTCGCTGCGCTGCAATATCTTTCCATTTTGCTTTGCCGATGTGCATCGGTTGCGCACCGGGCAATTTTTGCACGCTTTCGTTTTGTATTGTTTGAACCGATAGTTGCGTGCCCTGTACCAGTTTCCGTTACTGGTAAGCTCATGGCGCTGTGGGCAGCGATAGCTGTCCCGTTGTGGGTCGTAGTTGAAATGTTCGGCATTATATGCCGGGTCCGGTGCCTGGCTGGCACGGCCGATACCGGGCACGGCCACCAGGGTGTCGATGCCAAGATCGCTCGCTACCTTGAACTCGCTTCCGGTATGGTAGCCTTTGTCATATAATGCGGTAAAGGTATTGGTGCCCAAAATGGCCTTTGCCCTTCTGAGCATACCGCCCATGGCCTTTTTGTCGTTTTGGTTGGTGATCTTGTAATCGATCAGGAGCTTATGGTCGGCATCCACCGTTGTCTGTGCGGTATAACAGACTTCCGTTATGGTGCCCCTGACGATCTGGTGGCGGCTATCGGGATCGCTTGTGGATATCTGTGGGTTTTCCGTGGAGGTGTCCGCCCGTAGTTCCTCTAGGATACGGAGATATCTTTCCCGTTGTCGTTCCCTGTTTTCTGCCAGTTTACGGATATCCTCCTTTCGGTCGCCGTCCGCCTCGGCCAGCTCCTGTTGGTGTTCTTCGAGCTTTTTATCGATGTATTCCAGGTGGCGTGCGACCTTCTTTAGGTTAAAGTTGTTCTTTTTGCTGTTCTGCGCCCTGAGTTTGGTGGAATCTCCGGCAATGAGGATTGCGCCGATCAGCTCGTGGTTCCTGGCTATGGACACCGTGGCTCGGAACACCCGTTTTATCGCCTTGGGATTGTCCTTTCTAAAACGGGCAATAGTATTATGGTCCGGTTTTAGGTTGCCGAGCAGCCACATCAGTTCGATGTTGCGGGCACACTCCAACTCTAAATTTCTAGACGAACGTATCCGGTTCAAATACCCATAGATGTAAAGCTTCAAGAGATCGGCGGGGTCATAGGGCGGACGCCCTTGCGATGCCATGGGCCCAAACCCTAAGGCCTGTAGGTCCAGACCGTCCACAAAACGGTCAATGGTGCGTGCTGAATTTTCCTCGCCGATCATATCGTCCAAACAAGTGGTGTAGAGGGTAAGCTGGGTACGGGATTGTTTCTGTTGATACTCCATACTTAAAGATAAGGAATATCGAACCTTGCGAGGTAAAGCTATCTTTAAGTATTGAGACAGTCTGACGGCTCCGTATATGAAAAGTAGCGCTGAAAATAGGCGATAACTTTTCGGATTAAACACAAGCCGAATTTTTAAATTTTACTATTTATCTTTTTTATTGGAAATCGTCAAATTTAAAAATTTGGCGACTTTCCAAAAATGCTCAAACCTTTGTGTTAGCAACTGCTCGCGCTATTTTTTATATACATTGTTACAGAGCGTTATTTTTTCCACCGTTTAATAGTCCATTTAGCTAATAAATTAGCCCTTTCTAGAATACTATCTTTATTCCATACTTGCCATTCTTCTGCAAGATTTCTAGCTGTAATAAACATTGATTCTTTTGAATATCTAGGTCGTTTTTTGTCAAATAAATCTCTTTGAACATTTTTATTTAACTCCCCAGACAGAGGTATTAGGTTTGCTAAGGTGTCTTTTAATTCCTTGTGTTCTTCTTTAGTAATTAGTTTAGACCAATTATCTCCATCAATCCAAGTTTGTGGCATAATATGTTCTATAGTAAAATCTTCCTTAGGCGTATCTCCTTGAATTGACTTGTCAAATTCTCTAATGATATATTGAGTTATTCTCGCTTTATATAGTGACCTTGATTTTATAGCTTCAATGACTTCCTTATCGGTTGGATTTTGTACTGTAGAATGTGTTTCTATTTGATTTTTCAAAGCTTCTACTGTAGGATTTGATTTTATGTCATTCCAAACACCTTTAAAAACAGCGTGCAGACCTGTCGGTTCGTAACCTACTATTGCTCTTCTTACAAGGAAAGATTCTAAAAATTCAAGAAGTTTAAGTCCTTTTTTCAAGTCTAAACCTTCATTTTTAATTCCATTTAAAATATTCATAATAAATGGATAAGTTGCCGATGGAACACGAATTGAATGTAGTTGTATAATCTGGTCATTAAGCTTTTTATAATTATACGATGGATGACCTGTTACAATTGCTAAATATGCTTCTTGAAATGGACGCATATGATTAATAATTTCAATTGGCTCTAGACCTTTCCATATACTTCTTAATTCTGAAAATAATTCAGATTTTTTTATCGAGGAATTATGGATTAATGTATACGGAAAAAAGAAACCTTCTTCTCTATTTTCGAAATTGGATTCAAATGGTCCCCATTCTGTTTCGTAAATATTTAGTGATTTTTCCGGGTCCTGACTTATTCGTGAAAAAATTTCATTACGAACTAAATCTATTACGCCAACTTTAACTCCTCTATAATTTAATCTTTCGAATATTTTCGTCGCAACAACTGCATCAGTTAATTTTAAATGAACAAAAGTCAGTTTCCTGGTAATAACCGATAATGTTTCTTGCAGGTAATTAATAGCATTTTCAGGTTCTGCAGGTGTATGTTTTTTTAGCCAGGAAATGATTCTAGCATATTGTTTAGTTAAACTACCAGATGAATTTCCAGAAGGTAATGGCGGAATGGGTGGATTATCTTTTAGTGTTTCTTGTAAATGTTCGGGTGTATTAATTCTATCCCATAAGGCTCTAAACTGACTCCTATCTCTAAATGAGGGAATAATTCGAGTATTTACACTTAATCCTCTTCGTTGTGGTAAAAGAAGAAATTCTTGAATAATTTCTGAGGCTGATTCTTTGTCATAGAAATGTATTCTTTCAGCTATTGCTAAAATAAAAACATAAATTGTTAAGAGCCTTTGTTGACCATCAACAATATCCATTGACCTTAATCTTCCGACAATTTTATTGTCTCGAGGTCTTTCATATGAAACTATAGCTCCTAAAAACTGTGAATTCTCAACTGACTCTTGAATCAATTGGATGTCGTGAATCAAGAAATCAAATTCTTTTTGTTTCCATACATACTCACGTTGAAAAATTGGAATATGTATTTGGTCAGAATCTCTTAGTAGGTCTTCTAGATTTTGTTCATCTTGACTGTCAGTAATCCAAATTTTCATATTTAAAAGTTCTTGATTGCGGGTTTTTTTCTAATGCTCTGTAACGGTTTAGCTATGAACAGTACGGGAGCAAATTAGTGTTTACTTTCCGCCACGACATAGCGAAATCTTATTGTTTTGATTTATTTTTTCCTGTCCAGAGCAAAATCCATAAGATTTTGCGGTCTTCGTAAAAATGCGCAAACCTTTCGTTAAAGCCCGAAGCCCGTATTGTTTATAGGTTTTGTTGTACAACGTTTTTATTTTTTTCAATCTCCTTTTTTATACTTCCGTCAGGAAAGTAATAAGTCCATACACCACTTTTTTTTCCATTTGTATATCTCCCTTTCTTAAATAGATATCTTTTACCGGTATTTTTTGAAATTTTATATTCTCTTAATTCCTGAATAAACGTTGATTCTGCTTTGTCTTCTAGTAATTCCTTCAAATTTTTCGCACTATTGTCCAGAAGAATTGTTTCATGTACGGTAGTTAAAACCCCATTTTTGTCATAAAACTCATGCATTAATACATTTCCATAAATATCGTAAGTAGAAACATTTTTGCATCCATCTTTATAGTAACCTATATGTTGTCCAGTCAAAAAAGCGTACTCCTTATTTTGGTATTTATAATAAGTTGTAGTTCCGCAATATTTAGGTTTGCCATTTTTGTAGTTTGTTTTAGTTGTTTTGCAATCAATTTTCTCCAAACCCTTATGCAAATCGTTATATCTCTTAGGAATTTGTCCAAATGAGAGAATAGGCAATATGATTAATAAAAGGATTATTTTAATGTTCATGCGAAATGTTGTACAACGGCCCGGGACTAGGCCCTGCGGATGCGCAGCATACGCGTAAAGGGTCTGGGCTGCGCATTTGTGGGGCTTATCCCTTGTTGTGTTTCGTTTTCCTTCGGGAGGTCTCTACGGTTCTCGGAGGTCGCTCCCTATATTTTTGCGCTGCCCTTCCCGGGCCGTTGTGGCGTATTGAGCGCACCGGGAATCGAAAAAAGGTATGGGAACTGAGTGTTGCCCGTCTTGCTTTTTTCGATGTAGGGACGCGGCCGAAGGCAATTCGCCACAACGGTTGGGCTAAGCGTAGTGCGGAAATAAGGGAACCTTTCGTTTCCGTCTTAGCACGAAGCTAAAGCTTATTGTTTAGTTTTATTTTTTCTTGTCCAAAGCTAAATCCATAAGATTTAGCGACTTCATAAATATACACAGACCTTTCGGTTTTGCCCTAAAGTCCGCATTACGTTTAGGCTTTGTTACCACCAGTTTTTTTTACGTTTTGAAATAGAATACGTTGAAAATAGATGTAGATGTACTTTCCTCAGTATTGAATCTATTTAATTGCATTTTATAAAAGGCTTTTTCAGGAACTTGAGTTTTTTCAAATCTTATGTACGTAAAACCATCTTGGTCAATTCTAGTTGTATTTCGGATTATAGTGTAATTTCCATTTTCTAGACTATACATCCAAAGAGTTGACCATTCTTTGTCTGGATTACTACGATAGACAAAATAATAATATTGTGAATCTTCCTTTAATGATGGAATGTCGGTGAAGCCAACATGAAACCAAACGGGTTTTATAAATTTTGAGTTATTAAATTCACTTAATGACAATGGTTTTTCCAATAATTGCCATTTTTCCTGCTCAGGAAAATGAGTTATTATAGCTAGCTCTGGTTTCATATCAAAATAGAAATTTGAAACAGAAGAGTCTTGCGAAGTGCCCCAAGTCGAATCTAATATAATCCATGTGCCATCTAATTTAATCACGTTCCAAGCGTGTCTTGAATCATCATCTAATTCCAACTCAACATAGTGATTACGCTCGTCCCTTATGTATCCAGTTACTACATAAACTTCAATGCCCATTTGGTCCATGAACCATTTGTAAAGTTGAGCATATCCTGCACAAACACCTTTTCTAGTTTCAAATACATTTTCAATTGACTGAAGGTTGTTAAATTCTTCATTTGATATTTCTCCGTTCAGTACATTTTGTAATGTAATCTCATCATACTGAATATTTGAGCCAACCCAATAGTAGAAGAACTTTGCTAAGTCCTTTTTCTTATTGATATTTTGTTTCGCAAAATCGGTCAACTCCGACATGCTATAGTTTACAGAACTTGCTTTTTTAACTAATGACTCGATAGAATCATTTTGTGAAAAAGCCGAAATGCCTATAAAAAGGAAGATAATTGTTATGTGAAATATTTTTTTCAAATTGGTGGTAACGGCCCGGGACTAGGCCCTGCGGATGCGCAGCATACGCGTTAAGGGTCTGGGCTGCGCATCCGTGGGGCTTATCCCTTGTTGTGTTTCGTTTTCCTTCGGGAGGTCTCTACGGTTCTCGGAGGTCGCTCCCTATATTTTTGCGCTGCCCTTCCCGGGCCGTTGTGGCGTATTGAGCGTACCGGGAATCGAAAAAAGGTATGGGGACGGAGTGTTGCCCGTCTTGCTTTTTTCGATGTAGGGACGCGGCCGAAGGCAATTCGCCACAACGTGTTTGTGTATGAGCAGTAGCGGATTATGTGCGACAGCCTTTCAATTAGCAATATACTTTATTAAAATGAAAAACGGTTTAAGTAATTACCTAAACCGCTATTGCTTATACACGTTGTTGGCAGCTGGGTTTTTTTACGTCATTATTCGTGTTCAAAAAATCGCTTGTTCATTGTTGAAATTACATTTTCTATTCCATCTTTTCTCAGCCATTCATATTCTACTGTTGAAAGATTGCCAGCTGTGTAGTGTAATTTCTTTTTGTTGTCTGTCGCAGCTTGGAAAACTACATTGGCAATGGTTTCAGGTGTATCTTTTTTTGCATTTGAATCTGCTTTCATTGCCGTGATGTATTGATTAAAAACTTCCTGATAATTTTGATGAGAAACCATTTGTGCATTATTTCCAAAGTTAGTTTGCATATAAGCAGGAACAATTGTTTTGATATTGATTCCAAACTCATTTAGTTCATAGCTCATTCCTTCCGTCCACGTTTCCAATGCTGATTTTGTTGCTGCATAAACTGCAACAAACGGATAAGGAATATTAGCGGTTGAAGATGTAACAGTAATAATCGTTCCGCCTTTTCTTGCTCTGAAGTAAGGAAGAAATGATTTTGTAACGAGTATTGTTCCTAAGAAATTAGTGTTGATCTGTCTTGTTAATTGTTCATCGCTAGTCCCCTCAAAAGCTCCCATAAGTCCATACGCTGCATTATTGAATAATACATCTACAGGACTTATTTTTTCTGCTTCAGAAGCTACTTGAGCAATTTGCTTAGCATTATTGATGTCCAACTTCAAAAGATGAATGTTTAGTAACTCAGTAAGTTCTGTTTCTTTTTCGGGATTACGCATTGTAGCAATTACCGTCCAACCATTTGCCGCAAATAATTTGGCAGTTGCTTTTCCTAATCCTGATGATGCACCTGTAATAAAAATTGTTTTGTCCATTTTCTTTATTTTTTAATATAAATTGATGATACAAAAGTGCACAGATTAAAAATGAACCTGTTTACCATATGGTAAAATCAGTTTAGCGAATATTTCTTCTTATTCTACTCAACGACTGTTGTGTGATTCCCAAATATGAAGCGATGTATGATAAGGGAATGCGATTTACAAGTGTTGGATATTTTTCCATAAATTCCAGATAACGTGTCGTTGCATCTTGTGAAACTAACGGACTTACTCGTTCCAATTTTTGCGCAAGTGATTTATTCGTAATCTTTTGAATAATATGTTCCCAATCAATTATAGTTTCAGAAATTTCTTTCCAATCTTTGTTAGAAAATACAAGTAGCTTACAATCTGTTGCAGCCTGTATATATTCCGTTGAAGGTGCATTATTTAAGTTGAAAATAAGATGGTTTTCTTCAATGAAAATTTTAGTGATTTCTTCACCTTTGTTGTTGTAATAACAAATACGAAGAATACCCTCAATAATAAACCCGACTTGTTTCAAAACTTTTCCCGCTTCTGCAAAATAGTCGTCTTTGTTAAGTTCAATTTCTTTTGCTTTGCTTGTAAGCAAGTCAATTTGCTGTTTATTCAAATTACCATATTGCAAGATGTACTCTATAAATTCTTTCATTGTTGCAAAGTAATATATCCTTGTTTTGTGTCATTTACCATTTGGTAAAAAGTGTATTTCTGTCGTTTCCGCCTTGCTGCCAACGTTAAGTATAAGAAACGTAGGGCAGGTGATAAGCACTATCGTTTCGGTTTATAACCTAGCTAAATATAAATATTTTGCGTTTATCTTTTCTACTATAAACGCCAAATTTTATATTTAGTGGACTTTGTTAATAAGCCCAAACTTTCGGTTAAGCCACAAATGCCCTATGTTTTTTATATATTGTTATGTGCTGGCTTTTATTTCCGTTTTTAATTTATTTCCGTAATTCAAACTCTCAAAAAAACTTAATTGTCGTTCAAATAAATATCCATTTGCAATTAAATCCATATCATATTCAGATGTTTCAATATTCAATTCCATTTGGTCAATCGAATATTCGTGAAGCCTAAATCTAAAATATCTAGCGTATAATTTAGAAACTCCGAGTTTTAATAAAATCCACATTGGCGACAAGAAAAATGGGTCAATAATTTCTTCTCCACGTTTTAATGTAATTCCAATTATATTTTCATTCGGAATAGGTATTACAGTGAGTTTATTGGAATAGTTTGAACGTAATAAAATACCGCCAGTTCGCTTTTCAAAGTTACATTTTGATTCCAGTTTCAGAGATTCAGTTCCAGTATTTTTAGTTTTAAACGACTTTAAATAAAATCCAGTACTACCAATTGCTTTCGGTTTTCTCAAATCGATTTCAGCTGGTTTTCCTATTCGTTTTATTATTGGTTGTTCAGTCATATTATCAACTCCAATTTTCTATGATTGTTGCTATTTGGAAAACGGAAATCATTATATAAATTACGTAAAATATTAAAAAGTTGTACCATTTATAAAGTAGTTTATCCTCGTTCCCGTGATTGATACTCGTCGAAAAAGCTATTGCTATTCGACTACCAAAATGAAATATGAATAATGACGAACTGAATCCAAATAAAATTATAAATACTTTATTAGCAATTGCAAAATCAAGTGGGTTTAAAAAATGTAAAGTAACGATTAGTAATAAAAGTATAACAAATCCATTTTTTAATTTTGTTGCTATATTTATTTTCTTGGTCAGTTTTTCAAAAATCAGAACATTGAGAATAAGGAAAAATATGATGTAAAATACCTTCATTAATTTTTAGCAATATTTTTTTTTAGCTTGCACATAACGGTCTTGTATATGAAAAGTAGCGGGTTTTAGGCACAAACTTTTCAGTCTATTATTGTCTTTAATTTATTGCTTTCTTCTCGGTTTTGGACGGTTTCCGCTATTTTTTATATACGGTGTTGTAGGGCGTTTTTTTCCGATATCAAAGTAACTATATAATATTTGGTCTAAAAATGTTCTAATTATTTTACTTGGATTTTCCCGTATGGTAATAATTGAAGCTCTATTATTGTCACCTTTCTTTTTTGGGTCCCATTTTAAATTATGAACACCAAAAGATAATTGGTCACCCCAAGTTCCAACATTAACTAATTCTACACTTCTTTCCATTCTATATGACCTTTGGTCTTTTCTGGCGGTTACAAAAAGTTTAATTTGAGGTTTATCTTCTTTTTTAGGTTTGCTTTTGGAAAAATTTACTTTGGATGAGAATTTAAACCTTTCAAAATAAAAGACAAAACCCATACTTTTTTCATTCGTTTTATTATAAATAGAAATTACAATATACCAAGTGTTAGAAACTTTTCTATCTTCAATAATATCTAAATATTGACTGTAAGAAAGAATATCATATTCTTTCTTATAAAATGTAAGTTGTGGTAATAATTCTTCAAGTTCTTTAATGTTTTCAAAAAGTAAAGCTTTAAAAACATTTAATTGGCTTTTCCAAACCTCATATTGATATGAATAAGTTTCTTTTGCTTTTTCGTAACTATCATCACCAAGTTGTTTATATCTTGCTTTCCAAGTTTTTTGTCTATCATATTCATTTAAAAACTCCTCATAAATATTAACTGTTTGTCTTAATTTGTCTGAAAACAATTCAACTAAACACGTAATATCACCATTGTCAGCATCAATTAATGAATTATAGTAATTGTCTCTATCTGATATTTTAATTACAATTTCAGGATAGCCTTTTTGCAATAGGAAAAAGTTAGTAAACAATCTTGAAACTCTTCCATTTCCATCGCTAAAAGGATGAATCCAAGCAAGCCAATGATGTAAAATAGAACACATTATGATTGGGTCATATTTGTGCATATTCCTATTCATCCATTTGAATAACTCATCAACCTCTGGCTCAACATCTGCCCAATAAATCGGTTTATGTTCAGCGTTTTTTATGGTTACTTCTTCTTTACGGAAACTACCACCTTGTATATTAGGTACATTTTCCATTATTAGACTATGCAATTCAAGAAGAGTTCTTTTAGATAAAGGCTCTCTACCATCAATTAAACGATAAAGATATTCAGTTGCATTGGCTAAAGAACGAGCTTCAATCTCGTCTTTTAATGGTCTTTCATTTATGACCATTCCATCAAGGATAATTTCTGTTTCTCTTAATGATAATTTATTCCCTTCTATCGCATTTGAATTGTAAACAGAAGAAATCAATAATTGCTTTTTTAGCTTATTCTCAAGTTCAGAATCTAATCCATTATCTCTTCGCTTATTTAAGTTGTCAATTATTTTTTCAATGTTCTTTAAACTTTCATTTAAGTCAAGGTTTGCGGATATGTTTGGAATTTTATAAATCATTAATTTCTTTATTATATTTTCAAATTCAGCAATATAAATATAGTGCTTTTCTCAAATGCCCTACAACGGCCCGGGACTAGGCCCTGCGGATGCGCAGCATACGCGTAAAGGGTCTGGGCTGCGCATTTGTGGGGCTTATCCCTTGTTGTGTTTCGTTTTCCTTCGGGAGGTCTCTACGGTTTTCGGAGGTCGCTCCCTATATTTTTGCGCTGCCCTTCCCGGGCCGTTGTGGCGTATTGAGCGTACCGGGAATCGAAAAAAGGTATGGGGTCGGAGTGTTGCCCGTCTTGCTTTTTTCGATGTAGGGACGCGGCCGAAGGCAATTCGCCACAACGTCTCGGCTATGGTTAGTACGGGATTAAAAAAGCGATTAATTTTCGATTAAGCACTTAGCCAAAACTTTTTATTTTGTTTTATCTTTTTCTTTATAAAGCCAAATCAAAAAGATTTGGCGGACTTGGTTAAAAGTTCTAAACTTTGGGTTAAGCACCAAAACCCGTATTAACTATAGCCATTGTTACCTGCTGGCTTTTTTATCAGCTGTCATATTCCGCAAGTTCAATTTCGTCATCGCTTGGTAACCAACCATTATTTATTTTGTCAATCAATTCAGTTAGATGTTTCTTTACTTTTCTATCAGTAAAGTCAACACAAACTACTTTATCAATTTCAAAATTGTCATCGTGAGCTAAAGTTGTTGCAAACCAAAATCCTTCTCCAAAATTTTTATGAGCTGTGGTTACAGGTGAAAGTTCATAATCAAATTCCTTTTTGGTTCGCATTTCATAGTCAACTCCTCTCCAAGATATTTCTTCATCAAAATATTGTTCGGTCATATGTCCTAAATTTCCAGCACTACAAGTATAAGATACATTCTTATCCATACATATTTTTACAGCTGGCGGAACTAATTCCTCATCTTCTTTATTCGCAATTGTAAATGCGACCCAATCATTTTTCGGCAAAGAAGATTTCCATTCAGAGTTATTTCTAACCTGAACATAGTAAATTTTTCTTCTATTGACTCTGCCAATAACCTCCATCATTTATTTTCCTTTAATTCCGCTGTGATGGTGTTGGTGGCTTTGGCGGATTTGGTCTAGGGTTTGTTGAAGGTGGTGAGCCTTTAACTTTTCTTGGTGGCGGAGGCGGCGGTGGTGGCGGTGGTTTTTGTGACATAATTTTATTTTAAATATCCTATAATTCCTAGTACTATTAATAGAACTAAATTAATAAATAGAAAAGTTCTTGTAAGATAATATGCGTCGGCTCTCTTATCATTAATAACTTGATTTGTTTGAGTTGTACCGATATAATATTTCTTTAAGTTGAAAGTAAATTTTTGGCAAGTAAGATTTTTTGCGTCCTCACGCTTTTTCTTGAATGACTTTTTCTTACTGTATTTATAATAATATTTATATAATTCCTTTTCGTGTTGCTCTAATTCTCCAGTAAACGGCAGGTATTCATACTTTCTAGTAAAACCGTGAAACATAATTCCTAAAAACCAAATTGTAATGATTACGGTCAATGAAAAAAGTCCAAAAGCAATTATGAAAAACCAGTCTGTTTCAAAGCAAAATTTATCAATTCCATTGGGATAATACTTATTTAAACAATAAAGAGCAGAACCTATAAAAATTACAAGTAAAGTTGTCGGGTATTGAATAAGTCTATCATAAAATTTTCTCCTTTCGTGTTCAAAAAGATACTGGTCTTTGTATAATCCTATATTTTTAAATTCAGCTTCGGTCATTTTTTTCAGCTTGCAGGTAACGGCCCGGGACTAGGCCCTGCGGATGCGCAGCATACGCGTTAAGGGTCTGGGCTGCGCATTTGTGGGGCTTATCCCTTGTTGTGTTTCGTTTTCCTTCGGGAGGTCGTTACGGTTCTCGGCCGTCGCTCCCTATATTTTTGCGCTGCCCTTCCCGGGCCGTTGTGGCGTATTGAGCGCACCGGGAATCGAAAAAAGGTATGCGAACTGAGTGTTGCCCGTCTTGCTTTTTTCGATGTAGGGACGCGGCCGAAGGCAATTCGCCACAACTACTGGATATCCGCCATATGCCGCATATCCATCTTAATTTGGTTGTTTTTCAATACTTTTTTAGCGTCAAATAAGGCATAAAGCCTATTTGGCTTATTCCTTGTTTTAGACAAATAGCGCAGGTTAAACGGCATAGCAATTTTTTTTAACGTTTTACAAAAAGCGTTCATCCCTAGAAAACAGAATAGGTTATCCCTAACTTTTCGGGCATTGCCCAACGCAGTTTTCCTACCTCATTTTAAATATCGTTAAATAGCAGGCACATAAACAAGTGTTTTATTTACAATTGCGGTTATCTACGGTTTTACTCGTTAAAGTGTAAGAATTTACCGGTGATTCGTAAGTTATTTATCCAAGATGCTTTTCGTTTGCTACCGCTGTCTCCCAGGAAAACGATACGTTCACCAAGGGGTTCAGGGACCACGGTCACCAGAAAGTAGAAATACCGGGCAAGAAAGCATATCTGCACCGGGTGCCCCATACGCAGAGCTGCCTCTCGGCGATTGCCTATAACCTGAAAAAGTACCTAAAGTTCGAACGGTAACGTTCCAAAGGTGGAGCGGGACGGCCTGATTTGGTAACCTTGGTAAAAAGTGCGCTTCAACACTTGTTCAGGACTTACATAAAGCATCTAAATTTGGCACCTCCATTTTGACCCGACATAAAAAAAGCCCCTTAAAGAGGCTTAGATGAATCCATTCCGTGGAGAATCAACGGCTTGCGCAACGGTTACTAGTGTTGTAGGTAGGCTTTCATTTTTTTCAAAGTTCATTTCTATATTTTTCAGCATAT
Organism: Zobellia sp. B3R18; assembly: GCF_018860715.1. NCBI lineage: Bacteria > Pseudomonadati > Bacteroidota > Flavobacteriia > Flavobacteriales > Flavobacteriaceae > Zobellia > Zobellia sp. B3R18. The sequence goes on along the minus strand of NZ_JAHKQG010000014.1, from coordinate 538,565 downwards.
TTACGATACAAATCTCGCATAGGTCCATCGGGATAATCTGAAAATTCACTATCAAGTTTATCCATTAACTTTTCAGAGCCTTTGTTTGAACTTTCAAAAAACCAACTGTCATTTTCAGGAAGTAATTCAATTGCCTGTTCTATGATTTTGGCAGATTTAATTGCTCCTATTTCATTTAGTGATTTTATTATTTGCTCTTTCTGTTCAGGAAACCACTCTTGTAAAAAACTTAATATACTATCCGCTTGACCTGCATTTTCCAAGTGCATGCACAGAAATAAATTTAGTTGTATTGGATTTAATGAATTTAGTTTTTTATCGTGTCTATTCTATTTACGAGTATTTCATGTAATGCAATAGAAAAGTCAGAATTGTCAGTTAAAGAGAATAGACTTTCTATATCTTCCTGTTGTACTATTTTGTCTCGCTTTCGTATTTCATTTTTCATTTCTTCAGTCATCCACGAAAGTCCGCTAAACGAGTCTTCTTCCATAATTCTATTTGATATTAGTTTTGCTTTTTTTTAGCTTACCTACAACAACAGTATAAACAAACTAAAGTACGTTTATGTCTATTTAAGCTGTAATTTACTTAAATCCCAAGTACTGTTGATGTTTATAGAAAAATAAGAATATAGTATACATATATTATGCTTTTACAAGCGCTTAAAAATGGCTTTGTGTTTGCAGAATAATTACTTATCGCAGAACTTATCTTAACAGCTAACAAAACTTAGGTCCCCCCTTTTTTTATATTTTTCACTGTACCGCGTTTCTCATGTATATATTTCTTAAACCCTTTTTAGAGTACTAAATTTGTGGTTTTATTACATGAAAAAACAGAAGGCATATGTCATTTTATAGTAAGGTATCGGATTTTGGTTCGCGGTTTATGGGCAAGCACACCCTATTTAAACATGGGTTTAACCTATCGCCAATGTACCGCAGAACTACCGCTAGGGTAAAACATGTTTCAGAAGACCTCAAAAAGGTTACGGTAAAACTCCCTATTAGCTATAAAAACAGGAATTACGTAAATACTATATTTGGGGGCAGTCTTTTTTCGGCGGTAGACCCCATACCTATGGTGCAGTTAATTCATATTTTGGGCAATGATTTTGTGGTGTGGGACAAATCTGCGGAGATAACTTTTAAAAGACCGGCAAAAGAGGACGTTTACGCAGATTTTGAATACGACCAAGAAGAAATAAATGAAATTAAAGCAAGGCTAGGGCAGGAAGAAGAAATAGATATTGTAAAGACAACCCGTTTAATGAATGCCGATCGTAATACTGTTTTCTGTGAAGTAAAGAAAACAATCTACGTAGCGAACAAGGAATATTACAAGAAGAAACGGGCACTGGCTACCGCTCAAAAACGGGAAGGAAAACAGTAGGCTGTTTTACCTAAGTTACGTTTGGTTTTTTCTGCTTCGCACCACGGTGTGCAAAAGGAGCATTAAGCTCCTTTCTCTGTTACTTTGGCCTGGTTTCCTTGCCAACCTTTATTGAATTGCACCATAAGTTCTTTTACAAGCTCAGGCTGCTCCTTTGCAATGTTCACGGTTTCGGACGGGTCTTTTTCATGGTCATAGAGTTCTATAAAAATAGGCTCTGCAGCGGCATCCGTATAATCTTTCCAAACAATAAACCGGTACTTTTGGGTACGCATAGAATAGCCCATGAGTCGGTTTTCAAATAGGTCGCGGTCCCATTTTTCGCCTTGTTGTTTTTTAATACGCTCCTCAACTTCTTCAATTAACGGTCCAAAAGAAGTTTCGCGCATTCCTTTGGATAAAGGGTTGGCCGCCCACTCGCGCAGTGCTGGTGTAGGAAACTGCGAAAAAACGGCTGTTTTCCATTCTTGTTCTGGATTGGAGAGTAATGGAACAAAGCTTTGACCTTCTAAAGTTTCGGGCTTTGAAATATCAGCAAGTTCGCAAAGGGTAGGATACATATCCACTAGCTCTACAAGGGCATCGGTAGATTTCCCTCTGGTTTCTTTTGCCATATCCGGAGTGCGTATAATTAACGGAACCCGTGTTGCAATTTCATAATTGGTGGCTTTCCCCCAAATACCCATATCGCCTAAATGCCAACCGTGGTCGCTCCACAAAATAACAATAGTGTTGTCCTTAATTCCAGCATCTTCCAATGCGGCAAGCATTTTACCAATTTGAGCATCTACATAGCTCACACAAGCTAAATAGGCATGCTTTAATTTTATGGCCTGCTCGGGAGATATATCGCCTTTTTTTGGAATTCCGGCCCTGGCCCTTAATTCAAACGAAGCATGCAGTCCCATAGTGGCACCGTCTTTGGGGGCTTTGTCCTGCTCGGCAAGTTTAATTTCCGCCTCATTGTACATATCCCAGTATTTTTTTGGGGCTATCCAATCCAAATGGGGTTTTTTCATGCCCATACCCAAGAAGAACGGTTTTTCGGGATTTTTTTCCAACATATCTTTCATAGTGGCAATGGCCAGATCGGTATTGAAACCGTCTTCGTAGGCATTGTCGGGAAAATCGGCAAATTCATAGGAAGGCCCTTTACCAAGTCCGTTTCTAAGCGCATTCTCACCGTATTTGGCTACCATGGCCACGCTATTTTCTTTTTGCATTTTAATGTTCTCGGGCAGTTTAAAACCGAATTTCACATCGCTTTTGTTAATGGCAACGGGCTGTCTGCTCCATGAAAGTTCTGGGTCGTTATATTTACCGTGATAGATTTTTCCGGTGTAAACGGTCTCATAACCATTGGCTTTAAAATGCTGGGGAAGGGTTTGTATATCCGGATTTTTATCCCTGAAATACGTAAAGTTTTCAATTACCTGAATGGTTTCGGGCCGGGCACCGGTCATTAAACTAGCTCTGGAAGGACTGCAAATGGCCTGTTGGCAATATGCATTATTAAAACGAAGACCTTCATGGGCAAGAGCATCTATATGTGGGGTAATGGCAATATCGGAACCGTACACGCCCAATTCCGGCCTAAGGTCATCTATGGCAAGAAACAGAATGTTAGGTTGTTTTGGTGTTTCTTTTGGTGCGGGAGTAGTAGAATTTTTGCAACCGAATAACAACCCAATACAGACAAGAGCAAGGATACGAATGTTCATTTTTAACGTGTTTTATAAAACGATTTTAAAGTGCCTAGTTCTTAAAGTCACGGAAGGGCACATACAACGGTCTACAAAGTAACCTTAAAATGGGGCGTGTGCGTTTTCGTATTTTAGCAAGGATCGGCACTATTTTAACCCTCTTGGCTAACAGGCGTAATTAGTAGGTTTTCACACCAGAAAGCGGTGTGTATTTTTAATTAGGGACTTATAAATTTTAAAATTAATTTACCTTTCATGAGAATTGGTTTATATTCAAAACATGCATAGCGTTTCTCGTTTTTTATTTCAATTTATAACGGTCTGTATTCTAGGTTTTTCTACAACGGTCTACGGGCAAGGTAAGGTTGGTAATTATGAAATTACTCATTTTCAACTGCCCATAGAAACGGAGGCCCAGGATATTTTGGAAGATCGTTACGGGTTTCTTTGGATAGCCTCTACCAATGGTTTATGGCGTTTTGATGGGGGTAATTTTAAGAATTATAGCAAAAATGAGCATGAGCAGACCAGTATCACGGACAATCATGTTTTTTGTTTGTTTGAAGATAGTGCGGGTGTTTTATGGGTGGGTACCTATGGTGGCGGTCTACTAAAATATGATAGGGAGTATGACCGGTTTCAGCGGTTTATACATGACGAAAATAACCCAGAAAGCCTCAGTTTTAATGAAGTTAGGGTAATTTATGAAACGACGGACAAAACTTTTTACATCGGGACGGATGGTGGCGGGTTAAATATCATGGACCGTGAGACCGGAACTTTTAAAAGGTTTCAATACAATGCACAGGACCCCAAGAGTATTAGCCATAATAACGTTCTGGATATACAGGAAACCCCGGATGGTCGCCTTTTTGTAGGTACCTGGATCGGGCTAAATATGTTCCATTCAAATACGGGGAAATTTACACGTTTGGTAAAAAATATAGCGGAGGGTTCCCATGCGTATCCCGTTTTGGGGTTTTATAATGATTTAATCGTTTCTAGCGGTAAGCTGTTTACCGTAGATAAAAAGAACCGGTTCCACAGATTGAGTTTAACCCAGGACTGGGTGAGTGCCATACAGCCGGATGACGTAGGTAACTGTTGGATAGCTCATGGGGGAGAAATAGCGATTATAGATGACCAATTTAAAACCCAGAAATTAATAGCGCTCAATGAGCGGTTCAAGGATGGGTCTTTCTATATACGGCAAATATTTCACAACCCGGCCAAGGAAGATTCTTGGGCCTTGGACGGTACGGGTCATTTTTTCCACATTAAAAAATCGGCGGTCATTTTTGAGCCGTTCATAGCACCTGGGGTTAGTGGTAAAATCCTAAAAACAAATAGTAACTACTGGGTGTTTGATAGGGGTGCCATTACCATCTATGACAAAGCTACTCACGAACAGGTTAAAGCGCTAAAGGGCTTTTACCATAGAACGTATATGAGTTCCTATGACAAGGAAACCGTTTGGGTGGCAGATACCAATTCCATCTATCAATTTACCGAAGAAGGGGAAACGCTGTCCAAAACCAGTAGAAAACCCGCCGAGCTTTTTGGTCTTTTGGAGACCAGTGCCGGACTGGTTTGGACAGGAGAGGTTTTGGGTGCGCGTATCTACGACCCCAAAACCGATGCCACCGTTTATTTTGACTGTGATCCCAATGACCCTAACGGTATCGGGTACTTTCACCGTGCCAATGAACTGTTCGAGGATTATAAAAATCAAATTTGGATCGGGACCAATGGTGATGGGGTAAAACGCTATCTACCGGAGAAAAATCAGTTTGTACACTACAGGCATGAGATTGGCAATACCGCAACGGTAAACAACAATTTTATAAATGTAATTTTTGAAGATGCAGACCGTACCCTTTGGGTGGGAACAAACTCGGGGCTTTGTAGTTATGATGCGCAAAAAGATCTTTTTATTCAGTATGATAATGCCCTCCTGAAAGATAGGATTATTAACAGCATTGAACAGGACGGCAAGGGCAACCTGTGGCTGGGTACAAGAAACGGACTTATAAAACTGGATGCGAAGAATAATGTGGTGCGTATTTTAAATGAGCAGGACGGACTCATTTCACAGAAAATCAATGTTTCTAGCGCGGTTACGGATAACGGGCATATGGTATTTTCCACCAACTCGGGCTTTATGACTTTTGACCCGGAAAGGGTAGTGCCCAGTACCAAGACACCATCGGTCTATATTTCTAAACTGTGGGTTAACAATGAACTGGTTACACCGGATAGCGATTACATAAAAAAAAGTATTGAGGTAGAGGATCATCTACAGTTATCCTATAAGGACCAAAAGATAGAACTGGGATTTCAAGCCATTCAGTACGAAAATACACAACGGTGCCAATATGCGTATATGCTGGAAGGTTTTGATAAGGACTGGACCATGGCCAATGGTACACGGGCAACCTATACCAACTTGCCCTCCGGGAACTATACCTTTTTGTTAAAAGCTACAAACGAAGACGGCGTCTGGACGGATAAATTAAAACGATTGCACATTGAAGTGACCCCTCCGTTTTGGGAGCGCCTGTGGGTTCAAATTCTAGCGGGAATTCTGGTGATTTTATTAGGGGTCTGGGCATTTCGCTACTTCTTGCTACGGGAAAGGACCCGGAACAAGTTTGAGATAGAGAAGCAACGCGTGTATCAATTTGAGGAGTTGGCACAGATGAAATTGCGGTTTTTTACCAATATCTCCCATGAGCTGCGTACACCCTTAACGCTCATTACCTCTCCGTTGGACAAGTACATACGTAAAGGCACCAAACCGGATACCAAGGTATTGCAGATGATGCACAGAAATAGTAACCGTCTGTTGGAGCTTGTCAATCAGATTCTGGATTTTAGAAAACTGGAAGGAAACCAACAATTGCGAATCAAGGCCCATGATGAACTATTGGTCTGTTCCAACATGTACACGGCCTATGAATATTGGGCAAAGGAGAAGAATATAAATTTTATATGCGATGCCCCGGAAACGGATTATACCCTTTATTTTGATGAGGATATTATTGAAAAAATGGTGAGTAACCTAGTTTCCAACGCGTTTAAGTTTACACCAAAAAACGGAAAAATCACCTTGAAGGCTTCGTACGTAAATCTTGAAATTGATACGGATGATAAAGTAAAGAACGGAAGCTTGTGTATAGAGGTCATAGACAACGGTTCGGGCATTCCGGCAAAGTACCAGAAAAAAGTTTTTGAACGGTTTTATCAGTTAGATGAGAACCCCAATAAAGGGTACAGTAGTGGTATTGGTCTTTCGCTGATTTCGGAATTGGTGAAATTGCACAGGGGGAGTATCGGCTTAAAGAGCGAAGAAGGTGTAGGTTCGCATTTTACCATCACCTTGCCTATAGGTTATAAAGATTATGAAACCGCCGTTGAAGAAAAAGCGGTTCCCATGGTAGAGAGTACAACGGGGGAAACCGTAGTGTTACTTATTGAGGATAATGAGGATATCAGAAATTACCTGACCACAGAGTTGTCCGACGATTATGTAATTCTTCAGGCAGATAATGGCAAGGATGGTTTTCAGTTGGCCTTGGAGCATATTCCGGATATTGTAATAAGTGATATTATGATGCCTTTGTTCGACGGAATTCAAGTGGCAAATCAATTAAAGGGAAATGAATTAACGGCCCATATCCCGTTGATGTTCTTGACTGCCAAAACGGGCTTGGAAAACAAATTGAAAGGTCTGGAAACGGGTGCCGAAGATTATATTGAGAAGCCTTTTAATGTTTCGGAGATTAAAATGAAAATCCAGAACCGTCTAAAAAGTAGGCATAGACTCATCAAAAAATATCAAAAAGAAGAGTTGTTCGTAGAACCTAGCTCGTCCGTAGATCAGTATTTGATAAAGGTGAACGAAGTCATTGATGCGCATCTGGAAAACTCGGATTTTTCAATCGATTATCTATGCGATGAATTGGCTATTGGCCGTTCACAATTGTACCGAAAAATTCAGGCCTTGACCGGTAAAACCATAATTGAATATATCAACACCTATAAATTATCCAAAGCCATGCCCATGCTTCAGGAAGGGAATCTAAGCATTAAGGAAATTGCGTTTAAAGTAGGGTACAATGACAACCGGTATTTTAGTAGAATTTTTAAAAAGGAGTTTGGCCACCCGCCATCTCATTACGTATCCAAGAAGTAGGTTAAGTGTATGTAATACACAAAAAATACACCTATTTGAGTAATAAGTCTACATTGTAAAAGAGGGAGTTAGGTATTTTTGAGAAGCATTTTGTATAACTGCACCAAAAATACTCAAATGAAAAACTCCAGACGAAACTTCATTAAACAGTCCGCTCTTGCAAGTGCCGCTGTAACCATACCCACTTATAGTTTTGGGATTATAAACAGGCCAAAATTATCCGATCAAATTATTGGTCATGGCAATTTTAAATATCGCGTTCATAAAGAATGGGGCAACCTAAATCCGGCAACCACTCCGGTGAAAAATTGCCATGAAATGGTAATGGACTCCAAAGGCAGATTAATCATGGTAACGGATGAAATAAAGAACAATGTTATTGTTTATGACAAGTCTGGAAAACTATTAAAAAGCTGGACCCATGATTTAAAATCCGCCCATGGTTTAACCCTGTCCAAAGAAGGGGAAGAGGATATGCTTTTTATTACCGATAATGATGGGGCTATCTTAAAAACTACGGTAAACGGCAAAGTACTTATGCAATTGCCAAATCCGCATGAGATAGGGGTATATGAAAAGGACCAAAAGTACCGTCCTACGGAAACTGCTGTTGGTCCTAACGGAGACATCTATGTTGCTGATGGGTATGGCTCCGATTTCATTTTGCAATACTCAAAAGATGGAGAGTTTATCAGAAAATTTGGGGGGCACGGTCTTGAGGACCATTTGTTCAGTACGGCCCACGGAGTTACGATAGATGACAGAGATCCCAACAATATCACCTTATTGTGTACCTCTAGAAAGCACAATTCGTTTAAACGCTATAGCCTGGACGGTAAATATCTGTCCAGTATTTTTCTGCCCGGGGCTTTTGTTTGTAGGCCGGTCATAGATGGTGAGAATTTGTACTCGGGCGTATGTTGGTCCAGACTTAAATATTTGGAGCAAACTCCGGATTCGGGTTTTGTTACCATTCTGGACAAAGACAATAAAGTAATCTCAAATCCCGGAGGTACTGCCCCTGTCTATAAGAAAGGGGAACTACAGCTTATGGTGCAAGAGGTGCCGTTGTTCAATCACTGTCATGATGTGTGTATTGATGATGATAAGAACATTTATGTCTGTCAGTGGAATGCCAATAAAACCTATCCTATAAAATTAGAAAGGGTATAGTTCATGAAAAAACAGGTTTTACAACTCCTAATTTTGGGCGTACTTCTGGTCTCTTGCAAGGACCAAGGGCAATATGCTTCCATTCCGCAGAAAAAAGTGCCGGATAGGGTAGACTATAATTTTGATGTGCGTCCTATCTTGTCGGACAAGTGTTTTAATTGCCACGGTCCCGATGCCAATAAAAGGTCTGCAGACCTGCGGCTAGATACTCCCGAAGGGGCGTATAAGGCATTAAAGGATTCGGAAAACGAGTTTGTTATTGTGCCTAGGAATATAGAAAAATCCATGGTGTATCAACGGATTACGACCAAAGATAGTTCCAACCTTATGCCACCGTTGGAATCCAATTTAAAGCTTTCAGATTACTAAATAAAGGTGTTGAAAAAGTGGATAGAGCAGGGAGCGGTCTATGACCCTCACTGGGCATTCATTCCGGTGAAAAAACCAAAAATTCCAAATACGGATTCAGATTGGGTGAATAATGAAATAGACCATTTTGTTTTGGATAAACTGAGTGAAGTAGGTCTTGAACCCAACGAAATTGCGGATAAGGAACGTCTGTTAAAAAGGGTTTCTTTGGATATTACAGGTTTGCCGCCCACTCCGGAAATGCGTAAAAAATTCATATCGGATAATGCTCCTGATGCTTATGGGAAAATAGTAGATGAGTTATTGTCCAGTCCTCATTATGGCGAGAAAATGGCCAGTCATTGGTTAGATGTGGCGCGCTATGCAGATTCGCACGGTTTCCAGAACGATCAGTTACGTACCATGTGGCCATGGCGGGATTGGGTAATCCATGCTTTTAACGAAAATTACAGCTACAAAAAGTTTGTAACCTACCAGTTGGCGGGAGACCTGATGCCCACTAAAAACATAGAGACCATTTTGGCAACCGGCTTCAACAGGAATCATAAAATAAACCAAGAGGCCGGTATTATTGAAGAGGAGTTTAGGATAGAAAATGTAACCGATCGAACCAATACTTTTGGGAAAGCTTTTTTAGGACTCACCTTGGAGTGTGCCAAGTGTCATGATCACAAGTACGATCCCATTTCGCAGAAAGACTACTTCAGCACCTTTGCCTTTTTTGATAAGGTGGTGCATAGACCAAAACCAATGGGCGAAGTATTGGCTGAGCCTCCATTAATTACACTTACGGATGAGGTTGTAGAAAAGGAGCTTCCGTTCGTGAACAAAAAGGAACCGGAAGATGTAGAGGTTATGGTTATAGAGGAGAAACCGGACATAAGAACTACGCATTTGCTAAATAGGGGTGTGTATGATGATAAAGGTGAAATTGTCCAGCCCAGCACACCGGAGTCGGTTTTAAAATTTGATACCCTGGTTTATGATCGTAACAGGCTTGGTCTTACCAAATGGCTTTTTGATGAAAAGAATCCATTAACGAGCCGTGTTTTTGTGAATAGGGTATGGCAAGAAATTTTTGGCGAAGGTATCGTTAGGTCTTCTGGAGATTTTGGTATGCAGGGAGACCTGCCCACGCACATAGGTTTATTAAATTGGCTTTCCGCAGATTTTATGGAGAACGATTGGGATATGAAACGTTTGGTGAAGCAAATAGTCATGTCATCTACCTACAGACAGTCTTCTGTGGTTGACGACAAAAAGCTGGGCATAGACCCGGATAACAGATACCTTTCGCACATGACGCGCTTACGGTTTAGCGCAGAAACCATTAGGGACCATGCATTGGCAACCAGCGGTTTATTAAATGATGAAATAGGAGGCCGTAGCGTAAAAGTATACCAGCCTGATGGTATTTGGGAAGCAGCCAGTTCAGGACGTGGTATTTTGGCCAATTATGTGCAAGATCATGGGAAGGACCTGTATAGAAGGGGAATTTATATTTTTATAAAACGGACAACCCTGCCACCGGTTCAACTGACTTTTGATGCGGCCACACGCGATCAATGCGAGGTAAAGAGGCAGTCAACCATGACTCCGCTCCAAGCACTCATAGCCTTGAACGACCCTACCATTCTTGAAGCGGCAAGAGTACTATCCGAAAGTTTAATACAGGAAAAAAGTACAGTAGATGAAAAAATAGAGAAAGCCTTTGAGCGCATTCTCTGTAGGAGTATAAAGCCCAAGGAAAAGGAAATGTTGGTAGAGTATTATCAAGATCAGGAAGAGGCATTTGCGAACGATACGCAGAAAGCAAAAGAATTTATTGAAGTTGGGGAGTACCCAATTTTAAAGGGTAGGGATGAGGTGAAAGTTGCCGCACTAATGCAGATTGTTCACACCATCTATAACCTGGAAGAAACCATAGTAAAAGGTTAACGTTCAATCAAAAGATATGGATAAAGAAGTTTTTGAACATTATTTGAATACGAACCGTAGACACTTTTTGGGTAAAATGGCCATGGGAGTAGGGGGCGTAGCCTTAGGTTCCCTTTTAATGCCCGATTTGCTAAAAGGTAAAAAAGCAGCAGAAGAACAGTTGCCCTTGGGATTAAAGCATTTTGCCGCCAAAGCCAAACGGATTATTTTATTGGTACAGAACGGGGCACCTTCCCAATTGGAGACTTTTGATTACAAACCCAAATTGAACGATATGTTCGGCCAAGAGCTACCGCCTTCAATTAGAGGGGAGCAAAAGTTAACGGGTATGACAGCGGGGCAAAAATCGTTTCCATTAGTGGGGTCTAAATTCGGTTTTAAGCAATATGGGGAATCCGGTACTTGGGTAAGTGAGCTTTTTCCGCATATCGCCAAAATCACAGATGATATTTGCATGATCAAGAGCATGCATACGGATGCTATTAACCACGATCCGGCACTAACTTTTATGCAAACTGGGGCTCAGGTTGGGAATAGGCCCAGTATTGGTTCATGGTTCAGTTATGGTCTGGGTAGTGAAAATCAAAATTTACCGGCCTATTGTGTGTTACTTTCAAAGGGCAAGGGTAACGGTCAAGGTGTATATTCAAAATTATGGTCTAATGGGTTTTTGGACAGCTCGCACCAAGGGGTGCAATTGAGTGCCAGTGAAGACCCTATTTTATATTTGAACGACCCCAAGGGAATGGACCGTGAAACCCGGCGTAAGATGCTAGACCACTTGGCGTCTTTAAATCAGCTAGGGTACGATGAGTTTGGCGACCCGGAAATTCCGGCAAAAATAAAGCAGTATGAAATGGCTTTTAGGATGCAAACGGCCGTTCCCGAGATTACGGATGTATCCAATGAGCCAGATCACATCAAAAAAATGTACGGGCCGGATTGTATGGTGCCGGGCACCTATGCGGCCAACTGCTTGCTAGCAAGAAAGCTCTCCGAATCCGGGGTGCGTTTTGTACAATTGTACCACCAAGGGTGGGATCAGCACAATGATCTGGTAGGCGAGATTAAAGGACAGGCCAAAGATGTGGATATGGCTTCCGCAGCCCTAATCACCGATTTAAAACAAAGGGGGCTTTTAGATGAAACTTTAGTGATATGGAGCGGAGAATTTGGTAGAACCAACTATTGCCAAGGAAAACTAACAAGAGACAACTACGGGCGTGATCACCACCCACGTTGTTTCAGTATCTTTTTGGCCGGTGGCGGTGTAAAATCGGGTATCTCCTATGGTAAGACGGACGAGTTAGGGTATAACATAGCGGAAAGTCCGGTGCATATTCACGATCTGCATGCTACCATTATGCATTTAATGGGCTTGGACCATGAAAAATTAACGTATAAGCATCTGGGTAGAAGGTTCCGTTTAACGGATGTTCATGGCCATGTGGTAAAAGATATTCTAGCCTAGCTATATGAAAAAAGCGGTTCCCTACTTTTTGAACGTTTTGTTCTTTCTGCATGTACTATTGGCATTTTTAGTACTCTTTGAAAGCTATATGAAGGTTCCCTTTTGGGTACAACCTTTAGGACGGATGCATCCTTTGGTATTGCACTTTCCGGTAGCGTTCATCGTACTTTTGGTAGTACTCAATCTGTTTAAAAAGCAATTGGAACCCGCCGCTTTTAAAAAGATAAACTTTACGCTATTATTGCTTACGTCCTTTACAACGGTTCTGGCAACCCTTATGGGGCTTTTGTTATCGTTGGAAGGGTATGATTCGGAGTTGCTAACACTCCATAAATGGGTAGGCGTGGCCTTGTGCTTTGTGATCTATGCGCTTGTTTGGTGTTATTCCTATCCAAAAGTGTTTCAGGTATTATTGTATGTGGGTTTGATAGGTGTTATGGTAGGCGGGCATTTTGGTGCGGGATTGACGCATGGCACTAATTTTTTAATGGAGCCCATTACCGCTTCAAAAGAGGAAATTATAGATGAAAATACACCGGTTTATACGGCATATATTGCTCCTGTTTTAAAGGCGAAATGTACCAGTTGCCATAATCCGCAGAAACATAAGGGCGATTTGGATTTGACCACAATCGAAGCTATAACCAAAGGAGGGGAAAATGGAGACTTGTGGTTGCCCCATAATGCAGAGGAGAGTCTTTTTCTAAAAAGGGTAGCCTTACCTCTTGAAGATGAAGAGCACATGCCGCCCGAAGGAAAGCCACAACTTACCGAAACTGAAATTGAATTAATGCGGACTTGGATCCAACACGGAGCAGACCATCAAGTGAATTATGCGCAACTAAAAGAAGCCGATACCTTAAAGCAACTACTTGCCAGTAAATGGATAAAATTTACGGAAGAAAAAAAGTATGAATTCAGTTTTGTAAGTCCGCAGACAATTAAAGAACTCAATAATCCGTATCGTACGGTAGTTCAAAAGTCGCCTTCATCACCTGGTCTGGACGTTGCAATATTTGGGCGAAGCGCTTTTCAGGATGCCAATTTAACCGAATTGGAAAAGGTAAAGGATCAAGTAGTCTATTTAAATTTGGCTAATCTCCCCATTAATACAAATCATACGGCAACCATAGGAAAGTTTGGGAACTTGGAGCATTTGGTGCTCAATTTTACAGATGTAAATAGTGAATCTATTGCCGCGTTGGCGAGTTGTACCCAACTGGAAACCTTATCCTTGTCCGGAACCGCTGTAGACGACCGTGTTTTGGACTACTTAAAAGGTCTAAAAAGTCTAAAAGAGGTGTTTGTTTGGAATACGGACTTGGTGGCAGAAGATATTGATGCGTTAAGAAATGGATTGCCCAAAGTGGTTATTAACGAAGGTTACATTCCAAACCCGGAAGAAGAGTTGGAGTTAACACCACCAACTTTGGAGAACGAAGGCAATATTATAAGTTCTGGCGATTTGATTTCCCTAGGACATAAAATGAACGGAGTTGCTATACGCTATACTTTAGATGGTTCTCCGCCGGATTCTACTTCAGCCATTTTTACAAAACCCTTTGCGTTAGATTTAAAGGGCGAAAGAAAACAGACCATAAAAACATTGGCCTATAAAGACGGTTGGTTGGCCAGTAAACCGGTTTCCTATGAGTTTTATGATAGAGGTTTGGTACCTGAGGGCGTAGAAGTTTTATACCCCGGGCTATTAAGTTCGTACACGGGCAATGCCGAGAAAATATTAACGGATGCCGTTCGCATCAATGAAAAGATAGGTTTCTCTAAATATTGGGCCTCTTTTAAGAAGGACCCGTTAGTGGCCGTTGTTGATTTTAGCAGTTCTGCACCGGAAATTGGGGAGGTGGTCCTAAGTTGTGGTATCCATTTTAAGCAAAAGGATTCGCCATTGGACTATGTAGCCGTTTGGGCCAGCGATGACAAGGAAGATTGGAAACTGATTAAAAAACAGAGCTTTGCCCATGAAAATAAGAAGAAGCGGCTTAAGGAAATATCTATGAAGCTCCCGAAGCAATCTTACAAATACTTAAAAATAGTAGCGCAACCGCAAAAAGGACAAATCATACGCGTTAATCAATTGTTCTTTTTTTAAAGGTTAGGTTTTTACCAAGGCTATGGTAGAATCCCGTTCGATCATAGTGGTTTTGATTACTTCGGTTTCAAAAGCTTTGTCCGTTTGGGTTTGTTCTATCCGGCTCACCAACCGTTGGGCTGCGCGTTGCCCCATGTGGTACCCATGTTGACTTATAGAAGTTAGGCTGGGCCTTACATATTTGGGAAGCACCCCGTTGGTAAAACAGATTATGGAAAGCGCCTCGGGAATCTTCATGCCCAAAGAATTAGCGGTCAGCAAAGAGGTAACTCCTGCTTCTTCCTCCAATCCCAAAATAGCATCTACTTTTCCGGCAGAGAGTAATTTTCGAATTTCCACCTCCATAAAAGACTTCTCCAGTTTTTCAAAAATTAAGCTCTGGTCCAGTTCTATATTGTGGTCCTTTAAGCATTGGTGGTACCCGTTAATTCTTAGTTTTGAAATTTCAAGGTCACCTAAAAGCGAAACAACGGCAATACGCTTGCATCCGGATTTTATAAGATGCTCTGTTGCATTGTAGGCAGCTTTGGTATCATTTATGGTTACTTTATCGCATTCTAATTTTGAGGAAACACGATCAAACATCACCAGCGGGATACCTTTGTTCAAAAAAGGTTCAAAATGGTCTACTTTGTCCATCTTTCCGGTTTCCTCGGCCAAGGAGACTAAAAGTCCGGAAATGGCACCTTTGCGTAACATCTCCGTAATGGCAACCTCTTTATTGTAAGATTCATTGGAGATACAGGCAATCATATTATAACCATGATCGTTCAGGACCTTTTCCACGCCGCTAATGACCTGGGCAAAGAAGTAATTAAGAACATTGGGAATGATAACACCCACGGATTGCGACGATTCCTTTCTTAGATTAATGGCATTAAGGTTAGGGCGATATTTCTGTTCCTTGGCATAAGCAACTATTTTGGCCTTAGTTCGGGCACTGATCTCATGGCTATCGTTCAATGCTTTGGATACGGTAGATTTAGAGACTTTAAAATGCTTTGCAATATCGTCTAAACTAAGTTTTCGTTTCATAACTGCATCAAGATACTAAATATCATCAATACCATTTTACTTCTTTATTACCTTCTGGATCGCTAAAATACCATTTTGGCCCTACGCTTTTTACGAAACCCGTTTCGAAAAATGTAAAATATTATAAATATCTGATTTTTAATAGGTTGTGATTACGAAATTTTGAATTTATAAACGCTTGTATTTCGTATTTTTAGTACGGAAACGAATTATCTGGAACTCGTTTTAAGTTATAGTTTAAATTTGACAAAAGCGCTTGGTTTTTAGGGGTCTACAAAATACCCTATGAGGATTAAACTGAAAAAAAAAGGCACTTACAAACACCAAAAGATGATGTATAGTATAGGTTACGATATAGGAAGTTCGTCAATAAAAGCGGCCTTGGTAGAGGTGGGTACCGGTAAACCCGTAGCTGTAGTGAGTGAACCCAAAACAGAAATGGATATTCTGGCCATTAATAATGGTTGGGCAGAACAGGATCCGGATACCTGGTGGAAACATGTGTGTACCGCGACAAAAACATTGTTGTCCGAGAACAATATAAAACCGGAAGAGGTTACGGGTATTGGTATTTCTTACCAAATGCACGGATTGGTGGTGGTTGATGAAAACCTAAAGCCTTTACGCGAGTCCATTATTTGGTGCGATAGTCGGGCAGTGGGCATAGGTCAAAAGGCATTTGATGAATTGGGCAATGACCGTTGTAGTGAGAATTTATTGAATTCGCCGTCCAACTTTACCGCTTCCAAATTAAAATGGGTAAAAGAAAACGAGCCGGAAACTTTTGAGCGTATCCATAAGTTTATGCTTCCCGGAGATTATATAGCTTGTAGGTTAAGCGGAATGGCAAACACTACCTTATCCGGCTTGTCCGAAGGTATTTTTTGGGATTTTAAAACGAATAGTCTGGCTACTTGGTTATTGGACTATTACGGATTGAACGAATCTCATGTACCTGAAATAGTAGATACTTTTTCGGTCCAAAGTAAAGTGTCCGAACAAGGGGCAAAAGAATCAGGTTTAAAAGAAGGCACGCCTATTTTATACCGTGCGGGAGACCAACCCAACAATGCATTGTCATTGAATGTTTTTAATCCGGGAGAGGTAGCGGCTACAGGTGGTACATCTGGGGTAATCTATGCGGTTACGGATAACCTTTCGGTTAAGGAAAGCTCGCGGGTAAACAACTTTGCTCACGTAAATTATAGTGAAGCCAACAGGTTTGTGGGTAAACTACTTTGCATCAATGGAGCTGGTATTCAATACAGATGGTTGTTGAACAACTTAAGTGTTGCTTCATACGATGAAATGAACGATTTGGCCAATTCGGTACCACAAGGTTCGGATGGTGTAAAAATATTGCCCTTTGGTAATGGAGCCGAACGCATGTTGAACAATATAGACCTAGGAACCAATATTTTTGGTATCAACCTGAACAACCACACCAAAGCTCATTTATGCAGGGCCTCATTGGAAGGTATTGCCTTTTCATTTGTGTACGGTATGGAAATCCTAAGGTCGGACGGCATTACCGCTACCAAAATACGGGCTGGAAACGATAACCTGTTTCGCTCGGAAATTTTCTCGAACACTATAGCGACACTTATTGATCGCGAAATAGAAATATATAATACCACAGGCGCTATTGGTGCAGCTAGGGCCTGTATTTTACGCGATGGCGATTTTTCAAGCTTCGGAGAACAGATTATGGCCAATGATTATGTCATGAGCTATAAACCATCCGCAGAAAAAGAAGCATTGCAATCTGCATATTCCGCATGGAAAAAAGAATTAGAACAATTATTAAAAAACAAGTAACATGGCATTATTAGGAGACAAGGAGTACTTTAAAGGTATTGGAGACATTAAGTTTGAAGGGAAAGAATCAGACAACCCTTTGGCGTTTAAATATTACAACCCCGATCAAGTTGTTGCTGGCAAGACCATGAGAGAGCATTTTAAGTTTGCCATTGCTTACTGGCATACGTTCTGTGGGCAGGGTTCCGATCCATTTGGACCAGGTACGCAAAACTTTGAGTGGGATAAATCTACGGATGCCGTTCAAGCAGCAAAAGATAAGGCAGATGCCGCTTTTGAGTTTATCAGTAAAATGGGATTTGATTATTTCTGTTTTCATGATTTCGATTTAATTCAAGAAGCATCAACTTTTACCGCGTCGGAAAAAAGATTGGCTACGATTACGGAGTACCTTAAGGAAAAGAAAGCGGCTTCGGGTATTAAATTATTATGGGGTACAGCTAACTGTTTCTCTAACCCAAGGTACATGAACGGTGCCGCTACCAACCCTGATTTTGATGTGGTTGCCAGAGCCGGTGGTCAAGTAAAAATGGCATTGGATGCTACTATTGCCTTAGATGGTGAGAACTACGTTTTCTGGGGAGGTCGTGAAGGATACATGTCCCTATTGAACACCAATATGGGAAGAGAATTGGATCACATGGCCAAGTTCTTGACCATGGCAAGGGATTATGCCCGTAAACAAGGTTTTAAAGGAACTTTCTTTATTGAGCCAAAACCAATGGAGCCTACAAAGCACCAATATGATTTTGATACGGCTACGGCAATCGGGTTCTTAAGGGAGCACGGACTTGAGAAAGATTTTAAAATAAACATAGAGGTAAATCATGCTACTTTGGCGCAGCACACTTTTCAGCATGAAATGGAAGTTGCCGCAAATGCAGGAATGCTAGGAAGCTTGGATGCCAACCGTGGTGATTACCAAAACGGATGGGATACAGATCAGTTCCCGAACAATATTCTTGAAACTACAGAAGCTATGTTGGTTTTCTTGCAAGCAGGTGGCCTACAGGGTGGTGGTGTTAATTTTGATGCTAAAATCAGAAGAAACTCAACCGATCTAGAAGATATTTTCTTGGCCCACATTGGAGGTGCGGATACGTTTGCAAGAGGTTTGATTACTGCAGATAAAATTATCCAGTCTTCGGACTACACCAAACTTCGCGAAAACCGTTACAGTTCTTTTGATTCCGGAAAAGGAAAAGAATTTGAAGACGGTAAGTTAAGCCTAGAGAACTTATACGATTTAGCGGTAACTAATGGTGAGTTAGAGCTTAAGAGCGGTAAGCAAGAATTGTTCGAGAATATTGTAAACCAGTACATCTAAGATATATGAAGTTTTTTATAGATACAGCAAATTTAAACGACATTCAAAGCGCCTACGAGTTAGGTGTTTTGGATGGCGTAACTACCAACCCTTCTTTGATGGCCAAGGAAGGAATTACTGGAAAGGACAACATTTTAAAGCATTACTTGGCTATTTGTGAGAAAGTTGAAGGCGATGTTTCCGCTGAAGTCATTGCGACGGATTATGACGGTATGATCAAGGAGGGCGAAGAATTGGCTGCCTTACACCCGCAGATCGTAGTAAAATTACCTATGATTGCAGATGGAGTTAAAGCTTGTAAATATTTTTCGGACAAGGGAATAAAGACCAACGTTACTTTAGTTTTTTCCGCGGGGCAGGCGTTATTGGCCGCTAAAGCGGGAGCTACCTACGTTTCTCCGTTTTTAGGAAGACTGGACGATATTTCAACGGATGGTTTACGTTTGATCGAAGAAATACGTTTGATCTATGACAACTACGGTTTTGATACACAGATTTTATCCGCATCCGTACGTCATACCATGCATGTTATTAACTGCGCCAAATTAGGGTCTGATGTAATGACAGGTCCATTATCGGCAATTGAAGGCCTTCTCAAGCACCCGTTAACGGATAGTGGTTTAGAGAAGTTTTTGGCAGATTATAACAAAGGAAACGAATAAAAAACCTAAAGAAAGTAGACCATGTAGCCATGGTCGCCCCAATGGTTAATTTTTGATTCAATACATGAAGTTGCCGGTGGTCTGATCTACCGGCAATTTGGTTTGTGATATCTTTAGAATCCAGTATCAAATGTAGACTTTTTGGTGAAAGCTTTTTCTTTCATGGCGCTAGAGTATAGCTTAACCGTTCCGTTTGTCTGAATTGATCAATTGGTCTATCTTCAGGCAGGCATGAAAAGGCGTTCGTTTTAGATTTAAATCGGTAATCTATAATTCATCCGCAAGGCGGCACTTATATATGAAGTTTGTAAAGATAATTTTAGTCTTAATTTTTTGTGCATTTTTCGCGCAAGATTGCCTGTATGCCCAAAATTCTGAAACGGAATATAATTTTGTAAATATTGAGCAGGACAATACACAAAGAGCGGTCTCTACTATTGTTGAAGATAGTATGGGACTTATCTGGATAGGAACCAATGGCGTTGGGTTAAAAAAGTATAACGGCATTGATTTTATTACCTACAAACAAGATATAAACGAATCCAAGTCAATAAGTAACTCGCTTATACATACCTCGTATATAGACCGTTATGATAGACTTTGGGTGGGTACGGAAACAGGTCTTGATCTCTACAACACAGACCTTGATAATTTTGATAAAGTAGAACTTGGGAATGATACCGCAAGACAAGGAAGTATCCTTATTAGGGCCATTCAAGAAGGTATTAATGGAGAACTCTTAGTGGGCTCACATTATCATGGTGTATTTAGGGTAGACCCTTTGACTATGAAAAGTGAGTCAATTCCCATTCAATCTACTATAGATATAGCCACACTTCAGGTCAACTATATTTTAAAAAGCACCACGGGTAAAATCTATGTGGCCACAAATTATGGTCTCTTTGAGTATGATGGAGTTAAGGTCATACCCTCACAAATAGTAAATGAAAAGGGAGAGGAAATCAAAAGTCTATCAAGGAATATCGAGACTTTATTCCAGGATAAAGAAGGGGCCATTTGGTTGGGAACCTTATCGGATGGTTTAGTGAAAATAAAATTCATATCCGGGAACAAATACAGGATAGACTCCTTTGAAATAACTCCGGAGCGGATTTTTTCAATCGCTCAAGCTGCAGATGGTAATATCATATGCGGTACGGAAAATGACGGCCTTTTTGTCCTAAAGGCAGATGGAACGCTGATTAAGAACTATCGTTATGACAAGTTTGATGTAAACAGTATTAAATCCAATTCCATCTGGTCCGTATTTGTAGATAGCCAAGAGCGTATCTGGATCGGCTACTACAACAAGGGGGTAGGGGTTTATGATAAGTTGTACGATAAGTTCAGAGATATAAAGAGCTTGGCGAACATCAATAACTCTTTGCTGTTGCCTTCCGTTACGGGCATTGTGAGCGATAAAAAAGGAAAACTGTGGATAGGTTTGGATGGTGGTGGAATAGATGTATATGACACTAAAGACAATAGCATTGTACATTTGAAAGACCCTCAAAATGGGATAGCCACAAATCTGCATGCCGCTGCGGTTTCAGGGATGTTTTTTGACAGTAAAGACAATCTCTGGGTAGGAACTTGGAACTCGGGTATTTACTTTTTGGAAAAGAATGCTACAGCCTTTAAAAATTATAAAATTTCCAATACCAATGGCGGATTAACCAGTAACCGTATCATGACCTTTGATGAGGACAAAAACGGAATAATCTGGATCGGCTCCTATGTAACGGGTTTACATTCCTATAATCCTAAAACCCAAAAATTCACACCTCACCTTGACCGGATTTTTCATGACCAGGTACCCCATCACGGAGAGGTACGTAAGGTTCTGGTAGATAGCAATGGTTTTATCTGGTTGGGCACCACAGGCGGACTGTACAAAATTAAAAGTGATTTTTCCGAAGGAGATAAGGCTATTTCTTTGGTGGAGCGCATGCATGCAGATACGAGTCAACAGCTTATAGTAGATAGGATTGTATCTTTATATGAAGATAGTAACCGCATTATTTGGATAGGCACGGACGGTGGAGGTCTATGTAAATATGACCCTTTCAAGGACACGTTTACTTGGTACGGAGATAGGAACGGTCTAACCCAACAGACCATAGCTTCTATATTAGAAGACAATAATGGCGCCATTTGGTTGGGGGGCAACAACGGCATCTCTAGAATGGATGTGGAAAAAGAGAATTTCAAGAATTTTGATGTTCACGACGGACTTCTGGCCAATGATTTCAATTTTAATTCCACTTTTAAGGATGAAGCCGGTATATTATATTTTGGGAGTTATGAGGGCGTAAATTCTATAGACCCGCAGAACCTGAATTTTAATGAGCACGAACCGGAAGTATATTTTACGGATTTTAAACTCTTCAATAAATCCGTGGTTCCGGGAACGGAAGACGCGCCTTTAGAGAAGGTAATTAATCGTACCAAGGCCATGACTCTTTCCCATGACCAGTCCGTTTTTACCATAGAGTACGCCGGAATTAATTTTACAAGGCCCAAAAAGAACCAGTACGCCTATATTCTGGAAGGGTTTGATAATAGATGGAACTATGTAGGAAGTACAAGAAGTGCCACCTATACCAACCTGCCTCCGGGCGATTATGTCTTTAAGGTAAAGGCCGCCAATAATGACGGGGTTTGGAACAATACCCCAACGGCAATGGTCATTACGGTTCTGGCGCCTTGGTGGAGTACCAATCTGGCCATATTTTTATATGTTTTGGCTATTCTTCTCATTACCTATTTCTTAGTGAATTTGGCCAGCCAGCGCATACGTGAAAAGCGCATAGTGCAGTTTGAACGTGAAAAACGACTGCAGGAAGAAGTGCTGAACGATAGAAAAATTCAATTCTTTACCAATATCTCTCACGAGTTTAGAACCCCGCTCACCCTTATATTAAATCCTTTGGAAGACATTCTGCGAGATTCGGAACAGGTGTTTTCAAAGAAAATGAAAGAGAAGTTGAGCATCATCCATAAGAATACCGATCGGTTAAAACGGTTGATAGATGAGCTGATGGATTTTAGAAAACTGGACATCAACAAGCTGAATGTTAAAGTATCTGAACTGGAAGCCGTGTCATTTGTAAAGGAAATAACCGGTCATTTTGAGGAAGAAGCTACCTTAAAGGATGTGCATTTGGTAGTGGAGTCGGATGAACCGCCCATAACGCTATGGAGCGACCCCTCCATGCTAGAGAAAGTAATTTTTAATATTCTCTCCAATGCCTTTAAGATTACTCCGGATAAAGGCACCATTACCGTGGGTATTTATAAACGTGCAGATAAAATTATATTGCCCCTTTTAAACGAGGAAGAGCCCGTTCAGGCCTTGGAAATTTATATTGAGGATACCGGAAGCGGTATTGGTAAGGACGAATTGGAAAAGGTTTTTGAGCGTTTCTATCAGGTAGAAAAAATGAACAGCCAGTATTATGGCGGTACAGGCATTGGTCTAGAAGTGGTAAAGAGTTTTGTAGACCTATTAAAAGGAAAAATTACCGTAGAAAGCGAAGAAGGTATCGGGACCAAGTTCAGGATTTTTCTGCCGTTGGGGAATGCCCATTTTAAACCTAGCGAACTTTTCTTAAAACCAACACCTAAAGCGGATGACTTACCACTGGCCAGGGTAGATGAAGATATAGTGGAAAGGCTTACCAATAAGGGTTCCGGTATTACTTTACTCATTGTAGAGGACAATGCGGAACTGCGAAGTTACATCAAAAGCGAACTTAAGGAGGAGTACACCGTTATTGAAGCCGTAAACGGTACGGAGGGACTAAAAGCTGCGGAAAAAAGAACTCCGGATATTATCCTGTCGGATGTGGTTATGCCCGAAATGGATGGTTTTGAGTTTTGTAGACATATTAGGGAAGACCTTAAAACAAGCCACATTCCTATACTTATGCTAACCGCCAAAACCATGACGGATGATTGGGTAAAGGGAATTGACTGCGGAGCGGATATCTACCTGACCAAACCTTTTGAGATGACCGTTTTAAAGGCGCAGCTAAAGCAGATTCTTAGCAGCAGGCAAGTGCTTTTTAATAAGTATTTAAATGACTCCAACAACGTAAAAATACCTGAAAATACGTCTGAATTGGATAAGGGTTTTATTGGCAAGGTACTGGATTATGTTACCGATAATTTATCGGATGAAAACCTTAATGTAGAGCAATTGGCAGAGGAACTGAACCTAAGTAGAAGTCAATTATACCGGAAGATAAAAGCGCTCACCGGTTACTCCGCAAATGAATTCTTAAGAAAGATCAGGCTTGAAAAAGCCAAGAAAATGATAGAGAACGGAAACGAATCTATCAGTGAGGTCTGCTTTAAAGTAGGCTTTTCCTCTCCTTCTTATTTTACCAAATGCTTTAAGGCCCAGTTTGGGTTTCTTCCTACCGAGGTTAAGTAAGAACTTATTAAGTTTTATTGTAGTACAAATTCTAAGACTTCGCTAGATTTAATTAAATTAGGGGGTAAATAGATGCGTACGGATTATGTGTATTGTATATATACGTGCGTTGTGCTTAATTATTAAAAATTGAAGGAACAAGTATCATTTGTACATGAAAGAGAACTAAGAAAGATTGGGCTACAATCTTTCTTTATGAATATTGAAAACAATCATTACGATTTCCTTTCCAATAAACTCATTAAAGACCTTGAAAAAAAAGTTGTCTTACTCAATTCTCAAATTGAAACAGATGAAAAGGGAGCTGGATACATGAAACACATGGAGGTTTACTTCCTAAAGAAGGAGCTTTATGCCGTGTCAGAAATGAAAATACTTTACGGTTACAAGCATTTTGAAACTCATTTAAAGTGGTTATTGAAAGCTTCATACTCTTCAGAAATCAATGAAAAACAATTATTTCGTTGGGAAAATGTCGAAAATTTCTTGACTTCCAAAAAGATAAACCCAAAGGAATTATCAAATTATGTAGAACTACGTGACTTAAGAAATCTCAATAATGCTATAAAACACTCAATTAATATTCTGGACAATAAAACAAAGAATATAAAAGAGTTTCAAAATAAAAAAGTCTTAGAGTATAAGGACTTGTTAAGTTTCTATGAAAGAGTTGAAGATGGTAGTATGAACTTTATACAGTCGTTATCTGTCCAAATTGAAAAGGATTTATATGAATTTGATAACGAACGGATTGAAAACATAAGTGATAAAATCGTAAAGCGAATGGACACTAAAACTGTAAGTAAATTGATTCAAAAGTTAGAGGAGAAAAATATAACTAAACATAACAAAATCTAAGCGTAATGCGGGCTTTAGGTCAAAACCGAAAGGTCTAAGTATATTTATAATGTAGCTAAATCTTATGGATATAGCTTTGGACAAGAAAACAAAAAATAAAAATATTTTGCTAATTGCTTGACGTTAAGGAAACGCCATTTTGCTCTCGTACTGTTCATAGCTAAATAGTCGTGCATCATTTGATAAACAGAAATAAAATGGAAACAGAAATAGAAAAATTAATTCCCCATAGATTCCCCTTTTTATTTGTAGATAAAATTATTACTGCAAACGAAAAAGAAATTATAGGAATCAAAAGTTTTGACAAATCAAATGAAATGCTAACGGGTAGTTTTCCAGAATATAACTTTATCCCTGGAATGATTTTAATAGAATCCATGGCTCAATGTGGAGGTGCAGGCTTAAAAAAAGCAGGACTTGCAAATGGTTTTTTTGGACTGGCAAGTATGGAGAAAGTTACTTTTTTAAAAGGAGTGACTTATAATGAAGAAGTTAAATATATTATTAAAAACATTAGAGTTAGCAACAAACTAATAAAGCAATCTGGAATTGCATACGCGAACGATGAACCTATTGCAGAAGCAACTTGGCTTTGTGCCAGAATTGACAAGTAAGAAATCGTAGTAGAATCAATTTAGTTTAACTAAATTTTCCCATTTAAAAACGGTTGCTGATTTAGTGCTAAATAACAGTTTACAAACCTTAAGAAATTGTTTTAATTATGACTAACATAACGAATCCTGACTATGGAAACTAAACAACAGAGTAAATGGTATAATAGCAGCACTACTGTAGATATCTTATTGTTTTTATTGCCACCTTTAGGTTTTTACGGACTGTATAAGACAAAGACAATCAAGTCCAATACATCCAAAATTCTTTACGGAGTAATGGCTTTTGTTTCTATGCTAACCTTGTTGATTAGTTTGTAAGCAGAACCAAAAATTAAACAGTATCCAAAATTCTGTACAAACAAAATTCTGGATACTCTCCGTATTGATTAAACTAGCGCAAGCATTTCGTGACAAACGCTAATCAGAACCTTTTAAAACTAGGATGCCAATTCCCATTTTACAGACTTTACCCAGTCCGTTAAACTTTGCGGAGTTACTCCCAATAGTTCTTGCGTTGCTTTAAAGTCTTTGGCAATCAATTGTTCCCTATTGCTTTCTACATATCTATAAAGATTGGAAATTTCTCTTCCTGCAACTTCTCCAAAAGCGGGTGAAATTTTCTTTTCGAATTCATCTGGAGTCATAGAAACATAATGTACTTGCTTTCCTATTTCAGATGAGATAGCTGCTGCTATTTCTTCTCCCGAAAATAAGTTTCCTCCAATAGGTAAAACCTTACCGGACAATTCTGGTTTTTCAACTGCAGAGGCTACATATTTTGATAAATCCGTATGGCTGATCCATGGCACTTTACTCCCTGATGCCACTGGGTAAGGAAAAATATTGTTATTTAAAATAACCGGAATTGACCAAGGTGCAGAAATATTATCAATATAGATGTCAGGTACTAATGTGGTTACATTTAGTCCAGATGCATCCAGTAAGTTTTTAACTTCTGCTTTTATGTCAAGGGCCAATAGGTCATAACTCTTTTCAGGCAAATCAAAACCTACATTGTACACCACATGGGACACGTTTTTCGCTTTTGCCGCGTCAATAAAATTTAAAGTATACTCCTTTGCTACGTTTAAATCAAATAGTAATGGGAAGGTATAAACAGCCGCATCTACTCCTGTCAATGCCTTATGTAAAGCTTCCTTATTTTCTAATCCTCCTTTTACAACATGTATATCTGGGACATTGCCTTCTGAGCGTGATAATGTGGTTACCTCATGTCCTTTTTTGATTAACTGTAGTGCTATGCTGCCTCCCTGGAACCCAGTAACTGCCGATACAAATATTTTCATCTTTCTTATTTCAAATATTAATTATGGTCCTAAAGTAGTATATTACCCTACTTTTTGAAAGTACCTACCAAAAAGTAGGGTGCTTACTAAAAAGTATGTAAAATTGATAATCAATTAGTTATAATAAATTAAAAAATGTTAAAAGATGAAACCTGTCCTGTAAGTACGGCATTAAGCATCATAGGAGGGAAGTGGAGATTGCAGATAATCTTTCAAATAGGTAATGAAAAAAGAAGGTTTGGAGAACTAAAAAGACGTATTCCAACAATTAGTGAAAAGATGCTCATTCAGGAACTGAAAAATTTGACTGGAGCAGGAATTTTAAATAGAAAAGCTTACAATGAGATTCCACCTAAAGTAGAATACTCATTGACCGAAGAAGGACAAAAAATACTACCGATTATAGATCAGATAAAAGCTTTTGGTACCGAGTTGATGGAAAAATCAAAGGCGAGTAAAGCTAACCTTGGTACGAGCGAATAATTCACTATAACATACATTTATATAGGCCTCTTTACGGAGGTTTTTTTATATCTGATTAGAATTTGATTCTTAATTATAGAAATTATTAATTACTAACTTAGAGCAGTATTTTGAAGCTCAAAAAAGAATCAAATGACTCAAGATTTCAAAACAAATTATGGGGGATGAATTAAAACCGTTTTGGAGAAAAATTTTCAATTTTGATTGGAAATTTGGCCTTTTCCTAATCCTACTCATTTGTATTCCTCGTTTCGCATTGGTCCTGCAGGCTAATCAAACTGCTAATTATAGTTGGCTAGGATTGATAATGCTTATTTCGGCTATAGTGCCTTTTCTGTTTTTGAGTAAGAAGGGAAGAAGAAAAATAGGTCTTAAAAAGCCAGAGAACTTCAATTGGGTAATTATTGCTTAAGTAATTGGCCTAGTTTTTAGTATCTCTTTATATTATTTGGGGGTAGGCTTGTATGGTAACTCTTTTGAAAATTGGTATTACTACATTGGGAAATCCTATAATATTCCTGCAGGAATTGACGGGGAAGGAAAACTCATTTTATTCAGTATTATGGCATTGACCGGAATGACGTTTAGCCCAATTGGCGAGGAATTTTTTTTTAGAGGAATAGTCCACTCAAGTATGGCAACCTCATTAGGAGATAGAAAGGCATCCTTAATTGATAGTTCGGCATTCGCCCTTGTCCACATTTCCCACTTTGGTTTAGTATTCGTAAATCAAGAATGGAGATTCCTGTTGGTGCCAACCATTATCTGGGTTTTAAGTATGTTCTGTGTCAGTATACTTTTTTACATATGTAGAAAACGCTCAGGCACTATTTTAGGCGCAATACTATGCCATGCAGCTTTTAATCTGGGAATGATTTATTGCATTTTTTATCAAATTAATGGATAGTAGTATTACGAACTGATAGAAGTAAAATGAAAGGTCAAATACAAGATTTACCCCATTCTAAACTGTATCAAAGTTGTACTGATTTCTGTAAAGGGTAGGGGTTTTTCCTGTGATGTTTTTAAACGAGCGACTGAAATAAGTAAAACTATCAAACCCACACTCATAACAGATTTGACTGGTCGACAGGTCATTGCTTTGTAAAAGCTTACAGGCATAGCCTATTCTAGCTTCCTTAACGAATTGAGAAAATGTTTTTCGGGTCTTCTTTTTAAAGAATCTACAGAATGCACTTTTGGAAAGATTGAGCAGGTTTGCCGCTTCGTCTAAACTTATGTTTTCGGTCAGATGTTCCATGACATACTCATAAACTTTATCCAGTCTTTCGTCATTTCCCTTATTAAACGATTTAACAAAACCCGAAGTGGCCAAGAGCTGGTGCTCTGTATTGGTTGCAATATCGTTCAATACCTCAAAGAACAACATCAGTTTTTCAAAACCTTCAGTATGGGTCAGCTTTTCGATTTTTACCGCGATTTCCGTTCGGGCTGAACCATCTATACGAATACCGTACTTCGCTTTTTTTAATAAATCATCTACCGCTTTTATGCCTTCCAGGGTCAAAAACCTGCTTCCCCAAAGCTCAGGTTCAAAATGAATGATTATTGCAGCGGCATGATTACCCGAGGTATTCTGGTAATAGGATGCTTCGTTCTGCCATAGGTGTGGCAAATTAGGCCCGATCAATACCAAATCGCCCACAGAGAACTGGTCAATATGATCACCAATAAACCGTATCCCATCACTCTTTAAAATAAGGGTAAGCTCAATTTGATCGTGAAAGTGCCATGAGTTGTAAAAATGGGGCAATTCATCTTTTCTAACTTCAAATGCCTTATTAGAGGGTAGCGTTATTTTCTGGGAAATGGCTTTCATAGACGCTTATATTGTCAATTTATAATTCAAATTATCAATAAAATGTGAATATAGTGCATTTTATTGTAAACGGTGTGGAGGTGTTGAGTGCTCTTGTACACTAGTTTTGGATTTCTAATCTATTCTAAAAATAAGCGTATATGAATGTACAGGATATGTCGGATGAAGAATTGTTCACAGCGGCCCGAAAAGAATTGTTTACGGCCGTAGTTGGCGATGCTATGGATAAGATGAAATTGCTCCATCAGTTTTTACCGGCCAGAATACAGCCGCTTAAATCTGATATGCTTTTAATAGGAAGGGCCATGACCGTGCTTGAAGCCGATACTTTTGAAGAAACGCCAAGCTTCACCAACAACCCTATACTTAAAAAACCATTCGGCTTAATGCTAGAGGCATTGGATGATCTGAAAAAAGATGAGGTCTACATATGTACGGGAGCCTCTGATCACTATGCATTAATCGGAGAGATTATGATGACCAGAGCCCAAAAACTGGGTGCTGCCGGTGCCGTGGTCAATGGCTATTCCAGAGATACTCATGGAATGCTAGATTTGGATATGCCCATTTTTTCCTATGGAAATTATGCGCAAGACCAAGGGCCTAGAGGACGGGTAATTGATTTTCGGGTGCCCATAGAAATAGAAGGCGTGAGGATCAATCCCGGCGATATTGTTGTAGGTGATGTAGATGGCGTTTGTGTTGTGCCTAAAGCACATGAGAAGGAAGTTTTTGAACGTGCTTTTGAAAAAGCAAGGGGCGAACGAAAAGTGTTGAAAGCGGTACAAGATGGGATGAGCGCTGTAGATGCATGGAACACCTATGGTATCATGTAAACTGCAAAAAGAGAAGAGAGTAATATTAATTCGAATATTGTATAATGAAAATAACCGAAGTAAAAGTTTGGCTGGTAGAAGGGGTAAAATATAACTGGACACTATTAAAAATCTATACGGATACCGGCCATACCGGTGTGGGTGAGGCAACAAACTGGCCCGGTAGCCAAATTGTGGAGGCCGCTACCCGAGAACTAGGTGAAAGAATTATAGGTCTTGACCCCATGCGAACCGATTTTATATGGACAAAATTATACCGTGATTTAAACTGGGTGGGACCTTATGGCGCCAGTATGTGTGCTATAAGTGGTATTGATATGGCCCTTTTGGACCTTAAGGGCAAGGTGTTGGGAGTTCCTATGTATGAGCTGTTGGGAGGTCAGTACCGTACGGAAATTCCACTATATGCCAATTATTGGTTTGTGGGAGGCGGCCACAATACAGAAGATTATGTACGTCAGGCCAAGATTGTAAAGGAGGCTGGTTTTAGCGGCTTGAAATTTGACCCCTTTGCACATACCAATTATTTTTATGGAGAAGATCTTAGTACGGAGCTTACCCTTACCAGAACACAACAAGATTTAGCTTTTAATATTAGTAAGGCGGTACGTGATGCCATAGGTCCGGATATGGACATGATGATAGAAACGCATGCCATGCTGAATTTTAAAGTTGCCGTGGCCATGGCAGAAAGATTGGCTGCCTTGGACATCGCTTGGTTTGAGGAGCCGGCAGGACCGGAAAGTGCAAAGACCCTCAGGGCTTTTAGAGAACGCATAGACCCTAAAGTTTCTATTTGTGTAGGGGAAAGACACTACACGCGCTATGGCATACGCGATGTTCTGGAGAGCTATGTGGCCGATATTATCATGCCTGATATTACAAGGTGCGGTGGCCCTAGTGAAATGAAACGGATGGCAACAATGGCGGAAGCCTACAATGTTTTAGTGGCCCCACATAATCCCAATGGACCATTATCCACATTGGCAAGTTCTCATGTTTGCGCTTCTATTCCCAATTTCTTTCGTCAAGAATTTATTTTCAACGATGTACCTTGGAGGGACGAAGTTATAAGCCACCCACTCAATATTAAAAATGGTAAATTGATAATTTCAGATAGACCCGGACTTGGTGTTGATCTCGTTGAGAGTGAAATGGAAAAACACCCGGGCATACGAAAACATAGGGAAGGGTATTATATTTAACTAAACACAGTAGAGTTATATGGTTGAAACGGTTCTAGATAGTACGGCAACATTAGGTGAAGGAGTTTTTTGGCATCCCCAAGAGAAAAAAGTCTATTGGGTAGATATTTATGGCAAAGAAATTCACGCCACCGACCCAAAGACCGGAAGTAACCAAACTTTTAAACTTCCTGAATATGTGGGTACTATTGCTCCCATTGTTTCTGGGGGATTATTAGTAGCCTTAGAAAATGGTGTAGTTGAACTAGATACCGAAACAGGTGAATTTTTCCCCGTTTTAGAACTGGAAAAAGATAAACCCAGTAACAGGTTTAACGACGGTAAGTGCGACCCAAAGGGAAGGTTTTGGGTAGGTAGCATGTGTCGCGAAGGCTTAAATGCAACGGGAGCCTTGTATAGCATAAACACAGACAGGAGCTTTGTGAAAAGGGCTGATAAAATTACGGTATCAAACGGAGTCACTTGGAGTTTGGACCATAAGACCATATACTATATAGATTCTCCAACAAGAAAAGTAGTAGCCTATTCATACGACGTAGAAACAGGAAATATATCTAACCCCATAAAAGTGATTGATGTACCAGAGGAATTTGGTTTTCCCGATGGGATGACGATTGATAACGATGGAATGTTATGGATCGCGCTGTGGGGCGGAAACTCGGTATCTCAATGGAACCCCAATACAGGTGAGCTTATCCAAAAGATAATAATACCTGCCCCTCATGTAACATCATGTGCTTTTGGAGGAGAAGATCAGCGAAAACTTTTTATCACGACGGCAAAAGAAGGCCTAACCGAAAAACAGTTATCCGAGTACCCATTAAGCGGAAGCCTTTTTTCTATCGATCTACCTGTTGGCGGCCCGGAGGTTTTCTTTTTTAATAAATTAATAGCTCCTAATTCTTAATTACAAATTGATATGCTGAACATAGATTTTAAAAATAAGGTTGTACTGATTACAGGAGTGACTAGTGGCATAGGAGCTGGAATAGCAGCCATATTTTCCCAAGCCGGCTGTGTCGTCTCAGGTTGTGGAAGAAGGGAGGAATCTCATACTGATGTGCAAGAGTTTCATAACAAAGGAAAGCAATATGAATCAACTACCCTTTATACCCAAACCGATGTTACAAACGATGACGACCTAAAGAATTTTGTTGACCGTACCGTAGACAAATTTGGAAAAATCGATTTTTTAATATCCAATGCAGGAGCGAATTCTTTTCAGGGAGCAAAGGAATGTAGCGATTCAGATTTTGATAAAAACCTTAACTTGAACTTAAGGTCACATTGGAAAATAAGTCAATTGTGTCAACCTCATTTAAGTAAGAGCGATAGTGGAACCATCGTTATTATCACTTCAAACCACGGCTATGCTACCATGCCGGGCTGTTTTCCGTATAACACCACTAAAACGGCATTAAGAGGTTTAGTACAATCTTTGGCAATTGAATGGGGACCAAAAATAAGGGCCGTGGGTATAGCTCCAGGATTTATAGAGACTGCGGGAACACAAACTTGGTTTGACTCTTTTCCTGACCCAGAAGAGGAGCGGAAGAGAACTAACGCTTTGCATCCTAGTGGAAGGATTGGAACACCAGAGGAGGTTGGAGCCTTTTGCGCTTTCTTATGCAGTGATTACGGAAAATTCATGAACGGAACAACATACCTAATGGACGGGGGAAGGTCTGCACTAATGCAAGACGCCTAATTACAACACCGTTTTTCGATTACTATTTATAGAAAACTTACGCGCACAATAGTGTGGGGTAGTGGGTAGAAATATTTCAAAAGAAGGAGAGAAAATATGATAATAGAAAAGGACCAGGTTTTAGTAAGTAATCTAAAAGCTGGTGATATAAAGGCATATGAGGCACTATATGAAAAGTATAGGAATAGACTCTATCACTTTGCATTCGGATATTTAAAATCCCATGTAGAAGCAGAAGGATTGGTGCAAGATATTTTTGTTATCATATGGAAAAAGAGAGCTGATTTAAAGCCGGAATGCTCCTTTAAATCTTACATTTTCACCATAGGCTTCAATCAAATTAAAAGCATGTTTTCAAAAAGAACCGCTCATAAAAATTACATGAACTCTAAAGCAGACGGTGAAAGTTTAGATTATTCTACCATGAATATGGTTGATTATACTTTTCTAATGGATAACCTTATGGGCGTTGTTGCAAAAATTCCGTTACGAAGAAGAGAAACCTTTATGAAGAGCAGGTTTGATGGTCTTTCGGTAAAAGAAATTGCACAACAAATGGAGGTCAGTCCAAAAACGGTCGAGAACCAGATTACATTAGCATTGCGGTTTATAAAATCGAATTTGGCGGTAGAAAGAAGCTTGGTGAGTTCTCGTTAAGCATTCTATTCATTACGTTTTCTTAGATGTTGATACTATAAAAGATTCAATAAAATTACGGGAACAATAGAAGTAGATGTAGTTTTTAGGTAAATCCATATCTTTATATGAATTAAAAATACTGGATTGGAAATAGTAGAAACGCATAAAAAGGAATACACCATTTCAACTGATAAGGATAAATTGGACATTCTTAGTATTCATAAATTTCTAGCAAATGAAGCGGACTGGAGTAACGGAATTCCTATGAATACGCTAAAAACATCCATTGAAAACTCTCTGAATTTTGGACTGTATCATAAAAACAAACAAATAGGGTACGCCAGAATAATTTCAGACTATTCCACAATTGCCTATTTAGGAGATGTATTTGTTCTAAAAGAATATAGAGGAAAAGGATTAAGTAAGTGGTTGATAAATGAAATCATGCAACATCCATATCTACAAGGATTAAGACGATGGATTTTACTAACAGATACTGCAGAATGGCTTTATAAGAAATTTGGATTCACAGAATTGCCTCGTCCCGAATTTTATATGGAAAAGCACAATCCAAATGTTTATAAAGGAATAGAAATTACTAAAGGTAACGCTCAAGAAAGCTAAAAATAGGATTGTTTAGCAATCAACTGACCTTATAAAAACTCAATTAAAACCACTCATTTTCTACACCCAAAAATGTGACTTTTAATCACTCACATTTTCAACCAAATGCCCAATTACATCAGAGTAGTCGCCATTATGTGGTAAAATGCCACAAATGTTCTACACCGCGCTTCATTTGTAATATGGTCAACCTAGTAATTTTCCGACTTTTATCAAACCTATAGCCTAGAGAGTTGACTAGTGTTATTATCAATTTCTTTATTTAACCTTTTTAAATTAATGATATGTTTAAATCCGTTGTATTATTTTTTGCAATTCTATTGTTTTTGTTCGGTTTTGGAAAAATCAAGGAAAGTAAATTTCAAACCGAAGACGATGTTGCCAGTCTCAAAAAAGTGTACGAGAAAGATTTTTATATAGGAGCGGCTATTAACGATCGGATTATTACCGGAAACGATACTAAAGCGCTTAAGGTTTTAAAAGAAGAATTCAATTCTCTTAGTCCGGAAAATGTAATGAAATGGGAAGCACTTCACCCATCTCCCGACACCTATAATTTTGAAATGGCAGACCAATACGTGGCCCTTGGTAAAAAGAACAATATGCACATTGTAGGGCATACCTTATTATGGCATAGCCAAATTGGTCAGTGGATGAATTCCGTTAAGGATAGCGCTACAATGGCTAATTATATTAAAGAGCACATAACTACGGTTGCCAGTAGGTACATGGGAAAGATAGATACTTGGGATGTGGTAAACGAAGCCCTAAATGAAGATGGTTCCCTACGGGAATCTGTTTTCTTGAAAGTTATGGGTGAACGGTATTTGGAATTTGCATTTAAAATGGCAGAAAAAGCGGACCCAACCGCCGAACTGTATTATAACGATTACAACATGTGGAAACCTAAAAAGAGAGAAGGAGCCATTCAGCTTATAGAAACACTTCAGAAAAACGGAGCCAAGATAAATGGGGTGGGTATGCAAGGCCACTGGGGCCTGACGGAGCCGTCGTTGGAAGAAGTAGAGAAAAGTATTATAGCCTATTCCAAATTAGGGATTAAGGTGGCTATTACCGAATTGGACGTAACCGTTCTACCAAACCCTTGGGAACTTGAAGGAGCGGAAATAAGTCAGAATTTTGAGAATAGCGAAGAAATGAACCCGTACCCAGATGCTTTGCCAGATTCTGTAGAAGTACAGTTGGCGGAGCGTTACCGCGATATTTTTAAACTCTTCTTGAAGCACAGCGATAAAATTGATAGGGTTACGTTTTGGGGCGTGAACGATAGAAGCTCATGGCTCAATAATTGGCCCATTAAAAATAGAACCAATTACCCTTTACTTTTTGATAGAAAATTCGAACCAAAAAAAGCATACCATGCAATAACTCAACTTAAAGCCGAATCAATCAAACAACAGTAATCCCCATGAATTTAGAATCTCAAAAATTATCCGTTCAGGAAAAAATAGGCTACAGTCTGGGCGATCTCTCGGCAAATTTGGTCTTTCAGACCTTAATGACGTACCTGGCCTATTTCTACACGGACATCTATGGCCTGGAAACCAACCATGCATCGGCCATTATGCTTACCGTAGGTCTTATTGCGGCCTTTGGTTTTAATCCTATTATAGGGGCTTTGGCGGACCGTACCACTTCCAAATGGGGTAAGTTTAGACCTTGGATTTTGTTTACGGCCATTCCGCTAGGAGTAGTGGCGCTGTTGGCGTTCAGCACACCTGATTTTGCCTATAAGGGCAAGGTCATTTATGCCGTGGTAACTTATACGTTGCTATTATTACTGTACGCTGCGAACAACCTGCCTTATTCGGCCTTAAGTGGGGTTATTACGGGTGATATGGGCGAGAGAAACAGTTTGTCTGCTTACCGCTTTGTAGCGGTTATGTTCGCACAGTTTTTTGTTCAGGTTTTTATGTTACCCATAATCGAATCTGCAGGAGGTGGCAATAAAGCCGTTGGTATTGAAATTGTAATGACCTGGTTGGCCATTATAGGAACCGTAATGCTGATTATTACCTTTTTGACCACTAAAGAACGCATTGTTCCTACTTTGGAACAGAAATCTACACTTAAGGAAGATTTGGGTGACTTGTTCGGTAACAGGCCGTGGATTATTATGTTGGTACTTACCACTTTGGTATTCATAACCTTGGCCATGAAAGGTGGCTCTTATGTGTATTATTTTGAAAATTATGTAAACGAAGAAAGCCTTACCCTATTTATACAGCCCGTTCTTGATGGTTTGTCCGCGATTGGGGTCAACTTCTTTGGGGAAAATCCGGTATCCGCTGGTTTTGGCCTTTTTAATGCCGGGGGAATTATTTTTATGATTGTGGGTATTACGCTCTCAAAACGGTTCGCAGATACCTATGGTAAAAGGGATGTTTTTATGGTAGCCCTATTTTTATCAACACAGTTCATAGTTTTCTTTTACTTTTTTGCACCTACTTCTATTGGGTTGATTTTTATCTCACAAATTTTACACGGCTTCTTTTACGGTATCACCATACCCTTGCTTTGGGCCATGATTGCAGACGTTGCAGATTTCTCCGAATGGAAGAACAACCGTAGGGCCACAGCCATAATTTTCTCTGCCATGATGGTAGGGTTAAAAGGAGGTTTAAGTATAGGAAGCGCATTGGTAACGGCTATTTTGGGTATGTACAACTATGTTTCAAAAGAAGCAGTGGTAGCCGGAGAGGCCATTGTGCAGCCGGAAACTGCAGTGCAAGGCACCCGAATGTTGGTTAGTATCTATCCGGCCATTCCGTTTTTGATAGGTATAGGTTTGTTGTTTTTCTATGAAATCAACAAAACAATGGAAACCCGCATAGAATTGGATTTAAAGAAACGAAGAGAAAAATAATATCTAAAACAAAACACAAGATTTCATGCCAGAAGAATCTATAGAAAATATCGATTTTGATAAGTTGAACGAAACGGCTATTTCCCAGCCATTAGTAAAGCACATATACACCGCAGATCCTTCTGCCCACGTCTTTAACGGAAAAATTTACATTTATCCATCTCATGATATAGAATCCGGGATTCCTTTTGATGACTTAGGGAGTCATTTTGCCATGCAAGATTATCATGTAATTTCTATGGATGCAATTCATAGTGAAGCTGTAGATAACGGGGTGGCTCTTCATGTTGATGATGTGCCGTGGGCAGAAAAACAAATGTGGGCGCCGGATGCAGCACATAAAGACGGGAAGTATTATTTGTACTTTCCAGCTAGGGATTATAATGGAATTTTTAAAATAGGTGTTGCCGTAGGCGATGCTCCAGAAGGACCTTTTACGCCCCAACCCGAAGCTATTAAGGGAAGTTATTCCATTGATCCAGCAGTATTCGAAGACGAGGATGGAAGCTACTACATGTATTTTGGTGGAATCTGGGGCGGACAGCTCCAAAAGTACCGTAAAAATGCTTACGATAAGACCAATGAAATGCCCGAACCCCAAGAAACGGCCTTATTGCCCATCGTCGCCAAGTTAACGGACGATATGTTGGAGTTTGCCGAGGAGCCAAAAGAAGTACAAATTTTGGATGCCAATGGTAACCTTTTGTTAGAAGGGGATAATAACAGACGTTTCTTTGAAGCATCATGGGTACACAAATACAACGGCAAATACTATTTCTCATATTCCACTGGAGATACCCATTTCATTTGTTACGCTATAGGGGATAATCCATACGGACCTTTTACCTATGCCGGACGCATCTTGAATCCGGTTGTGGGTTGGACGTCTCACCATTCCATTTGTGAGGTAGATGGCAAGTGGTATCTGTTCTACCATGACTCTAGTCTTTCCCGAGGGGTTACACATTTACGGTCTGTAAAAGTTGCGGAGATTACTTATAATCCAGATGGGAGTATCGTAACCTTTGACCCATATAAAGAATTTTGATTGGATTTTATAATGAAGAAAAAGAGGGACTATCATTGTGGTAGTCCCTCTTTCTTGTTAAGTGCTATAAACTGCAAATAATCATTGTTTTTGGCCACTAGAATGTAGGATTGGGAGTTTACTTGAATAGGAGCCATATGCTTCACATCTCCAGGAACAAAAAAGCCGCTTTCAGAAGCTGTTATAGGTGTAAAACCTCCTTTTCCGTTACCTTCTAGGAAGAGTCCGTGGCTGGCATCGTTACGTGGAGTCTCAACTTCCGAGGCATAAAGGTTGCCCGCTATAAGAATATCTAGATTTCCATCCTTATTGTAATCGTCTACCAATATTTCGTTTATGCTAGAGGTTTGCGCTAACACCGGAAGCTTATGAACTATAAATTTTCCGTCCTTATTTTCTAAATAGATACTGGCGAAGGATTTTACTTGATAATGAAGTGCGGATTCCAAAGACTTTTCTGTATAAACGTCTTCTAAGGTAGCTTCAGCAAAACTCTCATAATCCTGGAACTTCTGTTTTATAGCAGGAATCTGCTGAGACGAACATCCACGGCCACGAACAGGGTACTGTTTACCATCATTATAGTAACTAAGTACAATATCTTGGTTGTTGTCCTTATCAAAATCGCTCACGAAAATATCAAACGTTTCTTCTTCAGTGGCCTTATATTTATAGTTTTCACCATTATTGCCCAAAACATAATCCATATCGCCATCCTTGTCAAAATCGCCTTGTTGAATGCTCCACCACCAGCCTGTAGTATCTTTGGTGAGCCCCCAAGACTCAGAAACTTCCTCAAAACCGTTCTCGGTATTTTGGAACATGCGTATGGGCATCCATTCGCCCACAATCATAATATCCTGTCTGTTGTCATTATTAAAATCTGTAATTAAGGCGCTGGTGGCCATGCCCAGATTTTGGAATTCTTGTGGTTGTATATCTTCAAAGACTTCAAAACTAACGTTGCCATTTGTACTCGTGTTTTTAAGAAGGTAACTGGAAGTAGGGCTAGGGTAGTTTTTAGGAATCTGTCTGCCTAAGACCAGAAGGTCCGGTTTGCCATCTCCATTAAAATCGGATTGATAGACTTGGGAACCGCTAATTTTTAAATCCGGTAGGGCCGTGGCATCAGATTTTTGGAAATTGCCTTGGCCGTCGTTTAGATATAATCTATCTCGTAATGCATTAGAGTTTTCTGAAAATTCATATCCTCCACTTACCACGTAGAGGTCATTATCTCCATCCCCATCGGCATCAAAAATTAAAGAACCGGAATCCTCACTTATTATATCATTTTGTAAAAAGTTAGAAGATTGCTTTTCAAACCCATCATCCGTCTGTAAAAATATACTACCAAGATTTCCGGAAGAACCCCCTACGAAGTAGTCATCTAGACCATCATTGTTAAGGTCTCCAACAGCAAGAGTAGGACCAAAAGAAGACATTTTATGTGGGAGCAGAACCTGGTCCTCAAAATCATCATATTCGTTTTCAATATGTTGATATTCAGGGAACTTTGAGTTGGTAACCGTGGTAAATAATTTGGTTTGAGATTCCTTTTTCTCCATATTCGTAACAGCACTCGCAAAATTTAAGGTCAGTGCTTGGTTGGCTTTTACCGCATGCAGTTGTTGAACTTTTCCGTTAGGCCAAACCACTTTTAATCCGTCTACTTTAGAAGCGTTGCCCAATCCAAAATGAAGCATAGGAGCTACTGAAGACTGAAATCCTCTGGTCAGCGTTAATTCTTGCATTTGTGTCCGTCCATCAACCGTTACATATACACGGGCACCTAGACCAAATGGATTGGTATTATTGCCTTTGAGCTGTATTTGTACATAATTATTGTTCTCCGAAGCGTTGTTCCTGAAAACCGAGGCTTTATCATCTATGTTATTGGTAACGATTTCCAAATCTCCATCATTATCAAGATCAGCATAGACCACGCCGTTGGAAAAACCCTCAAACTCAATGCCCCAATCCTTGTTGGTTCGTTTGAACTCTAAGTTTCCGTTGTTCTTAAAAATGAAATTATCTATTTTCTCAGATGGAATTTTTTGACTGAGTTCCAGTAATGTATCATTCTTTATTTTGATGGATTTCAGTTTGTTGAAATAGTCATTATTATTGATTTCCCGTCGCGTACCGTTGGATACAAAAAGGTCTTTATAGCCGTCATTATCAAAATCGGCAAAAAGAGGACCCCAGCTCCAATCGGTTGAAGAGGTGCCGGTAATTCTAGAAACATTGGAAAAATGAGGAATACCATCTTCAAAAACTCCAGAATTCATTTGCATACAATTGTGCATGTACTGGTAATGGAACCCGGCATCTACCACGTCCCAAAACAGTTGCGGATTCATGCTGGCCATATTGGCCTTTTTTCGTCGGTTGGATTTGGCGTCCATATCTACCTGGAAAATATCTAGGTTTCCATCGTCGTTAAAATCTGCTATATCGGCTCCCATACCATAAAACGCAGTATGGGATGTAGCTTGTTTTACCACTTCTTTAAATGTACCGTCCTGATTATTAATGTACATGAAATCAGGAGAATTAAAATCATTGGATACATAAAGGTCCGGCCAAGTATCATTGTTGAGATCGCCTACGGTGGCACTTAAGGAAAGTCCGTACGCTTTAAGTCCCGAGGCTTCGGTAACATTGGTAAAGGTCTGTCCGTTGTTTTGGTACAAGTGCCCGGATTCATGGTCCTGGACATTTTTCATCTTATATGAATAAACAAAAGTGGGAGAGTCAAATTTAGTAGGAGGGTAGTTGGCCACGAAAAGGTCTAAATCACCATCTTTATCATAATCAAAAAAAGTAGCTTGCACACTGTTGCCTATATCGTTAAGACCATATTCTGCCGCTTTTTCGGTGAAAGTGCCATCTCCGTTATTCAAGTAAAGTTCATTGTCCTTTGGACCGAATTTGCCACCTACGGAACAATAGATATCTAGAAATCCATCTGCATTTACATCGGCCATGGTAACTCCGGTATACCAACGGTTATCACCTGTTACGCCGGCTTTTTCCGTAATATCCTCAAATTGAAGATTACCCTTGTTCAGGTATAATTTGTTAGAAATTTGGTTTCCGGTAAAGTAAAGATCAACCAAGCCGTCATTATTAATATCCCCAGCAGATACGCCACCACCCATGTACAGGTACGAATATGTAAAATAATTTAAGGAATCATTCTCCGTAAGGGTATTATTAAAGTGTAAACCACTAAGCTCCGGGTCCAAACCCGTAAATAATTTTGTTTCCATTTTATTAGGCTCTTTGGTGCAATTCACCAAAAAAAGAAGGATAATGGAGTATACCAGTGTTTTACCGTACATATTAAAATCCATTGGATAAGTGTTCAAATTTTTAAGATACAGCTTTTTTAAAATAGAATTGAAGCAAAAAAACAGTGTGTCGACCAAAACACACTGTTTTTAAAATAACTAACTCAAACTAACTCGTAAAATGTTTAGTAGCCAGGATTCTGGTCTGCAGCAGAAATATTTATATTGGCATCAATCTCTGCTTGAGGTATAGGTAAAAGCTCGTGCTTGCCTTCTTGGAACTGGGTCCCGGACAATTCTGTACTTGCAATTCCCCAACGGATAATATCATTGAACCTGCATTGCTCACCGGCCAATTCAACTTTACGTTCGTGTACCAAAGCATCAAAGACTTCAGCTTTGGATAAACCTGTAGGCAACGGGTCTAATGTAGCCCTTTCGCGAACTTGGTTGATGTAGCCTATGGCTACATCTTGGTCACCTCCCGGTCTCATGCTCTCACATTCGGCCGTCATTAACAAAACATCGGCATATCTTAAATACTTAAAGTTGATACCGGAAGTTTGATCCTCATTGGCATCTTTGTAATAGTTGTTGTATTTGGACCAGCCTGCATTGCCACCACCATTGCTAGGGAAAGCATCTACGGTTAATGAACCCTCAGGTCCAAACGTATCTCCGTTTACATAAAAACTTTGCTCAAAGCGAATGTCTCCAATTTCATATTCCTCCAATAAATCATCCGAAGGAAAAACATTGAACCAATCATTAAAGCCATATTCTTGACCTCTAAAAGTGGCCTCGTTAGGACCTTGACCGCTGCGGTCCGAGTTCCACTGTGCGCTGGTACCAAAATCATCATTATATTCAATTTCAAAAATAGATTCAACACCATGTTCGGTTTCTTCCATGAAATTGTCAAAGTAGTTGTCTTCCAATTGATAGCCGTTTAAAGCATTGAACTGAGCCAAAGC
This sequence comes from Zobellia sp. B3R18, assembly GCF_018860715.1. Classification (NCBI taxonomy): domain Bacteria; kingdom Pseudomonadati; phylum Bacteroidota; class Flavobacteriia; order Flavobacteriales; family Flavobacteriaceae; genus Zobellia; species Zobellia sp. B3R18. The sequence continues at coordinate 496,612 of NZ_JAHKQG010000014.1, read as the reverse complement.
ATCATCATATTGCTCCAAGAACAAGTATACTTTGCCCAGTAAGGCTTGAGCGGCCCCTTTTGTAGCACGGCCGTTTTCTTCCTCACCCTTTACTTTGAGCACAGGAATAGCTTCTTGCAGGTCTTTGATGATCTGTGCATAAATCTCAGAACTAGGGCTCTTGCCTGGGCCGGAACCATCATCTGGGGGCAATGTAGTAACCAACGGCGCATCTCCATATCTGGTTACTATAAAGAAATGGAACAGGGCACGCAAGAACTTAGCCTCTCCAATGGCCTTTTGCTTTAGGGCATCGCTCATTTGAGAAGGTAGAATCTCATTGATTTTCTCTGAATTCTCAATAACGAAATTGGCTTTATTGATACCTCTGTAGCAACTTTCCCAATAAGCTCCAATGGCGCCATGACTGGCATCAAATGAGAAATCAAGATATTGTCTTTTATCGGCCTCCAATTGGTTGTTTCCTCCGTTTTCATGAGACATATTATCCATCATAAAGAACATATGACGACTATAGAGGCCTCTGGTCTGCAAGTTAGAGTACACCGCGTTAACGGCAGACTGTACCTGGGTGCTGTTCGTAAAAAAGGTATCTGGCGAAAGTTCGTTCGGGTTGGTCAATTCCAATGAATCTTCATTACACGACAGCACCAGACCTATCGTAGCTATGACCGTTACTAATATTTTATTTCTTTTCATGATAATTTTTTTAGAATGATAGTTGAACTCCAAGTAATACTGATTTAGGCTGTGGATAGTTACCTCTATCTATTCCCAATTCATACTGGCTATTTCCACCATTATTTGTCAAAGGGTTTCCTATCTCCGGATCCAAACCTGAATAATCTGTTATAGTAATCAAGTTCTGACCGCTCACGTAAATTCTGCATTTAGAGAAGTAATCTTCCAAGGCAGTATTTTTTAAGGTATACCCCAGTGTTATGTTCTTTAATCTGGTAAACGAACCATCTTCTACAAAACGATCGGAAATGGAGTTGAAATTCTGGGCATTACCTCCTGCAGCAGGCACGCTATTTGATGTTCCTGGGCCCGTCCAACGGTTTAGGACATTAGTTCCTGCGTTGAACAACCTTGGCATACCTTCCAAGTCATAAATATTGGTGTTGTACACATCAACACCGGATACCCCGGATATGAATAGGTTAAGGTCTAACTGCTTGTAATTAGCGTTTAGGTTTAGCCCATAAGTGAAGTCAGGATATGGGTTTCCAATTTTCACACGATCGTCCGCATTAATTTGACCATCTCCGTTTTGATCTACGAATCTAATATCTCCAGGGTTAACCGGGAACTCACCATCAACAAGGGTTTGGTTTAGATTAGCGTCTACTTCTGCACGAGTTTGGTAAATACCGTCTGTTTCATAACCGAAGAAAAAGAACAAAGGCTCGCCCACTTCAATCCTTGAAATATCCTGAGACTCAAAAGTACCCCCAGAAAGCGACTCGTTAGATCCTAAGGATTTTACTTCGTTGGTAGACGTACCTACATTAAGATTGGCAGACCATGTAAAGTCTCCGTCGTAATCATTGTAACCAATATTAAATTCAACTCCATTCGTTTCAACAGAACCTACATTTTCGGTTACGGAACCAGAGTGAATTCCTAGCGACCCGGCAAGAGGGCGACTCATAAGTAAATCATCACTGGTGTTGTTGAAGTATTCAACGGCACCCGTTAGTTTACTATTGAACAGTTCAAAATCAAGTCCAATATTCATCATGGTAGTTTCCTCCCATTTTAAATCAGGATTAGCGAGTCCGCCTGCTGTTGTTCCGGTTGCCAATGTATCGCCAAACGGATAAAAGAAATCAGAAAGTAAGGTAGCGCTGTACTGGTAATTGTTAATACGGTCGTTACCCGTAATACCCCAACTACCTCTTAATTTTAAAGTGTTGAAAGCGGTGTCCGTAAGGAAATTTTCTTTGGCAATGTTCCAACCTAAAGCTACAGAGGGAAAAGTACCCCATCTGTTGTTCTCTCCAAATCTAGAGGAAGCATCGTGTCTGATTGATGCTGCAAAAATATACTTCTGGTCAAAGTTATAGTTTAACCTACCCAAATATCCTAAGCGGTTATATTCATAGGTAAAAGACTGTAAGAATGCTTTTTCTGAAGATACTTGGTTAATATCATTAGTAATGGGGTTCTGACTATTACTGTTTAGAAGCTCATCTATGGTTTCTTGTTTCTCTGCAAGTACCAGTACATCAAAATTATGCTTGTCATTAACAGAGAAGGTATAGTTTAAGCTATTGGTAATTGTAATCGATTTTCTTAAGCTAGAATTTTTGGTAATTGCCGCAAATTCTGAGCTGTGCGTAGCTCCTTGACTATCATCATTATAAGAAGGTACAAAAATGTTGGTATTGGCGTTTCTGTACTCTAGACCCACTTGACTTTTAAATTTAAGTCCGTCTATAATTTCAAATTCACCAAAAATACTACCAAGAACGGCAGATGATTTGTTCACGTGTTCCCCAAGGGTTTGAACTCTAATTGGGTTCTCGCCGTCTTGGCCGTCCGCATCATTATTTGGTCCCTGAAAACCTTGTAAGTTGTTAGGATTGTAAATAGGTAAATAAGGAGCGGCTTTTATAGCATGTTCCAAAAGGGACCTATCTCCTAGGTTTCTTTCAGGGTTTTGCTTTTGAAAGGAAACTGCCATGGTTTCACCAAAATTAAATTTACCTACGGTAAAGTTACTATTGGCACGGAAAGAAAACCTTTCAAAGCCAGTTTCTATAATAGCTCCTTCCTGATCCATATATCCGGCAGAAAATCTGTAGTTGTTATTGTCACCACCACCAGCAAGTCCAAAATCTACTTTTTGCATAACACCCGTTCTAAATAGAGCGTCTTGAAAATCCGTAGTGTTCCCGTTAGATTGCGAAAGGGCGGAAGTTGGGGTAAACCCAAAAGCGTCCTGTGCGTACTGTAAGTATTGCTGTGTATCTAATAGGTCAAACCTTTGGTTTGAGAAATTAACCCCTGTATATGCATCAAGCGTCACTAAGGTTTTTCCGGACCTGTTTCCTTTTTTAGTAATCACCATAACCACACCATTAGATCCCAAAGAACCATAAATGGCCGTTGTAGAGGCATCTTTTAGTATGTTGATGGATTCAATGTCATTAGGATTCAAATCGCCCAAACCGCCAGCAATAATACCATCAATAACATACAATGGATCATTGTTGTTCATAGTACCAAGACCACGAATACGAACTACCGGGGCGGTACCTGGAGAACCGGTATTTAAGACCGTAACACCTGCGGCCCTACCTTGCAAGGCTTGATCGGCACTAACTACTGGTAATGCGGAGAGTTCTTCCGCTCCTACGGTGGCAATAGCTCCGGTTACTTCTGCACGGGACTGCGTACCGTAACCAACCACAACCACTTCATCCAAAGTTTGAGCGTCTTCTTGTAAGCTTACGTTTATAGAGGTTCTGTTTCCTACGGTAATGGTTTGTGATGTCATGCCTATATAGGAGAAAACTAAATTGTCCGAAGGGCTTACATTAGAAAGGGAATAGTTACCATCAAAATCCGTAGTTGTACCGTTTGTTGTTCCGGATACTAAGATTGTAGCACCTGGCAAGGGAGTTCCGCTTTCATCTGAAACCACACCATTAACGGTAGAGGTTTGAGAAAAAGCAAACTGTCCGATCATTACAAGACATGCAATGATCGCATGTTTAAGTTTAATCATAATCATTAAGTTTAGTTAGTTAATTTTTAGGATGTTGATACTAATGAAAACATCACCGAAACAAATGTATGTGAAGGCTTGAACGAGAAGTAAAAGATTTGACGCATATGATGGAAATTTTGTTGCATTCCTTTTGTTATCCCAATATTTACGGGGTAAAAATGAGGAATTTAATAGTTTTGAGAGGTGAAAATTAGTAATGTGATATGTGTCTGAGAGGGCATAAATAAGAAGCGAAAAACCATATGTTATGCATATGTTTTACTTTGTATCATACAACTGCTAATTTGCATTGAAAAAATCCTAAAATATAATACCAAGAAAACGGAGTTTATAGTGCAGCAAGGCTATGTTCGCAGTAACTAGAATAGAGTACTTCAAAATACATAGAAACAAGTAGGGGAGAATGAAGGAGAGGACTATAGGAGCAGCACTTTATGGGGAGGGATAAATAAAAAAGCCCGATGTATCATCGGGCTTTTCCATATAAATTATAAGACTAAGATTTAAGCAACTTCAGCCTGAGTGTTTTCTTTTCTATTTTTCATCCAGAAATAAAGCAGGGTGAAAAGCACGATTAGAATACCAGGGAATATTGTCATTGTCAACAAAGTAGCTTGACCGGAAACCAAATCCAGTTCATCACCTGTAAAACCTTCCGCAGCAGCTTTTGCTTTATCGGCATCAATCCATCCACCAATAATTGGTTGAAAAATAGAGCTAGAGAACATACCTACGGCACCAACAATAGAAAGACCTAATGCACCACTTTTTGGAATTTTATCAGCAACAAAACCAATCATGTTAGGCCAGAAGTATGCAACACCTAGGGCAAAGAAAATAGCAGCAACATATGCCATAGCACCTGTTTGCGTGCTAAATAAGTAAATACCTAAAGTGGCAAGTACGGCAGAACCTAAAAGAACGCCGGTTTGGTTAAATCGCTTCACCATATTACCTCCAAAGAATCTTGCAATGGCCATTAGTCCCGCTGTTAAGGCAAGAATGATCATAGGGTTGGCTCCACTTTTAGAGAGGATAAGACCCACCCATTGGTTAGGGCCAAATTCGGAAATAGCCGTCAAAGACATACAAACCAACATAAAGATGAATAATGGCGATAACATAGCTTTTACGTTCCCGCCAAGTGTAGCGGCTTCTTCTACCTTAGCCTTAGGCCATGCTTGGCCAAAGAATAAATAGGCGTAGATTAAAGTAGGTATTAAAATAAGCCATATTTGACTTTCCCAGCTAAAGCTCATATCTGTCATAAAGCTTGAAATTAAGCTTCCTATAGCAATACCACCTGGGAACCACATGTGAAAACGGTTCATCATAGTACTCATCCTGTTTCCTTGGTATGCATCTGCAATCATAGGGTTACATGCGGCTTCGGTACAACCGTTACCCAAACCTATTAAAAGAGTAGAGATAAGAAGACCAGTATAACTACCGGAATAAATGGTAAGTATAATTCCTATAGCATGAGCAAAAAAAGCAAACTGCATTATGGCTTTACCACCAACTTTGTGGTAAATAAGACCCCCTATAACCATAGATAAAGGAAAGCCGATAAACCACATAGCGTTAATAAAGCCTAATTGTTCACCACTTAAACTGAGCTCTTCGCCCAATTGTGGTAAGATACCAGCCCTAATACTAAAAGAAAATGCGGTGGTAATAAGTGCAAAGCAACTCGCGTAAAAAAGTCTATTGGCGTTTGAAGCCATTTCATTTGTGTTTGTTTCCATATAATATTTGGTTTGTTGTTTTTGGTGTTCAGATTTGTAAAAGTAATTTTTATTAAAAGTTTTTTTACGAAAATCGAAACGAAAGATAATTTAAAAATATGTAATTGATAAAAAAAAAGTGAATTTAACAATCCTTGGTTTACTTGCCTAACACAGGAAAATTAGACAAAAAGTTCATTTTTAAAATTCAAAATGTGTTAAAAGTACACTTAATTGAAATTGGAGGAGTATCTTCAAGGTGCCAAAAGTCAGGTGGTTAGGAGTAAAAAAGACTTAAAGCTATAAAATAGCAGACTTAAGGCGGAAAAGGTAGTTTGCACCCATCCCATTGACTGGATATTCTTAAAACTAACAAATTTGTATTGCTTTGATAAAATTATGTTTCAGAAAGTGAGAAAAACGCAAATTTTGATGAAATAAGTTGACTTATTATTTTTATATTCACAGTTGCTTTGTAGATGTACCAGCTACGGCAAATAATCCTAGAAATATACAGAAAATGAAAGTAGACAAGACCAAAACCAGTATGATCAAAAAATCCAGAAGAGATTTTGTAAGAAACACCGCCTTATTTACTGGCGGAGCATTGTTGTTGCCCAATTTACAGATGAGCGGTATGGCAAATGTATTAGGGGACAAGAAATTGAAATTAGCACTAGTAGGTTGTGGAGGTCGTGGAACCGGCGCAGCTGTACAAGCGTTGAATGCAGATGATAACATAGAGCTTGTGGCTATGGCCGATGCTTTTGAAGATCGTCTAAAAGGTAGTTTGGCCAATATTTCAAAGGCAATGGGCGAGACTAAGAAAATTAATGTGAAGGAAAAGAACCAATTTGTTGGTTTTGATGCTGCTACAAAGGCAATGGACCTAGCAGATGTTGTTATCCTTGCAACGCCTCCAGGATTTCGTCCGCAGCATTTTGAATATGCGGTAAACAATGGCAAACACGTCTTTATGGAAAAACCGGTTGCTACAGATGTACCTGGCGTTCGTAAGGTTTTGGCCGCTGCCAAAAAGGCCAAAGAGAATAAATTGAACGTTGTTGTAGGTCTGCAAAGACATTATCAAGATAGTTATCTATCTGCCATTGACCAGATTAAAAAAGATGCCATCGGTAAAATTGTTTCGGGACAGGTGTATTGGAACAGTGGTGGTGTTTGGGTTCGTGAGCGCCAACCACAGCAAAGTGAGTTGGAATACCAAATGCGTAACTGGTATTATTTTAATTGGTTATGCGGAGACCATATTTTGGAACAGCATATCCATAATATAGATGTTGCCAATTGGTTTGTTGGTGAATACCCAATTTCTGCCCAAGGTATGGGTGGTAGACAGGTTCGCAACGGTAAGGACCATGGTGAGATTTATGACCACCACTTTGTAGAATACACTTATCCTAGTGGCGCGGTCGTTGCTAGTCAATGTCGTCATCAGCCGGAAACTATGAGTAAGGTTTCGGAGTTTTTCCAAGGAACAAAGGGTACCGTTTATACAAAAGGAGATACCGCTACAATTACAGATTGGAGCGGAAACTCGGTCTTTGAACATAGAGGTAAGGATGATCCTAATCCATATGAAATAGAACATATAAAGTTGTTTGAATCCATAAGAAACGGAGGTGTGATAGCTGATGCCGAAAATGGGGCCAAGAGTACCATGAGTGCCATTATAGGAAGAATGGCAACATATTCGGGTAAAGTAATTGAATGGGACGAAGCCATGCAATCTAACATTGATTTGGCACCCGATGATTTAACATGGGATTCTCCAGCCCCCGTACAACCTAATGCGGACGGTAGTTACAACATTCCAAAACCAGGTGAAACCGTAGTCATATAATTTATAAGTATCACAAAATAACAATGTCCCCGTCTTTTTCGGGGACATTTTTTTGTTTCCGTTTTAAAAGAAACAGACGGAATCCAATATAGTGGTTAACCGGAAAATAGGTTTAACTTTGTTTTCCATTTTTGAAATAGAATTATGCATAATACAATCAAAATACTTGCTTCTGTTGCGGTTTTATGTTTTGCCATAGGGTGCAAAGAAGATAAATCACAAAAGGCAGAGGTAGTAAAAACTCCAGAAAAGAAAGAGGAGTCCAAGCCAATTGTGGTAGATACAACGGTAGTTAAGGAAAAACCAGAAGATGTAACTACTCCCAAAGGAATGGTTTGGATTCCAGGAGCAGTTTTCGCACAAGGTGCCGTACCACAGGATAAAGGGGCAATGGAACATGAGAAACCAGCACATAAGGTTGCCGTTGATGGTTTTTTTATGGACATTACGGAAGTAACCAATGACCAGTTTAAAGAATTTGTAAAGGAAACAGGTTATAAAACAGTTGCCGAAAGGGAAATAGATTGGGAGGAAATGAAAAAGCAACTTCCCGAAGGCACTCCCAAACCACATGATAGTATCATGCAACCAGGGTCGCTAACGTTTAAGCAGGCAAAAAGTCCTGTGCCCAATCTTTATGATTTCTCACAATGGTGGAGTTGGACCATTGGTGCAGATTGGCAGCATCCTAACGGACCCAATAGTTCCATTAAAGGAAAAGGGAATTATCCCGTAGTGCATATTGCTTATGAAGATGCCTTGGCTTATTGCGAGTGGGCCAACAGACGTTTGCCTACCGAAGCGGAATGGGAACGTGCTGCACGTGGTAATCACTTAACTACAACTTATTTCTGGGGAGATGAGGATACGAAATTATCGGAAAAAGCGAATACCTGGGAGGGTGAGTTTCCGGTAACCAATGTAGAAACGGATGGTTTTGGACTTCGGGCACCTGTAAAATCATATCCTGCCAATGATTTTGGTCTTTATGATATGGCCGGAAATGTTTGGGAATGGACCAATGACTGGTATAACACCAATTACTATAAAGAGTTAAGCGCAACATATCCGGTAGCTAAAAACCCGTTGGGTGCGGATCAAGCCTATAATGAAAGAGACCCTTATGCAAGGGAGAAAGTTATGAAAGGCGGCTCGTTCTTGTGTAATGCCAGTTATTGCGCCAGTTATAGGATATCGTCTCGTATGGCTACAAGTTTAGATTCATCATTGGAACATTTGGGTTTTAGAACCGTTGCAACGCCCGATATGGTCCGCAATTCAAAATAAACAACTTCTCTTATGCAATTTTTAGAAAATTTTCAGCCAGAATTGGTTATATCATCACCGGGTAGAATTAACCTTATAGGTGAACATACGGACTACAACATGGGGTATGTGTTGCCTACGGCCATAGAAAAGAACATAACTTTTAGTTTTAGAAAGAACGGTTCTGAAAACCAATGCCATGTGTATAGCAAAACTTACGATACGGGTTTTGAGATAGATTTGAATAAAATTGCCGTAAGCAAGGTAGAATGGGAGAATTATATCCTGGGCGTGCTGAACGAAATTTCAAAAAGAACCGATAAGGTGAGAGGTTTTGATTGTGTTGTAGAAAGTAATTTGCCTACGGGTTCAGGTCTTAGTTCATCTGCGGCCTTAGAATGTGGTTTGGCTTTTGGTCTTAACGAAATTTTTGACCTTGGACTATCAAAAATAGAAATGGTTCAGCTTTCACAAACCGCGGAACATACCTATGTGGGCACGCAGTGTGGAATTATGGATCAATTTGCATCGGTTATGAGCGAGGCCGGTAATGTTATTTTATTGGATTGCCGTTCATTGGATTACGATCACATTCCCATAGATTTAAATCCGTATAAAATCATACTATTAAACACGAAAGTGTCTCATAATTTAGCTTCCAGTGAGTATAATACACGTAAGCAAGAATGTGAACAAGGGGTAGCCATTATCCAGAAAAAACATCCAAACGTAAAATCACTAAGGGATGTTGATAGCGAAATGCTCTTAGCTTCAAAAGAAGAGATGGATCCTATAGTTTATAATAGGTGTTCGTTTATTGTTAAGGAAAACGATAGAGTATTGGAAATGGTTAAAGCCTTAAAAGAGAACAATCTTAAAGAAGTAGGTCAGATTCTATATAAAGCTCACGAAGGAATTAGTACGGAGTATGAGGTGAGCTGTCCGGAATCTGATTTCTTGGTAGATTTCTCTAAAGGTAACGATCAGGTTTTAGGCGCTAGACAGACCGGTGGCGGTTTTGGAGGCTGTACCTTGAATATTGTACATGATAGTGCGGTAGAAGATTTTGTAAGTGCCGCAACCAAAGCATATAAAGATAAGTTTAATATTACTCTTGAAGCTTTTGAAGTCCGGCCAAGTGGCGGTACTTCCGCTATATAATTAAAAAGGCCGATTTTTTAAATCGGCCTTTTTTTTATTTTAAACAATAGACTTTACGCCTGAGAGTTCATAAGTGCATCTTCCAATGCTAATTTTTTATGTCTGCTTAACGGAATGGAATGCCCGCATACTTCAACTTGGGAGCCGTTAAATTTATCAACCCTATCCAAATTGATAATATAGGATTTGTGTACACGCAAGAATCTATCCTTAGGTAGCTTCTCGGCAAAGGATTTCATGGTAGATAAGATTAAAATATTCTTTTCTTCGGTTACCACCTTTATGTAATCGCCAAGACCTTCGATCCATTTAATATCACCAAGAACGAGCTTTAATTTTTTGAGTTTGCTGTTTACATAAATGTAATCGTCCTCATTTTCCTCAACTTCAATATTATTTTGAAGGGCCCTTTTTATAGCAGTGTTAAAACGGCTTTGGCCAATGGGTTTGAGAAGATAATCCGTTACATCGTAATCAAAGGCCTGCATGGCGTATTCTTCTTTTGCCGAAATTAAAATGATCTGCGGACGATTTTTTAAAGAATCCAAAAATTGAAACCCGTTAATGAGCGGCATTTCTATATCAAGAAAAACAAGGTCAACATTGTTCTTCTCCATATGTTTTTGAGCCTCTACCGCGTTCTTGTAGTCGGCTAGAAAACGCAGGTTAATATGATTTTTTATAAGCTTGGCAACTGCGGTACGTTGTGTTTTAGAGTCATCTATAACTACGCACGTTAATTTTACAGAGTTCATAATAAGAGGATTGCTTAAAAAGTATGTAACTTCTTAAAGAGGTTAAATATTAATTAACTAATCACCTTCTTTTAACAGTTGTGGGGCCAGATAAAATAGGTTAGCTATTACAAATATATAGTTTAAAAATTTATTGGCTCCCCAGCTCATTTAAAATTAGACTTGACACCCGTAAAATTCCGAATATTTCATTCAAAGCTGATAGATGTCATGTTTTTTCTCTTTAAAAGGATATAGTTTTATTAAATCAAATCAAAAGTCATGCTAAAAGTCCTTTTGCCCACAGATTTTTCTGAAAATTCTAGAAATGCCATTGATTATGCCATGCGATTGTATGAGCATACAGAGTGTGTCTTTTATTTCTTGCACACCTATACTCCGGCAGCTTATAGAATAGATTACATCTTAGGTTCGCCCGCACAGGTAGGATTGGGAGATAATTGGCAATTGGAAGCAGAAAGTCAAATGCATGATTTCTGTACCAACATTGCAGAGGAGAACCAAAACCCAAGGCATACATTTATTGAACACATAGCTTTGGAATCCTTGTTAACCGAAATTCTAAAGGTATCTGCAAAAGAAAAAATAGATCGTATTGTTATGGGTACCCAAGGGGCAACAGGAGCAAAATCTGTTTTTTTAAGTACGAGAACGGTAAACGTAATTAAGATAGCGGCCTGTCCGGTACTAGTAATTCCTAATGGATGCTTTTATAAAGAGCCTAAAAAAATAGCATTGGCCACAAATTTTAAAAGAAACTTCTCCGCAGACGTTTTGGAGCCTATAAAAGAAGTACTCAATAAGTATGAAGCCAGTATGCATGTAATGCATATAAATGAGGAGGAGCGGTTAGATTCTATACAGATTTCCAATAGAAATACCTTAGAAGCGTATTTATCAAAGTATAAACTCTCCTACCATTGGATGCCCAATTTTACAAACAAGACAAAGAGTATTCAGGTTTTTCTCAAGGAGTTGGATATTGATATTTTGGCCATGATCAAACATGATCATGACTTTCTTGAGGGTTTAATGAGAGAGCCTGTAATCAAAAAAGTAAGCTTTTGCGTAGAAATACCTTTTTTGGTGGTGCCAGTTGCCAACTAAACCAAGAGGTATCTTTAGGAAGTTCCTATGGCGTTCATAAAAGAATCCCTTCGGCTTCTGCTTAGGGTTATTTTTTTACCTTCCACCTCTACCATGGTGTTGTTGAATTTTTCTATTCTTTTTAAGTTGATGATATAAGATTTGTGAATACGTACAAATTGCGAAGTAGGTAGTTTTCCTTCGAAAGCTTTCATAGAGGACAATACAATGTGGTTAGATTTTTCGGTGACTAATTTTACGTAATCCCCTAGAGCTTCTATCCATTTAATATCCTTGTAGTTTATTTTTACTTTTCTTGAGTTGCTTTTCACAAAGAAATGCGCTTCATCTTGCAAGATTGCTGTCAGTTTAGCATTTCGCAGTGCTTTTTCAATTGATTTGTTAAATCGTGAGAACAAAATAGGTTTCAGTAAATAATCGGTTACTTCATAATCAAATGCCCTAAAGGCATAATCTGGCTTACTGCTTACCAATATAATTTGCGGACTTTTTTTAAAGCTTTCAATTAAATCAAAACCGGTAATCAACGGTAATTCCACAGTCAAAAAAAGGAGGTCAACATTTTCGTTCGCTCTATGGTTTTTTGCTTCTATTGCGTTTCTATAGGTTTTTTTAAACTTTAAACTCGTGTGTTGATGAATTAATTTTTCCAGTTGCTTGGCGTGAGCAGGAGAATCTTCAATAATTGCACATGTCAACTTTAAATTTTCCATAATAGCTTGTTCTTTTTCAACCAGTATTTACGAGATGCGCATATGAAGGGTTTGGTTTTTCAAGAACTTTTTGTTAATTCATCTTTCATTTTTAAATAAGGAAAGTTTAAAACCTTAGTGTTTATTGAAGGTCTGCGGCATTGTAAGTAAGCAGAACAAATACGACCAATCCCTAAAACTTTTAATAACTTTTAGAAGGGTCTTTTTGCAAAAAGGCTATTTTTGTTTTTTAACTATTTTAAAATGAGTATTTGATTATGTCTGAGAAAATAGAAAGGCTTAAAACGTTGATTATAGGATCGGGACCTGCAGGTTATACTGCGGCTATTTATGCGGCCCGAGCAGATTTAAAACCGGTTGTTTATACTGGAATGGAGCCAGGAGGACAATTGACCACTACAACTGAGGTCGATAATTTTCCAGGCTACCCTGAAGGTATAGACGGACCAAGCATGATGGTACAATTACAACAGCAAGCAGAACGCTTTGGTACTGAGGTACGTATTGGCATGGCTACCGCTGTTGAGTTGAGTGATACCGTTGGAGGTATACACAAAGTTACTATTGACGATTCTAAGACTATAGAAGCAGAGACTATAATTATCTCTACGGGAGCTTCTGCAAAATACCTTAATATCCCTAGTGAACAGCGTTTACGTGGAGGTGGTGTTTCGGCATGTGCGGTTTGTGACGGATTCTTTTACAAAGGTCAAGATGTGGCTATTGTAGGTGCGGGAGATACTGCAGCGGAAGAAGCTTCATATTTAGCTAATATTTGTAACAAGGTTACTATGTTGGTGCGTAAGGACCATATGCGTGCTTCAAAAGCAATGCAACACCGTGTTGAAAGTATCAAAAATATTGAAATTAGATATAACACAGAGGTTGATGAGGTTCTAGGTGAACAAGTTGTAGAAGGCCTACGTATGGTGAACAACCAGACAGGGGCAAAAGAGGATATTGCTATCACAGGACTTTTTATAGCTATTGGCCATAAACCGAATACGGATATATTTAAAGGTCAATTGGATATGGACGAAACCGGGTATATCATAACCAAGGGAAAATCTACCAAAACTAACAAACCTGGTGTTTTTGCCAGTGGAGATGCTCAGGATAAGGAGTACCGACAGGCTGTGACGGCAGCAGGTACAGGTTGTATGGCTGCGTTGGATGCAGAGCGCTATTTGGCTACGGTAGAAACGCCGCAGGAAGCAATCTAACGATTACGGGATATAAAATAGAAAAAGCTGCTTTACGCAGCTTTTTTTATGGGTAGTTGTTAATCCAAACGTTTATAATTTTCAGAGTTTATCCTGTTTCCTTCTTCATCCCTAAAAATTTGACTGTACCTATCTTTTTCCAAATGTAATTCCATGTGCCATTTCATATCGGAATTGGCAATTTTTCTCATGGAGGCAGACATGTATTCTAACTTTTCCGTTAAGGTACTGTCCGTAGTTTCATAAGAACCATACCCGAACCACTCTACGGAATCGTTGGGTACGTAGCGGGTCCACATGACCTTACCGTTATAATACATTTTAATTTGCCGGTACCCATCAACCGCAAGGAGTGTATCGGAAGGGTGTACGCCATCATTGTAGTTGTAGTGGCTAACAAGTTCCCAAGTCCCCTCAATAGAAGGGTGGTAGGAAGTGGATGGTGGTTCCAGGTTAGTAGCGGAAACAAGTAAAAAAGAAATACAGATTATAGTAATTAATTTTTTCATGGTTAAGCGTTTTTAATGTTATTTACGTTTTGATAAAACCAACTAAGAGGCATTAGCTTTATGGTTCTTAATTAATCAATGCGTCTATAATTTTCAGAAGCAATTCGCCCACCATCTTCATCTAATGAGATTTGGGTAAATGCGTTGTTTTCCAATTGTAGCTCCATACTCCATTGCATATCTGGGTTGGCAATTTTGCGCATGGAGGCAGACATATACTCTAGTTTTTCTGTAAGTGTGTTTTCCGTGGCTTCGTATGAGCCGTAACCAAACCATTCTACCGTTTTGTTTGGCGTGTAGCGTGTCCACATGACTTTACCGTTATAGTACATTTTAATTTGGCTGAACCCCTTTTCCGGGGTTAGTGTATCTGTAACATTCTCACCATCATAGTTGTAGCGGCTAACCAGTTCCCATGTGCCTTCAATTGAAGGGTGAAGTTCAGTTTTAACAGTAGTAGTTCCTGTTGCGGAGATGAGTAGAAGCATCAATAAGGCCAATCCTAATAGTTTTTTCATAATAGTGTAGTTTAAATGGATAAGCGGTTTTGTACCAATAAGTTACAACAAATTTTGTGAAAATCGTATTTTTTGTAACAAAAAAATAGGGTATTCTTAGTGTAGGTAAAATCTTCAATTATGGGTATTTGTAAATCTAAATTGAATAAAATAGCATATTGATAAATTGACGATTGTATATTATAGATGTGTCATTTCTGCTCTTTAGCCTGATGTTTTGGGCAAAAAATCCCTAAATTTAATAGATAAACTAACTCCAAAACACATGAAGAATATTACACTCGTAATGTTTGCCTTGCTTTGTTCATATACATCGTTTGGCCAAACAATTTCAGGAAATGTTACTGACACAAAAGAGGTGCCCTTGCCGGGTGTTTCTATTGTGGTTGTAAGAACTAACAAAGGTGCCACAACGGATTTTGATGGTAATTATACCATATCAGCTTCGGAGGGTGATGTACTCAACTTTTCCTATATAGGTATGAAAAGTAAGACTGTCACTATTGGCGCGGACCAAACCATTAATGTGGTCTTAGAAGAAGACGCCCAACAACTTAATGAGGTTGTGGTTACGGCCTTGGGTATTAAAAAGGAAAAACGCTCTGTTGGTTATGCAATTCAGGAAATAGGTTCCGATGAGCTAAATAGGGATAACAACGGAGATGTTTTAAGTGGAATACAAGGTAAAGTTGCCGGGGTCAATATCAACTCTAGTAGCGGTGCTGCCGGAGCTGGTTCTAGCATTATAATAAGGGGTATTACTTCTTTGAACCCTTCAGCAAACAATCAGCCATTATTTGTTGTAGATGGTATACCTATAAGTAATGAAGCTACAACGGGTAATCTTTTGCCAAGCACAGGGTCTAATGCACCCTCTTCCTCAGAGCAGTTTTCTTTTACGAACAGAGGGGCGGATATAAACCCTAATGATATAGAAAGTGTTTCCATATTAAAGGGTCCTGCTGCTACAGCTTTATATGGTGTAAGGGCAGCTAACGGGGTAGTGGTAATTACTACCAAGAAGGGAAAGAATGGAGAAGCCAAATTTAACCTGAGAACAAGTATTGGTTGGCAGGAAGTAAATAAAACGCCTGATGTTCAAACCAAATGGCGCGAAGGAAGAGGTGGTGAGATTATTTCTACATCCAATAACAACGCCCCGGACGGATATGATTTTGCAGGTGACAACAGTTTTGGTTTTTGGACACTAGGTCCTGAGTATGGCCCAAACGACAAGAATTACGATAATTTCAAGAATTTTTTCAATAGGGCTTTTACTACTAGTAGTTCTTTAAATATAAGTGGTGGTGGTGAGAGTTATACTTATTTTGGTTCCATATCGCGGTCTGATGATGAGGGCTTGGTACCCAACACCTATTTTGATAGAACCTCCCTTAAGCTTTCAGGTACTTTTAATGTAACCGATAAGTTTACGGTGGAACCCTCTTTTTCATACATTATTTCAGATGGGAGATTACCAAATGGTGGAGATAAGTCTATAATGAGTTCTCTGTCCTATTGGTCCCCTACAATAGATGTAAATGATTATATCTTGCCTAACGGAGACGAAAAAAATTATACGGCAGGTGTGGTAGACAATCCTCGTTATTTTGCTGAAGTAAGCTATCTGGACAGTAGGGTAAACAGAATTTTAGCCAATACAAAGTTCAATTATAAATTTAATGATTGGGCTTCCGTGCAATATCAATTGGGTGTAGACAATTATCATGATTCAAGGCTTCGTTTTGTTCCGCCGGATATTGACCCCGGTTCTGCAACCCAAGGTTTTATTGTTGACGAAGCTTTAAATTACAATGAGCTAACATCTAATTTGTTCGTTACACTATCAAAGGATTTTAACGAAGATTTTTCTGGGTCTATCCTCGTAGGAAACCAAATATCGGATACAAAAACAAGAAGGCTTACGTTACGTGCCGAAGGTCTTGACCCAAACAATTTAACAGCCTTTGGCCAGGCAAATAACTTCTTTGAGGATATTGGTGGTGCCGAACGTAAGATTGTTGGTGTGTTCGGAGATGCAAGGCTGGAGTATAAGAATACTTTGTTTTTGAACGTAACGGGTAGAAACGACTGGTCGTCTACACTACCAAAGGAGAATAGAAGTTTCTTTTATCCATCTTTCAATTTAAGTTACGTTCTATCTCAAACTCTTCAAGATGCAGGAAGCTTACCGGACTTTTTAACCTATGCTAAATTTAGGGCCTCTTATGCTGAAGTTGGTAAGGATGCCCCAGCTTATGTAGGAGTTTATTATGATCAACCCTCTAACTTTCCGTTTGGCACTGTAGATGGACTTTCACGAGATAGCTCCGGAGGTTCAAGTACCCTAAAACCGGAACGCACGGCTTCTATTGAAGTTGGTGGAGAGTTTAAGTTTTTCAATAATCGATTTGGAATAGACTTTACTTACTACAAACAAAATAGTAAGGATCAAATTCTACCCGTGCCCGTTGCCCAATCTTCTGGTTTTGATACGTTTGTTCTAAATGCAGGTGAAATTGAAAATAAAGGATTGGAAGCATTGGTAAATATTGTTCCCATAAGGAACGATAATTTTCAGTGGGATGTTACTTTAAACTGGTCTAAGGTTGAAGCGGAAGTTATTTCATTACCTAACGGTATAGACGAAATTATATTTGCCGATAGTGGTTTTCCCGGGGTTGTTTCCAAATTAGAAGTTGGCGGTGCTCCCGGTGACCTTTTTGGATACGTTTATGCAACACATGAAAATGGTAGTCGGTTAATTGGTGATGACGGTTTTCCTACCATCGTGGCCAATAACCCTTCTGATCGTGTTAAAGTGGGTAATGCGCTTCCAGATTGGTTGGGAAGTGTAAGCAGCACAGTTAAGTATAAAGGATTGGCATTATCATTTTTGTTGGAAAGAAAAGAAGGAGGTGAGCTTTATGACTCAGGGCAACGAAACGGTATCCGTAACGGGGTTTTGGCCATTACTGAATTCCGTGATGCCGAAATTGTTTTGGACGGTGTTCTGGCAGACGGTTCCCCAAATAATATTCCTGTGCTTATAGATGAAAATTACTATAGAAGTTCTTCTGTGTACAATCGTGCTTCAGAAATATTGGTTCAAGATGCTTCTTGGTGGCGTTTGCGCAATGTTACCCTGTCTTATGACCTTCCTAGTAAATTGATAAAGAATACCCCTTTTACAACAATGGGCTTCAGTTTTACAGGCACCAACCTTTGGTTAGATACGCCTTTTAGAGGTTATGACCCAGAAGGTAGTCAGTTTAGTGCCGGTACAAATGCTTATGGCTTTACCGGACTTAACATTCCTAATACAAAGTCGTTCATATTTGGTCTTAACCTTAATTTCTAGAAAAATGAAAGTTTTAAAATATATATTCTCGGTTACGGTAGCGACCTCTTTTTTAATTGGTTGTGATGATTATTTGGGCGATAATGTAGACCCGAACAAAGAGCTTCCTGAAAATGTTACGGAAGCAGATTTATTGCCTACGGCTATTTACAATTCATCCTCTGCACATTATAGTATAGCCTTAAGCATATGCCAATATTCTCAGCAATTGGCCTCTTATTTTGAGCCTGGGGCAGATACCCAGGAAGAGGTTCAGATCAGTGGAGGATGGAGCAATATTTATTTGCAGGCCTTGGCAGACTTGGGTCAAGTAGTTGCAATAGCTGAAGAAAACGGTGCTAACCACTATTTAGGTGTGGCTAAGGTTTTACAGGCATTCAATTTAGGACTTGCAACGGATCAGTGGGGAGACGTACCTTTTTCGTCGGCTTTAAAAGGTGAAGATGATTTTAAACCTTCCTATGATTCCCAAGAAAGTATTTACACTCAAATAAACAGCTTGTTAAATGAAGCAATCACTTTATTGGAAGCTTCGGGTTCCAGTACTATTGGTGAAGCGGATTTGATTTACAGCGGAGACCTGTCTAAATGGATAAAAACGGCTTATTTCTTAAAAGCTAAGTATGCTCTTCATTTATCCGAGGTAAACCAAACCGAAGCAATTGAGGGTGTATTGGCCAATGTATCTTCTAGCTTTTCAAGTAATGAAGATGATTTTCAGTTGGTATACAATGAAAGAAATTTTAATCCATGGAACTCAGGAGTTGTTTTGCCTAACAATACGGGAAATTTTTCAGTATTATTGTCCGATCAGTTGGTAAGCTTAATGGATGGTACTTCAATACCATTTGCAACTATAGAACTAGACCCACGTTTGCCCTTAATTACTACTATAGGTGATGATACGGAGTATAGAGGAGCTATTAATGGTTCTGCAGGAAGTCATGAGCTGGCCGCATCGGAAGACGATGATGGAGTAAGTGCCAACACGGATCTTGGAGCCAATAATTTTTATTCCTCACAGACAGCTCCGGTACTATTAGGAAGTTATTCGGAACTCAGATTCATGGAAGCGGAAGCTCTATTCCTTCAGAATGGTGGCAACGCTACTTCTGTTGGTAGTTCTGTAGAAGCCTATAATGCATATTTGGCGGGAGTTGAAGCTAATATGGATAAACTGGGGGTCTTGCCAGCCGATAAAGCGGCTTATTTAAGCGATGCGTCCGTTGCTGTTGGTGCTGATAATTTAACCATGGCGTTGATTATGCGCGAAAAGTTCATTGCTACTTTTTTAAATCCGGAATCTTTTGTTGATTTAAGAAGGTATGATTTTGACCCCAATGTTTTTATAGGCTTGGAATTGCCTGTGGGACATAATGAAATATTAAATGGGGAGTGGGTTAGAAGAGCTCAATACCCAGCATCTGAGCAAACTAGAAATGGCGAACAAGTAGAGGCCGTAACCAAGAATATAGGTGAGCCTGTTTGGTGGGATAGGGATTAACCACTAAAGAATATTTTTTAAGGAAGGATATTGATGCAATGTAATACGTGCTCAATATCCTTTTTTTTATGGGCGGCACTCAATACGATCCTGCTCATAAGGGGAGCGCTTTCATCTGGATACGGAAAGCTGGTAACGATAATTCTATTGGCTTCAAGGTATTCGGTTAGTTGTACGTCCGAAAAGGAATAGGCAGGATGACCCGGCATAAAATGGAATTTTTTTCGCTTTTTCAGATGCCTAAAAAAGTGATCCATATTTCGTCGTAGTCGCTTTCTTTTTAGGTCATAAATAACATCCGCCTCTACAAGAGTGGCCATAGCTGCTGGTGTTGCCGGACTTGCACCACCATAAAAAGAGGTCTCGGTTAAAGAATTGATGCGCTCATCCGTACCAAAAATGGCACCTGCTTGAATCCCGAAACCCTTGCCCAATGACCCGCAGACAATAAGTTCTTTGATCTTTAACTTGGATAAAATAGAGAAAACGCCACTTCCATTTTCCCCAACTACACCCAAACCATGGGAGTCGTCTACCACTAAAATAATTTCTTCTAATGGCAGTACTTGTAATGCTTCAAAACCAGGATAGTTACATCCTGAAAAATCAATACTGTCCAAAAATACAACCGGGGTAGTCTTACTGGAAGTTAGATGTTCGCGAACGGCAATATTCAATGCGGCAAAGGTGGTGAACGGTTTCCGTTTTACTTGGTATAGCGCAGAATGGGTGTTTGGTGCATAAAAGAAGTGATGTTCTTTGGAATTGAGCGCCTGAGCTAAAAACTGACCGGCCAAATATCCTGAGGATACCGTTATGCATCCTTCGCTACCAGCTAAATTGGCCAGATAACGCTCGGCCTCATCAAATACTCTTAAGCGAATATTGGATTTTCTAGAAGCTCCGTAATTGGTGCCATATCTTTTAATGTTATTGATAAACAGTTTTTGAAAATCACTGTCCGTTTGAAGTGCAAGGTAGGAGGTGCCCCCAAAATAGAGATGGGAAACTTCGTTAATGATTACTTTTCTTCCGGGAAATGTATCTATATAATGATTCATGGCCTAAGGCTTACTCCGGTTCCGTTCAACTGAGGAAAAACAAGTTTTCCGTTGGGTAAAATTTTAACGCCATCTGCTATATCGTTCTTTAAAAGTAGTGGGCCGTCCATATCTACATAATCCAGTTGGGGAACCAATTGCGCTATAGCTGAAATTCCTACGGTAGATTCCGTCATGCAACCGATCATAACTTTTATACCCATATCTTTTGCTTGGGCGATCATACTTAGAGCAGGGGTTATGCCTCCACATTTGGTCAATTTTATATTTATTCCACTGTAATACAGCGCGCATTTTTTTACATCTGACTCTACAATACAACTTTCATCGGCAATAACGGGTAGTACGCTATGATGCATAACTTTTTCCATTCCTTCCCAATCATCCGCCTTTAAAGGTTGTTCAAGAAATTCAACACCCAATTCTTTTAAAAGTGGGGCATTGGCAATAGTTTCATTAGCAGACCATGCACAGTTGGCATCTATTCTAAAAATAGCATCGGTATGCTTGCGCAGTTCCCTTACAATGGCAACATCATCTTCCGTCCCCAATTTTATTTTATAGATAGGCCATGGCATTTCTTTCATTTTCTCCAACATTTTTTCGACCGGAGCTATACCAATGGTATAGTTGGTTATGGGGTACGAGGCGTTACCGGTATTCCAAATACTATACAACGGTTTCTTATTGAGTTTTCCATATAGGTCCCATGCGGCCAGGTCTAATGCGCAAATAGCAAAATTAGAAAGGTTTTTTGTGGTTAGGAAAGCGTGGAAATTTTCCGGATGGTCTATGTTGAACGCCTCTATTTCTGTTCTGATTTCTTCAATTTCCGCCATCATACTTTCAACCGTAATCTTATAGTACGGATTAGAGGTAGTTTCACCGTAACCGGTTTCGCCGTTCAATGAAAGTGCAACGATAAGGGTATCTTGAAAATCGTGTGATTCACGAGAAATACTAAAGGTGTGTTTTAAGGCTAGGACGTATTTTTTTAAATCTAACTGCATGGTTCAATTCTTTCTACTAATATAAAAAGACAAATAGGGTTTGTAGTTTTCTGCGCGCTTTTTTTCGGAAAGAAGAAAAGATTAACATTAAAGACCCTTTAAACCAAAAACAAGCTGCCAAAAATTTGACAGCTTGCATTCATGGTCGATCGTTTTTTGATTTTAATATTTATGTACGCTGCCCGAAACCGATTTTTTTGTTTTTACACTGGCATTACCGGAGTAAGCAACATTGCCACCGCTGCTGGCATCGGCTACTAGGGTTTCTGAAACTAGAATTTTCATGTTACCGCCACTGCTGGCATCTGCGGTACAGGTTTTAGTAGAAAGTGTTTTTGCGTTAATATTACCACCGCTACTTACATCTACATCTGCACGATTAGCTTGGCCGGAGATGTTTAAATTGGCTCCACTACTGGCATCTATTTCAATGGTATTTGCTACAAGTTCTACGCTAATTTGAGCGCCACTGCTGCCATCAATTTCTAGATCATCACTTTCAATTGTGTTTTCAATACGAAGTTGAGAACCGCTAGAAGCATTTAAACTAGTTATTACGGGAAGCGAAACATATACAGTTTTGGTTGCTTTGCCAATGTTCTCTCTGGCATGAATACGCAATTTTCCATTTTTTATATCCGTAGCAATGAGGTCTATAATATTCTCATCCGCTTCTACCTTAATATCAAATTCATCGGCTTGGGTTACGTACACCATTAGCCCTTCAGAGGATGATACTTTGGTAAACTCGCCCGTTACTTCTCGGTTATCCGTTACTACGGTTCCGTTTCCTTTTTCTCCTGTTCCAAAATCTCCTATGTTTATGTCAAACCCACAGGATGATAGAAATAGCGCAACTAAGAATGCTATTGCAATACGAATTAATGTTGTCATGATTGTTGTTTTTAGATTGATGTAAAATTGAACTATTGGTTGCGTTCTGACCAGATTTTCAGACTCAAACGTCATATTTTGATACTGAATTGATTACACTGGATAGATCGCCTTGATAATTATGTTTTATAATTGGTGTCTTCAGGTTCAGAACGGTTGTCGTCTATATCTATGTCAATACCGTTTTCATCTATATTGATTCGGTTTTTACCATCAGAGCCATTTTCGTTGGATTTTATTTGTACTCCGTCTTCACCTATTTTCATTTTAAATGATTCACCATCTTCTTGAATGTCTATGTCAATACCGCCTTCGTTAATTCTGATTTTGTTTCTTCCGTTATTGTCATCATCAAAATCATCATCATCGTCCTCATCAACAAACTCCGGGCATTCTAGACATTTTAATTCTCCATCAGAACCCATTTTCCATGTATAATCGCTTATATCGCAGGCATCCAAGTTTCTATCGTTTTGAATATGGAAGCGCCAGCATCTATAATCGCTATCATTTACATAGTTAAGAACAGTGCCTTCTGGAATGTAAAGGTTGATGCGAACCTCTTGGTTCATCATTTTATTCTCTCTGGCAGTTGTTAAAAAGTCTTGAAGGTAAAGTGTGCTGTTTTCAACCTTGTAACTATAGTTGATAGCTTCGGCATATTTTTCTGCCACCTCAAAAGAAGAACCATCGGATTCTTTTATAATCTCTATTCTAGTGATGGTGTCTTTTGATTTTTCCAAATAGAAGCTAACATCATCTAACACCATTACTTCTTCACCAGATTCGTTTCTGCTAATAGTAACTCCGTTACCCATTTCAACTTTACGCTTGTTTCGGAATTTTCGGTTGTAGGATTCTAAGTTGATTTCTAAGGTATCTACCGTGGTTGGAAAATGAATATTCTCTATAGTTACAGTAGATTCAGAAAATGCGCGTGCAGAAGCTTGTTTTATTCCAAAAACAATCAATAGTATTATGGAAATCAGCCAAAGGCCTAATAATGAGAATTTAGCAATACTTCCAATAGATTTAAGGTTGTTGACCAAGATTTTCAATCCTAAATAAAGAAGAAAGAAAAACGGAATACCTATAGCAAAAAAGCCAAGTAGTGAAATCAACCAGATAGACATATCACTGGCATCCACAATATGGTACATGTTTATTCCTGGTACATGAACCATATCTGCAATACCTACTGTTATCATTCCTATAAACAGCCCAATAATAGTAGCCGCACCAATAAGAATCAGGAGAATACCGATAAACTTTCCAAAGATTTTGAAGAAAAACATTATGATATCTCCTAAAGTGTCAAAAAACGACTGACCGCCACTTTTTACTTTGTTACCTACACCTTCATAATCAACGCTCTTAATTTTTTGGGCAACATCATCAAAGCCTTCCTTGACCTTGCGTTCTATATTGCTGATGTTGATGTCCTCCCCCCGCATATCCAATTTTTGGGATGTAGTAACTGCTTCGGGAATCAATAACCAGAGTAGGCCGTAGATTAAAATAAACCCACCCGAAGAGCCAATGGTTAACAGTACCCATATTAAACGCACCCAAAGTGGGTCTATATTAAAGTAATGTGCCAGACCGGAAGATACGCCCGCTACATATTTGTGCTCTGTATCTCGGTACAGTTTCTTGGATTTTCTTGGTTCCGAATAACTACTTCTTGTATTGGGTTCGTCTTCAAAAATATCTTCGTCAACCATATAGTCTTCTGGTTGCCCCATGATGGCGATAACCTCGTCTACCTGTTTTTGGGTAATGACCTGGCGCTCGTTCTCAAGCTTTTCATGAAATAGTTCCGCTATACGGGCTTCAATATCTGCCAGTATCTCATCACTGCCGGGAGTATTTGCAAAAGACCGTTTAACGGACTCTAAGTAGCGCTGCATTTTGTTATATGCGTCTTCATCCATATGGAAGAGCATATTGGCTAGATTAATGTTTATAGTTTTGTTCATTTTAGTCGTTTTTTCTCTGTAAGTGCATAGTAAGTATGAAGCTGCAGAGTAGTTTTTTAGGTTTATTTATTATTGGTTACCAAATTTGTTGCTGTTCTTAGCTCGTCCCACGTACTGTCCAGTTCCTTTAGAAAAAGTTTACCGGTTTCTGTAAGTGCATAATATTTTCTTGGGGGACCAGAAGTTGATTCTTCCCAGCGGTAGCTGAGTAGTCCCGCATTTTTAAGACGGGTAAGCAAAGGGTAAATAGTGCCCTCTACCACAAGCATTTTTGCATCTTTTAGCGTTTCAAGAATTTCAGAGGCGTATTTGTCCTTTCCGTTAAGGATAGACAGAATACAGTACTCCAAAACGCCCTTGCGCATTTGTGCTTTTGTATTTTCTACATTCATAATTTCTTTTTGCTTTTTATGCAGTTCCTTTAAATTGGGGGAACGTGATTGTTCATAAATGGTACGCTGCATAGTTTGATTGTTCGTTTTTTTGCTATTCCACATCCGTTTTGGTTAATGCCCCGTGATTAGTGGGACCCGTTGCGGATTTAGAATAAATTGATTGATGAATAAACTCCTTTTTGATTGGGTATGATGAGTACCCTTTTTCTATTAATGAAGGCTTATGACCCTCGTGATTTTCCAATTAGAATCTGTGTTTTTCCATATCATTATAAATTTACCAGGCTTGGAAATAGCATCCGGTTCCTGGTTGTTGTGAAATTTGTGCATTCCTATTTCTACGGCGCCAAACCCGCTTATGGGGTACACCTCTATACTTCCTTCAACCAATTCGCGTGTTACTTTTCCGCAGATGTTCTTCTTTAAGCTTTCCAGCAAATCTTGTTTTGATGTGGATAATCCGCCTTTGTCATGATAGAACTCCAAATCTTCGGCATACATCGCGGCTTGTTTGTCCATATTACAGGTATTGTATGCCTCAAAATATTCGGTATCTAACCGGATAATTGTTTCCCTTAATTCCTCTTCGGAAGGAGATTGTGCCGTCATTCCCCAGAAGCTAAAAGCAAAAACAAGTGCGGTTATGAATGTGTACAATCTCATTATTTTAAAAACTTTATAGTTAGCGGATATGAAAATTCTTGGCCCTCATTAGTACGGATAACGGCAAGTATGGTGTATACTACGTTCACTACAAAAAGGGCACCGTGGGCCAAACCTGCTATACCTAATGGAAATAGCCAAGAACCAAAATTAAGACCTTGACTCAAATCAAGATTAAGATTGTTGTAATCGTTTAAATGGTCAAGCCCCAAAAAGCTACTGTTTAACAATTCAGGAAAAAAACCTAGAAACATAGGAATGCTGATTGCACCAAGGACAATAGAGTAGAGCAAAAGGCTAATCTGAAAATTTAACACCTGTTTGCCGTTGTAGTCCACAAACGCATAATCCTTTTTATTGGCGGTCCATAACACTAACGGAATTATAAAGTTACCGAAAGGAATAAAGAATTTTGAAAAAGAAGAAGCGTGCACGATTGCCGCTAAATTTCGTTCATGTTTTGTTATTGTACTTTCCATCGCTTAGTAATTTCTTATGCAAATATATATCTAAAAGAAGGTACTATGCAAAACAAAGTACTAAATATTAACATTATATTAACAATTGTAAACAGGAAAAAAATATCTACATTTAGGAAAAATATATAAGACAATGGCAGTATCTACGGGCAAGTTCAACACATTTACATTTTTTAAATTACCATCTGCATGGTGGAGTGGGGTTAGGTTGCGTTATATGGATGAGAAGAAGGCTGTTGTAACCGTTACCCATAAATGGTTTAATCAAAATCCGTTTAAAAGCATGTTTTGGGCAGTGCAGGGTATGGCTGCAGAACTAAGTACGGGAGCCATGGTCATAACCCAGATTAGAGAAAGTGGGAAGAAAATTTCTATGCTCGTAGCTAATAATAATGCCAATTTTTCTAAAAAGGCAACCGGAAAAATAACCTTTACTTGTGAGGATGGCCACCTCATAAAAGAAGCCATAGACAAAACTATTGCTACTGGAGAGGGACAGGCGTTTTGGATGAAGTCCGTTGGTGTTAATGAAGATGGAATAGTAGTATCTACCTTTAATTTTGAGTGGACTGTGCGGGTAAAACAATAAAAATTTTCACTCTATCTGTAACATTTTCCGCTTCATGGCCAACTAACATACATCAATAAAAAACGAAAAGAAATGAACGCACACGAAATAGACTACCAGATTTATGGTGAAGAAATGCAATATGTAGAAATAGAACTAGATCCGCAGGAAGCCGTAGTGGCCGAGGCCGGTAGTTTTATGATGATGGATTCCGATATTAAGATGGATACCATTTTTGGAGATGGCTCCAACCAAGAAACGGGTGTTTTAGGCAAGATTTTTTCTGCAGGTAAACGTATCCTTACGGGAGAGAGTCTTTTTATGACCGCTTTTTTAAATATAGGACGAGGCAAGAAAAAGGTAAGCTTTGCATCGCCCTATCCAGGAAAAATACTTCCCATAGACCTATCTGAAAAGCAAGGTAAGTTCATTTGTCAAAAAGATGCTTTTCTCTGCGCTGCTCAAGGCGTATCCGTTGGCATTGAATTTTCAAGAAAGCTAGGTCGTGGCCTATTTGGTGGTGAAGGGTTTATCATGCAAAAATTAGAGGGAGACGGCATGGCTTTTGTACATGCAGGTGGTACTATGGCCAAAAAGGAGCTTGCCGCAGGTGAGGTCCTTAAGGTAGATACCGGCTGTATTGTTGGATTTTCACAAACCGTAGATTATGATATTGAATTTGTAGGCGGAATAAAAAATACGGTTTTTGGTGGTGAGGGTCTTTTCTTTGCCACGTTAAGAGGTCCGGGAACCGTTTATGTTCAATCTTTGCCGTTCAGTAGGCTTGCCGGCCGTGTTTTAGCATCGGTGCCAAGAGGAGGTAAGGATAAAGGTGAAGGAAGTATATTGGGTACGCTTGGAGATATAGTAGGAGGGGATAATCGTTTTTAGGCGTTCTTACCGTATATAAATAACTTAAATGGTAAACGCCTCTTATGGCGATAATTTAATGGATTTTAAAAGCCTAGTCGAATTTTTAAAGGCACTTCAACGGTACAATTCCAAAGAGTGGATGGATGCCAACCGTAAGTGGTATAAGGAAGTGCGGTACGATTTTGTAAAATGGTTGGACCATATGAATCTTATCTTGGCAGAAATAGACCAAGAGTATTATGATACACCGGGTAAAAAGGGCATTAACCGGATTAACAATAACCTTATGTTTCATCCCAACAAGCCGGTATACAAAGATCACTTTGGAGCTGGCTTGGACAAAAGACCCTTTACGGCCGATTTTTATATTGAAATAGGAATAGAAAGATGCATCTTGGCCGGTGGTTTTTGGCGGCCTGATTCAGGAACGCTCAAGAGTATCCGCGAAGGTATTGACTATGATGGAGATTTATTAAAGGATATCCTGGAGAAAAAATCATTTCAAAAGGCGTTTGGCGGCCTTTATGAAGACGCAAAACTCATAAAGGCCCCAAAAGGATTCTCCAATTCCCATGAGCATATCGAGCTTTTAAGGAATAAAACATTTGCCGTAGCACATGAATTTTCTACAAATGAGGTATTTATGTCCGGTTTTGAGGATAAAGTTGTTAATTTATACAAAGAAATGCTGCCCTTTAGGCGATATCTTAATAAAGCCGTGACTGTGATTTAAAAATGAAAGAAAAATAAATGATTTACCTATTTTTATTTCATTTTTGAATTATTTTTCTAGTTTTGAAAGATTTTTCTGACTATATTTTGAGCGATTATGGAATTTGAAGAAGTTACCCCGTTAACAATATGGATTATAGATGACGATCTTGTATCGTTGTTTGCGGCTAGGTATGGCATAGAACAACTGGGGAAGCCTTACATAGTTGTGGATTTTGACAGCGCCGAAGTTGCTCTTAAAGTATTGTCCGATAGTCTTGAAGGTTCCACTAATCTCCCGGATATAATCTTACTGGATTTGGTAATGCCCAAAATGGATGGTTGGGAATTTTTGCAAAAACTTGAAGAAATGCCAGAGCATGTAAAAACTACTGACGTTTATATACTTTCGGCATTTTTAAGTACCAAAGAAAGGCAACGGGCCTCTCACCACCCCGAAGTAAAAGGATATTTTGATAAGCCTATCTCAAAAAGAGCTTTAGGCCGTATATTTGGAGAAAAAGAAGAAGCCCGGTAAGGTTTCTCTTTTTTTTTGAACTAATCTCTCTTGTATAATCTCATACAATTTCAACGTGAAGAACGGTAAAATCAAGAATATTAAGAAAGAAGTATTATCGGACAATTGGTATACTCTTAATAAATATGTGTACGAATATCAAAAGGAAGACGGTTCTTGGGAAACTCAAGAAAGGGAAGCCTATGACCGCGGTAACGGGGCCGCAATTCTACTGTATAATAAGAAAAAAGGAACAGTTGTTCTAACGCGACAATTTCGTATGCCTACCTATGTAAACGGCAATACTAACGGCATGATGATCGAGGTCTGTGCCGGTCTCTTAGATGGTGATAACCCGGAAGATTGTATCCGTAAAGAGGTAGAAGAGGAAACCGGCTACCAAATAGAAAACGTTCATAAAGTTTTTGAATCTTATATGTCTCCAGGTTCGGTTACGGAGGTACTCCATTTTTTCGTGGGTGCCTATGAAGAAAAGATGAAAATTGGCGAAGGAGGAGGAGCGGATGATGAAACCGAAAATATAGAGGTTTTGGAATATCCGTTTCAAGTTGCCATGGGCATGATAACTTCAGGGGAGATTAAAGATGCAAAAACAATACTTCTTTTACAGTATGCAGCGGTGCATAAGCTGTTGGAATAATCACCTTTTAAAGCTTTAGTAAGTATCCGCAATTTGTTTGAGTACCAATTGCATTCTTCTTTTTACTTCGGAGGTTGGATTTTTATAGTGATTGTTCATAAAACTAAAAATCAAGGTTTTTCCGGTTTTAGTAATGAGGTAACCGCTTAAGCAGTAGTTGTTGCTTAAACTACCAGATTTGGCATATAGCTTGGGGTACCCGGCATTGTAATCCCACCCTTTTAATGTTCCTGAAACACCGTTCTGCGGAAAAATAGAGAATAATCGTTGTTGTGGTACGGTACGGTACATTTTGTTAAGAACCATGACCATAGATTCTGGCGTAAATAAATTGTACCTAGAAAGTCCAGAACCATCTACCCACCTTGGTAGTTGCTTAAGGTCTGCAAGTTCATTTTTAAGTATATGCTCCCGCGTTTTTTTGCCGCTTAAAGTATCTGATAGGGTAGAGGAAGACACTATAAGTAGTTGTTCTGCAATAAAATTATCGCTTTCGTGCATCATTCGTACGTATAAAGAATCGGATGCTTGCCCGTAAAGTATTTCCTTTTTGCCAGCTATGGGTTTATTGGATAGGCTTATTTTTTGGTTTAAAGCAGATGCTAAGAGTTGTTTGCTCAAAACGGTATCGGTTCTAAAAGGAATTTCAATAGTGTCCTTGCGAGAAGGCGAAAAGTAGAAGGTATTACGCTCTAATTCCCTATTTTTCGTATACCATGTACGAACAACACTATCTTTAAATAAACCGGGTTTTACGTTTAGACCGTTTGTGTTAGATATACTTGTAACGTTTCCGTAGAGGGGAAATGAGGTCATCTCCGGTTGGTAGTAATATTGATAATCATCCCACGCCCAACCTTGGCCTAATTTTTCATCCACATAGTTATTCAGGTTAAAAACTATGGATTTGTACTTCTTTAGAAAATGGTATGCGGTACTATCTTGAAAATGCGGGTGAAGAAATGAAGGGTCTCCGGTTCCTTCTACATATAGCGTATTGTTTTTAACACTATACCGTAAGGCGGGAACTTTCTCCGGTAATAATTGTAAAGCCGCAAAAAGTGTAAAGATTTTAGTGTTGCTGGCCGGCGTAAAGTATTTCTCACTTTGGTGGGCATACAAAGTGTCGTTCGTTTCCGGGTCCAAAACTAGTAGCCCTACATACTGATTTTTGTAAAAATTGGAAAGAACTATACCGTCCGTAGATTTTTTTATGGTCTTTTTGTATGAGGTACAGCTAGTTGCAAATATAAGCAGAGCAAAAATCAATAGGCTGTTTTTCATTTTTAATGGTGTCTTAACGCCCGCGTTACGGCTATTTAACAAGAATTTGGCTAACATTTAACAACGCATATGCAATATAGTAAATGCATTAATGTTTAACTTTATGGAGAGAGAATATCTCTTAAACAACTAATAACTTAAACATTTTGAAATATGGCTAGAGCTATGCTTGAATACTCTAAAACAGTATTGAAAAAAGTTAGTTTTGACGCAAAATTGTTCATCAAAGAACTACAAAAAGCAGTCTCAATGCTGCTACCTGAAGAAGTAGATGAACTTAAACTCTGGTTACAGCAGTTTATAACCGATAAACCGGAGCTAAAACAAACTCTTATTTATTTAAAAGCATAATAAAAAAGCCCTCCTTTAGGAGGGCTTTTTTTTATGGACTTATGTTATCATATCCTAGTATAGTACAAGGGTTTATTGGATTTAGGTCTATCTATTTGTTAATAGGACTTATGATTTGTACATCTTGAAAAGCGATAGCCCCTCGTACAATACTGGAGATAACATCTCTTAAAGCATCGGTGATTTGAATTTTGAGCTCACTTTTGTGATATATAAGACTTATTTCGCGGGCAGGAGAAGGTGCTTCAAAGTATTTTAGTTTGCTTTTTTTCTTATCGTCCAGAACCAAGGTGTTCAAATAAGGTAAAAGGGTCATGCCTAGGTTTTCGTCCGCTAGATTAATTAGAGTTTCAAAACTGCCGCTTTCCAAACGGAACTGCTTATGGTCTAAATTCCGTGGGGCTTTGCAGAGGTTAATTACATTATCCCTAAAACAATGGCCGTCTTGTAAAAGAAGAACATCGCTAATATCAAGGTCTTCGGGTTTTAGCGTTTCGGAATTACCCAATCTATGTTCTTTGGGTACATAACCCACAAAGGGTTCATAATATAGAGGGCGTTCTTTTATAAATTCAATTCCCAAGGGTGTTGCAGCAATTGCGGCATCTATATGTCCATCTTGAATATTTCTAATAAGCGTTTCCGTGCTTTGTTCTTTTATGATCAAATTTACCTTTGGGTACTTGTTGATAAAAGACTTTAGGAACATGGGCAGCAAAGTGGGCATAATGGTAGGTATAATACCTAAAGTAAAATCTCCGCCAATAAATCCTTTTTCCTGATCTACCACGTCTTTGATTCTACTGGCCTCGTTTACGATATTTTTGGCCTGTGCAACAATTTTTGCGCCCACTTCTGTAATAGAAATAGGTTTTTTACTTCGGTCAAAAATTAAGATATCTAATTCATCTTCCAACTTCTGTACTTGCATACTTAGAGTAGGTTGGGTAACGAAGCTTTTTTCGGCGGCTAAAGTAAAATTTCTGTACTCGGCAACGGCCAGTACGTACTGTAGTTGAGTAATTGTCATTTGCTATAAGTTCGAACGATAAAAATATAAAAACTATCAATGATAACTATCATATTACAGGGGCTATTATTCAGTACCTTTATACCATAGAAAAAACAACAAGAATCATGAAACTAAATAGTATAGGATTAAGCGAAAAAGATTCAAAATCATTAAGTGATGATTTAAACGAACTTTTGGCTAATTTTCAGCGTTATTATCAGAATTTAAGAGGTATTCACTGGAACATTAAAGGGAAACGTTTCTTTGAACTTCACCCAAAATTTGAGGAGTTATATACCGAGGCAAACCTTAATGTAGACGAAATTGCAGAACGTATATTAACCTTGGGAGGAGTGCCGTTGCACACTTTTGAAGATTATATTGAAAAGGCAAAAGTACCTGTTGGGAAGAATGTTTCTCATGATGAAGAGGCTATTCGTTTAATAGTAGATTCCCTAAAGGAACTTTTAATTATTGAGAGACGTATTCTAGATGCTTCGGATGAATCTGGAGATGAAGGAACCAACTCTATGATGAGCGATTTCATTACCGGTCAGGAAAAGACGGTTTGGATGATGAAAGCTTGGTTGGCAGAAGAAATATAGTTTAGGTGATTATAGATAGAAATCCCTGATGGACTTATGGTTCATTGGGGATTTTTTTATTACTTATTTTTCTTTTTGCTCTTTTTTGCCAATGGGTTAAAATCCAGACAAAGTTGAATCCAACGCTCTAAATCTTCTTCGGTATCCAATCCATCCGCATCTACATAAATATAACCTTTCATTTTGCGTCCAGTTAAATCCATAGGTCTGCAATGCGGCAATTGAAGTATTTCGCTCTGATTTTCTTTTCCTATTCTTGCCATCATGCGAGAAGACTCACTGTCCTTATCAATAGTAATGGCAAAGCACATTTTATCATCTACCATAAAGCATAGGGTACCCATCATTTTCTTCTCTTGGGAATACACATGTTTTTGCTTTAATATTTGTCTACATCGGTCTGCAAGATATTCGTCGTAAGCCATATTTTATCTTTTAGGATAAGGAGGTTAGTGCAAAGGTCTGTCCGTTATTCAAAAGTACAGTTTTGTTTTAAATGGTTATGACGCTAGGGTTGGAGTATCATGGAATTTCAATAAACCTATGACACTATGGGATTACCATTGCTAATGAGTATATTCGAACAATAAAATATGACAGCGTAATGAAGGTTTTATTTATTGGGGGAACGGGAAATATAAGTACAGCATCTAGCCTACTGGCGGTGGAAAGAGGTGTTGACCTTTATCATTTGAACAGAGGTACAAATAAGGCGGGACTGGCTGGTGTGAATACAATTTTAGGCGATATAAATAAACCGGAGGAACTTGCTGAATTACAAAAGCATACTTGGGATGTGGTAGTTAATTGGATTGCCTTTACACCCGAAGATATAGAGCGTGATATTCAATTGTTTCAAGGAAAGACAAAACAGTATATATTCATCAGTTCGGCATCTTGCTATCAGACTCCGTTGCAATATCCAATTATAACCGAATCAACCCCGTTATGCAATAATCTTTGGGATTACTCGCACGATAAAATTAGAAGTGAGGACCGTTTAATGAAGGCCTATAGAGAAACCGGTTTTCCTATTACCATAGTCCGTCCCTCGCTAACTTATGATACGGTAATTCCTATTGCCATTGGGGGTTTTAGGGAATGGACAACGGCGGACCGTATTTTAAAAGGAAAGGAAATTATTGTTCATGGAGATGGTACTTCGTTATGGACCGTAACCCATGCCGATGATTTTGCAAAGGGTTTTGTTGGCTTGTTGGGGTTAACTACGGCCATTGGCCATGCGTTTCATATTACTTCCGATGAAATCTTAAGTTGGAATATGATTTATAAAATTCTAGCGGATGCCTTGGGCAAAGAAGCTAAGGTGGTACATATAGCCTCTGATTTTATTTGTAAAATGGAACCTTCGTTTACCGGTACGCTATTGGCGGATAAAGGGGAAAGTGTCATTTTTGACAATAGTAAAATAAAGACCTTTGTTCCTAGCTTTAAGGCTACCATTCCTTTTTCGGAAGGCATAAGAAGAACTTTAAAATGGTTTAATGAAAATCCGCAGCATAAAATCATCAATCAGGAAAAAGATGATAAAATAGAACGAATCCTCAAGGCTTATAATCAATATAAAAGGAATTAGGCTTTATTTTTCATGGCTTTGGCAATTTCAATACGCATGGGGTCTTTGGTGTCCTCAAGCTCGGCAATTATTTTGGGGTGGTCTTGCTCCCGGGTACGGGAAAGCTTGTACTGGGCCTGGATATCCGTAATCTCAATCTGAAAACCTACTACACCTTTTACTTGTTTTAAGGTGTGGGGAGCCATGTTTTTTAGCGAAATTGGGTTCTTGGAGTTTGCTTCGTACTTATCTACTAGTCTGTGCATAGAAGCCATAACTTCTTCCTCACTTAAAATTTTCAACTTACCATACACGTGAACGGCAATATAGTTCCAAGTGGGGACCTCTTCTTCTTTGTACCAAGAGGAAGAAATATAAGAGTGCGGACCATTAAAAATACAAAGTACTTCTTCGTTTTGGTCAAATTCGCGCCATTGGGGGTTGGCTTTGGCAATATGTGCGGTAAGCACTTCTTTTCCATCTTCAGTAGTTTCTAATTCTAAAGGAATATGTGTAGCCCAGGGTTTGTTTTGGTATTGGCTTACGAGAATGCCAAAACTGTTCGCCCTTAAAAACTCCTTAATTTCTGAAACATTTTCATTGCGGTGCTGATCAGGTACGAACATAAACTAAATTGATTGTCAGTTCTTTTAAAACTGTGTTTTAAGAAATTGTAAAAGTATCTTTTTAAGACGAATATTAATGCGAATGAAGCAAGGTCTATTGCAAACATTCCGTAAATTTAAATTCACTTTAAAATTAAATATATGCCATTTATAAAGAACAGAAAAGGAAAAGAAGAAGTAGATATATTTTACGAAGATTACGGGTCCGGACAGCCGGTTATACTTATTCACGGTTGGCCATTAAGCCACAAAGCTTGGGAGCAGCAAGTTTGGAAAATAGTTGAGGAAGGCTACCGATGCATAGCATACGATAGAAGGGGTTTTGGAGCGTCTTCGGCTCCATGGGGCGATTATGATTATTCTGCCTTGACCAGCGATTTGAATGCTATAATTGAGGACTTGGACCTGAAAGACGCCGTGATTGTAGGGTTTTCTATGGGAGGCGGAGAAGTAGTGCGCTACATGACAGACTATGGAACGGACAAAATTGCAAAAGCTGCGTTGATCAGTTCCATAATTCCGTTGGTGAAGAAGAAAGATGATAATCCGGATGGTGTGCCCGAAGAGGCTCTTGACGGAATCAAAGATGCTTTACAGAACGATCGCGCTGGATTCTTAAAGGAAAAATTCCTAACGGGTTTTTATAATTATGATGACAACAAGGATAAGGTTAGCGAGGCTCAGTTAGAGTATGACTTTAGCATAGCGTCCCATGCTTCACCACGAGCAACGATTCAGGCGGCTTTAGCTTGGATGCATACGGACTTTAGGCCTGAATTAAAAAATGTTACTGTGCCCACGCTTATTGTACATGGTGATGCCGATGCTACAGTACCTCAGGCAACATCGGCCGATCAAGCGGCAAAGGGAATCAAGGGTAGTCAGTATGAGGTAATAAAAGGTGCACCGCACGGTCTAAACCTAACTCATGCCGATCAGTTGAATGAAATCCTAATTTCTTTCCTTAAGAAGTAAACGAAGGTTTAAAGCATAAAAGCCCAAGACTTGTTAAGTTTTGGGCTTTTTTTGTTTTGGAATTATGCTATTTTCTAACGGTTGCCATTACGGGAAGATGGTCGCTAATATGCTTGTTATTTTCCATCC
This sequence comes from Zobellia sp. B3R18, assembly GCF_018860715.1. Lineage (NCBI taxonomy): Bacteria > Pseudomonadati > Bacteroidota > Flavobacteriia > Flavobacteriales > Flavobacteriaceae > Zobellia > Zobellia sp. B3R18. Next base: position 460,799 of record NZ_JAHKQG010000014.1, on the reverse strand, counting down.
GGTCATCTATGTGAAGGTAGTTTTCAACTTTCACTCCTTTAACAAAAATATAGTCTATGCGATGGTCTAGCACTCGTGAATGGTCAAACCCGCTAAAAGTACCAGTAGGACCATAAAAAGGCTGTTGGGTAATTTCCTTGCCATCTGTCATTTCCTTTTTTAGAAATTGAATAGGTTCTGATTCTGGCTTCAAGTTAAAATCTCCAGTAAGCATCACGGGTATATTATCCGTATTTATCTCATTGATTTTTTTGATTATAAGTGCTGCGGATTTTTCACGGGCCTCCGTTCCTACATGGTCAAAATGCGTATTAAAAACCCAGAACCTTTGTTTGTTCATCTTATTTTCAAATAGGCCATAGGTGCAAATTCGTTCCATAGCGGCATCCCAACCCACACTTATTTTTTCCGGTGTTGGTGACAGCCAAAATGTATTGGACTGTAATAGATTATACTTTTTACTATTGTAAAGAATAGGGGAGAACTCGCCTTTTTTCTTACCGTCATCCCTACCTACACCAATGTAGTTATAGTTTTTTAGCGCCTCGTCCAAATAAGTCAATTGGCTAAACAGAACTTCCTGCATACCCACAAATTCGGGCGCATAATGCTGTAGCAGCTTAACCATAGGAGCTTTACGGTCGTTCCAATTGTTTACGGTATCGTTCACATTATCATATTTAATATTGTAGCTCATTACCTTTATATCTTGGGCATGTGTTATGCTAAGAGTGAAAAATAGGAGCGAAGCAAAAAATGATTTTAAAGCCATATTTAGTTGAGATATATTCGTTTGGAAAAGGCAATTTAAGTATTTTGTATTTCACTTCTCCCAAGGGAAAATTAGGAAACTGTTATTTTAAATAATAGAAAAAGAAAAACCGTAAAATGAGTAGGCTGTATGATACGGCCCAAACATTTTACGGTAGTTTTTATTGTTCAAGAATGAACGAGATACTTTTAGTCTTCTCTACGGGAAGGCCTGCTGGAATTACCACGATTCCGGTTATTTGAATTCCTGTTGTTGGAATTACCAGAAAGATTTCTATTCCTGTTTCTATTTCTATTGTTTCTGGAGTTGTTTGAAGGGCGTCTTTGTTGAGGTCTTTTTTCCTCTGTAGTTTCTTCGCCTTCATCTCCATCGATAAACTGATGCTCCGGCATACGGGGTACCTGTTGTTTTATCAACTTTTCAATATCTTTCAAATAAGCACGCTCTTCCTTGTCGCAAAAAGAAAGGGCGATACCGCTGGCACTTGCACGTCCTGTTCTACCAATACGGTGCACATAGGTTTCCGGTACATTGGGCAAATCGTAATTTACCACTAAAGAGAGTTCTTCAACGTCAATTCCTCTTGCGGCAATATCCGTAGCGATCAAGACCCTTAATTTTCCATCCTTGAAATCGCCCAGGGCTTTTTGTCTGGCGGTCTGTGATTTGTTACCGTGTATGGCAGCGGACTTTATATCTGCCTGCGCTAGTTTCTTGACTATTTTATTGGCACCATGCTTTGTACGTGAAAACACTAAAACAGAATCCGTAGGACGCTCGTTGATTAGGTGCACCAATAACTTGGGCTTGTTAGGTTTGCTAACAAAATAAACACCTTGCTCCACTTTTTCGGCCGTGGCCTGTTGTGGTTTTATGGTAACCCGTTCAAAATCTCCTAAAAGCGTTCTGGAAAGCTCTACGATACTTGATGGCATCGTTGCCGAAAAGAAAAGCGACTGTCTTTGTTTGGGTAGTTTTGCAATGATTTTTTTAATATCGTGAATAAAGCCCATATCTAACATCTGGTCGGCTTCGTCCAAAACCACGTATTCAATATCCCGTAAAGAGATAATGTTTTGGTTCATTAAATCCAGCAAACGTCCCGGTGTGGCAATTAAAGCATCCACCCCGTTGCGTAAAGCATTTACCTGTCGGGATTGCTTGACGCCACCAAATATCACGGTATTCTTAATATTGGTATACTTGCTGTAGGCCGTAAAATTGTCGGCTATTTGAATCGCTAGTTCGCGTGTAGGGGTAACGATAAGGGTTCGTATACGTCGTTTCACTCTAGTTTGTTCTTGACTCTTGTGTAAATGATGTATAATAGGAATGCTGAACGCGGCAGTTTTTCCGGTTCCTGTCTGTGCAACTCCTAAAAGGTCTTTTTTGTTAAGTAAAATCGGAATGGCTTGTTCCTGTATGGGGGTCGGGTTTGTGTATCCTTGTTCCTCAATAGCTTTGAGTATAGGCAAAGCAATACCTAAATCTTTAAATGTCATGTATATTTAATAAGCGGCAAAGATACGGCTAATGTTTGGATAAGCCTATAAACACTAATTATAGACCCGCTACGGCAGCCTCTGCACACCGTTCACCGTCCATAGCGGCAGAAACGATTCCGCCTGCATAGCCACCGCCTTCTCCGCAAGGAAAAAGCCCTTCCACTTCAGGGTGTTCCAGTTTTTCATTTCTGGGAATATTAACCGGGGATGATGTTCGGGATTCTACCCCTACGATATTAGCTTCGGTGGTGTAATACCCTTTCATTTTATCGCCAAAAGCTTTGAAACCTTGCCTAAGTCTGCCACCGATCAGTTTTGGAAGTAAGGAATGTAACGGAGCGGAATTTAATCCAGGTTGGTAAGAAGTAGGGTTAAGGTCTGCCGAAAGGTTTCCTTCCACAAAATCCGTTAGACGCTGTGCGGGTGCCGTTTGTGTTCTTCCGCCCGCAGTAAATGCCAATCGCTCTAAATCTTTCTGGTATTCCAGTCCCTTTAAAACCCCAAAACGTTCATATTTGTACAAATCTTCATCGGCATTAATTTCTACTACAATACCCGAATTGGCAAATTTGTTGTTTCGTTTAGAGGGAGACATACCGTTAACGACCACTTCTCCGGGAGCCGTCGCAGCCGGAACGATAAATCCGCCGGGACACATACAAAAAGAATACACCCCACGATTCTTCACTTGCTCTACCAAACTATATGCGGCAGCAGGGAGCAACTCGTTGCGCTCGCCCGAACAATGGTATTGGATAGAATCGATTATATGCTGAGGATGTTCTACACGAACGCCCATGGCAAAAGATTTGGCCTTCAGGCCGATTTTCTTGTCGTTCAGTAAATAATAGATATCCCGCGCCGAATGTCCCGTGGCCAGGATAACCCTATTCGCTTTCATTTCATTCCCGTTCTGCAACTGTAGACTTTCTATCTTGTTGTTTTTTACCGTGAAATTGGTAAGCCTTGTATTAAAATGGACTTCGCCACCATGCTCGATTATGGTTTCCCTTATGTTTTGTACAATTTTAGGCAGTTTGTTGGTGCCGATATGTGGGTGTGCATCTACCAAGATTTCTTCCGTAGCGCCATGATGGACCAAACTTTCAAAAATACGGCGTACGTCTCCGCGTTTAAGGCTGCGGGTGTATAATTTACCATCGGAGTAGGTGCCGGCACCGCCTTCGCCAAAGCAGTAGTTGGAATCTTCGTTTACCGTATGGTCCTGATTGATGGCTTTTAAATCCCGTCTTCTGTTTTGGACGTTGTTCCCGCGTTCTAAAACAATAGGTTTGTACCCAAGTTCCAGACAGCGTAGGGCCGCCCACATGCCTGCCGGGCCAAAACCAATGATATGAACTTCCTTGGCTTTGGAAACATCTTGGTATTTAAATTCGTAATCGGGAGCTTTTGAAGGTTTCTCGTTAATGTAGACCTCCATTTTGTAATTGAAATAGATGGTAGGTTTACGGGCATCAATAGATTTACGCAACACCTTAATGGTGATGTTCTTCTCGTCCTCGCTCAAATATTTGGCAGTTTTCTGTAAGAGGATATTGGGCTTGCTTTCCTCTTTTAACGATACGCGTAACTGAATTCTTCTTACCATAGTGCAAAGCTACTGCGCTTTATGGTATAAAAAAATGCATCCTACGAATTGTGGGATGCATTTTGAACTTTAATTTGGGTTTGTTACGCTAGAACGGCACTGTTTTGGCGGCATTCTCTAGCTGCGGCTACCATTTCTATAAGGGCTTCCCTGGTTTCCGGCCAGTGTCTGGTCTTTAACCCGCAATCCGGATTGATCCAAATCTGCTCTACCGGAATCTGTTTGGCAGCTTTTTCCATTAAAGCAACCATCTCCGCCCTTTCCGGAACTCTTGGTGAGTGAATATCATAAACACCGGGTCCAATCTCGTTGGGGTATTTAAAAGTTGCAAAAACGTCTAAAAGTTCCATTTGCGATCTTGAACATTCAATGGTAATGACATCGGCATCCATATCCGCTATATTGGAAATAATATCATTGAACTCGGAATAACACATGTGGGTGTGGATTTGCGTTTCATCCTTAACACCACTGGCAGAAATTCTAAATGCCTTTATGGCCCAGTGCAAATAAGTATCCCAATCTTCTTTACGTAAGGGTAGCCCTTCTCTAATAGCAGGTTCATCAATTTGAATTACCTGTAACCCGGCCTTTTCAAGGTCTACAACTTCATCCCGGATGGCCAACGCAATCTGTGTACAGGTTTCAGAACGTGGTTGGTCATTACGAACAAAGGACCACTGTAAAATGGTAACCGGGCCGGTCAGCATTCCCTTTACGGGTTTCTTGGTCAACGATTGTGCAAAAGCGGACCATTTGACCGTCATAGGCGCTTCTCTGGATACATCTCCGTAAATAATAGGAGGCTTTACGCATCTGCTACCGTAGCTCTGTACCCAACCAAAGCTCGTAAAGGCAAATCCGTTTAGTTGTTCCCCAAAGTATTCTACCATATCGTTTCGCTCAAATTCACCATGTACAAGTACGTCTAGCCCCGTACGCTCTTGGAATTCTATGGTTTCCTTAGTTTCCTTTTCTAAAAGAACATTGTACTCCTCTGCAGATAAATTTCCTTTTTTGAAATTGGCCCTCCAGCTACGTACCTCTTTGGTTTGTGGAAAAGAACCAATGGTAGTGGTAGGGAACAAAGGAAGGTCTAAAGCTTCTTTCTGAAGTTTCTGTCGGGTTGGGAATGTGCTTTCCCTTTGGTCGTCTTTGGCGGTAAGGGCGCTTACGCGTTGTTTTACTTTTTGATTATGAATTAGCGTTGCCGTTTTTTTATTGGCAAGCGCTTCGCTATTCTTTTTTAGCTTTTCCAGACTTCCGGAAAGGTTCTCTTTATTGGCCAACTGTTTGATCGTGGCAACTTCTTCTAATTTTTGTTTGGCAAAGGCCAGCCATTGTTTGATTTCTCCGTTTAGATTCTTTTCATTTGATTCTAAATCCAAATCGCAAGGGGAGTGTAACAAGGAACAGGAAGGTGCAATAAGAACGCGTTCGGCACCCACATGGTCAATTGCTTTTTGAACCAGTTTAAGGGATTTCTCATAGTCGTTTTTCCAGATGTTTCTACCATCAACTACTCCTAAAGATAAATGAGTGTAACTATTTAGTTTATTTGATTTTATGATATCATCTAATTGCAACGGACAGCGTACTAAATCTAAATGCAAAGTGTGTACAGGTAGAGCTAATGCTGTATCTATATTTTCGCCAAAACAGTCAAAATAATTGGCGACCGTTAATTTTAAACTAGGGAATTTGGTGGCAAAATATGAATAGGTTTGATGTATGGCGCGCTGCTCTTTTTCCGTAAGGTTGAGCGCTAAATAAGGTTCGTCAAATTGAACGTATTCCGCATCAATATCGGCCAATTGCTGAAGAATTTCTTCATACGCGGGAAGAAGTCTTTCTAAAAGGTCTATTCTATGAAAGCCATTTTCCTTTTCTTTTCCCAATAGAAGGAAAGAAACGGGGCCGATCAGTACCGGTTTGGTTTTGATACCTAAGTCTAGTGCTTCTTTGTATTCGTTTATGATTTTATCCGGAGAAACATTAAACACTTGGTTTTTAGTAAATTCTGGAACAATGTAATGGTAGTTGGTGTCAAACCACTTGGTCATTTCCATAGCGGTAATATCCGCTCCATCTTGTTGAATACCCCTTGCCATGGCAAAATAAAGGTCATGGCCGGAGAAAGACGGGTTGTTTGCCAGTGCAGTATAGCGCTCTGGAATACACCCTAAGGTTGTAGAAAGGTCCAATACTTGGTCGTAAAGGGAGAAGTCGTTACTCGGAATCAGGTCTATACCTTGTTCTTTTTGTAACAACCAGTTTTCTTTCCGGATGTTTTTTGCCGTAGCCAACAGGGATTCAAGGTCTGTTTTTCCAGACCAATATTGTTCTAGGGCTCTTTTTAATTCTCTTTTACTTCCAATTCGGGGATAACCAAGGTTGGTAGTTTTCATGCTGTTGTTTTTCAATTAATATCTATGCAAAGCTATTGTAAAGGATATTTTATCCATAATTATCATTTTAATTAAGAATATTTAACTGTAAATAGGTATTTTTAAAGTGTAAATTAAAAGTAAATGTTCTGTAAAGGATGTTTTAAAGACGATTTATCTATGGAAAATTTGGATTTGACCGATTTGAAATTATTAAAACAGCTTCAAAAAAACTCGAATATTACTACAAAAGAGCTAGCGGCCAATGTTAATCTATCTCCAACACCGGTTTATGAGCGGGTGCGAAAATTGGAAAAAGAGGGGTATATTAAAGGGTATTCCGCTTTGTTGGATGCAGGAAAAATGGGGCTAGAGCTGATTGTTTTTTGTGATATCACCTTAAAACAACATACGAAAGATATTGGAAATCAATTTGTTGAGGATATTTGCGCGGTAAAAGAAGTAACGGAGTGTTATAATATTTCCGGCGATTATGATTTTAGGTTAAAAGTGTTGGTGCGTGATATGAAGCATTATCAGGACTTTGTAATCAACACCTTGGGGGCTGTAAATAATATAGGGAGTGCGCACAGCACTTTTGTGATTGGGACTATAAAACAAGGGTATGGTGTTCCGTTTTAGTAGATGCGGACTGCAGTTTGGGGCGGTTTATCTACAGTTGGGTCATATTCATTTTTAAAACGGGCTATGGTTGGGCATCTTTACATTGCTAATTGGTATGGATGTTTTTTAGAAAACAAGAAAAATGGGTGGCAGTAGAATTTTAAAGGAGCTCTTTTGGGGTTTTGTTATCGGGAACATAGTCTTCTTTGGGTTTAATACATATTGGTATTTTACCAATGAGCAAAGATTTGAATTGATTTTCGAAAATGTCTGGCGGGAGTACATGGTGAACATTATATTTTCGGTGGTGTTGTATGTCGTAAATATGTATTGGTTCTATTTTCTTTTGAAGAAGTATGAAAGAAATATATATACCATAAAGCGAATGGTGTTCGCGGTCTTGGGAAATGCGATTATATCCTGTTTTGGTGTTTTTGTAGCCACTTTTATTGCAATGGTTTCTCTCTATGGTAAGTCCGTTCAAGAGGCTTTGGTGTATCATTCAACGGATAATTACCTGCGTTCTACTGCAATTTCCCTGATAATAGCTATGGTTTTTTACGCTATCTATTATTACAGGTATAGGCAAGAAAATAAGGTAAAGGAGCAAAAAATAATAGCCAATACGGCATCGGCAAAATTTGATGCATTAAAGAATCAATTAGATCCTCATTTTTTGTTCAACAGTTTAAATGTGTTGTCTAGTCTTATAGAGGAAGACCCGTATCAAGCACAAAAGTTTACTTCGTCTTTATCAAAGGTTTATAGGTATGTACTTGAACAAAAAAGTAAAGACCTGGTTTTGGTTGATGAGGAGCTTAAATTTGCCAGAACGTACGTGCAACTCTTGAAAATGCGATTTGAGGACAGTATTGTTTTTGATATCCCAGAAGCAGCCTTGAACCCGGGATCCAAGATAGTGCCATTGTCACTTCAGTTATTGATTGAAAATGCGGTAAAACATAATGTGGTAACCTCTAGCAAGCCACTACGTTTACGGGTGTTTGAGCAAGAAGGAGAACTGATTGTAATTAATAATCTGCAGGAGAAACAGGTGGTAAAGAAGAGCAGTGGTGTGGGCTTGTATAATATACGTGAGCGCTATGCCCTTTTAACGGACAGAAAAGTTCAAATAGATAAAACGGCAACCGAGTTCAGTGTCAAGTTGCCTATACTTTTAAAACAAATTTCAACTATGGAGGTGCAACAAGAGTATATTCAGGATAAACGCTATGAGAAGGCAAAAGAGCGTGTGGAGGCTATTAAAGGGTTTTATGGTAATTTATTGGCGTATTGTATTGTAATCCCCTTCTTGGTTTTTTTGAATTATAGGACGACCAGTTTTCCGTGGGTTATTTTTCCTGTAATGGGATGGGGTTTTGGAGTGGCTATGCATGCTATGGAAGCTTTTGGTACCAATCCGCTGTGGGGAAAACGCTGGGAGGAAAAAAAGATGCGGGAGTATATGGATGATGAAAACTTTTAGTCTAGCTGTAGTGGTGATTTATAACTTAAATGAATAGTTTGCAATTCGGTCTTAAAAAACTACAGTTCAGGAAGTAATATTTTAAAGATGGAGCGTTTTGGCCGAATTTTGACCTGGTAAGCAATAACCGATAAAACACTTAAATTATGGATAGGGAAAGTAAATACATTAGAGCAAAAGAAAGGGTTGAGGCAGAGAAGAAATTTTATACAGGGTTGATTTCCTATGTAGTGGCCATAAGCTTTTTGGCGGCCATAAATTATTTGACGAACGGCTTTGCTTACCCTTGGTTTCTTTGGGCTGCATTTGGTTGGGGAATAGGTGTTGTAGTGGGGGCTATAAAAACGTTCGGAAATAATTCGTTGTTTGGACGTGATTGGGAAGAGCGCAAAATAAAGCAGTTTATGCAGGAGGATGAGCAGAGAACTAAATGGCAGTAAGTATAATGTTAAAACAAATTAAAATGGATCAATCATTAGATAGAAGGAGTAAACAGGCTAGGGCAAAGAAACAGGTGGAGCGATTAAAAGGGTTTTATATTCATTTAACTGTTTTTGTTTTGGTGAATATCATGGTTATGACCGGAGCTGTAATCGGTAACATGAACAATGGCGAGAGTTTTACAGAGGCTTTCTTTAATTTCGGAACGTTTTCTACATTCTTCTTTTGGGGAATAGGGGTTTTGTTTCATGGTTTTAAGGTGTTTTCTTATAATCCTTTCTTTGGTAAAAAATGGGAGGAGCGCCAAATTCAGAAATATATGGAGGCTGATAAAAACAAAATGAAGAAGTACTTTTAGGTAACTAGATTTAAATCAACCCAACCCAGTATGAAGACCATAATTATAGAAGATGAAAAGCCTGCGGCAAGGCGGTTATCACGTTTGTTGTTGAATTTAGGTGTAGAGGTGTCGCAAATGCTTCACTCTGTTGAAGAGGCTGTTGAATGGTTTCAAAATAATACGCATCCAGACCTTATATTCTTGGATATTCAGCTTTCAGATGGACTTTCATTTGAGATTTTTGATACCGTAGAGGTGAAAAGTGCTATCATTTTTACGACTGCTTTTGATGAGTATGCGTTGCAAGCTTTTAAGTTGAATAGCATTGATTATTTGTTGAAACCCATAGATGATGAGGAGCTGGAGGCGGCTGTTGAAAAATATAGGTTCTTAAGGCCTGAAACCAAGCCTATGACGCTCAACTTTGATGATATAAAAAATCTCTTGGTAAACCCGTTGGAGCGGGAATATAAAAAACGATTCACAGCAAGGGTGGGGCAGCACTTAAAAATAATCAATGCAGATGAAGTTGAAAGTTTTTATAGTGAAAATAAAGGAACTTATGCGGCAACTTCGGATGGTAGAAATTACCTTTTGGACACCACCTTGGAAAATCTAGAAAATGAATTGGAGCCTCAAACTTTCTTTCGGGTGAGTCGCAAATTTTATATCAATATAAATCATATAAAAGACATTGTTTCTTATGCCAATTCTCGGCTTCAAATCAAGTTAAATCACTTTAATGAGCAAGAAATCATTGTAAGTAGAGAGCGTGTCAAAGATTTTAAGTTATGGTTGGAGTAAAGTAATTTAATGATTTGATTTAAAGTTAATTAATAGTGTATATAGATTTTTCTTATAGTACTTATTTTAGCAAAAAAATCTATTTTTCTACACGATTTTCATCAAAAGACGAAGGGAGTAACTTTGGAATTAGTTTTATAAAAATGGGCAAGAGCACGGCACCTCCCGGAAGTATAAAAATAGCTAAGGAAGGTATGCTTTTAAAAATATCGATCAGTTGGTTTTGTACCTTTTTCTTTTCTTCTGGAGTAAGATCTTTTAAGGTAGATTTTGAAATGAGGTAGACCAATTCTTTACTTTCGGATAGTTCTTTTTGTAAGCGCTTGCTATTTCTTAAAATCAGTTTATTTACCATTTTGGACATGTTATCATAAAACTGAATCGCTAGATTGGTGTCTTTTAAAAAGGGTATAGTTTTAGAATTTTTTATAAAGAAAATTTTAATTTCCTCAAGGGAATTAAGAATATCCTCTTCTGCTAATTTCAAGTCCTTGCCAAGACCAAATATAAACTCTGATTCTTGGTATTCTAAAGACTTGTCTTCCCACACCGCCAAACAGGCTACATCTAAAAAATATCGGTTTTCAATTTCGGAACGGTTCTCAAGTAGTTTTTCACGGTATGAACCGTCAAAATTTTGGGAATCAATTTCAATAAAGGTCAATGAGGACGCAAATAGTTGTGCCAAACGCTCATCGCTCTTGTTCTTTTCCTTGGAGCTTAGGGCGTGATAGGTAATGTTTATGGTAAGGTACTCTACCAATTGTGCCTGCTCTCTTATGTTTATGGAATTGCATAAGTACCGCTTAAATAGAAGGACATCTATAAACAATAATGAATTGGTAATAATGCTGTTGAATGTCTTGCTAATTAAATTATCTCCAAGAGAAACTCTAGAATCTATTAGTTTTTCTAACTGCGCAGCCGTTTGTGAGCCGGTAAGTATTTTGCTAAGAAGAGAAATATGACCAATCTCTAATTCTTTATAAAACCGAAAAATTTCTTCTAGAAAAGCCTTGAAGTCCGTTTTGCTGGTCTCCAGGGTGTAGGTACCGTAGAGTGCGTTTAGAAGGTTGATTTTTGCACACTCATCTTCGGAAAGTTTATGTTCGGCAACAATGAATTGTGGAATACCCATGTTGATACCGTAAACGAAACCGGTGCTTCTTAAGTCACGGTAGAGCGTATCAAAACTAGAGTAGCGGTCTCGCTCTTTTTCTACAAGCGAACCGAATTTATTGATCCAACCTGAAGCCGAAGGGTTCATAGTTTTATTGGTTTTTAGAGTGCCAAATTACGCTAAAATGAATAAAAACAATCCTCGTTGGGAATAGAATATGTTTAGATAGCCCATTTTTAAAAACGTAGGTGTATATAGGGTTGGGTATTGTCAAATTACTAATAATGAGAGGATTTAATTATGTGTAAAAAGTAATAGGGCTTCTAAGGGAAATGTTTCTGCTGTATTTCATTTAACATTTTATTAACATTTAAAACCAAACCCTGCTACTAAAGTCCCGTAAGTAGGGGTGAATTAATAATCATTAAAAACTTAAAAATGAAAAAGACAAAACTTTTATTTGGCATGGGAATCCTCGCCGTTGTTGGTGCGGTTCTAGTGGCTGCGGATCATATTGATGCGCCAGGAACAACGGGCAATACTGCGGATATTGCGGATTTCTACGGATTTGAATCGCCTTCTAATCCAGAGAATACGGTATTTATTGTAGATCTACAGACCAACGTACTTCCTGATTTGGCATATGGAACATTTGATGAAGATGTATTAACGGAAATCAATATTGATACAAATAATGACTTAATAGAGGATTTGGTTATTCAGGCCATCCCTAGAAAAGATACCATGTATTTCTTTGGTCCTGTTGTTCCTGCTGAAACCGGAAAAACCAGTGGTGTTATGGTTGGCACTCCATTAGGGCAAGTTGCTATATCTGGCGAAAGTGCATTAACGACTACTACAGAAGACGGTGTTTCTCTTTTTGCCGGACCAAGACAAGATGCTTTCTTTTTTGATTTTGGACAATTCAACAAAGTAATTGGCGGTACTGCACCAGAAGGTTTTTTACCAGAGGGCGAGGCTGTAGATACTTTTGATGGAGCCAATACAATGGCTTTGGTGTTGGAGATTCCTAATAGCATTCTAGGAGAAACTACGGCAACTAACGCATTAGGCTTAAAAGTGTACAAAACTTGGGTAACTACCAATAGAAAACAATAATAACTAATCTTAAAATCAATAAAAATGAAATTACATACTTTAAAATATATGTTTCTCTCGCTTTGTGCAGCTACCATGTTTGTTGCTTGCGATGATGATGACGCTTTAGAAATGGTAGAGACCAGCTGTACGGATGGTGTTATGAACGGTACCGAAACCGGTGTAGATTGTGGTGGTACTTCTTGTCAGCCGTGCGAGGATGGTGGCGGTGACGGAGATGGTGGTGACGGAATGATGGTTACACCTCCGGATTTTTCAGGAACCTACGCTCAAGTAGATTTTATGGGTAGACCAGGAATCAATACAGTATTGAGTATTCCTGATTTTAAAGACCCTTACAACCAGGCTGTACCGTCTACTATAGCTGAGTTTTATCAAAAAGATTTTGAAAATAGATTGGAAGGTTTGCATGATGTGTATGCAGAGTTGTTAGGTCTTAACCCGGAGGACGTTAATTATCAACCTAATATTTTAGGAGATATTTTGAATGGTCCTGATAAGGATGGTTTTACTGATAATCCTGTGAGTGCAGAACTTTTAACCACAATTCTAGCGAATGATGTTCTGGAGGTTGCTCCAGATTTGCCAACTACCTATTTTAACCCGGGTACAGGTGCTCCAAATTATGAAGGAGCTATTGGTTTAACGGGTAGAACGTTACAAGATGATGTTATTGATGTTTCTCTAATTCTACTATTTGGTGGAGGTGATGGAGCACGTTTTAACGGACAAGAAGTAGAAGGTGTAGGTACTTTTCCAAGATTGGTTTCGGATGGTGTTGCTTTTACTGCACAACCTACAGATACATTCCCGTATTTGGGAGCTCCTGAATAAGGCGCAAGTCTATGAAAAAGAAGGAGTGGGGAGGATGGTAATCCCGTCCTCCCTTTTTTAAAACAATAATTTCCGAACCTTAAAAACTTGAAGATGAAATACATTACCCTTTCCCTATGCATTGTGTTGCTTTTTCTTTCCTCATGTAAAACCGAGGGAGAAGACCTGTTGACACATAAGGAAGATTATAATAAATATTTGACCTCTCAACCGGCCAACACAACTTCAAAGTATTTTGAACTTTGGAATTCAAAGATAAAACCGGATAGCTCGCAACTTATGAGCTTTGGTATAGTAGGAGGGGAGTATAACCGGTATTTTCAAAATACTGGAGACATACTATACTTAAAAAAGGCCGAGCAGGTTCTGAAAAAAGCGGTAGATATAGCCGCTATAGGAAAGGCCGGTTATTATAGGGCTTTGGCCAGAAATTATGTATCGCAGCACCGTTTTAGAGAGGCTGCACAACTTGCAGATTCAGCACGAACGGTAAACAGTGGAGTAGACCAAACTTTAGGACTTTTGTTTGATGTGAATATGGAACTGGGCAACTACAGTAAAGCTGAAAGTTACTTGGATAGTTTAAAGAACATGAACGATTTTGGATATCTCATTCGATTGGCAAAATGGAATGATTACAAAGGCGACTTGGATACTACCATACGGTTTATGGAAAAGGCAAAGCAAAAGGCCGATGATTCAAAAAATAAAGAGTTAAGGCTATGGGCTTACACCAATTTGGCAGACTATTATGGTCATGCCGGAAGAATTGAAGACTCATACAAGCACTACTTAAAAGCATTGGAGTTAGATCCTGGTAACGCATATGCCAAGAAGGGAATAGCATGGATCGTGTTCTCGCACGAAAAAAAGGCAGAGGAAGCCATGCGTATTCTTGATTCTGTTACAAAAACTTACAAAGCGCCGGATTATTATTTGTTGAAGGCCGAGATTGCAGATTTTATGGGAGATGATTTAAAAAGTCTATCCAATTTTGATGCATATTTTGAAATGGTGAAAAACCCGGCATATGGAGATATGTACAATGTCTATAACGTTTCACTTTATTTAGATCGTACGGACCAGTTTGATAAAGCATTGCAGCTCTCAAGAGAGGAAGTGGGTAATAGACCTACTCCGGAAGCCTATAGTTTGTTAGCGTATAGTCATTTCAAAAAGGGAGATAAAGAGAAAGCCTTGGAAATTGTTCAAGAGTATATTGAAGGCAAAACTTTTGAACCCGGTATACTACTTTATGCGGCTGAAATTTATAAGGCGACCGGACAGGTAGAAAAGGCCGAAGAAATAAAAGCAGAATTGGTTGGTGCGGTTTATGAATTAGGACCTTCGTCAGAAAAAAGTATTATGAATTTGTAATAGATAAAGGGCTTGTTGAAGTTTCACTTCACAACTACTTGATTTTACATAGGTTTTTAGATTAGAGTTGTTGTTCCAGGTGTCAAAATATTAGTTTTGGCACCTTTTTTAGTAAAAAAACAAATTAATTATGTTTTTTTTAACTTTAGTGTAGGAAATTTCAAAACTAATTATTATGTTTACCTTCCAAATTACACATATGCTATTCTATGGTATTGTATTGTACCTTGAATAAGAACGATTTAACCTAAATAGTCCCCAAAATTAGTAGTGTTATGGAATACATTCTTTTCTTCGCTTGGCTTTCATTTATGTCTATTTTATTGTACCGCATCGTAATAGCTCGACGAGCCCTTAGAAAATCCCTTAAAACTGAAAAATAGCCGTTATCGTTCTCTACGATAATACAGAATTGATGGGAGAGTTACATTTTGTTGGAACTCACAACATAAGTTGATACTGTACGCGTATTTTCGGTTTAAGCTGTGTTTTTGCTCATTTCCGGCCTTATTTCAACCAAGATCTAATTAGAACGGGCAATAGCAGTAAATCCAAGACCAGTGCGGTTAATAGGGTTACACTTACCAATAAACCAATAGTAACGCTTGGGGCATGCGCCGAGAATAGTAAGATTAAAAAGCCAAAGAACAAGGTAAGCGTAGTTATTATTAACGCTCTACCGGTTTCTGAAAAAGTTATTTTTAGGGCTTCTTCTTTATCCAACCCTCTATCTCTACATAATTTGTACCTTCCTAAAAAGTGAATGGTGTCATCTACGGCAATTCCAAAAACAATGGCAAAAACAACGGAAATTGTAGATTCCAAGGGAATACCGAAATACCCTAATAAAGCCCCTGCAAACAAAAGGGGAACTAGGTTGGGCAGTAATGAAATTAGTAGCAGTTTGTAGTTTCTGAAAAGAAGGGTCATAATAAGAGCTACAATCAGTAAACCTGCTAAAAGCCCGGTTATGAGGCTATCTTGAATGTAATAAGAGTTTTTGTCCAAGAGCACCCCACTTCCCGTAAGTTTAAATTTTACTTTGGAGGAGTCCGTTTGACTTGCGATAAAATTGTCGAATCTTTTATATAGTAGATTTAGAGTATCTGTGCCAACATCTAACACTCTCGCCTTTATTCTAGCTTTGGTCTCGTTTTTGTTTACATATTTATTGTAATGTTTGCGGGCCATTTTTTTGATGTCTCTTTTATAGATGTCAAAAGTCTTATGGTCTTGGGGCAGTGTAAAATATTCCGCTTTATTTAGGTTGTGGGCTTTGTTCAGGGCTTTGTAGAATGTTGTTACGGATTGTATGTTTTTTATAGGTGCCTCTTGCGTTAGTTGTTGCTCTGCCACCTCAATTTGTTGGATTACATCAAAATCGGATATTTTACTGCTACCTTGGGTCGTGATAGCCACTTCTAAAGGCCTAAAACCGGAATAGTGGTCTTGAAAGAATTGAAAATCTGTTGCAATAGGGCTATTGGTCGGTAAGCTTTCTTTAATTTGATAGTTGGTATCTATTTTGGTAACTCCAAATGCGCAGACCAGTGTAAATATAAAACTTCCGTAAAGTATAGGTCGGTGTCTTTTCTTGGTGAAGTTATTCACCTTGCCAAGTAACCCAGGCCATAGGTTAGGTGTGGTATCCTTAGGTAATAATAGCTCTTTTTTTGGTAGTAATATAAGAGCACTGGTTAAGAAAATTACTGTAACAAAAGCTGTTAAGACTCCTAAAGCGGCATTTATACCAAAATCACTAATACTACTGGATTTTGACGTTAATAACGATGCGAACCCTATTGCGGTAGTGGCAGAGGTTAAAAGCGTTGAGGTACCTACTTCTTTTAGTGCGGATAGTAATGCGTTCTCTTTGGAAAGCCCTGCCTTAAGTTTGTTTAGATAATCATCTACAATATGGATTACATCAGAAGTGCCTACTATGAGCATTAAAATAGGGTAAAAAGCAGCCATTGCATTAAGCTCCTTTCCCAATACGGACAATAGCCCCATAAAGAGCAAGAGCGCTATGGTTATAGAAAACAAGGCTATGAAAACAATGATGACTTTGCGGTAAATCAACAGTAAAACAATGAATATCAATAGAATGGAGGCGATACTTGTTTTTATGACCTCTTGTTTTTGCATGGCCACCAACGCCTCATAAAAATAGGCGCGGCCCAAAAGGTGATGGTCGGGTAACTCATATTTAGCCAATAGTGCTCTAACTTCGGTCAAAAGAAGAATGCTTTGCTCGTAATCAAGTTTGTTCTCCGTTTCCAACGCCAGTACCAAAGACGTGGCATTTTCATCTATTAGCGCATTAACATATAGGTTGTCTTCCCGTATTTTTTCTAGATCGGTTTTATATTGGGAAGGGTAATCTAAATGGATAATGGGTAATTTGGTATAACCAAATGAGGTTTTTAAGGGATAAAAAAGAGTTGTAAGAGATTGGGATTCGGTTACGTATGGAAGCTTTCGGGCTTCTTTTGATAGTTTATGAAAACGTTCTAAAAACTCTTCTTCAAAAACACCGGAATTATTTTCTACGGCAACTAGTAGAAAATTATCATCGGTACCAAATTCATCAATAAATTCATTATAAAAAACTAGGTCTGGGTCTCCTTGTGGAAAAAACTGACTAAAATCAAAAGAGAACTTTAAATCATTCAGAGACATTGCCGCTAAAACACTCAAAACACCAAAGGCAAGGAGTACGGTTTTCTTTAAAGCAAGTAATTTATGCATATGGAATATCTGCTGAACAATTATAGCGCTAAATTACCCCATTCAAAGACGATAATCAATTACTTTACTAAAACATAAGGTATCTTAAAACAAAGAATGACCAACATACAGAGAATATTACCCGCCTTGTTACTTTGCTTAAGCGTTAATTTTATAATCGCTCAAAAACAGCAACAAAGTAGTCAAGACTCCATCGTTAAGAATTTAAAAATTTCTGCTTTCCCCGTAGCATTTTATACACCGGAAACCGCTTTTGGGTTTGGAGGTATAGGTATTGCCAATTTTTGGCTCAGGAACGAACAGAGAGAAACGAGGCCTTCATCCATACAGTTGGGGCTAAGCTATACTACTAAAAGTCAATTTTTACTGTATATGCCTTTTGAGTTTTATAAGGATAATGAGAAATGGCGTTTTTTAGGGGAATTGGGTTTTTATAAGTACTTCTATAATTTTTATGGAGTTGGAATTGATAGTAAGGAGGAGGACGAAGAAGTCTATGAGGTTACTTTTCCTAGGGCGCGCTTGGCTTTGATGCGTGAGATACTTCCCAGTTTTTCTATAGGATTGGGTTATGAGTTTGATAGCTTTAGTAGTCTGAAAATTAAAGAGGATGGAATTTTAGAAGCCTCGGATGTTCCAGGAAAGAAAGACGGTACAATATCAAACATTGGTATACAGGCGTTTTACGATACACGGGATAATATCTTTTTTCCAACCAAAGGATTCTATATTCAGGGAAGCATTTATACTTCTAGTAAAATTTTGGGTTCTAGCTTTAAGTATTCCAAATTTCATTTGGATAATCGCTTTTATCAGAAGGTGGGAAAAAAACAGGTAGTTGCTGCCAATGTTTTTTTAGGGGGAAGTAGTAAGAGCACTCCTTTTTACGATTTGTTTTATTTGGGATCCCCGCGTACCCGAGGTATCAATAACAGAAGATTTCAGGATAATTCGGAACTGAGCATGGCTTTGGAATATAGATTTCCAATTGCCGGAAGATTTGGTGGAGCGGTTTTTGGTTCTTCTGGAACGGTAGCGCCCTCGTTTGACAATCTATTTTCATCTACCTATAAAAATGCGGCAGGAGTAGGGCTTCGGTACATTATCAATAAGAGAGATGGTGTTCGTATACGCGCAGATTATGGTATGTCTAGCGAAGGAGGTAACTTCTATTTTACGATAAAAGAAGCATTCTAGAAACGGGGTTTAAAGGTTGGTCCAATTATCTAAATCCAAGGTCCAATCGTAA
Source organism: Zobellia sp. B3R18 (assembly GCF_018860715.1). Classification (NCBI taxonomy): domain Bacteria; kingdom Pseudomonadati; phylum Bacteroidota; class Flavobacteriia; order Flavobacteriales; family Flavobacteriaceae; genus Zobellia; species Zobellia sp. B3R18. The sequence goes on along the minus strand of NZ_JAHKQG010000014.1, from coordinate 442,381 downwards.
TCTTTATACTTTAAATCAATATTTTTTGTAGTTGGAATAATATTAAATTCCTTTAAAATATCCTTCACTCCACTTTTACAACCAAAATCTCCCCTAAACCAACTGAATAGGGAGGTCACAGCGACTTCTCCGGTTTTTTGGTTATAAGAAGAGGTCTTTGTTAAATGTGCAGCGGTACTTTGGTTCAGCTGTTCGTTTAGCTTGTCCGGATTGTATATCGCAACTGGCGGACAGTCTTTTGCTCCACAATTAAGTGCAAAATGAACTCTGTAGTCCCTTTGGCCTACCCTTAGTTTACGTTCAAATTTATTCGGAAACCATTTACGTATAAGGCCCAGTCCCAAGTTCCACTGCGATTTTCTAATAATACCGTGCTCTATTTTCTCAAAAGAAACGAGCCGGCCCGCTATGGGTATTTGTTCTGAACTGAAAAAAGTTCTTCGGTCCTCATATTTTTCCGGGTAGTTGGATAGAATAACTTGAATATAGGCATTGTAAATATTGACCCAAAAGGCTATTTTTTTTTCATCTGTATTTAAATCTTCTTCCAGATTTTCTAAAGTGGTATTGTAAAGTTGGGTTTGTATGTCATTAGTCTCCTGGTTATTACGTACCCTATTTAAAAACGTTTCAGAGAGTATATTCAGGTCTAAAATTTTGCTATTGTCCATTTGACCATAAATGGGGGCAATGAGCAAAATAAAGAATAATAAAATAACAGGACTTTTATATCGGATACCGTTCATGGGTTCTTGTTTAGAATTGTACTATTATTACCTACGTAATATTGGAAATAAAGGTTTGGTTGCTAATTATAGCGAAACCTTTCTTTTAAAGTTACTTAGATATGGTTTGTAAGAGCAATTTTATTGATTAACAAATTAGCTCTTGAAAAAACTTATACAACGCTATGATATCCATTGTTATACCTGCTCACAACGAAAGGCAGAATTTGTTACATCTACTACCTTCACTTGAATTAAATTCTAACGGAATTGTTTTTGAGGTTATTGTGGTGCTTTCTTGTGATAGCATGGATGGCTCGGAGAACTTGGAGGTCTCTTCACATATTTCATTTGTTAGATGCAAAGACAGGGGTAGGGCAGTACAAATGAATACAGGTGCTGCGTTGGCAAAGGGGACCATTTTGGCGTTTTTGCATGCAGATGTAAAACCCCCCAAAACATTTTTGTGTGATATAGAAAATGCATTGAGAGGAAAATATGAAGCTGGGTTTTTCTCGTACCAGTTTGATAAAAAGAGTTTTTTGTTGAATATAAACGCTTCATTTACCGGTAAGGATGGCATCTTTACGGGTGGAGGAGATCAATGCCTTTTTATAGAACGCTCTACTTTTGATCTGCTCGGCAAATTTAATAAGCGGCAGATTTTGATGGAGGATTTTGAATTTTTTAAACGAATGAAAAAAAATCATATTCCGTACACCATCGTAAACAGTGATTTAATTGTTTCTGCTAGAAAATATGAAAGTAACTCCTACCTGCGCGTAAACCTAACAAATCTATTACTTGTAATTCTCTTTAAAATGGGGCTTCCTTCCCATAGGCTAAAATTTGTCCACAATGCACTTCTTAATAGGGACTATCAACATAAGCCATGATTATTATTTGCGTGTATAGCACAATCCTATAAATAAAAAGAGCTTTGCCGTTAATGGCAAAGCTCTTTTAGCTCAGAGTTATAATCTATTATGAAGAAGCTACTGCTCCTAATGTATAGAGCTGCTCTAAATTAGGTGATTCACTACCGCCTGCTGGCTCAAGTGTAATACCAAAAGCTTCGGTCTGGTTTGGATTGTCCAAAGTAAAAATCTTGTTTTCGTCTTCGGTAAAATCCTCTAGAAGTCCCATGCTGGTAGGCGTTAATGGGTCTAGTTTTAGAGACCATACTTGGTACACCATACCGTCGGGAGGTTCCGGTAAACCTTGCGCATCTATATACACTTTGTCTTCCTTCTGGTTCCAATACGCCTTGGCATAGGAAGTAGGAGAAACTTCTTGACCGCCCAAAGGTGTAAGGATAATATCTTTATCCCTAAGTTTAGTTAACAACTCATTGGTACTGGCCAATGATCCCCGTGCCTCAAAAATTTGCTGCTCCAGGATTTGGTTCTGTTGTTCAACAATATTAATATCTGATTTAAGTTGTGTATTTTCATTGTAGAACCACGCCACACCAACACCCAATAAAATGGCAGCGGCCCAACCTGTATAACTGCTCCAATTGGATTTTTCCTTAGGAAACTGAACTACTTTGGTGTCTTTTCTTTCACCAATACGTACCTTAACATCATCAAAACCTTTTCTTTTGGCCAATTTTGGAGCAACGGTTTTGGTCAACTCCAAAATAGATGCTTCTATAGCCAATATCTCTTCTCGTATTTCAGTATGCTCACGTGCATATTGAAACACCTCAATATTTTGTTCTTCCGTGAGCGCTCCCGCCACGTAGAGTTCCAAAATTCCCGATGCTATATATTTGTCTACTTCCATTCTAATGTAACATTTTTCCGTAATTGGGAAATACAGCTTCTATTTCGTGTTTTTACGGTGCCTAAGGGAATGTCCAGCTCTTTTGATGCTTCTGTTTGGGTGTAACCCTTGAAATAAAGCATTTCAATAATCTCCAGACATTTTTCCTTAAGGTTCAAAACCAATTTTTTAAGCGCGGAAGTGTCTATCTCTTCTTTGTTTTCTTCAGGACTATCCGCTCTGTTCAAAATACCTACGAAGTAATCTGCCGATAGGTTTTTTTTCTGGTCTTTATAGGATTTTGAACGCACTTTATCGATGGCAGCATTTCGGGCAATATTCAAAATCCATGTAAAAAAACGTCCTTTTGAAGCATTGTAGCTGTCCGAATTGTTCCAAACCTTGGCAAAAACATCCTGACAGATTTCCTCTGATAAGCCCCTATCCTTTACAATAGTGTATATTACGCCACATATATTTTCCCAATACATATCGTAAAGCTTTTCAAAAGCCAGAATATCCTTTTTTTGGAAGCGAACGACCAAAGTGTCTAAATCCATAATTTATAGTAAATGAGTTAAAGATAGAAAAAACCGCTGGTAACAGCGGTTTTTGGTGTTAAAGTCTACTAATACGATTATTTGGTAATGCCGGCACAACCAATTCTAGAACCTGCATCTCCACTGGGTTGAGAAGTAAAATCGTCTTGACCTTTATGTACAATTACCGAACGCCCTATGATATTTTTAGTTTCATCATCACAACCTATACACCACTTATCGGTAGAGAACTCTACGGTAGCATTTCCGTCTGCATCGGCTGTAAAATTACCTATGTCACCTTTATGGAATCCTTTGTCCGCGCCCCATTTTCCATGTGGTTCGTCAGTAGGGTTCCAATGACCACCAGCAGATTTACCGTCATCGGATGAACAATCTGCGTTTTCATGTAAATGTATGGCGTGCGAACCTTTTTCCAAACCGGAAAATTTAGCTGTCATTATAACTTCATCGCCATTTTGAACAAAGGTAATTTCACCGTTCATGTTACTATTGCTTTTAGAAGTCATCATGACGGTTAGTGTATTGTCCATGTCCCCTGTTTGCATTTCAGATGCACTATTCTCCATTGGCTCTGCACCTTTGTTCATGCCATCTGTAGATGTGTCTGCTGCATTCTTTTTGGTCTCTTTGCAATTAATCATAATCAATGCAAGCATTGCTATAACCCCTAGTTTTATATTTTTCATTGTCTTGATGTTTTGTGATTAAGTTGAAATGTAATAAGAAATTAGGGCGCTTTCAACCTTACTAATCGTATGCGGCACGATTCTTTTTTATTGCGTTAAAAAATAGAGGGTATAAAAAATCCCCCTACCAAATAAGTACTGGTAAGAGGATAATTTTATGAGATACTAAAGGAAACTCAGGTACTTCCTTTTTATTTCTTAGTTCTTTTGAAGCAATACTTCTGCATGAACGGCTACTTCGCTCCATGTTTTGCTAACTCCATCCTTACCCGTATGTAATGCTTCACAGGCTTTGTTGATGGAAGCAACGGCATCTAGGGCATCCCACTCTTCTAGATTCATAACACCGTCAAAAACTAGAGAGGTATCCGAAACGGCTTTATGAGTCAAAGGAATAGTTGCAGTGTTACCGTTAAGTGTAACATCAATAAAGTAATTGTTATCTTCTGAAACATTGAATACACCAGAAATAAGTTCAGTGTTCTCCATTACTCCAAAAAAGAATTCCAGAATTTTTGGGTCACGCGTGCCTGTAGCGTCGTTGGTAAACAAACTGCTTACGGGAATGCTAAATTCCGTACCATCCAAAGCAGCTATAGGAGAATCACCTTCGCCTGCTTTTGTAATATTTATTTTTGTGAACTTGCCGCCAACCGGTAATTTTTCAGTGGTCTTGTAGGCCGTAAAGCTAACCTTTGTAGAATCCTGCACCAGGCTATAGGTTTCCGTTGCAGCTTGTGCTTCGGTACTTTGCTCTTGTTCTTTTTTAGCTTCTTTACAGCTAAAAGCGCCAACTAACAGTAGTCCAAGGACTATCAATTTAATTTTTTTCATGTTCACTGTGAATTTTTAGGTTTGGCATCAAAGTTAATCATTCTTACAGCGAAACCAAGGTAGGATCAAGACGATTTTAACACATAAAACTGAATGGGTGCGTAGTTTTTAAAGAAGATATTTCTTGCCTCATTCTATAAGTGTGGTTACAACCTGTGTTTTGCTATGTAAGGTCTTGTGAACGGGGCACTTATCCGCAATTTGAAGAATACGTAATTTCTGTTTTTCGTCTAGATCGGCAGTAAGTTTTATTTCCCTTGTAAAAGTGTCAATTTTTGCGGCATCTGATTCACAATCTTTACAATCTGCGGCGTGACTACGACTATAGGAAGTATGCACTTCTATATTGTCTATTTTCCACCCTTTTCTTTTGGCGTACATCTGAACGGTCATTGCCGTACAAGCCGAAAGACCGGCAGAAACCAACTCGTAAGGAGAAGGTCCAAAATCGTTTCCGCCTACATCAACAGGTTCATCGGCCAGCATAAAATGGTTGCCTACTTTCATTTGAGTGGAAAAATCATCATCAAAATCTAAACTGGCCACTACTTGATGCTTTGTTTTTGGTTCTTCAGCGCGCTCTGTATCTATTTCTAGATATCGTTTGGCCCATCCGGAAATGACCTCACCGGCATATAGCGAGTCTTTTTTGTTGGATAGCAAATGGTCCGCGCCATCTAAGGAAACAAAACTTTTGGGATGGTGGGCGGCTACATATATTTCTTCGGCATTTTTTATTTCTACTGTGCTGTCTTGGGGCGAATGTAGAATAAGCAGAGGTTTACGGAGTTTGCTCAATGTTTGTGGTAGCGACTTGTGCTGCAAGTCGTCCAAGAACTGTTTTTTAATGGTAAAGTCTCTACCACTAAGATTAATAACCGCTTTTCCGGTTTTTTCAATTTCCGGAATTCCACTTTGCAGTAGGTGCTCTATATGAACGGGATTAGACGGTGCTCCTATGGTTGCTAGGGCGTTAACGGAACTTATCTTATCGGCAGCAAATATAACAGCGGCTCCTCCTAATGAATGGCCTACCAAAAGGGTAGGGGCTTTGTAATTATCTTTTAGATAGGACGCGGCGGCAACAAGGTCTTCAACATTACCGGAAAAATTAGTGTCGGCAAAGTCTCCTTCGCTTTCTCCCAAACCAGTAAAATCAAAACGTAAAACCCCAAATCCGTTTGCGGTAAGCGCCTTACTTATATTACGTACGGCAGCTAAATTTTTGGTACAGGTGAAACAATGCGCAAAAATGCCAAAATTATGCGGGTGCCTGTTGGCGGGCAATTCTAACCTGCCTATTAGACTCTGCCCGTCTTTGTTCTGAAAAGTAACCTTCTGAAGTTTCATTTACACTTGTTTTCGTAAAACGACACCTTGGTTTGCTATAAACTGCCACTGTCATTTTTATTGAATATACCTCTTAGGTCGGGATTATAGAAAACACCTATCTGCAATCTATCAAAATTTGCCGAAGGGAAGTGATTTTTAAGATAACCTGCCTGTACACTAAGGTTGTGCGTTACATTTATGCCAAGGGCCGCATATAAGCGGTTTTGCCCAAAAACTTCATCTTGGAGATTCAAGAAAATCTCATCATAAAAATTCAGGAAAAAAGTATTGGTCAGGGGCAGGGTGACCTGCAATCTATATCTAGCTCTGTGCTGGGTATCCGTAGTTTCCCCAAAATCCAAAAAACGTTGTTCAAGCCTATAACGGTGCTCAAATAGAAAATCGCCAACCTTGTTTTTTAGGATAAGTTGCTCAAAAATACGGTGTTCCTTGGAATTGGTCTCATCCGGGAATTCCTCAAAAGTACCATCGGTGGTAATATACCCGTAACCCATAGTGGCTATGGCATTTGGGTTAATATGGTAGTTTAGTCCTGTACGCAATAAAAGCTGATTGAAGTTTTTTGCCTGTTCGTAATAACGTAGTTGGCCTTCCGTATGAATACTGAATTTTTCAGATATTTTATTCGTGCCAAAATACATATGCCAACTACCTAGGCTGTTCTCCCCAGTTTCTTGGGCATTGCTAAAAATTGAACATAGAAATGTGAGACTTAGTAAAATTCGCTTCATTAAAAATCGGGGATTTGGTTTTCCTTGGAAAACATGTTGAGTTTTTGGTAAAATCATAAATATACCAAAAACTTTGAGTTTCAATTCTTAAAGGGGTGTTAAGGAGAAGGTGTACGTAAGGGAAAAATAAAACGTGATACGTTTAAAATGACATTAATGTAGTTTGGTTTGCCCTGTTACCGGGGTGTTGTAGCTGCCATGTATAAATAAAACATCCTGCTTTCAAATGATTACTACATACCGAAAGCAGGATTAGGAACAAAAAATAAACTATAAATTAATATTCAAGTAAACCGAGACCCTATTTCGGAGTTCTACTTTATCGCTATTCAAATTCTGGCTAATAGGAAGCATTCCTGTCAGTCCCAAAGCGTATCTGTTGTAACTGGCTTCCACACTTAATTTTCCTAAGAACACATCACCTTTGGTATCCGCCACATCAAATCCCAGTTCTTTATTAGTGCCATATATTTCTTCGGTCACACCAATAATTGGGGTTATGGCGAAATCCGATATATAATAGGTTTTGAACGCGTTGATTCCCAAATTTAATTGATTTCCGAATTGATAGTCTTTGGGGTTTTTGGTCTTAATGGTGTAATTGGCCATAGTGCTTATGCCCCAATTTCTATAGGTGAAGCCGTAATTCATGGCCAGTACATAATCCCAACTACCATTGCCCAGTTGAAAGCTTGGGTTAACACTCCCCTCATTATTGTCTTTGTCATATTTGCCGGTAGGCATTTTAATACCTCCTCCTAATTGAAAATAGTGTTCCGGTTTAATGGAAACGATAGTGTCCGGAGTGGATTTTAGTAAATTATAGTACCCTAGAACACTAATATCTCCAATACCGTTAATGTTCTGTTCCGTATTATCCGGAAGAACCCTGTTGTGGAATTGATAAGGTACAATGACATTTAGGATGGCTCTCTTGGTAATGGGTATATTGGCCCATGCTTGTATGGTGTTGAAGTTTTCTGTAATCCAAGGAGAATCAGCAAAAATACCATCTCTAGATCGGTATTCTTGCCCAATATAGCGTATGCCTATAAAGTTATTGTTAAGTCCGGTGCCATACCCCATACTTCCTCCGCTACTGCCGCAACCGCAGGTGTCACAAAAATCAAAATATTCACCATCATAATGTATGTGGGTAGCACAATTGTTTGGAGCTGGGTCTATGTTTGTAATTTTATCATTACTGTAAGAAATGGCCGTAAAAAAGCCAACACATAGGCAAGTTAAAAACCGGCACCAGGTTTTAGTATTCTGCAAATCGTTCATCGTTTATATAAGTTTCATCGGTTAGTGTGTTTAAAAAAGCCACCAACACATTTTTTTCGTTTTCGGTAAGGGCTATGCCCAAAATACCGTCTTGTTTTAGAATAGGATCTAGAGTAGGAGAATCCGTAACCGACCCGCTGTAAAAATCCAGTACCGCCTCTAAAGTGCCAAATCTACCATCGTGCATGTATGGAGCGGTAAGGGCCACATTTCTTAAACTGGGCACTTTAAATTTGTAGCGATCTGCGGCATCTCCGCTAACTTCTTCACGGCCTATATCATTAAGTGAAGGGTTTGGAGGCAGACCATTGTTTCTAAAAGCATCATCGCTAAAAAGATCAGTAGCGTGGCAGGATGCACATTTATTTTGAAAAACGGATAGTCCTTCCAATTCTTCTGCGGTAAAAGTCCCGCCTTCTTCTTGGCGTACGTATGCATCATATTTAGAATTTGAGGACACCATCATAACCATAAACTGGGCAAGGGCTTTAAGGAAATTTTCGTTATTTACTTCCCCATCTTCAAAAGCGGAGGCAAACAAACGGTTGTATTCATCATCACTTTTAATTTTGTTTATGACATTGCTTACCGTTTCACCCATTTCTACTTCATTGGTAATGGGTATGATAGGAAACAAGTCCAAATGATTTGTGGCTCCGTCCCAAGCAAATTCTTTCATAAAAGCGGCATTCTGTATGGCAGGAGTGTTTCTAACACCTTCCAAATCATCTATACCATGACTAAATTGATGACCATGATGCGTAAAAGCAGTTCTTTGTTCGTGACAAAAACCACATGATATAAATCCATTGCTGGATAGGCGGCCATCATAAAAAAGTTTCTTTCCAAGCTCAAAGCCTATTTTAGTAGGCGGATTGGCTTCCAAGTTATAAGTTGCCTCAGGGAAATTAGAAGGTACAGAGAACTCCAATGGTTCATTAATAGTTTGGTACTCATCATCATAGGAAGTGCTACAAGAATATAAAACCAGCGATAGTAATGCAGTATATAGGATTGTTTTAAGCATTTTAATCTAATTAAGGCAACCGGCTATACGAAAACCGGTTGCCAATTATTGTTGCTGTAACGGTAGTACCTTTTTAGTGACCGTTACCGTTATGAATATGGTCTACTACAAAAATTTCAGAGGTGTTAACGGCAATCTGAGGAGATTTTTCAGCATCAACCATGATAACTTGCTTTTCAGTAAGTTCAATACTGTTGGTACCACCTACCAATATTTTGGAGGCGTCAATTTTTAGGTGAATGTTAGAATCTATTCCATCTCCAACAACTACATTTTCCGGTAGTGCAAGGGTAACTTCTTTGTAGTTATCCAGACTTGACCCATGACTTCCCATATGAATTTTAAACTCTGTGGCTTCGGTTATAGTCTCGGAGGTAAATGTCCCTTCAAAGTTCAAGAATTTGTAGCCGGCTTGCCAAGACCACATCATATTGTTTTCTTCGGCTAGCGTTAAGAAATCACCTTGTCCTTCAGCACCTTGTAGATATTTTTCCTGGTCAACGCCAACTCCAAATTTCACGGTAGTGTATTCGCCGGCAGGAATGTCTGCAAGGGCAATTAGATCTTCTTCCGTTTCTTGATTGATAATAAAATAACTATCGTCTTTAGCGTAGATATACTCTTCCCCGTCTTTATTAATAAAACTAATGTTGCTTATAATGTAGCTAAAACGTTTTACGGTAATTACTTCGCCGTTGGCATTAGCTGCATTGGCAGTCCCTAAGACAAGGTCGTTGCCGTTATAGCCATTGTCAAATTTTAAAGATATTTCACCACTTCCGGTTAGGGTTTCCTCGTTAACGTCATCATTGTCTGAACAAGAGGTTAGAACTAGTGCGAAAATGGCAGAAAGGGCTAATAATGATTTTTTCATTGTAAATATATTATGTTGAATGGTTTGCCTAATGCAGTCTATTTTTTTCTGCATCAGGAACCGAATTCAATAGATTTTTTTGAATTATTGTTTATGAAAGGGATGCTCCAAATTCCAAAAAGGTGAAGCATATTGAATATGTGTGCTTATCCCTGTTTTTTTTAACACGGATAAAAGCAATTCTGTAGAAAAGGATTAAGCCAACTCGGGTGGTTGGGCTATATCGGAAGTTAAAAGAAGGGAAATTAAATTGGATTCAGTTTTATAGTTCCCTTGTGGTGTGTAAAAGGTATCCACACCAAAATCTATTTGTAGGAGAGATTGAAAGAAAACAACGGTCTGTATCTCTACTTTTGACTGTTTTTCCCCAAAAGGGTTTTTACTATTTTTTTCGGATTCTTTGGCGAGCTGCTTGGCAAGATAACATTTACCGTCACAGTTAAGCATTGGTTTGTCTTTGTTCTCGCAGAGTACGTTTACAATATAATCGTAGTTGGCAATATACTCGGCCACTGGCCAAAGCGGTTTGACCATCATTACAAAAGTTACGAAAAGTACTACGTACTGCTTCATGGCGCAAAAATAGTTCCTTTTTTCAATTGATGACAGGATAAGGGCAAAAAGATGGTATTCTTAACAGAGAGTACCTCTTATTTTTTTTCGAAGATGCCAAATAGTTCGTTACCGTTCCTTGGCGGTATAGAATTATAGCATTTTAAAAAAGTTTTTGTTTTGAAAAACGGACTCAAATATTTTAAATACAATTCTTTATTACCTCCAAAGGGTCGTTTTTCCATGTTACCCGTCAATGGAATATCAAACCAAACCCCTACTAATTTCCCCGAAGGTTTTAAAAGACTGGCCATTTGTTGGGCATAGCGTGTGCGGTTGTCATCTGTAGGAACAAAGGAGCAGAAAAAGGTTTGTTCCAAAATAAGGTCGTACTGTCCTTTGTGGAGAAAGAAGTTTTCAAGCAGTAAATTGCTCTTTGGAAATTTAGGGTTTCGCTCTTGAAATTTCTTCAAGGGAATGTCGGAAATGTCCATTACATATACATTATTAAATCCTTGCTCCCAAAGATATTCGGCTTCATAGGCGTTTCCGGCACCAGGTATTAAAATTGATAGGTCTTTATCCGTTAATTGATCAACGTATGTTTTTATAGGGGTGGAAGGGTAGCCTATATCCCATCCCGTGTTGTTTCCTTTATAGCGTTGTGTCCAATAAGTATGCAGCTCGTTCATCGTATTTTTTGCCATGAAATTAATCCGAAATTTCCAATGACTATAAAATTCAGGTCAAAGTGTCTTAATTTTATCCCAAAATTGTATTTCTGACACTTCCTTTTGGGCGATTAGAAAGCTAATCCTTACATTTAAAACTTGTTTCAAAACTAACCCAACATATTCAAGTATATCATTTATGAAAAAAACAGTATCTATTTTGGTCCTGATGGTAGGACTGATTCTAGCCGGTTGTGGTGACGGTAATCAAAAAAGAGAAGGTAAGCCTAAAGTTTTGGTCTTTTCCAAAACATCTGGTTGGAAACATAAATCTATTCCGGCCGGTATAGCTGCTATTCAGAAATTGGGAGGTGAACAAGGTTTTGAAGTGGACACCACAAAAAATTCCGAACTTTTTAACGAGGATAATTTAAAGCAATATTCCGCAATTATCTTTTTAAGCACTACGCTAAATGTTTTGGATGCCAAGCAAGAGGCCGCTTTTGAACGTTACATTCAAGCAGGTGGTGGTTTCGTTGGCGTGCACGCAGCAGCCGATACGGAATACGATTGGGGTTGGTACACCAAATTGGTTGGGGCACAGTTCCGCAGTCACCCTAAAGGCACACCGGAAGCCGATTTTATTGTTACGGACAAAAACTTTGGGGCAACGGAATTTTTTACGGATTCCGTTTGGCACAGAAGTGATGAAATCTATAACTATAACAAACTAAACCCAGATGTTCATGTGGTCATGACCGTAGATGAGTCTACCTACGAAGGAGGAACAAATGGAGATAATCATCCATTTGCATGGTACCATGAATACGATGGTGGTAGAGCTTTTTACACCGGAGCGGGACATACGGACGAAACCTTTTCAGAGGAACTGTTCTTAAAACATTTACTTGGAGGTATTAATTATGCCATTGGTGAAAATAAAATTTTGGATTACTCCAAGGCTACTACGCAGATACCACCGGATGTGGACCGTTTTACTAAAAAACAGTTGAGTGTAGGTGAATTCTTTGAACCTACAGAAATGGCTGTATTACCTAATAATGATGTGTTAATCGCACAGCGTCGCGGTCAGATTGCTTTATATAGCGATGCTACCCAGGAGCTAAAGGAAATAGCCTCTCTAGATGTGTATTTTAAAACCTTGAATACCCCTGGTGTTAATGCCGAAGAAGGTTTAATGGGACTCCAGAAAGACCCTGATTTTGCTACGAACAATTGGATATACCTTTACTATGCGCCCACCGGAGATGAATGGGTAAACCGTTTATCTCGCTTTAAGTATAAAGATGGGGTGTTGGATATGGATTCCGAGCAGGTGATATTGGATGTAGCCTCACAACGCGAAATTTGCTGTCATACCGGAGGGTCAATTGCATTTGGGCCGGACAAATTGTTGTATCTCTCAACGGGAGACAACTCCACTCCGTTTAACGAAAAAGGAGTAAAATACGTTAACAATGGGTATGCACCATTAAACGATATTCCCGGTCATGAGCAATATGATGCGCGTAGGTCTTCTGGGAATACCAATGACCTTAGGGGAAAAATTATCAGAATAAAAATAAATGAAGACGGTAGCTATGATATTCCTGAGGGCAACTTGTTCGCAGAGGGAACGGAAAAAACACGTCCGGAAATTTATACCATGGGACACAGAAACCCGTACCGTATTTCAGTAGACCAAAAGAACAGTACTTTGTATTGGGGTGAAGTAGGACCGGATGCCCGTAAAGACGAGTTTGAAACCCGTGGCCCTAAAGGTTATGATGAAATGAACAGAGCTACGGAAGCCGGTAATTTTGGTTGGCCTTTATTTATAGGAAACAACAAGCCGTATGTAGACTATGATTATGAAAACGGGGAGAGTGGTATCACTTTTGACCCAGAAAAGCCTATAAACGATTCTAGGAACAATACGGGGCTTCATGAGCTTCCTCCTGCAAAATCCGCTTACATCTACTATCCGTACGATGAAACCAAAGAATTTCCCGAAGTGGGTACCGGTGGTAGAAATGCCATGGCAGGACCAACCTATTATTCGGATTTATATCCAAACGGAGGTAGTCTTCCCGATTATTTTAACGGAAAGACCATTATTTACGAATGGATGCGAGGATGGATGAAAGCCGTAAGTTTCTTTGAAGACGGTACATTAAATAAAATGGAACCGTTTGCTTCGGATATTAAGGTGAATAACTTGATCGATATGGAAATGGGACCTAACGGAAGAATCTATTTACTAGAATACGGAAGTGGTTGGTTTACCCAAAATGAAGATTCTGGTTTAAGTTATATTGAATACAATGGAGGAAACCGACCACCAATTATAGATAATATGATCGTAGATCATACTTCCGGTAAATTACCACTTACGGTTAACGCTAAAGTAGAGGCAAGAGATCGTGAAGACGATGCTATTTCCTATATATGGAACTTAGGTAACGGAGAAACAAAAGAAACTTCCGAACCGGAAATCAGCCATACATTTAGTACTCCAGGCGAATACAATATTTCTGTAGAAGTAAAGGATGCCCAAGGCGATGCCGTTAAAAGTAAGGTTGTTCCTATTGTTGCGGGTAATTCCAGACCAGAGGTAGCTATTAACCTTGGAGATGGCAGCACTACTTTTGAAAAAGGGGTTCCCGTAACCTATGAAGTAAAAGCTACGGATGCCGATGGGGATGCAATTGACCCTAAGAACATTTATGTGTCGGTAGATTATTTAGAGAGCTTTGATGAACAAAGTATGTCTTTGGGCCATCAAGAAGTTTCCGCTGCTGTTACCGGAAAGGCCCTTACACAAGGTATGGATTGTAAGACCTGTCATAAAGAGTCCGGTCCTTCAATTGGTCCAAACTATACAGATGTAGCTAATAAGTATAGTAAAGACAAAAGAGCAAAGTCTTACCTTCAGAAGAAAATTGTTTCTGGTGGTGGCGGAGTTTGGGGAGAAGTGGTAATGCCTGCACACCCAAACATTACGCAAGACGAAACAAGGCAAGTGGTAGAATACATTATGTCTTTAGCAGATACTTCGGCCAAGGTTAAATCGCTTCCTGCATCGGGTAGTATTGTACCTAAACCTACAAAAGATGATAAGGTTATGGTAATAACCGCATCCTACACGGATAAAGGTCAAGAAGGAACTATACCACTTACCGGTATGAAAACCGTTGTATTAAGAGCAAAGGAAACGGATTCATCTAAATAGTACGTTTTAAAAAGTAAAAAGGGGCCACATGTACATGTGGCCCCTTTTTTTATGGTGTTTTGTGTATTACTTTACTTCTTTATGGTTTAGGTAATAATTGCGGTCTACTGTCAATGTAGAAAGCTTGCCCTTTAACTGTTGGGTTTGCCATTCGTTGGTTGGTGTAAGCGTAGTGGCCTTGCCATTGATCAAAACGTTGAGTGGCATATGGAAACCGTCAACAGTGTTGGTATATCTATATTCTAGTTGGTTGCCCTTAATTTTATATTCAAAAACAGGAATCATGGTAGTACGTAAATACTGATCAAATACTTTGGACAAGTCTATTCCCGATTTTTTTGAAACATAGTCTTCAATTTGCTTAGTGGTTACGGTTTGGTGATAAAACTCGCTGTTTAAACCCCGAAGAATCTGTCGCCATTTTTCATCGTCACCAATCAATTGCCGTATGGTATGCAGCATATTGGCGCCTTTGTAGTACATGTCTCCCGAACCTTCTGTATTTACATCATATGGGCCAATAATAGGCTTGTCATTTTTTATAAGGGCACGGGTACCAACCACATAGTCAGAAGAAGCTTCTTTGCCCAGGTAAAAGTCTAAAAACAGATTTTCGGAATAAGCCGTAAAACTTTCATGGATCCACATATCCGCAATATCCTTGTAGGTAATATTGTTAGCGAACCATTCGTGACCGGCCTCGTGAATGATTATAAAATCGAATTTCAGCCCCAAACCTGTGCCGGACAAATCTCGACCTAAATAACCCTTTTTATATTGATTACCGTAGGTAACGGAACTTTGGTGTTCCATTCCTAAATACGGAACTTCTACCAGCTTAAAACTGTCTTCATAAAAGGGGTAGGGGCCAAACCAATGCTCAAAAGCCTTCATCATTTTTGGAGCATCTTTAAAATGTTCTTTGGCCTTTTCTAGGTTATCGCGAAGCACATAATAATCCATGTCCAACGTACCTTTCTCCCCATCATATTTTTCGCCAAAATGAACATAATCGCCAATGTTGATATTTACACCGTAATTATTAATAGGGTTTGAAACGAACCAATGGTATGTATTTGTATCCTTGTCTACTTTTCTTAGCCTACCGTTAGAAACATCCATGAGTCCTTTTGGAGCTTTTACACTTATGAGCATACTATCTACCTCGTCATACATATGATCTTTGTTGGGCCACCATACACTTGCTCCCAATCCTTGGTTAGAGGTGGCTATAAAGTCTTTTCCGTTATTATCTTTTCTCCAAGAAAAACCACCGTCCCACGGGGCATTTACGGCTTCTTTTGGATGCCCTGAGTAGTATATTTTTATTTGGTTGAAATCGCCCTTTTTTTGCTTTTTCTTCAGTTGAACAAAATGGGCATTACCGTTAGAAACAACTTCAAGCTTTTTCCCGTCTTGAGTTACCTTTTCTATAGTTAATGGAGGTTGAAGGTCTACCTGCAATACTTGGTTTTTCTTCAACACTTTATAGCGGATGGTATTGCTTCCGGAAATAAACTTCTTATCCGGGTCTACGGCAACATCAAGATGGTAGTAGTTAAGGTCCCACCATTCCCGTTCAGGGGTAATGCTTCCTCTTAAGGTATCCTGTTCCGTAAATTCCTGACCAATAGCTGCCGATGTTATTCCCATCAGCATGAATGCTAGCATTTTTTTCTTCATAAAATCTTAAATCTTTTGAACAAGGTTCAAGATAGAGTTTTAAAATTTTTGATGCCTCTTATTTATGTAGAATTTAATAGAAAATGCAAGGTCTCTATATCTCGCATTGGCCATGATTAATTTTGTTTGGAAATAAGTTATCGGTTTATGGGAAAAGTAAAGCCCAGTGCCATTGCTCCTGAAACTTGTTCCAATGAAGGGTAGGTGTAATAGGTGAATTCAAGTTCAAAATCGTGCTTTTTACCTATGGCGAGACCTATACTAAAAGGAACATGAAATTGTACTCCATTAGCTTTTATATGAGTTGCTGGGGTGTAAGTCTCAAAAGAACCTATAGACGTGCCAAGACCAAGTTCAAAGTAGGGAGCAACATAGGGTATGGGCGCAACTATACGGGCCTTGCCTCCAATCATAAAGGCTTTGGCCGTAACCTTGTATTGTAGGAGGTTGGCGTCCGTAACAGTTTCGTTTGGAGAGGTAAAAATAACTCCGGCATAAGGTCTTATACCAAACCACTTGCGTATACCAATTACATATTCTCCTTGAGTGTAAAATCCCGAACCAGTTATGTTGTACTCATCTAGAGGCAAAGTAATGCCATAACCAATAGATGCCTTTATAAATCGCCCTTTATTGGGTTGGGCCTGAACAAAATGAATTGAACATAGGGTTAAGAGTAAGCAGAAAACAAACGACCTTAATGTAGCGGACATAACTATATATTTTAAGGGCGAATGTAATTTTTCCTACAAATATGTAATTTTAAAATCGATGAAATACTGCAATTAACGAACAATGGAAAAACGGATTTGGAAAGTAAATCTGGCACACGAATTTCTTATAATGATGATATACGTTGTGTTGTAATTGGCTGTGTAAATCCACTAATTAGATATTGCTTTGTCTTTTTTTGAGCACCTGTTTTTTATGCAATACATACACTTAGTAAAACTGCAAATTGGCTTCAGGCAACCGCTTCATCAAATAGTCTCATACGACAAGGCTATTGCCGGTAGTGAAGGTGTTTAATTTTATAGTTGTATTTGCATTTAATTTAAAAATGCCGTGAAGTACATTGTACTTCACGGCGAAATTATTACTTTTCCAGTAGTAGTGATTTATTATAGTAAATAACTTCAGATGTTATTTTACCCTCTTCGTCAAAGTTATCATTAAGATGAATGGGTAGGTCTATTTCTTTCTTGTCCGATTTTCTGATAAGGTGAAAATCCCACCAAGATAAAACAGACCTTCCGTTGTCCATTTCATATTCCAAATAGTCGGGATAGCCAATCATTTCAATGCTTTTAATTTCAAAATCGTCGAGAAATTTTTGCCGGATAGTTTTTACTTGATCTCGTGTTCCAGGAGTATTAAAATCGTCATTTATGTTATAAAAATAGGCGTCCTCGGAATAGTAACTTATAGCCTTGTCCAAATCTGAGTTTTCGAATGCATAGACAGCTTTTCTTACGGTATTGATATTGTTATGATGGTTGTAAATTGTACCGTTGGTACGGTCAGCAAAACTTGCTCTCAACTCATCAAAAATGCTTTCGTTTAGGTATTCGATCGTCATTTTAATTTTATTGTCCTTGGTAACTAAAACAAGACGATGCGTTGGCGAAGAAAATTTTACACCCGTAGTTTTATGGATGCCTTTTAATAAGTCCCATGTTTGAACCCAGACCTCATTTTCCTTATTATCCTCTTTGTACTCAATGGCATCGGGGTATGAACCAGGAAAATCAGAAACTGAAAAATAATCTAGTTCATCAAACCAACGGTACGAGTTTTTTACGAATTTAGCTTTTCCAGTGCCTTCGGGATTAGGGTCTTGGGAAAGACCGTTGTATGCCTTAAAATCTTCGGTTAGCATACTAGCTAACTTAGTAGAATCTCCTTTTACAAATGCCTGAGTAAAACTAGCAACTACATCAATGGCCGGGTGGTCCTTATAAACTGTTCCGTTTTTCTTTTGGGCAAATGTGATGAGCGATGTCATCATAACGAGCGTAAAAATTGTTTTTTTCATTGTACTTGGTTTAAATTATTAGCTTGGTTAAGCTTTTTGGAGTTTTTTTTTGAAACATTAAATATTTAATTATTACACTATCAGGTAATTATGGTATTCTGAAAATTACTTATATCGTACTTTTCGGGGGGTATCAATGTTAGGCTAAGGACCGGAGGGATAAATACTAATCGCAATTTTGGTGTTGCCTACTTACATGGTAACAGAGAAGGGCATAGGTGTCCCTTTTTTTATCTCTAAACAGCAGTGTCAACAATCCGATTATTATTTTAAAGAAATCGATAATTCTAAGAAGGAACTGTCCTTTATGGACGAATAGGGTTTTAAACTGTCCGAACCCCAGGATTTACTTATCAAAGCATTGGTAGAAGAAGCAGTAAGGAACTAATTTTACGCTTGGTACATGGGGGAAATTAAAATAGCAACTAAATATGTAGTGAAGCTTATTTAAGACGGTAATATTTCAATAACAACATTACCTTTTTTTCGTCCACTGTCAACATAGGCATGTGCTTTTACGATGTCATCCAACTGAAAACTTCGGTCAATATAAGGAACCAGTTTTCCTTCTTCTGCCCATGTTCTAATTTTTGAAAGGTGTTCCGTTTTTTCTTTGGTCATCATTTTTATGGTGACAAAGCTTCCTGCTTGATTTAAAACACTCTTGGCTTTTGTTTTGGAGGTCTTTCCCACTGCATCAAAAACAATATCAAATGTATGGTCAAGGTCAGAATAATCGGTTTTTTTGTAATCTATTAAATGGTCTGCACCAAGCGATTTTACCATTTCAAAATTTGAACCGCTACATACACCTGTTACAGTAGCTCCGTGATGTTTCGCTATTTGAACCGTATAGCTACCAACGCTTCCGGAGGCACCGTAGACCAATACCTTTTGAGCTTGACTTACATTTGCTTTCTCCAATAAGAATAGGGCTGTCATAGCGCCAATGGGTAAAGCCGCTGCTTCTTTAAAACTGAGATTTTTTGGTTTAAAATCTACTACGCCATGTTTCCACTCTTCAGGTAAACATACGTACTCTGCATAGGAACCTCCGGAAAGCATAGTTGTTGTTCCAAAGACCTGATCACCAACTTTAAATTTGGTTATATCTTTTCCTATAGCCTCAATAACACCGGCCAATTCGTGACCAAGAATTCTTTTTTTGGGTCTAAAAAGCCCGAATATGAGCCTTGCCGGCAACCAGAAAATTGCAGGGAAGTCTGAACTACGAAGCCTTGCGTCACCAGAAGTAACCGTTGCCGCATGTATCTTTACTAAAATTTCATTATCAGCAGGGCTAGGCTTTTCAACTTCTGTTGATTTTAGAACCTCTGGAGGACCGTACTCCGTATAAACAGCAGCTTTCATAAAGGTTTTTTAGGTCTCAATTTGTAATGTAATGATTTCTGGGGAGCCACATGCAAATGGCTATTAATAGATCAACTAGACTTGCAACCTTATAAAAATACGTAAATCCTTTCACTTGGTCAGAAAATCATTATTTCTATGAATTTTGTCAATTTTAAATGTAAACAGTTGGTAGTGAATAGATAATCTTCTTTATGCCCACAATGTTACTACAATTTTCTTCATTACCAAGAAGGACATTTATACATAATGGGTGGTCTCACTAAATAAATTGATTTTTTATTCGTTCAATTCTTTCTAAACTTAAAAAAAAATAGATGAAACGTAATTTCATTATCCCCAGTCTTGTTTTAGCATGCAGTACTTTTTTTATCTCTTGTTCAACAGACGAAACGGACGAAGAAGGTTCTCAAGAAGCTGAAATTAGTACAGCAGCGGTTTCCGGCTTAGTAAATTCTGTAGCCTTTACTCCTGCAACTACTCATTTTACAAAAGGAGAAAGTTTTGGAGATGCAGGTTATGAATTTAAACTTTTTAGTGAAGTAGAGGAGTGTGATGAGTTTCAATCTATTGGAGATGTTTCCTTTTTCGTGGAGTCTGAAACGGAATTAGAACCAGGTGAGTATGAAGGAAACGGCCCTTATTTTTTCTATAAGGACGGAGAGGATTCTGGGACAGCTTCGTATTTTGGAGCAGAGGTTATTATTACGGAAGTTACCGAAACTACCATTTCTGGAAGAGTAAAAGGGGGAGATGCTGAAAAAGGAGAAAACAGTATAGATGGAGCCTTTACAGCAACACTTTGTCAAAAATAAAAGTGTAGTATTATAAATAACAAAAAAAGGTAAAGCTATTGGCTTTACCTTTTTTTTGTTTAGCTAGTTTTTTCAATCTACTTTAATTTTCATCATTTTATAAGGCTCTAGTTTGTTTGTGTCTAGAATCTTATTTGTGTTACCGTCTAAATTATCTATTTGAGTATTAGTAATAAAATAGATGTAACCGTCGCAAATGTCAAAAAAGGTAGGAATTCTGAAACGATTTGTGAACTCTACAGGTTTTTTACGTTTTAGAACTTCAGTTCCAGTTGTGTTAAGTTCAAATTTGAACAGTCCGTTTTGTGATCATTCGTTCCAACTTTCTAATCATTTCTATTTTTATCAATTTCATTTTGAATCATTTTTTCCGTTACCATAATATCTTTAATCAAGATTGTTAGGAGTTCTTTTTTACTTCTTTCTGTTTCATTTGTATTTGCGTAAAGAAAATTCAACAGGTATTCACTTTTTATTTGTAAAATTTCTTTTTGTTCTTCAATATTGGCCAAAGCAGAAATTTTCTCATAATCTATTAATTCAATTTTTGAATTGGAGATAGCTTTCCAGGAGTTAATTCTTATTGAAGGAATCTTAATGCCTTCAGCTTTTCGTATTATCTCTAAAATAGATGTTGAATCGTTTTTTAAGTAAAAGTCTACAGTATCAATAAGGGATTCATGTATGCCTAGTTTTTCGGTGATATCTATGTTGGTTTCGGCTAACTCTTTATTGATAGATGAAAATATTTGATTGATGTATTTCTTGTCTTTTCTGTCTTCATTCCAATTATTAATATACATAGCTATCAAAATACCGACTATAATTGGAACAATTTCTTTGATAAATGCCTTGATGTTTTTTTTTTCATTTTCAGAGATATTTTTAATTGTTGGCGTGATATAGTATAACTCAAAACGAAATCTACTTCATGCCATATGCAAAAGAAACTAGCTTTAATTATTTGTTACTAGGGTTCCATAAATAACCAATAAGTACTAATATTAAGAATAATAAAAGAATCACCCCAATAAACTTTAAAACGCTTAGCAATATTTGACCAAACTTGAGATGGTATAGCTTTTTGTATGTAAGAGAGTAATAAAATAAGGGTAAAATAAACATGCCTGTAAAGAACAGATTGACACCAACTAAAAGACTTGAAATAAATAGTAAAATGCCAAATAACCCCAGTATACTTTGTATAAATGTGTTGGTTACTAGATGTTCTCCAAAGTTGTAGGCCTTACCAAAGACAATATGAGAAATAAGTGTATAGAGAGGAAGAAGAAGAAAAGCTAAGAGGTTATAATATTTCAATGAATAATTCATAACATCACGGTTGATTTCATTTTTACTATTATTAAACTCAGCCGAAAAATTATTTTGTTCAATATCGGTAGGTAAATGGTTTTTATAAGTTTCTTCATAGGGTGAATTTTGGTTATTTGACATCTTAATATATTGCTCAGAATATTGATTAAATAGCAATAAGGAAATAGCCGTGATAATTGCAAATAAAGAAAAAGGGTTCGCAAACTTCTTTCTTGTTCCATTTACGTATTCTAGGATAACTACTTGGGGTTTATAAATTAAGTACCTCAAGGTGACAACGAAATTGCTATCCCAGCCTAAAGCAGCAAGTAAGTGTGAGAATAATCTTTTTATTGTTATTCGCTCTTTAATTATTTGAGCACCACATTCATTACAATAATTATCTTCTTCATCAATTGTAGAATTGCAATTTTTACAGCTTGTCATCTATTACCCAAGAGTTATCTTCTAACCTAACGATATCAATTGACATAAGGCTATTAGTTTAAATTCTAAACTAAAATACAAATTTAGTTTACTTATACTAGTGCTAATTTCTTACAAGAGTTGTTTGTGATTTTTAACTCAACCGTTCTTTTGATTTTTCCCTAGTAGGCCTAAAAGTCCAATGGCTGGACCAAGGGCCAAAGCGGTAAATAGGTAAGCAAGGGGTATGGTTTCCGCAAGATTAGACAGTAGCTGTATGCTAAAAATACTAACGGCAAAACCAATACAATTTACCAAGGTTAATGCCGTACCTTTCAATTCTGCAGGTACTGAGCCGGCTACTAGGTTCGAAAATTGTGGAGAATCTGCCGTAACGGCCATGCCCCAAAAACTCCACCCTACTAAAAACAATTCTTTAGGAAGCATAAAGAGTAGGGGGGAAAGCAAACAAAAAAGTCCAGAAAGGAGTAATGAAATTACTGCCACTTTACGGCTGCCTATTCGTAAGGAGATTAACCCGCCAAAAACACATGAGAGTCCGCCTAATGCAATAATAATTCCAGTAGACAAGGGAACGGACAATTCAGCACCGCTAATGGTGCAGTAGGTCTTAAGTGCCAATGGTGTAAACGCCCAAAAGGCGTAGAGCTCCCACATGTGCCCAAAGTACCCAAAAGCAGCTTGTCTAAAACTGGGTAGTTTAAAAAGTAACGGGCCTGCGCCCAAAGAAAGCTTGGCACTGGGTTTCCGAAACGGTCCATTGGGAACCAACATCCACAACAGAACGCCACCTACAATAGCAAGGGCAGAGGTGATTTTTATGACCAATGTAAAATCACTACCTAAACTGGTGCCACTAACAAAATAGGGGAAAGCGGTTCCTAGAACAAGTGCACCAACTAAATACCCCAAAGCTTTTCCTAATCCTTCTTGATAATAATCTGCCGCTATTTTCATTCCTACGGGATATATACCTGCAAGAAAAAAACCTGTGCCAAAACGGGCTAAGAGCAGCGTCCATTCAGAAAGGGTTTCTGAGAGCAAAAGAAAATTGCAGGCTGCCGCTA
This sequence comes from Zobellia sp. B3R18, assembly GCF_018860715.1. Classification (NCBI taxonomy): domain Bacteria; kingdom Pseudomonadati; phylum Bacteroidota; class Flavobacteriia; order Flavobacteriales; family Flavobacteriaceae; genus Zobellia; species Zobellia sp. B3R18. Next base: position 419,347 of record NZ_JAHKQG010000014.1, on the reverse strand, counting down.
AAACGGAACAGGTCATAAAAACACGGGAAGGCGAGAAGCGGTCCGCAATCATAAAAAGACCAAAAACCAATGTGCCAATAATAAAACCGAACTGTACCGAAGAGAGCACATAGCCAATAATTTCAGGCCCTAACCCTGTTTTTAAGGTTAATTCATCTACAATGGCATTACCGGCAAACCATAAGGAGGTACAGGCAAATTGCGAAAGTATGATTATAGGGAGTATATGGGCTTTAGGCTTCAATATAAATTACTTGATAAAAGTAACCTTGGCAATTTTGCCGTTCTCCACTTCATAAATGGCAACGGCCCAAAACACTTTGCCATTGGCGGTAACTTTTTCTTTGTCTATGATTTTATTACCTAGAATAATACGGTTCCTAATTTTACAGTGTAAATCTGGCGTGGACTCAAAAAAGGTCTTGTATGTTTCTTTTAATTTGTCTTTTCCTTGGTATATGAGTGTATTGGGGTAATCGTAAACTTGTATGTCTTCCGAATACGTATTTAAAAAAGCGTTTAGGTTTCTGGCATTGTACGCATCTAGTTGATTTTGAACAATGGCTTCGGGTGTTTGTTCCACTACCAAGGTAAGGTGACTGCCGTTAGGGCTTACCGCAATCCGGCTAATGTTGTTCAGCCCCTTTTTGTCCAATCGCAAGAAGCGTTTCCACTCTTTACTTTCCTCTGGAGCTATCTCCATTAAGGTTTTGTTATCGGCAGCTATAATGTGGCCGTTGGCCAACCAACAGACATCATCAATATTTTTGAACATTGGGGTAATGGTCTTGATTTTTCCAGTTTTTGGGTCCAGGGATTTTACCTCCCAAGGGTCGCTATTTTTACTAATAAAGCTGATGAGGTTCTTGCCGGGAATTTTATGAAGTGAACGCCCTACGTTGTTATAGATGGTATCATGGCTGCCATTTTCTACATCGGAAATTACCAGGTTAAGGCCGGTATTGCCCAAGGCCGCAGAAACAATGGTTTTTTCATCGAACCAAACATGATAACCTATTTTCAGGTCTTTAAGGATTTCGGTAGAACTGCCGTCCCAAATACTATATTCATAGAGACGTTGCAGCCCTGTGGTGTCCAAACGAATTGCCGAGGTAGAATTTCTCCCTGGAATTTTTAACGGGGAATACTCGCTGCCCTGCGGTGTATCCGAAATGTATGTTAACGCCCCGGATTTTACATCGTACTTGGCAATATCCGTTTGGCCTTTCCGCGTAGATGAAAATAAAATAGTATTCTCATTGTAAAAAGAAGGTTGGTTGTCATAGCCTTCGTTATTACTTATATTTCTCGGGTTTACCATTTCGGTTTTACCGTTTACCGTTTTTATGTCCAAAAGATATACTTCCGTATTCTGTTGGGCGTAAATGTTAGGAATAGAAAACAGTAAGGTTACAATTAGAACGTATTTTATTTTCATCTGGTTGGGTTGGCTTTTTACAGTTCAGCAAATTTCTGTAAAAGATCTCTAACTTTAAGGGTATTCTCCACGTAATATTTAGCTGAGGTTTTTTGGCGCCCTACTTTTACGGTTACCGTACTTTCCGGTAATTCTTGAAACATGAACTCATCCGTCCAATCATCGCCAATTGCAAAAACAAAATCATAATCGTTCTCTCCTAGAATACGCATAGAAGCTCGGCCCTTGTTTACATTGCTACTTTTTACCTCTACTACCTTATTTCCGTTAAGCAAACTTAAATCATCCGTACCAATAAGGCTGGTCAGGGTTTCAGAAAGTTCTGTGGCTCTTTTGTCCCCAAAATCAGGGTCGGTTTTTCTGTAATGCCATGCCAGGCTGTAATTTTTCTCTTCAATAAAACTTCCCGGTGTACGATCTACAAAAGACTCCAAAACAGGACGTACGTGTTCCATCCAATCGTTCTTTACGTTTTCCAGCATTCTAAAAGGCTCACCTTCCTGAGATATCCAAACACCGTGTTCTACTATCATATTATATTTCTTGGGCAAGAACCATTTGGTAAAGGTATCCTTGTCCCTTCCGCTTATCAAATATAATACGGTATTGGGTTGGTTGTTCAGTGTATCCAACAATTGGTATAGCTGCTCGTCCGGACCGGCCTTTTGAGGGTCGTTGTTAAAACCGGCCAGAGTTCCGTCATAATCCAGAAACAATAGTCGCTTTTTGGCTTTGCTATATTTTTCGGCTATAGGAGACAATAGTTTATCCGTTAGTTTACGGGATACATTTGCCGCCTCGCGCTCGTTCTGGGATTTTAATGAGGTCATAAAATCATTGGCCCATTTTTCTACGTTGTAGCGTGCCAACCTTTTTTGAAGTATGGAGTTTCTTGCTTTTTGCTCTTCCTTGGGCATGTTTATAGCCTCGTGCAGCGCATCTGCCGTCTGTTCAAAGTTATTGGGGTTAATCAATAGCGACTCATTCATTTCGTTGGCAGAACCCGCCATTTCACTCAAAATTAAAACCCCGGTCTGATCTGTTCGTGTAGCAATGTATTCTTTTGCCACAAGGTTCATTCCGTCTCGTAATGGGGTAAGCCAAGCAATATCACTAGAGGTATATAGGTCTATAAGGTTTTCAAACGGCATAGATCGGTAGAAATACCAAATGGGCGTCCAGCTTACGGTAGAAAATTCACCGTTAATTCGCCCTACCAATTCGTCTATTTCTCTTTTTAATAATTGGTATTGCGGTACATTGGAACGGGAAGGTACAGCAAGAATAATCAGCCTCACCTTTTCTTTATACTGTGGATATTTATTTAAGAAGTATTCAAAAGCGTACAGTCGTTTGGCAATGCCCTTACTGTAATCCAAGCGGTCTATGGATAAAAAGAACTTTGCATCTGGGTCCGTTTTCTTGTGTGTGTTCAGGCGTTGTTGTAGTTCGGACTGTTCGTCTTCCGCTTTGTTATAATGTATTTTGGCCGCTTCGCTAAATTTTTTGTAGTCGATACCCATAGGAAACGAATCAACCTTTATCAAACGGTCGCCCATAGAAATATCGTTAAAGCTTACTTCTAGCCCTAACAATCGCCTTACGGAACTAAGAAAATGCCTTTCATAATCATAGGTGTGGAAACCGATAAGGTCCGAACCTAAAACCCCTTCTAGCAATTCTTCACGCCAAGGCAGTGTCCTGAAAATTTCAAAAGAAGGAAACGGGATATGTAAAAAGAAACCTATGGACACATTTGGTCTTTTTTCCCTAACCATTTGCGGTACCAACATTAACTGGTAATCGTGTACCCAAATCGTATCGCCATCGGCAGCATTGTCCAGAATGGCATCGGCAAATTTTTGATTCACTTTTTTGTAGGTGTTCCAGTAATCCAGTTGAAATTCTGAATACTCCAAAAAGTAATGGAACAAGGGCCAAATGGTTCTATTACTAAACCCGTAATAAAACCCATCTACTTCGTCTTCCGTAAGCTTTACTTTAGAGGAACCGTGCTCCGCCAATGCCTCGTCTATCTTAGGTTCCAATTCGGGAGAGATATCTTCCTCGGTAAGGCCGCTCCACCCAATCCATAGGCTATCGCCCCCGGAATGAACGGATTTCATTCCCGTGGCTAATCCACCCACACTAGGTATTGCGGTAATGGTCCCGTTGCTAATTTGTAACTGAACGGGTAGTCTATTTGAGATTATGATAGTTTTGCCCATAAATTGGATATTTTGCTGTGTTTTATATTTAATTTCTCTAAATTTCGTGAAAAAGAAGGGTAATTACAATACGTTGCCCTATTGAATCAATAATTTTATTGAATGGATAATTTAGACTACGGAATAATAGGAAATTGCCGAAGCGCAGCGTTAATATCAAAAACTGGGAGTGTAGATTGGTGCTGTTTGCCAGAATTTGATTCTCCTTCGGTTTTTGGAAAACTTTTAGATGAAGAAATAGGGGGTAGTTTTGAAATCTTAGTTGATGACAGCTACAAAATTGAACAAAAATATGAATCTCGTACCTGTATTTTAATCACCAAGTTCACAAATGGTGATGATTGCTTTGAAATTCACGATTTTATGCCAAGATACCATAAAGAAGATGGTACCTATGTTGCTCCTCCCGAATTTATCAGATACGTAAGACTGGTAGAGGGAACGCCTAAATTTAAGGTGTTGTACAACCCTAAGTTAGAATATGCTGCCGGGGAGACCAAGAGTTATATAAAAAAGGATTTTATAGCCAGCTTAACTCATGAAATTAAGTTTGATACGGTGTTTCTTTATACCTCTTTTGATAAAGAGGCCGTGCTAGAAGGCAAGGAAATTACATTAACGGAAGATGGTTTTTTCTTGATGGGATATAATGAAAAGATATTTCTGCCCAGTACAACAAAAGCGTATCTAGAACTAGAAAGAACAAAAGTATATTGGTTGACATGGTCGTCTCGAACCCCAAAGTACAAGAAGTTTAATGATGAAATTTCTCGTAGTGCTTTAACGTTGAAGCTTTTGAGCTATGACAAGACCGGAGCGGTATTGGCCGCCGCTACTACTTCTTTGCCGGAAACTATTGGTGAAGTTAGAAACTGGGATTACCGTTTTTGTTGGATTCGTGATGCTTCTATGGTAATCAAAGTGGTATCGGAGTTGGGGCATAAGAATATTGCAAGACGTTACCTTAAGTTTATAATCGATTTGATTCCGGACAAAGCAGAGAAACTGCAAATCATGTACGGTATTAACAAGGAGAAAAAATTAACAGAGGAAACTCTGGAACACCTTAGTGGTTATAAAGGTTCAAAACCGGTGCGCATAGGTAATGCGGCATACCATCAGAAGCAAAATGACATTTATGGTATTTTAATGGATGTTATTTACGAGCAGATGGTGAAATTTAGTGTGGACATTGAGAATGGAGAGGATTTATGGTCCATAACTAAAGGAATTGTTTGGATTGTAGGGAACAACTGGCATGAAGCGGATAAGGGTATATGGGAATTCCGTACGGAAGACAGACACTTTACATTTTCTAAAGTGTTATGTTGGACTGCATTGGATAGAGCCATTAAGGTGGCAGAAATGCTAGGAAAGACCCACAAGATTGAAAAATGGGAGCCGCTTCGTGAAGAAATCTGGAACGATATTTATGAGAATGCCTGGAACGAAGAAGTAGGTGCTTATACCCAATCATACGGTTCTAAGCATTTAGATGCTTCCGTTTTATTAATGGAATCCTATGGATGTGTTGATGCTTCCGATGAGCGTTACAAGAAGACTGTAAAAGCTATAGGTAAGGATTTAAGTAACGACGGACTTCTATACCGATATAAAAATGAGGATGATTTTGGACTTCCATCGTCTTCCTTTACCGTTTGTACTTTCTGGTACGTAAACAGTTTGTTTAAAATAGGGGAGCATGATGAAGCCCTAAAACAATTTGAAAAATTGTTGAGCTATAGCAATCATTTAGGGTTGTTTAGTGAAGATTTGGATTTTAAGACCAAAAGGTTATTGGGGAACTTCCCACAAGCCTATTCACATTTGGCGTTAATTGAATGTGCCGTAAATTTTTCTAATAAAGAAAGTGCGGAAGAAATTAAAGAGTCTATGCGAAGCTAATTTAAGCGGATATTATAAATGAAAAAACACCCCAATTGGGGTGTTTTTTCGTCATAACAACAAACACTTGAGTTATATACTAATCGAAAGTATATGCGTTATCAGCAGCAACTTTGTCCGCAATTTCTGTACGAAGTGCTACTACGTTAGGATTGTTCGTGTATTTGGTAAAGCGTTTTAAGCCCATTAGCATCATACGTTGCTCATCGCCTTCAGCAAAAGAGATAATGGCCTCTTTACCTTTTTGAATAATTGTTTCGGTAGCATTGTACAAGTATAATTTAGACATTGCTATCTGTGTTTTTTGAGATTCTTCACCAGAACGTTTGGCATTCTTTTCAGTTCTCAAAATAGTACTTTCCGCCATGTAAACTTCAATAAGAATATCGGCTGCGGATAGCATCAATTGCTGATGCTTCTCTAAATCAGGACCATATTTTTGAACCGCGCTACCAGCTACCATCAAGAAGACTTTTTTCAATCGTTTGATTAAATCTTTCTCTTCGGCAAAAAGTTCGGAAAAATCAGGAGTATCAAAAGAAGGGATTCCCATTAATTCCTCTCCGACAGCAGTAGCCGGACCTAGTAAATCTACATGGCCTTTCATTGCTTTCTTGACCAACATACCAACTACGAGCATTCGGTTAATTTCGTTGGTACCCTCGTAAATTCTTGCAATACGGGCATCTCTCCATGCTTTCTCCATTGGGGCATCGGCACTAAAGCCCATTCCTCCAAAAATCTGAACGCCTTCGTCCGTTGTGTTTTGAACATCCTCGGAAACGGCAACTTTTAAGATAGAACATTCTATGGCGTATTCTTCAACACCTTTTAATTCAGCTTCTTGATGCGTATTACCTTCGGCTTCGCGAATGGCTATACGGTCCTCAATATTTTTTGCTGCACGATAACTAGCGGACTCGCCAGCATAAGCATTGGTAGCCATATTGGCAATTTTAGCCTTAATAGCACCAAAATTCATTATCGGTGTTTTAAACTGGATACGCTCATTAGCATATACCACAGCTTCTTTAATAACTCTTCTTTGAGCATCCAAACAAGCTGCTGCCAATTTAATACGACCAATGTTTAGGGCGTTCATGGCAATTTTAAATCCATTACCACGCTCCGAAAGCATATTCTCAACAGGTACTTTGGTATCGCTAAAAAATACTTGACGGGTAGAGGAGGAGTGAATACCTAGTTTCTTCTCTTCGTCACCTAGAGATATACCGTTATCCGGTTTGTTTTCAACAATAAATCCTGTTATGTTTTTGTCGTCCTCAATTCTTGCGAAAACAATGAACAAACTACAAAAGCCGGCATTGGATATCCACATTTTTTGGCCCGTAATGCTATAATGCTTACCATCTTCTGACAAAACCGCTTTTGTTTTACCTGAATTGGCGTCTGATCCAGCACCAGGTTCAGTTAAGCAATATGCGCCGAACCATTCCCCAGAAGCTAACTTTGGTACATATTTTTGTTTTTGTTCTTCGGTTCCATATAAAGTAATTGGCATTGTACCAATTCCTGTATGTGCCCCAAAGGCGGTACTGAATGAACCCGTAGCACCTGAAATGTAATCACAAACTAACATGGTAGAAACAAAGCCCATACCCATACCACCGTAAGACTCGGGAACGGCAACACTTAAAAGTCCAAGTTCACCAGCTTTACGCATACATTCTTCAGTATAAGCGTAATCTTTCTTTTCAAAACGTTCCCAATGTGCCCAAAGCTCGCGATCAACGAATTCTTTGGTACTTTCACGCATCATTTTCTGCTCTTCGTTCAAATCTTCTAAGGTGAAGATATCTTCGCAATTGGTCTCTTTTACGAGGAATTGCCCCCCACGTAGAATTTCTTTGCTCATAGTTTTTTTACTTAATGTTAGTTTTCTTGTGTTAGTTCAAAAATTCGAAAATTCCTGCAGCGCCCTGTCCGGTACCTACGCACATGGTTACCATACCGTGTTTGCCTTGCATATTTCGTTTTCTCATTTCATCAAAGAGCTGTACGGATAGCTTAGCCCCGGTACAACCTAAGGGGTGACCCAACGCGATAGCTCCGCCGTTTACATTTACGATGTCCTGATTTAACCCTAATTCTCGAATCACGGCAAGCGATTGCGATGCAAAAGCTTCGTTCAATTCAATAAGTTCAATATCATCTTGCCTTAAACCGGCTTGTTTAAGGGCTTTAGGAATAGCTGCTACCGGACCAATACCCATTATTCTTGGAGGAACACCTGCAGCAGCGTAGTTGACCAAACGAGCAATAGGTTCAAGATTAAGTTCTTTCACCATATCTTCGCTCATAACCATAACGAACGCTGCACCATCACTCATTTGTGAAGAGTTACCCGCTGTTACGCTTCCTCCTGCCGCAAAAACCGGACGCAATTTATTCAATACTTCTACAGAAGTTCCCTTTCTTGGTCCCTCATCTTTTGTTACCGTATATTTTTTATTGGCTTTTTTACCATTTTCATCAATGTACGTTTGCTCAACTTCAATAGGGACTATTTGATCTTGAAAACGGTCTTCCGCTTGCGCTTTTAGAGCTTTCATGTGGGAATTATAGGCAAATTCGTCTTGATCTTCCCGAGAGACTTTGTATTCATTGGCAACCGCTTCGGCCGTATTACCCATTCCCCAGTAATAATCCTCATGGCCTTCACTAACCAAATCGTAGTTCAATTCTGTTTTATAACCTGTCATGGGTACGGAACTCATGCTTTCGGCCCCACCAGCTATGATACAATCCGCCATTCCCGACTGAATTTTTGCAGTGGCTATACCAATAGTTTCTATACCTGAAGAACAAAAACGGTTTACCGTTACCCCAGGAACATCAACAATATCCAATCCCATTAAGGAAATTAACCGTGCCATGTTAAGACCCTGCGAACCTTCTGGCATGGCATTACCAACGATAACGTCATCAATCCGTTTTTTGTCAAAATCGGGCAATTCTTTCATCATGTATTCAATGGTTTCCGCGGCGAGTTCATCTGTTCGCTTAAACCTGAAAACTCCTTTAGGAGCCTTTCCGACAGCTGTTCTGTATGCTTTGACTATATATGCAGTTTTCATATTATTTTGAATTGAGTATTGAGTGTATAGTATTGAGATTACAATGTTCTTTGAAACGAATAATTCATTTTTTGAATTTCAATACAAACATCAATTACGGGTTTTACTTTTTCTTTTTTTACCAAGTTTAATTCTATTAAGAGTATGAGTTGCGTATGTAGCTCATAAGTCGAACCGTTTGCAATACTCAAAAAATGTTTAAACTCCTTTTGAGAGTTTCTGCCAGCCCCCTCGGCTATATTCGAGGGAATTGAAACAGAACATCTTTTAATTTGAGAAACTAGTCCGTATTTTTCTTCCGAAGGTAATTCCGATGCCAGTAGATAAATGGATTTAGCTAGTTCAACAGCCTTTTTCCATATTTTTAAATCTTCTACCTTATGCATTTTATCCAATTACCTAATACTAATATCTCAATACTTCTTTACCATTAATTTCTTAGAGGTTTACCTGTCTTTAACATGTGTTGGATACGTTCAAGCGTTTTTCTTTCCGTACAAAGAGATAGGAAAGCCTCACGCTCTAAATCCAAGAGGTATTGTTCATTCACTAACGTAGGCTCGGATAAATCACCGCCAGCCATCACGTAGGCGAGTTTATTTGCGATTTTTTTATCGTGCTCACTAATGTAATGGCTCGCTTCCATAGAGTCCGTACCCACCAAGAACATACCTAGCGCTTGTTTACCAAGAACTTTTATATCACTTCGTTTAACGGGTTGGGTGTAACCGGCTTCGGCCATTAATTTGGCATGTGCTTTTGCTGTTGCAATCTGCCTATCTTTGTTCACTACAACTATATCTTTACCATGTTGAAGAATGCCTAAATCGTACGCTTCGTAAGCCGAAGTAGATACTTTGGCCATGCCAATGGTCAAGAAATATTCTTGTAGGACATTAAGCTCTACATCATTTTTTTTGAAAGTATCCTGTGCTCTAACGGCGAACTCTTTTGAGCCACCACCACCGGGAATAACCCCCACGCCAAATTCTACAAGACCTATGTAGGTCTCTGCTGCGGCAACCACTTTGTCCGCATGAAGCGAAAGCTCGCAACCGCCACCAAGGGTCATACCGTGAGGAGCAGAAATAGTTGGAATAGCCGAGTAACGCATGCGCATCATCGTATCCTGGAACATTTTAATAGCCATGTTAAGCTCATCATACTCCTGCTCAACGGCCATCATAAATATCATACCGATATTGGCGCCAACGGAGAAATTTGCTGCCTGGTTACCAACAACCAGGCCTTGGAAATCCTTTTCGGCAAGGTCAATGGCTTTGTTCAATCCTGCCAGTACATCGCCACCAATAGTGTTCATTTTGGATTGGAATTCAACATTTAATATGCCATCGCCCAAATCTTCAACTACAACGCCGCTGTTCTTAAATACTTCTTTTGATTTTCTGATGTTATCCAAAATGATAAATGCATCTTGACCAGGTATTTTTTCCATGGCCTTCTTTGGAACATCATAAAAATAGGAAGCCCCATCTTTTACAGAGTAGAAGGTGTCTTGCCCGGCAGATTTCATTTCTTGCACCCAAGCTGCAGCTTCTAAACCTTCGGCTTTAATGAATTCTAATCCTTTGTCCAAGCCAACGGCATCCCAGATTTGAAATGGTCCGTGTTCCCAGCCAAAACCAGCCTTCATGGCATCATCAATTTTATAGAGTTCATCCGCTATTTCGGGAATCCTGTGCGATACGTAAGCGAACAATTGTCCAAAACTCTTTCTGTAGAACTCTCCGGCTTTGTCTTTTCCGCCAACTAATACGGCAAAGCGGTCTACCACTTTGTCAATAGTTTTTGTTAACTCTAACGTAGCGAACTTGGCACTTTTCTTTGAACGGTAGTCCATTGTGTCCAAATCCAAAGTCAGGATTTCTGTCTTTCCGTCCTTATCTTTTGATTTTTTGTAAAAACCTTGTCCGGTTTTGCTTCCCAACCATTTGTTCTCCATCATTGTATTGATGAAATCAGGAAGTTCAAAAAGCGCTAAACGTTCATCGTCCTTACAGTTTTCATGAATACCGTTAGCCACGTGGACCAAAGTATCCAGACCCACTACATCAACCGTTCTAAAAGTGGCCGATTTTGGTCTACCTATTACAGGTCCGGTAAGTTTGTCTACCTCTTCCACGGTCATGCCCATGTCTTTCACGGTGTGAAACAGGCTCTGAATGCTGAAAATCCCGATTCGGTTTCCAATAAAAGCGGGAGTGTCCTTGGCTACTACCGAGGTCTTTCCTAAAAACTGTTCTCCATATGCATTAAGGAAATCAAGTACTTCCTGTGAAGTTTCCGGACCAGGAATAATCTCGAATAATTTTAGGTAACGTGCCGGGTTAAAGAAGTGGGTTCCGCAGAAATGTTTCTGGAAATCATCGCTTCGACCTTCGGACATAAATTTAATAGGAATACCCGAAGTGTTAGAAGTAATTAAAGTACCAGGGGTACGGTGTTTCTCCAGACTCTCAAAAACCTTTTTCTTAATATCAAGACGTTCTACTACAACCTCAATAATCCAATCTACCTTGCTTACTTTAGCAATATCATCCTCTAGGTTTCCTGTGGAGATACGCGAGGCAAATTTTTGATGGTAAATAGGTGAAGGTTTTGATTTCAAGGCTGCCGTTAATGAATCGTTTACTAAACGATTGCGTACAACTTTGTCTTCTAAGGTTAATCCTTTTGCTTTTTCTTTATCGTTCAATTCTCTTGGAACGATATCTAGCAATAACACTTCTACTCCGATATTTGCGAAATGGCAAGCAATACCACTACCCATAATTCCGGATCCGATGACTGCTACTTTTTTAATATGCTTGTTCACGATGTAGTTATTGGGTTATTAATTAATCTGTTTCTGGTCCAAGTGTATCTTGACCGTTAATCAGGTTATCATTAGTATAAATAGTTTTTTCAGCTATAAGCTCATTTATGGTTTCCATAACCTCAAAAAAGCCGTTAATCTTTTCTTCGGAAACATGGTTTCTTACGGTTTCATTAAATCGTAAGACCACATTTTTTGAATCGTTTCTTTTCTCTAGTCCAAATTCTGTTAAATAGATAAGTACACCACGTCCGTCATTAGGGTTTGGTTTACGTTCTATGAGACCTTGCTCCTCCATTCTTTTAAGAATACGTGATAAACTAGTAGCTTCCATGCCCATTTTTGGCCCAAGGGCCGTTGAAGGGGTCCCGGTTTTAGGGTCCACACTTAAAAGCGTAAAACCCACGGCCATGGTAGAATCAAATTTTTTAGCCTCTTCGTTGTACATGCGAGCTACGGCTTGCCACGTGGCTCGCAATGCGTAGTCTATAGTAATGTCTTTCATACATAAGGTGGGTTGACGGTCACCAAATATACAAAAAATATATTATGCATGCATAATATATTTTTGAATTTTTAAATCAGAAAAGCAATGCTATTATGAGGAAATAGCTTTATTCTTAGATTGTGAAGACTTTTTTTAGGAAAATAATATTTTGTGTTGAAATTTATGACAAATGTAGGAAGCGCTATGAGCGTCCATAAATATCGTTATAAAGGTCCATATATTTTTCTTTTACAATCTTGCGGCGCAATTTAAGCGTAGGAGTAAGATGCCCTTCACTAATGCTCCATACATCTGGGGTAAGACGGAATTGTTTTACTTTTTCCCATTTCGCAAATTTTTCATTGGCTTCGTCTACTTCCTGTTGGTAGCGGGCCAATACTTCTTCGTTTTGAATGATATCCGAATTTTCCGGGACCGTAATATTATGTTTGGTGGCCCATTCATGTAAAAAGTCAAAATCTGGTTGAATAAGAGCTGCCGGCATTTTTTCACCTTCACCAACTACCATGATCTGTTCAATAAATCTAGACTGCTTAAAACGATTTTCCAATAGCTGGGGCGCAACATATTTACCGCCCGAAGTTTTGAACATTTCTTTTTTACGATCGGTTATCTTTAGGAAACCATCACTGTCCAGCTCGCCAATATCACCTGTATGAAAATAACCGTCTATGATTACTTCTTCGGTTTTTTGAACATCTTTGTAATAGCCCATCATTACTTGTGGGCCTTTTATACAGATTTCGCCGTCATTGGCTATCTTTACTTCGGTTCGTGCAATAGGCTTACCAACGGTTCCAATACGGAAACCGCCATCGCGCATATCGTTCACGGAGATTACGGGAGATGTTTCCGATAGTCCGTAACCCTCCATAAGGCCAAATTCCGCAGCGTTAAAAATACGGGACAAACGGGGCTGTAGTGCCGCACTGCCCGAAGCAATAAGGCTTAGGTTTCCGCCAAGACCTTCTTTCCATTTACTGAATATAAGCTTTCTGGCCAAGGCCAATTGCTGTTCGTACCACCATCCATTAGCACCGTAGGGTTCATATTTAAGTCCCAGCTCTACGGCCCAAAAGAAAAGCTTTTTCTTAATACCTGAAAGCTCCGCTCCCTTGGCATAAATCTTGTCATAAACTTTTTCCAAAAGCCTAGGAACCGCGGTCATTACATGGGGTTGAGTTTCCTTTAAATTCTCACTGATCTTATCAAGAGACTCGGCATAGTAAATGGTAACACCTCTATATTGGTACAAATAAATAAGCATACGTTCGTACACATGGCATAGGGGCAAGAAACTTAGTGCCTTTGTTTTTCCGTCCTCAATGGGAAAACGTTTAGAACTTTCCAGGGCATTGCTTACCAAATTCTCATGGGATAGCATGACACCTTTGGGCCTGCCCGTTGTGCCCGAAGTATATATAAGGGTAGCAAGGTCTGTGCTCTTTACCGCATCCTTTAACTTTTCTACTTCTTCTTGGTTTGATGTATCCGAGCCTAGCTCAAGTACTTTTTCCCAATTATCGCAACCGGTAACTTGGTCAAAAGAATACACATGTTCAAGACTAGATACTTGGTCTTGTATGGATTTTACTTTCTGAAACACTTCTCCACAAGAAACGAAACAATATTTGGCTTCCGAATGATTGAGAACATAGGCATAATCCTCTTCCGAAACAGTGGGGTAAACCGGAACGTTTTGAGCCCCAAGCTGAAGAATGCCAATATCCATAATGTTCCATTCCGTACGGTTGGTCATTGATATTACGGCAATTTTGTCATTGGGTTTTACCCCCATTCTTAGCAACGCACGACTAATGGTGTTTGCCATGTCTATATATTCCTTAGTGGACGTAGAAATCCACTTCCCGTCTTTTTTGGAGACGAGTGACTTTTTTAAATTGAATTTTTCCAACTGGTAGTGTGGAAAATCGAACAGACGGGAAACGTTTTGCATATTGGTATTTAAATGTCCTTGCAAAATAGTGAAAGAACACCGGATTTTAAAATTACATTAATAAATAAAATGTATTCTGATTACAAATATGACAATCTGTGTAGGCCTAAAGATATACATCGATTTTAACCATTCATCTACAATAAATTGTAAACGAACGGGTTATGATATCATTCCAAACGAATGTAAGAAAATTCCTTGAAACCTTGCATTAACTTTGTAATAAATCCTATGAACCCCAAATCGCAGAAATTATGAAGAAAAAATACACCATAGGTTTGGCCGCCAAATTTTTTGCGGTGTCCGTACTTCTCTTATTTTTTAATACTAAAACAGAAGCGCAGTCTACCCCGTTTGATTGCGACTATAATGCATATTTGTTTCAATATAATGATATTTATGCACTAGACTTGGCATCGGGCAGCTCTTATCTTGTTTCAGAAAACATTACTCCTGGTAATGTAAATGCGGTTGCTTACAATACTACAGATGGATACATCTGGGGATACTTGTCAACTCCATCTAGATCTATTGTTCGTATAGGAAAAGATTTTAAAGTGGATCAATATCAAATTCCTGAATTACCTACAGGTAACAAATATGTAGGTGATATTTCAACAGAAGGTATTTATTATTTTAAAGCGGGTGGCGCATCATACTATAAAATTGATTTGAACCCTGAATCTGAAAATTACCTTAAATACCTAGGACAGTTTTCATTAAGCCAGAGTCTATCTATTGCAGATTGGGCTTTTAATGCTCAAGATAATAAACTGTACACTGTGGAAAAGGGTACGAATATACTCTATAAAATTAGTGCCGATACCGGAGAAGTAGAAGCACTTGGAGTAGTTCCTATTCTACAAGGGTTGAACTACACTTTTGGTGCGGTCTATTTTGATGTAGACGGTAATTTCTACATTTCCGCCAACCAAACGGGAGCGGTGTATAAAATAGATAGGGTTCAAGACATTAGCCTTGGTGTAATAAAGTCCAATATTTTTGCTTTTGGCCCTGCAGCTTCTAGTAATGACGGGGCAAGATGTCCTACGGCACCAGTACCACAAGAGGATTGTATCAACGGAATTGATGATGATGGCGATGGGCTTGTAGATTGTGATGACCCTTCGTGTTCCGGTGTTGCCGCATGTCCCACAATTACCTTGACTTCCGGAGCTAATGATGGAGGTCTGGAAAGTAATGACCGTTTGTCTTCGCTTATTGGGGAGCGTAACTACAATAGAGCTAAAACCAATTATAAATTTGATAAGCTTACGGCAAAGAGAGTCATGAAGGGACCAAGTTATGCCAAGACCGGAAAATTCTCTGCAGATGCTATTCCGTTAACGCAACTTGTTCCTTTGGATGTAGTAGGAGAAACAAGTACTATTGAATCTTCTCCCGCAGATTTGCTGGATCTTACTAATGCTTCGGATATTTATTCGGTAGATTATCTTAGAAAAGATGATAATATTGGTGCTTTAATGGTCATAAAAACGGACAATAAGGTTTACGAGCATAGTAAATTTATTTGCGACCGGTTTTTGGGAGCGCAACTTTTATCGGTTTCTACTATTCAATTACGCGAAAAGGATTTTATAAAATCTATTATCAAGCAGCCAGATGGAAATACGGAGTTCGCATTAACTTTTTCCGCACGTTTGGACGCTAATGATCAATTTGTGGTGGAATCTCATTGGAATATTGATGCTTATGCAGATAATTCAGCTTATTACAATTTTCAAATATGGTCCAACACGGTAGATGACTTGCTTTTGTTGGCGGATGAAATTTTAAATCTTTTGGAAGTGCACGGCCCAATTTCCGAGTACAAAGGTTCTACGCCACCACCAGTTTTTGTAAAATCGGCAAAATATGCCAAAGGAGAAGTCATTCTTAATCTGGTAAACAACAACAGAACAGAGAAAATTCAGCTAGAAGGTGGATTGAAAAAGACCGAAACCGGCACCACGGAAACCATGAAGTTGGCAGCTCCAATAGATGGGTATTTAGATTCTGTGGCCTTAAGTACCGGAAATATATTTGATTTTGGCTTTAGGGTAAGTATTGCTGATGGTACTCCAGACGACCTTTTTGTTGCCGATGCACCTTGGGGGCTAGATGGTTCCGCGGAAGGTACAACGGTAGAGAATTATGAGGTTACACCAGTGCAAGCACCTTACATAGAAGATGGCTATCCTGTAGAACGTAATATTGAGTTAAGCGGAAAAACATCCAGCTATATTGGGGTGTATCGAGCGCTAAGTCCGCGATTTACTCCGGTTGATCTATCGGATTATGGTAAGCTGTCCTTTGAGGCTAGTGGCACAGGAACTTTAGAAGTAAAATTGCTAAAGGGCGATGGTACTACGTATACAACCACTGTAAATTTGACGGCTGAAGCGAAAACTTTTACGGTCTTGGATACGGACTTTAAAAACGCAACCAATGCAACAACAGATTTTTCTAGCTTAAAAGTAATCAACTTTAATCTATTGTCCGAAGAAGGAAATGTTGAAGAAAAGCAAATGAGCCTTTCCAATGTATCATTCAATAATTTAGTGGAGGATAAGATTTTTATTTCAGACGATATTTCGGAATCTATAGTATATCCTAACCCGGTACGTACGGAGTCCAGCCTCTATTTTTATGAAGAAAGTGCTGGGGCCTATACTTTTGAATTGTTTAACATGGCCGGTAAAAAAATATCTTCCCACGATATGACGGGAGATTCAAAAGAAGGTCAAAATATGATCGTTGTGAAGAAAAACAACTTGACTCCAGGATTGTATTTCTACAAAATTACAAGTAGCAATGATAGAACGTGGAGTGATAAATTGATGGTAAAATAGTTCCCTAAAACTTTAGAGCGTAGTTAGAGGTGGAATTTCATACCCTCATGGCTCGCTGTAAAACCTAGATTTTGATAAAATTTTAATGCATCGGGCCGTTTTTTGTCCGTAGTGAGTTGTACAACGTGTGCGCCTTTTTCGCCTGCGCGTTGTATGGCCCATTTAAATAACTGCCGCCCTATACCTTTGCTACGGTAGTCCTCATGTACACGTACGGCCTCTATTTGAGCGCGAACACCTCCTTGGTATGTTAGGTAAGGAATAAAAGAGAGTTGCATCGTACCAATAACCTGTTCGGTCTCGTTTACAAAAACCATAAGTTCTTGGTTTTTATCTCCGTTAATGGCGTTAAAAGCATCGTAATATTTTTGGGGTAGGGGCACTTTATAGTCTTCCCGAAGCTTCCCCAATTTGTCATTGGCCAACAATTGTACAATCGCAGGAAGGTCGGATTCAGTTGCTTTTCGGATTTTCATATCCAACTAAATTATAAAAATAATGGCCTGAGTTTCTAAGCTCAGACCATTATTTAAACTATTATGTATTTAATTTTTAAGACTACTTAGCCTCTAAAATCCATTTTTTGGCATTAACGAAAGCTTCTAACCAAGGAGAAACTACGTCATTGTTTCCTTCTGGATAATAGGCCCAGTTCCAAGGGAAAATAGAACGCTCAATATGCGGCATGGTTACTAAATGGCGTCCTGTAACATCGCAGAGCATAGCGGTGTTGAAGTCACTTCCGTTAGGGTTGGCAGGATAGCTTTCGTAACCATATTTGGCAACTATACCGTATTGATCTTCATTGTGCGGAAGGCTAAATTTACCTTCGCCATGTGAAATCCATACCCCTAAAGTTGTTCCCGCTAGACTGGATAACATAACCGAATTGTTCTCCTGAATTTTAACCGAAGTAAAGTTACTTTCGTGTTTATGGGAGTCGTTATAGGTCATTCTACCATGAGTTTCGTGCTCGGGATTGATGAGATCTAATTCCATAAACAATTGGCATCCGTTACATATCCCAATAGATAAGGTATCAGGTCTGGCAAAGAAGTTTTTAAGAGCGGTATTGGCTTTTTCATTGTATTTAAAAGCTCCCGCCCATCCTTTGGCGCTACCTAAAACGTCTGAGTTGGAAAATCCGCCTACGGCACCAATAAACTGAATATCCTCAAGAGTTTCACGACCGGAAATTAAATCGGTCATATGAACATCTTTTACATCAAAACCAGCCAAGTACATGGCATTTGCCATTTCACGTTCGGAATTACTTCCTTTTTCACGAAGTATGGCCGCTTTAGGTCTGTTTCCGGTATTTGATGGAATACTGCTCAAATCAACATTTTTAGGAAACTTGTACTGAAGCGGTTGATTTTTGTAGTTATCAAAACGGTCTTTGGCCAAATTATTTGCCGTTTGTTTGCTGTCCAATAAATATGAAGTCTTGAACCAAGTATCTCTTAGGGAGTTGATGTTCAAGCCCATTTCTATACCTCCATTTTTTATTTTTAGAATGGTACCGGAAACTACTTTTCCTATTTTCTTGAAATCTATGTTGATGTCGCTTAATTTTTGCTCTACGGATTCGTCTTTCGCTTGAAAAACAATTCCCGAATTTTCGGCAAAAAGCAATTTAATGGTATCCGATTCGTCTAAAGTGGACAAGTCTAATTCTGCGGATAAATTGATGTCCGCAAAACAGAGCTCCAATAAAGTTGTAATCAATCCACCGGAAGCCACATCATGCCCAGCAACGATTTCACCTTCTTTAATCAAATCCTGTATACCGTTAAAAACAGTTTTAAAGTAGGCTGCATCCTTTATACTAGGTGCTTCGGTTCCTATGGCATTTCTAATCTGGGAAAAAGAAGAGCCACCTAGTTTATAGTCATCTTTTGATAGATTAATGTAGTAAATTGAGCCCGCATTCTTTTGTAGTACGGGTTCTACAACTTTGGTAATATCGCTACAATTTCCGGCAGCGGAAATAACCACTGTACCAGGAGCGATAACATCTCCATCTTTATATTTTTGTTTCATGGAAAGCGAATCCTTTCCGGTAGGTACATTTATACCTAATGCAATAGAAAAGTTGGATACTGCTTCAACAGCTTCGTACAAACGGGCATCCTCACCTTCGTTTTTACAAGGCCACATCCAGTTAGCGGATAGTGAAACGGATTTTAAATTGTCCTTTAGCGGAGCCCAGATGATGTTGGTCAGCGATTCCGCAATACTGTTCAAACTACCTGCTGCTGGGTCAATTAATCCAGAAATGGGAGAGTGGCCAATACTAGTTGCAATACCTTCCTTTCCTTTAAAATCCAAGGCCATAACACCACAATTGTTCAGTGGTAATTGTAATGGTCCGGCACATTGTTGCTTGGCAACACGGCCTCCCACACAACGGTCAACTTTATTCGTTAGCCAGTCTTTAGCGGCAACGGCCTCTAGTTGTAGCAATTGTTCCAGATAGTCGTGAAAGAATTCCAACGAATACTCAGGATTGGCATATGTTCTTTTTACGGTAGAATCCGTCATTACGGTTTTAGGGGAGCTCCCGAACATGTCCTCAAGATTTAAGTCCATTGGCTTTTCGCCCGTAGTGGCCGACTCAAAAGTGAATTTGTGGTCTCCGGTAACATCGCCTACTTCATACATAGGGGACCGTTCACGATCGGCAATACGATGCAAAAGGTCTACATCATTTTTACCAATAACCAAGCCCATACGTTCTTGGGATTCGTTACCGATTATTTCTTTGGCCGATAGGGTAGGGTCGCCTACCGGAAGTTTATCCAAATCTATTTTTCCGCCCGTATCTTCGACCAATTCAGAAAGACAGTTAAGATGTCCGCCCGCACCATGATCGTGAATGGACACAATTGGGTTTACATCATTTTCTACCATACCTCTGATAGCATTTGATGCTCTTTTCTGCATTTCCGGGTTGGAACGTTGTATGGCGTTCAATTCAATAACGGAACTAAATGCCCCTGTATCTGCACTTGAAACAGCGGCTCCACCCATACCAATACGGTAGTTGTCACCTCCTAGAATAACAATTTTATCGCCATCTTTGGGCGTATCCTTTAAAGCTTGTTCTGCTTTGCCGTAGCCAATACCGCCGGCTTGCATAATCACCTTATCGAAACCTAGTTTTCTTGTGTTCTTTTGGTCACTATCTCTGGATTCGTCATGTTCAAAAGTCAACACGGAACCAGTAATTAGCGGTTGCCCAAATTTATTTCCAAAATCCGAGGCACCATTAGATGCTTTTATAAGGATGTCCATTGGGGTTTGGTACAGCCATTCTCTTTCCGGGAATGCCTTTTCCCAAGGTCTGTCTTTTTCCAAACGAGAATAGGCCGTCATATAAACAGCCGTTCCAGCTAAGGGTAACGACCCTTTTCCTCCGGCCAAACGGTCACGAATTTCTCCTCCAGAACCCGTTGCAGCACCGTTAAAGGGCTCTACGGTAGTAGGAAAATTGTGTGTTTCCGCTTTAAGCGAAATAACCGAATCGAACTCCGTTTCTTGATAAAAATCGGGTTTATCAGCGCTTTTTGGTGCAAATTGGGTCACTTTTGGCCCTTTTACGAAAGCCACATTATCTTTATAGGCCGAAACAATATCGTTAGGAAATTCTTGCGAAGTTTTCTTGATAAGCTTAAAAAGTGAAGATGGCTTTTCTACGCCGTCAATCACAAAAGTACCATTGAAAATTTTATGGCGACAATGCTCCGAATTCACTTGGCTAAACCCAAAAACTTCGGAATCCGTTAGTTTTCTGCCCAGTTTCTTTGCCAAGTTCTCCAAGTAGATAACCTCTTCATCACTTAAAGCAAGGCCCTCCTGTTGGTTATAATCGGCAATATTCTCTATTTCCAGAACGGCTTCGGGAGCCACATCTATTTTATAAACAGATTGTGATAACCCGTTAAATTTTTCGGAGAGCATGGGGTCAAAATCCGTAAAATCTTCACTTACCGCTTTAAACTCCTCTATTCTAATAACACCCTCAATGCCCATATTCTGGGTGATTTCCGTTGCATTTGTACTCCAAGGAGTAATCATTGCTGCCCTAGGGCCAACAAAAAAGGCGTCTATAGACGCCGTATTTATTTTTGGTAGGTTGCCAAACAACCATGTAAGTTTCTTGTTATTTTCCTGTGAAAGTTCTTTAACCGTTTGTACGGCAAAAACTTTTGTGGCTACATCCCCGAAGAAGTGAATCATTTAGCTTGTAAATTGATAGGTTTGAGAAAACGCAAATTTAACCTTTAAAAGGCGCTTTGTAAAGGAGTATCGTAATTTTTTATGAGTAAAAGTTAACAGGTTGTTGATTACTTTGCGCCTCAAGTTTCTCTTCTCCTTAAAGCGGAGGAGATAGTATGCCCATCAAATGATTTTTAAGCTATTATTACTGTTAAAAAAGGACTAGCTTTTCTTTTCTAACAACGCCATATAGAATCCGTCAAATCCACTTTTGGAAGCGTAAATCTTGTTTTCCTTTACCAAACTAAAGTCTTTACCTTCTTCCGAAGCTAAAAAAGAAACCACTTGGTCGTTGTTTTCTTGAGGAAGAATTGAACAGGTAGCATACACCATTTTTCCACCGGGCTTTACTATTTTACTGTAGTTACGAATGATTTCGTGCTGTGTTTTCGTGATTTTTTCAAGAAATTCAGGTTGCATCTTCCATTTACTGTCCGGATTTCTGCGCAAAACACCAATTCCTGTACAAGGAGCATCTATTAACACACGGTCTGCACTTCCATAAAGTTTTTTGTAAACCTTTGTAGAATCGATCTCGCGAGTTTCAATGTTGTGTGCATTGTTTCTTCTGGCGCGCCTTTTCAGTTCTTTTAGCTTGCTGCCATAGATATCCATGGAGATAAGCTGACCTTTGTTTTCCATGAGGGCCGCTAAGTGAAGCGATTTTCCACCTGCTCCCGCGCAAGTATCAACCACACGCATTCCCGGTTTTACATCTAGATATTCAGACACCAGTTGTGAAGAAGCATCTTGAACTTCAAAAAAACCTTTTTTAAATGATTCCGTAACAAAAACGTTGGCACGCTCCGGTAAACGCAGTGCACTTGCATAACCTTTAATGGGTTCTACAACAATACCTTCGTCCAAAAGAGTTTTACGTAGCTTTTCCTTATCTATGTTTAACGTATTGGTCCTAAGAATAACTTCAGCTTGTTCGTTAAGGGCAGCGCTTTCAGCCGTCCATAGTTTTTCTCCCAATGCTTTTTCGCAGATTTCATCTATCCAATCTGGCATAGATTCGCGGAACTTCCTAATTTTTGAAAGCTCGTCAAAACGACCTTTGATACGGCGTTCTGGGGTTGGTTCTATCTGCTTCCAATCTGGAATTTTGATGCCTTTTAAAACGGCCCAAACCGCCCACATTCTAAATAGGTCCGGTCTGCTATACGGTGCTTTTATTTCTGCAATTTCAGTGTACAAACGCTTGTAACGTACCATTTCATAGGTGGTTTCGGCAATAAAACCGCGGTCGCGAGAACCCCAACGTTTATCGAACTTTAGTACTTTCTGTACTACCTTATCGGCATATTCATTTTCATTAAAAATCAAGTTCAAGGCATCAATTACCGCAAATACCAAGTTTCTATGTAGCTTCATTACAAAAAATTAAGGCTGCAAAGGTATTGTTTTGCCACTGGATTACCTGTATTTTTGAGAAACTTTGTACGCATGCGTGTCCTATTGCCTATTTTAATCGGTATTCTCCTAGTTTCTTGTGCCCAAGAACAGAAAAACAAACCCTTTACATCTGTTACAGTTGAAACCGTTTATGAAGACTCGGTAAGCATCAGAGCTATAGAACTTATGGGAAATAGTCTAGTGTATGCCGGTAGTAACGGTATTTTTGGGAGTATAGATTTAGCAACGGGAAAAGTGAGGGAGAGCATAGAAAAATACCATACTACCATTCCCGAATTTCGTTCTGTTGCGCATACGTCTTCCGATTTCTTTATGTTGTCCGTGGCCAATCCGGCATTATTATACAAAACAGGTGAAAATGGGCGAATGGAGTTGGTCTATATGGAGGAGGATGAATCTGTTTTTTATGATGCCATGACGTTTTGGAACGATACCGAAGGAATAGCGATTGGTGATAGTATGGATGGTTGTTTAAGCATTCTTATTACTAGGGATGGAGGTAACACTTGGGAAAAACTTCCCTGTTCACAATTACCATCTGGCATAGAGGGTGAAGGGGCTTTTGCTGCAAGTAATACCAATATTAAGGTTATAGGAGATAAAACTTGGATAGCCACAACTAAAAGTCGTATCTATTTTTCAGGCGATAAAGGAAAAACATGGCAGATTCAGCAAACTCCCATAAAAAGCGAAGCGGAAACCCAAGGCATCTTTTCTATAGATTTTTATGATGAAAATTTAGGTGTTTCTATTGGTGGCGATTTTACCCGACCCGAAATTAACAGCGGGAACAAGGCACTCACGATAGATGGAGGTAAAACTTGGCAACTGATGGCAGATGGCCAAAATCCGCAATATAAAAGTTGTATTCAATTTGTGCCAGAATCTAAAGGAAATGGTCTGGTGGCCATTGGTTTTACCGGAATATCATATTCTGCCGATAGGGGAGCCACTTGGACACAATTATCCGATGAACCTTTCTATACCCTTCGTTTTCAAAATACGAAGGTTGCTTATGCGGCTGGAAAAAATAGAATGGCCAAGCTTGTTTTTGATTAGAAGCTTTTAAGGCTCGTTCTTATTTTTTTCTTCTCGCCTTTCATGGTATTTTCTGATAAGCTGCCTTTTAAACTCTTCTTCCGAACGAATTAACAACAACGTTTTTTTTGCCGTAATTACTTCCGCTGCTTTTTTGATAAAGTCTTTTCTGATGTCTTCTTCTTGTTGTTCCAGCTTTAGAAATAGTTCAATAACATCATTCGCCTCTTTCTCGGAAAGCTTGTCCGACTCTTTTATTTTATTACGAATCTGGTTGTGCTCTTTTTCTCTAAGCGCTCCTCGTTTTGCTTCGTAGTCATTATAAATGGGCCAGAAAGCTTGCGCTTCTTGGCTGGTCATGTTCAATCGTTCCGTTATAAAGGCTATTTTAAGCGACTTTATTTTATCATAATCATGTGTTCTCTGCGCATAGAACTGCACGGAAACCAATAAAAACACCATGGTCACCATTAATTTTTTTAATCTATTCATTGTCTTCAAGATTTAATTCATCAAAATAATCTGTGTTCTCATTAAGGTATTCCAGCACGTTTTCTTCGCTAAAATTACTATCGAACATATCTGTTATTTCTAATTCGTTTACAGGTACGACCTCTGCCAATTCATAACTGGTAAGGTCCAGTTCATTTTGGTCAAAATAATATTCAATATCTGACTGGGCCAGGTCATCAAAACCAATTTCGTTTGTTTTGTTTAGGTTCAACGTTAAGGCTACAATCAATATTGCTGCAACTGCAGCCACTGCGTAATAGTATTTTTTATAAGATTTTAAAGGAATGACCTTAGTTTCCTGTTCTTCTTTTAGTTTCTGTTGAAGCTTATCACCCAAAGAATCAAAGTAACCGTCAGGAAGTTTAAAACCTTCTTCTTTTGGTATTACCGAGTCCCCACTAGAGAGCTTTTCGAAAAGTTTTTTATCAAACTTATCAAAATAACCTTCGGGGGTCTTAAACGGATTTTTTTTATCTAATGGCTCCATAATCAATGGTTCTAAAGATATTCTTTTTGTTCTTTTAGGTATGCTTCAATCTTTTTAGTGGCCAGGTGATAAGAGGCTTTTAAGCCCCCTACGGACGTTTCAAGAATCTCTGAAATCTCTTCATATTTCAATTCCTGAAAATACTTCATATTGAACACCAACTTTTGCTTTTCCGGCAATGTGGCTATAGCTTGCTGTAATTTCAGTTGAATTTCATCTCCTTCAAAATATACATCGGCCTTTAGGTTTTCTACTAAACGGTCTTGTAATTCCCCTTCTTTTACACCCATCATCCTTGATTTGTTTTTAAGAAATGTGAGTGCCTCATTTGTGGCAATTCTATATATCCAAGAATACAGCTTGCTATCACCCTTAAAATTTGAAATGTTTTTGTAAACCTTTATAAATGTATTCTGCAACACATCGTCCGTATCATCATGATTTAACACAATTCTACGAATATGCCAGTACAGACGCTCTTTATAGGTCTCTACTAACACTCCAAAAGCGCTGGCCTGCGTTTCAGTTTGTTGTAATTGATTTACTAAGGTTTCCTCTGCAATCAAATGAATTGGGCTTAAATTCTATAGTTAAGACTATAAATTTAGCGAAAGGTTTAATGTCCTAGCCTAAAGATTGCATTTGCACCAGTTTTTTGTAGGCACCATCCTTTGCCATGAGCTCATCATGGGAGCCTTGTTCTACAATTTCACCTTTTTGAAGAACAACAATGGTGTTGGCGTTCTGAATAGTAGATAATCTATGAGCGATAACAATAGAAGTTCTGTTGCGCATCATTTTTTCAAGTGCATCTTGTACCAAGCGTTCACTCTCAGTGTCCAGGGCGGATGTGGCTTCGTCCAAAATCATGATTGGAGGGTTCTTTAATACCGCTCTGGCAATGGATAAACGTTGTTTTTGACCTCCGCTCAATTTGTTTCCGCTATCACCAATATTGGTTTCATAACCTTGAGGTAAGTCTGTAATAAATTCGTGGGCATTGGCTATTTTGGCAGCTTCCATAATTTCTTCTTTGGTGGCGTTTTCCTTTCCTAAAGAGATATTATTGGCTACGGTATCATTAAATAAAATGGAATCTTGGGTAACAAGCCCCAAAAGTCCTCTTAAAGATTTTTTGGTGATGTCCTTTATGTTGTGGCCGTCTATGGTTATTTCTCCATTATTAACGTCATAGAAACGGGTTACAAGATTTGCAATGGTACTTTTACCACTTCCTGACTGTCCTACCAAGGCTACTGTGTCTCCTTTGGGAACAGAAAGGTTGAAGTTTTTGAGTACGTATTCATCTTCATATTTAAAAGAAATGTCCTTAATTTCCACAGCTTTATCAAACGTTTCTTTGGTCAAGGCATTAGGTTTGTCCTCAATAGGGTTTTTGGTTTCAAGCACCTCAATTACCCTTTCGGCAGCGGCATTTCCTTTTTTAACACTGTAAGAGGCTTTACTAATTGCCTTTGCAGGTGTTAGAATCTGATAAGAAAGTCCCATATAAGTAATGAAAAGCCCTGGCGCCAAAGTTTTTTCAACAAGCACCATTTGGCCACCGTACCAAAGTATTACTCCTATGGCCGCAATGCCAAAAAACTCACTTGTGGGTGAGGCGAGGTTTTGTCTATTGAGCAAACTGTTGGAGTAATTATAGAAGCGTTTTGTTGAAGCTTGAAATGTTCTGCCAAATCTAGATTCTGCATTGAACGCTTTTATAACTCGAAGTCCACTTAGGGTTTCTTCCAAAATGGAAAGGAAATGACCTTGTTCCTTTTGTACCTTGCCCGATTTTCGTTTAAGGGATTTTCCTATAAGCGAAATTAAAAATCCAGAAAGGGGAAGAAATAAGAATACGAACAACGTAAGTTTTGGACTTATGGATAGCATGGCTATAATCGTAAAAATTATAGTCAATGGTTCCCTTACAATCAGTTCTAAAATAGATAGAAATGAATGTTGAATTTCTAAAACATCAGAAGTTATCCGGGCTATAGTATCCCCTTTTCTTTTTTCTGAATAGTAGGAAATAGGCAGTTCTACGGTCTTATCGTAAAGCTCGTTACGCAAATCCTTAAGAACGCCGTTCCGCAAATAGGTAATGAAATACATGGCCAAGTAATTGAACACATTTTTCATGAAAAACATACCGATGATCAATGCCACCATAAGCATTAGTACATCCCCAGAATCTCCTTGTTCGCTTCTTTGGGTGACAAAGAAATTAAGGTATTCCATTATATAATCCTTCATTTCGGAGAGACCGCTCCAAACCGGTTTTTTGTAAACTGGTTTGGTATTGTCAAACATAACTGTCAACATCGGGAACAATGAAATCATTGCCAACGTTGAGAACAACGCATAAAGGATGTTCGAGATAATGTTTAAAAATGCAAATAATTTATACGGCTTTGCAAACCGAAGGATTTTTTTGAAATACTCCATTAACCGAGATTAAGTTCACTAAGAATGTTTTGAATTTTATCATCCAATTCTTTAGAGACCTTTTTGAAATCCTCAGCTTTTTCCAATTTTGTATTCGTACTAATATAAAACTTCACTTTAGGTTCGGTTCCGCTTGGTCTTGCCGCGATACGAGTACCGTCTTCGGTTTCATATATCAATACATTGGATTTTGGAATATCTATGGTTTTTTCTTCGCCGGTAAGTACATTTTTGGCTGTAGAAGTATTATAGTCTTCTATCCATTTTACTTTAGATCCAGCTACTGAAGAAACAGGATTCTCTTTAAAATCTTTCAACATCTGTTTGATTTCTTCGGCACCGCTCATTCCCTTTTTGGTAATTGAGATAAGCTTTTCTTTATAGAAGCCATAATCAACATAGCAGTCAATTAGTTCCTTGTAGAAAGAACTACCGGTAGATTTGGCTTGAGCTGCAATTTCGCAGGCCAATAGGGTAGAGGTAACAGCATCTTTGTCACGAACAAAATCGCCCACCATATAACCAAAACTTTCTTCTCCGCCACCAACAAAGTTGGAATCCGGAAAGTCTTTTATCATCTTACCTATCCATTTAAAGCCGGTAAGGGCTGTTTTGAACTCAACACCGTAGGCTTTTGCCATGGCTTCCATCATAGGAGTTGAAACTATTGTGGTTGCAATAAATTCATTGCCTTTAAAGCCTTTTTGCTTTTGTTTCTCCAAAAGAAATTTGGTCATTAGAATCATGGCCTGGTTGCCATTTACGATTTCCATTTCTCCATCTAGGTTACGAACGGCAATACCCAAACGGTCACTATCCGGATCTGTGCCAACTACCATATCGGCTCCAATCTCTTCTGCTTTTGCAACGGCCATAGAAAGGGCTTCGGATTCTTCTGGGTTTGGAGACTTTACCGTTGGAAAGTTTCCGTCAGGCTTGGCTTGCTCCTCAATGATGGTAACATTCTTATAATCGGCTCTTTTTAATACTTCTGGAATGGCCGTAATGGATGTGCCATGAAGTGATGTAAAAACAATTTTAAAATCGTCTTTGCCGGCAGCGTTAAAATTTCCGTTAGCTACGGAAGCCTCTATAAACGCTTCGTCTACGTCTTTATCTATTAATTCAATAAGGCTATCGTTGGCTTTAAAGTTGATGTCCTCAAAAGAAAGCGAATTGATTTCCGATATAATCTCACCGTCCTGTGGAGGTACAATTTGCCCACCATCTGTCCAATACACTTTATAACCGTTGTATTCTGGCGGGTTATGGGAAGCGGTCAATACAATACCGGCATGGCATTCTAAATGCTTAACGGCAAAAGAAAGCTCAGGAGTGGTGCGGAGTTCCGAGAATAGAAAAACTTTTATTCCGTTAGCGGACAATACCTCGGCCACAGTTCTTGCCAAGGTGTCGCTATTATGGCGACAATCAAAAGCAATAACTACTTTTATATCTTCCTTCCCATAGGTTTTTATCAAGTAGTTGCTAAGACCTTGGGTGCTTTTTCCTAAGGTGTATTTGTTTATTCTGTTGGTACCTACGCCCATAACACCGCGCATACCACCTGTACCAAATTCCATATTTTTGTAAAAACGGTCCTTTAGTTCGTCTGTATCGTTATCTATTAGATGTTGAACTTCTTTCTTTACTTCTGGGTCAAAAAAATCGGTTAACCAGGTTTTGGCGGTATTTAGAATGGCATCCATAATAGTGTCTGTATTATATGTATTTATTAGCGCTTAAAATTACGAAGAATATTGCTTTGCTTTTTACTTAGGATTAATTTCTTCGGATATAGTATATCGTGTCTCGTTTTTTCGTGATCTTATTAAAATTTCGCCTAAAAATCCGGCTAAAAATAATTGCGTGCCAATAATCATTGCAGTAAGCGCAATGAAAAATTGAGGGCGATCGGTAATTAACCGTCCGTAGGGATTGATGAAAAGTTTGTCAATACCTAGATAAATGGCAAAACCAAACCCTATAATGAACATAAGAACACCCAATGCGCCAAACAGATGCATAGGCTGGCGGCCAAATTTAGATACGAACCAAATGGTGAGCAGGTCTAGAAATCCGTTTATAAAGCGTTCCATACCAAACTTGGTCTTACCATATTTACGGGCTTGGTGTTTCACTACTTTTTCGCCTATATTGCTATAACCGGCATTTTTGGCCAAAACGGGAATGTAACGATGCATTTCCCCTGAAACTTCAATGCTTTTAATCACTTTCTTATTAAATGCCTTTAATCCGCAGTTAAAGTCGTGCAATTTAACCCCGGAAGTCTGTCTGGCGGCCCAATTGAATAATTTGGAAGGCATGTTTTTGAAAAGAACGGAATCAAAACGTTTTTTCTTCCAGCCAGAAACCAAATCAAAATTATCTTCCTTTATCAACCGGTACAGTTCAGGTATTTCCTCGGGGTCATCCTGTAAGTCTGCATCCATAGTAATCACCACATTGCCCTGCGCAGCTTTAAAACCGGCATGTAAGGCTTGTGATTTTCCAAAGTTCTTTTTGAACCGTAGCCCTTTTACATTGGGGTTGGATTGGGATAGTTCTGTAATAATTCTCCAGGAATTATCAGTACTGCCGTCATCTATAAAGAGAATTTCGTAAACGAAATTATTGGATTGCATGACGCTTATAATCCAATCATGGAGTTCTTTTAAAGACTCTTCTTCGTTAAGTAAGGGTATAATTATGGACAGATCCATGCAAAGTTTCTATATATCTGACCAAAAATACAATTTTGATATTGAAGTCATTTAAACTTTTCAGCTATTAAGCTGCTTTCTTTTTGGTTTTGTAAGATAGGTTTTAATTATCAACGCCCTGAATGTTTGTTCAGGGCGTTGATAATTAAAGAATTACATTCTTTTAAATAGAAAAAGAGTTTCTATTTAAAAAAGGGCTTAATAAGCTGGTTTGTCCTTTTTTAGGACGAGTCCGGTAATAAGACCTACTATAAGACCAATAACAATGTTTATGATAAGAATAAGCGGGTAGGACATCCATGCAAACGATTTTTGCATTTCTATGCCTTGGTCAATTTGTTCCTCGGTTAGTTTAGGGTTGTTGGCAAGAGCTTGTTGTTTTCCTAACTCGTACATATTATCCATATATTCTGGTTCTACGTAGTTAGAAAACACATAAAAATAAAGTATGCCCAAGATACCTGCTATTAAGGCCACTCCAGCACCAACTTTTAAAGCTTCTGAAATAGTTAGGTAATTTAAATTGGCTTTTTTAAACTGGTAGATGCCTAATATGATACCTGCTACCAAAATTAATGTTTGTGTTCCCTGTACGGCAAGCCCACGTTCATAATGCATGTCCATAGTATAGAGCATGATTCCAAAGGTTACGCCCACTACACCAACAATTAAGCCATAATTAAGTGAGAACTTTCCGGTTTTAGCTTGACTATCTTCCATTTTTATTGTTTTTGGTTGTTATCAAAGTTAGTGCTTGTTTTTATTACTTTGTTACAGCTAAAATATATTTTTTTGTTTCTTTTGGTTATTTAGATTGTGGGTTCAAGAAAATTAATTAAATTTGCAGCCTTAAAATGAGTGCCTGTCGGAATGGGTGCGTAAAATTTTATTTATAATGAAAAAAGATATACATCCAGAAAATTATAGATTAGTCGCTTTTAAAGACATGTCTAATGACGAAGTTTTTTTGACTAAATCTACAGCAGTTACCAAAGAAACTATAGAAGTTGATGGTGTTGAATACCCAGTGGTAAAATTAGAAATTTCAAGAACGTCTCATCCATTCTATACTGGTAAAGCTAAACTTTTGGATACTGCCGGACGTATTGACAAGTTCAAAAGCAAATACGATAAGTTCAAGAAGAAACCTGCAGCAGCAAAAGCTGATAAAGAAGAAAAATAGATTCTTGTTCAAAATATATAGAAAGCCTCCACAATTGTCGGAGGCTTTTTTAGTTTATAACCTTGCCTTTGCAAATTAAAAAATCAGATTACCTATTTTTGCCAAAAATAACCAACCATGAACTATATTCTTTTTGACGGTACGGTAAGAGAAAATCTTTTGCCTTTTACTTTCACAAGACCTGTTGCGGATATCCGAGTAGGAATAATGACCATACGTGAAAAATGGGAAAAGTATTTAGGCAACACTACTACAACTATTACGGAGGAATACCTTTCTGAAAAGTTTCCCATGGTAGAAATGGAAGAAAATGTACTCATTAATGCTTCTTTTTTGCCCAACCAAAAGTTAGTGGACCTTGTTCAGGATTTAGGGGAGAACGAAGCTATTTTTCAGGGCGATGAAGTTATCGCCTTTTTCACGAACGAAAGTCAAGAAGAAGTAGATTTTACATCATACAAGCATATAGAGTTTGATGAAGATGTGATTAGGATAGAACATACGTGGGATATTTTTTCCAAAAACGGCGAAGCTATTCAGGCTGATTTTGATTTCCTTACCGAAGGAAGAAAAAGTGCTCCCATTCCCAAGAGCAATACTTTAATTCATCCAGAGCGCATTTTTATGGAAGAAGGTGCGCAGGTTGAACATAGTATCCTAAATGCAACCGATGGGCCTATTTACCTAGGGAAGAATTCTGAGGTGTGGGAAGGAAACCTTATTCGCGGAGCTTTTGCATTATGTGAGAATGCCGTGGTTAAAATGGGGGCCAAGATTTATGGAGCTACTACCATTGGTCCTTACGGAAAGGTGTGTGGTGAAATAAGCAACTCCGTTATCTTTGGGTATTCTAGTAAGGGGCATGAAGGTTACTTGGGTAATGCTGTTTTGGGCGAGTGGTGTAATATAGGTGCAGATTCCAACAATTCCAATCTTAAGAACAACTACGCTAAAGTACGTTTGTGGAATTATGCTTCCGAAAGTTTTGAGCAGACAGGTTTGCAATTTTGCGGACTTATGATGGGAGACCACAGTAAGACAGCTATAAACACTATGTTCAATACAGGTACGGTAATAGGGGTGAATTGTAATATTTATGTACCTGGTTTTCCACGTAATTTTGTCCCTAGTTTCAGTTGGGGAGGAGCATCTGGTTTTTCAACGTATAGCACCTCAAAAGCTTTTGATGCGGCCAAAGTAATGATGGCCAGGAGAAATGTTGAGTTCAATGATGTAGAAGCCCGTATTTTGGAGCACGTATTTGAGCTTACTAAAAAGTGGCGTAATTATTAAGCATTGGCGTATAAGGTATAGCGTATATCTTACTTTTTACTTGAATTTCTGATTTTTTAAAATTGATTTAAAACTTGGGTGAAAAGTCTCTGGCATTATATTCTTTGGCACTGATAAATTCAAACGCTTCAAGTTTGTAATGGGCTGGTAACAAGTTCGTATATTTGCATTCTCTAAAAAGTTATAGCATCAATTGAATACGAAAGCGGAAAGAGATAAGAGTATGAAAAAGAAAGTTGCCTTCTATACATTGGGCTGTAAACTCAACTTTTCTGAGACTTCTACAATTGCAAGAGGATTTCAGGAAGATGGTTTTGATCGCGTAGATTTTTCCGAACATGCAGATATGTATGTCATAAATACATGCTCCGTAACGGAAAATGCGGATAAAAGATTTAAAACCATAGTAAAGCAGGCTCAGAAGATTAACCCGGAAGCATTTGTTGCCGCTATAGGTTGTTATGCGCAATTAAAACCTGAAGAACTAGCTGCTGTTGATGGTGTTGATTTGGTTCTAGGGGCCACAGAGAAATTCAAGATTACAGACTATATCAATAATCTTACCAAAAACGATTTTGGTGAGGTGCACTCCTGCGAAATAGAAGATGCGGATTTCTATGTGGGCAGTTATGCTATTGGAGACCGTACCCGTGCTTTTCTCAAGGTTCAAGACGGATGTGATTATAAATGTACGTATTGCACCATACCTCTGGCCAGAGGTATTTCCCGGAGTGATACGCTGCAGAATGTTTTGGATAACGCTGCAGAAATATCTGCAAAGGGTATTAAGGAAATTGTCCTCACTGGTGTAAATATCGGAGATTATGGAAAAGGGGAGTTCGGTAATAAAAAGCATGAACATACTTTTCTGGATTTGGTAAAGGCTTTGGATAGTGTAGAGGGTATTCACCGTTTACGCATATCATCTATAGAGCCTAATTTGTTAAAGAATGAAACGATTGATTTTGTGTCTAAGAGCAATTCGTTTGTGCCTCATTTTCATATTCCGTTGCAAAGTGGTAGCGATGCAATTTTAAAGTTGATGCGCAGGCGCTATATGAGCGATTTGTATGTAGACCGGGTTAAGAAAATAAAGGAAACCATGCCGGATGCCTGTATAGGTGTGGATGTTATT
The DNA here is from genome assembly GCF_018860715.1 of Zobellia sp. B3R18. Taxonomy (NCBI): domain Bacteria; kingdom Pseudomonadati; phylum Bacteroidota; class Flavobacteriia; order Flavobacteriales; family Flavobacteriaceae; genus Zobellia; species Zobellia sp. B3R18. The sequence continues at coordinate 386,002 of NZ_JAHKQG010000014.1, read as the reverse complement.
GTTGGTTTTCCGGGTGAGACGGATGAACATTTCTTGGAAACCTATCATTTTTTAAATGAATTGGATATATCTTACCTACACGTGTTCACGTATTCGGAACGTGATAATACTGCGGCAGCGGATATGGGAGGAGTGGTTCCTAAACAGGTTAGAAATAAGCGGAGTAAGATGCTGAGGGGGCTATCCGTAAAGAAGAGAAGAGCTTTTTATGAAGGTCAATTGGGTAAAACGCACCAAGTGCTTTTTGAGGGGGAGAACAAGGAAGGGTATATTCATGGTTTTACCAGTAACTATGTTAAAGTAAAATCACCTTGGAACCCTGAGCTGGTAAATACCTTGCATAATGTTCAGTTAAAGGAGATTGATGAGGATGGTTTGGTACGCTTTGAATTTGAAAAAAGCGCCGTTACCACAAACTAGAGCAAAAAAAATCCCGCTGTTTGCGGGATTCATCTTCAAAAAAACTCTGAAATACTGTTAGATTCTGATACCTACGGGCAACATTTCTTTGTATTGTCTGTTTTTGCGTAAAAAACCGGCAATTTGTGGACTCGTAGGAACTACTCTAAGATTTTGCTCCTGAATGTGGTGAAGAACGGATTTGATAAAATCTTCTTTGAAACCATCTTTGGTGATTTCTTCAGGCACTACTAATTTTGTTAGAAATACTTTGCGTTCTTGCGAAGAATACTCGATCTTGGCTAAAGTGCCTTCAACCGTGGTTTCAAATTGACGCAAGAAACTGTTGTCAATAATTTCTACTTCATTCATATAGTTTGATTTTAGATGATGGCAAGAGGTAAGAAAATCACGGTGTTCTCAAATCGTAATTTTATATACTTTTGCTCAAATTTGTATAAACTATGGAAATCCCCCAAAGTCGATGACAAAAGTAGTGAAAATAATGTTAATTTCCTAACAATTCCTATGCTTTGTCATAATGAGAGATTCTAAGATTCACATATATTTTATGCCAGGAATGGCAGCAAATCCTTCCATCTTTAGATATATTATCCTACCTGAGGACAAATTTGTGCAACATCTTTTAGAATGGTTTGTGCCAGATAAAAATATGTCTTTGGAGGCGTACGCAAAAAAGATGAACGAGAATATTCATCATGAAAATGCTGTTTTGATTGGTGTTTCTTTTGGTGGGATGTTGATTCAGGAAATGGCAAGGTTTAAATCGTTCAGGAAAGTCATAATCGTATCTAGCGTAAAAGACAGTTCTGAATTGCCCGGGCGCATGATATTTGCTAAATACACTCATGTGCATAGGTTGTTGCCTACAGGGCTGGTCAATAATATGGAGCTTTTGGCCAAGTATGCTTTTGGAGAAACCGTGAACAAGCGTTTGGCACTTTACGAGGAATATCTGTCCATTAGGGATAAGTATTATATAGATTGGTCTATTGACCAAATTGTAAATTGGAAACCTATAAAGGCAATTCCCGGACTTGTGCATATTCATGGAGAGAAAGATGCGGTCTTTCCTATTGGTAAAATTAAAGAGTGCATAACTGTTAAAAATGGCACTCACACTATGATAATACACAGGGCTAGATGGTTTAACGAACACCTCCCCACAATTATTTTGCAATAAATGAGTTGTAATACTAAGCTCTTTTTTTACCTTTTTTTGTATTCACTGTATGCTTTGTGACCTTCTTTTTAATTATCGATTAATAATCGGATTTAAGAATTATAGTTAAAGCTCAATAAGAGTGCATTTGGTTTAGAAAAATTCAAAAAGAGTTTACTAACTTTGAATAAACCGTACAATACCAAAAAATGAAGATTTTAAAGAATGTATTGATGCTTTTGGGCGTCTTTTTTGTTGTGAGCACTTTGATATTTGCTGTACAGAGCAATGCAGAGCCTGCCAAGGGCGACGCAGATGTTCTGGAAAACGAAATGAAGGAAATAGATAAAAACGTTGCCGATGGGTACCGGATTTCGGCTATAGAGATTCCGGAAAATTTAAATTTTGCAGGTGAGATTGTTCCGCAGGATGACCCTGAGGTAATGGAGCGCATTGACCGTGAGTTTTTGGTAAACACCTATTGGCAATCCAATGCCGTTTTGTTGATCAAAAGGGCCAATATGTATTTTCCTATTATAGAACCAATTCTGGCCAAAAATGGTATTCCAGATGATTTTAAATATTTGGCAGTGGCAGAAAGCGGACTTCAAAATGTGGTCTCACATGCAGGTGCTGCTGGTTTTTGGCAGATAATGAAGGCTACAGGGCAGGAGCATGGCTTAGAGGTAAACAGAAACGTAGATGAACGTTACAACTTGGAAAAAGCTACTGAAGTGGCCTGTGAGTATTTGAATAGGAACTACAAAAGATATGGCAGTTGGACATTGACGGCCGCGTCCTATAATGCCGGAGCGGGTGCTATAAATAAATACTTGGGTATCCAGCAGGTGAGTGATTATTACGACCTCTTGTTAGGACAGGAAACTGGTAGATATGTATTCCGTATTATGGCAATAAAGGAAATATTGAGTCACCCTGAAAAATATGGTTTTGATATAGATAAAGAAGATATGTACCAAGCTGTACCTACTTTCAAGGTAGAGATAGACGAACCTGTATTGAGTTTTGCCGATTTTGCGCAGCAGTATGAAATCAACTATAAAATTCTTAAAAGACATAACCCTTGGCTGCGGGAAGCACATTTAAATAACAGTTCCCGTAAAAAATATACCGTTGAAATCCCTAATAAGGGATATTACAGGGTTGGCAAATAATCTTCAAGGCCTCAATACGGTTATATAAAGTTCGTATTGAGGCTTTTTTACTCCATTTTATTCCCCATCTTTATATAGTGGCTGATTCTGGCTGAACTTGGCCTTATTCGGTTGTAAGAAAGATGGATACAACACTAAACTTTTTTAATGATAACCTTTGGTTGATACTTTTAGGTATTAACTATGGGCTTGTTATTGTCCTGTCTTTCTTTATCCTTCTAAAAAATAAAAACCCGGTAAAGACACTTTCTTTTCTTTTTGCCTTGGCTGTACTGCCTTTTCTTGGGTTGATCGTATACTATTTGTTTGGACAAGATTATCGGAAATCAAAGATTTTTGAAAAGAAGTATTTTTTGGACAATCAAAAGATAAAGGAATGGCGGGCTAACTTTCGGCTGGACTCTAATGAGCGGGAAGATTTTGAGGAAACTTATGGGGAAGGTATTTTTAAAGTATATAAATTGCTGAAAAACAATGAGAAAGCAGTTCTTACTTTTGATAATAATGTTGAGATTTTAATAAATGGCGAAGAAAAATTTAAACGACTGTTCGAAGATTTAAGAAACGCGGAAAGTCATATACACCTAGAATATTTTGTTTTGTTTGATGATGAGCTTGGAAATAAACTCATTAGTATTCTCATGGATAAGGCAAAATCTGGGGTTAAAGTTAGGTTGGTTTATGATGATGTAGGTAGTAAAATTTCAAATAGAGTAAAGAAAAATATGACCAAAGCCGGAATAGAGCACGATGCCTTTATGCCGGTACTTTTTTCAAATTCTACGGGAAAACTCAATTATAGAGATCACAGGAAGATAATTGTGATAGATGGTAAGGTAGGGTATGTTGGCGGAATAAACTTGGCGCAACGCTATGATAACAGCTATAAGAACCCGCGTTATTGGCGTGATACGCATTTAAGATTGCAGGGTGGGGCAGTAGGTTCTTTACAGTCTTCATTTTTGTTAAATTGGAACTTTGCTTCCAATAATGAAGTTGAAATAGAAAAGTCTTTCTTTCCGCAGAACAAACCCGAAACAGAAAAACCCGTGGCGGTTCAGATTGCTGCTAGTGGTCCGGATACGGACTGGGCCAATATTATGGAAGCTATTTTTTGTGCTATTAGTTCGGCTAAGGAGCGTATTTATATTACGTCTCCATATTTTATGCCTAATGATGCCATTTTAACAGCATTGACTACGGCTGCAAGAAGCGGACTTGATGTAAGGGTTATGGTTCCTTATGAATCTGATTCATGGGCCGCACAGTACGCAGGTGATTCATATATTGAGCATTGCCTGGAATCGGGTATCAGAATCTATAGGTACTGTAAAGGTTTTATCCATGCCAAGACTATGGTAATCGATAATCAATTTTCAACGGTAGGAACGGCTAATTTAGATTATAGAAGCTTTTCTATCAATTTTGAAATCAATGCCATGATTTATAACCAAGAAATAAACCGCCAACTCGCAACCAACTTTTTTGATGATTTGGAGGAGTGCGAAGAGGTAGAACTTGAAAGATGGCAAAACCGCGGTTTGCGCCGAAAGCTAAAAGAATCTTTTAGTCGGTTATGGGCTCCGTTGTTATAGTATTTTCACTAACCACTAACTACAACCTAAATCTTCTTCATTTGCTGTTGCATCATTTTTATTTGATCAGTAAGCATATTGCTCTTGTCAAGCTTTTTGGCTTCTTGTAGAAGAGTAGTGGCTTCTCTTTTTCTTCTTTTTTGCATTGCAATTCCCGCAAGGCTTAATTTGGCCATGGCTACATCATAATCCATGGTAAGACCAAGTTTTAGAGCCTTTTTAAAGTACTTTTCGGCTTGGGTAAGGTTTTTTTGAGAGTGAATAATACCGTGTAGGTAGTTAAAATACCCTTGCTGTTTTGTAACTAGGGCGGCCTCAGGGTTCTTTATTTTGCTCAACCACTTTTGTGTGCCTTCTAAATCTTGTTTTCTCATACGGAGAAAGGCCAATAGAATAATCTCGTTTCTGAAATAAAGAAAAATGAAGATTAGGGATAGTAGAATTAAAAAGATACCATTACCAATATATCCTTCTATAAATTGATATACGGCGTAAGCTATAATAAGTCCTGCTATGACAAGTTTAAGATTTTTATTGAACATGTGTATTAATTATTGATCGGTTCGTTTAAATTCGTTAGAAGCTCATATGTAATGGTAGACTCTATGGTCGTAGGTATTTCCTGATCGCCCATTTGCGTCATTGTAGAGGATCCAGTGGAAACACCTTCTACAGTCATCTTTTTGATGAAACCAGTAGTTGCACTAGTGGTAATGTTCGTTTTTTGAGAGCCTTTAAGCTTCATTGTAGTTGCCGCTTCCGTTACGTTCATTGTAACTTTGGCTGCTCCTGTTATATTTATGGTATCTGCGTTTAAAGCTTTCAACGTCCATATGTTGTCTGCTTGCAGTTTTCCTGTATACTGGTTTTTCCAAGTATCTCCCACTTTTACTTTTTTACGGGGATAAATGAAGGTCATTTGCTTATAACTGTTAGAAAGCGCCTCTGATCCAAATTCTTTTTGCAATGACTTTTTCATCATATTCAATGAAAAATCATCTTTAAGGCCAGATGCTTCAGCCATTTTTACCACAAGACTATCTCCCCCTTTTACTTCAAGAATGTCTCCTGTTTTGGCAAGGGTAATATTTACAGGCCTATTTAAAAGACTGTTGAATATTTGGGATTGCATATCATTTTCATTCACCTCTTGAGCGTGTACATCCATCAATTCACCTTGAATGCTAGAGGTCATGTTTAAGTTTAGGTCCTTGAATTTTAAAGCTATTCTGTAGGTGGTGTCCCTTACTTCCAGTACCTTGAACTCTAAAACACCATTAATCTTATTGGTAAGGATGTGCGAGGCACCGTCCAGTTCTTGTGTTATAATTTGTTGTGCGTTTTGTTTTACGGTGAAGACAGCATTTTTCTTCAATTTGTACTCAAGTTGTGTCTGGGCTAAAGAAACGGTACTTGAAAGAACAATGAAAATAATGCTCAAAAAGTTTCTCATAGATTGATTTTATTGCGAAAATCCGATTTTGGCAAAAGTAATAAAAACCTATCGCTAGGCAGTAGGCATTCAATAAAAATATTTTTCAAAATGTATTTGCCAAAGAGAAAACTCTTTGTATATTTGCGCCCAGTTTTAGCGAGCGGTTTCGCAAACTTGTATCACACAAAGAAAAGGATAATACAATGCCCGGACAGAAAAGAACATATCAGCCTTCAAAGAGAAAGAGAAGAAATAAACATGGATTTAGGGAGCGTATGGCATCCGTAAATGGAAGAAAAGTTTTAGCTCGTAGAAGAGCTAAAGGAAGAAAAAAACTTTCTGTATCCTCTGAACCGAGACACAAGAAATAATGATATTATTTTTTAAGAAATATATAGGTGTTACTTTTTATAAGTAACACCTTTTTTTATGTCAGATTTGTACTGATATTTGTAACAATTTAATGCCAAAGTTTTAAAGAATACAACTAATGCCCAAAAGAAAAGATTTAAAATCCATACTACTGATCGGTTCCGGTCCAATCGTTATAGGTCAAGCTTGTGAATTTGATTATGCAGGTTCGCAATCATTACGTTCATTGCGAGAAGACGGTATTGAAACTATTTTAATTAACAGCAACCCTGCTACAATCATGACGGACCCTTCCATGGCCGATCATGTGTATTTAAAACCGTTGACTACCAAATCGATCATTGAAATTCTAAAGGAACACCCTCAAATTGATGCAGTGCTACCCACTATGGGTGGCCAAACCGCTTTAAATTTATGTATAGAGGCAGATGAAAAAGGAATTTGGAAAGACTTTGGAGTAGATCTTATCGGGGTAGATATTGATGCCATAAATATTACAGAAGACCGTGAAAAATTTCGTGAGCTAATGCTTAAAATCGGTGTTGGTATGGCACCGCAAGCTACGGCCACTTCCTTCTTAAAAGGTAAGGAGATTGCACAAGAGTTTGGTTTTCCTTTAGTAATTAGAGCGTCATATACCTTGGGTGGAGCAGGGGCTTCAATAGTTTACAAACCAGAAGATTTTGATGAACATTTAAGTCGTGGTCTGGAGATTTCCCCTATTCACGAGGTAATGATAGATAAAGCCCTTATGGGGTGGAAAGAGTATGAATTGGAGTTGCTACGGGATAAGAACGATAACGTAGTTATTATTTGTACCATAGAAAATATGGATCCCATGGGTATCCATACCGGAGATTCCATTACGGTTGCTCCGGCTATGACTTTATCTGATAGAACTTTTCAAAAAATGCGTGATATGGCTATCCATATGATGCGTAGTATTGGAGATTTTGCAGGAGGGTGTAACGTTCAGTTTGCTGTTAGCCCAGATGATGAAGAAGATATTATTGCTATTGAGATTAACCCAAGGGTTTCGCGTTCATCGGCATTGGCCTCAAAAGCTACAGGTTACCCTATTGCTAAGATTGCTACCAAGTTGGCTATTGGGTATCACTTGGACGAGTTGGATAATCAGATTACAAAATCAACATCTGCTTTATTTGAACCAACACTAGATTATGTAATCGTAAAAATACCAAGATGGAACTTTGATAAATTTGAAGGTTCCGATCGCACGTTAGGTCTTCAAATGAAGTCTGTAGGTGAGGTTATGGGTATTGGGCGTTCATTTCAAGAAGCGCTACATAAAGCAACTCAATCCTTAGAAATAAAAAGAAACGGATTAGGTGCAGATGGTAAAGGGTATAGTAACTACGACCAGATTATTCAGAAATTGACTGTTCCTAGTTGGGATAGGGTCTTTGTAATTTATGATGCTATTCAATTGGGTATTCCTTTGAGAAGGATTCATGAGATTACCAAGATAGATATGTGGTTCTTAAAGCAGTATGAAGAACTTCATTTGCTAGAAAAAGAGATTTCTACCTACACGATTGCAACGCTTAACAAGGAGTTGATGTTGGAGGCCAAGCAAAAAGGTTTTGCCGATAGGCAAATTGCCCATATGCTGGATTGCTATGAGAGCGAAGTGCACAAAAAACGTACGGAAGAAATGAACATCAATAGGGTCTATAAATTGGTAGATACCTGTGCCGCCGAATTTAAGGCGATGACTCCTTACTACTATTCGACTTTTGAAGCGGAAATAGAAAAACCGGACGGAACACGTTATGTTGAGAACGATAGCGTTGTTACCGATCGTAAGAAAATTGTTGTTCTAGGTTCCGGACCAAACCGAATTGGACAGGGAATTGAGTTTGATTACTGTTGTGTTCACGGTGTACTTGCCGCTGCTGAATGTGGTTATGAGACCATAATGATAAACTGTAATCCTGAAACGGTTTCAACGGATTTTGATACGGCGGACAAGCTTTATTTTGAGCCTGTTTTTTGGGAGCATATCTATGATATTATCCGTCATGAGAATCCAGAAGGTGTAATTGTTCAATTAGGTGGGCAAACCGCACTGAAACTTGCGGAGAAACTAGAGAAATATGGTGTTAAGATATTAGGTACCAGCTTTAAGGCTTTGGATCTTGCGGAAGATCGTGGTAGCTTCTCAGAACTTTTAAAAGAAAACAATATTCCTTTCCCTGAGTTTGGGGTTGCAGAAACGGCAGATGAGGCTTTGGCTTTAGCGGATAAGCTTAATTTCCCATTATTAGTAAGACCATCCTATGTTCTTGGAGGTCAAGGAATGAAGATTGTAATCAACAAAGAAGAGTTAGAAGAGCATGTGGTGGATCTTCTTAGAAAGATACCGAACAATAAGTTGCTTTTAGATCATTACTTAGACGGTGCTATAGAAGCGGAAGCCGATGCAATCTGTGATGGTGAAGATGTTTATATTATTGGTATAATGGAGCATATTGAGCCTTGTGGAATCCACTCTGGAGACTCTAATGCCACCTTGCCACCGTTTAACTTGGGCGAGTTTGTCATGCAACAGATAAAAGACCATACCAAGAAGATTGCTTTAGCTTTGAACACGGTAGGTCTGATAAATATTCAGTTTGCTGTTAAAGATGATATGGTTTACATCATTGAAGCTAACCCAAGAGCATCCAGAACAGTACCGTTTATTGCAAAAGCTTATAAAGAGCCTTACGTAAATTACGCTACCAAAGTAATGCTAGGGGATAAGAAAGTAAAAGATTTTGATTTTAAACCAGAGCTTAAAGGTTTTGCCATTAAACAACCGGTCTTTTCTTTTAATAAGTTCCCTAATGTAAACAAAAACTTAGGTCCTGAAATGAAGAGTACGGGAGAGAGTATCCTCTTTATAGATAGTTTAAAGGATGATGAGTTTTATAACCTTTACGCTAGGAGAAAGATGTATTTGAGCAAGTAATTTGTTTGAAGTAAATATCAGAAAAGCCGTAACAAGATAGTTGTTACGGCTTTTTTTTATAGCTTACTTTTAGCTTAAATATGTTCTGTTTTGTTCATGGAATTTGCTAGTGAAGTGGGTAGGCGATTAGTTAAACCACACTGCGTAACGTTTTCGGCGTAGTTCCAATGCTAGGGTTTCTTCCATTTTTAAAGCCTCTGCTCTGGTGTTTAGAGGTTTAATATGGTTGTAAAGACTTGGTCTTAGGTAGGAACCGTATTTTTTTACAATGCTGGAAGAAAGATTGTGTCCCTTTTTGTTTAAGCTTCCCTTTTTATGTTGTTCAAAACGTTCTTTGGGTGTTTTGCTGGTCATACCTACATACAGACATTCTAAAACTCCATTAAATTGTGGATTTGCTTCACGAAAACGTCTGTTTTCCGTGAAAACTTTTTTAGAAAGTTCTATAACGTAAATCTGATATTGAGTTTCGGCCATTTAAAAATGGATTATTTAATGGGATAAATCCATTTCCTCTTTAGGAAGGTGTTTAAAAATAATTTTCAAAAATTCGGGAAGGTTATAGGGTTTGTGTATAACATCGTCCATTCCGGAATTAAGTATTTCCTGTGTTCCTTCTTCTAACTCAACGGCCGTAAGTGCTATAATGGGGATATTTTTATTGAATTTACGAATCATCATCGTGGCTTCCATACCATTTATATTAGGCATGTTGATGTCCATCAATATTAAATCGTATGCGTTAGACTTACACATGGCAACAGCCTGTACGCCATCATTTGCTAAGCTGGACTTGATATGATGTTTCTCCAAGGTTTTTTGTGTGACCTTTTGGTTTATTTTATTGTCGTCAACAATCAGGACATGACTTGTATGGCCATTTTTTAAACCCTGTGGTATGTTAGGGTCGCTATTAAGAATAGATACTGCTTTATGTTGCTCAGTTTGTTTTTCTAGAGTTAATTCAAAACTAAATTCCGCTCCTTCGTTAGGTTGACTTGTAAGTTGAATTTCACTTCCGTAAAGGTCTAGAATCTTTTTTACAATGGTTAGACCTAAACCAGTGCCTGTATAACTATGGTTTTTATTTTCTATTTGGGTAAACTCTTTAAAAATTTCCTTCTGCATATGCAAGGGAATCCCAAGACCATCATCCTTTATAGTGAATTTTACCACGGTGTTTTCATTCTTAGTAGTTTCAACTACAACAAGGCTTAACCAAATATTACCGTTTTCGGTGAATTTAATCGCGTTGCCCATTAAGTTGATAAGTACCTGCGAAAGCCGTATAGGGTCGCCAATTAATTTATTGGGGATGTTCTCGTCAATATGAAGGTGCAGTTTGTTGCTGTTCTCGTGTAGCGTAAATTCAAAGGAACGTACTATATTCTGTATAAGGGTATCCAATTCGTAAGGCACTTTAGATAGGCTAATGGCTTCAGCATCCATCTTACTCAAAAGCAATACATCATTAATGAGCGCTAATAAGTAATCCGCAGAGAACTTTAAAGAATTTAAGTCGTCCGCATAGGCTTTTAGATTTTGGTCTTCTTTAAGCAATGTAGATATACCTATCACTCCATAAAGAGGGGTTCTAAGTTCATGACTTACGGTAGATAGGAACTTGGTCTTTACTTTAGAAAGTTTTTCGGCTTTTTCGTTGGCAAGTCTAAGCTGTTTGTTCTTTGCCATCAACCTATTGATGTAAATCCTTCGGGTTTTAAAGAAAGTAATAATGCCGAAAAGGGCTAAAACAAGAATAACAATGGCAATAATAAGAACAGTGGTAAGCGATTTTGATTTGGAGATTAACTCCTCTGCATAGGCTTGTTCCTTTAAGGCAGACTGTAGTTCTTTATGTGCTTGTTCTAAATCGTATTTAGCTCGTGCCTTCTCGGTTTCCTCTAGTTTTTTTAAGGTGTATGCCTTTTGCTTGTAGAGATTGTGTTGGTCTAAATTGGCAAAGGCTTTTTTATAATCATCCGTTTCACTGTAGAGTTTGGATAAATCTCCGTATGCCTCTATGGCAAGGTCTGTATTATCATTTTCATTGGCAAACGATGCAATTTTCTCCAACTTTTGAGTTGCCGCATCGTACTTCTTTTTAGCAAGGTAATATTTGCCATGTAGCAAATCCATGTACAATCTGTCCAGGGAATCTACTTCTTGCAAAGAAAGCTCCTCTGCTTTTTGTATGTAGTGAGCCGCATTATCCAGTTGATTGTTGTCTAAGTATGTCCAAATAAGATTTATGTACGTAAGGTATATTTCGTCGTAATCTTGGGCTTTTTGATTTAATTCTATGCTTTCCTTAAAATAAGCAATGGCCTTGTTATAGGTTTGTTTATTCTCGGAGTAAAGGATTCCCAAGTTTAAGGCTCCCCATGCTATTAAGCTGTCCGTTTCTGTGGCTCGTGCCAGCTCTAGGGCTTTTTCAGAGTAGATTTTGCCTTTTATGGTGTCTTCGGTTTCGGAATAAATTCCGCCTAAAATATCGTAGCCTAGGAACTCGTAATAATCATAATCGTACTCATGTCCTTTTTCTATTAGGGTAGCGGCGTATTTAATGGCGTCTTTATAGTTGTATTGATCGTAGGCCTCGTTTGACTTGTTTACGTAAAATTCCAAGGTATCCCGTTGCCATTCCGTTGAGTTTTGAGCTAAGGTGTTAGTCAAATGGGAAAGAAAAAAAACAATAATAAGTAATCTGAATGGGCTCATAAAATCTTAGGGGCCAATAAGAAATTTCGGGGTTGGCCTTTTTTGACGAGCTAATATAAGGATTTGCTTCACAATATATTACGAAGTAGTCAATAGATCGATGGATGGTATCTTGATAGATAGGACGTAATTGCCCTTGAATATATTATTCTGCGTCTACTTCTATTCCCTCTGTAGTAAAGGAAAATGCTTGTGCACCCAAACCACCAACCATTACTGCTTGAAATAAGGGGTTTATGGGATGTTTGGAATACCAATCTATGATAAAATTGGCACCGCTACCTCCAGAAGTATCCTGTTGTTCTATAACATAGTCAATAGACTCCATAGGGCGGAGATAAATGGCTTGGTCCAGGTAACTCCTAACTAGGTCACCTCCTGTATTGTAATAATCTATAGTGGTGATGAATAGGCTATCTTTTAAACTGGTATTTCTAATGCTTAATGTGGCCGTCAATAAAGTTCTTGAGTCTCTGGTCTGGTTATAAATATCCGAATAAATGGGTACGTAGACTTGTTTGGTAAGAGGGTCGACGGCAGCACCATCGACCCTTCTAGTTAAAGTATGTTCATCAAGAACCTTTACTGGTTGCTCTTCATTTGCTTGTTTGCAAGAGGTAACCAGAAAAATGAGTATAAGAACACAGGTCTGGGCCCAAATAGAATTTTCAATTAAAAAATCGCTATTGTTGTATTTGCTCATGCCCTTATTGTTCTAGTCTCATTGAGTTAGGTTAATGGTCAACTAATTTTATTCCCATTCTGTATGGAAAATACCCTCTTTGTCTAAACGCTCATATGTGTGAGAACCAAAGAAATCCCGTTGTGCCTGAATAAGGTTTAACGGCAATCTACTTGATGTATAGGCATCAAAATAGGTAAGCGAGTTAGAAAGGCCAGGTAAAGGAATTCCGTTTTTGGCTGCGTGTGCTACCAATTTTCTAGCAGAGCCAACACTGCCTTTTACTTTGTCTATAAACTGATCAGAAAGTAAAAGGTTCGGAAGGTCCTTGTCCGCTTCAAACGCATCTGAAATATCAGCTAATAATCCCGCACGAATAATACATCCTTCACGCCAGATTTTTGCAATTGTAGCTATATCCAAGTTGTAATTGTATTCTTTTGAAGCATCAGCTAATTGGTGAAGTCCTTGGGCGTAAGTTATAATAAAGGAGAAGTAAAGGGCTTCTTCTGCCATTTTCTCTAATTCTTCCTTGTCTAATTTTTCAACTTCTGGACGGTCGTACAATTCGTCTGCCTTCACTCGCTCTTCTTTTAAGGCTGATATTTCACGCATGCTAACGGCAATATCTATAGAAGGAACGGGGATGCCCAAATCCATTGCGTTTTGGCTGGTCCATTTTCCTGTACCTTTTTGTTTTGCCCGATCAGATATCTGGTCTAAAAGCCCCAATTTGCTTAAGTTAAGCTCATCTTTCTGAATAAAGATTTTAGAGGTAATCTCAACAAGAAAAGATTGTAAACGGCCCTCGTTCCATTTAGAGTAGGTAGTATGAAGCTCCTCGTTGGTATAATCCCCGGCCTTTTTGAGCAGGTCATATACTTCCGAAGTTAATTGCATAAGTCCATATTCAATACCATTGTGAACCATTTTTACGTAGTTTCCGGACGATTTTGGACCTAAATATGCAACACAAGGTTCGCCTTTGTATTTTGCAGATACCGCCTCAAAAATAGGTTTGATATGTTGGTAGGCAGATTTTGAGCCTCCAGGCATGATGCTTGGCCCTAGACGAGCACCTTTTGCACCACCCGAAACACCGGCTCCAAAAAAGTTAATCGCCTTATCATGAAGATAGGCTTCACGACGGTCAGTATCCGTAAAAAATGAGTTTCCACCGTCTATTATGATATCACCGCGATCTATATGAGGTAAAAGACTTTCTATAACGGCATCTACAATTTTACCAGCAGGAACCAAAAGCATAATTTTTCGGGGTTCCTTTAACGATTTAACGAATGTTTTGATGTTCGTAGAGGCATTGACCTTGGCCTCATGGCCTCCTTCTTCCTTTAAAGCGGCTACTTTTTCAGCGTCTAAATCGTATCCGAAAGCAGAAAAACCATTGTCTGCTACATTTAATATAAAGTTACGGCCCATAACACCAAGGCCTATTAATCCAAAATCATATTTTTCTTCCATTTCCTAATTTTAAAATTAAACGATCAACGTTCAAATTGTTCTTTTTTGGTAGGTACAACCAAAATTAAACGAAATTATTGAAATGTAAGATTATCTTAGGGTAAACTCGTTGGTATTACTGCATCTTTTCGATACTTTTAACCTTTCAAATAGTATTAGGATATTATCTCATTATGAATAAAACAGAAAATCAAATTCTTGTGATATTTGGCGCTTCTGGCGACCTTACGGCAAGAAAACTTGTACCCGCACTTTTTAATTTGTATCAGGCCAATCAACTTCCTGAAAATTTTGTGGTACTGGGGGCAAGTAGGAGTGATATGACCGATAGCGCTTTTAGGAATAAAGTGGTATTAGAGAGCACTTATTTAGAGGATAAACTTAAAGGTCTAAAGGAAGAGGAAGTAAAGAACTTTGCGGATAAATTCTTTTACGAAGATTTAGGAGGGAGTTATGACACGGACTATGGTCGCTTGAGAAAGAGGGTTGAAGACTTAAAGAACAAATACCAAACATCTGGTAATATTATATACTACCTTTCTACACCGCCTACGTTGTATGAAACAATAGCTCAAAACCTTGCAGATGCAGGTATGAGCACCCAAAATAATGGTTGGAAACGCTTAATTGTTGAAAAACCTTTTGGCTACAGTTTGGATACTGCCAAACAGCTTAATAGCGGCCTTCAGCAATTTTTTAAGGAACATCAGATATATAGAATAGACCACTATTTAGGTAAGGAGACGGTACAGAACCTATTGGTTACCCGTTTTGCCAACAGTATTTTTGAGCCTCTTTGGAACAGGAACTACATACACCACGTAGAAATTACCAATGCAGAGAGTGTTGGTGTGGAGAAAAGAGGAGGATATTATGATAAATCCGGTGCCTTACGCGATATGTTCCAGAACCATTTATTACAGATTGTTTCTTTGATTGTTATGGAGCCGCCTATAAGCGATGCTCCGGAAGATATACGAAACGAAAAGGTAAAGGCGCTTAAATCGCTCAGGGTTATGAAAACCGAGCAGGAATTATTTGATAATACCATTAGGGCGCAATACACCAAATCTGTTATAGACGGAGAAGAAGTTAAAGGTTATCGTGAGGAAGAGGGAGTGGATAAAGATTCTACCACGGAAACCTTTGCGGCCATTAAGTTCTTTGTTGATAACTGGAGATGGAAAGATACACCGTTCTACGTTCGCACCGCAAAGAGAATGCCTACCAAGGCAACGGAAGTGGTGATTCACTTTAAAACCCCTCATCATCAAATTTTTCAAGATTCCGGGTTGGATAGTAAGGACAACAAGTTGGTAATCCGTATTCAGCCAGATGAAGGTATTCTATTGAAATTTGGAGTAAAAGTACCAGGTCAGGGCTTTAAGGTAGAACGTGCCAATTTAGATTTTTACTATTCTAGTTTAGCTGAAACCCATGTAATGGATGCGTACGAGCGCTTATTGTTAGATGCTATGCAGGGTGATGCAACCTTATATGCGAGAGCTGATGAGGTTGAGGCGGCTTGGGAATTTGTAGACCCTATCTTAAAGTACTGGGAAAACGGTAAAGATGTGCGTATGTACGGTTATGCCGCCGGTGTTTGGGGCCCTGAAAATTCTCATGAGCTCATAGATGGTATTGGTGAGTGGAGAAATCCAGGTCCTAATCTTACGGACGACCCTGGTTTTTGTGTCATTTGTTAATTAAAGTAAAGGCCCTTTTTAAAGAAGGGCCCTTTTGTTCATTTAAATAAAAGTATGGAATTAAAGATATATCAAGATAAAGTTGAAGTTGCTCAAGAGTTTTCAAAGTATTTTGCAGAGCAGACCAAAGGAAACGAACCTTTTCATGTAGCGCTTTCGGGAGGAAGCACGCCAAAAATAGTTTTTGATGTACTGGCCGAAAAGTTTGGAGCTAGTATAGATTGGAAACTGGTGCATTTTTATTGGGGAGATGAACGCTGTGTACTTCCTACGGATGATGAAAGTAATTATAAAATGACCGTAGAGCACCTTTTGTCAAAAATTGATATCCCAGAGGGTAATATTCATAGGGTAGAAGGAGAAAATGACCCTGAAAAGGAGGCGGAGCGTTATGCCCAAGTATTGAAAAATGAACTTCCGGCCAAAAACGGATTCCCTCAATTTGATTTAGTTATTTTGGGTATGGGAGATGATGGTCATACAGCATCTATTTTTCCACATGAAATAGAATTGTGGGACTCAGAAAACCTTTGTGCAGTTGCCGTTCATCCAGATTCTGGTCAAAAACGAGTTACCATAACCGGGAATGTCATCAACCACTCTAAAACGGTAGCCTTTTTGGTAACAGGGGCCAGTAAAGAGGAAAAGGTAGGAGAAATTATAAATAAGGAAGGTTCGTACACTGCGTACCCTGCCAATTTAGTGGCACCTACAACAGGAGATTTACTTTGGTTTTTGGATAAGGCCGCGGCCGCTAAAATTACCGAAGGGCAAGTTTAACATTTTCGTTGCTAAGACTCTCTAAATGCATTTCCATTTTAAATTGTGAAGAGTCAAACTGAGTGTCCCTTGAAAAGGCCTCTTCTTTACGCTGTTTACTTCTGGAAAAACGTCTAACACCTTGTTCGTTTTCTAGAAGTAAGCCGGGTACGGGAACACTTTTCCCGTTTTCATCTTTCGCTACCATAGTAAAATAGGAAGAGTTGCAATGGCGCTTTGTACCCGTGGTTATGTTTTGCGATTCTACGCGAACCCCCACGACCATAGATGTTTTTCCCGTATAGTTAATAGAGGCTCTAAGCGTTAAGAGTTCACCCACTTCCACAGGGTGTAAAAAATCTACACGGTTAACGGATGCCGTTACACAGTACCGCTGCGAGTGTTTAGAAGCACAGGCAAAGGCAATTTGATCCATAAGATTAAGAATGTGGCCACCGTGAACCTTACCCCCAAAATTAGAATGGGAGGGGAGCATAAGCTCTGTTATTGATACTCTAGACTCGTTAGCGCTTTTAAACTTTTCCATTAGTTTCTAAAATGAGGTGATTGTTCTTTCTGTACGTCGGTAATGAAATATTTACTATCGCCCAACCAAAGAAAGGTAGCAAAGCGTTCTACATAGTGCAATTTTACATATTGGCCCTGATATTCTTGAAGCTTCTCTATTACTTCTTTATCCTTGTCCAACACAGAAAAAGAAAAGATTTGAGCTCCGGAAATACCTTGACTTATCTCGCCTTCCCAAGTTTTTATGATAACTCCTTTGTGGCTTATTTTTATTAGCTCTCCAGAGCGTATACCATCGCTATACGGTACAAAGTAAATAAAGGCGTAAACAATTGCGAAAAGGGCTATAATAATGCCCAGGGTTACAAAAAGCGACTTTTTCATGGTTTCAGTTTTAGTTCGCTTTCAAAATCATCATCTTGAGCGCGTTTTAATATGGGTTCGGGAATGGATTTTTTAGCCTTGGCACCCATTTTCTTCAATTTTTCTATGCTAATAACAATGTTGCCCCGCCCTTCTACAAGTTTGTTCATAGCTCCTTTGTATTCAGATTTGGCCTCGTCCATTTTCTTACCAACTTTGGTAAGGTCGTTTACAAAACCTTCAAACTTATCATAAAGAGCTCCCGCCTGTCTGGCAATCTCTATGGCGTTGCGCTGTTGCTTTTCATTGTTCCACATACTGTCTATGGTACGCAGGGTAGCAAGTAAGGTAGATGGGGTAACTATAACTATGTTCTGTTCAAATGCTTTGTTGTATAACGTAGGGTCATTGTTTATAGCAATGGCAAAAGCAGGTTCTATGGGTACGAACATGAGCACAAAATCCGGACTTTCCATAGCGTACAGGTCTTCGTATTTTTTTGAAGAAAGCTGGTCTACGTGACGCTTAAGGGAATTAATATGGTCCTTTAGGAATTTTTCGCGCAGGTCCTCTTCCGCGTTTACGTACCGCTCATAATCGGTAAGGGATACTTTGGAATCAACAACCATCTTTTTCCCATCGGGTAGGTTAATAATAACATCTGGAAGTACTCTTGAGCCATCTTCTCGGGTAAAACTTTGTTGCACGGAATATTCCCTGTCTTTTTCAAGACCGGATTTTTCCAATACACGTTCCAGAACCAATTCCCCCCAATTTCCTTGCATTTTGCTGTCGCCTTTTAATGCCTTGGTAAGGTTCTCTGCTTCTTGGGTGATTTTTAGGTTTTGTGTCTGCAGGTTTAAAAGTTGCTCTTTTAAGGCTGAATGTATGCTGATGTTCTCCTTTTGGCTCTCTTCAACTTTCTTTTCAAAAAGTTGTATTTTTTCATTTAAAGGGGATAGGATGTCTTTAATGTTCTTTTCGTTACGTTCCGTAAACTTTAAACTTTTCTCCTCTAAAATTTTGTTGGCAAGATTTTCAAACTCTTTGGTAAACTTTTCTTGAAGCTTTTCTACCTCGTCTTTTTGTTCCCTGTTTTTTAGTTGAAGGTTCTCTAAATCGGCCTGGTAACGTACAATCTGGTTGCCCAGTTGTTCTTTTTCACTCTGCAGTTGCAGTTTGTGTTCTTCACTGTCACGTAGCCGTTGCTCCATAACACCAAGATTTGCATGTAACTGTTGTTCGCGTTCTTCAAGCGCACTCTGGCTACTTTTTGTCTTTAAATTTTGAATATAGTTTCCTAGGAAATAGCCTGCCGCAAGACATATCAGTCCTATTAATAAATATATAAGGTAAATGTTCATTTGTAAAATAAAGTGTTCGGGGGTAAAGATACGAGATTGGCTTTAAAACCAAACATCACGCTTACGTTACTTTTTTATCCTAAAAGAACCTGTCTTTGGGTCAAAAGCAACGGTATCGGAAGGGAATAACGACTCAAACGCTTTTTGTTCAATTAGTTCGCAAGGTTTTCCAAAATAATTTTCTTTTCCATCTAACAGAACCATTTTGTCACACAGCTGAATAGCCATTTCAATCTCATGGGTAGTAAATAGCACAATTTTTTTTGTGGAATGTGCAATGGAACGAAGCAGTTTTAAAATCTGTATTTTATGGTAAAGGTCTAGATGCGTAGTGGGTTCGTCCAATAGGATGATAGATGTATCTTGCGCTAAAGCCCGGGCAATCATAACACGTTGCAATTGCCCGTCGCTTAGCTCATAACATTTTTTATCCTGAAGTTTTTCTAGCTGCAGGGATTTTAGGGCTTCTTTTATTTTCTGTTTGTCCGTTGCTGTAAGAGTACCCAGCCAATTGGTATAGGGCTGCCTTCCTAAAGCCACTAATTCAATAACGGAAAGGTTTTTAGAGGCAATAGGCTCCGTAAGAACCATGCTTATCTCAGCTGATAGGTCTTGCGGAGAGTAAGCGGCAATAGGTTTGCCCTTAACCGCTATATGGCCGGCCAGCTGAGGTTGTGAATTGCCCAGGGTTCGCAATAAAGTAGATTTTCCAATACCGTTTATGCCAACTATGGCGGTAAGCTCGCCGGGCTCCAGGCCAAAAGTAATATTTTGGGCAATAGCATTGGAACCGTATCCAATAGATAGGTTGGCAGATGAAAGCGTACTATGTTTTTTTAGGAGCCCTATGACGATTTTTTATTAAAGTTGTTTTTTGATTTCCTTTGGTAACTTTTTGATGTTCTTTATCTTAATATTCTTGTAATAAACCTCGCAGGCTTCGGACTGAAACTGTATTTTTCCTTTTGTCAGTGATTTTGCGATACCTTCTTTGTTGTATTCTTTTGCATTTTCTAGAACCATAACCACTTTTCCGTTTACAATATGGTAGGCCTTATCCTCTATGCAGATAAGTTCCAAACGGCTCCATTGCCCATGCGGATTTTCAAAATCAGCAATTCTTCTACAACGGCCATTACCGCCGGTTTTAAAAGTACGCATTTCGCCATTTGGGTCATAGAACCAAAACTCTTTTCCGTTGTCCATTCGTTTTGTAGCCTTGATGTCCATGCTAACACCGGCCAGTGGAAAGAAATCACCACAATCCGTTTCTTGTACTTGCATTTCCGGGGCACGCATCCAAACGTTCCAGAACTGTCCGTGAGGTTCTTGGGCGTGGTAGAGTACACCACTGTCTCTTTTATCTTTTAAGCGTGGTTCGTATTTTTTCGTTCCCCATTTTATATCAAAGATCAAATGGTAGTTTTCATATTCTTTTTTGGTGCTTAAACCTCCGTAAATTTCCCCGCTTACATTTAAAATGGTTTCCCCGTTTTCCTGAGTAGTGGTAAAGACATTTAAAGGGTCATTGTTGAGTCCAATTGGTGTGCCGTGCATACCGTCTCCTTTTTCATAGCCTTCTAGGTCTAATGACGTATGAGGTACACCCATGAAAATATCCCAGTTCGTAAGGTCTTTGTCCAATAGGTTCTCCCATCCTTTATCGTTCTTTTGAGCATTCAAGAAATAGGTTGTAGATACAAGAAGAAGCAGGTAAATTAGTTTAGTTTTCATTGATGTTGTTAAGATTGATTTAAAGAAAAAAGTTCAATAGTTCATTACTTGTAAAACTATAGGATTAGGAATAACCAGAGTATAACATATGATCTTATATGTATAATTTAAAGCTTAAAGAAAAGAACTATTGTTAAAACACCATCTTTCTTTTTCTAATTAACAACCAGATAACTACAGGAGCTCCTAGAATGCTTGTAATTGCGTTGATAGGAAATACTTCGGCACTATTAGGAAGTTGGGCTATAGTATCACAAATAAGCATTAAAATGGCTCCGTAGATTAGAACGGCAGGAAGTAAAATGCGATGTTCCGTGGTGTTGAAGATTTGGCGTGTTAAATGTGGCACGGCCAAACCTATAAAAGCAATGGGACCGGCAAACGCGGTAACAACCCCGGCCAGTAAGCCCGTTGCAATAATAATTTGATACCGTGAACGAATTAAATTTACGCCCAAACTTTTTGCATAGTTTTCTCCAAGCAGAAGGGCGTTTAACGGTTTTATGCACAATATGGCAAGAAGTATTCCTAAAAGGATAATGATGAACAGTAGGCCCAATTGGTGCCAAGATAGGTTGCCAACACTCCCAAAAGACCAGTACACAAACTGTTGAAGCTTCTCTGCATCCGTAAAGTAAGAAAGCACACTCACTATTGCAGCGCTAATACTCCCGAACATGAGTCCTATTATCAAAAGGGCCATAGTGTCCTTTACTTTGGAAGCCACAGTGATAACGGCCAAAAGTACCAGAAAACTACCTATACTGGAAACAATGGCCATAGATACATCCGTAACTAGACTCAACCCGAATAATGATGCCAATGTTGATGACCCCATAATTAAGAAAGCGGCACCTAAACTGGCCCCGGAGCTAATACCCAGTACGAATGGGCCTGCCAAGGGGTTCCTGAACAAGGTTTGCATCAAGAGCCCGCTTAAGGATAATCCTGCGCCTACCAATATAGCCGTAAAAGCTTTGGGTATCCTGTAGTTCCAAATGATATATTCCCAAGCGGTATTTTCTATTTCTTTGCCAAATATGGAATGTAATGTTTCCGAAAAGGGAATAGAAACCGACCCCAAAGAGACGTTGACCCCTAATGCAACTACTAAAATAGCAATCAGGAAAATGAATGAATTACGGTATGTTTTAGGGTCTTGCAATTAGTTTAAAGGCTTAAAGAAAAACAGTTCGTGGTCCGGAAGCAATTCTGGATGAAAAATGTGGATAAGGTCTTTTAGCACAAGGTCTGGCCGCATAGGCCCCAATTCATAGTATAATAAACCGCCTGTTTCTCCTTTGGCAATTGTATTGGAAAAAACGGTTTTGTCCTTGTAAGCCTTAAATTGAGTGTAATGTTTGTTGGATTCATTTACTTCTTCATAGGAGGTAAGCATTGAAGGGTTTAGCCAATAATCTGCATCTTGTGCAGTGGCTAGAACAGATTCCAAGCTCAGGCCAATTCCCCCGGTTTCGGGAGTTTCTTTCCATAAATAATCGGTTTTGGCATCCCTTAAAAATTGTGCCATCCAGCTTTTTCCTCCAGCAACATGCCAAACGTCTTTGTATAGTCCGCCTGTAAGAACCGTAGGTTTTTTGGTAGCACGATTAGCAATATCTTTTGTTTGTAAGTAAGACTTTTCTATAGATTTAAAGATACTGTCCGCTTTAGTTTCCAAACCAAAAAAAGGAGCAAAAAACTTGAGCCATTCCGTTTTTCCTAAGGGAGATTCCTCTGTCCAGTCTCCATTATAAACCACAGGAATGTTAGAACGAATTAAGGTTTCGTACGCCTTATTCTGATTGTTAATACCAAAACCTACAACTACATCAGGTTTAAGGTTTAGGGTAATTTCGGTATTCAACGTTTCATTGTTCCCTAGTTCCTTTATATGTCCATTATCAATTCGTTTACGTGTCTTTTCAGAGGAAATTAAATCTGTATTAGGGAAGCCAACTAGTTTGTTGGTTACGCCCAAGGCTTCAAGGGCGGGTATATGAGTTGTAGAAGTTACGATCAACCGTTCTATGGGTACGGCAACAACAGCATCATATTCGTCCTTACTAAACGTAATTGAGGCCAATTTACTTTTTGGAATCAACGCATATTTAAAGGAAGTGTCCGCTCCAGGCCAAGCAGATGAGACTTCAATAGTGGTTAGTCCGTTACTGGAGGTCTCAATTGAAAAACCTTTGGCATGGCTAATTTCAATTTCTGTTGAAGGCTCAAGTTGTAATCGCGAGTCACTTTTTTTATCGGTCTTACAAGCGATAAAGAAGCAAAAAAATAGAATTAAGATGCTGTTTTTCAATGGGTTTGTTTTGTTTCTGTAGTTGAGGTATGGCTCTATTATGGCATTAAAGGTACATTCTTTATGCCCTAAGAAAAAAGTGGCGGGCTAAATATTTTTTGAAAGAGGAGGTACGTAACCCACTAATTGTCATTGTGCTATTAAATTAATTTTAAGGGAGTTTAAAAATAGTTTAAGGCCTGTTAATAGTTCATTATATTTGATGCTTAAAAAAATTGTAATGAAGAAAATTTTATTTGTTTTAGCCTTAGTTGTATTTGGCTCGTGTAGTGATGATGAAAAAGTAGATTATGTAGCCAAGAATGAAGAGGAGATAAAGGAATATATTGCGGCAAATGGTTTAAATGCCACTAGGAGCGATAGTGGACTCTATTATGTAGTTGAAGAAGAAGGTACGGGAGAACGACCAAATTTTAATTCGGATGTTACTGTGGCGTATAAAGGTTACTTTACGGACAAAGAAGTTTTTGATGAAAGTAGTGCGGAAGGTGTTTCTTTTAACCTAAGGCAGGTAATTGCTGGGTGGACAGAAGGAATCACCTATTTTAAAGAAGGAGGAAACGGTATTCTTTTGGTACCTGCGGCTTTGGGTTATGGAAACTCTGATAACCGTGGTATTCCTGGGGGTTCCGTACTTATTTTTGAGGTTAAGCTTTTAGCCACTAATTAAGACGTTTTTGTAAAAAGCACATCTATTTTGTTCTATATCGTTTGAGAACGGACTTTTTTTAGGGTTGTAATTTTGAACGAATTGATTACCTTCGCCGCGAATTTTGGTTCGATACGGTAGCATATACTTTGTCGATTAAAAGGGAATCCGGTTAAAATCCGGAACTGTTCCCGCAACTGTATGTTCTTACCAAGAATTTCTTGGTGCCTCTTAATGAGGGTGTTGTTTTCTTCTACACCACTGTCCGTTTAAATGGATGGGAAGGTAAAATAACATGGAACAAGTCAGGAGACCTGCCAATTTCATAACCTTAAACAAGACTTTCGGGTAAAAGGTCTTTAACGGTATGAGAGATTATAAGCCATTTTTGATTATTCATATTTTATTATGCACTATCCTTTGTAATGCCCAACAGGAAAGCATAACTGTTTTGGATGAGGTCATTCTTACAGATGTTCGACTTTTGCATTTTTCAAATGGAAAAGTAGACATCCTAAATGACTCTGTAGTAGACCGTAACGGTAGTTCCTTAACGGACCTGTTACAATTTAATTCTAATGTGTATTTGAAAGAAAATGGATTAGGAATGATTTCTTCTCCATCTTTTCGTGGAACTAACGCATCACAGACGGCGGTCATCTGGAATGGTGTCAATATTAACTCACAACTTACTGGACAAACCGATTTTAATACAATTATACCAAGAAATTACGGGTCAGTAAGTGTTAGAAGTGGGGGTGGGAGTGTGCAATTTGGTAGTGGAGCAATTGGGGGTAGTATACACTTGAACGACTTGTTTAGATTCTATAAACATTCTGAACATGAGTTGCTTTTTAGTTACGGAAGCTTTGATACAAGGAATTTTAACTATCATACTTCTATTGGAGACGCGAAAACCACAGTGGGTTTTGGAGTAGGCTATCTTGAATCAGAAAATAATTATAAATATTTGGGAACAGACCAAAGAAATGAAAATGGAGCCTTTAATAATGTCAATGTCAATACAAACATAGGGTACCAAATAACTGATGGGCAATTACTAAAGTACTACCACAATACTTTTATTGGCGATCGTGACTTTTCTGGCACTATCACCGCACCTTCAAATTCTAACTATCGGGATTACAATTCCCGTAACCTTTTGGAATGGAGTAGCTTTAATGCAAAACGTATTCACCGGGTTAAGCTTGGTTATCTGTATGAAAAGTACAAATACTATGATAACAAGGAAAGAGAAGACTTTTCCTTTGGAAATACAAATACGTTTTTGGTCAATTATGATTATAAAATTAATTTTAAAAATGTTGTCCTTAATGGAATTGCCGATTATAATCATATTGAAGCAAAAGGGACTTCTATTGAAAATGGCAAGAGAGAAACACTTGCTGCAACCCTTTTATTTAAGCACGATTTAGGTGATAGAATTACCTATGGAGCTAACTTGAGAAAAGAATTTATAAGTGACTACAAAAGCCCATTAATTTACTCATTAAACGCTAGATATTCTTTTAGTCCTCAACACGCTGTTTATTTTAATGCTTCAAAAAATTATAGGGTTCCTACATTCAATGAAGTTTATTGGATTTTAGGTGGGGGGGCTGGTGGAAACCCGGATATTAGGCCGGAATCTTCTTTACAGGCAGACATTGGGCAGACCTTTAAAAAAGAGAGTTATACCTTTCAATGGGCTGCTTTTTATATTGATTCAGAGGACCTAATACAATGGAGACCTAACAATATGGGAATTTGGTCTCCGGTCAATATCAAAGACGCATTAAACTATGGTCTAGAAGTTTCTTTGATATTCTCGCAAAATTGGGGGAATCATGATGTTAATTGGGACAATAGTTACGCGCACACTAAGGCGGTAGATTCAGAGACAGATAAAACTTTAATGTATGTGCCCCAACATAAGGTAACTTCTAGTTTAACGTATGCATATTCGGACTGGCGCTTATTTTACCAATTATTTTTTAATAGTAGCGTATTTAGTACTTCGGATAATTCTGGGTCGTTGCCAGGCTATTCCGTTTCAAACCTAGGGTTTGGAAGAAATTTTAGAATGAAGCGGAAGTTGAATATGGAAGTGTTAATGCAAATAAACAATCTATATAATAAAGAGTATCAAAATGTGGCTTTTAGGCCTATGCCAAATAGAAACATACAATTAAAGTTAAAGTTGAAAATTTAAAAAAACAAAATGAAAATGAAAAAGGTATCAATTTTAGTAGCCATGGCGGCTTTATTTGCAGTTAGTTGTTCTGATGATGACGATGAGGTTATAATGGAAGAGGTGAAGGGAGATTACCAAAATGGAATTTTGATAAGTAATGAAGGTCCGTTTAACAATGGTACTGGAACTGTCACATATATATCAAATGATTCATTGCTTGTTAAAGAGACTATTTTTAAGGCAGAAAACAATGAAGATCTTGGCAACATTGTGCAATCCATAGCTTTTGATGAAGACATGGCATATATTGTAGTTAACAACTCACATAAAATTCATGTGGTCAACCGGTATACGTTTAAAAGTGAAGCGATCATAGAAGACGGACTTTTAAATCCTAGGTACTTTACTGTTGCCAATGGTAAGGGATACGTTACAAACTGGGGTGATACGGCCGATGAAACGGATGATTACGTAGCCATTATTGATTTAGAGTCCAATGTAGTATCAAAATCCATTCCTACCGAGTTAGGACCAGAGGCAATTACTTCCAATGAAGATTTTGTATATGTTGCACATCAAGGGGCTTTTGGCCAGAACAATAAGGTTTCTATCATAGATGTCTCCACTGATGTGGTGTCAACTACGCTCACTGTTGGTGATTTTCCCAATTCTATGCAATGGGATAATGCTGGAAATTTATGGGTGTTAAGTAGTGGAGCTCCAGCATATACTGGAGAAGAGACCAATGGCACACTTGCAAAAATTAACACGTCAGACAATACGTTGGCACAGATTTTAGATTTTGAAACTACAGAGCATCCTGGCGATTTAAGTGTGGAAAATAACACATTATATTTTGGCATGTCTAATGCGGTTTATTCATTTGATTCTGGATCAGAGGCATTGCCAACCGAGGCTCATATAACCAATGTCTCGTTTTATAGTATGACTGTTAATGATGGTAAGCTTTATGGTACAGATGCAAAAGACTATGCTAGTAAAGGAGACTTATATATTTATGATTTAAGTACTAAGGAGTTAATCAGCACCATTGCTGTAGGAATCATTCCAGGAGGTATATATTTTAATTAAACTAAATGCTCAAAGTCTGCTCTTTCATGCCCGCTGTTACGCAAATGCTCTATGATATGGGGCTGCAAGAGCATTTATATGGTATAACGTTTGAATGTCCGCTACAAGCACTAAAGGAGAAAAAGCCCGTAGTACGATGTATATTGGAAGGTAAAAACTATTCCAGTAAAGAGATAGACGTGTTTTTTTCCGAAAGTAAAAAAGAAGGAAAGAAACTCTATTACGTAGATGAAAAAGCACTGGCGGATATTGCTCCCGATGTAATCTTTACACAAGATATGTGCGATGTTTGCCAGATTGATACGGAATGTACCGCCGCGGCCGTTGCAAACCTAGAAAAGCAACCGGAGCTTATTTCAATAAGTCCATCTAGTTTTGACGACGTCTTTGAAAATGCCATTACCATTGCCAAGGCATTGAATAAGGAAGAGGTGGCCTATACGTATTTGTCAAAGTTAAATGAACGAATAGATTATGTGGTAGACCAACTAAGGGCAGCTAAAGTGCGTACAAAAAGAGTGTTGTTGTTGGAGTGGATAGAACCAATTTATAATTGTGGCCATTGGATTCCGCACCAAATAGGTTTTGCCGGTGGGGTGGATATGCTTTCCAATCCATCTGGGAACAGTGGAGTTCTTTCTTGGGACAAGGTAAAGTTGTATGATCCTGAAGTAATGGTCATTGCGCCTTGCGGTTTTAATATGAACAGAACATTAAAGGAAATGTACTTGTTACTATTAAAAGAAGGGTGGACTTCACTGGATGCCGTACAGAAACAACAAGTTTATATTGCGGATTTTGATTTGTTTACGCAATCTTCTGCAGCCACCTTGGTAGATGGAGTAGAGCTGTTGGCGGGATTGTTCCATCCGGAAGCAATTTCTATTCCCTCGCATTTAAAACGTAAGTATCAAAAGTTTTATGAATACTGAAGTTATAATGGATTATTAAAAAAAACGGCCTGTATTCCACAGGCCGTTTTTTAGTTTGTGATTTTACCATCTCATATCAGTAACAAGGTCATCGGTTGAAATTAGCCCCCTTATATTCCATCAGCATTTTTCAATTCTGACTTAAACTCTCCATCTAGCATAAGTACTTGTTCTAAAATACTCTTAAAATCACTGTCTGATGAAGAAATTGGAAGATTGTATTTTACTAAGTCTTCAAACTTATTAT
Source organism: Zobellia sp. B3R18 (assembly GCF_018860715.1). Taxonomy (NCBI): domain Bacteria; kingdom Pseudomonadati; phylum Bacteroidota; class Flavobacteriia; order Flavobacteriales; family Flavobacteriaceae; genus Zobellia; species Zobellia sp. B3R18. The sequence goes on along the minus strand of NZ_JAHKQG010000014.1, from coordinate 358,102 downwards.
TATTCAATGCCGCCAAAGAATCAAATCGGGAAGCAAACGCTGCCAATTCTTCCTTTTTGATTTTGATAGAATAAATACATTCTATTAAACCTTTATTAAAAGATATACTTAAATAAATAATGTAATTATTGATTATCTCTTCCATGTAAAAACACATATCGCTGTTACTATATGACAAACAAGAGTATGTGTTATTTAATTCTCTAATAACATTGATTGAAGGAGTTTTTCCATCTTTGAAACTACTGAAATTATTACATAGGATTATATATTTATCGGAAAATCCTATTTTGTTTATTAGGGGCGTTAAAAATTCATTTTTCATTTCGCAAACTTAGTATTCAGCTAAAAATATGATTTCTATTCCATATTTTTAAAACATTTTAATATGCTCGATCATTTTAGCAACGTTTTATTTAACAATGTAATTTTAAGGTAGTATTGGTCAGATAATGGGGGAATTAATAAGCTTTCTAGAGTTGAGCTTTGCCTCAATTCTATATTTAGTAATTAGTTCGTGCAAATTTTTCTTCACATACCCTCAAGAATGTTGTCGAGATCCGTGGCTTTTCTTGAAATAGTAGTTTCTCCTGAGATATAAGAGTCAAGTCTTTTTCCGTTTGCTCGGATTATTTCTTAAAGTACTCTGCACCTAAACGACCTAACCTATCAAATGTGTTTGAGAATGGTTTTGGTACCTTTGTAGCACATTTGTAAGTGCTCGCAAACAACAAAACCGCATTTAAAAGTAAATCTTCTACTACAACTGAAAGAGAGATTAGTATAAGATTAAGTTCTAGTCGACAGTATTTTGTAGTCCATATAATTTTAGACTTAAAAAACAGAACTTTAGCGGGAGGTTAAATTATTTAATTCTTATGTATCAAGAGTAATTATCTCTTAAAAAATAATCACCAAATAATAGGTGGGTCGGTAACGTACATATTATCCTTTAAAGGGGTAAACATTTTAGAATTGGTCATAGTTTTAATAGGGAATTCTACTTTCTGCACACCTTTTGCAGATGAACCGGTTATAAGTTCTATGGCTTTGGCCAAAAACGGCTCTTGCAAATCACCTAGAACCCCTAAATTGCTAAGGTCTTCTAGTAGCTCAACCTGAGGAGCGAGTCCGCTAGTGAATTCGGAAAAACCTTCCGCATTTTCATTTCTTCCCAGTAAAGGCTGAATGGCCCAATTATTTTTCTTATTTATTTTTCCTACTCGTTCCGGACTATAGATGTAGTTATTGTCCCTATCATCTACCATGGTTACACTGAATTCATTTTTTCCGCGTGTAGTGCCCCCAATTTGAATAACATCCATATAGGGGTCAAGTCCGTTAATAACTAGTTCACTTGCCGAGGCGGTTCCACTAGTGGTCAAAATATAGACCTTATCTAAGTTTAAGGTGTTGATAGCTGTTCCTTTTCCTGTTTTTTCTGTAAAAAACTGTCTCAGTTCAGTATCATTGTCATCTAATATTTTTTGATATTTTTCATTATATATCGCCTTTAGAAAAACATCTTTGGAATTGGTACCGTATATCATGCTAGACAAAAGAACGGCAGTATTTACTGATCCACCAGGGTTATACCTAAGGTCTAGTACAAGGTCTGTAACGTTACTTGCTTTAAAGCGCCCAAATACCCTATTAAGCTCTTCGTCATATTCATTGGTAAAACCTGTATAGACCAAATAGCCAATTTTCTTATCCTGTATCTCTATAATCTCATCTAGAAGAATAGGGTCTTCCATAAGGCCCACTTCTTTGGTTAATTGTATATCCGTACCATTTGGTTCTGCGTTTTCCCCTACAATATCGGCCATATTTAAGGTGTAGGTATCATTATCGCCAAAAAGAAGTGCTATATAGTTTTGGTCGGTAAGGGTAGTACCATTAACACCTGTAAAAAGGTCTCCTCTTTTAATGTTTTTTGTAGACGCATTAGAGTTGGGTACAATGTATTGAACATAGCCATAAAGCTCACTACTGTTCTTATTCTGTCTGGCAAGACCGAACATAAGGCCGTTGCTTTTGGAAATTCCGGCAAGAGATTGGGTAAGTTCTACATAATCATCCGAAAAGAAACTAAAGCGGTCTTTGGAAGACAGTAGCTTATTGTCAAAAAACTTTCCAGGGTCAGATTCAGAAGCTAGAAATGCAGTGTAAGCTTCGGAACCCTCTGGAGTATTAGGAAACTTGGTGTCTGAAAGGTTCTCAACATCGGTTTGCCAGAAATACCAGAAATTCATGGCTTTCCACATAAAATCCTGTATTTCCACTCCTGCATCCGAATCCGGGTCTACTGTGTCAGGAATGGAGAAATCATCACTTTTAGTACAAGAGAAAAATAGAAAAAGTGAAAGGAACAATCCTGTTGTTATACTTTTTTTCATAGCCGCTGATATAAGTTACTCGGGGAAGTTTTAAAGAACACCGTGAATAGAATATCACAACGTAAAAATTATAATCTTATTTTTTAATTTTTTCTTTTTAACGGTTTAAGTAAACCATCCATAACCATTGCGTTCGTTGTCAAAGAGAAAACCCTAGAATTTGAAAAGGGTTTGGGAGCTAATGAAGCGTTCAAATTTTGTTTGGCCGTATTACCCGAAATTACTGATAAGGCCAATGCTAATAACGGCTCATCTTCTTGGCCAAGTACCCCCATATTCTCAAGATCCTCCCTTAATGGGTAATCAGGAATTAATCCACTTTCATAATCTGAAAACCCGTCTGCATTTTCATTTTTACCAAATAAGGGTTGTAGCCCCCACTGGTTGTCAGGGTTGATAAAGTCTTCACGTTCTTCTGAATAGAAATAATTACTTTCACGATCGTCTACCATTGTATTTGAAAATTCGCTCTTACCAACGGTTACGTCTCCAATATGTACAACATCTACATATGGAGCCAGACCGTTCATAACAAGCTCACTGGCGGATGCCGTTCTGTCTGTAGCAATAACAAAGACCCGTTTTAGATTAAGGGTGTTGAGAGGCGTTTTTGAGTCATACGTTACATCCGTAAAATAATCCTCTCCATCTCCAGTTTCAAAAGTGGCCATAATTTTATCATTGTAACGGGCTTTTAAGAAAAGCTTATCCGTTTCTGTACCATATACCGCACTGGCGATTTGTATTGCGGAAGTTACTCTGCCACCACCATTGTATCTAAAATCTAAAATTAATTCTTGAACATTTTGTTCTTTTAGCGTACCAAAAACATCATTTAATTGGTCGTCATATGCGGCTAAAAAACCGTTGTACATTATGTAACCTATTTTTGTGCCGTTCTGCTCTATGATTTTACTCAAATGGATAGGGTTTTCCGCAAAATTCTCAATCTTGGTCAACGCTACCTCTTTACCATTTCCTATAAGGTCATCTTCAGACAAATCTGCCATATTAAGCGTATAACTCGCATTATCACTAAAAAGTAAATCTATATAATTGCTAAGGGTAAGGGCCTGTCCGTTTACACCATTAAAGATGTCCCCTCTTGAAATATCCTTGCTAGATGCATCTGAATCTGGTAAAATATAAGTGACAACACCGTATACATCAATCTCATTTTCTGCAAGATATAATTGAAATTCAAGACCGTTACTACTAGAAATGCCTTGTAACGAATTTACTAGATCTTTATAATTTTCAACAGCACGACTGAATCTGTCTTGGGCGGCACTCTCGCCAACAGCGTCAACATGATCTTTACATAAATCGTTGTAAAAAAAGCGACTAGGGTCATCCTCAGAAGCTAAAAACGAAATATAATCGGGATCCGCCAAGTCTTCAAACTTGTTATCCGAGAGATTTGGAACTTCGGCTTGCCAGAAATAAAAAGAATTCATGACCTGGTACATGAAATTTTGAGCAGGAAAATCAGATGCCGTCTTTACTTCTTCCGGTTCGTCAGGAAAAATATTGTCGTCATTTTTACAACTAGCGAATAGAAGTCCAACAGATAGGAGCGATAAGAAATACTTTTTCATAGTTTTTTTATGAGGCTATAACTACCGAATCAATTACCGTTCCAAAAAATGAGTGATAATATAATGGGGGAGTTTAAATTAAAAGTTCTTAATTAGTATACGTAGATGATTAGTAAAAGGTTGTAGCCTTTACTTACAAAAATGAAATATAAAAAATATTTGTAACATAATTAAGAGTGGTTCGTCTTCATTGTGTAACGTCTTTTAAAGATGTTTAAATAACTATACCAATAGAATGCAACAGGCAGATTTTTTAAAAATTGTTGGTCCTTTTCAGGATAAGCTATTTCGTTTGGCAAAACGGTTATTGGTGTCAAGAGAAGAAGCTGAAGATGCCACACAGGAAATTCTGCTGAAACTTTGGTCCAAAAGCAAGAATATGGGCCAATATAAGAATGTAGAAGCTTTTGCTATGACCATGACCAAAAACTTTTGTTTGGATCGCTTAAAATCCAAACAGGCCGGAAACCTGAAGTTGGTGCATACCAACTATGTAGAAAAAGGTAGTTCATTACAAAAACAAGTTGAAGCAAATGACAGTGTTTCATGGGTAGAAAAAATAATGGAAGATTTGCCGGAACAACAAAAAATGGTATTGCAGTTGCGAGATGTTGAGGAATATGACTATGAAGAGATTGCAAAAATGTTAGAAATGAAACCCACGGCGGTAAGAGTGGCCTTGTCCAGGGCAAGGAAGACCGTAAGGGAGAGATTAATTCAAAAACACAGCTATGGAATTGGATAGAATAGAAAAATTGCTGGAAAAATATTTTGAAGCAGAAACAACAGTGGCAGAAGAAAAAGAGCTACGAGCGTTTTTTTCTAAAGGAGAGGTGCCTGAAAACTTGGAGCAGTATATTCCGCTGTTCAGTTTTACGAGCGGAGCTAAAAAGGAACAACTTTCTAAGGAAATTGTTTTGGAACCTAAGACTACAGGAGGTAACAGAAGTTTGTATAAATGGATGTCAATTGCTGCAGCGGTGGTACTTATGTTTGGGGTGTATTTGGGCAAAACCTATTATGATGAAAAAGAACTAGAGCAGCAACAGGCCCTTTACGCTTATAACGAAACCAAAAAGGCCTTGGATATGCTTAGCCAGAATATGGAGAGAGGCACGGAAAAAATGGGCTACCTAAACGAGTTTGTGGTAGCAAAACAAAAAATTTATAACAAGAAGTAAAATTAAAACCCGAAAAATGAAACAGATATTAATTGTACTAGTGGTAGCAATGTTACCGGTCATAGGCTTTTCACAGTCCCTTTTTGATAAATATGAAGACCTAGATAAGGTAAGTGCGGTAGTAGTAAACCGTAGCATGTTTAATTTATTAAGTAAAATAGATGTTGAGGTAGATGACCCTGAGGCCAAAGATTTTATGGATATTGCCAAGAGTTTAAATAACCTAAAGGTCTTTATTACAGAAGACAAAGCTATTGCGGGCGATATGAAACTATCGGTAGATAAATACCTTAAATCGGCCAAGTTAGAAGAACTTATGCGCGTAAAGGATAAAGATGCCAACGTAAAATTTTACATCCGTAGTGGTAAAGACGATGACCATGTGAGCGAACTTTTGATGTTCGTAACCGGAATGAAATCTGACATAGATGTAAACGGAAGAAAATTTGAAACCGTATTGTTATCCTTAACCGGAGACATAGACTTGAACAAAATAGGTTCATTAACAAAAAAAATGAACTTGCCCGAAGAACTTAATGAGGCAGGTAAGAATAAATAATACAGAAATCATCATCAATCAATAATTAAAATCATCATTAATCTTAAAACGAACAGTCATGAAAAAATTAAGTGTAGTACTAGCATTGGCCCTTTTGCCATTCTTTGGAATTTCGCAGTCCATATTCGATAAGTATGATAATATGAAAAATGTGGGGTCAGTAACCGTGAATAAAAGTATGATAAGGTTAGCAGGTAATATTGCCGCTTTTGATAAGGAAGACCAAGACGCCCAAGATTTTGCGGATATTGCTCAAGGTCTGGATGGTATTAAAGTTTTTATTACCGAAGATGTTAGAATTTCGGAAGACATGGGCAAAACGGTAAAGAAGTATCTAAAATCTTCTAATCTAGAAGAACTCATGAAAGTGAGGGATAAAGATGCCACCGTAAAATTCTATATTAAGCAGGGTAGAGATGAAGACCATGTTAGTGAACTTTTATTATTTGTGTCGGATATTAATAACGATGAACTTGATATGGGCAACAGAAGTTTTGAAAGTGTGTTGGTTTCCTTAACGGGAGATATAGATCTAAATAAGATTGGGGCGCTAACTAGAAAGATGGATTTACCTGAAGAATTAAACGAAGTAGGCGGAAGGTAATACTGGAGTCCCAAATAAACTTTTGTTAAAACTTAATCCTTTAAAAAGAATTATATGAAAAGAATAAATATGATTGTGGCGGTACTGCTTCTGGGTGTACTTGGTGCTTGTAATTCTACACCTAGCCTACAGCAGTATTATGTAACAAATTCAGAGAACCCTAATTTCCTGACCTTAGACTTGCCTGCGGGTCTGTTAAATATCAAGGAAGCAGAATTGTCTCCTGAACAAAAAGAAAGCTTAGGTTCGTTAAAGAAACTAAATGTTCTTGCTTTTAAGAAAACAGAGGCCAACAAGGCAGATTTTCAGAAGGAGAAGGCTATTGTAAAATCTATATTAAACGCTGAAGACTTTACTGAACTCATGAAAATGAATACAGATTTTGGCAAGGCTACCATTAAGTATTTGGGAGATGAAGATGCCATAGATGAGGTAGTGATTTATGGAGATAATGATGATAAGGGCTTTTTAGTGGTCCGGGTTTTAGGAAATAATATGAATCCGGCAAAAATGATTCAGTTTGTTCAAGCGCTTGAAAAATCGGAACTAAAAGAAAGTGAACTGTCTAATTTTGTGGATTTTATGAAATAAAGTACACCTCATATTATATTTTGAAAAAACAAATCAGTTCTTCTGGTTTGTTTTTTTTTGAATAAAATTAAAGTTTTAAGTGACCTTTTAAAATATTGGGTGTCTTACCTAGTATAACGTTAACCAGAAAACTATAAAAGATTATGGAACAAGCAGAAGTATGGATGAGCAAAGGAATTGACTTTGTTGTTGAATACGGTCCAAAAGTATTAGGAGCAATAGTAATTTACATTATTGGTTCATGGATTATCAAAAAAATAATGAACGTTCTTAGTAAAGGAATGGCTCGTAAGAGTTATGATGAATCTTTACAGAAGTTCTTATTGAGTTTGGTAAAATGGGCTCTTACAATTTTCTTGATCATAATGGTCATTTCAAAATTGGGAGTTGAAACAACTAGTTTTGCCGCCATTATTGCAGCAGCAGGTCTTGCTATTGGTCTTGCGTTACAAGGTTCTTTGTCCAATTTTGCGGGTGGCGTATTGCTTATCATATTTAAGCCTTATAAAATTGGGGATTTGGTAGAAGCACAAGGAGTTTTAGGTTCTGTAAAAGAAATTGAAATTTTTACCACAAAACTAGTAACACCCCAGAACAAATTGGCCATTATCCCTAATGGTGCCATGGCAAATGGAAATATCATAAACTATACTGCGGAAGGTAAAATGAGAGTAGATACTACTATTGGAGTAGGGTATGGAGAGGATATTAAAACAGCCAAGGAAGTTTTGCTTAACGTTCTTTTGGCAGACCCAAAGGTTTTAAAGGATCCAGCACCATCTGTAAATGTTTCGGAATTGGCAGATAGCTCGGTTAACTTTGCCGTACGTCCTTTCTGTAAGCCAGAAGATTATTGGGATGTATACTTTGGAACTTTAGAAAACTGTAAAATCGCCCTGGATAAAGCTGGAATTGAAATTCCTTATCCACATCAAGTGGAGATTCAAAAGAAAGGATAATTTTTACATAAACACTAACCATTATCCCCCGAAGAAGGCCGCATTTGCGGCCTTTTTTTCGTTAGGGATATTTTTATAATCCTTAGATACCGGTATAATTACTTGGTGTTATTACTTTTAATTCTTTTTTGATTGCATCCGAAACATTAAGTGTATCAATGAAATCTGCAATTGAATTCTGGTCTATTTTAGCATTGGTACGGGTTAACCCTTTTAAAGCTTCGTATGGGTTAGGGTAACCTTCTCTTCGTAAAATGGTTTGAATAGCTTCGGCAACTACCGCCCAGTTATTTTCAAGGTCTTGTTCAAACTTATCTTTGTTCAATAAAAGCTTGTTCAATCCTTTCAAAGTAGATTGAAAAGCAATAACTGTATGGGCAAATGGCATACCGGCATTTCTAAGTACGGTACTGTCCGTAAGGTCGCGCTGTAATCTTGAAACAGGCAATTTGGCGGATAAGTGTTCAAACAGCGCATTGGCGATACCTATATTACCTTCTGAATTTTCAAAATCTATTGGGTTTACCTTATGTGGCATGGCAGAAGAGCCAACTTCTCCTTTTTTAATTTTTTGTTTGAAATAATCCATGGATACGTAAGTCCAAAAATCACGGTCCAAATCTAGAATAATGGTATTTATTCGTTTTAAAGTATCGAACAAGGCGGCCATGTGGTCATAATGCTCTATTTGTGTAGTAGGAAAAGAATGGTGAAGACCTAATTTCTCCTGAACGAATTTAGTTCCAAAAGCTTTCCAGTCAATAGATGGGTAGGCCACTTTGTGAGCGTTGTAATTACCCGTAGCCCCACCAAATTTAGCCGCACTGGGTATATCGTTCAAAAGGTTGAACTGTTCTTTTAAACGAACCACGAAAACTTCAATTTCTTTGCCCAAGCGCGTAGGAGATGCGGGTTGGCCATGTGTTCTTGCCAGCATGGGTATTTCTGCCCATTCTGTTGCCAATTCTTGAATTTTGTTCAATAGCTTGGTGTACTCGGGTACATATACTTCGTTGGTGGCCTCTTTTATGGAAAGGGGAATTGCCGTATTGTTAATATCTTGGGAAGTAAGTCCAAAATGAATGAACTCCTTATGAGCGGAAAGTCCCAATTTGTCAAAAGCAGCTTTAATGAAATATTCTACTGCTTTTACATCGTGATTGGTCGTTTTCTCAATATCTTTTATTTCCTGTGCATCTACGGTATCAAAATTCTGGTAGATTTCTCTAAGTGCCCCAAATTTGGAATGGTCAAAATCGGCAAGCTGAGGTAGCGGAATTTCGCAAAGAGCTATGAAATATTCAATTTCAACACGTACTCTGTATTTTATAAGGGCTTCTTCCGAGAAAAACGGTGCCAATGGTTCAGTTTTACTTCTGTAGCGCCCATCTATAGGCGAAATAGCGTTCAAAGCGTTTAGCGACATAACGTTGTATAAGGTTGATTTTTGAAAAAAAGCAAAGATACCTTAAGATGGGTAGTTTTAAAAGGTTTTTAAGGTTCTTGTGGTAAAAAGTTGTACCTAAAAAGTTAATAACTCGGTTTTTAGGGCTAATGCTTCTTGAGTTTGGCCAAAGCATGTCTGGCTCTGGCTTTGTATGCGGCACTTCCATCTGCATAACTTTGCTCTAGGACCATTTTTAGTTCAGGGTGTATCCATGGGAATTTGTGCCCTAATAAATAAAGGGAAGTTATTGAATACGCTTTGGCGGCTACTTTATAATCTCCTATCAGCCAATCAAAACAGGCAGTGGTTATTTGTTCTAGTTGGTCTTCCGTCAATACTTGCTGCAGTTCATTCTTTTCCTTTGAGAAATAAGCCATGGTCAGGAATTCGCAAATCTTGGCAACTGGTCTAATGGCAGAATCAAAACGCACTCTGCTTAGGTTAGCGGTGAAAACATCTAGATGTGGGTAAATAAATGGTAAGTTTTCTTTTGCCGTAAACTCCAGTACCCAGCATGCTCTATTGGAAATAGGGTCATCAACGGTAAAAGCAATTTGCAAAAGAGCTTCCACCAATTGTGGGTTTTTACTAATAAAATCGGCCATTTCTGCCCGTTTTTCACGGGAGTGATTCACATAGTCCAGTGCTTTGTATAGTTCCTCTTGTGTCATTATAGCTTTATTCTAAGCCTGTTTCAGGAGTTCGTCAACTAAATTAGGGACACCTTCTACGGCTGTTTTTGCAATAACGGTCAGGTTGTTATAAAGGTTTTTGGAAACGTTAGGGTTGGGGTCTATAAAATATATGGGCACGTTTTCCTGGGCGTAATCAATTAAGCTTGCTGCAGGATAGACTTGCATAGAGGTACCTATAATTATGACAATATCCGCGTTTTGAGTCGCCAAAGCGGCCTCTTCGAGTAAAGGTACCGCTTCCCCGAACCAAACGATATGCGGTCGTAACTGATAGCCTTTTTCACATAGGTCGCCTAAATTTAAATCTGCCTTCCAAGGAAGTACCGTGTTTTCGTTTCCTGTGCTTCTTGCCTTTAGAAGTTCTCCGTGAATATGAATAAGATTGGTGCTGCCCGCCCTTTCATGAAGGTCGTCTACGTTCTGGGTAACAATGGTAACATCATACGATTTTTCCAACTTAAAAAGTGCCTTGTGTGCTTCGTTGGGGAATACTTCGGGTAATTGTCCTCGTCTTTGATTATAGAAATTAAGCACTAGTTCTGGATTTTTAGCAAAGCCCTGGGGAGATGCCACTTCCATAACATCATGTCCTTCCCATAATCCACCGGCATCCCTAAACGTATTTATGCCGCTTTCCGCACTGATTCCGGCTCCTGTTAAAATGGTAATTTTTTTCTTCATCGTTATAAAAATAGAGTTTTTATTATATTCGATATATGGCAGATGAACAACTTCTTAAATATCTTGAGAATTTTATAACCGAAGAAAGAAAGCAAAGGTTTCTAGATGTACTAAAAGATCGTACAAAATTACTTACCGTAGCCATTGAAGATGTATACCAGATGCACAATACCAGTGCCGTAATCCGTAGTTGTGAAGTGTTCGGTATTCAAGAAGCGCATGTTATAGAGTCTAGGTTTGGTAAAAAATTGGACAGTGAAATAGCTATGGGAGCACAGAAATGGGTAGATGTGCACCGTCATAAAAACACTAGGGACTGTATAGAAAAGCTTAAGAACGAGGGTTATAAAATCATTGCTACAACACCGCATAACGATTCTAATTTGCTTGAGGATTTTAAGATTGAAGGAAAAACGGCCCTGTTGTTCGGGACGGAGCGGAAAGGACTTAGTCAAGAGGCAATTGATATGAGTGACGGGTTTTTAAAAATTCCTATGATGGGCTTTACGGAAAGCTTGAACATATCCGTTTCGGCAGCGATTATTTTACAGCACTTAACGGTGAAAATGCGTGCTACGGATTTGCAATGGGGTTTGACCGAAGAGGAAAAGGCCAAAAAACAGCTGGATTGGACCAAAAAATCTGTACGGAGTATTGATGACGTCTTGAAGCGATACGAAGCCGAAATTAAAAAAGACGGCGCATAAGTTACTAGCTATATTTAAAAAGGAGAATTCAGATTTTTGATTTGTTTAAAATCACGGGAGTTTTTAGTATATTTCTGTAATAACCAACAAATCAATCTATTATGTACACATTACTTTATGTTGTAGTAAGTGTTGTCGTGTTAATTTTTGTATTATCACTAATTGCACCAAAAACCTATAATGTTTTTAGGACGGTGGAGGTGGCCAAGTCCAAACCAGAAGTTTTTCAATATTTAAAATCTTTAAAAAAGATGGATGAGTGGTCTCCATGGGCAAAAAAAGACCCGAATATGGAGAAGCGCTTTACCGGTACTGATGGAGAAGTAGGTTGTACCAGTTATTGGAACGGCAACAAAGAAGTAGGGGAAGGAGAACAGGAAATTAAGAATATTATAGATGGAGAACGCATAGAATCTGAACTTCGGTTTTTGAAACCTTTTAAATCGACGTCTGATTGTTATCTTCAGGTAGACGATGCGAGTAACGGAAATACTAAGGTAACTTGGGGCTTTTCAGGAAAGCATAAGTTTCCTATGAATATTATGATGCTCTTTATGAGCATGGATAAGGCTGTAGGAAAGGATTTTGAAGCAGGTTTGGCCAGTTTAAAGGAAAACTTGGAAAAGTAAATTTGGTGTAAAATAAAAAAGAGCCCTTCGTTTTAAAGGGCTCTTTTTATTGTGTTTATTCTCTTTTATTCTTTCAGTTCCAAAAGAGCAATATCATAATCATTTTCTAAGATTACTTTACCGTTTGCAACCACTACTTCTGTTTCTGAATAGGTGTCGTAAAGTGTTGTTCCATCACCAAAGAAGCCTTTTACCCAAAGCGATTTTTTCCCTTTTGGTAAATCTAGCCCAACAACTACTTTGTCTTTGTAGTCACCGTCTACGTAGCTTCGGCTAAAAACATAAGGCGTTTTCCCCAGTCTTTTATGTCTTCCTGCGCCAACTGCCAAATGGTTTCTTCTAAAAGTACCCAGTTTTTTCCAGTGCTGTAGTATTTCTTGAGTCCTTGGTAAGCTATCAAGTTCGTCCCAATTCATAAAGGAGCGTAGTGTGGCGTCTCCTTGTACGGGGTTATCTTCGGTAGCTTTAATGGTTAGATCTCGGGCCGTTTCATCTCCGTAATAGATTTGTGATGCACCAGGCGTAAGCAACAGTATGTTTGCGGCTTTAAATGGGTTTGTTCTCTCGGCATCAAAAGGGTGACCATCATCATGGGAGGTTAGGTAGTTTACCACACTTTTTCCGGAAAGCTGCGAGTGCAGTATTTTATTATACTTGCGAAAAATAGATTCGTAGTCTTTTTTGGCATCTTCCTTTAGTTCAAAATTGATGAGACTTTTAAATCCATGGGCAAAATAATCTACTTTTTTATCGCCAAAATCGTATTCCCTACCACCGGAAATACCATAATTGTACACTTCGCCCACCATGTAGAACGGCTGGTCATCAAGTACCTTTTCAGGGTGCATCTTTTTCCAATTTTCAAAGGCGTGGGAAGCTTCTTTATAAAGTTCGGACCATGCATTTTCGTTAACATGTTTTACCGTGTCTACTCTAAAACCATCTATTCCAAGATTGTTTACATAATCCGTAAGCCATTTTATGATATAGTATCTTGGAGCTCTTGGGTAACCGGTACGTTCAAAGAAAAGCTGAAGTTCATCTAGTTCCTGACTTAAACGTCCTTCCTCTTTCCATTTGGCCAATAGGGCATCAGGCAGTTCTACGGCTTCATTGGATTCTGTTTTAACGTCAGGTAAGTTATCTACAAGGGTACACTCTACGGTAGTTTGGTAGGAACTGAAATCACAAGTAGGCTTAGTCCTAATCCATTCTTCAGGCCATGCTTCATCTATCTCCGTAACAGGTCCGGTGTGGTTCAGTACCACATCCATTAAAACTCTAATTCCGTTTTTATGGGCGGTTTTAACCATGATTTCCAAATCTTTTCGGGTCCCAAAATTAGGATCTAAAGCGGTCCAATCCTTTGCCCAATAACCATGATAACCATAGGTACTTCCCGTACCTTCATCTGTATTACCGTGAATTTGTTCTATGACGGGCGTAAACCAAATGGCGTTGATACCTAAGTCTGAGAAATAACCCTCCTCTATTTTTTGGGTGATACCTTGAATATCTCCTCCCATAAAACCTCTTAAAGGCCCAGTGGGTTGGGTTCTTTCAAAATTTACATCGTTTTCAGGGTTGCCATTATTGAACCTATCCGTTAGTAGAAAGTAAATATTGGCTGCATCCCATATAAAGGGCAGTTTTTTTTTGGGTTCGATAGTTTTGGAAACAGTATCGGTTTTAATTGATACTTCTTCTATAAGATTCTTTCGCTTTTCTTTGCAGGCGATAAGAAGGGAGAAAATAACAACCGCAGAGAGCAGTCTTTTCATAAGTAGTCTATTTTCCCTAAAGCTATAAAATGCTGTGGAAAATAGAAAATTTATTTTTTACGATTTAATACTTTAAAATCTTCGTAACAACTGCTTATAGCATCTAGAATTTGCAGGTCGTTGGCAGTTCTTATAAAGGACTTGGAGTAATTACAATTGTTTAGAATATCTTGAATGTCCAGTTTCTCTATCTGAAGTAGTTCCGTTAAGACTTCACGGTCAAACTTTGAAGCCAAAAGATCTCGTATCTGATCATCTTCTTTTATTTTGCGTAGCTTTTTCATCTGGTTGGGCTGTTTTCCAAAGAGATTACGCAATAAATCTGCGGGATTTAAAATGGCGCCCAACACTTTGGTAACGGCGCTTGGGTTTTTATTACCGCCTTCATAACCTACTGAAAGTCCTGAAATACTATATTGGTACGCATTATTTATAGGAGCGTTCTTAACGTCTATTTCAAGATAGCCGGTGAGTTGATACGGTTTAACGATCACCTCTTCCAATGCATAGGCCAGTTCCGTTAAGGCAATTTTAGTGTCCTTGAATTTAAACATGTCATTGGTAACCCTGATTTTTTGTGATTTGAAACCTAAAAAAGAAAAATAAAGGATATCGTCTACCGATGCCGAAATTGTAAATTCCCCATCTTCTTTGGTAATTGTTCCTTTTACCTTGTTCAAGTTTATAACATGAACATCACCCATAACCGCATCGGTTTGGGCATTAACAACTATGGCTTTTATTTCTTTTTCTTCTAAAACTTCTTCCTCTTGAGCAAATGAAAAGGTTGAGATAAATAGTAGAATAATTATTAAGAGTGGTTTCATTACTTTAAGCATACAGGTTTAAAAGTACTAAACAAAACAAAAAAATACGCCGAAGCGTATTTTTTAATATACAATTAACTTTAAAAATAAGTTTCTTGAGGTCTAGAAGAAATCGCTTCTACTTTTTGAGCTTCTTCTTTTTCCGGAATGACTTGGCTTTCCTTTAGAAGAGTTTCTGCTTCTTGAGCGGCCACCACGATCGTTGTCACGATCTCTTTTTCTGCCACCGCCGCTTCTGCTTCTGCCACGACCACCGCCGCCACTTCCGCCAGGGTTTTTGGATACTTCTACGTTTATAAACCTACCTTCAAGTTTAAAGTCCGTGAAAAACGAAAGAATTTTATCTGTATGTTCAGCTTCGGTATTAAAGAATGAAAAAGAATCTTTAGTATCAACCTTGTAAACATCCTCTTTGCCTAAATCCAATGTGTCGCGCAAGAAATCTTTTAAGGACATCCAATCGTAACCATCTTTTTCTCCAACGTTTATGAAGTAACGTACAGAACCGTTTGAAGGTACGTGTGCGTTTCTTTCTCCTCTATCTCTGTCGCGACCACGGTCATCAGAAGTGTTCATGTCTTTCGTCTTATTGTAATAATTCGAAAAACGGGTAAACTCTACGGATACTATTTTTTTAATAAGCTCATCTCTGTCCAGACCTTCTAATACATCGTTAATGGCAGGAAGATAGTTTTCTACATCTGCATTAATTTCTGTTTCTTTGATTTTGTTGGCCAAGTGATATAGTTGAATCTCACAGATTTCTATTCCGGTCGGAATTTTCTTGGAGATGAAATCTTGCTGTATCTTTTTCTCTATAGCGTGAATCTTACGCATCTCACTTCTGGTAACGATAACCATTGAAATACCTGATTTCCCAGCTCTACCAGTACGACCGCTACGGTGGGTGTAGGTTTCAATTTCATCTGGAAGCTGGTAATTGATAACATGCGTAATGTCATCAACATCAATACCACGTGCCGCTACATCTGTAGCAACAAGCATTTGTATTTGCTTTTTACGGAAAGAGTTCATAACCAAATCTCTCTGGTTTTGACTTAAATCTCCATGTAAAGCACCTGCGTTGTAACCGTCTTCAATTAGCTTTTCAGCTACACGTTGTGTGTCTCTTTTTGTTCTACAGAAAACTACCGAGAAAATATCAGGGTTGGCATCTGCAAGTCTTTTAAGGGCAGGGTATCTATCTCTACCTCCAACTACATAATATTCGTGCTGTACGTTTGAAGTTCCAGCATTTTTAGCTCCCACGGTAATTTCCATAGGGCTGTGCATGAACTTTTTAGCTATAGTAGCTACTTCTCTTGGCATAGTAGCCGAAAACAACCACGTAGATTTGTCCTTGGGAGTATTTGAAAGGATGTCCTTTATATCTTCAAAGAAGCCCATGTTAAGCATTTCATCTGCTTCATCTAGAACGCAGTAGTCTATTTTGCTTATATCTACCAGGCCACGGCTGATCATATCTTTCATTCGCCCAGGAGTTGCTACAACTATCTGTGCGCCACGTTTGATCTGTCTTGCTTGTTCCGTAATACTTGCTCCCCCGTAAATGGCAACGGTATTGAGGCCTTTTACATATTTAGAATAAGCTTGCATTTCATTTGTAATCTGCAAACAAAGTTCACGGGTAGGAGAGAGTACCAAACCTTGGGTAGTTCTGCTATTGTTATCTATTTTCTGAATTAATGGAAAACCAAAAGCAGCAGTTTTACCGGTTCCTGTTTGCGCTAGTGCAACTAGGTCGGTTTCACTTTCCAATAAAATAGGGATTGCTTTTTCTTGTACTTCAGATGGGCTTTCGAATCCCATATCTTTGACAGCGTCCAATATGGACTTGTCTAGCCCTAAGGCTTCAAATTTTGTCATAAAAAAGGTATACTTAATCGCTAATAGGTGTGTTGCATAGAGCGATTATCGTGTATAACCTTAGTACTCAGAGCAACACCTGCCATACCGGCGGCGTTAAAATTAAGGCGCAAAGGTACGTTTTATTATTGAGATAGCCGTTATTGGAGGAAATCTATTAATTTTCTCATGGCTCGGCCCCTGTGGCTAATGGCGTTTTTGGTTTCCAAAGGAAGTTCTGCAAAGGTCTCATTATAACCATTGGGAAGGAAAATAGGGTCGTACCCAAAGCCTTTATCGCCTTTTTTTGCTTCTGTTATTTCCCCTCCTACGATACCGCTAAACTCATATTTTTCATTATTGATATTCAGGGCTATAACGGTCTTAAAGTGTGCAGCGCGATTATTTTTGCTTTTTAGATTCTCTAAAAGCTTATTCATGTTGTCATCAGAATTTTTATCTGTGCCGGCGTATCTGGCGGAATAAACGCCTGGAGCACCATTTAATGAATCTACCAAGAGTCCTGTGTCATCTGCAAAGCATGCAAGGCCGTAGTTTTTGGTAACGTAGTCTGCTTTTATATGGGCGTTTTCTTCCAAAGTAGCCCCTGTTTCCGGAATATCGTCAAAGCAACCAATGTCCGTTAAGGAAACCAATTCTATATGTGGAGGGACGATTTTTTTAACTTCTTCAAGTTTATTTTTGTTATGCGTAGCGAAAACAAGTTTCATATAGACCAATTTTAATATTGTTTTTCCTTGGATGCATTTAGCGGTCTCAAAAGTAGTAATTTTGATATGCTATAAATATTTCTTTCTATGGAATTGAAGATACCTCCAGCAGTTGTTTTCTTGATTTTTGCAGGTCTTATGTATTTGCTTGCTACTTTTTTGCCTTTTGGTTATTTTGATTTTTTTGGTAGATATTATTTGATTTATGGCTTATTGGTGTTTGCCGGGCTTGTAGCTGGTGTTGCTCTTTTTCAGTTTCTTCGCCAGCGAACCACTATAGACCCGACCAAACCTTCTAAAGCGAGTAAATTGGTTGACGGAGGAATTTTTGCCTATTCTAGAAACCCTATGTATTTGGCATTGCTCATATTGTTACTGGCTTTGGGTATTTGGTTAGGGAATGCCTTTAATACGTTATTGGCTGCCGGTTTTGTGGCGTATATGAACAGGTTTCAGATTATTCCTGAAGAAATGGCTCTTTTGGAGCTTTTTGGAAAGGAGTACAAGCAGTACTGTCTAAATGTGCGAAGATGGTTTTGATTATAAGCATTTTGACTTATAAAGAAAAATATTAGTGTTTTAGCTTATATTTTAGTATATTAGCGTTTTAGCTTATATTATTATGGTGGCAATAATAACAGGAGATATTATTAATTCCGAGGGTTACAACTCATCGGAGTGGTTGGGCATTCTTAAGGATTACTTATCCAAACTTGGTAAATCTCCAGTAGATTGGGAGGTTTACAGAGGAGATGAGTTTCAGCTAAAAATAGCAAAGGAAGATGCTTTGCAAGCGGCAATATATATCAAGGCTTTAATGAAGACCGTAAAAGGGCTAGATGTCCGTATGGGTATTGGTTTGGGTAATGAAACGTTTAAGGGGGTGGGGGTTAGTGAGTCTAACGGTCCGGCTTATCATAGATCCGGTAGAACTTTTGAATCACTAAAAGAGGATAAGCTTAATTTAACCATAGCTACGGGCAATGGCTTTTTTGATGACACCTTAAATCTTATGCTTAAGTTGGCCCTGCACTTTATGGATGATTGGAGCACCGTATCGGCAGAAATAATTGTATTGGCGCTAGACAATCCCAATGCTTCACAACGGGAAATCGCCGAAAGGCTAAATATTAAACAATCTGCGGTAAGTCAACGTCAAAAAAGAGCACGTTTAGATTTGGTTCTGGAGTTACTCGGGTACTATTCAAAAACTTTAAAAGATTTAGGTTAGATGGTTCTGTTTACAAAACTTTTATTGGCACATTTAATAGGTGATTTTTTGCTACAACCCAACCGTTGGGTAGTTCATAAGGAAGCTAATAAGGAGAAGTCTAAATACTTGTACGCGCACGTCTTGCTTCACTTTGCCTTGACCATGCTTTTGGTCTGGGATTTTAATTTTTGGAAAGTAGCATTGGTTATTATGGTTTCGCATTATGTTATCGATTTGCTAAAACTATACTTAACTCCAAAATTCCGTCTCAAGAGCATTCCTTTTTTCATAGATCAGGTGCTGCATGTGGCCGTACTGTACTGTTGTGTATACTATGGAAACTTAACGGAGCATACGGTAGCTCTTTTTCAAGGTTTGGATTGGCCGTTGGTAACCGCTCTTGTATTTGTTAGTTCTCCTGCTGCGATTATTATGGGGAAGTTGTTGGAAGCCATGTCCGATAAAATTGAACTAGACCATAAATCTTTGCCCAATGCCGGAAAGTATATTGGAATAATAGAAAGGTTATTTGTTCTTATGTTCATTATTATGGGCAGATGGGAGGCTATAGGGCTTTTGATAGGGGCAAAATCTGTTTTTCGCTTTAACGATTTAAAGGAAAGCAACAACAGGAAACTTACGGAATATATTTTAATAGGAACATTGTTAAGTTTTGGACTTGCTGTAATTACAGGGATTATCTATGTTAATGTATAAGCGTACACTTCGTATTTTTCTTTTGGTGATGCCGTTCATGTTCGTTACCAAATTATCGGCTCAGACCCAATTTTTCAATTCGTTTGATGATACAAAAATAGCCTATACGGATGAAGGTAAAGGAGATGTTGTGTTGTTGGTTCACGGGTTCATAAACACCAAGGAATCGTGGGGAGATACAAGTTTAAAGGCTGACCTATTAGCCGAAGATTTTAGGGTGGTTGCGCTTGATTTAAGGGGTAACGGAGAATCGGACAAACCGCAAACGGAAGATGCATATAGCTTAGATTCAGAAATCATGGATATTATGTTTTTAATGCAGCACCTTAGGCTTAAAAAATATATGGCCGTTGGGTATTCTAGAGGGAGTATTGTGCTTGCCAAACTTTTGTTGAAGGATAAACGGGTAAAAAAAGCGGTATTGGGCGGTATGGGAATAGATTTCACCCATTACCGGTGGCCCCGAAAAATAAAGTTTATGCAGGCATTTAACGGCAGGGTAACGGAAGAGACCCAAGAAGCGGTAGATTATGCTAAATCCGTAAATGCGGATTTTAGGAGTCTGTATTTGCAACAGCGTTTTCAGCCGTACACAAGAAAAAGTCATTTAAGTTATGTGCAGGCCAAAGTTTTGGTCATAGCGGGTAATGAAGATTTGGACAATGGCAGTCCGGAGGAACTACATCAAGCTATTCCCAAAAGCGAATTTGTAATTGTGGACGGAGACCATAACGGAACATATAAAACTCCTGCTTTTTCAAAGGCGATACTCTCTTTTCTGGATTAGCACAGTACGTTTTATCATTCTTATTAAAATGAAAATCCCTATCAAAAAGAACTAGTTTAGTTATAAGGATAACTTTTAGCAACATTAGTCCAATTTGGACAGAAATAATCTTTATTTTTGTTGCTTAATTTTTTAGCAAAGACATGGTAGAAACAGGTAGAAAATACGTATTCGATTTTGATAGCACCTTAACAAGGGTAGAAGCTTTGGATGTACTGGCCGAAATGACCTTGGAAGGCAAGTCTAACCGAGACGAAATCATTAGTCAAATTCAAGAGATTACAAATCTGGGTATTGACGGAGATATATCCTTTACCGAATCACTTGAAAGACGAATAAAATTATTAAACGCCCATAAAGATGATTTAGGGCCGTTAGTTGAGGAGTTGCGCCATAAAATTTCAAAGTCTATTGCTTCCAATAAAGAGTTTTTTGAAAAATTTTCGGATGATATTTATGTAATCTCTTGCGGGTTTAAAGAGTTTATAGATCCTATTGTTAAGGAGTATAATATTCCATCGGATAGGGTATATGCAAATACCTTTGAATTTGATAAAGAAGGAAATATTATTGGTTTTGATGCTAAAAATGTGCTTTCTCAGCATAACGGGAAAATAGAATGTCTTAAAAACATGAACTTAGAAGGAGAAGTTCAAGTTATTGGAGATGGGTATAGCGATTATGTAATGCGCGAAGCCGGTATTGCCGATAAATTCTTTGCGTACACGGAAAATGTGCATCGCGAAAAAGCGGCAAAAAATGCAGATTATATCACACCTAATATGGATGAATTTCTTTTTGTAAACGATTTACCTCGTAATATCTCTTATCCCAAGAACAGAATTAAAATTCTTCTTTTGGAAAATGTTCACCCTGATGCGTTCAAAAACCTGTCAGATGATGGTTTTTCAGTAGAACTGGTAAAACACAGTATTGGAGAAGAAGAACTTATAGAGAAGATTAAAGGTGTTCATGTATTGGGTATTCGTTCTAAGACCCAAGTGACGCAAAAAGTATTGGATGCGGCGGATAAACTTTTGGTTGTTGGTGCGTTCTGTATCGGTACTACACAAATAGATTTGCTGCATGCCAAGAAAAACGGCGTTGTAGTCTTTAACGCTCCGTACAGTAATACCCGTTCCGTTGTGGAATTGGCTATTGGGCAAATCATTATGCTTATGCGTAGTGTATTCTCTAGAAGTAGCGAAATTCATAGTGGGCAATGGCAAAAAACCGCCGAAGGTTCAAGAGAGGTTCGTGGTAAGAATCTTGGTATTGTTGGTTATGGTAATATAGGTAAGCAACTTTCTATTTTGGCGGAAGCTCTAGGTATGCGTGTGTATTACTATGATGTTGAGGATAAGTTGTCCTTAGGTAATGCTAAAAAGTGCAATACGTTAGAGGACTTGTTGAATGTTTCGGACGTAGTTACCTTACACATAGATGATAACAAGGCAAACAAGAATTTCATTGGCGCAAGAGAAATTAGCCAAATGAGAAACGGCGCAATGCTTATCAATCTTTCTAGAGGTTTTGTTGTAGATATTGAAGCTTTGGCCAATGGTCTAAAATCCGGAAAAATTGGAGGTGCTGCAATTGATGTATATCCTGAGGAGCCTCGTAGCAATGGTGATTTCTATACACCGCTTCAAGGTTTAAAGAATGTTATCCTAACGCCTCATGTAGGTGGTAGTACTGAAGAGGCACAACGTGATATAGCTGATTTTGTTCCTAATAAAATTATGGACTATATCAATTCTGGGAATACGGTAGATGCGGTAAACTTCCCTAACATCCGTTTGCCAAAACAACAGAACGCACACCGTTTCTTGCATATTCATAAGAACGTTCCTGGCATTATGGCAAAAATCAACGAAGTATGTGCTACGTATGGTTTAAATATCTCAGGGCAATTCCTTTCTACGGATAGTGAGGTTGGCTACGTTATAACCGATTTGGATAAGGAATATAATAAAGACGTAATCAAAGCCCTTAAAAAGGTTGAGAATACCATTAAGTTTAGAGTATTGTACTAAACCCTTCTCTAAATGATAAGAATTGAAAAAGCCCTTTAATTAGGGCTTTTTTTATGTGTTATTATGTAAATGTTTCTTGGCTTACTTCCGTTAAGGTTCGTTGTGACTCTAGGTAGGGTGGGCATAAGCAACTTTTAGTTTATAATGCCATAACTACAATATAAAACTACATAAGCACCCCTTTTTCTGCTTTTACCGGAGGTGGTAGTTCTGTTTCTCCCAACATTTCCCTAAGGTCTATTTCAATTGTTCTGCAAAGCGAAAGCATAGGAATATCATTCGCCATTCTCTGAAATGGATTTTCAGAATAATCCCCAATTAATTCCATCATAACATATATCCATCCTAACAATACGCAGATTGGTACGGCAAGCCATAGGTTGGCGGTTCCGGAATCTAGCACTTCGGGCATCATACTAAATGGCAATAGAAAAATGAATATCCCAACAAAATAATAGCTCATGTTTGCGTATTGGCGGGGGAAGGGAAATTTTTTGATTCGCTCGTTCTTACCTTGTAATTCATAAAAAGTACGTAAAACATCTTGCATCTTAATATGTCTAAAATCGTCAATTAACCCTTTTTTGCGTAATTCTCGTAAATCTCTGGATTGTTCATTTATAATTTGCGTAGCGGTATTGGCTTTGGTAACCAAACGTTCAAATTCTTCTTTAGAAAGAAAGTTTTTTAATTGACGGTATTCTAGATGGTCACTTATGATACCCACTCCAAAGTTATCTTCAAGTCTTTGGGCGTGCTTGGTGGTCAAGCCACCTTGTGAAACATGTTCCCAAGAGGTAGATACCAATAATTGTTCTCTATGGGTGTAAAGCCATCCTATCTGCCTGTAAATAAGTCTTTTTTTTATGGCGTGTAAGTCCTCTTCATTATGTTTTTCTAAGGCGTTCATGTTAGTTATATATCCATCTACCAACATACCCCATGTACGGCTATCATTTACTATTCCTCCCCATATTTTTCGGGCTTCCCACATTCTGTCATAGGATTGATTGTTTTTAAAACCAACGTAAAAGGCAACAGCGGTACCAATTACAGAGACTGGTAACCAAGGAACTTCGTACGAAATAATATTAAAACGGTATAGCACGGCAACGCTACCCATATATAGAAATAGCCAAATGATATGGTGGAAAGACAAATCAAATAACTTCTTAAACGGAATTCCTTTAGTAACAATCATGGCAATTTTTTTGTTAGACTGCTAATGTAGAAAAGTTGATTTGTTAATATAAGCTACAAGAGGTTTTTTTTAGATTGAACGGTTGAAGAATAGGGTATTGCTCTACCTGTGGTGATAAGGTTCATTACGTAGAATAGTAAATGCCCTGTAAACTTGTTCCACTATAAATAAACGTACCATTTGGTGAGAAAAAGTCATTTTAGACAGACTAATCTTGCCCTGTGCCTTGCTGTAAACGTCTGGGCTGAAACCGTACGGCCCGCCTATGACAAAAACTAGTTGTTTAAGACCGGCGTTCATTTTTTTCTGTAGATAGGAAGAGAAATCTACGGATGAAAACTGTTTTCCGTTTTCATCTAGGAGAACCAGTACATCCGTATTGGTCAATTGTTTTAAGATAAGTTCACCTTCCTTTTCCTTTTGTTGGGTTTCGGAGAGGTTTTTGGTGTTTTTAATGTCGGGTATAATGGTCAGGTCAAATTTAACATAGTGCTTCAATCTATTCTCGTATTCGCTAATAAGTTGCAGCAATGCTTGGCTATCCGTTTTTCCGATAGCGATGAGTTTTATGGTCATGCTGCAAATATAATTTGAAATAATAAAAATTCGTTATTCCTGTCCAAAGCAGTTCTTACAAATAACCCTTGGGGTAAAGTCTATAAACCCCCAACAATTTACTAATTTAGCTTTAAGTAAAATTTCATAGATGATTTCCAAAGAACAATTTCAAAAAGAAATAGAGTATATCATAACCAACGCCATTCGTGAAGATGTAGGAGATGGAGACCATAGTTCTCTAGCTTGTATTCCGGATACAGCAACGGGTAAGGCTAAATTATTGGTAAAGGACCAAGGTGTTATTGCGGGTGTGGAATTCGCTAAACAAGTTTTTAAGTATGTAGACCCTGGTATGGAGGTAGAAACACTTATAGAAGATGGTTCGGCGGTAAAACATGGTGATATCGTTTTTTATGTCACAGGAAAATCACAGAGCATTTTAAAGGCAGAAAGATTGGTTTTGAATGCCATGCAGCGTATGAGCGCCATCGCAACCAAAACAAATTCGTTCGTAAAGTTGCTAGAGGGTACGGGAACTAAAATTCTTGATACAAGAAAAACTACGCCCGGCATTCGTGCTTTGGAGAAATGGGCGGTAAAAATAGGGGGTGGAGAGAATCATAGATTTGCCCTTTATGATATGATTATGCTTAAGGATAACCATATAGATTTTGCGGGTGGAATTGGTAAGGCTGTTCAGAAAACAAAAGACTATTTAAAGGAAACCAATAGAGACCTTAAGATAATAGTTGAAGCTAGGGACTTAAACGAAATTGAACAAATTCTTGAAGCCGGTGGTGTGTACCGTATTCTAATAGATAACTTTAATTATGAAGATACCCGTAAAGCGGTAAAGTTAATTGGTGATACGTGCCTAACGGAATCTTCGGGAGGGATAACCGAAGATACCTTGCGTAAATATGCGGAGTGTGGTGTGGATTATATTTCTTCTGGAGCGCTAACACATTCTGTCTACAATATGGATTTAAGCTTAAAAGCGGTGTAAATGTCGCAGGAGATAGAGGATAGAATTGAAAAAATTCCTGTCATTAACCGGCTTGCTCGTTTCTTAAAACGAATAAAATTACCGGCTTTTGAGGGGCTATCGCTCTATGATTTAATGGAAATGTATATTCTTGGTATTTTTCGTGGGGCTATCTCTACACGTGCCAGTTCCATTGCGTTTAGTTTGTTTTTAGCGCTGTTTCCGTTACTTATATTTCTCATCACCTTAATACCTTTTATACTGCCTTATGTAAGTGTGGGCAATGAAAATTTTGATTCTCAGTTCCTTGTTTTTTTAGAATCTTTTTTGCCTTCGGCTACAAGTGATTATTTTGGGGATATTTATCAGCAAATAAAAGACCAGAAAAGAGGTGGGTTGCTATCCTCGGCTTTTTTGTTCTCCATTTTTCTGATGGCCAATGGGGTAAATGCCATTTTTGGAGGGTTTGAAAATTCGTATCACGTAGAGCTTACCAGGAATTTTTTCCGTCAATATCTTTATGCCCTAATGGTGGGGCTTATCCTGTCCATTTTACTCATTGTAGGTGCTGTTACCTACGGGTATTTTGAGTTTTATATTACAGATTATTTAAGTGTTTGGGCGGCCAAAACACGTGGTTACGATCTTACTGAGAATGATATTGTTGGAGCTCAGATAGGCAAGGTGCTCTTCTTTGTTATACTGTCCTATTTTACAACGGCTATATTGTATTATTTTGGTACGATGGAGGGTAAACATGCACGCTTCTTTTCTGTTGGAGCTTTAATGACTACCTTATTGTTCATGCTTACATCATATCTTTTTGGGGTATATGTTGAAAAATTTGCTAGATATAATGAATTATACGGAGCTTTAGGAGGTTTGTTGATACTTATGGTATATATCTGGTTAAATTCTAATATATTGTTGCTCGGGTTCGAGCTTAATGCTTCATTGAACTCTTTAAGAAAAACATATTCTAGAAGATGAGTGTAACCAATATTACGAGTTTAATTTTCCTGTTTTTATCAATGCTTCCAATGGGGCAGTCCCAAAGTGTATTCGGAAAATGGAAAACCATAGATGACCGCACCGGTAAACCAAAAGCAATTATCGAAATTTATGAAGAAGATGGAAAAATGCATGGTAAGGTGATTGAAATAGTGGAAGAAGGAAAGGAAAACTTTATTTGCACCAAATGCGAGGGAGATATGAAAGACAAGCCTGTATTGGGTATGACCATTATTGAAGATGCAGAATACCATGGGAACGGGGTTTATAAAGGAGATACTCTCTTTGACCCTCAGCAGGCAATGACCTTTAGATGTAAAATTTGGCTTAACCCGGATAATCCTGATGAACTTAAAGTAAGAGGGTATTTGGCCTTTATTTACCGCACCCAGACTTGGGTACGGGTAGACGGATAGATTTTCACTCCACTGTATGCAGTATTTTATTGATGTTATATTACCGATTCCTTTAGAGAAACTATTTACCTACACCGTTTCTGAAACCGAGGCTAAGTTTTTGCGTCCTGGTATGCGGGTAGGGGTGCCTTTTGGAAAGTCTAAAGTCTATACGGGCTTGGTTAACAAGGTGCATACCAATGACCCTGAAATATACGAGGCAAAGGAGATTGACCGTATTTTGGATGAAGACCCAATTATTAATGCTATTCAGTTAAAACATTGGCAATGGATCGCTGAGTATTACATGTGTACTATTGGCGAGGTTTTCAGGAGTGCCGTACCCGGAGCGTTCTTATTGGAAAGTGAGACCCTTATTCTGCGGAACAGCAGTGGGGAAGTAGATGAGTCTGGGCTAGAGGATGATGAGTTCTTGGTCTATGAAGCATTACAGCATCAGGCTGTACTAAAAGTGCAGGAGGTAAGCGCTATTATTGAACGAAAAAATATTCTGCCGGTATTGAACCGGCTAATAGAAAAGAATGTTATTCTTCTTAAAGAAGAAATGTACGAGCAGTATAAGCCTAAACTGGTTCGTTATGTAAAACTGGGCAAAGAATACCTTTCGGAAGAAAAACTAGAAGCTCTTTTAACCGATTTGTCCAGGGCTCCCAAGCAAAGCCAAGTGGTTCTATCCTTATTTCAATTACAAGCTGCCAATAAAAAGCCGATTAAAGTTGACGAGCTTGAGAAAACCAGTGGGGGGTCAAAAGCAGTTATAAAATCGCTAGTACATAAAGGAATCCTGGAAGAGTACTTTATAAGAACAGACCGGGTCAATTACGAAGGAGAGGAAGAAAACTATAGTTTAAAGGATTTAAACGAATATCAGCAACAAGCTTTTGACGATATAACCGAGAGTTTTAAAGCGGATAAGGTTACTCTTTTACATGGAGTAACTTCGTCGGGAAAGACAGAGGTGTATGTAAAACTGATAGAAGAATGTTTGCACAGAGGGGAGCAAGCGCTTTACCTTCTACCTGAAATAGCCTTGACCACTCAGCTTATTTCTCGTTTACAGAATTATTTTGGTGAAAAAATAACGGTGTATCATTCCAAATACAGTGTGCAGGAGCGTGTAGAGGCTTGGAACAATGTTTTGACCAGCAAAGATAAAGCCCAAATAGTCATAGGAGCGCGTTCCGCTTTGTTTTTGCCTTTTTCCAATTTAGGGCTTATTGTGGTTGATGAAGAGCACGAGAGTTCTTTTAAGCAGTTTGATCCGGCACCAAGATATCATGCGCGTGATGCTGCTATAGTGTTGGGTAAATTACATGATAGTAAAGTTCTGTTAGGGTCGGCTACACCAAGTATTGAAAGTTTTTACAATGCTAAAATTGGAAAATACGGATATGCGGCAATTACCCGGCGTTACGGAAATGTGCTTATGCCGGATATTGAATTGGTAGATATAAAGGAACAGAGCCGTAAGCGCCGTATGAAGGGACATTTTTCGGAACGCTTGTTTCTGGCGATTGAAGAAGCTCTGGAGGCAGGCGAACAGGTAATTTTATTTCAAAATAGAAGAGGGTACGCACCAATAATGGAATGTACTACTTGTGGGCATTCGCCCCAGTGCCCCAATTGCGATGTAAGTTTAACC
Organism: Zobellia sp. B3R18; assembly: GCF_018860715.1. NCBI lineage: Bacteria > Pseudomonadati > Bacteroidota > Flavobacteriia > Flavobacteriales > Flavobacteriaceae > Zobellia > Zobellia sp. B3R18. The sequence goes on along the minus strand of NZ_JAHKQG010000014.1, from coordinate 330,281 downwards.
TATCATCAATATAAAAAACAATTACGTTGTCATTATTGTGGGTATCATATGGCATTGCAAGTAAGCTGTCAAGCCTGTGGTAGCCAGACTTTGGATACCAAAGGATTTGGGACAGAACAGGTGGAAAAGGAGCTGGAAACCTTATTTCCAGATGCTAAGACCTGGCGTATGGATTTAGATACTACTCGTGGTAAACATGGATATGAAAAGATAATAACCGCTTTTGAGCAACAAGAGATGGATATTCTTGTGGGTACGCAAATGTTGACCAAAGGGCTTGATTTCAGAAATGTGAGTTTGGTAGGTATTATGAATGCAGACTCTCTTCTGAATTTTCCGGATTACAGGGCGCACGAACGTTGTTTTCAACTATTGACACAAGTAGCGGGTAGGGCAGGACGTACCAAAAAAAGAGGTAAAGTTTTAATACAGAGTTATAATCCGTACCACCAAATTTTACAACAGGTATCTACCCATGATTATGATACTATGTTCAATGAGCAGTTGTACGAGCGGGAACAGTATAAATATCCTCCCAGTAATAGAATAATAAAAATCACTTTTAAGCATAGGGAGTATAACCGTCTGAACGAAGCAACAGAATGGTTTGCAAAAGCACTTCGTGCAACTTTAGGGGGTAATGTACTAGGGCCCGAGTATCCGCCGGTGGCCAGAGTACGGAATCTTTTCTTAAAAAACGTATTGATAAAGATACCACATGCCCAATCTGTTGTAAAGACAAAAATGGCTATCAAGAGAATAGAAAAATCGTTTAATTCCGTTTCACAGTATCGCAGTGTACGGGTAATCTATAATGTAGACCATATTTAAGGGCGAATAAAAAAAATCCCGAACACCATTTGATGTTCGGGATTTATATTTTAAAGTAGAAGTGCTAGACATTGGCCAATGCTTCTGCTAACTCGGTCTTCTTGTTCCTGCTCAGAGGAATGGACCTTCCACTAACTTCAACATTTTTACTGTTGAATTTTTCTATCTTTTCTAAATTCACTATGTAGGATTTGTGAATGCGTAAGAATTTATCTTCCGGTAGTTGCTGCTCAAATGACTTCATGGTAGACAAGATAACAATGTTGGCCTCATCCGTAACCAATTTAATATAGTCACCAAGAGCTTCTATCCATTTAATATCGTTTAATATAACTTTACGTTTTTTAAGGTTGCTCTTAACGAAAATATGTTCTTCGTCTTCTTGAACTTTATTCATTTGTTCATATTTGGCAACCGCTCTTTTTACCGAAGCATCAAATCTGGCAAGGGTAATAGGCTTGTGCAAATAATCGGTTACATCGTAATCAAATGCTTTAAGGGCATAATCTGGCTTACCTGTAATCAAAATTACTTGAGGACTGTTTTCTAAGGATTCGAGTAGGTCAAATCCACTGATGATAGGCATTTCAACATCAAGAAAAATAAGATCGATCTCGTTGTTCTTAATGCCGTTTTTGGCTTCGATCGCATTGCTGTACTCGGCCACCATAGCTAGGTTGGGATGACTGTTTACAAGCTTCGCGACTGCCATTCGTTGCATGGACGAATCGTCTACGATAATACTTCTTAATTTCATAAATGGGTCGATTTGTGGGGTTAAATCATCGACAAAATACTAAAAAAACGGGCTTAAATACAATAATATTGTAAACTTGGCCTGCTTTTTTGTGTAATTTGTAATGACATAGGTTAAGATTTGGTTATGTAAGATTTTAGGATTATCAAAGTATAACGAAGAAATTTCCGTTTTCTTGTAAAGTCTCATAAATATTATTACTTTTGCAACCCTAAAAAATATACATTTATGAACCATTACGAAACTGTTTTCATTTTGAATCCCGTGCTTTCTGATGATCAGATAGCGGAAACAGTTAAGAAATTTGAGGATTTCTTAATTAAAAATGGCGCCAAGATGGTCTCCAAAGAAAACTGGGGACTGAAGAAATTGGCCTATGCCATCCAACACAAGAAAAGTGGATTTTACCACTTGTTCGAATTTACAGCTACCGGAGAGGTAATTACTCCTTATGAGCAAGAGTTCAAAAGAGATGAACGTGTTATGCGTTTCTTAACGGTAAAACTAGACAAGCACGCAATTGAGTGGGCTGAGAAAAGAAGAACAAGGTTAAAAGCTAAAGCTTAAGGAATTATGGCAACATTACAACAACAAGCAAAAGGAAAAAAAGACGGTGAAATCCGTTATTTGACTCCATTGAACATTGAGACCAATACTAAAAAGAAGTATTGCCGTTTCAAGAAATCAGGTATTAAATATATCGATTACAAAGACGCGGACTTTTTAATGAAGTTAGTAAACGAGCAAGGTAAATTGTTACCTAGAAGACTTACAGGAACTTCTTTAAAATACCAACGCAAAGTGGCTCAAGCAGTCAAAAGAGCACGTCATTTGGCTTTGATGCCATACGTAGGAGATTTATTAAAATAAATTTAAGGCAAGATGGAACTTATACTAAAACAAGACGTAGAGCATTTAGGCTTTAAAGATGATGTCGTAAACGTAAAGAACGGTTACGGTAGAAATTACCTTATTCCAAGAGGTTTAGCCGATATGGCTACATCTTCTGCTAAAAAGGTATTGGCAGAGAACTTAAAACAAAGAGCTCACAAAGAGAAAAAAGTTGTTGATGCTGCTAGCAAAACAGCTGAAGCTCTTAAAGCTTTGGAATTGAAAATAGCTGCTAAGACAGGTGCTGCCGATAAATTATTTGGATCGGTTACTACTATTGATCTAGCTGCTGCCCTTGAAAAAGAAGGTCACAGTATTGATAAGAAATTTATCAGCATTCAAGGTGGTGCCGTTAAGCGTACTGGTCCTTATAATGCACAAATAAGATTGCACAGGGAAGTAATTGTAGATTTCCCTTTTGAGGTTGTCGCAGACAAAAAATAACGTTAACAGAACGTTAATAACCTTATGATAACTTAGAAGAGCTATGCTTGCATAGCTCTTTTTTTTTGCGCTCTTTTGTAAGACTAACTCAAACAGATGATTATGTCTAACAAACTTCATTTAAGTCTTGTGCTATTCCTTTCTTTCTTTAGCGCAATTGCACAGGTTACGACCTCCAACATGAGCGGATCGGTGGTTGATGATCAGAACTTACCTTTATTAGGTGCAAACGTAGTTGCTGTACATACCCCAACGGGTACCAAGTATGGCGCTATCACTAACGAAGATGGTCTATTTAGAATACTTAACCTTAGGGTGGGTGGGCCCTATACGGTTACAGTTTCTTATGTTGGTTTTAAGCCACATAGTTTAACTAATGTGTATTTGTCATTAGGGGAAACGTTTAATGCAAACATAAACTTAACAAGTGAAAGTCAGGCATTGGACGAAGTAGTTGTGGTTTCTGATAGGTCCGGGACATTTAATGGTGACAGAACCGGTGCGGAAACAAGTGTAGGTAGAAGGGAATTAACACGCCTGCCTACCATTTCTCGTTCTGCTCAAGATTTTACTAGGTTAGAGCCAACGGCCAGTGGCAATTCTTTTGGTGGACGTAATGATCAGTTTAACAATTTTTCTTTGGATGGGGCAGTTTTTAATAATCCTTTCGGGTTGGATGCAGCTACTCCTGGTGGGCAGACTGGCTCTCAACCCATATCGTTAGATGCCATTGAGCAAATTCAAGTTTCTACAGCCCCTTATGATGTTACACAATCTGGTTTTACCGGAGCTGCGGTCAATGCGGTAACTAAAAGCGGTACAAACGAGTTTCATGGAACAGTATATGGCTTTACTAGAAATGAAAGTTTAACTGGAGGAAAAATAAAAGGGGAAGATGTTACAAAACCCGACTTGAACCAAAATCAATACGGAATTAGTATTGGGGGGCCTATAGTAAAGGATAAATTATTCTTTTTTGCAAACTTTGAAAAAGATGAAAGAGATGATTTGGGAACAAATGGTTGGGTTTCAAACAGTGGGTCAGGTGCTATTAATGAATCTAGAGTTTTGGAGAGTGATTTGATTTCTGTTCAATCAGCCCTTGCAGCGGCGGGTTATAATACCGGCTCATATGATGGTTTTACGCATGCTTCGGAATCTACCAAAGGTATTTTTAAACTAGATTGGAACATTAACGATGATCATCGCTTAGCTGTTATTTATAATTTTTTAAGAGCATCTAAGGAAAAACCAGCGCATCCAACGGCTATTAATACTAGAGGACCCAATGCAAATACATTGCAGTTTCAAAATTCGGGATATGAGATTAACAACAACTTAAATTCTTTTCAGTTAGAATTAAATTCAACGTTTTCCTCAACAACTACAAACAAGTTGCAAGTTGGGTTTACTCATTTTGATGATTTTAGAAACCCGTTCTCAACACCTGCTCCAGTAATAAATATTACCAAAGATGGCTCACCTTATATTATAGCTGGTCATGAGCCTTTTTCTATTAATAATAAATTAGATCAAAAAGTTTTTCAGGTTACAAATAACATGAACTTCTTTAAAGGTAATCATACATATACTGTTGGATTTTCTTTTGAAAAATTTCAGTTTGATAATTCATTTAATCTAAAAGGCTATGGCTTTGATGTCTTTGGTAGTGTAGATATTGCGGATTTTGATGCAAGTAATTATGACTTTACTGCGGCGCAAGCTACTTTTAATACTAAAAATGCTTTAGGTGATGGAGCAGATGGAGGATGGTTGTTGGCCGAAACGAATGTCGGTCAATTAGCTTTTTATGTACAAGACGAGTGGAATATATCTGAAAAATTCCGATTGACTTATGGCATACGTATGGATAAACCTCTATTTTTTGATACGGCGGATAAAGCCCAGGAATTTATTGATACGGATAATGGTGAGGTATATCTACCGGATACAGAATATTTTGACCCGGAAACGGGAGAAGCTCTGTTGATTGATTCTACAGAAATGCCTAATAATGATTGGTTAATATCTCCAAGAGTTGGTTTTAACTATGATATAAAGGGAGACAATACGTTTAAATTACGAGGAGGAACGGGAGTATTTACTGGTCGTTTTCCTTTTGTTTGGGTAGGTAACCAAGTAAGTGGTGTGGATGCCTTTTTCTATCAGGCCGTAGATCCAGATTTTAAATTTCCCCAAGTTTGGAGAACCAACATTGGTGTGGATAAACGATTGGATAATGGTCTTGTTCTGACTGCGGATTTTTCTTATACGAAAGATATAAATGGTGTTCACGTTCAGAACTGGGGTTTGAAAGAGCCTTCAGGACAATTGCAAGGAGTTGATAATAGGGCAGTTTATTTAGACGGTGACCATGCAAAGGCTACTTTACCTTGGGGTGATGTTGTTAATGGAAACGCTTATGTAATGACAAATTCTGATAAAGGAAGAATCTGGAATGCTTCTTTAAAAGCTGAAAAATCCTTTACCAATGGATTGTATACAATGTTGGCATATAGCTTCTTGGATTCTAGGGATGTAAATTCAATTGAAGCAGAGATAACAGGAGATGCTTTTGCAGGAAACCCAGCTTTAGGTAATGTAAACAATGATGTTTTGGCCCATTCCAAGTACGGTGACAAACATCGTTTTATTGGAGTTGCAAGTAAGAAGTGGGACTACGGTAACGATAAATGGTCAACAACACTTTCCACCTTTTTTGAGTATGCGCAAGGTGCACGTTTTAACTACACTTATGGAGGGGATATTAACGGAGATGGTTCTAGTATTAATGATTTAATATATATCCCAACTACCAGTGAAATTGGAGCAATGCAATTTAGTGGTACGGATGATGCCGCAAGTTTAGAAAATTATATTTCCCAAGATGATTATTTAAATGAAAGAAGAGGTGAGTATGCTGAAAGGTATGGAGCAATATCACCTTGGAGAGGGAAGTGGGATGTAAAATTGTTGCAAGATTATAGAATAAAATGTGCCAATGGAAGAACAAATACCATCCAATTGAGCTTTGATATATTGAATATAGGTAACATGATCAATTCGGATTGGGGATTAATTCAACAACCAAATAGTGAGCAATTATTAGGGGTGAACTTTGATGCAGCCGGATTACCTGTATATACTTTTAATGGTAATGCGGAAAGTAGAACTTTTGGTTATGACTCAAGCTTAGCCTCTAGATGGCAGGCTCAAATAGGTCTACGCTATATTTTCTAGAACTAATAATCATATTTTATTGCACAAAGGCCGTACTTATCGTACGGTCTTTTTATTTTTGCAGAATGAAATACATGAGGCTTACCAAGCAGCAATTAGAAGAGCTGCATCAAGAATTTATAAACTTCCTGGCTACACAATCCATAACGGGTGATGAATGGGAAGAAATTAAAACGAACAGACCACAAGTTGCAGAAGAAGAGATAGATGTTTTTAGTGATTTGGTCTGGGAGGGCGTACTTACCAAAGTAGCGTATTTGGAAAATATTTCCGAAAAGCAAATGCATTTATTCTATTTGGCCGAAAAGGAAATGAAATTAATTTCGGTAAAGGTGATGAACCCAGAAATAGATTTGACCACTAATATTGGGTTTTCTTGGTTCAAGAAAAATTGGCAGTCAGACTTCGTAGAATATTTAACGGCTTCCAAGATGTATACTGAAGATAAAAACCTAGATAAATTTAAGCTTATCCAACAAGGTGCAGTTATTACAAAAGGTGATCTGTACCAATGGTTTGATAAGGTTATAGAGGTTTAGGCGAACCTTATTTTTATAGCACGCTAATTTTACAACATAGGACGGAATTGGGATTATCTATATAATTCACTGCTCGTCTTTCTAAAATTTTATATTTGCACCACAATTACATCTAATGGCACAAAAACCGAGCATACCTAAGGGAACCAGGGATTTTACCCCTTCCGAAGTCATCAAAAGAAACTACATTTTTGATATTGTAAAAAGGCATTTTCAGACCTTTGGTTTTCAGCCTATTGAAACCCCTTCTTTTGAAAATTCGGATACCTTAATGGGAAAATATGGTGATGAAGGTGACCGCCTCATTTTTAAGATTTTGAATTCGGGTGATTTCTTGAACAAGGTAGATGATGTTACCTACAGTTCTAAAAATTCAAGTTCTTTAACCCCAAAGATTTCTGAAAAAGCTCTCCGTTATGATTTGACCGTGCCCTTTGCTCGTTATGTAGTCATGCATCAGAATGAAATTGATTTTCCGTTTAAGCGCTATCAGATTCAGCCGGTTTGGCGTGCGGATAGGCCTCAAAAAGGACGTTTTCGTGAGTTTTTTCAGTGTGATGCAGATGTAGTTGGTTCTGATTCCCTTTTGCAGGAAATAGAGTTTGTGCAGTTGTACGATGCCGTTTTTACTGATTTAAAGTTGGAAGGTGTTAACATTAAAATGAACAACAGAAAAATTCTTTCGGGTATTGCCGAAGTTATAGGTGCACAAGACCTCCTTATAGATTTTACCGTTGCTTTGGATAAGCTGGATAAAATTGGAGAAGAGGGTGTGAAGAAAGAAATGGCGGAAAGAGGGTTGACTCCGGAAGCTATTGCCAAGGTAGAACCACTTTTCTCGCTAACGGGTAGTAATTTAAAGCAGCTTCAAGCTTTAAGAGATCTGTTAAAAGACTCTGAAACAGGTAGTAAAGGAGTTGAAGAGCTGACTTTTATCGTGAGTACTATTGAAGAAATGGGTCTACAATCCGCTAAACTTTCTATTGATGTTACTCTGGCTAGAGGGCTTAATTATTATACAGGAGCTATTTTTGAAGTTGGCGCACCGGAAGGAGTAAAAATGGGGTCTATTGGTGGTGGTGGCCGTTATGATGACCTTACCGGTATTTTTGGTTTAAAGGATGTAAGCGGGGTTGGCATCTCTTTTGGCTTGGACCGTATCTATTTGGTGTTAGAAGAACTGGGCCTTTTTCCTGAACGTATTGATCAATCATTGCAAGTACTTTGCTTGAATTTTGGGGATAAAGAAGGTTTGGCCGCGTTAAAATTGGTCTCCGCTTTGCGTAAAAATGGTGTTAAAGCAGATGTCTACCCGTCCAATGCAAAAATTCAGAAGCAATTCAAATACGCAAATAATAGAAATGTACCGTATGTAGTTTTGATTGGGGAAAAAGAATTGGAAGAAAATTCTTTTGTTGTAAAGCATATGGAAAATGGTGAGCAAAAAACGTATGCTTTGAATGCCATTTCGGATTTTATAACAACATTATAGTCTCTTTTTAATCTCTTTAATAATGGTCTTATAGTATTCCGTACTATGAGGAACATATTTTTGGGTGTTGGCCAGCCCCCATGTTTCTTGAGAAAATTGAATTAAAGATAGTAGGGCCAATTCTTCAACTTCACTTTCTTGTTTTTTTAGTTGATGTAAGGGCGCTTTAAGTTCACATAAGAAGGTGTGATGAAACTCGCAGTCTAGCAACTGCTCGGAATGTTTGTGAACGGATTTAAAAATGCCGATTTTTTCCAAAGCTTCGGGCTGAACGCTTAGGCCTATCTCTTCTTCAATTTCACGCGTTGCCGAAATCTCTATATTTTCTCCGGCCCCAATATGGCCTGCCACTGATACATCCCACATTAAAGGAAATACATCTTTGTTTTTAGACCGTTGCTGAAGCAAGATTTGTCCATTTTTGGTGTATAACCAAATATGAACCGTTGGGTGAAATAACCCTTTTAGGTGAGCTTCGGATTTCATTGTCGTCGTTCCAGTGGTATTTCCATTGGAGTCGAGGATATCAATTAATTCATCCATATGTAAAAAATAAACCCTCCTTTTTGGGGAGGGTTAGATTTGTTTAATCGAAATAACTAAAAGTTTCTCCGTCTTTAATGTTCAAGACCGTTTCGTAAATCAACCTGATTACGTTTTCAACATCGTCTCTGTGAACCGTTTCAACAGTGGTGTGCATATAGCGTAACGGTAAGGAGATAAGAGCGGAAGCAACGCCTCCATTGCTGTAAGCAAAAGCATCTGTATCCGTTCCGGTAGCCCTGGAAGCTGCCATGCGCTGAAAAGGTATTTTGTTAGCCTCAGCAGTTTCAATGATACGTTCTCGTAATTTGTTCTGAACCGCTGGGGCATAGGAAATTACGGGTCCGGCACCAATTTCGGTATGGCCTTGTGTTTTTTGCTCGATCATTGGGGTAGTGGTGTCATGGCAAACATCTGTTATGATGGCTACATTGGGCTTAATGGTCTGCGTAATCATCTCTGCACCACGTAAACCTATTTCTTCCTGAACCGAGTTGGTAATATATAGCCCAAAAGGCAATTTTTTCTTGTTCTCGTGAAGCAAACGTGCTACTTCGGCAATCATAAAGCCACCGGCACGGTTATCTATGGCACGACAAACAAATTTGTCGCCGTTCAAGATTTGGAACTCGTCCGGATAGGTAATAACACACCCAACATGAACTCCCATTTTCTCTACTTCCTCTTTGTTTTTTGCTCCTATATCAATAAATATATTATCCAATTTAGGAGGTGTTTCCTTGCCCTTATCGCGGGTATGGATAGCTGGCCATCCAAAAATTCCTTTAACTATTCCGTTTTTCGTGTGGATATTCACCCATTTGGAAGGGGCTATTTGGTGGTCACTACCTCCGTTTCTAATTACGTACAGTAATCCGTTGTCGCTAACGTAGTTTACGTACCATGATATTTCGTCTGAGTGCCCTTCTATTACCACCTTGAATTTGGCATCTGGGTTAATTACCCCTACGGCCGTACCGTATGTGTCCGTTATAAAGGTGTCCACATAGGGTTTAAGGTAGTCCATCCATATTTTTTGACCTTCCCATTCGTAGCCCGTTGGAGCTGCGTTATTCAAATATTTTTCAAAAAAATCAAGTGATTTTTTGGTAAGAATTTTCTTTGTAGCCATTAAATTTATATTTAAATACGAATTTACTAATATTCACTTTTATTTAATAATAAGCAGACCTATTTATCGTTAATTTGGCAAGGCTTTTGTATAATGTCCGTTATGAAAAAAACAATTCTGTTTTTATTTTTTACCAACCTCTTTCTTTTAGGGTATTCTCAAATAGAGGAAGAACCTTTGGACTCCATTGCGGAAAAGATGATTATCGTAGAAGGCGATTCTATATTTAGGAATTCCATAGATTTGGATGAAGTTTATCTGTTCGGGAAATTAAAATTCACTTCCTATAAGGATAAATTAAGGTATTATATTCTGAGAAGAAAGACATTAAAGGTGTATCCCTATGCCAAATTGGCGGCAGAGCGGCTAGAGGAACTTAATGACAGTATTACAAAAATTAAGAAGCGTAGGCACCAAAAGAAATATACCAAAGAAATCCAAAAGTTTATTGAAGAGGAATTTTCCGAAGAATTAAAAAAACTGACTCGTACTGAAGGTCAGATTTTGGTGAAACTGATATACAGACAGACCGGAGAAACGGCTTTTGACCTCGTTAAGGAGCTTAGGAGCGGTTGGCGTGCCTTTTGGTACAATACCACGGCAAGCATGTTTAAAATAAGCTTAAAAGAACGATTTCAGCCTGATCAAGTCCATGAAGATTACCTCATAGAAGATATATTGCAGCGCGCTTTCTCCGAGTTTAGGCTGGAGCGCCAAGAATCTGTACTAGATTATGATTATGCCCAGTTAATTAATAAGTGGGGAGATGTAGGAAGCAAACAATAGAGTTATTTTTACTTTTTCTTACCGAACAGAGACTCCATAATTAACCGTAAACTGTAAAATGCCATTACTATTGCTCCAATGGCGAATATAAAACCTAATATTAGAACGGGCCAATATAAGGGATGACCTTGGTTTTTGAAAGCTTGGTATATTACACCTGGAGCCAGGAACATTAGGAAAATTGTATAGGCAATATGTTTAAGCCCTTTTACCAGTAAATCTTTATCCGTTCTCTTTTGAGACATAGTTGCAAAATTCAATTTGGGTAAAATTACTCAATAGAAATGGACTTGGAGTACGTTTGGCAAACGGCAAAATAACCTAGGGCAAAATTCTCTTGGTCAACTAGGCTATCAAGATTGTCCAAATCCGAAATATCCTCAACATTAGTGATATTTATAATATTGCCTTTTACCGTGCCTGCTGGGGTTTGAAACGGACCTTGGTCTCCTCCGGACTGCACAATAAGTTGGTTCATATAGTTATAGAAGCCCCTATCAACACCCAGTATGCTTATATCCAGTACCATTCCGTCTTTTACATCATCATCATAAAAATAAGAAAACTCAAAAGTCTCTCCAGGGTAAAATGTATCTTCCGTGACCAAGTATTCGTTAAAATCAAAATCAAAAAGATAGAAATCGGTTCGGTTGGGTTGGTCCTTAAAAGCTACTACTATTTCTGTTTCTTCGCCTGAAAAAAGAGTTGCATCGCCCTGCTCTAATTTGGTAATTGGTACCGTAGGCACATAGGCAGTCTGCGCTGCATATCTAGAACCTTGATGTTCAATAAACAGTACCAAATCACCGGACGTCATAAAATCTGTGGTCGTTTCACTCTGGTAGACACCGCTACCGCTAAAGGTTTCAAAGAGGGGTATAGTTTCTTCGCTTTCCAGATTGGTAATGCTTATTTGGTCTAGTCGTGCAGGTTCTACAGATTCAAAAAAATTAGTTGATGTGCTCACTCTTACTTCGGCATAATATGTAGAGGAGGGCTGAGTAAGATCAATTCGCATTAAGGCATCTACGGTTAAGCGAGACTGGTCCGTTGGAACTTCTACTTCCACAACATCTTCACAAGCGGATAAAAACGAAAGCAGGCAGAGTATATAGATAAACTTTTTCATGGCCTTAAAATTTAAAGTTATACGTTACCGCCGGTACCACGCCAAAGATTGACGTACGTACCGCTTCATTGGCTCCGGTATCCTCATTGCGGCTAAAACTTATAGATGCGGCATTCCTGCGATTGTATACATTGTATACGCTGAAGACCCATTCGGTCTGCCATTTTCTGATTTTGTTCTTTTTTGGGGTCAGGGTTGCGGAGACATCCATACGATGGTAAGCGGGCAAACGCTCTTCATTTCGCAGTCCATAATAGGGAACGGTAAGCCCCTGAAAACGAAATTGACCTATAGGGTAATTGGTGGGTTGCCCTGTTTGAAATACAAAATTGGTATTAAAATTCCATTTTTGATTTAAATCATAGCTCGCATAGGCCGATATATCGTGGGTCTTGTCATACGGGGTGTTGTACCAGGCTCCGGAGTTTATGCCAGTTTCCGTAAATGAAGTCCCGTCTTGCAATTCAATGGTTCTTCCTGGTGTCCTTTGCTCAGATTTTGAAAGCGTATAGGCAAGCCAACCCTGAAACTTACCCTCGTTTTTGCGTAGTAAAAATTCCAGACCGTAAGCTCGCGCTTCGCCATTTAGAATAACTTGCTCAATGGCATCATTGGCAATAAGGTTGGCGCCATCTATATAGTCTATGCGATTTTGAACGTCCTTATAAAAAGCCTCGGTTTCAAAAGAGAAATCACCATCCTTTAGATTTTTAAAATACCCCACCGCGTATTGATCAAGAATTTGGGGTTTTACAAAGGGGCCGCTTGGAGTCCAAACATCCAATGGAGTAGGAGAGCTCGTGTTGGAAAGTAAATGCAGGTACTGTGCCAAATGGGTGTAGCTGGCCTTTATAGAACTACTGTTGTTTAAGGTGTATGCCAAGGATATACGTGGTTCCAGGTTGTTAAAGGTAGCCAAGCTACCACTTCTTTTTACGTTATACCGGTCTATAGGTATGCCTTCTTGATATACTTGCAGTACCGGGTCAAAAAAGACAGGGTTATCATCTAAATAGACGTTTACCTCGTCTTGTCCCAATCGTAAAAAATTACTGAAGCGGAGTCCATAATTTAGACTCAGGTTTTTGGTTATATCATGTTCAATATCAATATAGGCTGCAAATTCATTGGCATACTTTTGTGTTAACTGCTCTTCTACTATACCGGAATCTTCGTTGCTAGGCTGTATTTTTCCAGGGTTAAAACGATAGTAGATATTATTGATGCCGTAATTGATTTGAAACTTGTCTGTGATATAGTGTTTCAGGTCATATTTTATATTGAAGTTTTCAATGCCCGAATTCCAATCGAAGCCTACAAAATCCAGTTTTAGACCATAGTAATAGTTGGAATAGATTAAAGAGAGGTTAGAAAATAACTTGTCTGAAAAAAGGTGATTCCATCTAAAATTACCTACTGCGTTTCCATAAGTATTTACAAAACTATCGCTTATACCAAATACATCACGACCAAAATATCCTGATAGGAAAATACTGTTGTTATCGTTTATGTTGTAATTGAGCTTGGTATTTAAATCGTAGAAATAGGCGGTATTATCTACGTCAAAAAGGGGCAGGAATAGGTGAGCATAGGAGGCACGGCCTCCCACAAGAAACGCAGCTTTATCTTTTTTTATAGGGCCTTCTACCAACAAACGGCTGGCAACGGCGCCTATACCTCCGTTTACTTTAATTTTTTTGCTATTTCCTTCTTTTTGGAAAATATCCAGAACCGACGAGACTCTACCGCCATAACGGGCCGGAATTCCCCCTTTATATAGTTTAATATCCTTTATGGCGTCCGGGTTAAAGACAGAGAAAAAGCCGAATAGGTGGGAGGAGTTAAAAATAGTGGCCTCATCTAATAAAATTAGATTTTGGTCTACGGCACCGCCCCGTACATTAAAACCGGAGGCACCCTCGCCTGCGTTGGTTACACCGGGCAGTAAGAGAATGGATTTAATAACATCGGCTTCTCCCAAGATAACCGGAATTTTTTTAATAGTTCCCACAGATAAGGAGTTCACGCTCATCTGGGGTTTGCGTACATCCATTTTTTCTACGTCTTCCGTTACTACAACTTCTTGCAACTGTTCAGCGGATTCCATCAGCTGAAAATTCATTTTTTTATCCGCATCCAGTGTGACCGTTTTTACAACATCCTGAAAACCCAGGTATCTGATCAACAACTGGTAGGTGCCTTCTGGAAGGGTAATGGAATAAAAACCGTATTCATTGGTGGTAACCCCTGTTTCCAGTTCGGGAAAAACAATAGCCACCCCAATAAGGGTTTCATTGCTGGAATCTTCTGAGATTGTTCCGCTTAAAGTGTATTGCCTTTGGGCAAAACTATTAAAAAAACAAAGTAGAAAGACACTGAGAACGACCTTGGTAAGTTGGTTCATCTAAGAGCAATTTTTTTATAAATGTAGCTAGAAAAAGACCTTTACAGAAAATGTTAACACTATTTTAAAAAGAAAAAGGCCCTTGCAAATGCAGGGCCTTTTTATTGTACTTAACTCATAATGGTTATAATGTATCCAAGATAGAATTAAAAGTCTCACTAGGTCTCATTGCCTTAGCGGCAAGTTCTGCATCTGGCTTGTAGTACCCTCCAATGTCCTGAGGTTTGCCTTGAGCTTGCATTAGCTCCTCTACAATTTTAGATTCTTGAGATTGAATAGCTTCATAGACTTTAGAGAAAGTAGCCTTTAATTCGGCATCCTTATCTTGTTTGGCCAAAGCCTCGGCCCAGTACATGGCCAAGAAGAAGTGGCTTCCACGTGTATCTATTTCTTTTACCTTTCTTGAAGGCGATTTATCATTAATCAAGAATTTTTCTGTGGCACTGTCCAAAGCATCACCTAAAATTCTAGCTTTTTCATTTTGATTTTTTTCTCCGTAGAAATCCAAAGAAACTCCTAAGGCAAGAAACTCACCTAAAGAATCCCATCGTAAATGACCTTCTTCAATGAATTGTTCCACATGTTTTGGAGCTGATCCACCTGCCCCGGTCTCAAAAAGACCACCACCGTTCATAAGTGGTACAATAGATAACATTTTTGCACTGGTGCCCACTTCTAAAATAGGGAACAGATCTGTAAGATAATCTCTAAGCACGTTTCCGGATACGGAAATAGTGTCTTTACCTTCTTTCATTCTTGCCAAGGTAAATTCAGTAGCTTTCTTAGGAGAAAGAATACGAATGTCTAACCCGGTGGTATCATGATTAGGTAAGTAAGTGTTTACTTTTTTGATAAGTTCTGCATCATGCGCCCTATTTTCATCTAACCAGAAAACTGCAGGGTCATTTGTTGCTCTCGCTCTGGATACGGCCAATTTTATCCAATCCTGGATAGGAGCATCCTTAACTTGGCACATACGCCAGATGTCACCTTCTTCAACCGCATGTTCTTCTAAAACTTTATCAGAGTTGATGTCTACTACTTTTACGGTTCCAGCAGCCCCAATTTCAAAAGTTTTGTCATGAGAACCATACTCCTCAGCCTTTTGGGCCATTAAACCTACATTGGGAACGGTTCCCATAGTAGTAGGGTCAAAAGCACCGTTCTTTTTACAGAAATCGATTGTGGCCGAGTATATTTCTGCATAACTGCTATCCGGAATTACCGCTTTGGTATCCTGTGGTTTTCCTTGGGCGTTCCACATTTGACCAGAATTACGGATCATAGCCGGCATTGACGCATCAATAATAATATCCGAAGGAACGTGAAGGTTGGTAATACCCTTGTCCGAATTTACCATGGCCAAGTCCGGACCTTCATTTATAGCTTTTTGAATATCTTTTTCAATAGCCTCTTTTTTATCTACTGGCAGCTCATTTAACTTGGCGAACAAGTTTTCAAGACCGTCATTTGCACTAATTCCTAAAGTTTTGAACGTGTCTTCATATTTGTTGAAAACGTCTGCAAAGAAAACTTCAACGGCATGTCCAAAAATAATTGGATCGGAAACTTTCATCATGGTAGCTTTCATATGAAGCGAGAACAATACACCTTGGTCTTTGGCGTCTTGCACCTGCTTTTTCAAAAATGCGACAAGTGCATTTTTGCTCAAAACGGTAGCATCTATGATTTCACCTTCTAGAAGGCCTAATTTATCTTTAAGAACTTGGGTTTCTCCATTGTTCTTGACCAATTCTATTCTTATATCCGTAGGTTGGGCAAGTGTCAATGATTTCTCATTGGCTTTAAAATCCCCATGATCCATTGTGGCAACATGGGTTTTGGAATCAGGACTCCAGGCACCCATGGAGTGTGGGTTTTGTTTTGCGTAATTTTTTACGGCGCGCGGAGCTCTACGATCGGAGTTTCCTTCTCGTAGTACCGGGTTTACGGCGCTACCTTTAATTTTGTCATATCTAGATTTAATATCCTTTTCTGCTTCATTGGAAGGCTCGTCCGGATAGCTTGGTAAATCATAACCATTGTCTTGTAATTCCTTAATGGCTTCCTTTAATTGTGGAACGGAAGCACTAATGTTAGGAAGCTTTATAATGTTTGCTTCTGGTTTTTTAGCCAAAGCACCTAACTCTTCTAAATCATTTGCGATTTTTTGCTCATTTTTTAGAAAATCAGGAAATACAGCTATAATTCTTCCGGCCAAAGAAATGTCTTTGGTCTCTATGGTAACATTGGCCGTTTTGGTAAATGCTTTTACAATTGGTAAAAATGATTGTGTAGCTAAAGCCGGAGCTTCATCTGTTTTTGTATAAAAAATTTTGGACATGTAAGGAAAGGTTTAATTTAAAGCGGAGTAAATATACAACTTTATGTATTCTTCCAAGCCAAAAGATAAGGGGTTGTTTTGAGCTGTATCTCTTTATGGGCTATTTTAACAAAAACCTTGCGAATTAGGAAAAAAAAAGGCAAAACAAAAGCCATATCATTGTACTTGTACATTGATATGGCTTTTTAGAAACTGATATAGCAAACTTTCTTCCCTGTTCTTACGACAGATCGGCAACCATTGATTGCATTCGCATCACAATTTCAACGTTTGAGATGAATTGCACTTAATTATCAAACCAAGCTACAATTTATATCTCTTCATATTGTCTACACATTCTTTGTGCATATTTCCTAGACTTGCATCCGTTGAATATTTACAAATATGTTCACATAATCATTTCTCAAAAAGCGACAGCCTTTTGTTGATATGTTCGTTTTACTAAATGGCGTACTCTGAAATACATCTTTAAACATTTATAAAACCTAAACAATACTATAAAGAACGCTACCTCTATAACAATTTCAGAAGCTATCTTCGACAGATGTTTTCTTTAATTGTTTTATAAATGTAGGAAAAATAGTCTAAGCCACCAATTTTTTTAACATATTATAAATCAACAACTTATGAACTGCTGATATTAACAATTGTTCATAACCAAAAAATCCCGCTATTGCGGGATTTTTTTATTGTATGTATTCTTGGCTTAAGAACGTACCTCTTTAATACGTGCTTTTTTACCAGTAAGACCTCTAAAGTAGAAGATACGAGCTCTACGTACTTTACCTCTTTTGTTAACTTCAACCTTTTGCAAGGCTGGCATGTTTACTGGAAAAATACGTTCAACACCTACAGTACCTGACATTTTACGGATTGTAAAAGTTTCGGTAGCACCAGAACCTCTTCTTTGGATAACAACACCTCTAAAGAACTGAGTACGTGTTTTTTCACCTTCCTTAATTTCATAGTACACAGTGATAGTATCACCAGCTGAAAATTTTGGAAATTCTTTTTTTGGAACAAACTCGTCCTGAACGAATTTTAATAATTCTTCCATGATTTTTTTATTAATGATTATGTTATGGTCAACATTCACGATTTTCGTCAGAGGTTGATTTAACAGGCTGCAAAAATACTCTATAATTTAGAACTGACAATAATTTTTTTGATTTTTTGATATATCAAAATACGTAGGGCTGTTACTCCAGTAGATCGGGTCTACGTTCTTCCGTTCTTTTTTGTGCTTGGTCTTCCCTCCATTTCTCTATTTTGGGAAAGTTACCGCTCAAAAGCACTTCCGGTACTTTCATGCCTTTGTACTCTGAGGGTCTGGTATAGACAGGAGGAGCAAGGAGGTCATCCTGAAAGGTATCCGTCAACGCCGATGTTTCGTTGTTTAAAACCCCGGGAATCAACCTAATTACGGCATCGCAAAGAATAGCGGCACCTAGTTCACCGCCAGAAAGTACATAATCGCCTATTGAAATTTCTCTGGTAATAAAAGCATCTCGTACTCTTTGGTCAACACCTTTATAGTGGCCGCAAAGTATGATTACATTGTTAAGCAATGAAATGCCGTTGGCCATTCTTTGGTTCAGGGTTTCCCCATCTGGTGTCATATAGATAATTTCATCGTACGTTCTTTCGGCCTTTAACTTAGAAATACACTTGTCTATAGGCTCTATCATAAGTACCATGCCCGCACCGCCACCAAATTGGTAATCGTCTACTTGGTTGTAGCTCTTGTCCGTGTAGTCCCGTATATTGTGCATGTGCACCTCAACTATGCACTTTTCTATGGCTCGTTTTAAGATAGATGCGTTAAACGGGCTCTCCAGCAATTCCGGTAAAACGGTGATAATATCAATACGCATTTTAGTTTGGGCTATGAATTAGTGCGCCAAAAGTAGTGAAAAGAGTGCGAATCTTTTTTCCACCCCAGCTTTTCATAAAGCTTTTGTGCGGGATTATCCGTTGCCGTTTCTAGGGCTAAGCCTTTAAACCCTTTTTTTAAACAGAATTCTTGTGCTGTATTCAACAATGCGGAGCCTATGCCTTTTTTTCTTTGGGTTTGGTTTACATATAAATCGTTCAACACATAATAGGGGAGCATAGAAACGGATGAAAATGTAGTGTATAACTGGGTGAAGCCTACAGCTTCCCCATCAATAAAAGCCATGAAAACTATAGATTCCGATTGGGAAAAGCGCTCTTTAAGAAAAGAAGTAGCGGCATTTATGTCCGAAGCTTGTTTGTAGAAAACCCTGTAACTATCGAACAAAGGTGCTAGTAATGGTATATGCGATGAGTTGGCTTGAATAATTTTCATAACACAAAGAATAAAAAAAGCTCCGTGAGGAGCTTTTTAGATTATTTCTGTTTTTTGTACTTGTTGATTTCATCTTGCAGCTGCCTGCTAATTTTTTGCTCCCTTTCTAAAGCCCTTCTACGGTGGTCTTCATACTCGGTTTCCAGTTCGGCTAAATTAGTCTTGGCTTCCTGGGTTAGGATGTTACTGTTTCTAAATCTATATATAAAGAAAAGTAACAGTGCTAACAGAGAAGCAATAACGGTCCAAAGAATACCATTATATGTACTTTTTGAAACCATAATACCTAAAAAGGACATGCTGTCTTTTTCCTCGGTTACAGCTACCAAGTTGTTGGTAGTCTCTTCCAATTTTTTGTTTAGCGAACCTATTGTAGATTCGTGTCCGCCAATAGTAGCTTTTAATTCGGCAGCTCTTTTGTTATACCCTTTTAGTGTATCAAGAACATTTTGGCGCAGTTTGTCCAATGAAATCGTACGCACGACCTCATATTTTTTTCCATCTGCACGATAATTACCAGATTTGGTAAAAATGTACTCAAATTGACTATCTATAGGCCCTTTATCAAGTGACAACTCTTCTTGAGCTTCCGCTTCTTGGGCAAATTGTAGGTTATATGCTAATAAAGCCGTTATCAGTAACAGGATTCTTAAGCCTTTCATGTTGAAGTGATTCTGTGAATTAATTATTTAGAGCCGACTAAAGTAATTCAATAATATCAATTAATAAAAAAAATCAAGGATAAGGTTGCTATTTAGTAGGGAATACCTTCAAAAAAGCGGAAAGTATTCCCTTGTAAGTAGCTTAAAATCAATAATAAGTATACCTTCTTACTTTTGATATGTATTTGGCCAAACGTATTACCTGGTGCGAATAACCATACTCGTTGTCATACCAAATATAAAGTATAATATTTTTTCCGCTGCCGTTAACAATTGTAGCGTTACTATCATAAATGGAAGGTGCGTTTGTTCCTACAATATCCGAAGATACCATTTCCTTGCTCAAGGAATATTTTATTTGCTCTACCAAATCTCCCTCTAGGGCATACTTTTTTATAATGGCGTTAATACCATCTATGGAAGTTTTATTTTTCACTTCTAAGTTTAGAATAGCTAAAGAACCGTTGGGAACCGGTACCCTAATTGCATTAGAGGTAAGCTTATCCTTTAATTCCGGTAGAGCTTTAGCTACTGCAGCACCTGCACCTGTTTCGGTTATGACCATGTTCAGAGCGGCTGCTCGGCCCCGTCTATGTTTGCTGTGCATGTTATCCACTAGGTTCTGGTCATTAGTGTAGGCATGAATGGTCTCCAAATGCCCTTTTGTAATTCCCAAGGAATCTTCAATAACACTTAAAATAGGGGTAATGGCATTGGTAGTACACGAAGCGGCCGAAAATATTTTAATGGCGTCCGGGTCATACGTTTTGTGATTAACTCCATGAACAATATTAGGTACCTCTTTTCCGGGAGCGGTAAGGAGCACGTGCGAAGCTCCTTCGGCTTCCAGGTGTCTGGCCAATTCGGTTTTGGTTCTGAAAGCTCCTGTATTGTCTATTATCAATGCATCGTTTATTCCATACTGGGTGTAATCGATTTTCTCGGGACGATCGGCGCTGATCATGTAAACGGTAGTACCGTTTATTATCAAGGCATTATTCTTTATATCTGTTTCTACCGTGCCGGAAAATTTACCGTGAACGGAATCAATACGTAAAAGATTGGCTCTTTTTTCCAGAATCTCATGGTTGTCCGCTTTTCGGGTTACGATAGCTCTTAAGCGCAGTTGATTGCCTTGACCGGTCTTTGCCATAAGCTCTCTAGCCAGAAGCCTACCTATTCTTCCAAAGCCATAAAGAACAATATCCTTAGGTTTTAAAGGTGGGGCATTGTCCGCGTCTTTTAGTTTGTCAAACACAAAGGCTTTTATATCTGTATTGTGATTGTCATCTGAGTGGTATTCATAGGTAAGCTTGCCAATGTCTAATTTAGCAGGAGGTAGCTGAATATCGTTTATGGCCCGCAATATTTCGGTGGAATCGAAAATAGAAATGGGTTTTTGGACAAATTCACCTGCATATTCATGCAGATTTATAATGTCACTTACGTTTTTGTCTATCACCTGATTTTTGAAAAGCACGATTTCTATCGTCTTATCATACCAAAGGTCACTGACCAGTTTTATGAATTCGGTTGTAGCTTTTCTTCTATCAGCCTGAAAGGCTAATTCTTTTTCGTAAGAAGCGTTAGATTTCATTTTGTTGAGTTGAGTTATATTTTGGTATAAAAGTAGCTATTTAGTGTTGTTTGAAACAATAGTAAACAAAAAAACACCTCAATTGAGGTGTTTTTAATTTAAAGTTTTAATGTTTTATTGAAAAATCAGGCGTTCTCTTTCTCCTTTTTCGTTGATCATTGTGATACTGGTTTTACCGTATCTAGAGA
The DNA here is from genome assembly GCF_018860715.1 of Zobellia sp. B3R18. Lineage (NCBI taxonomy): Bacteria > Pseudomonadati > Bacteroidota > Flavobacteriia > Flavobacteriales > Flavobacteriaceae > Zobellia > Zobellia sp. B3R18. Next base: position 308,973 of record NZ_JAHKQG010000014.1, on the reverse strand, counting down.
TGCTTCCAAAAAGGGTTCTGGCCTCTTCAATATCGTTTATTTCATTATTGTCAACCGAAAGAAGAACTTTTCCTTCCAACCCGTAACCACGGTAGGTTTCAGGTACACCAACAATTTTTACACCTTGTTTGGTCTTAAACTTTTTGTTGTCCTCTTTTGTTAAGTTCTTTACTTCAAGGCCCATTACCGGAACTATTACGGTCTGTCTTTTCTTAAGCATGACAGGCACGGTAAATTCTTCTCCGTCTCTATCAATAGTAACCTCTACAGAGTCGTTGGGTCTTTTAGCGGAAAGATAACCGGTAAGATCGGCAAATTTGCGGATCTTGATATTGTCTACTTTCTTTATGATATCTCCTTCTATCAGTTCGGCTTCGGCAGCTCCAGTTCCTTCTTCAACCCCGGAAATGTATACACCCTCAATCTCATTAAGTCCTTTTTCTATGGCGTAAGGCGTGTTTATGTTCAGGGTCTTAATTCCTAAAATGCCTTTTTGTACGTTTCCATATTCTAGGATATCATCAACTACTTTTTTGGCAATGTTGCTGGGAACTGCAAAGGAATAGCCCACATAGCTTCCCGTTTGTGATGTAATGGCGGTGTTGATACCCACAAGATCTCCGTTCGTATTAACCAATGCCCCACCACTGTTACCAGGGTTTACGGCTGCATCGGTTTGGATAAACGACTGATTTTTTCCCAAATCACGTGCTTTTGCACTTACTATACCCGCAGTTACGGTAGAAGTAAGGTTAAAAGGGTTACCAACGGCCAAAACCCATTCACCTATTTTAACGTCATCAGAATCACCAAAGGCCAAATATGGCAAATTTCCTTCAGCATCTATTTTAATTAGGGCGATGTCAGAGTTCGGGTCGGTGCCAATAAGTTCGGCATCATAAGTTTTGTTATTGTTTAGGGTAACCTGTAATTGATTTGCTTTGCTAATAACGTGGTTGTTCGTAACAATATAACCATCTTGCGAAATAATTACCCCAGATCCGGTTCCTACTTGAGGCCTTTCATTTCCTCCGCTTCCATAAAAGAAGTCCATAAGGCTATGGGGAGTTCTGTTAATGGTTACATTTTTAACGTGTACTACCGCGTTTACGGTGTTTTCTGCTGCAACGGTAAAGTCAACCTCATTAATTCCCGCCCCTTTTGCAGAGGTAGGTGTTAGGCTCGTATTAAAAACCGAATGTCCTTCGTCTTGGGATATAACGGCGTAATTGGTGTTTTCAAAAAATAATTTGTAGCTGCCCAGTGTTATTGCTCCAGCAAAGAGGGCGATTAAAAAGGTACTGGCAATTTTTTTCATGTTATCGTTTTGTTTAAATTCTTTTGATATGTTAAAATTAGTCGTTTTTTAGGTGCGTTATATTTGCTTTAACTACTCTTTAACTGCTAAATATATCTTAATCCCTACTATTTCAGGTCGCTAAGTGGTGGACCAAAGAGGTTATTTCCGATAGGGATAAAAGCCTATATTTGTGTCTTTAAATAATTCTATGACACTTAGTTTTTACAAATATCAGGGCACCGGAAACGATTTTGTGCTCATCGATAATCGACAACTACATTTCCCCAAAAACGATACCAAACTGGTAGCGTCTTTATGTGACCGCAAATTTGGCATAGGGGCAGACGGTTTAATACTTCTAGAAAATGACGAACTGTCAGATTTTAATATGGTCTATTACAATGCAGACGGCCGTGAGGGCAGTTTGTGCGGTAACGGCGGCCGTTGTACTGTAGCTTTTGCCAATTTTTTGGGTGTTATAGATAAAGATACTGTTTTTAATGCTGCAGATGGCAAGCACCACGCAACTATAGCAAATGGTATTGTTAGCCTGCAGATGCAGGATGTGTCCGAAATAAAAGAGAAACCGGAGTATGTATTCTTGGACACGGGTTCGCCACACCACGTGCAAATAGTAAAGTCCGTTCAAGATTTTGAAGTTTATAAAGAAGGGAAAAAGTTGCGTTACGGAATGTACGGACAAACCGGAAGCAACGTTAATTTTGTTGAAACCTTAGATAATGACGCCTTTGCCGTAAGAACTTATGAGCGTGGTGTAGAGGATGAAACTTTATCCTGTGGAACTGGGGTTACAGCTGTAGCAATAGCTATGCATAACTCCGGAAAAACATCTGCAAATAGAATAAAAGTGAATACTCAGGGCGGTGAGCTAGAGGTAGAGTTTGCTAAAAAGGATGGTGTGTACGAGCAGATTCATTTAATTGGCCCTGCCAAACAGGTATTCAAAGGAGAGATCGAATGTTAAGTTTAAATGGAGAACATATAAATCTGCGGGCTTTAGAACCCAATGATCTAGATTTTCTCTACGAACTTGAGAATAACACCCAGATGTGGGAAATAAGTGGTACGACTACCCCATATTCAAAACATGTACTAGCGCTTTATTTGGAAAACGCCCATAGGGACATTTATGATGTTAAGCAATTGCGGCTCTGTATCTGCAATAAGCAGAATTCAACAATTGGGCTTATTGACCTATTTGATTTTGATCCTAAGAATTTTAGGGCGGGAATAGGTATAGTTATTTTGGATAAAGAAAAGAGGAACCAAGGAGTAGGGGCGGAGGCCATTCAATTGGTGTGTGATTATGCTCATAAGGTCTTGAATCTGCGACAGCTTTACGCCAATGTATTGGAGGGTAATGACCCAAGCATTCATTTGTTCAAGAAGATGGGTTTTGAAGAGGTGGGAATTAAAAGAGATTGGATTTTTTCCGAGGGGAAGTATATAAATGAAATTTTGTTTCAAAAAATAAATACCTAATGTATATAAAACGTATTCTAGTATTTATAGCAATTGCCGGTCTTGTAGGCGGTGGAATCTTTGCTTACACGGTTTACAACGCCATTTTTGCGCCTAATACGGCTTTTGAAAATAACGAAGCCTTTGTATTTGTGCCTTCGGATGCAGATTTTAACGAAGTAAAGAATTTGGTATCTCCACTTCTTAAGGATATGAGTTCTTTTGAGAAAGTGGCACAGCGTAAGGGGTACGCCGCCAATGTAAGAGGAGGTAAGTACGCTATTAAAAAGGAGGCGAGCAATAATGATATTGTAAACTCACTCCGTAGTCAGAATATACCTGTAAAAGTTGCATTTAACAACCAGGAAACATTAGCGGACCTAGCCGGTAGAATAGCGATGCAAATAGAGCCGGATAGCATAACTTTGTTGAAGGCATTTACAGATGAAGCTTTCTTGAAAGCTAACGGATTTAATAGGGATACGGAGTTGGCTATGTATATACCCAACAGTTACGAGTTTTTCTGGAATACTTCCGAGAAAGAGTTCAGGGAGCGTATGCTAAAGGAATACAAACGTTTTTGGACGGATGCTCGTTTAGCCAAGGCAAAAGCATTAGGGCTTTCTCCCGAAGAGGTGATTACTTTGGCCTCTGTAGTACATAAAGAAACCGCAAAAGTTGATGAGCGCCCAAGAGTAGCGGGCGTTTACCTTAATCGTTTACGAAGGGGCATATTACTTCAGGCAGACCCTACAGTAATTTACGCCATCAAAAAGCAAAGCGGCAACTTTAACACTGTAATCAAAAGGGTCCTTTATAAGGATTTGGAATTAGACTCTCCGTATAACACCTATAAGTACGCAGGTCTACCACCAGGGCCAATTGCTATGCCGGATATTACGGCTATTGACGCGGTTCTTAGTCCGGAAAAGCACGATTACCTCTACTTTGTAGCCAATGTGGAAAATTTTGGATACCACAAATTTGCTAAGACTTTAGCCCAGCACAACCGCAATAAAGCGCAGTATGTCCGGTGGATAAATGCTCAAAAAATTAATAGATAGGCATTTTGTCCGTAGTTTAATACTTGTTAACTAAAACGGTATATTTTTAACAAAGCATTCTAATTTGTAAGACTAAAACGGGCTTATCTTTGCCCCTCGTAATCTAAGCAGGTTAAATTTTCGTAAGTCTTAGGTAAATATAATGTATGAGAAAGTGGCTAGGATTTTCAAGCCCCCTAATCATTACCTTTATTTTATTGAGTTTCGGATTTGAGTCTAAAGAGGTGAAAGTGCCGGAAACCCTTAAAGTAAATCAACCTACTGAAGTTTTGTTTCCCAAAAACAAAACTATGCATTCAACGATATTGATAGCTCCGCCTTTTTTAGGGAGTTCTTATATCGGATTTAAAGAAGCTCTAGCGTTTAAAGAATCGCAGGGTAACTATTTTACAACAAATACACTTGGGTATTTGGGAAAATACCAGTTTGGTATTGGTACCTTACAGCTTATGGGTGTGTATAACGCAACAAGTTTCTTAAACGACCCAGTGTTGCAAGAAAGAGCTTTTCACACGAATGTAGCTCGTAATAAGTGGATTTTGAGAAGAGACATTGACCGTTTCGTTGGAAAACGAATAGGTGGTGTTGAAATTACGGAATCCGGAATGTTGGCCGCGGCCCATTTGGCCGGTGCCGGTAACGTTAAAAAGTACCTGCGATCGTGGGGTGCGTTTGATGTATCGGACAGTTACGGAACAACAATAGCAATTTACATGAAAAAGTTTTCAGGATACGATATGTCATATGTTTCGCCAAGGCGAAACCCTAAAGTGTAACTATCGCCTATTTAAGATTTAATGTACATATGAAAGTGGACGAGCCCCAATAGAAATATTGGGGTTTGTTTTTTTTCGGTCGTTTTCTATCTTGGTTTTAGGGTATTTTTATTTATGAATACCTCAATTCAGATGTTATTTTATGACTGTAGCTTCCAGTTCTATTTTTAATGTTTCAAAAAGGCCTTTAACCTCCAGTAAGGTGCTTGCCTGCCGTATGTTGTGCTTGGTTGTCCAATTTTGGAAAACATCAAAACACGTAAACAGCTCTTCAGTTGAAGTTGTATAAAGGTTTAATCTCACAATATTTTTACATTCATATCCGGCATCCTTTATTATGCGTTCCAAGTTTTCTATAGATTGAATTAATTGGGCTTTCATGCTAGCAGTACTAGATTTACCTTCATCATCTATTGCAGTTTGCCCGGAAATATAAAGCGTGCCTTTTGGGTTCGTAACTTCTACGGCTTGTACATAACTTCTTTCGTTTTGCCATTTCCACGGGTTAATTATTCGTTTTTCCATATTGCTTTTTTTTGCGTACGCAGTAGCTAATTATATACTTTATTTGTTAATACTTGTGCTTTGCCATATACGCTGCAAATATTTAACTAATGGTATGGTTATAGCGTGACATACATCACAATTGTAAAGAAGCTCAAATTTTATGAGGAAAGACGGCTAAGTGTCTCGCGGGACACACCTAAGTAAGAAGCTAGCAGAGTTTTAGGAACACGTTGAAATAATATGGGGTACTGTTTAAGAAGTTGCTCATACCTTTCTTTAGCATTTGAAGTTAAAAAAGATAAGATTCTATTTTGCGATGCAATATGTCCTAAATTCGACTTTTGAAGGAAAAAATGCTGCATTTTGGGTAATTCATCGGATAGTTTTTGGTAATTGTCAAGACTTAGGGAAAATACTAAAGTGTCTTCAATGCATTGTAGTGCCATTTTAGCTTTAGTTTGTGAGAAATAGGCAGAAAAATCGCTTTCCCACCAGTTTTCCATGGCAAAGGATACAATATGTTGTTTCCCATTTTTGTCATCGTAAACTAATTTTAATAGCCCGGAAATCACAAAATAGCAATGCATTACATGTTCTCCTTCTTTAATGATAAAATCATTTTTTTTGTGCTTTTCTAATGAGAAATGAGATAAAATAAAAGAGAACTCCTCGTCCGTAAGAGCTATCAAGTTTTCAATATTTTCTTTTAATCTATCTTTCATTAAGTAGAAATTCCAATTTGGGTGCTATATTAGAAAAAAAAGGTTAATGATTAATGGTGTAATAAAGCAGCTACTTTAGAGTAACTTTTAAGAACACTAAAAATACTGGTTAATTTAGGCTTATATCAAAAGTTAGCTAGTAAAATAAAAAATAATTTGGAGTGGAGTAAATAATTGTTCCAGAATAAGATATAAAAACTCAAAAAGTAGAATTACCCTTGAATAATAAAGATAGCTGGGCGCTTATGAAGTGATTCTACCTTGGAGCGTTTCCAGTCGGCAATGGTTTTCGTTTGTATAAATTCCTCAGGTAGGGTCACATCGCAAGCTATACATACTCTGGTGTTAGGGTGTAGTGTTTTAAGCAGCTCTGCAAAGAGCTTGTCGTTTCTATAGGGGGTTTCTATGAACAATTGTGATTGTCCGTAATCTTTGCTTAGCTTCTCCAACCTCTTAACGGCACTTTTACGCTCAGACCCGTCAATAGGCAGGTAACCGTTAAAAGCAAAGCTTTGGCCGTTCATGCCACTGGCCATAAGGGCCAATACAATAGAGGATGGGCCCACTAAGGGTACTACCTGAATGTTTTTTTCATGTGCTATTTTTACCACGTCCGCACCGGGATCGGCAATACCGGGGCAACCGGCCTCGGATAAGATTCCTGTGTTGAAACCGTCTAAACAGGATTGTAAAAATGTGGGTATTTCCTCGGCTTCGGTGTATTTGTTAAGAACGGATAATTGAAGGCTGGGCTGTGATTTTCTGGGGCTTATCTTTTTTATAAAGCGTCTGGCCGTTTTTTCGTTTTCAACAATATAATGGTCAATCTGTTCTATGGCCTGTTTTATGGAAATGGGTAATACTTCCAAAGGTTCATTATTGCCTAATGTAGTGGGTATTAAATATAACTTTCCCTGGTTTTCATTGTAGTTGGCCATAATCCTAAATGGGTTAAAGTTTTTTTGCAATAGACGTGCAAGCGGTGTCTATAAGTTGAAATACCTTTTCAAAGCCATTGTCGTCCCAATAGGGGTCCGGCACTTCAATTACAGGTAATTCTACCTCCGTAAGCAATAACTTCACTTTTTTAGCATCATCAGGAGAATCGGCTAAATTTAGAATGTTGTTAAGATTGTTACGGTCCATAGCATAAATTACATCAAATTTTTTAAAATCCGACTTTTGAAATTGACGACAACGCTGATTTTCTATGTCCAGCCCATGTTTCTTGGCAACGGCAATAGAGCGCGGGTCCGGTGGGTTGCCAATGTGGTAACCTCCCGTTCCGGCAGAGTCTACAAAAACGTTTTCCGGGTCAACTTTAGCCTGTAGAATGCCTTCCGCCAATGGCGACCGGCAAATATTGCCAAGACATACCATTAAGACTTTGGCTTTCATAAGGATTTAAGAAAATTTCTTGGTAAGGTCTTCTATGTATTTTCTGAATTGCTTATCGGTCTCCGCTAGGTTATCAACCGTTTTACAAGCGTGCAGTACGGTAGCGTGGTCTCTTTTTCCTATTTGTGAACCTATACTGGCCAATGATGCCTTGGTAAACTTTTTGGCAAAGAACATAGCCAACTGTCTGGCCTGTACAATGTGGCGTTTTCTAGTTTTGGATTGAAGCGTTGCCACATCCATCTCAAAGTAATCTGAAACCACTTTTTGGATATAATCTATTGAAACTTCACGTTTGGTGTTCTTAACGAACTTCTCAACTACTTGCTGGGCCAGTTCTAAAGTAACTTCCTTTTTATTGAAAGAAGATTGGGCTATTAATGAAATAATGGCACCTTCCAGCTCACGAATATTGCTCTTAATGTGTTTAGCAACATAATCTATAATGTCGTCCGGCATTTCAACCCCATCTCTATATAGCTTGTTTTTGAGGATGGAAATTCGTGTTTCGTAATCGGGGTTCTGTAACTCTGCCGATAATCCCCATTTAAAACGGGACAATAAGCGTTGTTCAATATCCTGCATGTCTACCGGAGCTTTGTCCGAGGTTAGGATAACCTGCTTTCCGTTTTGGTGCAAATGATTGAATATATGAAAGAAAACATCCTGTGTTCCCGATTTTCCACTTAAGAACTGAACATCATCAATAATAAGCACATCTATCAATTGATAGAAATGGATAAAATCGTTTCTGGTGTTCTTTTTTACGGATTCTATGTATTGTTGCGTAAATTTTTCTGCGGAAATATAAAGAACGGTACGCTCTGGGTACTTGTCCTTAATTTCAACCCCAATGGCGTGGGCCAAGTGGGTCTTTCCTAAACCAACACCTCCAAATACCAATAATGGGTTAAAAGAAGTGCCCCCGGGCTTATTGGCCACGGCCATACCTGCTGATCTGGCCAAGCGGTTGGAGTCTCCTTCTAAGAAATTGTCAAAATTATAATTGGGGTTAAGCTGGGATTCAATTTTTATGTTTCGAATACCGGGAATCACAAAAGGATTCTTGAGCTCTGGATTTTTTGATTTAATAGGAACGTCCATTTCTTGTGGACTCATTGTAGCTCTGTTAGAACTTGGAATCTTTTCCGTAAAAGGCTCTTTGTTGCCATAGGTGTTTTCCATTCTAATGATGTACACCAATTTTGCGGTCTCACCTAACTCTTTGGTAAGGGCTACTTTTAATAATTTTACGTAATGCTCCTCTAACCACTCATAAAAGAATTTACTGGGTACTTGAATACTCAAAGCATTATCAGATAACTTAATTGGTTTAATAGGTTCAAACCAAGTTTTGAATGCCTGCGGTTGAATATTGTCTTTAATAAAAGTTAAACAATTGTTCCATACGGAAATAGCAGTAACACCCATGTGAAAGTTTATCTTATTTTTGTTGGTTAGTGATTTCGTAAGTCGGTTGAAAGTATATGGGATAATCCTTACTTTCTCGGAGGGCAAATATGTGAACAAAAAAACTAAAAAAAAAATCAAACTCTATTGAATTTACCCTTTTTTTTTTGCATGTTCAGAACGCGAAAATCGAAATCTTTTAAAGATATAATTTTTACATGATAATATATGAGTTTTAACAAAATTTCTTTTAGAGTACGATATTCGGAAACAGACCAGATGGGAGTAGTGTATCACGGCAATTATGCGCAATACTTGGAGATGGGAAGGGTTGAGTGGTTACGAAGTAAAGGTATTTCTTACAAAAACATGGAAGAAAACGGAATTATGCTACCAGTGGTTTCTTTGTCGTTGAACTACAAAAAATCAGCCTTTTACGATGACCTCATCAGCGTTGAAACTAGGCTTAAAAAAACACCTTCGGTTAGGATAGAATTTAACTATGTCATCCGTAATGAAAAGCAGGAAATTCTTGTAGAAGCAAATACGGTTTTAGTGTTTGTTGATAAGAAAAGTAAAAGGCCTATTAGGTGCCCCAAAAACATCTTGGAGGTTATAATTGAAAATGAGAAATAAGTCATTTTTGTTGCATTGATTATTATCTAAATTTAAGCTTTGATATACGCATTTGAATTTGGTTTTTATTTTGTCTGACATATTTTTTATCCTCCAATTGAGGATGAACGAAACGAAAATATAAATACATGTGTTTAACGGGGTTAGAACAGAAAGTGATATTCAACCGATTTTTTGTGCAATTTAATGTCTATATAGCAATACCTAGGATTTAGTAATCGTTACGTGTTTTCATAAAGTATTGAATTCACTTATATGTCTAAACTTTTAGTATATATATTCTTGTTTTGTTGCACAACTCTCACGGCGCAGTTAGACCTTAATTTAACGCAATCCGAATCGGTTTGTTCTTCGGATGGAAGCATTACGGCTCAAGCTAATGGTGGTACGGAACCTTATCAATATAGAATTAGTAATGGTCCTGAACTTAGAGGTTTTCAATCCTCTGGCACTTTCTTGGCCTTGCAGCCCGGAATATATGACATAGAGGTCAGAGATGCCAGTTTTGATGTTTTTACAGCGTCTATAGAAGTTTTGGGCAGTTATACCTTACCTAGTCTTAATGTAGCTATAACGCCACCATCGTGCTCCACAAGTTCGGACGGAGAGACTATTCTTAATGGAAGTGATGGGAATTTGATAGGAACACCGGCATTTCCCACTTATAAATATCGTATTGTAGATTTAAGTACAACGCCCCAAACTATAATTCAGGAACAGAATTCGGATACCTTTACCAATCTATCAGAAGGAACATATACTTTTCAAATTGAAGATGGATGTCAAAATACGGTTAGTGAAACCGTAACTATCTCAGTCCCTTCTATTGAGGCGTTAGATGGTGCAATTGATTTTATTGAAAAAGCAGGTTGTGATACTTATGAGGCTGAGTATTCTTCTTATGGTCGCGGAGTTTATCCACATGGTATCACGGTTACTGAAGATGGAACAGGAACTGTTATTTTTTCAGGGTCCGTTGGTAGTGACACTTCATACCCCATTGGAACCAATTACGATTTTGGTACGGCCTATACAGCCAATATTGTTGATGCCTGTGGACAAACGGAGCGTATAAATTTTGCATATTCTGCTGATATTGACATGTGGCGTCAAAAATCATTGGATTGTTCAGGAAATACTTCGTTTTTTGTTTTTGCATCCTTGGCTTCCAATAGTGTTCAGGAAAAGAGTGTACTGGTGCCGGCAACATTAACGTTGACCAATCAAACCGATGCGAGTGATGTTCTTGTTTACACGTTTACTGATGCTGATAATCTTGAGGCGGAAATTAGTCAGACTGATATTATGCTTGGGGCTATCTATGATGTTACTTTAGAAGATAGCTGTAGCACTACATTAAGCACCACTTTAACATTTGATCCTGTAGCACCTACTGTGTTTGAAGCTACTGTAAGACCTGAACGTGGGTGTATGGACGGAACAACGGGTATGTCCTTTCGTGTGAGAAATGGGGGGACAAATTACGGGCGGGTTACCATTCTTTCCGGACCGGCAAGTTTTACTTCGGAAAGCGGAGTGGTTACAACGTATAGTTATCCTAGGGTATTTGAAAATATGAGCAACAGTTCTGTTTTTCCCGTAGCGTTTCCTCCAGGAAATTACGAAGCGGAAATTTCGGATGGCTGCGAATCCGGAAATGTAACTTTTGAGATTTTGCCATCGGAAACTGTTCAACACGATTTTACATTGGATTTTTTACAAAGTTGTGGTAATTCCAATACTTTAATTATTAACCCAAATGAGATAAAAGCTTCTGGTTCATCATTTTATACAAATGTAAATGTGGTGAATTCGGATACGGGAAGTACGGTGTTTCGAGAGAGTATTTCCTTTTTTACGGAAGAAACCCCGGTAAATGTACCTAATCTTCCGCCAGGAAATTATCAGCTATTTCTAGAGTTTCAGAGTGGGGGTAGTTGTACTTCGGCGCTTCCATTTACTTGTCCTTGTGAACCTCAGACCGTTGATATTAATATTCCGGTATATGTTTCTACTTCGTTTGAAAACATAGTAGGGTATACCTGTACGGAGGGCTCGGGAGTTATTCAAGCGGAAGGATCCAATGGGGTAGCGCCTTATCAGTATGAAATTATTGATTCTTCAATTCCGGCAAATATCGGGCGAACTTCAACAGATGGTGTTTTTACAGGAACAGATGAAGGTACCTATACGATTAGAATTACCGATAGTTGTGGTAATTCTGCGGATGGTGCATTTGAAGTAACTCCTTACGTACCGGATTTAGTTGCTAATTGTGATGCAACGGGAACAAGGGTGACCTTAATGGCCAATCCCGTGCCGGATGCAGTATTTACTTGGATTGACTCCATGGGTACTACAGTGCAGCAAGGCACGAGTAACGAACTTGTTTTTGACCCTTTTGACGCTTCTCAAGCAGGAGAATATACTTTGCAAGTGGCTGTTCCGGGATTAAGTTGTACGGTTTATGATGGTTCCGTTACCATACCCGATTCTCCTTGTCAAGCTAGTATAGATGTAAGTAAAACGGTTGAATCTGGTCCAGTATATAACAGTGCTACGGATGAATATACCGTTACATATAGGATTACGGCAGACAATAGTGGTGGGCTCGCTGGTGTGTATGATGTTGTGGATACGTTTATTCTAGGAGCAGGATACACCTTAAATTCTGCAACTTTAGCTTATGGAGGAGAGAGCGATGGCATTGATGGAACTATTTTAAGTCCGTTTAACAGTGGAGATCAAATAATAACTTCGGAATCAATAGCCGGACTTCGTGCAGAAAGTTGGCTTGTAACCGCTATTTTTTCAGTGGATAAAAGTATTGTGGACCCAACCCAAAACTGTTCCAATGGAGGAGGGTTTAGGAATGATATAACGGCAACAGGAGATACGGACACTTCTAATAATAGCGCTTGTGTACCCGCGGCAATTGGAAACCTGGATATTACCAAGGATGGTGTTTACGTAGATTCAGATTCTAATGGTTTAACAAATACGGGAGACACTATCAACTATACTTTTCTTGTGGTCAATACCGGTAACGAGATTATTTCGAATGTAATGGTGTCCGACCCACTTTTGGGAGGGGCAATATCCGGTCCTGCTTCTGGTGATACCAATGGAGACGGAGCTTTGGATGTGACGGAGACATGGGTCTATAATGCATCGTACAGTATTACTCAGGCAGATATTGATAATGGCCAAGTAAATAACCTGGCTACCGCTAGTGGGGAAGATTCAAACGGAATTAATGTTGAAGGCACGTCTACGGATCCAACCCCTTGTGCCACGTGTACCATAGACCCGCTGTGTGTTGATTGTACAATGACGGCTTTGCCCAATACCCTTGATATTGCGGTAGCGAAAACCGTAAACTTGGATATTGTTGACATAGAGGATGAAATATTTTTCACTATATCCGCTACAAATAATGGTGCGGTAACCGCAAATAATATTAGAATATTAGAAATACTTCCCAATGGATTTGAGTATATCACTCATATTACCTCGTTAGGAAATTACAGTTCTGCAACGGGCGTATGGGATATTCCTACGTTAGGCAATAGCCAAACTGCTAATCTAAATATTCAGGCGCGTGTAGTTGATGGGGCGGATTATGTAAACACAGCTCGGTTAACTGGTTTGGACGAAACGGATATAGACCCATCCAATGATGAAGCTAGTGTAGAAGTTGGTATTCGTGGAATAACTATTACCAAGGATGGTGTATATGTTGATTCCGATGCAGATGGTACAACCAATGTTGGGGATTCAGTTGCCTATACGTTTTCTGTAACCAATACAGGAACCGTGGAGCTAGCTAATATTGTGGTATCCGACCCGCTGTTAGGAGGGGATGTAACAGAACTTCCTAGTGGAGACGTTAATGGAGATGGGCTTTTAAATACCTCTGAGACTTGGGTGTATAGGGCATCTTATGCAATTACACAAACGGATATAGATAATGGACAGGTAAATAACTTGGCTAGTGTTGCAGGGGAAGACTCCAACGGTATGGTTACAACAAATACTTCTACGGACCCTACCCCGTGTGCGAGTTGTATTGTAGATACTTCTTGTATGGATTGTACTTTGACAGAACTTCCTATCTCCTATGTAGATTTAGCTTTGTCCAAGTCTGTGGATGCAAATTCTGCCGCAGTTGGAGACGAGGTAAATTTCACTATGAGCACACGTAATATTGGAACAGCTAGCGCTAGTAATATATCTATAACCGAAAGAATTCCTAATGGTTATTCCTATATTGAACACACAACAACGGCAGGGGTTTATAATGTGTCTAGTGCTCTGTGGGATATTGAAAGCTTAAGTAGCGGTCAATCCGCTGAACTGAATATACGGGTACGTGTTGTAGAAGCTACCGATTATTTAAATATCATAAGATTGATTCATGTAGACCAACCGGATACAGATGTTTCAAATGATGAAGCCAGCGCCCAAGTTGAAATTGACGAACCTATTTGTCCTATCAATATTTTTAACGTCATAACACCAAATGGCGATGGTGCCCACGATGTTTTTCAAATTGCTTGTATTATGAATTACCCTAATAATAGATTGATGATATACAATAGATGGGGGATAAAGGTGTACGAGCAAGAAGGGTATGCCAATACTTGGACCGGCATTTCGGACGGTCGTTCCACCTATGAAAGAGATGAATTGTTACCTGTAGGAACCTATTATTATGTTCTTGATTTGGGAGATGGTTCACAGTCTAGGGCTGGATACCTGTATTTAACTAGGTAAAAGGGGTTATGAGGTAATTGGTTTAACACCGATCTTATGTAACCCTTCAAAAGCTTTCAATAGGCTCTTTGCATCTCTTTTTCTAATGGAAACTATGATTTTACAGTCCATTTCCATTTGTTGGGATACAATGTTGCATTGTCTTTGCTTTAAAATGCGCATTACTTTATCCATTTCGGAGTACTCAAAGGAGAGCTCAAAGGAATCTTCAATAAGTCGCTCTTCAATTTTTGAAGCCTCTAAAGCCATTTGTGCCCCGGTTCGGTAGGCAGAAATTAGTCCTCCAACACCTAATTTTGTTCCTCCAAATATTCGGGCAACGGCTACTAATACATTCGTAACTTCAAAAGACTGGATTTGTCCGTAAATAGGCATTCCGGCGGAGTTGTTCGGCTCTCCATCATCGTTGGCACGGTAGCTAGGTTGTTCAACTCCCATTTGCCATGCGTAGCATACATGGTTGGCGCCGGGGTGTTTCTTTTTTAATGCATCAATTATATCTTTAACTTCTTCCTCGTTTTCAACGGGAAACGTATATCCAAAAAACTTGCTCTTTTTTTCTTTGAACAGAATTTCTTCGGAGGGTTTGGCTATAGTTTTATATGTATCGGTTATTTCATCCATTAGCCAAAAGCAACTAAAATTATACTGGTTATGGCCAAAGCAATACCGCTCCAGTTTTTAGGACTTATCTTTTCTTTAAATAAAAGAATCCCTAAAAGTGTTGTGAACATGACTATGGCTACATTGTTTATGGTAAATACAGAGGCGCTGTTCAAGGTGTCGTTTTGCAATGCCTTTAAAAGAAAATAGATGGAAAAATAATTCACCACACCAAGTGCAATTCCACCAAATAGTGTGTTTAGATTAAAATTTGAGCGCAAATCCTTAAGTTTAAAAATAGTAATTACGAGCCCCATAAACGCGGCTGAGGCAAACACGGTTGCGGAAAATATTGGATAATCCTCTTCTTTAATGTGTATTTCCTGTATGTATTTTAGGCTGGCGTCAATTATACCGGACCCTAAAAATACTAGGGCAGGAAGTATTAGGGATGATTTTTCGAATTTTATGGAAGAATCCTTCACAGAAGCGAAATAAACCGCTGCTAGGGCAAGCAAAATTCCTATTACCTTAAAAGTTCCCAATTCTTCATTATACAATAACAGGCCAAAAATAACGGGAATTACAAATGACATTTTGGTGGCCACGGAAGTAACCGCAACACCCACCTTTTGAGAGGCCATGGCCATAAGGTTGAAGACTACAATGAAAAGTATACCTAGAATAAAAGTGCCTAAGAACCAAGGTTTTTCCGGTACTTCGGTTATTTGGGTTGTCCCTTCATACCGTATAAGACCTACACTGCAGGCCACGAAATAATTGGCAACTATGGCAAAAAGCGTATTTACCTTAAAGCGGGTATATAGCTTAAAAATAATGAAGATGAGGCTAGATGCCAATATGCTTAACGCAAGGAACGCCATCTTATAATTTTGATTTCAATTGAATGATATCTTCCTTGCCCACCTGAATATTCCAACAGGTAATACCTAATTTTTCGGCGGCATCCGTATTTTCCTTGGTGTCATCTATAAAAAATGTTTCTTCGGCCTTGAGTCCGTTTTCGTCCAAAACAAATTGATAGATTTCCGCATTGGGTTTTCTTAGGTTGATTTCATGTGAGAGGTAAAACTTCTCAAATGGTTTTTTAAACCGTGTATAGCGGTCCACACCCATTTTTTGTTCTACATGGGTAATATGCAACTCGTTGGTATTACTGAGTAAAAAAAGTCGGTAATCGCCTTCTGAAGCAAGCTTTTCAATAAACTCTAGTCGTTCCTCAGGAAAATCCAACAGCATGGAATTCCATATGTTTTCAATTTCTGCGGTATTTGCTTTGGGATATTGCTTTTGGAGTTGGGTTACGAACGCTTCGGAGGTCATGCCGCCAACTTCGTAAATTCCGTTCAATTCCAATAGTTCCGGTGATAAATCTATGGAGCCTCCAAATTTTTCCATTTCTCGGAAGATGACGCCTTTATCCAAATTGATGAATACATCACCAAAATCAAAAATAATGTTCTTAATCATTGCTGTATATTTTTAGGGTGTCCGTCTCAATGAATTTAGTGCTGTTAGGCCTTCCTTTAAATTTTGGGGCAGCTATTCCTGATTTAAAATGACTCATGCCCGTAAAGACCCTTGCTTCATCCCATAGGCCGGAATCAATAAAAGTTTGCAGGGTTTGGCTTCCTCCTTCTATGAGAATACTGCTTATATTTTCTTGGTAAAGAACATCGCATATTTGCTGTGCTACGTCCTTATCAAAATTAATTTGATGATAGGTTACACTTGCATTGGGTTGGGCGGTCTTGAATGCTTCGGTTAAAACTAAAGTGTGCACGCTTCCATCCAAAACATGATAATCGCTACTTATTTTTAGTTTTCGGTCCAATATAACCCGAATAGGATTTTTACCGGTGTGCAGCCTAACATCCAATTTTGGGTTGTCCTCAATAACAGTGTTCGTGCCTACCAGAATACTTTGCTCCTCACTCCGCCATTGGTGTACCAGTTGTCTGGAATATGGATTTGTAATCCAAAAGGGCTCGGGGTCGGTGGCCCGTTCTTCTTTTTTCGGAGCGATAAAACCGTCTGCAGTCTCTGCCCATTTTAAAATAATGTAAGGGCGTTTCTTTTCTTGAAAAGTTAGAAATCGGCGGTGGTGCGTGCGGCATTCGTTTTCCAGGCACCCCGTTAACACTTCACTTCCGGCATCTTTGAGCTTTTGAATACCTTTGCCTGCTACTTTCGTGTGTGGGTCTATTAATCCAATGATAACTTTTGGTATACCATGCTTGGCAATCAAATCTGCACAAGGCGGTGTTTTTCCATAATGGGAGCAGGGTTCCAAGGTTACGTAAATGGTGGCTTCTTTAAGAAGTGATTGGTCTACTACGGAATTTATGGCGTTCACCTCGGCATGTGGCCCACCGTACGGACTGGTAAAACCTTCTCCAATAATGGTGTCGTTATGAACGAGTACGGCACCTACCATGGGATTAGGAGCTGTGGTTCCTAATCCGTTTTTCGCAATTTCCAAACAGCGAAGCATGTAGGCTTCGTCTTTGGATATTATGGTTTTTGATTTGGATTTATTGGTGGACATAAACTTTGTTTGCGGTGTTTTTAGATACTTAGCATGCGCACATTTCTACGTATCTTCACACTGTAAAAATAGAATTTTATTTATTGGAAATGGGTGTAGTGAACATTCGCGCTATTAGAAAAGAGGATAATGCCCAAGTAGCGGCATTGATTCGTAAGGTGTTAGTGGATTTAGGGGTGCCAAAGGTAGGCACGGCTTACGCCGATGTATCCCTTGACAGCATGTTTGAAAATTATGAAAAACCGCGTGCCGCATATTTTGTAGTGGAAGAAAACGGTACTATTTTAGGCTGCGCAGGAATAGCACAATTGGATAACTGCGAGGATAACATTTGCGAACTCCAAAAGATGTATTTTTTTGAAGAAGCCCGCGGACGTGGGATTGGCGCTGAAATGCTACAAAAATGTTTGAAGAAAGCAAAAGAATTCAATTTTGATAGCATCTATCTGGAGACCATGCCCTATATGAAAGCCGCTCAAAAGCTTTATGCAAAAATGGGATTTGAATATATAGATAAACCGTTAGGTGATACGGGACACTATTCCTGCCCGGTGTATATGCTCGCTAAATTGTAATGTATAGCCCCAATAACAATGGTTTTAAGAGAAATCAAGAATGTTTATCATAAAGAATTGGACGCCCTGTATCCAAAGGAAGAAGTAGATAGTTTCTTCTATTTGCTTATAGACCATTATTTGCAATTGGAGCGTTTTGTACTGGCCTTACAGCCCAATTTAACGTTGACAAAAGAAGAGGAGCAACCGCTTTTTGAGGCTCTGGCCGGTTTAAAATTACATCGTCCGGTTCAATATATTATGGG
The DNA here is from genome assembly GCF_018860715.1 of Zobellia sp. B3R18. Classification (NCBI taxonomy): domain Bacteria; kingdom Pseudomonadati; phylum Bacteroidota; class Flavobacteriia; order Flavobacteriales; family Flavobacteriaceae; genus Zobellia; species Zobellia sp. B3R18. The sequence continues at coordinate 290,910 of NZ_JAHKQG010000014.1, read as the reverse complement.
GAGTACAACTTTTATGGATCTTGATTTTAAAGTGAACGAAAATGTGCTTATCCCAAGACCGGAAACTGAAGATTTGGTCCGTTGGATTGTTGAGGAGGTTGGGAATAGTACTTTAAAAGGTGAAAGTATACGGATTTTGGATATCGGGACCGGCAGTGGCTGTATTGCTATCTCGTTGGCAAAGCTACTGCCACAGGCTAAAGTTTCCGCTTTGGATATTTCAGAAAAAGCATTGCAAACAGCAAAAAAGAATGCGGAAATTAACTCGGTTAAGGTTGAATTTATTCAAGCTGATATTTTGAATTTGGACGGGTTTGCTTCGGATTTTGATATCATTATTTCCAATCCACCTTATGTGCGCGAATTAGAAAAGCGGGAGATGTACAAAAATGTTTTGGAACATGAGCCGGATATGGCTCTTTTCGTTTCAGATGAAAATCCATTACTATTTTACGAGGCTATAACAAAACTGGCCAAAGAAAGTCTTTCGGAAAAGGGTAGGCTCTTTTTTGAAATCAACCAGTATTTGGCAAAAGAAACGGAAGCACTTTTACGGGAATATAATTTTTCAGAAATTGAGGTCCGAAAAGATATATTTGGTAATGACCGAATGACAAAGGGAGTTTTGGGGTAATTCGCCACGACAAAAACTTCAAACAGATATTAAATTAGAGTAACACTGAACTGGAAATGCAAATAAAAGAACAGATAGAATCCCTTCGTCAAGAATTGCGAGAGCACAACCATAATTATTATGTGCTTGATAATGCCACCATAACCGATTATGAGTTTGATGTAAAACTAAAGGAGCTGCAAACGCTTGAAGCAAAGCATCCGGAATTTTATGATGCCAGCTCTCCCACTTTGCGTGTGGGTGGTGGTGTTACCAAAAATTTTGAAACGGTTGTTCATAATGAGCGTATGTATTCTTTGGATAATTCTTACTCCAAAGAAGATTTAGAGGATTGGGAAAAGCGCATGCAGCGTATTTTGGGTGATGCCCAAGTAGAGTTTGTTTGTGAGCTAAAATACGACGGAGCGTCTATTAGCATTACCTATGAGGATGGAAAATTGGTGAGAGCGGTTACAAGGGGAGACGGTTTTCAGGGCGATGATGTAACTACAAATGTAAAAACCATAAAGTCCGTACCGCTGCAACTAAAAGGTGATTATCCACCTAAATTTGATATCCGTGGAGAAATTGTACTGCCGTTTGAAGGTTTTGCGCAAATGAATGCAGAGCGTGTTGAAAATGGTGAAGAACCTTATATGAATCCTAGAAATACGGCTTCGGGAAGTTTAAAATTACAGGATAGTTCGGCAGTTGCACAAAGGCCGTTAGATTGTCTGTTGTACAGTATTGTAGGAAAGGATACGGGAATAAGCTCCCAATGGCAAATGCTTGAAAAAGCCCGTGAATGGGGTTTTAAAGTCCCTGAAGTAGCAAAACTTTGCAAGACAACGGATGAAGTTATGGCATTTGTTAACGAATGGGATTCAGGAAGGCACAACCTTCCTTACGAAACCGATGGTGTCGTGGTAAAGATTAATAGTCTGCAGCATCAGGATGAACTAGGTTTCACTTCCAAATCACCTAGGTGGGCCATGGCCTATAAGTTTAAGGCGGAACAAGTTTCTACACATCTAAACGAAATCACCTATCAGGTAGGGCGTACGGGCTCTATAACACCTGTGGCTAATTTGGAACCTGTTCTTCTGGCAGGAACCACTGTAAAAAGAGCTTCGCTGCACAATGCCGATCAGATTGCAAAGTTCGATATTCGTGAAGGTGATACTGTATTCGTTGAAAAAGGAGGGGAGATTATACCAAAAATAGTGGGTGTTGATTTTACAAAACGTCCTCAAGATTCAGAACCTACCCAATATATTATACATTGTCCCGAATGTCATGAGGAATTGGTCCGTACCGAAGGTGATGCCAAGCATTACTGTGTAAATTTTTATGGATGCCCACCTCAAATTACCGGGCGAATCCAGCATTTTATTTCCCGTAAGGCCATGGATATTGAAGGCTTGGGTAGTGAGACCGTAGAGTTGCTCTACAAAGAAGGGCTCATAAACAACTATGCCGATTTATATACACTCACAAAAGAGCAAGTACTGCCTTTGGAACGAATGGCTGAGAAGTCCGCCGAAAATTTGGTTCAAGGTGTTGCAGAGTCGGTAAAGATTCCTTTTGAGCGTGTGCTTTTTGCTTTAGGAATTCGTTTTGTTGGGGAAACTGTTGCCAAGAAATTGGCAAGGGCCTATAAGAATATTGATGCTTTGATGGCTGCTTCTGAAGAGAGCCTCATTGCCGTTGATGAAATTGGCGGACGAATTGCCAGTTCCGTAGTGGAGTTTTTCAACAATGATACCAACCGTGAAATTATAGCTCGCTTAAAGACTTATGGATTACAGTTTTCCCTTTCCGAGGAGCAATTGGAAAATCAAACGGACAAACTAAAAGGGCTTACCATTGTGGTTTCTGGAGTTTTTGAGACGGTAAGTCGCGATGAACTTAAGAAAATAATAGAAGCGAACGGAGGTAAGGTTGGCTCAAGTATATCCTCAAAAACAGCCTATTTGGTAGCTGGAGACAAAATGGGACCTAGCAAGCGGACCAAAGCAGAATCTTTAAATGTGCCTATTGTTACTGAGGGAGAGTTCTTGGAAATGGTAAAATAGTTGGTCCAGAAGTAGGGTGTTTTTATAACAGCTCTTTTTTACTCGTAGTTTTATAAAGACAATAGTGTGTAGTCAGTAATAGAATTGTACAGAACAAGTATGCTGCAAAGTACGTGTTTTCACCCAGTCCAAGTTGTGGGTAATAGACAAAGCAGAATACAATGTTAGCGAATGTAATTGTTGTAAAAACAAGCATCATTCGCCAATTTTTCAATAAGCTATTGTAATCGTTTTTGCTTTTTAAAAAGGTTAGGTCGCTTCCAAAAAGCTGCATGAACATGGGCCAAACAAAAAGTAGGGGTAAGGCAAATAGTCGCGATTCCCTTGCAAAAGCGGTTAAAAAGACAATCGGTGTATTGATAGCTACGGTGAGTAGAAAGGCAAAAACAAACTTGTTCTGCCAACTAGGTCTGTTTTTTCTTTTTAAATAGAAATAGGTAAAGTAAAGAAACAGTCCTAAGGTAATAAAAATGGACACGACGGATTCAACGCTGTTCTTAATACTTTCAATATTCTCTAGAAAACAGGAATATCTACTGGCCATCTCAATATGGGTTGCGTGTAGCAACCTTTGATGGTAAATAAAAAAGCCCACATAACACCCGTAGAAAAAAACAGGCAGCAGAATAAGGAGGCCGTATTTTTTTAAGTTCGAAAAAATATTTTTTCCAAAATGATTTTCGGTGTTGGGAAGAAACAAGACCAATGCTGGGAGTAATAAAATACTAGTTTCACGGGCCACTAGGGCCAAGCTGAATAAGATAATATACCAAAGCCACTTACGGCGCACAAAGGCAATTAGTGCGAGAAGAAGAAAACAATATTGTAAAGGTTCATCATAAGTAAATACAGGAGGGAAAAACGCAAATAACACTGAAAATGATGTGAAAAATACCATCATATTGGTTAAACCGTGGATTTTGGAAGCCTTGAGAACCCGGGAAAGCTTGTACACTAAAACACCACTGCAACCCAGCAACAAAAAATTAACCAAGATAAAAGCGTAGCCGGCTCTAAAACCAAATATCTTTTGTGAAGATTCTATTAAAAATGTAGTTAACGGCCTTCGGGCAAAAGGGGCTATCTCCTTATGGTAATTGATTTGTGATTTTAGAAAAACATGGGAGATACGCGTATTGTTTTCGTTAAGCATACTATCTACGCTGGGCAACATATGTATGCCCAATATGGTTAGGGCGCAGAGTAATGCCATTACATAGGGCAATGGCCTCCAGGGTAGTAAGCTTCGGAATAGTTGAACCATTAAAGCGCACAGTTAATTTCAATCGAAATTAGGTATTTTTGTATAGGAAAAAACAAATGACACTATAAATTGATGGCAGTACCTACAAGTTACCAAGATTTTACAGAAACATTAACCAGTGCAACTCCGCCTACGGATTGGCCAGATGCATTGAAAGCTATGTGGCTTGCCGCGACCGATAATTGGGAGGCTTCACATGATATAGCGCAAGATATGTTCAATGAAACGGGGAGTTGGATTCACGCTTATCTTCATAGGGTAGAAGGAGATAAGTTTAATGCAGGGTATTGGTATAGGAAAGCGGGAAAACCTTTTCCGAATATATCATTGGAGCAAGAGCTTCAGGAAATTACAACCAATTTGTTGGAAAGGTAGTTAGGTCAGCTCTTTCTTAAAACATACACTATTTTCCATTCCCGCATACTGGCCGTAATTGGGAATCACTTGATAATTGCTTTTTTTGTAAAGAGCGATAGCCTCCGGTTGACGTTTTCCTGTTTCTAGGATGCAACTTTCATATCCGGATTCTGCAGCCCATTTTTCTAGTTCCGTTAAGATACGGGTAGCAATACCTTTTCCCCGGGTCTCAGGTGAAACATACATGCGTTTCACTTCCACAGAAGTAGGGTTGAATTCTTTTATGGCTCCGCAGCCTACGGGAACTTCGTTTATATAAGCAATAACAACCTGATTTAAATTTTCTATTCCGTTATATTGATGATAAAACTCATGTTCGTCCCCATCCGTTTGGCTTAAATAGGCGTCTAACTTGGCCACTAAGCCTGGAAAATGTTCATTTTGGTATGTAGTCCGTTCAATTTTAATCATACTTATACATTTATGGATATACCTGTGGCATTGCTGTTTTTTGAACCATCAAAATAAAAATCAATTCTACCTAGATTTATACCGAAGCACCCCACTTGGTTCACTAAAACATTTCTTCCCAACTTATTCTCTACGATAGTAGGCTTGTCTAGAAACGTGTGGGTGTGGCCCCCAATAATCAAATCTGTATATTCCAATGCGGCGGCCAGAGTTACATCCTGAGGTTTTTGCTTATTTTTATATTCATAGCCCAAATGGGATAGGCATACTATTAAATCGCAATTTTCTTCGTTCTTCAAAGCACGTTCCGTATCCTGTGCTATTTCAAAAGGCTCTAAATATTGGGTTTCTTTATACAGTTTTTTGGTAACTAGGCCATCTAGCTCAATGCCTAGGCCGTAAACCCCTATTTTAATGCCATCAACTGTAAAGATTTTGTAAGGCTTCACTTGCCCGTTCATGACCGTGTTGCTAAAATCATAATTGGCATTGATCATCTCAAAATTGGCATTGGGCATTTGAGCCAAAAGTCCGTCAATACCATTGTCAAAATCATGGTTTCCAATAGTTGCCGCATCATAATTAAGCATGCTCATTAGCTTAAATTCCAGCTCACCACCATAGAAATTGAAATATGGTGTACCCTGAAAAATATCGCCTGCATCAAAAAGCAAGGTATTCGGGTTTTCCTTTCTAATAGCATCAACCAAGGTAGCTCTCCTGGCCAATCCTCCTAAATTGGGAAATTCAGAATGATCGGTGGGAAAGGGGTCTATATTGCTGTGAACATCATTGGTGTGTAAAATGGTAATATGCTTTTTTACATCGCCAAAACAAGAACTTAGAGAAAGTCCGCCCAGCCCCACAAGGGCACTGGAGGCCGTAGTATTTTTGATGAATTTCCTTCTGTTCATAAAAGCTTATCTTTTTTACTTCTGTAGTTTAACGAACCTATTATCAACAATGGGCTTAAGGGTGTCTACTTTTTTAAAGTAGTCTATCATGGCATTTCTGATTAAATAATCGGTATTTGTAATTTTTAGAGCTTCCTTAAAGAAGACCATACTATCCCCACCGTTTACTAGATAATTAGATGTAGCTACGTAATATACTTTGTTTGGGTCCAAAGGTTTACCTTGTATGGAAATGGATTTTATTTCGTTTTCCGCATCCAAGGTCAGTTGCAACCCGGAAATGGGATGGGCGCGACCGGAATCTCTTAAATAGGCCGTTAATTTTAGGATAGAACTGCCTTTAAGTTCTGCAACAACAATAGAATTTTCAAAAGGCATTACTTCATAGGCCGTTCTTGAAGAAACGTTTCCTTTTGATATTAAGGAGCGAATACCACCGTGATTCAATAAAACAAGATCAATTGAATGTCCTGTTCTTGATTTGAATATGGGATTAGCTTCGGAAAATACAATGTCTGCCATAAGGTTTCCGGCAGTGGTGTTGAGAGCTCCGTCTGTTTTGGAAATAGGATAGGGGGCGTAGGCCAGAGTGCTGTCCAGTACATGGTTTATCCTTTCCCTGTAGGGCTTTACAAGAGTTTCAATGCTTTCTGTAGTTGCCAGTGAATTGTCAATAGGAACTTGTTTTGCATCTATTTTTTGAAGCGTAGGGTGTTGCTCGCTGCAAGAATGCAAAAATGTTAATGTTGTAAATATAACAAAGTGTTTTATTTTTAAAACCATATTTCGTTTTATCTTAGCGCCATATTATGCGTGGAGATTCTTTACATTTGTAGAAGCCATTCCATTTTTGCATACCAGAATGGTTCAAAATGTAAAAGTACATGTTTAAGGGAATAAAAGATAAGTTCAAATACAAATCGAGCGTTAAATTTCTGAAACAAGAACTGGCTAAAGATCCGCCGGTAATTGAAAGAAGTAAAGGTATTACTTCAATTGGTTGCATTGTAGATCTGGACAGTTTTGATGATGCGAACCAGTTTTATGCGTTCGTAGAAGATTATAATTTGCGACCGAATGCGGTAAAGATTATTGGTTATAAAAGTTATTACGACAAAAATTCGCCGTATGCCACCCCTGTTTTTTCGGATAAGGACCTTGGGTGGAACGGAGCTATAGAAAATAGTTACGCACTTGAATTTTTAAGTAGGGAGTATGATTTGCTCGTAAACTATTATACCTCTGATAATTTATTGCTACAGTTGATGAGCGTAAAAACTAGGGCCCGATTTCGTGTAGGTTTCAAAGATGTGGATCTCATGTATAATGATTTGATAATGGATTCACCATTGAAAGATTTTAAGACCTTTAAATCGGAGCTTAAAAAATACCTTGGTGTATTAAACGAAATTGAATAATGAAGCAATTAATTGGTACAGGTGTGGCGTTGATCACTCCGTTCAAAACAGATTTTTCAGTAGACGTAGATGCTTTGCATAACATCGTTAATTACTGTGTGGACGGTGGTGTAGATTATTTGGTGGTATTAGGTACCACTGGTGAATCCGTAACACTTACTAAGGCCGAAAAACAGTTGGTTATTGATACGGTTACTATTGCCAATGCAGGCAGATTACCTTTAGTAGTTGGTGTAGGTGGTAATAATACGGTTGCCGTTATTGAGGAATTACAGAATTTAGACCTCACCAATTTTGATGCTGTTCTATCAGTATCTCCCTACTATAACAGGCCTACACAAGAAGGCATCTATCAACACTTTAAGGCAATTGCCCAAGTTTCACCAAAACCTATCATACTTTATAATGTGCCAGGAAGGACGGGTAGCAATATGCTTCCGGAAACCGTTATACGTTTAGCTAATGATGTAGATAATATTGTAGCTATTAAAGAAGCATCCGGAAACTTGATGCAAGTACAGGAGCTGATCAAAGGATGTCCCAAGGGATTTCATGTAATTTCAGGAGATGATGCTACGGCCTTAGCTACAGTGCTTGCTGGTGGTTCTGGAGTTATTTCTGTAATAGGGCAAGGATTACCTGCGGAGTTTTCCAATATGATCAGATTGGGATTGGACCGTAAGGTAGATGAAGCTTATAGACAGCATTATGAGCTCCAAGATGGTATGGGATTGATTTTTCAAGAGGGTAACCCTGCGGGAATAAAAGCTATTTTTGAGGTTTTAGGTCTTGCCAATGCCGGTGTTAGACTTCCGCTCATGGAAGCCTCCGAAAACTTGAAAAAAAGTATTGCGGACTTTGTAAAACCTTTTAAGGTTTTTGCCTAAGTGGTGTTAAATCTTCCCCAAAAGCATTGGTGTAAGGGTTCTAGAATGCTATTTTAGCTACTTTATTTTTTGTTTTTTATATCCGTTCGGAATCCGTAATTTTGCAAAATGCTTTTTAAAATGAGGTTATTAGCCCCTGTCTTATTGCTCGCTCTTATGACACAGTCATGTAGCGAATATCAGAAGGTACTTAAAAATGAAGAAGTTAAGCCCAAGTATGACCTGGCTCAGAAATTCTATGAGGAAGGTGATATGAAAAGGGCCAATCGTCTTTTTGAACAAATAGCACCTAAATATATTGGTAAGCCCCAGGGCGAACGTGTCATGTTTTTCTTGGCAGATACCTATTTCCAGAGGAAAGATTATAATATGGCGGGCTATCAGTTTGAACGTTTTGTGAAATCTTACCCTAAAAGTGATAAAGTTGGTGAGGCTTCTTTTTTAGGAGCTAAAAGTTATTTTGAACTTTCGCCATCGTATTCTTTGGATCAAACGGATACGGATAAGGCCTTGGCAAAATTGCAACTTTTCATCAACTCATATCCAGATTCTGAGTATTTTGCCGAAGCGAACGCAATGGCAAAGGAGCTGACAACAAAAAAAGAACTAAAGGCGTATGAAATTGCCAAGCAGTTTAATAAATTGGGTCAGTTTGATTATACGTTCCTTACACCTGCAGTAGCAGCATTTGATAATTTTGTTTCGGATTTCCCGGGCTCTATTTATCGTGAAGATGCCATGTTCTATAGGTTTGAATCTGCTTCAAGGTTTGCTTTGAATAGTTTTGAAAGATTGCAGGAAGAGCGTTTAAAAGAAGCTATTGCCGACTATAACGCATTAAAAAAGCAGTTCCCTAAAACAAAATATGCCGATAAGGCGGATAAGATACTTGAAAAAGTACAGTTACAATTACAGGGTTTTACCCAAGAGAAAGAAGCAAAATAAATTAGTTTGACTATGAATATGAACGATCTTAAGAATTCGAACGCTCCAGTGTCCACAGTAACGATCAACAAAAATGAGTTTGACCGTCCAACGGATAACATCTATGAAGCAATTTCAATTGCGGCTAAAAGAGCGGTACAGATCAATTCTGAAATTAAGAAAGAACTTTTAGAAAAGTTAGAGGAATTTGCTACGTATAGCGATAGCTTAGAGGAAGTTTTTGAGAATAAAGAGCAGATTGAAGTATCTAAGTTCTACGAAAAGTTACCTAAACCACATGCTCTAGCAGTGGAGGAGTGGTTAAATGACAAAATTTATCACAGAAATACGGAGAAAGACCAGTAGTATATGCTAGGCGGTAAGAACATCCTTTTAGGCATTACCGGAGGGATTGCCGCTTATAAAACTACTTTTCTCGTACGTTTACTGATTAAAGCTGGCGCCAATGTCAAAATTATTTTGACGGAGAGCGCCAGTTCTTTTGTTTCCCCACTTACCTTAGCAACCCTTTCCAAGAACCCAGTGCTTTCTTCTTTTGTGAAAAAAGAAGAGGATGCAACAGAATGGAACAATCATGTGGAATTGGGGCTCTGGGCAGATTTAATGCTGGTTGCTCCAGCAACGGCAAACACCCTTTCTAAAATGGCTTCGGGTACCTGCGATAATTTATTGCTCGCTACGTATTTGTCTGCTAAATGTCCTGTTTTCTTTGCGCCTGCAATGGATTTGGATATGTACAAGCATCCATCCTCTAAGAATTCTTTTGAGAAATTGCAGTCTTTTGGGAACGTTATGATTCCGGCAACTTCTGGGGAACTGGCAAGTGGTCTCCATGGAGAAGGGCGCATGGCGGAGCCACAAGATATTGTAGGGTTTGTTAAGGGCTATTTAAAAAAGGGACTTCCGCTTAGCGGAAAGAAAGTGCTCATTACAGCTGGGCCTACATATGAGGCTATTGATCCTGTACGTTTTATTGGTAATCACGCTTCCGGGCAAATGGGGTATGAGCTGGCTTCGGTTGCGGCTAATCTAGGAGCTGAAGTAATCTTGGTGTCTGGGCCTTCTAAGTTTTCGGTTACACATGAATCAATAGACCTAAAAAAAGTTACCTCGGCTGAGGAAATGTACAATGAGGTGCATTTACATTATAAGGAGGTAGATATTGCTATTTGTGCCGCTGCGGTAGCAGATTACAGACCAAAAACTGTTGCAGACCAGAAGATAAAGAAGAAGGTAACCGAGTTTTCTATTGAATTGGTAAAAACCAAAGATATCTTGCTTTCACTGGGCGATCAAAAGCACAAACAGTTTTTAGTGGGGTTTGCTCTAGAGACAGAAAATGAGTTGGAGAACGCTAAAATTAAGCTTAAAAAGAAGAATTTAGATGCAATTGTTCTTAATTCACTGAACGACAAAGGGGCTGGTTTTGGAAAACCTACGAACAAAATTACTTTTATAGATAAGAATTCATCAATTAAGCCGTTTGAACTAAAGACAAAGGCGGAGGTTGCCAAAGACATTTTTGACGAAATCTTGAAAAGATACCATGCGTAACTTCATTTTTTTACTTTTAGGTTCATTCTTTATGGTGTCCGTATCGGCACAGGAAATGAACTGCGTTGTTACTATAAACGCCGATCAGGTATCGCAGACCAATCAGCAGATATTTAGTACGTTAGAACGGTCTCTGAACGATTTTGTCAATAAAAATAAATGGACGAATCGTACCTTCAAGGAAAATGAGCGTATTAATACGCAAATGTTCATTACCATTACCAAGTACGAATCCAATCGTTTTGAAGGGAACATCCAGATACAATCTTCACGGCCTGTTTTTAATACATCTTATGAAACGCCTGTTTTTAATTACAAGGACAATCAGTTGAATTTTGAGTATATAGAGTTTCAACCTTTGGTGTTCAATGAAAACGTATTCGAATCTAATTTAATTAGTGTGGTGTCTTACTACGTGTATATTATTTTAGGGTTGGATGCAGATACTTTTTCTTTGGAAGGCGGCACGGAATATTTTAGAAAGGCACAACAAATTACAACACAGGCACAAAGTAGTAATTATGCAGGCTGGGATCAGAATAGTGATCGCAGTAGGTTTGAGCTCGTGGATAATCTTTTGTCCAATACGTATCGCGAATATCGTATTGCCATGTATAACTACCATCGTAAGGGATTGGATATTTTGGGCGATAACAACAGTACGGGAAAACAGGTTATTGCCGGTACTATGAAATTGTTTGAAACTATGATCAAGCGTAGGCCCAATGCTTTTCTGGTCCAGACTTTTTTTGATGCCAAATCAGACGAGATTCAGAATATTTTCTCTGATGGTCCAAAAGTGGATATCGTTCAGTTGAAAGAAACACTTAATAGTATAGCGCCATTATACTCCAGTACTTGGAACGATATTAAGTACTAGTTGTTTCCGTACGGAATTATCAATTATCTTTACGGCACAAATCGAATAGAAAACTGTGCTAGTACACCTTTCCATAAAAAATTACGCATTAATAGATAATCTCAATGTAGACTTTACCAATGGGTTTACCTGTATTACGGGCGAAACCGGTGCCGGTAAATCTATTTTATTGGGTGGTTTATCCCTTGTTCTGGGCAAACGGGCCGATTTATCCTCGCTACAGAACAAGGATAATAAATGTGTTATAGAAGCTGAATTTCAAATTGAAAAATACAATTTGAAACCGTTCTTTAAGGATAATGACCTAGAATATGAAGAGCGGACTATTATCCGAAGAGAGATACAGCCCAGTGGAAAATCCCGTGCCTTTATCAACGATTCTCCCGTTACATTGGATATTCTTTCGCGCTTGGGTAGCGGTCTTATAGATGTGCATTCTCAACACCAGACTTTACAGTTAACGGATAATGATTTTCAACTTAAAGTTATAGATGCACTTGCGGATAACAAGGCTCAATTAACAGATTACGCTTCAAAACTTCGCCTATATAGAACAACTTCAAAAGAGTTGTCAGAACTTGTTGATTTTCAAAAAGAAGCGAACAAGGAGCATGATTATAATAGTTTTCTGTTAGAGGAACTTCAGGCCGCACCTTTAAAATTGGGGGTGCAAGAAGAGTTGGAGGAGCAGTATGAGCAGCTGAACAATGTAGAGAATATATTGGAGCTTATATCGTCCGGACATCAACTTTTAAATGATGAGCAGGTGGGTATTGTGAGCTTGCTTACGGAGTTGAAGCAAGTGGCCAATAAATTATCCGGATTTGGTAGTCAGTACGCAGATCTTAACCAGCGTATACAATCGGTTTTTATAGAAGTTGATGATATAGCTTCCGAACTTCAGAATTACCAAGAAGGCACAGAGGCCAATCCGCAATTATTGGAAGAGACCAATACCAAGTTGCAGCAGCTATATGATTTACAAAAAAAGCATGGTGTTCAAGAAGTTTCCGAACTGCTACAGATCAGGGAAGACCTCTCCGAAAAAGTAAGCGTTACGGAAAACCTTGAGGCGGATATAGAGAGAAAAGAAAAAGAGCTTGCGGATCAGAAAGTAGCGCTGCAAAAAGCTGCCGATGTCTTGACGGCTAGACGTAAAAAAGTAGTGCCGGAGCTTAAAAAGCAATTAGAAAGTTCTTTAAAAGCATTGGGTATGCCTAGTGCTACGTTTAAAATAGAACTTTTTAAAGCAAATGATTTTAAAGCGAATGGTGCGGACGGCCTTACATTTTTGTTCTCGGCCAATAAAGGTGGCGATTACGGAGAGCTGAAAAAAGTAGCCTCCGGAGGGGAGCTGTCAAGGATTATGCTCACTATAAAGTCTATTTTGGCCAAGTATGAAAACTTGCCAACCATTATGTTCGATGAAATAGATACTGGTGTTTCCGGTGAAATATCCGGGAAAATGGGAGATATTATGCAGGCTATGAGCAAAAGTATGCAGGTATTCTCCATTACCCATTTACCTCAAGTAGCTTCAAAAGGCGATCATCACTTTAAGGTGTACAAGCAGGAGGAAGGTGCTGTAACCAAAACCAATATGAAGCAATTGAACAATGAGGAAAGGGTAGTGGAATTGGCAGAAATGTTAGGGGGTAAAGAACTTTCTGATTCTGCAATGGCCCATGCAAGACAACTTTTGAACTAGAATATAGGTTTAGTACCTAACTACAGGGGGTTATATTATTAGTTTAAGGTCTATTTTAAGACTATAAATGTGTTTTTCTTCGCATGGCAACTATTTGTTGCCAACTTTTTAAATATCTTTGAAGCTTTAAGAACAACCAACAGAATCTAACACAATGTCGTATAATTTATTAAAAGGTAAGAGAGGAATTATTTTTGGAGCTTTGGATGAAAACTCTATAGCTTGGAAAACAGCAGAACGCATTCATGAAGAAGGTGGTACTTTTGTTTTGACTAATGCACCCGTAGCCATGCGTTTAGGGCAAATTAAAGATTTGGCCGAAAAAACAGGTTCTCAGGTTATTCCTGCCGATGCAACTAGCGAAGAAGATTTAGCAAACTTGGTAGCCCAGTCTATGGAGATTCTTGGTGGGAAAATCGATTTTGTACTGCACGCTATCGGTATGTCCATTAATGTTAGAAAAGGTCGTTCTTACACAGATGAAAAATACGACTTTACAACTAAGGGATGGGATGTTTCCGCCCTATCTTTTCACAAAGTATTGCAAAGCTTATATAAAGCCGATGCCATGGCGGAATGGGGTAGCATTGTTGCCTTGACCTATATGGCGGCACAGCGCGTTTTTCCTGATTATAATGATATGGCGGATAATAAGGCCTATCTAGAATCGGTAGCGCGTAGCTTTGGTTATTTCTTTGGAAAGGAAAAGAATGTACGTGTCAATACTATATCTCAATCGCCTACGCCAACTACAGCTGGTCAAGGTGTTAAAGGTTTTGGAGGCTTCATTAGCTATGCCGAAAAAATGTCACCTTTAGGAAATGCAACAGCATTGGAATGTGCGGATTATACGGTAACCCTATTCTCTGACCTAACTAAAAAGGTTACCATGCAAAACTTGTTTCATGATGGAGGTTTCTCCAATACAGGGGTTAGCCAAGAAGTTATAGAGCACTTTACCGAGTAGAAATAGAATACGTTTCAATAGATTTAATTCTGGCGAAGTGTTTGTTTTCGGCATAAATTTTGGGCATTTTACATTGCGGAAAAAGGTAATGTAAAATGCCCTAAGAATTTCCGTAAAAAAGCCCATGAATTTATCTTTTTCATTTATAGTTCCTGTTTATAATAGACCCGATGAAATTACGGAGCTATTAGAAAGCCTAACGCACCAGACCTATTCAAAGAATTTTGAAGTGCTGATTGTGGAGGATGGCTCTACGCTTTCTTCAGAAAAGGTGGTGGAAGATTTTAAGGATAGACTTTCTATATCGTACTATAAAAAGGCAAATTCAGGACCTGGTAATTCCAGAAACTACGGAATGGCCCGTGCCAAGGGCAATTATTTTCTTATTGTAGATTCGGATTGTATGATTCCTCCCCGGTATTTGGAAGCGGTTCATAACGCTTTGAACAAGGACTATGTGCATTGTTTTGGAGGTCCGGATGCAGCGCATGAATCTTTTGGTCTTTTACAAAAGGCTATTAACTATGCAATGACATCGGTACTTACCACGGGAGGTATTCGTGGTAATAAGAAAGCAGTTGATAAGTTCCAGCCGCGAAGTTTTAATATGGGTATTTCCAAAACCGCATTTGAAACCGTAGGCGGCTTTGGTAAAATTCATCCGGGAGAAGATCCGGATTTTACCTTTCGTATTTGGGAGAAAGGGTATGATACTAAACTAATACCTGAGGCATTCGTATATCATAAACGCCGTATAGATTGGAACAAGTTTTTTATACAGGTGAAGAAATTTGGTAGTGTACGGCCTATTTTGAACAAATGGCATCCTAAGACATCAAAAATGACTTATTGGTTTCCAACGTTGTTTTGTTTGGGGTTTTTGGCATCTTTGGTGTTTATGGCGGTTGGTATACCCTTACCCTTGTATTTATACACTATATATTTTTCGCTCATTTTTATAGATTCATTTTTGAAGAATAGAAATTTGGCTGTTGCTCTATTGTCTTTGGTGGCTGTGAGCATTCAATTTATGGGATATGGATATGGTTTTTTAAAATCGACCATCTTCCTTAACTTTAGCAAAAAGGAACCGGAAACATTGTTTCCATATTTATTTTTTAAATAATTGATAAACAAGGTAGTAGATTTTGTAAAAAAGGCACTTAAGAAGAGAAAAGTAAAAATATTTTTAGTGTTTTTGTTTTTTTCCACCTTGATATGGCTCATAAACAACCTTTCACGGAGTTATGTGAGTACGGCAAATTTTGATTTGGAATATGTGAACGTTCCAGAAGGGTATTTGTTTAAGGGTTCTACGGATAGTGAGCTAAAAGTTAAGCTTAAGGCCGGTGGGTTTCAGTTTTTAGGTTTTAATTTTAAGCATGCAAAAATTGATATTGACCTAGCGGATGCCAAACAAAAGGACTCCATATTTTATATTCCCCAAGAGATTTATAGAAAACAAGTAGAAAAGCAGTTAAGTGGATCAATGTCTTTGATAGATATTGAAACCGACACTCTTTTTGTGGGTATGTTGGCCGTTATTTCCAAGAAAGTGCCGGTTAGACCAAATGTAGAGGTCAATATGGCCAGAAACTATTTGTTGGATGGAAAAATGGAAGTTAAACCGGATTCCATTACCATTACGGGGCCTTCAAAGGAAATAGATACCATAAATGTGGTCCGAACCCATAAATTGACCTTGCCAGATCTAGATACCAATTTTTCTGAAATGGTAGCGGTTTTTAAACCTGAAGAACTAAAAAACACGATGTACTCTGCAAACGAGGTGGAGCTTACTGCAAAAATTGCGCGTTTTTCGGAAAAGGTTTTTGAGGTTAAGATTAAGACGGTTCACTTTCCCGGTAATATTGAGGTAAAGACGTTTCCAGATGAAGTAGGGGTAATATGTAAGGCCAAGTTGGATCGCCTTAAAAAATTAGAAGTTTCGGATTTTGAGGTTATTGCAGATTATGGGCAGTTAAGAGATGGTAACCGGGAAAAACTTAAATTAGAATTAAGAAAAAAACCAAGTGGTCTGCATAGCGTAAAATTGCAAACAACCAGTGTGGAATATATATTGAATAAAAAATGACCATTGTAGGTTTAACAGGTGGTATAGGAAGTGGTAAGACCACTGTTGCCAAAATGTTCGGAGAGTTGGGGGTGCCGGTATACAATTCCGATAACCGGGCCAAAAGTTTAATGCAGGAGTCCCCTGAATTGGTCAAAAGCATTAAAGATTTGTTAGGGGAAGAAGCTTACCTTAACGGAGTATTGAACAGGGCGTACGTATCACAGCAGGTATTTAATAACAAGGAACTTTTAGAGGCCCTCAATGCCATAGTTCATCCTGCGGTACGGCAAAATTTTATAGGTTGGGCCAAGGAGCAAAAATCAGGATATGTAATTCAAGAAGCGGCTATAATCTTCGAAATTGGTTCACAGGATTTTTATGATTGTATCATTTTAGTGACCGCTCCGGAGGAGACAAGAATAGAACGTGTTATGCAACGAGATGGTGACAATACCGTTGAAGGGATAAAAGCACGAATGAAAAATCAATGGGACGATGCTAAAAAAATAGAAGCTTCTAACTATATTATCCAAAACGAGAACATAGAGCAAACCAAGGTTCAAGTTTTAGATGTGCATCGCGATATACTTAATAAAATATAGGCCTCACGCAGTTTTAACATTTTTGTTAAGGTTTGGTTAAACCTACTATCTACTAGTTGTTAAATCTTTAATTTTGTTTTTAAATGAATAAGAGGTTATTTGTCCTTTTGGTGGCGTTGATGAGTCTCTCCTTGATAGGAATAATATCTGTTCAGTTCTTGTGGATAAAGCAGTCTGTAGAAGATAAGGAAGAACAATTTTCCAACACAGTGTCCGAAGTTTTGAACGAAGTGTCGGATAAAATTGAGGAAAGAGAGACAAAGGATTATTTTGAACGCTACATTAATATAAAAGATAGTGTAGGCGAGCCTAAAAGTTCCCATTTACGAAATATCTTTTTTATAGACCGTGATATAAACTCCAATGAGATTCGGTTTTATTCCCATGGTATTTTAGAAGAAGATTACAATATAGCATCTACGTTCTTTGATAACGGTAATGGTAGCGATACCGTAGCCACAATTAAAAACTATACGAGCAAGCGTTCCAAAACTATTTTTAAGGAAGATTTTGGATTGGACGGTAAGGAGTATAAGCTGAATGCGGTACAAAAACTTGAAAAAATTGGTGGACTCTCTGCAATAGAGAAGGCCCAATTTGAAGACGTTTTTAGTGAATACGCCAAGAAAGTACCTATCCACAAAAGAGTTTCCAATCAAGAAATTCAGTTGCTTTTAAATCGTGAGCTAAAGAACAGGAACCTTAATATTGATTATGAATATGGGGTGTACAGTAGAGGGCTTCCTACCAAGGTAAAGTCTAGGAAATTCAAATTTGATAAGGACATGCTGTATGAAACCGCTATCTTTAAGGATAGTGAGGGAGCAAGCAATTTTTCGCTCTTGATCTCTTTTCCAAAGAAGAAAAAGTTTTTGATTCAGTCTATCATAAAAATGGCGCTGTTGTCACTGCTTTTTACTTTGGTCATAGTCATAGCGTATTCCGGTGCAATTTATCAGCTTATACGTCAGAAACAGATTTCGGAGATAAAATCCGATTTCATAAATAATATGACACATGAGTTTAAAACACCTATTGCAACTATCAATTTAGCGGTAGAGGCTATCCGAAACCCTAAAATAATAGGAGACCCGGAAAAAGTAGATAGGTATTTAACCATGATTCGTGAGGAAAACAAGCGAATGCATGCCCAAGTAGAGAACGTATTGAGAATATCCAAATTGGAGAAGAACCAGTTGGATATTAGTAAGGATAGGGTAGATGTACACGACATAATAGAGGATGCAATTGCCCACGTAGAGTTGATTGTATCTGACAGAGGCGGATATATAGAAACACATTTAAACGCAGGTAGAACTGAGGTTTTGGCTAGTGAAATGCACTTTACGAACGTTATCGTAAATATTCTGGATAACGCCATTAAATATTCAACAAAGGCACCACGTATAGATATATATACAGAGGTAGCCAAGAATTATATTGTAATAGAAATAAAAGACCAAGGAGCTGGGATGAGCAAAGCCGTGGTCAAAAAAGTATTTGAAAAATTTTACCGTGAACACACGGGAGATTTACATAATGTTAAGGGGCATGGCCTAGGATTGGCATATGTAAAAAAGATTGTAGACGATCACCAAGGTGAAGTTTACGCAGAAAGTGAAAAAGGAAAGGGAAGTACTTTCTATATAAAATTGCCTTTAATCTAACTCAACAAGTTATGGAAACAATTAATAAAAAAATACTCTTAGTAGAAGATGATCCCAATTTTGGAATTGTGCTAAAGGACTATTTATCAATGAATGATTTTGATGTCACTTTAGCCAAGAATGGTATGGAGGGGTTTGAAAAATTTAAAAAGGATAATTATGACATCTGTATTTTAGATGTGATGATGCCTTATAAGGACGGTTTTACCTTGGCAAAGGAAATTCGTGAAAAGAATGAAAATGTTCCGATCGTTTTCCTGACCGCTAAAACCATGAAAGAAGATGTTCTAAAAGGGTATAAAGCAGGGGCTGATGATTATTTGAACAAGCCTTTTGATTCTGAAGTCCTTTTAATGAAAATTAGAGCTATTCTTCAAAGAAAAGCATCTAATACATTGGCAGATAGTAAGAAGTTTGAATTTAAAATTGGAAACTTCCACTTAAACTCTAAACTCAGATTCTTAAAGTACAAAGAGGAGGAAGCTATTAAACTTTCGCCAAAAGAAAATGAACTTTTAAGGCTTTTGGCTCTTCATGAAAATGATTTGATGCCAAGGGAATTAGCATTGACAAAAATATGGAGAGATGATAACTATTTCACTTCCCGTAGTATGGATGTGTACATTGCTAAGCTAAGAAAGTATTTAAAATTAGATGATACGGTCGAAATCTTGAACATTCACGGAGAAGGTTTCCGTTTAGTGGTAAAAGAGGACGTATAGTAGTACTGCATATTTTATAAAAAGCCCTGATATTGTATATCAGGGCTTTTTTAATTTAAATCGCTAATTATTTTAGCAACAATTTCTTCGGGTGTCTGCATAATGGATACTGTAATTGCCTCTTTTGGGACTTCTAAAGTATTGAATTGGGAACGCAATAATTCTGAGGGCATAAAGTGGTTTTTGCGTTGTGAAAGACGCTCCATAATTTCATCAAAAGTTCCTTTTAAGTATACAAACTGAAGTTCCTTATCTAGGCCGTTCTGTAATATAGTGCGGTATTTATTTTTAAGTGCGGAACAAGCTATTACTGCTCCTGTATCACTTTTTTCTATGGCTAGAAGATTCAGTTTTTCTAACCAGCCTTGGCGGTCATTGTCATCTAACGGATTGCCTTCGGCCATTTTTTTTACGTTGGCTTCCGGATGGTAATCATCCCCATCATAGAATCCTAAATTTAACTCTTTGGCCAAGAGTTTGCCAATTGTACTTTTTCCCGAGCCGGATACGCCCATGACGAATATTATGGGGTGTTTACTTTTCATTTGAAATAGTATTATTTAGTATCGCTATCAATTCTTGAAAATCTGCATTATAAGGAATCCAGATGGTCTCCTCGTTTCGTTTGAACCAAGTTAATTGTCGTTTTGCGAATCTGCGTGTATTTTTCTTTATTTCCTCTAGGGCAAAGTTAAGGTCATTATGTTCTGGGCTATAATCAGGGTTCTCTTGCTTTTCAAAATAACTGAAAAGCTCTCGGTAGCCAACCGTTTGTAACGCGTTAAGCTCTTTGTGTTTTTTTAGTTGTTCTACTTCCTCAACAAGGCCTTCCTTAACCATAATGTCTACACGCTGGTTAATGCGGTCGTAAATTAGGGCGCGGTCTGCTTCTAAACCAATAGTAATGGTTTTAAACGGACGATTTTTTTTATTTTTTGATAGAAATGAGGAGTAGGGGTTGTTGGTACCCATGCAAATTTCAAGTGCTCTTATAAGTCTATGCGGATTGTTTAAATCTACGGATGTGTAGTACTTGGGGTCTCTTTCTTGAAGTTCTTTTTGCAAGAATTCAATTCCTTTTTCGGCAAAATGTTGATTAAGCTGCTCACGTATTTTTGGGTCTACTTTTGGAAAGTCGTCCAAACCTTCGGTTACGGCTTTGGTATATAATCCGCTTCCGCCAACCATGACCACTATATGATTTTTTTCGAAAAGGGTTTCTAACAGTTGAAGGGCATCCCGTTCAAAATCACCCACAGAATACGAATCAAAAATGCTGATATGTTGTATAAAGTGATGTTTGGCCTGACTTAGTTCTTCTGGTGTGGGTACAGCAGTACCAATTCTCATTTCTTTAAAAAACTGTCTGGAATCCGCAGAAATAATTTCGGTATTATAATGCTGTGCAAGGGAAATTGCAAGTTTGGTCTTGCCAATCGCGGTTGGGCCTACTACGGATAAAAGTATTTTTTCCATTACAGCTCGCTTCCACAATTATAACAATGGCTGGCATCGTCCCTATGACCTTCTTTAGCACAATTCCTGCAAGCTTGAGTGTTTACGTGTACAAAATGATTGTTGCCTACTTTTTTCTGTTCTTGTCCTCTTTTACCAAACTCTACCGTAACAATACCCGTAGGAACGGCAATTACACCATAACCGACCAACATAATCAATGTGGCTATAAACTGCCCTTGTGGTGTAATGGGCGCAATGTCTCCATAGCCAACTGTAGTTAGGGTTACTATAGTCCAATAGATGCTCGTAGGTATACTGGTAAAACCGGCCTCGTCTCCCTCAATTAAATACATGAGCGTACCCAATATTACAGATAGAATAAGTACGGCAAATAGAAAAACGGTTATTTTGGCCCTACTTGCTTTTAATGCATTTTTAAGCTGAGAGGCTTCTCCTAAAAACCGAACCAATTTTAAGATTCTAAAGACCCTTAAAAGACGTAATGACCTGATGGCCAAAAGTACTTGCGACCCTGCGAAAATATAGGAAAGATATAATGGAATGGTAGATAACAGATCAATTATTCCATAAAAGCTAAAAATGTATTTCTTAGGTTGTTTTATGCTGATGATTCTAGCAATATATTCAATGGTAAAGAGGATGGTTACCACCCATTCCAGTATAAAAAGGGTTTGGTGGTATTCTGCATCGATCCATTTTACGCTTTCCAACATTACCAGAAGTACACTGATGATGATTAGGATAAACAACAAAATGTCAAACCATTTACCCAAAGGAGTATCCGCTTCATAAATAATTTCATGAACTTTATACTTCCAGCCTTTATCGGGTTTATGTTCTCTCAAATTTTATTGATCGCTTAATTCTAGAATTTTTAAACTGTGTTTTTTACGTATATAGGTTTCAATTATGTGCGTGGTATTATGATTACCGCGCATAGGCACGATTATAGATTCTAAGATATGAATATTATTAATTTGATGATTCAAGTTATAATAACCAATACCCTTAAAGTCTCCATTTTTTATTAATACGGCACTGTATTCACCAATTTCTCGCCCCTTATCTATTATAACTACGTTTTTTTGGTTTAACGAATATTTATTTACCGCTTGAGCGGCCCGTTGGTTATACTCCTCAACCGGTTCTTTGGAAATGCAGGCACCAAGGCACGCATCATTATCGTAGTTAGAGCAATTGCCCTTAGCTTCTGATATACCGTTTATTTTATCGCAGAGATTGAACTCACGGGTTAACTTATAAATAAAGTTAGTAGCTCCGGCAAGACTGTTAAACGTAGCAAAAGACCCGTTTCTTTCTGTTGTTTTCCTGATTTTGAAAGTTTCGTAACCCGCTTCATTTTTTTCAACATATATTCCGTGACTAAAAATAACGGCTTTGGGCCTGTGGTTATATTTAGGTCGGTTTCTTTTAAGCTCTTCGTTTTCCTTTAAAAGAGCAATCAATTCATTCCCGGTTCTTTCAAAAGTTACCTTTTTAGTCGCTTTTTGTAGTTGTCTTGAACGTCCGCCTGATTTGGTAAAATGCTGATTTACCCTTTTCTTTATGTTGGTACTTTTGCCTAGATAGAGTATTTCCCCGTCCTTATCGTGCATATAATATACTCCTGTTTCGGAGGGTAAGGAGTCTACAATATCCAACTGACGATCAGAAAGTTCACCTTCCGTTTCTTTGCGAATAACACTTTTTATGATTGTCTTGTCAAGGTCTTTAGAAAGTAATATTTTAAAGAGTTGAAGTGTTGCCAAGGCATCACCGTTTGCTCTATGCCTGTCACTTACGGCAATGCCCAAAGACCTTACCAGTTTACCAAGGCTATGTGATTCCGCTTCCGGAATCAATTTTTTGGAAAGCTCAACTGTACACAAGGTTTTTCGCTCAAAATTATAGCCTAACCGTCTAAATTCAGTCCGTAATATTCTATAATCAAATTGTGCGTTATGGGCAATGAGTACAGTGTCTTCGGTTATTTCTACAATTCGTTTGGCCACCTCATGGAATTTTGGGGCGGTCTGTAACATTTTATTGTTGATACCGGTAAGTTTTACAACAAATGGCTGAATCTCTTTTTCCGGGTTTACCAAACTAATAAACTGGTCTACCACCTTATGTCCGTCAAATTTATGAATGGCAATTTCTGTTATGCCTTCTTCATTAAATTTACCTCCTGTGGTTTCAATATCTAAAATGGAATACATCTATCTGTTTTTGTACTGTGGTAGCGGTTTGGTCTTGGTTGAAAGTAGAATGTTAATAATTCCGCTTACCAAAGATACTACTTCCAATGCGTACCATGGTACTTCCTTCTTCAATAGCTATTTGATAATCTCCGCTCATCCCCATGGATAGGGTTTTTATTTTTGGATTTTCAGGTTGAATGGAATCAAAAATTGACTTTAATTGCCTGAACTCCCTTCTTACTTGGGATTCATCATCTGTAAAAGTAGCCATACCCATTAAACCTACCACATTTATATTTTTAAGTTCACGGTATGCTTCCGAATTTAGAATGACATGCAGTTCCTCTTTGTTGAGTCCAAATTTGGTGTCTTCTTCCGCAATATGAATTTGAAGAAGACAGTCTATGGTACGGTTGTTTTGCTCCGCTCTTTTATTGATTTCGGTCAAAAGTCTAAAGCTGTCTACACCATGAACCAAATTAACAAATTCAGCCATGTACTTTACTTTGTTACGCTGTAAATGGCCGATCATATGCCATTGGATATCTTTTGGCAGGCGCTCCCATTTGCCTGTCATTTCCTGCACCTTGTTCTCTCCAAATATGCGTTGGCCGGCGGCATAGGCTTCCATAATGTCTTCGTCCGGCTTTGTTTTGGAAACGGCAACCAGGGTTACATGTTCGGGAAGTGTATTCTTTATTTCTAAAAGATGATCTTTTATCATTATGTTACTTGTGGATTGTAGGTTCTACTGAGCTTGTTTTAATTTTTATAAAAATTGGCCGGAAACCTTTTCTGCCTTTTTTGATTCGCTGTAATCATAAAAACCTTCGCCTGATTTTACCCCTAATTTTTTTGCCATTACCATATTTACTAAAAGTGGACAAGGTGCGTATTTTGGATTTTTAAAACCATCGTACATAACGTTTAGGATGGATAGGCATACGTCTAAACCGATAAAGTCAGCTAGTTGAAGCGGGCCCATTGGGTGTGCCATACCCAATTTCATTACCGTATCAATTTCAGAAACACCGGCCACACCATTGTAAAGTGTTTCAATGGCTTCGTTAATCATGGGCATTAGAATCCTATTCGCTACAAAACCGGGGTAGTCGTTTACTTCTGTTGGGGTTTTGCCCAATTGCATGGAAAGCTCCATAATCTGTGCCGTAGTTTCATCGGAAGTGCTATAACCTCTTATGATTTCTACCAATTGCATGATGGGAACAGGGTTCATAAAATGCATGCCGATAACCTTCTGCGGCCGATTTGTAGAGGCTGCAATTTGAGTGATAGAAATAGAGGACGTATTTGTAGCTAAAATGGTTTTTTCATTGCAAATAGCGTCTAACTCTTTAAAAATACCCAGTTTTACATTTAGATTTTCGGAAGCGGCTTCAACTACTAAATCTACGTTGGCAACCCCATCTTTAAGCGTGGTAAAGGTTGAAATACGGTCTAGAGTTGCTTTTTTATCGCTCTCTGATATTTTTTCCTTAGCCAACATTCTATCCAGATTTTTAGAGATGTTGGCTAATCCCTTGGTCAACGAATCTTCTGAAATATCTATTAAATGTACATTATGGTCGTTTTGGGCAAAAACATGGGCAATTCCGTTGCCCATAGTTCCTGCACCTATAACTGCTATGTTCTGCATAGGTTTTGTTTTTTAAGATTTAAAAAGAAGCAATAATCTGTAATGCAACTTTTAATGCTTGTGTGCCTTGCTTTAGGCTTACGATTGGTGTAGTGTTGTTGGCAATAGCATCTGCAAAACTTTCTAATTCATCAAGAATGGCGTTGTTGGTGCCCACTTCGGGATTTTCAAAATAGATTTGTTTCTTTTCGCCTTCCGCATTTTGGAGAACCATATCAAAATCGCCTACTTTTTCGGGAGCATCCTTCATTTTTACCACCTCAACTTTTTTCTCCAAAAAGTCTACGGATATGTAAGCATCTTTTTGAAAGAAACGTGATTTGCGCATGTTTTTCAATGAAATCCTACTAGCGGTCAAGTTTGCAACACAACCATTTTCAAACTCTATTCGTGCATTGGCAATATCCGGAGACTTGCTTATGACCGAAACCCCACTTGCATTGATTTGCCTTACCTCAGATCTTACAACGCTAAGAATAGCATCAATATCATGTATCATAAGGTCTAGCACCACTGGCACATCCGTACCACGGGGATTGAACTCCGCCAAACGATGACTTTCAATGAACATTGGGGTGTTAATCTGGTGTTTTACCGCAGAAAAAGCGGGATTGAAACGTTCCACATGTCCTACTTGGCCTTTAACATTATACTTTCTTTCCAGTTCAAGAAGCTGGGCTGCTTCTTCAAAAGTATTGGTTATCGGTTTTTCTATAAAGATATGCTTCCCTTTTTCCATAGCCTTTTTGGCACAATCAAAATGGGAAAGGGTAGGGGTTACGATATCTACTACATCTACAGCTTCAATAAGTTTATTGATGTTGTCGTAATAATGGTACCCAAATTCATCCGCTACCTTTTTTCCGTTTATAGCATCGGCATCATAAAAACCGACCAATTCATATTTTTTTGATTCATTTAACAGACGTAAATGTATTTTTCCTAAATGACCTGCGCCTAATACGCCAACTCTGAGCATAAATTTCAATTTGTATCAAAAATAAGGATAGTTTCGGAGTTTTCGGGTTTCATTTAGGAAGATTAAAGTTTACGGGTTTTTAAAAAATGAAGGCTGACATTTAGTCGGTAGACTTGTGAGTTGAAATTTTACAAGTTAACTTTACCTTCCAAAACCAAACCATTGAGAGATACTTTAAAACATAGGGGAATGCGCAATAAGTTGGCCGAAGTATTGGTAGCTAAAGGCATTTCGGATAAAAATGTGCTGGAAGCTATACGTACCATACCCAGACATTTATTTATGGACAGTAGTTTTGAGGGACACGCCTATCAAGATAAGGCGTTTCCTATTGCGGCCGATCAAACTATTTCTCAACCCTATACCGTAGCTTTTCAATCGCAATTATTAGAGGTAAAACCCGATCAGAATATTTTGGAAATAGGTACGGGCAGTGGGTATCAAACGGCAGTATTATTGCTTTTAAGGGCTAAGGTATACACTATAGAACGCCAATTGGAACTGTTCAAGAAGACCAAGATTTTCTTTAGAAAAATGGGCTATAGACCTAAGAAAATGATTTTTGGGGATGGGTATAAAGGGTTGCCGGAGCAGGCGCCTTATGATGGTATAATTGTTACTGCCGGTGCTCCAGAAGTACCTAGGGCACTCATGAGCCAGTTGAAAATTGGGGGTAGATTGGTTATTCCCGTAGGTACGGACGATCAAATCATGACCTTGTTCATCAGAAAGTCCGAAAAAGAATTCGAGAAAAAGGAATTCGGTTCTTTTCGTTTTGTTCCTCTTCTGGAGAATAAGAACTAAACCACTCTTTTTTAGCTATTAAAACTTTTCTTGATTCTGGAAAGATTACGTTGATTGTCGCGGTCTTTCAGGGTTTCTCGCTTGTCATAAAGTTTTTTACCCTTGGCCAAAGCCACTTTTAATTTTGCCAAGCCTCTATCGTTTATAAACAGGTTGGTGGGTACGATGGTAAAACCGGAAGTAGTAACTTCTTTGCGCAATTTTTTAAGCTCCCGTTTGTTCATGAGCAATTTGCGTTCCGCCTTTGGCTTGTGATTAAAATGGGAAGCATGGGAATACTCGTCTATCTGCATATTGATTACAAACAGTTCTCCTGCTTCATTAAACTCACAAAAGCTTTGGGTAATGGAAGCTTTTCCTTCACGAATGGATTTTATTTCTGTTCCGGCCAAAACAATTCCCGTTACATAGGTGTCTATGAACTCATATTCAAACTTGGCCTTCTTATTCTTTATGTTGATGTTCTTCTGAACCATACCGCAAAAATAGTGAAGTTCCCTAAATTATAGACTAATTCATGGGTATAGATATTTGATAAGGGCATATTAAAAACTTATACCGCTTTTCTTTGTGCCGTCAAAAAAGAAGATTACCGTTCTTTAGGACAATTGCAGTTAATGTGAAGTCTTTGTGAAGTAGCTTGTTGGCCAACTATTTGTACAATAAAAAGACTTCCGTTATCGGTATCGTCCATTTCATAATATAGGTCTATGCCTATCATTTGGTTTACAAAATCAGGAGTGGTGTTACTATGGCCAACAACAAGAACGTTCTTGCCAAGATTGTCTTTTTTAAACTGCTCTATGTTTACGTTCTGAGGTTCGTAATACTTTACGTCAAGCTCTTTTTTTACGGCCGTTGGTGCGGCGGTCATAGAAGTTCTTTCGTAATCTGTGGTGTAAATAATATCTAGATCAACATCTTTTAATATCTCTGCCCAGTGCATAGCTCTTCCCAAACCGCGTTGGTTTAATTCCGGATCTACATTTTCAGGGTCCGTACGGTCTTTTTCTGCATGGCGAATAAAATAAAAAGTAGAAACTACACCATTTGTGTTGGTATCTTGATTAACTTTTGTATCGTCTTTACAACTTACAAAAATTAAGGCAGTAAGGATAATAATATATAAGGATTTGATCCGTTGCATAATAGGTAATAGTTTTTGGTTGAAAACTCTTGCATAATTGTTAACTAAATTTAGACAAAAAAAGTATGTAGGAATACTGGTTTTTGTTTTTTTGTAATCATGCTCAGAACTCTATACACATTTCTCTTTTTATTGTCTGTTTTGGTTCTGCGGAGTCAAGAGTCTCGTTTGCCTGCAGACTTAAGACAACATAACTTAACAACGTACAACGCCAGTTTATTTAATCCCGCATTTTCCGTAGATAGGAACAATGCCAATTCTTTGGCGTATTGGGTGCGTTGGCAGTGGCAGGCAATAGATGGTAATCCTACTACCCAGTTTTTAAATTACACTAGAAAATTAAATGGTAAGTCTGCGGTTGGCGTGGCATTCTTTCAGCAAAATACGGGTGTCTATTTTGATACGGGCGGGGTCATTAATTATGCGCACAGTTTTAATCTTAATGAAAGTGTAAAACTTTCGGTAGGGGCAAACGTATTTGGTTTTGTGCAATCTCTTGCCGATGATCGTTTTACCGTAAATCCTGATTTTCCATTATTACAATCCGCTCCAACGGATGATTTTATACTACAGGTGGCACCAGGGGTGAGTTTGAGTGTGGAGCGACTCACATTAGGTTTTGCTTCCGAAAATTTAATCGATTTTAATTTTACCGAAAAAGAAGCGAATACGGAAAAAGAGGATAAGGTCTTCATGGGGATTGTTTCCTATGATTTTCCGGTAACTTTAGGTGCGGCACAAAATTCATTTATACGTCCGTCTATGTATTTGCGTACCATTCCCGGTGAGGCCAATCAAGTAGGTTTTAATGCATTATTGAACACGAATAAATATTGGGGGCAATTAGGCTTTAACAATTTTTATGGATATGGCATTGGAGCGGGAGGCACATTTTTTAATCATTTGTCCTTAGGTGCGTTGGTAGAATTTGGAGCAAGTTCATCCGTAAGTTCCGAGCCTTCGTTTGAGTTGATGGCAGCTTACTTTTTTGGAAAGCCTGAGGAACGTCATAAGATGGTGGGGGCTGTTGATCTAGAGGAAAATGAGCTCGATCAAATAGAATCTGAAACAATTGCCGACGCTGAAGAGGAAAAGAAAAATGAAGCTGTAGCCCAAGAATTGGAAAAAGCTGCGGAATTGGCTGAAGCTTCAAAAGATGAAGAAAAGCAGGCTAAAAAAGAAGAAAAAGAGCGTCGCAGGTTAGAAAAAATTGCCCAAGACTCCATAGCTAAATCTGAAAAAGAACAAGCCTTAGCATTAAGAAAAGAGGAGAAACGACTTAAAAAGGAGGCTGCCGAAAAAGCCAAAGAAGAGGAAGCTCTTGCCCAAGCAGCAGAAAAACAAGCAGAAGAGCAAGAAAATGTAATGGCTGAAAAAGCGAAAGCAGCAGAAGTTGCCAAAGCTGAACAAGAGGAGCAAAAAAGAAGACTGGACTCTATTAATAACGCCAAAGAAAAAGAGGCACTTGCTGCAGCCGAGAGTGTTGAAAAGAAAAGACGAGAGGCCGAAGCGGCAGCTCAAAAAGTAGCTCAAGAAAAGGCAAAACAAGAAGCGCTTGAAAAAGAGAAGGCGGCTCAAGAGGCCAAGCTAGCACAACAAAAAGAAGTGGTTGTTCCTAAAAAAGGTGAAAAATACGAAGAAGTAAAAACTGAGGACGGGCTGGAACCAGGCTACTATTTAATTGCCAATGTTTTTGGTACCAAAAAGTATTTTGATGCTTTTATGGCGGATATGAAGAAAAGGGGACTTCAGCCTAAATCTTTTGTGCGTAGTAAGAACAAATTCAATTACGTCTACTTAGGGCGCTATAACACTATGGGACAGGCTAGGCAGGCTAGAGATAGTAAGTTTGATGGTAAGTTTACAGGTAACACTTGGATTTTTAGAGTAGTGGGCAAGTAAGAAGATGAAAAAACCGAGGAAAACAGGTTGGTTAAACTTTAAATCCTACTTAAAAAAGAATAGGGGTAACAGCTATTAAACTTCTGAAAGATTTAAGAAAGCTATGAATGGTAGGTGTAAAACTTTACTTCTTAAGCTCTTTCTTTATGAGCACCTCTAAATAAGCGATGGTGTTGGTTAGGTACTTTTTATCAGTGGTCATAGTGGCCATAGCAATTGCACCTTGAATCATAGTAAAAAGTTGTTTGGCAAATTGCAGAGGAGTGACGGGAAGGTGTAGTTCATTATTCTTAGAACCGTTCTCAAGCACTAAGGCTATCTTACCTTCCATTTCCCTAATAACTTCCTTGTTGGCGGCAACCAATAATCTATTATTGTGCTGCGCATCAACCCCGGTATTTAAAATAGGGCACCCGCCCATGCTCAGGGTAAACGAGTCGTAGTTTCTATAAAAATCCGTGAGTTTAAAAAGCTTGTCAAGAGCATTGTTTTCTTCCGCGAGAACTTCATCTACTTTTGATAAGAGTAAGTTGCTGTTGTATTGATAGGCAGATAAGGCTAAAGCTTCCTTATTTTCAAAATTACCATAAATGGCCCCTTTGGTTAATCCTGTAGCTTCCGTAAGGTCGCTCATACTGGTTCCGATATATCCGTGTTTATTAAAAACGGAGGCAACAGTTTCAATAATAAAGGCTGTAGTTCTTTCGGCTTTCGTAGACATAATGGTACAGTTTTATACGAAGATAAAGAAATTATATACTGTATGGTATATACCTAAGAAAAAAAAGCACCCTTTTTAGGGTGCTTTTAAAAACAAGTCTATTTTTAAGAAAAATATTTTTACTCTACCAGTTCATCTTGATTTCTAAAGACCAGTTCGTCATTAAAGGAATCAATAAGAACAATACTATCCGCTTTTATATTTCCGCTCAGGAGTTCCTTTGAAAGGTTGTTAAGAACCTCTCTTTGTATGACCCTTTTTATGGGGCGGGCTCCGTACTGTGGGTCATAACCCTTGTTGGCTAGGTAATTAACGGCTTCTTCAGTAGCATCAATTGTTATATGCTGCTTTGCAATAGTTTTCTTTAAGCTGTTTAATTGTAGTCTAACAATTTTGGTTATATCCTCTCGGCTAAGCGGGGTAAACATGATAATGTCATCTATACGGTTAAGGAATTCAGGACGAATTGTTTTTCGCAACAATCCTAAAATCTCAACTCGTGCAGCCTCGGTGGCGCTATAAGGGTCTTTGCTGTTTTCAAATTTTTCCTGAATTATAGTACTGCCCATATTACTGGTCATTATAATAATGGTATTCTTGAAATCTGCAACTCTACCTTTATTGTCCGTTAATCTTCCTTCGTCCAATACTTGTAATAAAATATTGAATGTGTCCGGGTGTGCCTTTTCAATCTCGTCAAGCAGAACCACGGAATAAGGTCTTCTTCTCACGGCTTCCGTTAACTGACCACCTTCGTCATAGCCTACGTATCCTGGAGGTGCTCCAACCAATCTACTTACTGAGTGGCGCTCTTGATATTCACTCATGTCAATACGCGTCATTGCATTCTCATCATCAAAAAGATAAGAGGCCAACGTTTTTGCCAGCTCCGTTTTACCAACTCCTGTGGTACCTAAAAATAGGAAGGATCCAATAGGTCTGTTCGCATCTTGTAATCCGGCACGACTTCTTCTAATGGCGTCGGATACGGCTTCAATAGCTTCGTTCTGGCCAACCACTCTCTTGTGAAGGACCGTTTCCAGCTTTAAGAGTTTTTCGCGTTCACTTTGTAGCATTTTGGTTACCGGAATGCCGGTCCATTTTGCCACGACTTCCGCTATGTCTTCACTGGTAACCTCTTCTTTGATTAGAGTATCGCCTAGCTGCTGTTCATCCAATACTTTTTGGAGTTCCTCCAGTTTTTCTTGTGACTCTTTAATTTTTCCATAACGTAGTTCCGCAACTTTACCGTAATCTCCATTACGCTCGGCACGTTCCGCCTCAAGCTTAAATTCCTCAATATCCTGCTTGGTCTTTTGAATCTCGTCTACGACCGATTTTTCGCTTTCCCACTTGGCAAAAAGCTCATTTCTGTCTTCTTTCAGATTCGCCAAATCAACATTTAGCAATTTTAGCTTGGCCTTATCGTTTTCACGTTTTATAGCTTCAATTTCAATTTCTAACTGCATAATCTTACGGTCCAGAACATCTAGCTCCTCTGGTTTGGAATTTATTTCCATACGTAATTTTGCGGCAGCTTCATCCATCAAATCAATAGCCTTGTCCGGTAGAAACCGGTTGGTAATGTACCGTTGCGATAATTCTACCGCAGCTATTACCGACTCATCCTTGATTCGCACCTTATGGTGGGCTTCATATTTTTCTTTAATACCGCGTAGTATTGAAATAGCACTTTCCGTATCCGGCTCGTTAACAACTACCTTTTGGAAACGTCTTTCTAGCGCTTTATCTTTTTCAAAATATTTTTGGTATTCATCCAGTGTTGTGGCGCCTATGGCTCTCAGTTCGCCACGAGCCAATGCCGGCTTTAAAATGTTAGCGGCATCCATGGCACCTTGTCCACCACCAGCGCCAACCAACGTGTGAATTTCATCTATAAATAAGACAATGTCCCCATCTGATGAAGTCACTTCTTTAATGACCGATTTCAATCGCTCCTCAAACTCTCCTTTATATTTGGCACCGGCAATTAAAGCTCCCATGTCCAAAGAATAGATAATTTTATCTTTAAGGTTCTCGGGAACGTCGCCTTGAACAATACGGTGCGCCAAACCTTCGGCAATTGCCGTTTTACCGGTACCTGGTTCACCAACCAACATAGGGTTATTTTTGGTTCTTCTTGATAAAATTTGAAGAATACGACGGATTTCTTCGTCGCGTCCAATTACCGGGTCCAATTTGCCACTGTCTGCTAACTGGTTAAGGTTACGGGCGTATTTATCCAAGGAGTTATAGGTGTCTTCCGCACTTTGAGAAGTTACCCTTCCTCCTTTGCGCAGTTCTTCAATGGCTGCTTTCAAATCTTTTTCGGTAGCTCCTTGGTCCTTTAATATCCGAGCTATTTTACTGCTGGATTTTAAAATGGCCAATAAAAGATGTTCAATGGAAACAAATTCGTCATCCATCTTTTTAGCAATGGTACTGGCTTCGTTTAAAGTTTTCCCTGCTTCTCTGGACAGGATAATATCCCCTCCCGAAACCTTAGGGAAGCTTTCCAGTTCCTTTTCCAAGATTTGTTGTAGCAAGGGAACGTTAATATTTAGTTTCTTCAGTATAAAAGGAAGTACGTTCTCATCAACCTCCCAAATTGCTTTGAACAAATGTTCGTTTTCTATCTGCTGGTGGCCCAAGCTTTGAGCAAGCTGTTGAGCTTGCTGAATGGCCTCCTGAGATTTTGTGGTGAAATTATTAAAGTTCATATGTATATTGTTATCTGTTGTTATTGTTTATTTTTGACTGAAATAGGTCAACAATCCTACCAATATAGAACACAGGACAAAATGTCGCTTATTGTAATAAAACAAAGGACATTTAGTCAGTTGTAAGGTTTTGGAGAACGTTAGACTGATACTATAAAAATACAAAATGGGTCTCTTTAATAATTTGTTTGGAAGTAAAAATGAAGGTGAAGAAAAAAAGGAAGCTAAAATCCCTTGGATAGCACTTACTTCTCTAGAGCAATTAGATGAAATTGAAAGGAAGTCTTTAACAAAGCCTCAAGTAATATTTAAACATTCCACTACTTGCGGAATTAGCCGGATGGTGCTGAATATGTTTACTCAGAACTATGCAATAGAAGAGGGGCAGATGGACTTTTACTTCTTGGATTTACATAGTTACCGTCAAGTTTCCGATGAAACCGGCTATAAATTTCAGGTCATGCACCAATCGCCTCAGTTGTTGGTGATAAAAAATGGCGGGGTAGTAGCTCATGATTCCCATGGTGCTATTACGGATATCAACTTAGAAAAATACCTTTAAACCCACCCGTTATAGGGGAGTGGTTTAAAGGTATCTTCAAGATTAAATATCTAGAGTTTATTAGCCTTTCTTTTTGGCCTCAAAAGGAGGTAAAAGCGTAGTTCTGACTTCTCCAAAACCAATACGGATATCTTTATTGGAGCAATATCCTTTCATAATTACGGTGTCATTATCTTGAATGAACGTGCGTTCTGAGCCGTCGTTCAATTGTACCGGCTTGGTGCCTTGCCAGGATAGTTCTAGCATGGAACCGTAGGAATTGGGGGTTGGGCCAGAAATTGTTCCACTTCCCATCATGTCTCCACTATTCACCTTACAACCGTTTACGGTGTGGTGCGCCAGTTGTTGGGACATGGTCCAATACATATATTTAAAATTGGATTCGGAAATGGTAGTTTCGGTACCATTTTCAGGAGCTAAAGCTACTTCTAAGTTAATGTCGTAACTATGTCTTTTCTTTTGCTGCAAATAGGGTAGAGGAGTAGGGTCTTGTTTTGGACTGTCTACTTTAAAAGGCTGAAGAGCATCTAACGTTACAATCCATGGAGATATAGATGACGCAAAATTTTTGGCTAAAAATGGTCCAAGGGGAACATATTCCCATTTTTGAATGTCGCGCGCACTCCAATCATTAAAAAGTACCATTCCAAAAATATATTCTTCTGCCTCGTCTACGGAAATAGGTTCACCTAAGACATTGGTATCCGTGGTAATAAAAGCCATTTCCAATTCAAAGTCTACTAAACGTGAAGGCCCAAAAACAGGAGTTTCCGCCCCTTTTGGCATGGTCTGCCCCATAGGTCTATGAATGGGGGTGCCGCTAGGGATAATGGTAGAACTTCTTCCGTGATATCCCACAGGAATGTGAAGCCAGTTAGGTAACAGGGCGTTATTGGGGTCGCGGAACATGGTACCTACGTTAGTGGCGTGTTCTTTGCTGGAATAAAAATCCGTGTAATCGCCTACTTGTACGGGCAATTGCATTTCAATTTCATCCATAGAGAAAAGCACTACGTTTTTATGGTCTTCGTTATTTTTTAGGGTGTCATTGGAAACTTCAAATATTTCACTAATACGGTTACGTACTAACCTCCAGGTCTTTTGACCATCCGAAATAAAATCGTTCAATGTATCCTGAAGAAAAATATCGTCCGTAAGGGGTATATCATTAAAATAGCCAAGTTGGTGCAGGGCACCAAGGTCAATGGCGGTATCTCCAATACGGGTTCCTATGGTTATGATATCATCACGAGTGAGAAAAACACCAAAAGGAATGTTCTGGATAGGGAAATCTGAATTATCGGACACGGGAAGCCATGTTCTCTTTGAAGGGTCATTGGCATGTATGGGCATAGCAAGATTGTTAATTTATATTTGATAAATTCTTGATCAAATATATTGTTTTATGAGTTTTAACAAGGGGCAATTCGTACTTTTGCATCTCAATTTAACAGAATATTTGCTTATGCAACGAGACAATCAGATTTTTGAACTAATAGCAGAGGAAAGAGAACGCCAAATAAACGGCATAGAGCTTATTGCCTCTGAAAATTTTACAAGCCCACAAGTTATGGAGGCTGCGGGGTCAGTACTAACCAATAAATATGCCGAGGGGTATCCTGGTAAGCGTTATTATGGTGGCTGCGAGGTAGTTGATAAAATAGAGCAACTTGCAATAGATAGAGCTAAGGAATTATTTGGAGCTGCATACGCAAATGTTCAGCCTCACTCCGGTTCGCAGGCAAATGCGTCAGTGTACCACGCTTGTTTAAAACCAGGGGATACCATTCTTGGATTTGACCTTTCCCATGGAGGACATTTAACCCACGGTTCGCCGGTGAATTTTTCTGGTAGATTGTACAACCCTGTTTTTTATGGCGTTGATAAAGAAACAGGTATGCTAGACTATGATGTTATTCAAGAAATAGCAACTAAGGAAAAGCCAAAAATGATTATAGCGGGGGCTTCTGCTTACTCTCGTGATATAGATTTTAAAAGATTTAGAGCAATTGCAGATAGTGTTGGTGCTCTTTTGTTAGCTGATATTTCTCATCCAGCGGGGCTTATTGCAAAGGGCATTTTGAGTGATCCAATTCCTCATTGCCATATTGTAACAACAACTACGCATAAAACTTTAAGAGGACCACGTGGTGGGCTTATTCTAATGGGTGAGGATTTTGATAATCCATTTGGTATAAAACTAAAGAACGGAAATCTTCGTAAGATGTCCGCATTGTTGGATTTAGCAGTCTTCCCAGGAAACCAAGGAGGTCCTTTGGAGCACATTATAGCGGCTAAAGCAATAGCTTTTGGAGAAGCTCTTTCTGATGATTTCCTTAATTATATGATACAGGTTAAGAAAAATGCCGCTGCAATGGCCGCTGCTTTCGTAGCTAAAGGGTACAATATCATTTCTGGAGGTACGGATAATCACATGATGCTTATTGATTTAAGAAATAAGGATATTACGGGTAAGGATGCCGAAAAAGTTTTGGTAAAAGCAGATATTACTGCAAACAAAAACATGGTTCCTTTTGATGATAAATCGCCTTTTGTAACTTCTGGAATTAGATTTGGAACAGCTGCCATAACTACTAGAGGTCTTAAAGAAGCTGATATGAATGTAATTGTTGACTTGGTTGATGAAGTTTTGACCAATGCCGAAGATAATGCAAAAATTGAAGCTGTCAAGGAAAAAGTAAATGCCTTAATGAGTGGAAGAGAACTTTTTAATGTTTAGTTCCAACTTCTCAAAGCATAGCAAATAATCAATATAATCCCATCCCCCAATCTACTCAATAAATTGAGTAGAAAATGGGGGAATTGATTATTTTGGGGAATGGGCAGCTTATATTACTGTCATTTACCTCAAAAAACTTGTTTTAATCAATGGTTAAGCATAAATAGGTCACCGTGTTCTATTGTAGAGCTTTTTAAATCGTAGATGACAGCATCATCCTCAGATTCAAAATAAAGACCCCAATACTGAAAATAGTCTTTCTTGGTATTGTTATCTGCCTCTATATTCTGTATAAGAATTTCGTTTCCTTCATTGTTTTCTTCCTCAAAAACAGGAACATAGATTTCATAAGGTGTTTCTGTTAAACCCTTGCTGAAATGCACATAGTGCTTACATATTTCGGAAATAATCTTGTCTAATTGCTCAGGAATACTATTATCATAAATCTTGTTGATAATAATAGCGGTGTCCTTTAGGAAAAAGGTAAACTCTTCAATATCTACTTTGGAACCACTTTCTTTTACAAGATTGTTGAGCAATTTTATAAAAGAGGTTCTTCCAGGTTTGAAATTGCCCCAAGTACCTTTATTAAAGTGAAATAACATCTCTACCAACGAAATATTACAGTTTAGCTCAATGGCTAAATTGGTTTTTTCATCTTTATTGGTATAATTTAAAATGGTAGCATCTGCAAAAAACAATTTTTCCAAACTATTTGCGAAAGACTCCATTCCTTCCATTTGTGAATTTGGAGTATAACCATTGGAATGGTTGTTCCTAAAACTATCGTGGTATAGTGGCATATGATGTAGTTATACACTTTGTGCCAAAGATAGTTTTCAGTTCTGTTTGAACTTTAAAGAAAAACCCCATAAAAACTGGGGTTTTTTTGTTTTAAGAAATTAAACTAATGTGTAATTTGTTGTTACTCAACAATGTATCTGTTGTTTGTTAAATAAATCCACGTTTTCTGGCTTCTTCAATAAGAGCAAAGTCGTTACCGTTTTCAACATTGAAGATTACTTTCAACTGTCTTTTTCGGTTTTCAACGGTTGTGCTGGATGCTGCAACTAAAGAAGAGATATCCTTGGTTTTGGTTCCTATTGATAATTGATACAATATTTTTTTATCACGTTCATCAATTTGGTCTTCGTTTGCCATTTTTCTGCGTATGGCCTGCAATGCCGCTGCAGTGTAATAGGGGGGATTTTCAATTACCGTTCGTACCATATCTTGCAGCGTTTTTTCATCAACTTCGGATTTTACCATATATCCATCAGGATTTACAGTCTTTAGTACGTTGTTAATATGGTAGCTGTCACTAAAAGAAGAAAGAAAAACTACTTTAGAAGACGGGGATATTTTTCTAACCAAAACCCCAAGGTCTACTCCACCTCTTTCTTCTTTAGCGCTATCCGGAAACATTTGGATGTCCAATAATATTATATCATAGGGCATGCGGTTTGCGGAACTTTCTATTTCTGCTTTGCCTTCATGATAACTAGGAGCAATATTTACGGTTACTTTGTACTTTTCAAAATCACACCCTTCAATGGTGTACTTGTAACCTAGAACAATCATCTCATGGTCATCAACAGCTAATATTCTAATTAAATTATCCATAATTTCTTGGTCAGTCTACACTTGAAAAAATGCTTCTAACTAATTTCTTTATTTAAAGGCACTTCCAACGTAACAGTGGTGCCCTTGCCAGGTTTACTCTTAATCGTGTACGTTCCGTTTATTTTTTCAATTCTAGACGAGATATTACGCAAACCTATACCTTTTTTTCTGGAACTTGTTTTGAAGCCTTTTCCATCGTCTATGATTGTGACCATAAAACCAGAATCTGTTTTACTAAGTTCCAAAATTACGTTTTTACATTGGGCATGTTTAACACAATTTTGTAAACTTTCCTGAATCATCCTATAAACATTAATTTTTATGCTTGCCCCAAGCGAATCCCAGTTAAAGGTCTCATTATAAACAAACTTATAGTCAAAATTGCCTGTAGCTTGGACGGTAAGCAATAAATCTTTTATAGAGTGTATAAAGTTTGGAATGTTTTGGTAGGCGGCATGGCTTAATTCATGTGAAATAGAACGGACCTCTTTTTCTACCTCTTGTAATGCGTCTATTGCTTTCTTTCTTTCAGAAATAGCCTCTTCTTCTGTTCTTTTGTTGAGACCTGTAAGTACCATGCGTGCTCCTAACATTTTACCTAGCACGCCATCGTGAAGCTCTTCCGATATCCGTTTTTGTTCAATTTTTTTTCCTTCTTCTAATTTTTCCTTTTGGGTAAGCATTAGATTAAAAATCTCCTGGTTTGCGGCTTGCTGTTGTTGTTGAAAACGAAGTTTTTGGTTTTTTGACCTTTGATCTAGAATGATGTAGGACATAAGTCCTAGCAGTAATATGGATACCGCTACACCGGTCCATAATTGTTTTTGTCGTGATAGTATTTCGTTTTCAGCTATAAATTCATCTGTCTCAAAACGTATACGGGCAAACTTATTTCGTGCTTGTCTTTCTACCTGCTGTAAACTGTCATTTAAAGAAATGTATTGTTGCGTGTAATAACTAGATTTTTCAGGTTCTAATTTAGCCAACAGTTGCAAACTCTTTAAAAATCGATCATTATTACTTGCAATTTTGGCATAACCCATAGCTTTTTTTGCTTGGGTTATGGCTTGTACAGTGTCTTGTTTACCTAAATAATAATCAGCAAAACAGTAGTAACTTCTTGAAATATCTTGAATTTCACCAATACTATCTTGAATCTTTATGACCTTTTTGAAATTGGAAGATAGGTCCGATTCAAAATTAACTTTGGCTTTACTATACGTAAGATTATTTAGCGCCATGGCATATAGCGAGGGACGTTCCGTAGAGAGATTTTTGTTCTTTAAAACTTCTTCAAAATAGGGGATGGATTCTTTGTAGTTGCCCTGTTCCAAATAAACAACTCCAATATTATTATTAAGGCTTAGCAGATAATTATTTGGGGCGTCTATTTTCATTTGATATTGCAGAGCTGTGTTATAGTAATCTAACGCCCTATCAAACTCTTTTAGTTCTTTGGTAATTGAACCTAAATTATTATAACAGAAGTAAAGTCTTTTGTACTCTTCTAAGGGTTTTAAGATATCAATAGCCTTTATAGTGTTTATTTCGCTACCGGTATAGTCTTTAATGTCTGCTTGGGTAACAGCCATATTGTAAAGCATACGTGCAGATTCATAATCCATATGAAGAGCTTCGTATATTTTTTGCGCTTCCGAAAAGTGAAGATAAGCACTGTCGGCTTTTGCATATAATCTATGAAAATCGGCCAGATCCCAATTGGCTTCGGCTAAGGTTACACTATCATTTAATAATTTGGATAGCTCTAGGGTTTGTTGATTTGCTCTTCTAAAGTTTGTAGAGTCTTTAAGTACTAAATATCTAAGTGCAATTTTAGAAATCAGTTTATTCTTTAGAGAGTCATTCTCTATTTTATTGGTATGAGTTTCAGCTTTTTCAAGGAATAGTAGATGTTCGTTATGTGAAAATCTTGAGTTAGAAGAACTGTCTATTAATGAGAAAATAGAGTCTGCTTGGGTAGAAATTTGGTTATTACTAAGTTGGTTGTTTTTATTGTTGCATGAAACAAATACAAGAGCTAGCCAGAAACAACTTATAAAAAAAACTGACTGAGAAGGTCCATACTTGAAAGAAAACATGCGGAAAAATTCAGGTTAAAAAAAAGCCTTAAAAATTAATTTAAGGCTAAGATAATCTATTTTGATTGCATATTATGAACCACGTCTGTCGGTTGGT
>NZ_JAHKQG010000014.1:0-250949 GCF_018860715.1 Zobellia sp. B3R18 | reverse complement strand
TACTGAAGAACCGCGTCTGTCGGTTGGTACATCGTCACCGTCTACTGAAGAACCACGTCTGTCGGTTGGTACATCGTCACCGTCTACTGAAGAACCGCGTCTGTCTGTTGGAACATCGTCACCATCTACGGAAGAACCACGTCTGTCTGTTGGAACATCATCACCATCTACGGAAGAACCGCGTCTATCGGTTGGCACATCGTCACCGTCTACTGAAGAACCGCGTCTGTCTGTTGGAACATCATCACCATCTACGGAAGAACCACGTCTATCGGTTGGCACATCATCACCGTCAACAGAAGAATCAACGTTTACATCATAAGCTGAATCTGTTTCGGTTTCACATGAGATTACTCCAAATGACATAATCGTTAATGCTAAAATGCTTGCTACTTTTTTCATAATTAAACCAGTTTTAGGGGGTTGTTGTTATTTCTTACACTGCTAAACTATTATTGTTTAACAGCATATTAA
The DNA here is from genome assembly GCF_018860715.1 of Zobellia sp. B3R18. Lineage (NCBI taxonomy): Bacteria > Pseudomonadati > Bacteroidota > Flavobacteriia > Flavobacteriales > Flavobacteriaceae > Zobellia > Zobellia sp. B3R18. The sequence goes on along the minus strand of NZ_JAHKQG010000014.1, from coordinate 250,475 downwards.
CTAACTGAAAAAATGTAGTAGTAAAAGCACCAGTTTTGAGAGTAAACGGGTGAGTTTCAATAGAATTTAATTAATTAAGGGCTGAAATTGTGTTTTTTGACAATAAATCTTTAAGGCCATCAATGTTCTGTCTATAAGATTTAGAAAAAGGTAACTGCATTTTTGTTTGCTTTAAAGTGCAGTAAGATTTGCCATAACTAATACGAGAAATAAAGTTGGTGTTCACAATATAACTCTGGTGTATTCTTACAAAATTTTTAGGCAGTTGATTTTCGAAGGTTTTTAACGTTTTGTAGGCGTTATTTATTGTTCCATCCTTCATGACAAACTCTGTAGAATTGTTGTCTGCCTGAAGATAAAGAATGTCGTCTGTATTTATATACTGAAAATCTCGATATGATTTTAAACAAAGGGTTTGGGGTTCTGCTTTTGCAGGAACTTGCTTTTTAAGACGTAGTATAGATTTCCTAATATCAAACTCATTATATGGTTTTAGCCAATAGTCAAAAAAACCGTTTTTAATGGCATCGTAGGCGTAATCCTTACTATTGGATATGCCTATTATAATAGGAAGCTCATTTATGTATTGATGAAGCTCCATAACCATATGAAAATACTCGTAAGCACTCTCGTTCAAATTTATGAAAACTACATCTGGGGAGTATTTTAAAATTGTATTAATGCCATCCGTACTGTTCTGCGCCAGACCGGCACAGGTGAAGTCACCATAATCCTCCAAATAGTGCTGTAATTGCAAATTTGAAGTCGCATCTGAATCTATTATGGTGTAAGTATATTCCAAGACACATTATTTTGATGCAAATTAGTGACAGTAAGTTACATAGCTATAAAGATATTCCCCACAATATTTGGGGTTTTTATTTGGAATATAAAGGTTTTATTTGTATTTGAAGGAAAAAGATTACATTTTTATGTTAAATTTTGACCAAATCGTTAATTAGTACTTGTTCAAACAACTTTGTAGTACACTTGTCTTATTTTTTTTGTAGGTAAAAACTGAGTTGTAGCATATTGATTTAAGAGATTTATTCTGGTTGAACAGGGGCTTAACTAATTAAGACTGTATATGTTTTAGTCCAATTCAAAAAATTCGTAAGCTCCTAGGTCAGGAGACTCTGTACGCTCTGTTCCTAAGATGTCCAAAGGAATAGTAAGTGCATCTGCTTTGTCCCCAATGTTGAGGGCCTCGGAAGTAGATGTTAATCTGAAGTTGTTCTTTTGGGTATCTTCAAACTCGGGCAGCCCATTTATAAGACTATTTTTATATGTTATATCATCTTCAAATTGGTACAATTCTCCGGAGTTGGATGGAATGTTGTTTTTATTCACCGTAATAAGACAAGAACTGAATAGAAAATTATAGGCATTTGAGCCATTAGAACCGTGGGAAATTTCAAAATCGCCATTTCCGTCAATGATACAATTTTTAAAATCGGCTTTTATTAAATCTGCCCCATTTGAATTATTTTGCCCGTCAGGTTCAAAATTGTTTATGGTCAATGCAGCGTTAGGTCTATAGCTTTCCGTCCAATAATTGGCAATTGTGGTGTGCGTAAATGAATAGCTTCCTCCTAAGTTGCAATAAAGAGAACTGTTTCCGGCACTGCCCAAAGCGAGGTTCTTAGCTTCAATAGACGCTGTTTTTCCCCATAGATTTATTTTGGAGCTATTGTAAATTTGAGAATTTTCAATAGTTAAGGTAGGGGAGGATAATGAAGACTCACCCTGGGCAAAAATACCAACCGTAGCATTTTTAAGGGTGAGATAATTAATGGTATTGTTGCTGCTGCCCGCCTCTAAACGAATCCCTTGCCATTGTCCGGCCACATTACCATATTCAGGTTCCAAACGGTCTCCTTCAAAAATAACTTCGTTCTCTAATAGCTCTTGATCTGAACTTATGGCGCCATTGATCTTCAGGCTAGCTTTAGGGCGTACTGCTATTCCGGAGTTTTGATGAAAAAACACTCGCGCGCCAGGGTCTAAAATTAGTTGCTGTTCGCTGGGAACTACGGCAAACCCGTAAATGACATAAGGCTTTTCATTGGTAAAGTGTAATTGGTCGTTTTTAAGCTCAAAGCCGGGAGCGCTTATATTATTTCCATCTGCATCTACATCAATTACGACCATTTCTTTTTCTCCTTTACTATTTCTATTGGGATAGAGAAATATTGCGTCTTGCACTAAAGTAACCAGAGGGATTTGTTGACTGTTGCTGCCTTGGTCAAATTGTAATATATCCGTGTATAAAAATTGATTTGTATTTTGAAGGGTTACAGTAGCTTCGATAAAAATATAGAGACTGTCTTTGGCCATTAGGGGAATGTCCGAAAAAGTTGTCCCGGCAACACCATCAACATTTAGGTGGTAAGAACTTGTTTCCCCTTGCTTTAATCCTATGAAGGGGATAGAAATATCATCTTTACTACGGTTGTATACTTTTAAACTGTATGTGCTGCTGCCAATATTGGAAAAAATAGTATCCAAAAAAACGGTGTCTTTTGAGAATTCAAGGTTTCCGTTACTTGGTGCGTATTCAAAATCTTTACGGCAAGACCCAGTGGATATAAATAAGGCAAGTAGTGCTATTGTCATTAAGTATTGCCTCATATCTTTTGTCTAAATATCTACTTTTAAAGCTGTTTTCAAACCATTTTTTCTAATTGCGAAATTATAGATTGACAACACTGGGCTATGAACGGGTAAAAAAATCTTTGATTTCATCCGATATGCGCATAGGTCTGTATGTTTCGGCATTTAACAGACACCATTCTGTACTTGATTTTACTAACAGTTCTTTGGTCTTCTTATTGTGCATTTCTACAATTCTTACGGAAACGGCACCTTTGCTTTTTTGAATGTATGTGCTCATTTCAATAACATCACCTAGAACTGCAGCACTTTTGTAGGTGATATGATGTGTCATTACCACCCAAATAATTCCTTTGCGCATTTCTTCTGGAGCAGCTTTCATCCAATGTTCTTTAGATATATCCTGCATCCATTGAACGTACCGTACATTGTTTACATGGTCAAGGTCATCTAAATCGTCTTCCTTTACGGTAATCGTTTTTTGATAACTCTGCATTTATTTTTTTTGGATTTTCACCTCAAACATCTTGTCCCATTCTTTCCCGGTAACAAAAAATGTCTGCCTCTCGGGATGATATGCTATACCGTTTAAAACATTATCCGTATCGCTCCATGTAGCGTGGTGTGTAACCTTACTGCTAAGCCCACCAAAATTGATAACGCCTTCAATAGCACCGCTATTGGCATCAATGATCATAACACTTGGTTTTTGATATACATTGGCATATATTTTTCCATCTACATATTCCAATTCGTTGGCACTGTCATTTATAGATTTGTTGGTCACGGTTTCTATATGACCTTCTTCAACCAAAGTTTCCGGGTTTAAGAACCATATTTTTTCTGTGCCATCACTTTTAAAGAGTTTTTTTCCATCGTTTGTCAATCCCCAACCTTCTTTACTTTCTCCAAACTGAAAATTGTCAATTTTATCCAACGTCTTTAAATCATAGATAAAGCCAAGACCACTGCGCCACGTAAGCATGTAGATTTTATTGTTGAGAATAGTAATGCCCTCTCCAAAATAGGTTTGGTCCAAATCTACCTGTTGTAATACTTCTCCTGATTTAAAATCTACTTTTCGTAAAGAGGATCTTCCTTTTTTTCCTGTGCTCTCGTAAAGTGTGTCGTTATAAAATTCAAGACCCTGTGTATAAGCTTTGTTATCGTGGGGGTACTCGTTTAGTATCTTGTAGGTGTAAATTTCTGGAGCATTTGGCGCCAGGAGTTTTAGATGCTTGGAAATCTCGACTGAGGCATCGTCATAGGAAACGGTTGCCGTAATTGTTTTATCTCCTAAATGGGGCATGTTCAGTGAAATTTTGCCATCATTAACGGGAACCTCTTTACCATCAATTGCATACGTAACACTTTCAATGGTTTTATTCTTTTTGTTTTTGATGAAAACCGCTACATTTTGGTTTTGCTGAAAGCTTTTACTGTTTCCTTCTAGTTGAATTTCGAATAGGGAAGAGGGAGAATTATCACCTCCACAGGCCATAAAAAGCATTAAAAAAAAGCAAAACGGGAAAAACTTTAAAGTTGTCATTACAAGATTAAATTTGGTTTAGCCTGATTTACAGGCATTTTTTAGTTGCACAAAAATAGCGAACTCAAAACAAATTGTTCATATAAAAATTAGAATGTAAAACGATTGCGAAAGAAACAAAAGGTTGTATATTTGCAGTCGGCAAGTCCTACACGACCAGCTCCTGTAGAATCCCCCAGGGTGGGAACGCAGCAAGGGTATACGGTTGTAGCGGTGCGATGTAGGTAGCTTGCCGATTTTTTTTTGCTCTAAATTCTTCAAATTATAAGGGCATTTGTTAAGTTTCTGTTTCACTGCTTCTTCAAGGTTTAATTTCTTTTCTACTACACTATATTATTGTTATTTTGCACCCTTATGGAGCAAAAAATAGTATTGATTACCGGGGGTTCTTCAGGTATAGGAAAGTCCATTGGGTTGTATCTCAAGTCTAAAGGGTTTAAAGTTTATGGAACTACCAGAAATTTGGCTAGACATCAGGATTTTGAAGTATTTGATTTACTTCAACTTAATGTTACGGATAATGAGAGTATCGTTTCTGCTGTAAATCAAGTCATAGCTGCTGAAGGAAGGATCGATGTGCTGGTGAACAATGCAGGGGTGGGAATTACTGGTCCTTTGGAAGAAACGCCTCCAGATGAAGTACAAAAAGCTTTTGATACTAATGTGTATGGCCCGCTTAGAGTGGCCCAAGCTGTATTGCCCCAAATGCGAAAACAAGAAGGAGGAGTGATAATAAATATAACCTCCATAGCCGGGTATATGGGCTTGCCGTATCGCGGAGTTTATTCCGCCACAAAAAGCGCACTTTCCATCCTCACCGAAGCTTTACGCATGGAAACCAAAGGGTTTGGAGTAAAGGTGGCTACTTTGGCCCCAGGAGATTTTGCTACAAATATTGCAGCGGGACGTTATCATTCACCTGTTTTAGACAATTCGCCCTATAAGGAGCCGTATGGGAATACATTGAAGATGATGAACGAAGATGTATCTAACGGAGATGATCCTATTGCAGTTGCTAAAAAGGTTTTTGAAATCATTGAAAACAAGAAGCCCAAAGTGCATTACAACGTAGGTTCGCCATTGCAGAAATTTTCTGTGGTACTCAAGCGAATTTTGCCAGATAAAGTATACGAGAAACTCTTGCTAAACCATTATAAGTTGTAATTTTGTTTCTTGGGAATTTAAGATTCCGCAAAACTTTGTATATCTCTAATATTAAACCTAATAAACTCTAGAAAATGAAATTTTTTATAGACACAGCTAATTTGGATCAAATACGGGAAGCACAGGAACTTGGGGTTCTTGATGGTGTAACTACCAACCCTTCTCTTATGGCCAAAGAAGGCATTACTGGAAGAAATAATATATTAAAGCATTACGTAGATATCTGTAACATTGTTGATGGTGATGTTTCTGCCGAGGTAATTTCAACAACTTTTGACGAGATGGTGAAAGAAGGTGAGGAATTGGCTGAGCTACATGAGCAAATTGTAGTGAAAATTCCAATGATCAAAGATGGTGTTAAGGCACTTAAATATTTTTCCGATAAGGGAATCAAAACCAACTGTACTTTAGTATTTTCTGCAGGACAAGCTTTGTTGGCAGCTAAAGCGGGAGCTACATATGTTTCTCCTTTCATAGGTAGATTGGATGATATTTCTACGGATGGTCTTAACCTAATTGCAGAAATAAGACACATCTATGACAACTACGCGTTCGAAACTCAGATTTTGGCAGCTTCTATTCGTCATACAATGCACGTAATTGATTGTGCTAAAGTTGGTGCGGATGTTATGACCAGTGGTCTATCTTCTATTACTGGACTTCTAAAACACCCATTAACGGATAGTGGTTTGGAGAAATTCTTAGCAGATTACAACAAGGGGAACTAATCTCGCTGTTTAATATAAAGTAAAAAAGGGATGCTATTTAGCATCCCTTTTTTTTATACAAATATTTTATGTGTGGTAATCTAAATTAAAAAGAGGTATAGACATTTGCGAACGCATCTACAATGACCTTGTCATCTGTTATGATACACTTGTTTAACGGGTATATAATAAGTGACTTGGTTAACTCTTCAAAATCTGAAGACCGGTATTGTTTTGATTGATCCAAGCCGGACATCTCTAACATAGCCTTCCAGTTAGATTCATTAGTTTTTATATTGATGCCTACGTAAGAATATTCAGGTTTTTTAGCAGAGAGATGTTCAATTCTTCTTTTTATGTTCTCAAAATGCATCCTATCCGTGGCGGACCAAAAATAGAAAACCGTTTTATTGTTCTTGGCGGCAATCTCTCTCATAGTAAGTGTGGTGCCGTTTGTGCTCGTAACCGCTACATTGGGAATTTCTTTTTTAGGTTGAATGTTTTTAATGCCTTCGTACAAAGCATCTATTTCATTCATATGCCTATTGTTGTTGCTCAACTCTCTGAAACCGCTAATAAATTCTTCGTTGTTTTTTTCGGAGTCATGAACCTTCAACAAATAATCAAATGCCACATATCTAAAAAGATTGTCCTTTAGTTCTTTTTCCTGGACTAGGCTATCTATAAGGTGAAGCTTGTGTTTGTTAAAATGAAGCTGATTACGAACTACATTATTTTTTATGCTGCATGCATGTGAGCAAGTCATGAAAGACATATTACCAATATGGTTGATCATAAAATTATAATAAGGCCTTAAATAGGTTAAATCCTTATCATCAAAAACCAAATCTTTTCTGTAGTCGTAAAAATTAGAAGGAAGCTTTTTTAGTATTTCCTTTCCTGTAAGCCTTTTGTGTTTAAACGGGTATTCCTCTTTGTAGGTGTTGTAGTTGTAGTTTACACTGGCGCTAGCGATCTTAAGCTCATTTTTAGAAAGCTTGTCTTCACTTTTAATTTCGTCCAGTACATCTAACTTTAGTTGCTTTAAAGAGTCAATGCCTCGTTCAAAGTCTGTTGGATTCCATCGGTACATAGAGCGAACGGCACTTGCTTCTTCTTCATGTGCCAAAAATACTTCTAAAAGAAAATTATTGAGTTCTTCTCCGTCTCCTGAAAATACCAAAGATTCATCAAAGTCCGATGTATTTAGGCGAACCACTAAGCTGTCTCCTTGTTCTAAGTAGACATATTGTAATTCCGGGTCATGATTAAAATGGTACAGGCCTTCTGAGATAGAATCCAGAGAAAAGGCAAACCGGTTGTCCTCGTCCAATTCTGCCGAATCAATAACAACGTCTCCTTTTAATAGAACAATATGATTGCTGGTAGGATTAACAATTTCTCCAGAAAAAAATACAGTAGGAGAGCTTTTTTCTGCAGCACAACTTCCTAGAACAAGAAAAAAAAGATAGAGTAAATTTCTATTCATATAGGTATCGCTAACTGTGTAACGTTCAAAATTAAACAACCCTGTGGCAGTTTGCTGTTAATAGGGAGTTAAAAATGACAGGGTTGAGTTAAGGTTTAAGACAAAGTGAATGCTTTTTAAGTTTATTGGTCTAGGCCATTAAAATTCTGTATTTTTGCACGAATTTTAAAAAGAAAGCTATGCTGTCGGTATCAAATCTATCCGTACAATTCGGAAAAAGAGTCCTTTTCGATGAAGTTAACGTAACCTTTACTCAGGGTAACTGTTATGGGGTAATTGGAGCAAATGGAGCGGGAAAATCTACATTCTTAAAAGTTTTATCTGGACAAATAGAACCAACTTCGGGTCATGTAAACCTTGAGCCTGGTAAACGTATGTCCATCTTGGAACAGAACCACAACGCTTACGATGAGTCTACTGTTCTTGAGGCCGTTGTTATGGGCAATAAGCCGCTTTTTTCTATAAAGCAGCAGATAGATGCCCTTTATGCGGATTATACTGATGAAAATGCTGATAAAATTGGAGAGCTTCAGGTTCAGTTTGAAGAAATGAACGGCTGGAACGCAGACAGTAACGCTGCGGCCTTATTATCAAATTTGGGAATAACAGAAGAGTTTCATTATACCTTAATGTCGGATATAGATTCAAAACTTAAGGTTCGTGTGTTACTGGCGCAGGCGCTTTTTGGAAATCCAGATGTGTTGATTATGGATGAGCCTACCAATGACCTGGATTATGAAACTATCAACTGGTTGGAGAATTTCCTTGCAGATTATGAAAACACGGTAATTGTAGTTTCTCACGATAGACACTTTTTAGATTCGGTCTGTACCAGTATTGCCGATATTGATTTTGGTAAAATGAACCTGTATAGTGGTAACTATACATTTTGGTATGAAAGCAGCCAGTTAGCTTCTCGCCAGAGAGCGCAACAGAATAAGAAGGCCGAAGAAAAGGCAAAAGAATTGCAAGAATTTATTGCGCGTTTTAGTGCCAACGTTGCAAAAAGTAAACAAGCTACTTCTAGAAAGAAAATGCTTTCTAAGCTTAAAGTAGAAGATATAAAGCCTTCCAGTAGAAGATATCCTGCCATTATTTTTGAAAGAGAGCGTGAAGCTGGTGACCAAATTTTGAATGTGGAAGGACTTTCTGCAAAGTCGGAAGATGGAGATTTGCTTTTTGAAAATGTGAATCTAAACTTGGCCAAAGGCGATAAGGTTGCCGTTATTTCTCGTGACTCTAGGGCAACCACGGCTTTTTACGAGATTATAAATGGTCAAAAGAAGGCTGAAAAAGGTTCTTTTCAATGGGGTATTACTACTACACAATCGTATTTGCCTGCAGACAACTCTGATTTCTTTACAGAGGATATAAGTTTGGTAGACTGGTTGAGACAGTGGGCAAAGACCGAAGAGGAAAGGGAAGAAGTCTACATTCGTGGTTTTCTAGGTAAAATGCTTTTTAGTGGCGAAGAAGCCCTTAAAAAATGTACCGTACTTTCAGGAGGAGAAAAAGTACGTTGTATGTTAAGTAGAATGATGATGCTCAGAGCCAACGTAGTTATGTTGGACGAGCCTACTAACCACTTGGACTTAGAGAGTATTACCGCATTTAACAATAGCCTAAAGAATTTTAAGGGAACGGTCATGTTTACTACCCATGATCATCACTTTGCAGAGACGGTTGCCGATAGAATCGTGGAGTTGACCCCAAAAGGCAACATTGATAGATATTTATCGTTTGATGAATATATGTCTGACAAGACATTACGGGAGCAACGTAATAAAATGTATGACGTTGCTACGGTATAGCTTTTGTTAAACCAGTATTTTAAATGATGTAAGGGGGCGTTTTTTAAATTCAAGGACCCAAAACTTGAATTTAAAAAAGGCCCTTTTTTGCTCAACTGGCAGGTGCTGGAAAAAGCCATTTAGGATACATTAAAATGCAACAGATGAAAACCTACAATCTATTTTATGCCCTTATGGCGTTATTAGTCCTTATGGGTTGCAGCAAAACTGAGAGTGACTCACTTGGCAACGAAAAAGAGGAAGAAAAAAGCGTTCAAGCAGACTACACCTTACTCGTTAACAACAAAGGAAATTTAAGTGGAACATTGTTCAATGTAGAAGATGATGCCCTTACCATTAATCCGGAAAAGAGTAAATTTGCTTCTATGATGGAGCCTGACCTTTCGTTTCAAGAAAACAGTGTATTGACCACGTATCATAAAAAATCCAATTGTAGCGGTGAGTTATCAATTCACGACTTTAACGATGATAGCAGTAAAACGTACCAAGTTTTTTCAGATTTAGGGGCGTGCAGTCTTACGGCAAAGTCAATTTTACGAAAAGGAGATATGCTCTACATTGCATACGAACTTCATGTAAGCCCTACGGTAGATGAGTTTTATGTACGTGTTTTAAACGTGTCTGCCTCAGAAACAACTTCTTTGGATGTGAAACTTGACCAAAGACCTATTGAACTGGCTTATGCCAACAAACGGCTTTTTGTTTTAGGCGTTGATGATAATGTGACCGATGAAAACTCTATTACAGTAATGGATGCTAATGCCAATGCTGTTGTTCATAGTAAATTGGTAGGTTTTGATGTAAGGCGAATTTTTACAAACCCGGATGATAATATTATCATTAGTTATGATGATTTGCATAGTACAATGAACAGTGTAAGTCTTGTTATAACACATACCAGCTATGGTGTTGGAAAAGAACCTAATTTCACAAAATCTGCATCTTTGCATTTTGATACGGAAGGTAAGATGTACTATGAGATGACACCTACGGCACATAGTATATTTCCAGTAATACCGGCTATTTATGATTTTGGTAAAAACTTAACCGTGTTGTACGCTTACGAAAATTTCATGACGGAAACTCAGCTTAATTTTGAATTTGAAGTTGAAAAAACAACAATGGTAAGCTATGACGAGGAGAACAATGTACTGTTGATAGGGTACAAAAAGAAAAGCGGGGAGAACAAAGGAGGGCTCTTGCTGGTAAAGCCGGCTCCTGAACCAAAATTTTTGAACAGTATAGATGTAGCAGGTATACCAACCGCTATATTTATAAACTAAGCACACCTGTAAAAGTTTAAAGGGCATTCCATAATTTGGTGGAATGCCCTTTTTTTATCATGTATAATACACTGCTAAGCGTTGTAAAATTTACTGTTCCAAATGGCGTGGTTAAAGTTTTTTCCCAATGCAAACCCATAAAAAATAGCCACCGACGCAGAACATTTGAACATAAAAAAGAAAATAATAAAAAATTGAGCGTTAGAGCTGTTCTTTGAAAATAGACCTTCAGGCACCAATAGGGCCATAAAAAAACTAAGAAGAACTATGAGTAAAATTAGGTTTACAATATTTTTAAAAGGCCACATGAGCCATTTTCTTAGGGGGTGAAGGTCATTTCCCCATTTATGAATCAGATAAAAATAGTTGTTACCTATGGGGGCAAATAATACGGGGTCGTCCTTATCCTCTAATTTAAAGAGCTTGGAAGGCGCAAGAATTCTAAAACCTTTTAATTCAATATTGTGAGCTTCTTCAATCCGCTTTATTTCTGCTATGGCCTCCGCAGGAATTTCTCCTTTAAAATAATTGGATGTTAAAAAACGCAACCTGTAATCTACACAAATTTTCTTTATTTGCTCTACATGGTATATCCGGTTTGTTTCTAGTAAATTAAGACCAAAAGCGTTAGTGACTGAACTGTTTTTATTTTGGAGGGTATTCCCAATTTTTTCTCTGCTTTCTATATCCCTGTTAAGAATAAGGTATAATTCGCTTAGGTTTTTATGGTCCGTTTCGGGGCGTATTTTGCTCAGTTTTTCTTCTATATTAACTTTTTTGAGTAGCATAATAGTGGGGTATATCTCAAATTTAGAAAATTTAAGAAGGATGTTGGAATTCCAAAATCACAAGTATTTGTTAATAATTTGTTAAAAATTAACATAAGAGGAGGTTTAAATAAGAAGATAAATTTCATATGTTGTAACTTGTCGAAGTATTTGAACCGTTAATCGACTACTTTAACAACTCCCTGCCTTATTTATATGAAATACCTTACTAAAGTTCTTTCTTGTGTGCTATTCTCTTCTTTTATCTCACTTACTGCTCAAGAAAGTGTAAGTAAATCAAATTCAACGTATAAAAAATCCGAAGTTAAAAAATCTATAGTTAACTCTACGGCCACTTCTAAGAATCATCAAACGCTTTTGGCGGTAATGAAGGCTACAGATTTGGAGGACTTACTTGATCATGCAGGGCCTTTTACGGTATTTGCACCATCAGATTTAGCATTTCAAAAAATATCTGGAAAATCTGTTGAATATCTTTTGGATCCTGAAAACAGAAAAGAATTAAAAGATTTATTAACGTACCATATCGTTGCCGGCCATATAACTGCTTCCAAAATTTTAAAGGCCATGTGCAGGGGTGAAGGGAAAGCAACTTTTACCACGGTTCAAGGAGGTATAATTACCGCAACAATGAAAGGTGTAGATATCATTCTTAATGATAGCTTTGGAAATACGGCAACCATCGTGGTGGCAGATTCAAAGCAGCGCAACGGCGTTATTCATGAAATTGACAACGTTATCCTTCCAGGGAAAATTTAAGAGCTTCTTAATTTCCCCTTTTTGTTCAGTTTCTTTCTTATTACTACTAAATTACCGTAATTCGGCCCCTAATTCGTTTTGGTAGGTTTTTTCAAGCTTGCCCATAATGCGGTCTATTTGCTTGTCCGTTAACGTACGTTGGCTATCTTGTAATGTGAAGCTTACAGCATATGATTTTTTGCCTTTGGGCAGTTTATCTCCAGTATATACGTCAAAAAGATTGATATTCTTCAATAGCTTTTTTTCTGTTTTTCTGCCTAGTTCGTACACGTTTTGGAAAGTAACGGAATCATCCAATAGAAGGGCAAAATCTCGCTTTACCTCAGGGTATTTGGGTATTTCACGATAGGTAATGCTATTTTTCTCCGCATAGGATATAACATTGCCCCAGTTAAAATCAGCATAAAGAACCTCTTGTTTAAGGCTCATTTTTTTAAGAATCGACTTTTTAACAATACCAAAAGAAACCAATTCCTTGGCTCCAACTTTTAAGCTTAAACCTTCGGATAATGAGGTGTTGGAAGTAGGTTCTGGTGTGGCGTTGGTTATACCAAGACGGTTTAAAATATTAGTAACGATGGATTTCAAGAAAAAGAAATCGTTCACTTTATCCGTACCGGCCCAACCACCTTCATTACGGTTTCCGGTCAAATAAAGACAAAGGTGTTTGTCTTCTATATATTTAGACTTTTTCTGTTCGTAGGTTTTACCAAATTCAAACAACTTAAGGTTTAATTTCTTTCTGTTGTTGTTGTATAAAATGGTTTCCAACCCGGTAAATAACATGGAGCGACGCAAAACGGAGAGGTCGTTGCTCAACGGATTCAACATTGTTACACTTTCCTCAGGAGCATTGTCTTCCAGCATTTGTGCGTTACCCGGAGCTGTTAAGCTATTGGTCATGATTTCATAGAAACCTTGTGAGGCTAAAAAGTCTCCTATTATGCTCTGTAGCTTATAATCATCAAACTTGGAGACAAGCGCTGTTGAGGCGTTTAGTTTTGTACCAAAGTTGATGTTGTTATAGCCGTAAACACGTAAAATTTCTTCTATAACATCTACTTCACGTTGTACGTCTACCCGGTAAGTAGGTATGGAAAGCCCAAGGCCAGCTTCGGTAACACTTTTTACCTTGATGTCCAAAGAAGCTAAAATAGATTTAATGGTATCCTGCGGAATTTCTTCACCTACAAGCGAGTATGTTTTTTTGAACGTTAGAAAAACCTGATGTTCATCAAATCTTTTTGGGTAAAAATCAATTATGTCCGAAGTAATGTCACCTCCGGCAATTTCCTTTATCAATAGAGCGGCCCGTTTAAGGGCGTATTCTACATTTTCTATATCAATACCTCGTTCAAACCGGAACGAAGCATCGGTATTCAACCCGTGTCTTTTAGCAGTTTTTCTAATTGCTACGGGATTAAAATAGGCGCTCTCAAGAAAAATGGAAGTTGTTTTTTCTGTTACTCCTGTGTTTATTCCTCCAAAAACCCCCGCAATACACATAGGTTTTTCAGAATCACAGATCATAAGGTCATCTTCATGTAGTTCCCGCTCTTCACCATCCAGTGTCATGAATTTGGTTCCGGCAGGAAGTGTTTTTACTATTACTTTTTTACCATGAATACGATCGGCATCAAAAGCATGCAGCGGCTGTCCTAAATCATGTAGCACATAATTGGTAGCATCTACAATATTGTTTGTAGGATTAATGCCTATGGCACGCAATCTATTCTGTAACCAGGTAGGAGATGGCTTAACCTTTAAATTACTTAGGGTGATACCTGCATAACGCGGTACCAATTTGCTGTCATCTACCTGAACCTGTAACTTAAGAGAACGGTTGTCTATATTAAAATGACTGATGGATGGAGTGATCAGCTCTTTGGTAATTTCTTTTTGTTTTAAACCGGCTTTTAAATCCCTTGCTACACCGTAATGACTCATGGCGTCCGCACGATTGGGAGTAAGGCCAATTTCAAAAACTTCATCTATCTCAACATCAAAAATCTCGGAACAAGGGGTGCCCGGTTTAAGTTTGGAGTCCAATACAAGAATACCTTCATGACTAGAACCTAGGCCCAGTTCATCTTCGGCACATATCATACCATGGCTTTCTTCTCCACGAATTTTCCCTTTTCCTATTTTCCAAGCTTTTCCTTCTGGGGTGTATAGAGTAGTGCCAACAGTAGCTACAGGAACCTTTTGGCCCTTTGCCACATTGGGAGCACCACAAACTATATTTAACGGTGTGCCGGTACCAATATCTACGGTAGTAACTTTAAGTTTGTCGGCATTTGGGTGCTTTTCGCAAGTAAGCACATGTCCTACTACAATACCCTTTAATCCTCCTTTTATAGACTCAAAAGGAGTGATTCCTTCTACTTCAAGACCTAAATCGGTTAAAAGTTCACCTGTTTTCTGGGAATCCCAATCAAGTTTAAGAAAATCTTTTAACCAGTTGTATGAAATCTGCATCGGTAAGTTTTAGTGGCGGTAAAGATAAAACAATGCTTTAAGACATTCAATACACAGCGCTACTGAATTACTCATTTTTTTGTTGTAAGTTTTTGGCATGTATTCCGATTGTAAAAGAAAATAAGTGATAATGAAGAGATTAATGTTTTTGTGGATAGCGGTAATGGTGTTGGTTTCCTGTAAGGAAGAGAAGATACAGGGGCTGTCCGAAGGTATTTGGTTGGGGAAATTGCAAGTTATGGACGGAGAAAAGCTTCCTTTTAATTTTAATCTGAAAAAAGCGGAGAGCGGTGCGTACGTAATGGAAATTTATAACGCCACCGAAGTAATAACAGTAGATGAGATTGTTATAAAGGGTGATTCCATACGGATTCAAACCCCGGTATTTGAGGGTTACATTTCGGGTAAATTTAACGAAAAGCGCATAGAAGGGAGCTTTGTAAAAGAAAGCTTGGATAGGGTAGTGTCATTCGAGGCGATTTTTGGAGAGGAAGACCGCTTTTCCATTACTCAGCCAGCTTCTGTAAATGTTTCAGGTATTTGGGAAACGGAATTTAGTCCTAATACGTCGGAGAGTTACATGGGAAAAGGAATTTTTGCTGAAAATGCTGGCAAGGTAATTGGAACTTTTAGAACTACCACTGGCGACTATAGGTATTTGGACGGAGTGGTAACGGGAGATTCTTTAAAACTATCAGCTTTTGACGGAGCTCATGCCTTTTTGTTCAAAGCTCAGATAACGGACAGTACTTTGAACGGTATTTTTTATTCGGACAATCATTTTAAGGAGCCTTTTGTAGCTAAAAGAAACGAAAGTTTTGAGCTTCCGGACGCGGACTCACTTACATTTTTAAAGAAAGGCTATGATAAATTTGCGTTTTCTTTTCCGGATGCAAAAGGAAATATGGTTTCATTAACGGATAAAAGGTTTCAGGATAAAGTTGTTCTAGTGCAAATTATGGGCTCATGGTGCCCCAATTGTCTGGATGAGACTAAATTTTATGTCAATTATTTAAATGAAAATAGGGTAGAAGACTTAGAGGTAGTGGCCTTGGCGTTCGAGTATGCTAAAACAAAGGAACTTGCCTTTAAGAGTATTGAGCGTTTGAGACAGCGTATAGGAGTAGATTATCCAATTCTATTGGCTCAGTATGGTTCATCGGATAAAGAGGAAGCGCAACAAAAATTACCAATGTTAAACCAGGTCCTGTCGTACCCTACCACTTTGTTCATTGATAAAAAAGGAGAAGTAAGAAAAATCCATACTGGATTTAACGGTCCTGCAACCGGAGATAAATATACCAAGTTCAAAAAGGAATTTGATACGTACGTAAAAATGTTGGCGAATGAGTAGAAATTAAATAATGGTAGATTTTCCCAAACCGATATTCTCGTCGTTTATGCTTGGGTTTTCATCAGATTCTACAATATTTTCCGATATAAAATCGCCTACATAATCCGTTCCGTATTTACTGCTGCCCAGAACATCTGTGGTAACTACCTTCTTCATAAAAGACTTGTGAACGGCAGCCACAATGGCATTGGCTTCTTCGTTTAGATTAAAATGTTGCAACAACATAGCTGTACTTAAAATAGATGCTACAGGGTTGGCAATGTTCTTTCCTTTTGCTTGAGGGTATGAACCGTGAAAAGGCTCAAACATGGCGTTTTCGGCACCTACGGATGCTGAAGGTAACAATCCCACGGAACCAAGAATAACACTCCCTTGATCGGATAGGATATCACCAAACATGTTATCCGTTAAAACCACATCAAATTGGCGCGGGTTGAGCATCATTTGCACTGCTGCATTATCAATAAAAAGGCACTCTAAAGTAACTTCCGGATAACTTTTTGAGATATCCGTTACCGTTTTTCTCCAAAGTCTAGAGGATTCCAATACATTGGCCTTATCCACTAAAGTCAGTTTTTTGCGTCTTTTTTTAGCGGTTTTGAACGCTAAATGTGCAATACGGCTTATCTCTTCTTCGGAATAGGAGCAAAGGTCGGATGCAGTTGTACCATCTGCACTCAATGTTTTTTCTCCAAAATAAATGCCTCCCGTCAACTCCCTGAAAATAACAAGATCGGTATTGTCTACAATATTTCTTTTAAGCGGAGAGTTGTCCAAAAATGCAGGAAACATTTTTATGGGTCTAATACTGGCAAAAAGACCAAGTTCTTTGCGCAAACGCAATAGTCCTTGTTCGGGCCGTACTTTAGCTTCGGGATTGTTATCGTATTCCAAGGCGCCAATAGAGCCAAAAAGAATAGCATCGGATTCTCTGCACAGTTGTAAGGTTTTGTCCGGTAAAGGCCTTCCTGATCCGGACATGGCAATAGCACCAACGGGCGCTTCAACAAGTTCAAACCTATGGTTGAACGTTTCTTCGATCGCTTTAAGGCATTTCACGGATTGGGCCAATACTTCTGGACCTATCCCGTCACCGCCAAGGAGGGCAATTTTTAGCTGCATCTAGAGAATTTTTAAAGTGCTACCTGAATAAAACCTACAAGAAAGTGATTTTAATCATAAGAAGCTAAGATTAAAAATTTTTAGGACATTAAGGCTAAAAAAAGATTAAAATATAAAAGGATCAGACCTCCAGTATATTTGCTTAGGAAATACTCTCTATAGTAATATTGCTGGCCTCAATGATTTTTGGAATATCTTGATCCGAAATTTCTTTGTGGCTATCCGCAAATTTTAAGAACTCTTGATATACCTCGTCTAGTTGAAGTTTTGTCAACTCATATCCTACTAATTTGGCCCTGTAAGCCAAAGCAGCTCTACCGCTTCTTGCGGTAAGAACAATAGATGATTCGTTAACACCAACATCCGCCGGGTCAATAATTTCGTAAGTCTCCCTATTTTTTATGACACCATCTTGGTGAATTCCAGAACTATGGGCAAAAGCATTAGCACCTACAATAGCCTTGTTGGGCTGTACCATCATTCCCATTTTTTGAGAAACCATTTGGCTTGTGTCAAAAAGCAATTTACTGTTAATGTTGGTGTCTAGGTTTAAGCTAGGATGCTGACGTAAAATCATTACAACTTCTTCCAAAGAAGTATTTCCGGCACGTTCGCCAATACCATTAATAGTACATTCTATTTGGCGGGCACCGTTTATAACGCCGGCAATGGAGTTTGCTGTTGCCAAACCTAAATCATTATGGCAATGACAAGAAAGTGTAGCCTTATGTATTCCGGTTACATTTTCTTTTAAATATTTCATTTTAGCACCATATTCTTCTGGCAAACAATATCCTGTTGTATCTGGAATATTCAAAACAGTGGCACCTGCCTTCACTACAGCTTCACAGACCCTGGCCAAGAACTCGTTGTCGGTTCGGCCGGCATCTTCAGCATAAAATTCAACATCCTCAACAAAAGTTTTGGCATAACTTACGGCATCTACAGCTCTTTCGATTATGGCATCCCTATTGGAATTGAACTTGAATTTTATGTGTGAATCAGAAGTTCCTATACCTGTATGTATACGGGGCCTTTTGGCATGTTTAAGTGCGTCTGCAGCAACTTCAATGTCTTTCTTTACCGCACGGGTAAGTCCGCAAACAGTAGCATTTTTAACGAGTTGTGATATCTGGGTAACGGATTTGAAATCACCGGGACTCGATACAGGAAAACCAGCCTCAATAATATCTACTCCTAAATAATCCAGTCGTTCAGCGATTACTAATTTTTGTTCAGCATCTAATTTACAACCGGGCACCTGCTCACCATCACGAAGTGTTGTATCAAAAATTTGTACCTTATCTTTACTCATTATATCTTGTAGTTTAGCTAACTTAGGAACTGCTTGCAATAATTTCTTTGTCTACAAATATCATATTTTGTACTGTTATATCAACATTTTTTAATAACCTTAGCCCTGTCTTTTGCCAAAATGGGTAGATTATTGTACAAACGTCTATATGTTAGGATCCAAACAAAAAATGGCAATAAAGTTCAATACGAATATATAACCAATAGAGCGAACCACCTAGTACCTGCATTAAATAGTACAACGTTAAGCTGGTTTTTTGGTTGTTTAATATATTGATAATAAGTAAATTAAATAATATTTTTTACGATGACAAATGCGCACAGAGATGCTTTGTTCGTGCTGGTGAAATCTCTTTCAAAATCCGAAAAGCGCCAATTCAAATTATACGTGGGGCGATTGGGGGTAAATACCGATGCTAAATTCTTGGCTTTGTTCAACCTAATGGACAAGCTTAGAAAGTATGACGAAAAGGCGATTTTGGATAGCGGAATCGTTAAAAAAGCACAATTATCTAATCTTAAAGCGCACCTATATAAACAAATTTTGGTGAGCTTAAGGTTGAATCCGGTGAACCAAAATATCCGGGTTCAAATACGGGAACAATTAGATTTTGCCACAATTCTTTATCAAAAGGGACTTTACAAACAAAGCCTGAAGATTCTTGACAAGGCAAAATCTACCGCCATAGAGAACGAAGAGAAGAATATAGCTTACGAAATAGTGGAACTGGAGAAAATTATTGAAACCCAGTATATTACCCGTAGTATTCCCGATAGGGCAGATGAGTTGGCCATACAGGCCAAAGAGCTTTCCGCACAGAATGTAATGACCAGTAAATTGTCTAATCTTTCTTTGCAGTTATACGGTATTATGTTAAAAGTAGGCTATGTTAGAAGTGATGAAGACTATAATCGTGTAAAGACTTATTTTGAAACCCATTTGCCCAAATATCAATTAAAAAATTTAGGTTTTAGGGAGAAATTATGGTTATATAAGGCACATCTTTGGTACAGTTTTTTAACCCAAGATTTTCTGTCTTCTTACAAGTATGCTACTAAATGGGTAGATCTTTTTTATGAGCATGAAGAGCAAATACATCTTAATCCGGTTTTCTTTTTAAAGGGAAATCACTATTTGCTAGAATCTATTTTTTATGTAAAATACAGTTCTCACTTTAGGGAAGTTTTGGAAAGGTTGGAAGCCGTAGTGGAGAGTAAGAGTTTTCCAAAAAACGATAACATTGCGTCCTTATCATTTCTGTACATTAATGCGAATAAATTAAACCTTCATTTTTTGGAAGGGACTTTTAATAAGGGCCTGTATCTGGTTAAAATTGTTGAATACGGAATAAATAAGCACAAAGACCGTATAGATGCTCATCATATCATGGTGTTATACTATAAAATAGCCTGTTTGTATTTTGGAATTGGCGATAATAAAACTTGTATACAATACCTGAAGAAAATAATAAATAACAAGAACTTGAAAATGAGGGAAGACCTCATGTGTTTCGCACGGGTTTTAAGTTTGGTGGCGCATTATGAGGCGGGAATGGACTATCATTTAGAAATTCAGTTAAAGAGTACCTATAAGTTTCTTTTAAAGATGAACGATCTACACGCGGTTCAAAAAGAGATGATAAAGTTTCTAAGAAACCTCGGAAACATTTTCCCCAACGAACTAAAAAACGAATTTCAAAAATTGCACACGGAGCTTAAAAAATATGAGGATCATCCTTATGAAAAGAGGGCTTTTCTGTACTTAGATATTATTTCTTGGTTAGAAAGTCATTTAGAAAACAGACCTGTGGCAGAAATTATTCGTGAAAAGGCTATGGCCGTAAAAAGATAACATTTGGGGTCCAATACTTCTTTTAACATCAAGAACTTTCTGGAAATTAACTTGGCCATGGTGCTATTAAGCACTTCTGGTCCTTTAGGTAGGTTTATAGAGCTGCCCGTACCTATAACCATTGGTATTAGATCTTTAATAGCACTTCTGCTGTTGTTTCTCTATTGCCGTGTAAAGGGAATTTCATTTGGGTTGAGTAGTAAAGATAGGATGCCGGTACTAGTAAGCGGAGTCCTTATGGGGGTGCATTGGTTGGCTTATTTTATGGCTTTACAAAAATCCAATGTGGCCATAGGTATGCTTTCATTATTTACGTATCCTGTGATTACCGCTTTTTTAGAGCCCCTGTTTCTTAAGACAAGGTTTCAGAAAATGCATTTGTTGTTGGGAGTTTTGGTGCTTTGTGGCATCTATTTCTTGGTGCCTGATTTTAGTTTTGAGAATAGTTATACCGTGGCCATTGGTTTTGGTGTGTTTTCTGCACTGTGCTACGCCGTCCGTAATTTAATACTTAAGAAACAGGTAGATACTTATCCAGGATCGGTTTTAATGGTGTATCAAATGGCAATAATTTGTTTAATGCTTGCGCCAGCTTTTTTTTATTACGAACTAGAAGCTATACCTAGCCAATGGGCGGGACTGTTAGGATTGGCGGTAGTGACTACGGTCTTTGGTCATACCATGTTCGTAAATTGTTTCAAATACTTTTCTATTACCACTATTAGTATTTTAAGTAGTATTCAACCGGTTTATGGAATCCTAATCGGTGCTTTGGTCCTATCGGAAATCCCGGCATGGTCTACCGTTATAGGTGGATGTTTGATACTTACCTCGGTTATCGTGGAGAGTGTCCGGTCGTACAGGTAAGTTTTCCAGTAAAGAAACGAAGGATGCAAATCATATTTATTCGAGTTCCTTACAGTTGAAATTCTGAATTTTCAATAAATCTATAACGGTTTTGTTTGAGCAGTTTTTGCTCTCTATGCGAAGAATATTATCGCAATCCTCTAGATCAAAATTCCAGTGAGATTCGCCAAATAAAACGTCTAAATACGGTTTTAAGTTGGCGACTTGGTTTTTGTTTTGAACGCTCGTTTTAAAAACGTGTACCATGTTTTAAAATTTAATAGGCCGGTTTGTGTAAATAGTGATTGTTTTAGAAATAAGTAAGAATCAGAAAGGAACTTACGGTTGCAGTTTGCTAAGGATTTTATTGTCAATATAAAAAGTGCCGAATGGAATAAAACACGCTAAAATTACTTTCCAAGTTGTGGTTCGGAATCTCCAATTTTGCTCAATTCCAACGCTCAAGGTATTTATAACAAAGAGCATGAAAATAGCACCGTGAATAGGGCCTAATGATTTTGTTAGACTTGGTTCGTTAAAATAATGTTTCATAGGTGCAGCAATGAAAATAAGCACCAAAAGTGAAATGCCTTCTATGAAGCCAATTATACGTAAACGACCCACTTTTGAGTTAAGTAAATTCTTCATAATTATCTGATATAAGGTCTGTTTGCTAATGGTGAAAATGGCCATGGGATGGCAATACATATGATACATAGGGCAATTAGGAACCAGATGAGAATGGTCCGGAATTTTTCTTTATCCGTTGGTTTTCGTTTTGCTACAGCAGAACCAATAGTAATCAAGACTATTGCAGATAACATTAGAATCATGTGCAATAAGCTATAAAATAGGGCTTCAAGGTTGTTTACGGCTTCATCTAAATTCTTCCAAAAATATTTTATCATAGGACTTTGGGAGTAAAGAATAAGGCCGATTACAAGTTGAAGGTGAGCAATTGTCGCCGTCCAATGTCTAATGAGATTATCAAGTTTGGAGAATTTTAAGTTTTGAAAATAACCTCTATAGGCCTTAAAAATAGAGATGATTAGAGAAGCAAGAACAAACCATCGTATGATAGAATGATAGTACAGGAGCGATTGATACATTGGTGTTTCATTAAGATCAATGCAAATCTAATAAAAAACATACTACATAGTATGTTTTTGTTTGTCTAAGTTATTTCAGGTGGTCTAAATATGTTTTAAGTTCTTCTAAATAAGAATGATAAATGTCTGCACTGTTAAATATTTTTCCCAAGTTACGAACGCCCCAATAGCCAGATAGTATAAAATGGGCTACCTGTTTTGGGTTTGCATTTCCAGATAAAGCTCCGCTGTCAATTCCTATTTGTATGCTATTTTCTAGACTTGTTTGCCATTCCATTACCAATTCATTAAGTGCTTCGGAAAATTTAGGGTTCCATGGTGTCATCTCTTGGGCTAAGTTGCTTATGGGACAGCCATTTTCAAATTGTAAGAAAGGAGTTTCCAGCAAAAGAGATTTTATTAAAGCGTAAATACCTTCTGTTGGGTCTTTGGAATTTTGCAATGGGGCTAGAAATGCCGACTGTATCTCTGGCTTAACGATTTCGTTTATAATTGCTATTCCCATTTCATCTTTTGTTTTGAAATGATAGTAGAAGGCACCTTTAGTAACTTGTGTGGTAGCAATTATTTCATCAATACTGGTGGTTTGGTACCCTTTTTTATATATGAGTTGAAAAGACTTCTGAAGGATAGTGTTACGTGTGTTTGATGCTTTGCCCATAAAAGATACTAATTAGTATGATTCTGCAAAGTAACCAAAAAAAACGCTCATAAGAATAGATTTCCTTACGAGCATTTTTTAGAATGCATTCAAGTCTAAGTCTGTAAATGATAAATAGAAAGCTAACCTTATTCCTGTTGGAAATTAACTATTCTATTCATGGCTTATAGATAAAATCGACGGTAAGCTATTTAATTACTTTTTTCTTGGTTGGTGCCAGGAGTAAAATTTCCACCCTGATATTGGTTGATAAGTCCATCTCCCAGTTTTTGAAATTCTTCGTTCTGCGCCATTTGACGCACTTTTACCGGGTCAAAGTTCCCGTTAAAATATAGAAAAGAACCATTTTGATTATTGTTATTATAAATCAGGATTTCTTTTACGGCATCTCTTTTTTCACGTATGCTTACCACATTACGCTTTAGTTCATCGTTTTTTCGGTATACTTCAATAAAAGAACTGCCCGTTATGCCGTTCATTTGTTTGTTTAAAAATTCGGTTTTCGCAGCAGTTGTGCTGGGAAAAGACATGTAACGCAAATCTTTGGTATTGCCAACAAGGGATTTCATTTCGGGAGAGATGCCACTAATGAGCGAGAGCATAAAACGGGGTACCCGTACGGCCGTTACATGGTCGTCTTCTTTGTGGGCGTTGTAGAAAGTGTCTATTGAATTATAAGTACCGCATGAGGCAAGCAGTACAAGACTGCAAAGGATTAGTGTTCTTCTGATCATGGTCTTGTGTTTATACAGTTAAATATACTGTTTTTAACAACAAGCGTTCCAAACTGGGTCATTAGGGGGCGGGGCCACTATTTCTAAAGCTTCTTTTTTTACTGGATGCACAAACTTTAGTTTACGGGCGTGCAAATGAATACTGGCATTGGGATTGCTTCGGTCAAAACCGTATTTTAAATCTCCTTTTATAGGACAACCTATAGCAGCCAATTGTGCCCTAATTTGGTGATGGCGACCGGTATGTAAATCTATTTCAAGAAGGAAATAACGGTCTAGTTTTTTTATCACCTTATATTCCAAAACCGCTTTTTTGCTATCCGGAACCTCTTTGGAATGGGCGTAGGATTTATTTTGTTTGGGATTACGCTTTAACCAATGTGTAAGGGTGTCTTGACTTTTGCTAGGGGCATTTTTTACGATGGCCCAATAGGTCTTTTTTGCTTCTTTTTCGGCAAACAATTTGTTTAGACGGGGTAGGGCCTTTGACGTTTTTGAAAAGACCACAATACCTGAAGTGGGGCGGTCTAGCCTATGGGCCACCCCTAAATAAACATTCCCCGGCTTATTGTACTTTTCTTTTATATACAGTTTAACCACCTCGCTAAGCGGCATATCCCCGGTCTTATCGCCCTGCACAATATCTCCCGGCCGCTTGTTTATGGCAATCAGGTGATTGTCTTCGGATAGGACCAATAGATTTTTGGGGTCGGAAATAACTTTTTTGGCCACTGGAGCAAATAATTAGAGTTGGTAAAACGGACTTAGTATTGCTCGTCATCGTTAGGGAAATCCCTGTTCTTTACATCGGTAACATATTGCGAAATGGCACTTCCCATTTCTTCATAGAGATTCATATAACGGCGTAAAAACCTTGGGTTAAACTCATGGGTCATACCTAACAAATCATGAATTACAAGTACTTGTCCATCTGCATGCTTACCACCGCCAATACCAATGGTAGGTATAGAAATACTTTCGGAAACTTTTTTGGTCAATGCTGCCGGAATTTTCTCCAGAACAATGGCAAAACACCCTAGTTTCTCAAGGAGTTTGGCATCTTCTATTAATTTTTCAGCTTCCTCTTCCTCTTTGGCGCGAACCGTATAGGTGCCAAACTTATAAATGGACTGCGGTGTAAGCCCTAAGTGGCCCATAACCGGTATGCCCGCATTCAATATTCTCTTTACAGATTCTTTAATTTCTACACCACCTTCCAGTTTTACGGCATGTGCACCACTTTCTTTCATAATTCTAATAGCGGAGCGGAGTGCTTCTTTAGGATCGCTCTGGTAACTCCCAAAAGGAATATCCACAACCACCAAAGCTCTTTCTATAGCACGAATAACGGAAGTAGCATGATAGATCATTTGATCTAAGGTAATAGGCAGGGTAGTTTCGTGGCCCGCCATAACGTTACTTGCGGAATCACCTACAAGAATAACATCTACATTGGCAGAATCTACAATCTTGGCCATAGAATAATCATATGCAGTAAGCATAGATATTTTTTCGCCGTGCTTTTTCATGTCCACTAAAGACTTTACCGTTACTCTCTTATATTCTTTCTTTGCCGTTGACATAGTAGTTTTGTTTTGGTGGGATAAATGTAAGGAAAATGTTGGGTTTAGAGGCTAAACGCCGTTGCCTTCTAGTATATAGAGATATAAGGGTGGGTAACTTGCTAGTACTAAATGGAATATTTATTAAGTTTGATAAAACAGATAGCGATGAAAAACATTTTTAAAATACTGTTCTGCCTTTTTTCATTGTCCGTTTCTGCTCAGGAAACAGAAGAAATAGCCATTAAGAAGACCATTGAAGCTTTTTTTGATGGATTTCATCAACAAGATTCGGTTCAAATTAAAAATACAGTTTCCAATACCGTAATCATGCAAACCATTGCAACGGATGAAAAAGGAAACCCACTAGTAAAGACCCAAGAGTTTTCAGATTTTTTAAAATCGATAGTCAGTATTCCCGAAAGCACAAAATTTGAAGAGGTTATAACTGATTATTCCATTCAAATAGATGGTCCAATGGCCAATGCTTGGACGCCTTATATCTTTAAAATCGATGGTGCGTTTCATCATTGTGGGGTCAACTCTTTTCAATTGGTAAAAGAGGACGAGAAAGATTGGAAAATAATCTACATTATAGATACTAGGAGAAAGGAAAATTGTAAATAAAAAGGCGGGTTGTTAAACCCGCCTTTTTTCAATCTTTACAAGGTGTCAATTTAAACTTTCCAGCCATCACGGTAGGTTCTACCTACAAATTGGTTGGCTTCTTCTAGATTGGTAATGCGCATGTTTTCGCCGTCCCATAAAAGTTTTTTCCGGGCATAGAAATCCATTTTGCCTGCACTGTCTTCTTTTCTCAACAAATAGCTTCTAATGGCCAAGTTCCCCATAAGAACGGTTTCAGTCATAGGACCGGCATAATCGAAAGAGGAAGTTAAACCTTTATGTTCTTCACTGCCAAAACCGGCTTTACAGGCATCTACCCACTTGCGCTGATGTCCGTATTCAGGTTCTTCGTTAGGCTCAGTTTCAGGACCAAAATCAGTTGTACCATCGTTCAAGTATAATTTTGGAGTAAGCGGACTACTATCGTTTATGTTGGTAGAGATAATTCCTTTTTCTCCAATGATAAGAACTCCATTATAGCTTCCTGGTCCACCTATGTCATTATTGGCCGGTATAATATCTGGGTGCGAAGGTCTAATTCCACCATCGTTCCAGGTCATTTCAATTGGAGTTTTAGTTTTTTCCGTCGCATCAAAATGAAGTGTAATGAACGAGGAAGCTGGGCAACCTTCTGGATGGTAGTCCGCATTCCACATTTGTGAATATACAGAACTAACACTGGCCTCGGCATCCGTAGGATACTTTAATCCTAATGTTCTAAACGGAATATCTATCAAATGACAACCAACATCACCTAAGGCTCCAGTACCATAATCCCACCAACCTCTCCAGCTAAAAGGGTGCAAGTTGGGCGTGTAAGGTTTTTCGGGTGCCGGGCCTAGCCAAAGATTCCAGTCTAGGCTATCTGGTTTTAAACTTGGGTCTGGAGCTTGCATGGCACCACCTTGCGGCCATACAGGACGATTGGTCCATACCTGGACTTTGGATACGGCACCAATAGCGTCATCATCTATCCATTTTTGAACCATACCTAAAAGCGGATTGGAACCTCCTTGGTTTCCCATCTGACTTACAATTTTGTTGTCCCGTGCCATTTGGGTCAGGATTCGCGCCTCGCGTATGTTATGCGTCATGGGTTTCTGTACGTAGACATGTATGCCTCTTTCCATAGCATACGCTGCAGCTGGGCCGTGAATGTGATCAGGTGTGGAAATGGTAACAGCATCAATACCCTTTTCTTTATCCAACATTTTGCGGTAATCGGCATAGAGCTTCGCCTTTGGAAAATTTTCTACGGATTTTTTGGCAGAACCGCCAAAATCTACATCACATAAAGCAGCTACTTTTTCGCGGCCGTTTACGGAGGCATTAAAAATATCGCTAGAACCTTTGCCCCCTGCGCCAATGGCAGCTAGGTTTAAACGGTCGCTTGGGGCCAAGTAGCCCATACCGCCCAAAACGTGCCTGGGGACAATGAAAATTGAGGATGCGATTGCTCCTTTTTTAATAAAGGATCTTCTTGAACTGGTTGAGGAGTTGTTTTTTTTGTGTGCCATTAATTTTTGGTTTTAGTTGTGAAAGGCTTCTAAAGTTACTTAAATTTCCTGCACTTTGAAGAAAAGTTAAAACTTCATAATAGTAGAGGTGTCGGTTAAGCAAATACAAGGTGAATCATATGTATTTGCTACCTTTAAAATTCACATGACGAGTAACCTAAAAAGCAATGATGACCAACGAGCAAATTGGCATACGCACCACCTATCTTAGTATTTTTGGGAATGTGGTTTTAGCACTTATAAAAGGGCTTGCCGGTATTTTTGGAAACTCTTATGCTTTAATTGCCGATGCCATAGAGTCTACTACGGATATTTTTTCTTCGGCTCTAGTTTTATTGGGTTTTAAGTACGCAAAACGCCCGGCAGATTCCAACCATCCGTACGGTCATGGTAAAATTGAGCCCTTAATTACTTTTGGGGTGGTAGCCTTTTTAGTGACTTCGGCAACCATTATTGCCTATGAGAGTATACAGAACATACAAACACCCCATAAGGTTCCAAAAGCGTGGACGCTTATAGTTTTAGCGGGTATAATTTTATGGAAAGAAATTCTCTATCGTTTGGTCATCAAAAAAAGTAAAGAGACCCATAGCTCTTCATTAAAAGCCGATGCTTGGCACCATAGAAGCGATGCCATAACTTCTATAATGGCCTTTATTGGAATCTCAATAGCTATTATTTTTGGTAAGGGGTATGAAACTGCGGATGATTGGGCAGCTTTACTGGCTTCGGTATTTATTCTTTACAATAGCTATTTGATTTTTAGACCTGCACTTGGTGAGATTATGGACGAGCAATTATATGATGATATATTAATTAGGGTCCGAGAAAAATCTATGGAAGTGAGCGGAGTGCTGGATACTGAAAAATGTTACATTAGAAAAGCGGGAATGAAATACCACGTAGATTTGCACGCTAGGGTAAATGCTACTATTTCCGTAAAGGACGGACATGAAATTGCCCATAACCTAAAGGACCATTTAAAATCGGAAATACCAAATTTGGGCCATGTGTTAATTCATATTGAGCCACATGAATAAGATGAAGTTGAAAATCACCCAACTTCATCTGAGGAACTGCTACCGAATTAAAAATAATCTATAAATTTAGCACCTTATACTAACTCAGCATTGGTAACGGGGACCTCAGCTAACCGCACCAATCTAAAAACAACTCAATTAATGAAAATGAAGTCAAGATTAATGATGGCAGCTACAGTTTTATTACTGTGGACAGGAAATGTGTTACAAGCGCAAGATGAAAACCCATTAGAAGGAAAATGGGATTTGGTAATAGAAAAGGATGGAACCCAGCTTCCCTCGTGGCTAGAGATTACCCATTCCGGAACAAATACTTTGGTAGGTCGTTTTGTGTATGCATTTGGTAGTGCAAGACCAATTTCGGAAGTGGTGGTAAATAATGATGTTTTTAGTTTTGTTATACCTAAGCAATGGGAGCCGGAAGGAACGGATATGACCTTTACCGGAGCTTTGGATGGCGAAGGTCTTAAGGGAACTATGATTTATACGGATGGGCAACCTTATAGTTGGACCGCCGTTAGGGCACCAAAATTAGATTACGTAGCAAAAGCCAAATGGGGTAAGACCAAAGAGCTTTTTAACGGTAAGGATTTAAGCGGATGGAAAGCTATGGGGGAAAACCAGTGGGTAGTTGAAGACGGTATTCTATCCAGTCCAAAGTCTGGTGCCAACTTGGTGTCCGAAGAAAAGTTCAAGGACTTTAAATTACATGCAGAATTTAAAGTACCATCTGGAAGTAATAGCGGTATTTATCTAAGAGGACGTTACGAAGTGCAGATTACGGATGATAAGGGTTCCGACCCTTCAAGTGTATTGTTTGGAGGTATCTACGGCTTTCTGACCCCAAATGAAATGGCGGCTAATGATGCCAGTGAGTGGCAAACGTATGATATTACGTTAATTGGTCGTCGTGTGACCATTGTGGCAAACGGAAAAACGATTATAAACGATCAAAATATTCCAGGAATAACCGGTGGGGCACTAGATAGTAAGGAAGGAGAGCCGGGTCCGTTTTTAATTCAAGGAGATCACGGTCCTATAATGTTCAGAAAGTTTGAGGTAACTCCAAGAGTAGAGTAGTGCTCCTATAAGAATACTTAGAAAACGCCTACCGTCTTTTGAGCAGTAGGCGTTTTTTTATTGTTACCAGTTAATTTCGGAAGAAAGTGTCAGAGGCTTACGTTCCGTTGTTATAATAGAATTTAAATTAAATTCATTGGCTTGGTGAATAGCCTCGTCAAAAGTAAAGTCGCATTTGGCTTCAATTTCAGACGGAGCCACTTCGTACGTTTTAAACGCTTCCAAATCAAGAAAGGACAGCCTGCTTAAATCTTGCGTCAATATAAATGATTTGGTCTTTAGCTTTCCGTTCTCTTCGTACATAATGGTTTTGTAGAATTCTGAAGGGATTTTATAACCTCGGTATTCACGGTCATCCTCATTAAAAATGCACCCACCAATAATGCTAACACGAGACCGATCCATTTCTGTTTGATCGTACAGGGAATTTTCAAGTTCTCCCCAAACACCGCCTTTTCCACTTTGGTTAAAACTGTCCATTTGTGGCGCTATATTGGTGAAAACAAAAGAATCAGAGTTGGCTTTTTTCGCCTCGGCATAACTGCCCCAGTTTAAATCCACTCTACGGGCAAGGTGGCCACGATCTAAAGGATTGCTTTTGTACAATTGGTTTCCTGCTTGGTTCTCTGATGGTATTCTTGAATCCTCAAAAAAGCTTGCACCCTTTCGGGGGACTTTTTTAAGGTTTCTGC
The DNA here is from genome assembly GCF_018860715.1 of Zobellia sp. B3R18. NCBI lineage: Bacteria > Pseudomonadati > Bacteroidota > Flavobacteriia > Flavobacteriales > Flavobacteriaceae > Zobellia > Zobellia sp. B3R18. The sequence goes on along the minus strand of NZ_JAHKQG010000014.1, from coordinate 220,324 downwards.
CATCTATATTCCATGCCACCCAAATTGCAAATTTGGTGCGGCTACTTAACGCCAAAGAAAAATGGGTGTAATCTACTATTTCAGAGCCTTCCAATTGATAAGCAGCATCTATGTCATTTAACTTTGGAGGATATATAGGGGTGTTCAAAAAATTATTATCAAAAGCCATAAATAGGTGTGTTACTAAAGTTAAGACATCAAAAATGCAAACTTTAGTAGTTGAGTGGTTATTCTACGTTTTAAATTATGTTTGTTTTTACGTAAGCTTACGTCCTTACAAAGTGTTTTTTAATGCGGTTTTATTTCTTGTTATAGCTTCGTCAATAGCATCCCATAGTTTTATGCGATTATTCAGGGCTTCTTTGGCAACGGCCAATGTTTCTTGCCATTTTTGTTCGTCATGTCCGCAAAGTTCGGAGACCATTTGCAAGGAGAGTGGGCCATGTTCATCACCATCTAACTCAATATGTCTTTCTAAGTAGTATACAAACTTGTTGTACTCTTTATTTTCTGCATCGGCACTTTTTAGAACTTCCATAAACATATCCGGTATAACATCTTCCCTGCCAAACGTAAATGCAGATGCTACTAAATGCGGTTTTCCGGTAGCGATGGTCTCAAATGAAAAACGAACAAAATCTGCTACCTTTTTGGGAATGTCTATTTTTTGCAATGCGTTGTTTACCGTAACCCCTTGTTCTAGATGGCGAATAAAAGCATTGGATTTTGAAATGTCAGCTCCCAATTGCTGCATAGCTTCCAAATACATCTCAAAATGACTTTTAGGCTCTCCTAATTCGTTTATATCACTTTCTTCACCATGTACTATTTCATTAATAAACCGTGCTAAAACAGGATTGGCACTGGGGGTCCATGGAATACTAACATTGGTCAATGATATCTGAAGAGATTTTAGTAACGACATGAAGTCCCAAACCGCATACACATGGTTTTCAGTAAAGGTTCTAATATCTTCTATACTGTTGAGGTTATTGTAAAGGGGGTGATTTTGAAGTTGATTTCGTAAATCGTTGATTTCATTCTCAATAAATTCAATTTGATACATAGGTTCTGTTTGTTTTATTAGCTCTGGGGCTAAATATCATGAGTATAATAGATATGATTAAAATAGGAATAATCTTATATTTTAGAAAGAATTACACTACTTTTTAAATAAATGTTTGACATATTAAACATTGGTACAGGTATTAGCAATCACTCATGTTGATACCCACTGCGAGTCCACCTTCCGAAGTTTCTTTGTATTTGGAGCTCATGTCTTTTGCCGTAGCCCACATGGTTTCAACTACCTTGTCCAGCGGAACCTTAGCATCTTTTGGGTCTGAGCCTAATGCTAACTCTGCGGCGTTAATGGCTTTTATGGCGCCCATACTATTGCGCTCTATACAGGGTATTTGTACGAGTCCGCCTATGGGGTCGCAAGTTAGGCCAAGATGATGTTCCATGGCAATTTCGGCCGCCATAAGGACTTGCTCTGGAGAGCCACCAAGTAATTCAGTAAGAGCACCTGCCGCCATGGCACTAGAAACACCAATTTCTGCTTGACATCCACCCATTGCTGCAGAAATGGTAGCGCCTTTTTTAAAAATGCTGCCAATTTCACCGGCTACGAACAGAAATTTTTTGACGTGCTCAAAATGGGCCTCATGGTTTTCTATCACCATATAATACATAAGAACCGCGGGAATGACTCCTGCACTACCATTGGTGGGAGCTGTTACCACGCGCCCCAAAGAAGCATTTACTTCATTGACCGCTAAAGCAAAACAACTTACCCATTTTAGGATTTGGCGGAATTTAACTTCTGTATTGCGAATGGTGGTTAACCAAGATTGGGGAGAATTATAAGTGGTAGAATCTCCCAATAAATTTTTGTTGAGCTCAAAAGCACGACGGGTAACGTTGAGTCCTCCGGGTAATTTACCTTCGGTATGACAGCCAATGTACATACATTCCAACATGGTTTGCCAAACATCATTTAACTTTTGATCTATTTGGGCATCATCATGTAAGGAGCGTTCATTTTCCTGAACTATTTCTGAAATACTTTTGTTTTCGCTAGCACAGTATGCCAAAAGTTCGGAGCCTTTTTGAATTGGAAATGGAAAACTGTCAAAAGTAGCTATGTTGCGTTTGGCATTTTTTCGTTCTTTAACAACTACAAATCCGCCTCCTATAGAATAATACGTGTTCTTTTTAGTTTTACCCGATTTTAAGGTAGCCTCAAACTGAAGTCCGTTGGCATGAAATTCTAGAAATTTTTTATGAAATATAATATCGGTTTTAGGGTGGAAGGGAATTTCTTTACATGCCCCAAAGTTCAATACATTGTTTTCCTGTATGTGCGATATAATGGAGTGAATGGTATCAACAGGAATTTTAACCGGATCGGTGCCGGATAGACCAAGCATTACGGCAAAGTCCGTAGCGTGCCCCTTGCCTGTTAGGGAGAGAGACCCGTACATATGTACTTTTACGGCAATAACCTCATCAAAGATTTGCGCAGACCGTATTTCGCTAATCCAACGTTCGGCAGCTCGCCACGGACCTAAGGTATGGGAACTGGAAGGGCCTACACCGATCTTAAGCATATCAAAAATACTGATGGACTCCATAAACTTAATTTATAGTGTAAAGATAGATAAAGCATGCTTCTGGCAAAGTCAAAAACGGGAAGCCAAAAACTTAAGAAATAGCAATACCCGTTTAAGTCAATTGTTACTTTTTTGTCCTAAGTTGTCGGTTTTAGCAGTAAAAAAGGGTTGTTCTGGCGTGTTCTTCGCTATAAAAAAAGTAAAAATGACATCATGTCAGGTTGTGGACGGTTGGCATATTGTTTGTCATTTAGAAACCGATTATAAAAATTAGCACTAATATTTAAAACATATAGCATGAGTAAAATTATAGGTATTGACTTGGGTACTACCAACTCCTGTGTTTCCGTTATGGAAGGTAACGAACCGGTAGTGATCCCTAATGCAGAAGGAAAGAGAACAACACCCTCTGTAATTGCGTTTGTAGAAGGTGGAGAAATTAAAGTTGGTGATCCTGCAAAAAGACAGGCGGTAACCAACCCTCACAACACTATATATTCTATTAAGCGTTTTATGGGAAACAAATTTTCGGAGTCTAGTAAAGAGGCCGAAAGAGTTCCTTATAAAGTAGTAAAAGGAGATAATGACACACCACGTGTAGATATTGATGGCCGTTTGTATACGCCACAAGAACTTTCTGCTATGATTCTTCAGAAAATGAAGAAAACTGCAGAAGATTATTTAGGGCAGGATGTTAGCCGTGCGGTAATTACCGTTCCGGCATATTTTAACGATGCACAACGTCAGGCAACTAAAGAAGCTGGTGAGATAGCAGGTCTTACTGTAGAAAGAATTATCAACGAGCCTACCGCAGCTTCTTTGGCTTACGGTATGGACAAGAAAGATACGGATCAGAAAATAGTTGTTTTTGACTTTGGTGGTGGTACGCATGATGTATCTATCCTAGAGTTGGGTGATGGTGTTTTTGAAGTATTGTCAACAGATGGTGATACACACCTTGGTGGTGATGATGTTGACCAAAAAATTATTGATTGGTTGGCGGATGAGTTCAATAAAGACGAAAGCATAGATTTGCGTAAAGATGCTATGGCATTACAACGTTTACGTGAAGCTGCTGAGAAAGCTAAAATTGAATTATCTTCTTCTGCACAAACTGAAATCAACTTACCTTATGTAACGGCTACCGCTACAGGACCTAAGCATTTGGTACGTACGCTTACAAGAGCCAAGTTTGAGCAATTGATCGAAGATTTGGTAAAAAGAACTATTGAGCCATGTGAGACAGCACTTAAATCTGCTGGACTTTCTAAGAGCGATATTGATGAAATTATCTTGGTAGGTGGTTCTACAAGAATTCCAGCAGTACAAGAAGCGGTTGAGAAATTCTTTGGTAAGAAACCTTCTAAAGGAGTAAACCCGGATGAGGTTGTTGCAATTGGAGCAGCTATTCAAGGTGGTGTTCTTACAGGAGATGTTAAAGATGTATTGTTATTGGATGTTACTCCATTATCCTTAGGTATTGAAACTATGGGTAGCGTAATGACCAAGTTGATTGAGGCGAATACTACGATTCCAACAAAGAAATCTCAAGTATTCTCTACGGCAGCGGACAATCAACCATCAGTAGAGATTCATGTATTGCAGGGTGAGCGCCCAATGGCATCTGACAACAAGACAATTGGTCGTTTCCACTTAGACGGTATTCCACCAGCACCAAGAGGAACACCTCAAATTGAAGTAACTTTTGATATTGATGCCAATGGTATCATCAAAGTTTCTGCAACGGATAAGGCAACGAACAAAACGCAGGATATCAGAATTGAAGCTTCTTCAGGATTAACAGAGGAAGAAATCAAGAAAATGAAAGCTGAAGCGGAAGCTAATGCTGAATCTGATAAAAAAGCAAAAGAAACTGCTGACAAGTTGAACGAAGCAGACGGAATGATTTTCCAAACGGAAAAGCAACTGAAAGAATTTGGTGAAAAATTATCAGATGATAAGAAAAAACCAATTGAAGAAGCTTTAACCGAGTTAAAAGCAGCATACGAATCTAAAGACCTAGCAGTTATTACGCCAGCTTTGGATAAGATCAATGAGGCTTGGAAAGTTGCTTCTGAAGAAATGTACAAAGCTCAAGCAGAAGCACAGCAAAACGGTGCAGCTCCTGAGGGCGATACTGCTTCGGAGGAAGAGCCTAAAGAAGGTGATAACGTAGAAGATGTAGACTTTGAAGAAGTAAAATAAGTATAAGCGTTTAGCGCTCTACATATAAGACCCGTCCAGTTTTCTCTGGGCGGGTCTTTTCGTTTTGTCAATTTGGTACATGTTTTGTTTTCAGTTGACAGAATATCAAGTAGTTTTGTAGTATGATTAAGAAATTCTTGTTTGTGTGTATGGTATGGGGCATATCCTCAATGGTATTTTCCCAAGACATCGAGATTTTTAAAATTTCCGATTTTAATCTAAAGGGAAATGTTAAATCCTGTTTGGTAATTACGGACTATGGTAAGGAAGAATATTACTTTAATCCAGAGGGCTTTTTAACCAAATCGGTTACCCGTTATAATGATACGGATTATGAAACCACGTATTATAAATTTAAGGACGGTTTTTTAAAAGAGCGCAGGATAGAGAATTATATGGATGGTCTTTTTGATTATGCCACTTCCATTGCCAGTCTTTATGAGATAGATACCGTAGCAAGAAAGATAACGGAGAAAATCGTTTCTTATGAAAAGAAACAATTGGAAAAGAACGTTTATAGTTATGATACGGATGAAAAATTAGTAAAACTTGTACGCACCAATACCAGCGGTATAGACGAAATAGACTTTGAGTATATTAAGAATGATACCGTAGATACGGTTTCTAAAAAGGTAAACGGTGTATTATCAAAAGTGGTTACTACCACTTCTTTTGTAGAGAATGACCGGAAATTTAAAAAGGTTATTTCAAAAAACTATATGGAAGGCAATCTTGCTTCTAAAACCGTTGAGGTTTTAAACCCAAAGAGCAAGGTAATACAGCATAAAGAGTTCATGTTTGATGGTTCTACAGAAAAATGGATATCATTGAACGACGAAAGTTATCAATACGATGAAAACGGATTTCTTTCTGTTGTCACGACCAAAAAGCGCTTTGGTGAGCTTACTCAAGAATACATTTATCAATTTGATGGTACTTCTGCCAATAATTGGGTGAAAGAAATAATTACACCTAGCAACACGTATACTACAAGACGTATAAAATATTACCCGCCGGTTGCAGATCAGACCGTTTTGGAAGAACAGAAGAATTGAAATATTAGCAGGAAGAATCTGCTATAATTTTCCACTCACCATTTATCCGTTTAAAGATTATCATAAATGTGCCATTGGCATCACCTACGTCTCGTACTAAAAAATATTGCCCCATAACGTAGTAAGAATCTTCGGTTATTTTGGAAATTTGGTCAATTTTAAAATTTAATGTTCCTATTTCGGCTTGGGTGGGGTATCCTTTCTTGTAATTACCCAAAGTGGTTTGCCATCCTTTTGTGATTCTACCACCACTATAGTAGGTAAGGTCTTCGGATTTCCAGTAACCTTCCATGAATCCTTCTAGGTCTTGATTAGACCATGCCTTTTCTTGATTGTGAAGAACATTTTTTATGGTTTCAATATCACTATTTTGGGCGTAAAGTGTTCCTATTGTAGTCAACAATGCAAAAAAGAATAAAGTGGTACTTTTCATTTTTTAGTGGTTTTATGATATACAGGGGTAAGGTATAAAAAAAGCCCCGCAAAATTTCCGGGGCCTCTCTCAAAATAAATAAACACTAAAAATTAATCATTTGTATGTAAGTTCAGTATATACCAAAAAAGCAACATAAGACTGGCAAATAGTCCTAAGGAAGCTGCAACATACTGGTTGGATTTATATTTATGGACCAGGTTTGAGGTCTGGTACAAAATAGACCCCGACGCCAAAATTACCATGGCGGCACTAAATAGAAGCCCTAGGTTAAAACCAAATAATATACCTGCTACAATGAGTCCTAGAGCAATGGCAAAACCCACGGCCAATATTGATTTCAGGAAGGAAAAATCCTTTTGGGTCAGCAGTACAATAGCAGAAAGCCCTGTGAACAAAGATAAAGTCATGATGGCAGCTTGGTTTAAAATATCAAGAGAGCCACTTTCCGTCATTGTTATGGCAATAAATATTAATGGAATAAATATGAATGCTTCGGCAACAACATAGAGGAGAAGACCCCAGTAATGCGTACTGTTCTTATCGCTCTTCAAAGCCAAACGTTCTGCGTAATTGGTAATGAATAAAAAACCTCCCAACATAATCAACCAGCTATACCCTTGCGTTAGCGAAAGTGCAAAATTCAATAGTGGGGGAATCTGAAAAAATAGGGTTTCAATAAGAATGAACAGTAACACGGCGCCAGCTAAATGGGCATAGGTTTTTCTGTAAAAAGCGGCTTTTTCTACCTCGGTAAGGGTATTTACCAAAGCGCCGTTAGTGGTTTGGTGGTTTTTCATGTCTATAGTTTTGGCTCAGGACACAAATAAAAAAATATTATTAGAAGTAAAGATGGTTTTTGGTTGAACGGTAGTTATATTCGTTTTTTGTGTAAACTCCTTATTATTAGTAGGTATTGGTAGGGGTGGCTTATATCTCAAAAGCTATGAATATTGTTAAACGTATAGAAAGTTAAATAATTGACCAGTTTTTACGGTTAATTAGTTTGTGGGAAATCTTAGTTTTGTAGCTGTCAAAAAAATAACAACTATTTTCGTAAACTAAGAACTAAATAACCTAATTGTTAAAATGAAAAAAGTAGTCACTTTCGGGGAAATTATGTTGCGTTTGGCCCCTGCAGGATTTTTAAGGTTTTCTCAAGCCACCAGTTTTGATGTAATTTACGGTGGAGGGGAGAGCAATGTAGCCGTTTCTCTAGCTAACTATGGTGTACCAGTTGATTTTGTAACACGCTTGCCAAAGAATGATATTGGTGAATGTGCACTAATGGAAATGCGAAAGCGTGGCGTTGGTACCGATAAAATTGTTTTTGGAGGTGACCGTTTGGGAATTTATTTCCTAGAGACCGGAGCTGTTAGCCGAGGGAGTAAGGTAGTTTATGACCGCGCTCATTCCGCTATTGCTGAAATAGAAAAAGGAATGATTGATTGGGATGCCGTGTTTGAAGGCGTAGAATGGTTCCATTGGACAGGTATTACACCAGCTATTTCTCAAGGTGCTGCGGATGTTTGTTTGGAAGCTGTAAAAGCGGCAAGTGAAAAAGGAATTACTATTTCAACCGATTTAAATTACAGGGCCAAGCTTTGGAACTACGGTGGAGATAGAGAAGCTATCATGACCGAACTTACATCATATTGTGATATTATTTTGGGGAACGAAGAAGATGCAGAGAAGCACTTTGGTATTCACCCTGAAGGTTTGGACGTTCATAAGGATGGCGCCGATGTTAAGGCAGAAGCGTTCTTGTCCGTTTGTAAGCAAATGATGAAAAAATTCCCTAAAGCCAAAAAGGTAATTACAACTTTAAGAGGCTCTATTTCTGCTTCTCACAATACGTGGGCAGGTGTATTATGGGACGGTTCCAAAATGTACGAAACACGTCAATACCAAATTACGGATATTGTTGATAGAGTAGGAGGAGGTGATTCATTTATGGGCGGATTGATCTACGGATTGTTGAAATACCCAGAAGATGATCAAAATGCATTGGACTTTGCCGTTGCTGCTTCCTGTTTGAAACATACAATTAAAGGAGATGCCAACTTGGTAACCGTAAGCGAAGTTGAAAAATTGATGGGTGGCGATGCTTCCGGTCGTGTTGCAAGATAAGAACATTAACTACAAACAATAAAATATGGCTCAGTATTCAAGAATAGAGGTTGCATCCGTAATGAAAGAAAACGGAATGGTGCCTTTGTTTTATCACCCAGATGTAGAGTTGGGTAAAAAAGTTTTAAAGGCATGTTATGATGGTGGATCACGTTTAATGGAGTTTACCGCTCGCGGAGATTTCGCTTATGAGGTGTTTCTGGAATTGAACAAGTATGCGATAAAAGAACTTCCTGGAATGGTTATGGGAGTTGGTTCTATTACTGATGCCGCTGCTGCTAGTTTGTTCATGCAAATGGGGGCTAACTTTATTGTTACGCCATCACTTCGTGAGGATATAGCAATTGCCTGTAATCGTAGAAAGGTACTTTGGTCACCGGGATGCGGTTCTTTGGCAGAGATAAATAGAGCGGAAGAAATGGGATGTGAAATCATTAAACTTTTTCCAGGCTCTACTTACGGACCAGGGTATGTTAAGGCTATAAAAGGCCCACAACCATGGACTAGCGTTATGCCAACAGGAGGTGTAAGTACAGATGAAGCTAATCTAAAAGGTTGGTTTGATGCTGGCGTTACCTGTGTAGGTATGGGTTCTCAGCTAATCAGTAAAGATATTCTGGCCAACAAGGATTATGCTGGCCTAGAAAATCGTGTAAGAGAAACTTTGGCTTTGATTAAAAAGCTAAGATCTTAATACTATTCGAAAAAGGCTTTTCGAATTCCTAATTCCAATCCTCGTAATTCGGCTAAACCGCGCAAGCGTCCAATAGCTGAATAACCGGGATTGGTTTTTTTATGGAGGTCATCTAGCATTTGGTGACCATGATCTGGTCTCATAGGAATTATGGCATCCTTTCTTCCTTCTGTTTGTCTTCTTTTTTCTTCAGCAAGAATCAATTTAATCAGATCATACATAGGTACATCACCTTCCAGGTGGTTAGCCTCGTAGAAGTTTCCGTTCTCATCACGCTTGGTACTTCTAAGGTGCAGGAAATGTACACGATCAGAAAAACGTTCAAACATTTTCGGTAAGTCATTATCAGCCCTGGCCCCTAAAGAACCCGTACAGAAAGTAATACCGTTGTTTATAGATGGTACTTTATCAAAAATATAGGTGTAATCCTCTTCGGTACGCATAATACGTGGCAATCCTAATATAGAAAATGGCGGATCATCTGGGTGAATACACATGAGTATTCCGTTTTCCTCAGCAGTAGACATTATGGAATTTAAAAAATAAACAAGGTTACTGCGCATATTATCCTCATTCATGCCCTTATAGGTGTCTAAAGTCTTCTGAAACGGACTTAAATCAAAACCTGTCTTAGGTATGTTATATGTTTCGGAAGAGCCAGGGAGACCGGCTATAATTGTTTTTACTAGTTTATGTATGTCCTCTTCGGACATAGCATCATAATAAGATTTTGCCGCTTTAGTTTGTGATGGGGAGAAACTTTTTTCGGCATCGGGCCTTTTTAATATAAATAGGTCAAAAGCGGCTAGAGCGGTGGCATTAAAAAAAAGAGCCTTGGACCCATCTTCCACTTCATGGTCTAGGCTGGTGCGCGTCCAGTCCAATACAGGCATAAAATTGTAGCAAACTACGTTGATGTCGCATTTGCCAAGGTTAATCAAACTCTGTTTGTAATTTTCTATAAGTTGTTCAAAGCCATCTTGCTGCGTCTTTATACTTTCATGAATAGGTAAAGATTCTACTACGGACCATACCAACCCATTATTTTCTAATAGATTTTTTCTTTCCTCTATTTCGGCTACAGTCCAAACTTCGCCATTAGGTATGTGGTGCAAAGCGGTAACGATTCCTGTGGCACCTGCCTGTTTAATATCCTGTAAGCTTACTGGGTCATTGGGCCCATACCATCTCCATGTTTGTTCCATATTAGGTACTTATGATTGTTTGATATATGATTTTAAAATTTTGATAGGTAACTATACTCCGCTGAAAGCACTAAATCCACCATCTACAGGAAGAACAATGCCGGTAATAAACTTAGAAGCATCACTGCATAAAAACTGTATGGCACCATTTAATTCTTCAACTTCTCCGAAACGCCCCATTGGTGTGTTTCTAATAATGGTTTCACCACGCTGGGTAAATGAGCCATCCTCATTTGTTAGTAGGGCCTTATTTTGTTTTCCGATGAAGAAACCTGGGGCTATAGCGTTAACCCGTATACCACTACCAAATTTCGTAGCCATTTCAACGGCCATCCACTTTGTGAAGTTTTCCATTGCTGCTTTTGAGGCGGAATAACCGGCCACTCTGGTTATGACACGGTCAGCGGCCATAGAAGAATAATTTATAATGACACCCTCTTTTTGTTCGGACATCACTTTGCCGAATATTAGAGAGGGGATAAGGGTTCCGTTTAGATTAAGTTCCGTAACCTTTTTAAAGTCATCAACTTTTATGTCAAAGATGGTTTTGTCGGGAGCCACTGTAGCTCCAGGAAGGTTGCCTCCGGCGATATTAAGAAGGATATCTATTTTTCCAAAATCAGCTATAATTTGGTTTTTTGCACTTTCAAGAGATTCTTCACTCAAAATATCAGCCTCGTAGGCATTAGCGTGTACGCCCACGGTTTTAATTCCATCTAATAAGGATTGTACCGATGTCTTCTTTCTCGTTAACAAGGCCAATTTAACTCCAGACTTTGCCAAGCTTTTGGCAACGCTACCGGCTAAAGCACCACTCGCACCTGTTATGACAGCAACTTTATTTTCTATGTTGAACATAATGTATTCATGTTTTATATTAAAAGGCCAAGATAAAACAATCTAATTTAAATGATAGAAGTGGAGGTTTGAAATCTAGTTTTTAACGGAATTTAATAAGGCAAAATATTCATGAATACTGCAACATTTAAATAAAAACAACTAAAAATTTGTTCAAAATAAGTGTGGGATAATACTTTTTAAAGGCTATTTGAGTGTAGGTTATTTCTTTATTACATGGGCTTTTAGCGCATATATTGTGTATCTAGTACACTTAAAAACACTTCTGAACCATTTGTTATAGTCATCTGATCATTTGTTGTTAAGGAATAGTTAAATAAAGTTCACATTTGGGGAAACTTAAACAAATGTTAACTGCTCAATTAAACTTTTTAACTTATGAATGGAACTAACTTTAAAATTAAAAACTGGCTACCCCACAGATACCTGTCGGGATTGTTATGGCTTTTGGCCATAGCGTATGGCCATGCTCAAGAGATAACCGTAAGCGGAACGGTTTCGGATGACACAGGAATTCCTTTAGCGGGTGCCAATGTACTTGTAAAGGGAACAACCAGCGGTACCCAAACAGATTTTGATGGTAACTACACTATTACCGCAGAAGGAGATGCAACTTTGGTATTCAGTTATATTGGCTTTACCAAGCAAGAGGTTGCTGTTAATGGTCAGACAGTGGTTAATGCAACCTTGGCGGAAGATGCCAGTCAATTAGAAGAGGTTGTTGTAATTGGTTATGGTTCTCAGAAAAAGTCAGATTTGACTGGGGCGGTAAGTACTGTAGACAGCGAGGAAATAAATAAATTTACTTATAATGATGCTGCTCAGGCTATTCAAGGTCGTACAGCGGGTGTGAGAGTAGAGGCCAATGGAGGTTCTCCGGGTGCAAATGCCCTGGTCACCATTCGTGGCTCCAGTACCTTGTCAGATGCAGGTCCATTATATGTGATTGATGGTATGCTTACCGGAGACATGACGTCGTTAAACCCAGGTGATATAGAAAGTATTTCCGTATTAAAGGATGCTTCTGCCAGTGCTATTTACGGTTCTAGGGCGGCTAATGGTGTTATTATCGTTACTACAAAAAAAGGTACCCGTGGAGGCATCAAAGTAGATTTGGATTATAGCTATGGTCTTCAATCATCTGTAAAGACTATTGACTGGGCCAACTCAAGAGATTATGCTTCCATTGTTAACAGGGCTAGGGATAATGATGGAAACGCAAGGTTTCCAGCAAATGATGCTCAGTTCAATCCTAGTATAGATAGTGATATTCAAAAGGAATCACTACGTACTGCTGGCGTAATGAATGCCAATGCAAGAATTTATGGTGGTACTGAAAATAGTACCTATAGCCTTTCTATGAACCATTACGATCAAGAGGGTATTGTAAAGCAGTCCGATTACAAAAGAACTACTGCGAGAATCAACGCTACATTGACGAAAGGAAGGTTTAAATTGGAAAATACGGTAGGTTTAACACGTTCTATTGATAACCCTAACCCGTATTTCAATAAGGAAAGAGATTTGGTACCAACTATCCGTATATACGATGATGAAGGTAACTTTAGTGCTACTGATCAGCCAGCTGATGTAGCGGTAGGAGCATTTTATGGTGTTGGAAACGTAGGTAACTCCTTAGGTCTGGCAACTGTTGAAGATAGAACGGTTACTCGAAACAGTATATTAGGTAATATTGCCGGTTCGTTTGAAATTATCGATGGGCTGACCTATAAACTAAATTTAGGTTTGGATTATTATGCGAACAATAATTATAGGTTTACTCCAACTTATGTATTCAATTCTGCCACATTTGGTAACAACCAATTTGCTGAGTTGGCCGAAACGAATACAAACTTTCTTTCAACCTTAATTGAACACACTTTAACTTACAGTAAGGAGTTCAATAAACATAATATAAACTTTGTAGCTGGTTATACAGATCAGGTTTCAAATACAAGGTCTCTTGGTGCTTTGGCCAGAAAATTTCCTTCTAACGATGTGCGTGTAGCTTCTGCTGCTGAAGATAAAGTTAATTTCCCATCGCAAGATTTAACTAAAACTATTCAGAGTTACTTTGGTAGGTTGAGTTATGCTTATGATAGCAGATACTTGTTAACGGCTACCATACGTAGAGATGGTTCTTCATTGTTCAAAGAAGATCTTAGATGGGGTACTTTTCCTTCATTTGCTATAGGTTGGAATTTAGGTAATGAAAGTTTTATGGAAAACTTTACAGCCATTACTGATATAAAAATTAGAGCAAGTTATGGTGAAGTTGGGTCGGATAACGTTCCAATCTATTCATTAAGTCCAGAATTGAACCTTAATAGTGAATATCCAATAGGCGACGGTCAGGAAAGAGCTACGGGATACTCAATTACTAAAGGTATTAATGACCAAATTACTTGGGAAACCAGTAAGACAACCGATATAGGTTTGGAATTTAGGGCATTAAATCAGAAGTTGAGTATAACAATGGACTATTTTCAGAAGAAATCCGAAGATGTATTGGTTGAGTTGGGATTACCATTATATACTGGGTTTGGAAACAGAGTACCATTTAATACGGCAAGTATTGAAAATACTGGTTTTGAATTTTTGGCAAATTATTCGGATAGTTTAAGTGAAGATTTTTCATTTAATATTAGTGGAAACTTCACAACATTAAACAACGAAGTTACGGCTTTGGGTGATGCTACTCCAATTATAGAAGGACAGTTTACATCAAATGGATTAAGAGGAACTAAAACAGATGTTGGTCAACCCGTTTCTTCTTTTTATGGATATATTGTAGATGGAATCTATCAAACAGATGCAGAAGCTCTAGCGGCAAATGATAATAATAACCCACAAGCGGGAGATTTAAAATTTAGAGATATCGCTGGTCCCGATGGTTCAGGGCCAGATGGAATTGTTGATGAAAATGACCAAACCTTTTTAGGGAATCCCGCTCCTAATTTTGAATACGGTTTCAATATTTCTGCGACATACAAAGATTTTGATTTAAGTCTTTTCTTTAACGGCGTTTCAGGTAACAAAATTTTGAACGGTAATATCTATCGAGGATATTTTGATACAGAGGGGAACTATCTTACGGATGCTCTAAGAGCTTGGACACCAACAAATACGAATACAAACATTCCAAGAAATACACAGTCAGATCCAGGTTTCAACAGAAGACCATCTGATTTTTATTTAGAGAATGGTGCTTACTTCAGATTAAAGAATATGCAGTTGGGTTATACTATTCCATCTGATATCTCTGAAAAAATGAAGATGACGAAGTTGCGTATATACGGTTCTGCTACAAATCTGTTTACAATTACAGATTATACAGGTTATTACCCTGAGGTAGGTAGAAACACAAGATCGTCTAGAAGAATTTTTAGCTCGGGTGTAGATGAAAGTGCTTATCCAACAGCAAGAACTATTCAACTGGGAGTACAGGTTTCATTTTAATTCTAACAAAAAAAGACATGAAAAATAAAATAATATCAAGAAGTCTATTGGCTGCACTGGTATTGCTGCTAGTGATATCATATAGTTGTCGGAAAGACATATTAGAACAGGAAAATCCAAACGCGGTAACACCGCAATCATTTTGGAAAACAGAGGATGACGCCAATAAAGGTATCATTGGGGCTTACAGTCCGTTTACACATATTTGGTACTATACACGTTTTGAAATATTCCTTTCGGATTATAGAGATGACGTTGTGAATGCTTTCGCAACATCAGAACGTACTGCAGCGGGATCTTTTAATGGAATTCCGCAAAGTAACGGTGCATTTTGGGTTTGGAGTGCTATGTTTCAAGGAGTAACCCGTGCCAACGAAGTATTGGCCAATGTTCCTGATATAGAAATGGATGCTACGGCCAAAGAAAATATATTGGGCGAAGCCTATTTTATTCGTGCTTATAACTATTTTAACCTTGTAAACGGTTGGTTAAATGTGCCGCTTATTACGGAACCGATTTCAGATTTGGAAAACCCTAAGGCGGTTCCGCAAGCAGATCCTGCAGAAGTATGGGCACAAATAGAAAGCGATTTAAAGGAAGCTCAGGCTATGGCGCCAGAATCATGGCCGTCTGCTATGAAAGGAAGGATTACTTCTGGTACCGCAACAGGTTTCTTGGGTAAAGTTTATTTATATCAAAAGAAATATGCTGAGGCCAAAGCGGAATTTGCCAAAATAATGGACGGCAGATACGAATTGATGGAAAACTACGCGGATAACTTTACCGAAGCTTCGGAAAACAATAAGGAGTCATTGTTTGAAATTCAATTGGTAAACGATGGAAATACTGGTTGGGGAGGAGATGCTCCTGGAGCTGGTAAAGGTGCTGCTTTTCATCCGGATATAGCTCCTAGAGGATTTACAGGCCAGGATGGTATGCGTATCAATGATTGGGTTCTAGATTTATTCTTAGATGAAAGAACCGTAAATGATGAAATAGACCCAAGAGCTTTTACAACTTTATTTTTTAATACGGACGAGTTTACCGTTTATCAAGGAGATACATTGGTTTCTCAGACGTACGGAGATAAAAGTTATAAAGAGGTGTTTCCAGATACCGATTTAGTTTGGGGTAACAAGTGGTTGGATATAAAATTTGACGATAAGACAGGTTCTCAAGATAACGGATGGCATCAGTCAGGTAACAACTTAAGGTTGTTACGCTATGCAGATATCCTATTGATGTATGCAGAGGCCGAGTTTATGTTAAATGGCTCTACTGCAGATGCTCTAAATGCTATTAATGAAGTACGGGCAAGAGTTGATATGCCGGCATTAACAAGCATTACAATGCAAGACATAGAAGATGAAAGAGTTAAAGAGTTGTCTTTGGAAAGAACCAGATACTTTGATATTCTAAGATGGGGTAAAGTAGAGGAGTATATTGTAAACAAACCAGAGTTAAAATCTGAGAGTGCAGGTACAAGCTCATATAGACCTGGTCGTGAATATATTGCTATTCCTCAGAATGAGATAGATGCTAACCCTGTATTTAAACAAAATCCAGGATACTAATTTATTGTTGTTTATTTTTAAAGGAACCATTGCGAGATGGTTCCTTTTTTTTTAAATTGAATTTTAGAATTATGCCCTTGAAGAAATTACTATTTATAGCAAGTTTGATTTCCTTTATATCCTGCGATAATCAACAAAAACAATTTCAGCTGGTTTCTGAGCGTGATTCAGGTATTGATTTTGCAAACACGATAAACGAAACCGATGAACTCCATTATTTTAGTTTTCCCTACATCTATATAGGAGGAGGTGTTGGTGTGGCAGATTTTGATAATGATGGCCTTAATGATATTTTTTTTGCGGGAAACGTGGTTTCATCCAAGATTTACAAGAATACTGGAGATTTTAAGTTTGAAGATGTTACCCAAAGTTCGGGTATTGAAGGCAGCTATTGGGCTAATGGGATATCCGTAATTGACATTAATCAAGATGGTTTGATGGATGTGTATGTCTCTGTTGGAGGCTTTGCTACTGAGGCTGAGCGAAAAAACAAACTTTATATAAATCAAGGGAACTTTAAGTTTACGGAGCAAGCAGCAAATTATGGTATAGATGATTCCGGATATTCTACTCAAGCCGGATTTTTTGATTATGACAGAGATGGGGATTTAGATTTGTATGTAATGACTCATGCAAATGAACCGCCAAAAGAAATAGAAAAGCTATATACAAAAAATGATGGTTCAGGACCAAGTACGGACCGTCTATATGAGAATAAGGGCGTGGGAGCAAATGGCTATCCTCAGTTTGAAAATGTCTCGGAAAAAGCTGGTATTTTAATAGAGGGTTATGGTTTGGGACTTGCAATAACGGACATTAATAAAGATGGTTGGCCGGATATTTATGTAGCCAATGATTTTGTTGCTAATGACCTTTTGTATATTAATAATCAGGACGGTACATTCTCGAACAAATTATCTCAATATTTTCAGCATACATCAAGAAATGGTATGGGTATAGATGTTTCGGACATAAATAATGATGCCCTGCCTGATGTACTGGTCATGGATATGCTACCGGAGATTAATAAGCGTCAGAAAACCATGACCGCCAATATGAACCACGAACATTTTAAACAAACCCTTAGGGAGGGGTTTTCGCCACAGTTCATTAGAAACACACTGCAATTAAATCAAGGTAACGACGTACAAGGTACGCCTGTTTTTAGTGAAATAGGTCGCTATTCTGGTTTGCATCAAACAGATTGGAGTTGGTCTCCGTTAATTGCAGATTTTGATAATGATGGGTTTAAAGACGTCTATATAACCAATGGCTTTAGGCGGGATATAACCAATCACGACTTTATGGAATATTCAAGTCAGGCCGGGATATTTAAAAATGGAACGGGTAGGGCCTCCGAAAAGAAAATAGTAGAGCGCTTAAAAAAGTTGGATAGTATATTCTTGCCTAATTACGCTTTTTCCAATGATGGGAGTTTAAAGTTTACGGATAAGACCCAACTATGGGGACTTGAACAGGCATCTTTATCCAACGGTGCTGTATATGCAGATTTTGATAACGATGGAGATTTGGATTTGGTCGTGAATAATATTAATGCTCCGGCCTTTCTCTATAAAAATAATTCTGATAAGACTCAGGAAAACCACTATTTAAGAGTGCGGTTAAATGGAAATAAGAATAATGTAGAAGGTATAGGAGCAAAGGTCATTGCTTTTTTATCCAGTAAAGAAAAACTTTATTATGAATACAACCCCGTAAAGGGTTATATGTCATCGGTAAGTTCTGCCATTCACATGGGGCTAGGTAAACAAAACCATGTAGATTCTTTAAAAGTTATTTGGCAAGATGGTACTCAACAGCTTCTTGAAAATATTCGTGTAGATACATTATATAACCTTAACAAGAACGAAGCATCAACAATCAATAAGAAAAATCAAGTTCCTGCTGCCAGAATGTTTACGGAAATTGAAGATGCGAATGTTATAGGGTATAATCACTTTGAAAATGATAACAGTGATTTTAGAGGAGAACCTTTACTATTGCATTTAAATGATTTTAATGGTCCTGGAATAGCAACAGGAGATATTAACGGTAATGGTAAAAGGGATGTCTATGTTGGTGGGGCAAGAAATTACCCCGGTAAAATTTTTCTTAACAGGTCAAACGGTATTTTTGATTCTATAAGTCTTCCGGGCTCCGAAAAATATGAAGACCTTGGGGCTCTTTTCTTTGATGCTGACGGAGATGATGAACTTGATTTATATGTCGTTAGCGGAGGTAGTTCTGTAAAATATTTTGATAAAGGTCACTATCAAGATAGGCTGTACATTAATAAGGGAAATGAAGTTTTTGAACATAAAACAGATGCATTGCCAGAAATAAAGGCTAGCGGATCTTGTGTAGTAGCTGCCGATTTTGATTCGGATGGTGATTTGGATTTATTTGTTGGGGGTATGATTGTTCCAGGAAATTTTCCGGACACACCAAATAGTTATTTGCTCGAGAATGTTAATGGAAAATTTATAGATGTTACTGAAAAGAAAGCGGAAAAACTGCGTACAATAGGGTTGGTCAGTTCTGCTCTATGGACAGATTATGATAATGATGGCGACTTGGACCTTATGGTGGCTGGAGAATGGATGCCAATAACCATATTTGAAAATAAAAATGGTAGATTGGAGCATAATACTCAAACTGGGCTGGAGAATTATAGTGGATTTTGGAATAGCTTAATCGGTAAGGATTTTGACCATGATGGAGATATAGATTATATAGCAGGTAATTTAGGGGAAAACACCGCATACAAAGTAACCAAAAAAGAACCAATGAGGGTATACGCCAAGGATTTTGACAAAAATTCTAGTATAGATCCTATAATTACAAGGTATATTAAAGGGAAGGAAGTACCCTTGGCTCCTAGAGGTGAATTGGCAAAACAATTAGTTTCCATTAAAAGAATATTTCCTAATTATGATCAATATGCAGAGGCTGATATGCCCAAAGTACTAAAGGCATTAGATACTACTGGAATGAGAGTGTTGAAAGTTAATTATATAAGCTCTAGTTATATTGAAAATTTAGGCAGCGGAAAATTTACTGTAGTCCCATTACCTCAAAAAGCACAGCTGTCTCCACTTTTTGGTTTGGATACAGGTGATTTTAACTCAGATGGTTCGGATGATATTTTGGGAGTTGGAAACTTTTATCCTACCGAGGTAATCTCGGGCTGGTATGATGCTGGAAAAGGTGTTGTGCTTAGCGGGGATAATCAAGGGAACTTCACATCGGTTTTACATACTAAAACTGGGTTTAAAGTTGAGAATGATGCACGTGCTTTGGTGAATGTGGTTCTAAATGATTCTACCCTTTTGTGGTTAGCATCGGTAAATTCCAATAAGGTAAAACGTTTTAGACAAAATCTCAAGTTACCCATTGTGCAGTTTGAACCGGGGGAAACTAATGCCGAGATATATTTTAAAAATGGAGATGTAGCCAAGCAAGAGTTCTATTATGGTGCTGGTTATTTATCGCAATCGTCAAATAGTATTCAGGTTCACGAATCAATGGATAAGATTTTAATTTATGATGCTGAAGGTATAAGTAGAGAGGTTGTTCTAGATTAAAGGAAATAGAAAAGAAGGGGGCACATATATGAAGATGAGAGTAAAGCTTTTTGATTATATAATTATAATTGTTTCAGTTTTGTTTACCATTGTTGGTAATGCCCAAAGCCACATTAGCTTTAAACACATTACAACAAGTGATGGTCTTTCGCAAAGTGATATTAACGCCATTTATCAAGATAAACAAGGTTTCATGTGGTTTGGTACGCATGATGGTCTAAACAAATATGACGGGTATAAGTTTACGGTCTATAACCCTAGTGCCAATTCACCAAATCAGATTAGCAGTAACCTTATTGGAGCCATAACTGGGGATGATCAGGGTAACTTATGGGTAGGAACCACAGGGAGTGGTCTTAATTTTTATAATGCTGCTACAGGTACGTTCACATCTTATAGGAATGAGGATGAAAATTCAAATAGTCTCATAGGTGACCATGTAACTGCCTTGTTTAAGGATAGTAAAAACCGCTTGTGGGTAGGTGTTCGTGACGGTTTGGATATGGTAGACCTTAACGTTTCGCCAGAGAATATAAAATTTCAGCATTTTAATTCCGAACAAGACCCTTTTATTATTGGTTGGGACGGTAGCTCTATCTACAGCATTTATGAAGATAAGAACGGACAAATACTGGTTGGTGGGGCAACTGGTATTTTTAAATTAAAAAAAGATTCAAACGGGAAGGATTATTTCGGGAACGTAAATAATTCATTAGGACTCCCTGATTGTATTGTTAGGAGTATTTTAGAAGATAATTGGGGCCGATTAATCATTGCTACTAACATTGGTATATTTTGCCAAGTAAAAGGCAAGGGTAGAGAACTTGTAAAAATTCACGACACCAATTTTAACAACCTTCTAGTTGACAATAACAACCGCATTTGGGCAGGGTCCAATGAGGGACTCTTTTATTTTGAGAACACGTCTATTGAGAAAAAACCCAAATTTATCAAACGCTTTACGTATGATTCTAGAGATATAGGTAGCATTAGTAAGAATATCATAAAATCACTGTATTTAGATAAGACGGGTATCATTTGGGTCGGGACCAACGGTGGCGGGGTCAATACTTTTGATCCAGGTAAAAAACAATTCCTAAATGTTAGAAACACACCGGACCCTAAGAGTTTAAGTTATGATAAGATTAGGGCTATGTACGAGGATAGCAATGGAACCGTATGGGTAGGCACAGAAGGTGGTGGCCTAAATATGTTATTGGAGGAAGATGATGACGGTAATTATAATAAATTTGAACATTTTAATTCTATTTCTAGAACATTTGCAATTACAGAAACAACAATTGCAAATAAGAGAACTTTATTAATTGGATCAGAAGGCACACCAGGTCTGTATCTTTTGGATATTAGTAATCCAAATGCTATTAAAGAATCAAATCTAAAATCCCAAGGACTAATGCACGGTGTGTTCAGTCTTTTGAACGATTCTAACGAAAATATCTGGATTGGGACTTATACTTCAGGTATTCATAGGTGGATTAAGGAGGATAATGGCAAAGACTACCTTAAATCAACTTTTAAAAGTTACCCCAAGCAACCCCACGCTTTACCTAGCAACATCATTAGGGATATTCTTGAAGACAGTAATGGTACTATCTGGTTTGCAACTGGAGATGGTTTGAGTAGTCTTAATAAGATAGAACGTTACAAAAAACAACCAAAATTTAAAACCTATAAAACGCACCCGAATCAAAAAGGGGCAATAAGCCACAATTATATTCTTTCCTTGTACCAAAGTACCGCGGGAGATTTATGGGTAGGTACTTTTGGTGGTGGATTAAACAAATTCATACCAGGTGAAAACGGAAATGATGATAGTTTCATTTCTTATTCGTTAAAAGACGGACTGCCCAATAATGTAATTAAAGGTATTCTAGAGGATCGTGAAGGTAACTTATGGCTTTCCACCAATATGGGGCTTTCTAAATTTGACCCTGTAAACGAGACGTTTAAAAACTATAATGAAAGTGATGGTCTGCAAGATAATGAGTTTCAGGAATTGGCGTGTGTTAAGCGGGCAGATGGAGAAATGCTTTTTGGTGGGATAAACGGATTTAATGCGTTTTACCCAGAAGAAATAAATGATAATGAACAGCCCGCAGAAACAGTAATTACGGATTTACTCGTATCCAATAAATCCGTAAGGGTTGGTGAGAAAATGAACGACAAGGTCATTCTGAAAAAAAACATAAATCAAATTAGTGATATTGAACTTAGCTATAAACAGAATAATTTTTCCTTTGAATTTGCGGCCTTACATTATGCAGCACCTTTGAAAAATAAGTTCGCTTATATGTTAGAGGGTTTTGATAAGGATTGGATACAAACTACTTCGGATAAACGCTTTGCTACGTATACAAATTTAGGACCGGGAGATTATACTTTTAGGGTAAAAGCGTCCAATAATGATGGTCTATGGGATCAGTCTCCTTCGGAAATAAAAATTAAGATTACACCGCCAATTTGGCAAACTTCTGCCGCTTATTTGTTTTATAGCTTTTTAATGTTGGGTGTTTTATGGTTATTCTGGAGATACACGTTTATCAGGACTAGTAAAAAGCATCAATTGGAACTGGATCATCTTGAAAAAGAGAAATCCGAAGAAATGCAACGTGTAAAACTTGAGTTCTTTACCAATATCTCGCATGAGTTTAGAACACCGCTTACGCTCATAAAAGGTCCACTAGAATATTTAAGGAAGGATGGGTTGAAGGTAAGCCAAACTAAAGTTCAGGAGCAGTACAATATCATGTACAAAAACACCAATTATTTATTGAAATTGGTAAATCAGCTTTTAGACTTTAGAAAGATAGATCAGGGAAAAATGCACTTGGTAGTGCGTAATAGTAATGTTGTTGAATTTATTCAAGAAGTTTGTCAGCCCTTCCAGTTTCTAGCTCACAAGCAAAATGTAGATTTTAATATTTCCGCTAGTGATGACGCTATTGTATCATGGTTTGATCATGATGCTCTAGAAAAGATTATGAACAACCTGTTATCCAATGCTTTTAAATATACTCCTGATGGAGGACATATAAACGTAGAGATATCAATAGAAAGAGAAAAGAGTGGTGAAGCTGAGGAAAAAAACGGAAACGTAGTTATTAAAGTAAGAGACTCTGGGTTTGGAATAGCAAAAAATAGAGTGAACACTATTTTTGAACGTTTTAATACCCAGGATAAAAAAGACAGAAGAAATCTTCAAGGGGCGGGTATAGGATTATCGTTTACTAAAAATTTGATCGAGTTACATCAAGGTTCTATTGTAGTTAAGAGTAAACCGAATAAAGGGACTGATTTTATAGTACGACTTCCAATGGAAAAGGAAACCTTTATGAACATTCCAGAAGTGAGTATCAAGGAGGTTTCGGAAAGCGATTTCTTGGTGCGCTCTTCGGAAACTGAGTCGTTTGCTATTGGCATAAATGATGAAATCCTTGATGAAGATGTGTCAAAATCACGTCCTAAACTCCCTATTCTACTTATTGTTGATGACAATGAGGATATTCGTACTTTGGTAAAACAGGCTTTGGAAGCGGAGTATGTAATATACGAGGCGGAAAACGGCAAACAAGCTTTAAAATTAGCTAAGAGTCTCATGCCCAATATTATCTTAACGGATATTTTAATGCCCGTAATGAACGGTACCGAGTTCTGCGAAAAACTCAAGACCAATAAAGAAACGAGTCATATTCCAGTGGTAATGCTTACGGCAAAAGCATCCGAAGAAAGTGAAATAGAAAATCTAAAATTGGGTGTGGAAGGATATATACGTAAACCTTTTGAAATGGAGTTGCTACAACTAACGCTATCTAATATTCTTAAGCAAAGGGATCAACTTAGAAAGCAGTTTACTAGGAATATTACGCTGCAACCTACGGAAATCGCCGTTACTTCGGTAGATGAGTCTTTTCTGCAGACTGCTATTGAAATTGTAGAAAAACACATGATGAATACGGACTTTAACGTAGAAATGCTTGTAAAGGAAATGGGCTATAGCCGAAGTAACCTTTATATGAAATTTAAAGAGATTACCGGTCTATCTTCCAGCGAGTTCATTAGGAACATTCGTCTAAAAAGAGCCGTTCAGCTTTTTGAGCAGAGCGATTTGTCCGTCAAAGAAATTATGTACAAAACAGGTTTTAATACGGCTTCTTATTTTTCTAAGTGTTTCAAAAAGCAATTTGGCGTAATTCCTAGTGAATATGTTGCCAACTTAAAAGATAAAAAAACAACCTCATAACTTTAAAAATGAAAAATAAATTAGGTACCAAGTTTGGCCTTTTAGTCTGTTTTCTAGCCCTACTATCTTGTGGGCAGAAAAACAAAACCGAAACCGTATCCGTTATTGAAACGGACGACCAAAAACCAAATGTGATTATTGTATTTACAGATGATCAAGGTTATGGAGATTTAGCATCACATGGCAACCCAATACTAAAAACTCCTAATTTGTCTGCTTTTGGTAAAGACGCTTTGGAGCTTACAAATTTTCACGTGGGCACGACTTGTGCGCCTAGTCGGGCAGGACTTATGACAGGGCGTAACGGCAATAGGAACAATGCTTGGCATACTATTGGTGGATGTTCTATCTTGTTGGAAGATGAAACCACCATAGCGGAAGTGTTTGAAGACGGGGGGTATAAAACAGCTATGTTCGGAAAATGGCACTTGGGGGATAATTACCCGTACAGACCTTTTGATAGAGGGTTCCAAGAAACGCTTTATAATGGCGGAGGAGGTGTGCAGCAAACTCCGGATTATTGGAACAATACCTATTTTAACGACACCTATTTTAGAAATGGTGTTCCAGAAAAAGTGGAAGGATACGCAACGGATGTCTGGTTTAACGAGGCCATTAAATATGTACAGCGTACGAAAGAAGAACCTTTCTTCCTGTATTTACCACTTAACGCGGCACATTCACCCTTTAACGTTCCGGAAAGTTATGCCAAACAATACGAAGATGCTCCGTTAACCGATGTTCAGAAGCGTTTTTATGGAATGATTACCAATATTGATGAGAACTTTGGAAAGTTGGTCAATTTTTTAAAAGACGAAAAATTATTTGACAATACTATAATCATATTCACAACGGATAATGGTACTGCTGCAGGAATAGCAAAAAGCAAGGATGGAAGTGTTTTAGGTTACAACGCTGGTTTGCGGGGTACTAAAGGTAGTCACTATGACGGAGGACATAAGGTGCCATTTTTTATAAGCTGGCCTAAAGGCAATATAAAAAAGGGAACTACGAGTAATGAATTGGTAGCCAATGTAGATTTGTTACCTACACTTTCCAAAATGGCAGGAGTATCTTTTCAGCCTAAAAAACCTTTGGATGGGGCAGATATGTCAGCCGTATTAAAGGAGGGTGCAGAAAGTAAGGAGCGTATGTTGGTTATAGATACGCAGCGTACTCAATGGCCTGAAAAAGGTAAGAACAGCTGTGTTATGAATACGGAATGGCGATTGATCGGTGGTACCGAGCTATATAATATTGTTGATGATCCGGGACAAAAAAATAACGTTGCGGACCAACATCCGGACATGGTTAAAAAAATGCAGGCTTTTTATGATCAGTGGTGGTCCGGTATAGAACCCGAAATGAGATATGCCGAAATTCCTATTGGTCATGAAGAAGCAAATCCCGTTACGATTACAGTTCATGATATGCATACAAAAGAGAACATACCTTGGAACCAAGTTCAAATTCGTGAGGGGGAGTTTTCTCCGGAAGGCTATTATAGCGTGAATATTGTTGAAGATGGTGAGTATGAGTTTAAATTGTATAGATATCCACCAGAATCGGGCTTGTCTCTTAATGCTGCTTCAGATGTTATTATGGGATCATCAACGGTAAATGAATTGCCTGTAGGAAGGCGCATCAATTTTAAGGGTGCTCAAGTGAAACTAGGTAATGTTTCTCTAGAAGGAAATGTTGACCTGGACAAACCCTATGCACAGCTACAGGGGGAATTGAAAAAAGGAAGCTACGAGCTTAATAGTCATTTTATTACGGATGAAGGAAACGCGTTTTCCGCATATTATATTGTAATCGAAAAAAAAGGATAACCCATGAAAAAGGCCAAGAAAAATATTGAAACAAATTCAAAAAAGACGGATTCATTATCCCGAAGGTCATTTCTTTCTAAAACGGCTCTAGCTGCGGGTGCTATAAGTATTGTTCCCAGACATGTTTTAGGTAGGGGTTTTGTCGCGCCAAGCGATAAGGTAAATTTAGGATACATTGGCCTTGGTAAGCAAAGTATAACGCTGTCCAATGCTTTTTTAGAAAATACAGACGAAGCGCAAATCGTAGCTGGTTCCGATGTGTGGACAACTAAAAACGATTGGTTTAAGGCACATGTAAGTAAATTGTATGCAGATAAACGCAAACAGAACAACTATAAAGGCCTTACAACAACAGGAAATTATCTTGAAATTTTAGAAAGAGATGACATAGATGCCGTAGTGGTTGCAACACCTGATCATTGGCATGCCATACAGGCCATTGGGGCTATGGAGGCTGGCAAGCACGTGTATTGCGAGAAACCTTTAACGTTAAAGATTCAGGAAGGCATAGACATGGTAAGCACCGTTAAAAAAACGGGTAAGGTTTTACAAACAGGGAGTATGCAGCGTTCGTGGGCCACGTTCCAAAAAGCTACGGAAATGGTAAGGAACGGTCATTTAGGTGATATCAAAAAAGTACTTGTTAATGTGGGTGACCCTGCTATTCCATTCAATATGGATTCTCAGCCGGTACCTTCTCAAATAGATTGGAACCAATGGTGTGGTCCGGCACCGTTATTGCCCTATAATGAAAGACTTGCGCCTCAGGAAAGCAAAGCGTTCTTTCCAGATTGGAGACTGTTTAGTGAGACCGGAGGTGGCATATTAACGGATTGGGGTGCTCATATGTTTGATATTGCCCAATGGGGATTGGGAATGGATAGAACTGGTCCGGTAAAATTTATTCCTCCTGCGGATAGAAAAGCGGTAAGAGGTATGCAGATGTTCTATGAAAATGGAGTTGAAATGGTTCATGAAGATTTTGGTAGGGGATGGGGTGTTCGGTTTATAGGGACCAAAGGTAACTTGGATATCAGTAGAAGTTATTTGGAAACAGACCCGCCTAAGATTTTAAAATCTCAGGTAACGGATAAAGAGGGGCTGAAATCTAGAGGCAATCATTATCAGAATTGGATAGATGCCATAAAAAAAGGTACCCCCCTTATTTCCGATGTTGAAATAGGCCATCGTTCCGCGAGTGTGGGTAACATTTGTAATATAGGGTATCAATTGGGCCGCACCTTGGAGTGGGACCCAAAGAAAGAAAAATTTATAGGTGATAGTGAGGCCAACAAAATGAAGAGTAGAAAAAATAGAAAATATTAAAAATCAACCTCCGGGTCTTTCTTTTCTGAACGTTCCGGGGGTGATTCCATTTTTTAATTTGAACATTCTAGAAAGATAGGAAATGGTGCCTAGACCAGTCTTTTCTGCAATTTCCGCTAAGGTATTGTTTGTGGTGAGCAATAAGGTTTCCGATCGTTCAATACGTATGGTCTGTATGTATTTGCTGGGCCTGATTCCAAATTTCTGCTGAAATACCCTAGAAAAATGATCGGCACTCAGGTTACTGTGTTTGGCAAGGTCCGCTACGGTAAGGGGCTCATGTAAGTGTTCTTTAATATAGTTAAGTACCTCGTGAAAATCACTTCTAATATTCAACTTGGAACTTTTACTGTTTTGTATAAATGTGGCAAACAAGAGTTGAAGAAGTCCCTGAGTCTCAATAAACGACTTGGTAGAGAGCAAATCGTTCTTTTTTACGGTGTCAAGTAGAAATTTTTGCTTGTCATAAATAGTAGGGTCATCGTCTACCAAATAACGCTTTGGGTGAAGTTCTATAACCTTTTTAAAATATCCATAATGGTCGTTATTTGCTTCAATACCATACCTAAAATCTTTCATATCATAAATGGAAAGCCCATCGCCAACCTCTTCTAAAAAATGAATGTAATAAAGTTCTAAATGGTCATCACACCTATACCGGCTGTAGGTAAAGCTGGGTACAAGATATAGATAGCCTGGTTCTAGGTCAAACTCTTCGTAACTGTGGTATATTTTGGCGGTTCCTTTTGTTACCAAATAAAGTCGGGAAAAAGGGCTGATTACGTTGTCGTAATCCCATGTGGAATCTAATTTTCCGTATCCACCATGTAGAAAGGTCAATTTTAAGGATTGCAGAATTTTATTCATACACTATTTACTTCTTATCGGATTTTATGCACTTATAATCGTTATGTAAAGATAGTAATTATGCTTTCAATAATTGATTTTCAGGGCTTTTTGAGTTGTAAAGTATTTTTGTGCATAATGCGTTCGTGATTTAAAAATGTCGGAATTGTACAACTCATAGCCTGATTTATGCAAGAAATTGACAAAACAAATACTTTAAGTTTGTGGAAAACATAAAATTTCTCATAAAGAATGTTCAAATTATCAAATTATTTCATTTTTTCTTTGGCTTTGATGCTATTCTCCTGCGGTGGCCCGGACCTTCCAGAGGATGTAGAACAGGCCTATGAGACGCTTCCGGAAAAGGTAGATTTTAATCAGCATGTAAAACCTATTTTATCCGATAAATGTTTTATTTGCCATGGTCCGGATAAAGCAAAAATAAAGGGTGGCTTACAGTTGCACGACCCTGAATTTGCATATGCCGAATCCATTAATACACCTGGGTTGTTCTCTATTGATCCTGGAAACCCTGGAAACAGTGAGGTGGTTAAAAGAATCTTGACAGATAATCCGGAAACGATAATGCCTGCGCCTTCATCGCATTTAAACTTATCGGCCTATGAAAAGGCTATGCTGGTAAAGTGGATAGATCAAGGTGCGGAGTACAAAGATCACTGGGCATTTTTAAAACCGGAAAAGCATCAGGTTCCAAAAGTAAAACAGACCGACTTTGTTCAGAGTCCTATAGATAATTTTGTATTGGCCAATTTAGAGGAAAAAGGAGTTTCTCCATCTAAAAAAGCGAGCAAGGAGCTGTTGCTAAGAAGGGCTTCTATTGATCTAACAGGCTTGCCTCCAACTTTGGAGGAAATGGAAGCTTTTGTAAACGATGACGCACCGGATGCTTTTGAAAAACAGATAGACCGTTTATTGGCTTCTCCGCATTATGGGGAACAGATGACTCTGGACTGGATGGATGTTGCCCGTTATGCAGATACGCATGGGTACAGTAACGATAGATATAGAGATACCTCGCCATGGAGAGATTGGGTTATAGAAGCGTTTAATAAAAACATGGCTTATGATGAATTCCTCACATGGCAATTAGCGGGAGATTTATTTGAAAACCCCACACGGGAGCAAAAACTGGCCACTACTTTCAACAGGTTGCACCCTCAAAATTTGGAAGGTGGTATTATAGATGAAGAATTTAGATCGGAATATGTTGCGGATAGAACCGCTACGGTAAGCCAAGGAGTATTGGGGTTGTCATATGCTTGCGCTAAGTGTCACGACCACAAATACGATCCTATTTCTCAAAAGAACTATTTTGAGATGTACGGCTTTTTCAACAACGTAGATGAGACGGGATTGATTCCTTGGGATTTAGCTACTCCAGTTCCGGCCATGTTACTTCCCACGGAAGAACAGGAAGGGGTGCTTGCTTATCTAGATAAAATTGTTGAGGAATCCGAAGACAAAGTTGAGCGCACCGCTAAAACTGAAAATGAAAAGTTTGAACAGTGGTTGGCGGGTAATTCTTTTAAGAACATTCCGGTTAAAGGTAAGCCGCGTGGGTTGATTGCTTCTTTTAATTTTGATAACCAAAAATTGGTGAACACCGCTGGCGGAAATGGCAAAAACCATATTCGTATGCGTCAGCAGTTTGTAGATAACGAGAAACCTGTTTTTAAAGAGGGAGCTACAGGTAAAGGGCTATTTATGGATGGGGATACGTGGTTGGACCTAGATAAAATTGGAGTCTACAAACGTAACCAGCCTTTTAGCGTTTCTATAAAAGTCTTTATTCCCAAGGACCTTGAAGATGGAGTTATATTTCATAAGATGCAAGGGCCTGAATTGCATAGTTTTAGAGGGTACCACTTAAAAGTAAAAGAGAACAGGTTAGAAGCGTTGTTTGCCCATGTGTGGCCAGATAATTCAATGGTAGTAGAGTCCGTTAAGGAGATTCCAAAGGAAAAATGGGTGCAGGTTACGCTTACCTATGACGGTTCCAGTAAGGCAAAGGGAATAGGGATTTATATGGATGGCGAAAAACTTGAAACCACTACTTCTTTTGATAACCTGTACAAGGATATTGTTTTTAACAATATGAACAATTATATCTATAAAGAAACCGTAGAACCTGGTTTAAGAATTGGAGCTATATGGAGAGGAAAGGGCATTGGTAATGCTGTTGTAGATGATATAATGGTTTTTGATAATGAATTGAGTGCTGTTGAAGTAATGCAAATAAGCACTACAGATCGGCTTAAAAACTTAATCGCCAAAACAAAAGAAACACTTACCGAACAAGAAAAAGAGCAGCTGGCTCAATACTATTTGTTCAATAAATCTCCAAAATACAATGAAGCTCTTGCTGTTTTGGAGGAGAATCGTAAAGCCTTAGTAGATAGTATAGAGCCTATTAAGCAAATAATGGTGATGAAAGAACGTAAAACACCTAGACAGACCTATATTTTGGATAGGGGTAATTACGATTCACCAACAGATTCAGTTTTTCCAAATGTTCCAACGGAGATATTTCCAATGGCAGATAGTTTACCTAAAAATAGGTTGGGCCTTGCCAAATGGATTACAGATAAGGACAATCCGTTAACGGCTAGGGTAGCGGTAAACCGTTATTGGCAAAATCTCTTTGGAAGAGGATTGGTAAAGACTTCTGAGGATTTTGGTAATCAAGGTGAATTGCCAAGTCACCCTAAACTGTTGGATTGGTTGGCTCTTGAATTTGTAGAGTCCGGCTGGGATGTTAAGGCATTGCATAAAACTATAATGTTGTCCAGCACCTATCAACAAAGTTCCGTGGTTAGTGAGGAGCATTTAAAATGGGATGGTGAGAACAAATGGTTAGCAAGAGGACCTTCCACACGATTGTCCGGAGAAATGTTAAGAGATAATGTACTATATGCGTCCGGTCTGTTGAACGAGACCATAGGAGGAGAAAGTGTTAAGCCGTACCAACCAGAAGGACTATGGAAAGTAAACGGAGATACTTACGTTCAAGATGGGGAAGAAGGTCTTTACAGAAGAAGCATGTATACCATTTGGAAGCGTACGGTGCCTAATCCTACAATTTCAACTTTTGATGCCCCTACAAGGGATTTATGTACCAGCAGAAGGCAAAAAACCAATACGCCGTTACAGGCCTTGGTAATTTTGAACGACCCTACTTACATTGAAGCTTCAAGGGTTTTAGGAAAACAAATGGCGGAAGCTAAAGACGTAGAGACCGGTATTGCCCAAACCTTCATGAAATTGGCAGGAAGAAGTATTACGGATCAAGAACTTGAGGTTCTTGCTCAATTACGAGAACAGGAATTTGAAAAGTTCAATCAAAATTTAGATAAGGCCAAAGGTTGGTTGCAGACCGGGGCGTTTAAAATTTCCGAAACCGATGATAAGGCGGCTATAGCTGCAAACGCCGTAGTGGCAAGTACCATTATGAATGCCGATGCCAGCATCACCAAACGATAATTGTTAACAGCAAACAAAAGAAACTATGTGTAATCATCATCACAATAAACTGACTTCCAATAACCAGGATTTACAAAAAATCGAAAGGCAACTGGATAGAAGACATTTTCTTAAAAAGACATCACTTGGTATTGGTGCCATGGCGTTAGGAAGTTTACTGGGCGCAGAAAAAGCATTTGCCGGTATAGGTAAGAACAGTACGGAAGAAGAGATTTTAAAGGTTTACAATAAAAACCGATTAGGTCTACCGCATCATGCGCCTAAGGCCAAAAGAATTATTTATTTATTTCAGAGTGGAGGCCCATCTCAGATGGATTTGTTCGATTATAAGCCAAAGCTTACCAACATGTTCGGTCAGGAATTACCACCGTCCGTGATAAGTGGTCAAAGACTTACGGGTATGAGCGGTAGCCAAAGTACATTGCCTATAGCGCCTTCTACTTTTAAGTTTCAGCAATATGGGGAGTCTAGAGCTTGGGTGAGCGATGCTATGCCGTACCTATCCGAAGTGGTAGATGATCTGTGTTTTATTAAAAGTATGCAAACCGACCAAATTAACCATACCCCGGCCATTACATTTATGCAAACGGGTAATCAATTACCAGGTAGGCCTGCTATTGGTTCTTGGTTAAGTTATGGTTTAGGTTCGGACAATGAAAACTTGCCAACTTTTATTGCATTGGTTTCTAAAAACGGAAAAGGACAGCCTCTAAAAGCAAGTTTATGGGGGAACGGCTTTTTGCCAACAGAGCACCAAGGAGTACAATTTAGGTCGGGTAAAGACCCTGTTCTCTATTTAAGCGATCCAGAAAATTATGATGGCAATGACCGTAGGGATATGCTGGATTATTTAAAGAATTTGAACGACCTACAGACGGATGCCTTTGGTGATCCAGAAATTCAGTCCCGTATGGCCCAATACGAAATGGCCTTTAAAATGCAAACTTCCATACCTGAGGTAACCGATCTAACAAACGAGCCCGAATATATTTTTGATATGTACGGCAAAGATAGTAGGGATCCCGGTACGTATGCGGCAAACTGTCTAATGGCAAGAAAACTGCTTGAAAAAGGGGTTAAGTTTGTACAACTGTACCACCAAGGTTGGGATCAGCACAACTATTGTCCAGGAGGAGTAAAAAGTCAATCTAAAAAAACAGATCAGGCCACTGCTGCCCTGATCAAGGATTTAAAGCAAAGAGGTATGTTTGAGGATACCCTTGTAGTTTGGGGAGGAGAGTTTGGCCGTACAGTGTATTCCCAAGGTCAGTTAACAAGCGAAAACTATGGTAGAGATCACCATCCAAAAGCATTTACCATGTGGATGGCCGGAGCAGGAGTGAAGCCTGGGTTTACCTATGGAGCAACTGATGACTTTAGTTACAATGTAACCAAAGACCCTGTTCACGTGCATGATTTTCACGCTACACTTATGCATTTGTTCGGTATAGATCATGAGAGGTTAACGTTTAAGCATCAAGGAAGGCGCTATCGTCTAACAGATGTTCACGGTCATGTAGTTAAAGATTTATTGACCTAGATTTACCTGTTTTTGACCAGTATTCATTGTATTTTACCATCAAAATAAAAATCATCAGTATCCTATGAACAACAGAAGGAGTTTTTTAAAAAAATCCGCCTTGGGCGCCACAGCTTTATCCACAACATCATCTTTCGGGTTTAATATTCTAAAAAAAACTGTTCTTGAGGACCAAATTATTGGTCATGGAGATTTCAAATACAAAGTGGTGAAAGACTGGGCCCAGATGTCTGTTGCACATAATCCAATTTTAAACTGTCATGAAATGCAGATGGACAGTAAAGGCAGGCTCATTATGTTGGGAGACCATACGGATAATAATATTTTGGTTTTTGATAAATCCGGAAAATTGTTGGATTATTGGGGTACGCGCTATCCTGGTGGGCATGGGTTAACCCTTCATGATGAAGGGGGAGAGGATATGTTGTATATCGTAGACTGTGGCTGGTTTGTAGACCGTACCGGAAAATGGAGTAAACAAGCAGGTTCTGTTAGTAAGACTACTGTAGACGGGAGGCTTTTATTTAATTTGCCCGATCCACATACTATTGGTGTATATACCAAAGAGCAAGAGTATTTACCCACGGAAACTGCCATTGGCCCTAATGGCGATATCTATGTAGCAGATGGTTACGGGTCTGATTTTATTCTTCAGTTTAGCCCTAAAGGCGAATTTGTCCGTAAATGGGGAGGTCACGATAACAGCGATAAAAACTATGATTTGCATAATGCCCACGGAGTGGCAGTAGACTATCGTGATAAACAAAACCCGGTACTTGTGGTTACATCACGTTCGGACAAGAGCTTTAAATTTTTTACGCTTAATGGTAAGTTTATCAAAACCGTAGAGTTGCCCGGGGCCTATGTATGTAGACCCGTGCTAGACGATGATAATATCTATGCTGGGGTTTGTTGGTCAGAAAATAAGGCGGGCCACCGCTTTAGTAATTCGGGGTTTGTGACCATTATGGATGGTAGTAATAAAGTAGTTTCCAATCCTGGGGGAGATGCGCCTGAATATAAGAATGGCAAGCTTCAACAAATGTATCAATCGGAAAAGGCCATATTTAATCACGGACATGACGTTTTCGTTGATGAAGATAAGAACCTTTATGTCTGTCAATGGAATGCCAACAGAACGCCTCCAATCAAATTAGAGCGGGTGTAAATTCTATATTTTTTTTTCTACGCGTAGGGTTAAAGCCATTTGTGGTAATCAAATGATCATATCTTTTAGCACCCTCTATGAAATATGTGTAATTTTCGAGTTGAAGTCTTCAGACTTCGATCAAACACTTATAAACTAAATTCAAAAGTTAAATGCGCAGCAAAAAAAACAATGTACTGTATGCACTGTTGCTACTAATTGTGTTTTCGTCCTGTAAAGAGGAAAAGGCAGTAATTACCGAAAAAAAACCGAACATCATCTACATTATGGCGGATGACCATACCACTCAAGGTTTTGGTATCTATGGGAGCCGCTTGGCTAAGTTAAACCCTACGCCAACTCTGGATAAAATTGCCAATGAAGGAATGATTTTTGACAATTGCTTTGTTAGTAATTCTATCTGTACGCCCAGTCGCGCCGCTATTATCACCGGACAAAATTCTCAATTGAACGGGGTTCTGGATTTAGATGGTCGTATAGAGCCGGCACGCCAGTTTTTACCAATAGAAATGAAAAAGTTGGGGTACCAGACCGCTGTAGTGGGTAAATGGCACTTAAAAGAAGAACCTGCCGCTTTTGATTATTATAAAGTTTTACCGGGGCAAGGAAAATATTTTGATCCTGAATTTAGGGTTCGTGGTGATCAGCCATGGCCTAAGAATACGGTTCAGACCAAAGGTCATTCATCAGATATGGTTACCGATATTTCTTTAGATTGGTTAAAGAACGAAAGAGACCCTAACAAACCTTTCTTCCTAGTGCATCAATTTAAGGCTCCGCATGACGATTTTGAAAATGCACCGCGTTATGAAGAGTATTTGGCCGATACGTTTATTCCTGAGCCGGAGAGCCTTTACGAAAGAGGAAACAACGGTTCTGTTGCCACAAGAGGAAAGAATGATTCTTTAACCAGAATTATTGGTTCGTCCGTGTCACATAGAAACTTGATTCGTAATCAGGCTATGAATATTTATGTGGATAGCTCAATTCACCGTTCATACCGCGATGCGGATAAAATTAGGCCTGAAGAGTATGTAAAGTGGGAAATGGATGATGAAGAAAGAAAATACACGAGTAAAGTGTACCAAGACTATGTAAAGAAATATTTACGTTGTGTAAAAGGAGTAGATGATAATGTAAAACGCTTAATGGACTATTTAGAGGCCGAAGGTCTAATGGATAATACTATTATTGTTTACACCGGTGACCAAGGATTTATGTTGGGAGAACATGATTTTATTGATAAAAGATGGATGTACGAAGAGTCTATGCGTATGCCGTTCTTTGTGCGTTACCCAGAAAAAATTAAAGCGGGAACCCGTACCGATGCAATCATCAATAATACGGATTTTGCTCCAACGCTAATTGAATTGGCCGGAGGAAGCACTCCTGATTATATGCAAGGGAAAAGTTTTAAAACCATCTTAGAAACAGGAGAAGAACCGGAAGATTGGCAAAAATCTACCTACTACAGGTATTGGATGCACATGGCTCACCGTCATCAAAACCCGGCACATTTTGGAGTACGCACCAAAGATTATAAATTAATATTTTTCTATGGAAAATATTATGTAGATACCACAGACCCTAATGCGGAATGGGATAGGGAAAACTGGGGCAATGATTTTGATACCGATACCCCTGCGGGTTGGGAATTTTATGACTTAAAGAAAGATCCCAAAGAAATGAACAACGCCTATGCAGATCCAGCATATGCGGAGACCATTGCAGGTTTAAAGAAAGAATTACTTAGACTTCGTGAGGACTTGAACGAAACGGATGAGAAATATCCTCATATTCAAAAAGTTATTGATGCCCACTGGAACGATTAATTACTTCCGGTTCGTATAAAAAACTGAGCGTAGTCCAACCGAAAATTCGGAATAGACTACGCTCAATTTTATTTTATGGATGCTTGGTTTAGAGCTTAAAGATACGCTCTAGTTCAATCCATTTCTCACCGTTTTTGGCCCAAGGAAGCCCTTGCTGGTATTTCCACATAAGTTGTTCCCATTCCTGTACGGCAGGGTTGTTAGCGTCCATCTCAGCTTTCTTTTCAGGGTCAAAAGTTTCATCAACTTCCATAATCATGAACATGCGGTTTCCTGTCAAGAAAATTTGCATATCCACGATACCGGCATCTTTTATACTTTTGGTTATAGCGGGCCTGGCATTACCTTCTGCATGGTACTCTTTGTACTCCGCAATAAGCTTTGGGTCATCTTTAAGGTCACATGAATAACAATATCTGGTAGTTTTCATTATGCTGCAATTTTAGTTTTGGTTACTTTATAGGCGTACATACCGTAGAAAGCTACAAATAGAAGACATATCATTGGTAACAGGAAAGAAAAATGAATTTCGGTAATGTTTCCGGCTATTTTATCACCAAAAACTTCCTGTCCGTTTACAGTATCACCAAAGTCCATTATACTGGCTTGTAGCTTTGGTAAAAAGGCACCTCCTACAATAGCCATAATAAGTCCGGATGAGGCCAATTTGGCTTCCTCGCCCATATCTTTAAGGGCAAGTCCATATATTGTTGGGAACATAATAGACATGAATACAGAAACGAAAACCAAGAATATCAAACTAATGATACCGGTAGACATGATAATACCGCCACACATAAGGGCAGCCGCAATACCAAAATAAGCCAACATTTTTGCCGGGTTTATTTTTTTCATCAAAGCAGTTCCTATAAAACGGGTGGTTACAAAAGATACCATTGCGGTTATGTTCCACCAAGTGGCATCAACTCCTAAACTCTGCGATTCGTTAAGATATTCTACCAACTGAAAAATGGCCGTCCAACACATAATCTGTGCTCCTACGTAAAACATCTGTGCAATGACCCCCAATAGAAAGGTCTTACTTTTAAAAATTCTGTCTAAAGATTCTTTAATGGATAAATGGTCTCCCATGACCATGGCCGGAATTTTAGTTTTCCAAATGACAAGAAAAACCAAGGCTACAAAGATACCAACCGCTATGTACGGGCCACTAATTACATTGAGATCAAAGGCCTTTATTTCAGCGGCCTTTTCGGTACCTAAAGCCACAATTTCAGAACTGTCTGCATAATCTGCGGAAAGGATTCTATCCAAAACAACAAATTTAGCGATCAGCATACCCGTAAGTGAACCGATTGGGTTAAAAGACTGCGCCAGGTTTAATCGTTGGGTAGCAGTTTCTTTGTCTCCCATGGAAAGAATAAGTGGGTTTGAAGTGGTTTCCAAAAAGCCCAATCCGCAAGTGATGACAAACAATGAAATTAGAAAATACGTGTACGAACCATTTTCTGCGGCAGGATAGAAAAGGATAGCTCCAAGCGCATAAAGGGCCAGACCAAGTAATAATCCAGATTTATAACTAAACTTACGGATAAACAATGCGGCTGGAATTGCCATAACACCATACCCGAAGTAAAATGCGAACTGTACGTTGTAAGCTTCTTCGTTTGAAAGAATCATAACCTTTTTAAAGGCCGCCACCATGGGGTTTGTTAAATCATTGGCAAAGCCCCAAAGTGCAAAAATTGATGTTGCAGCAATAAAGGGAACGAGCAAATTCTTAGGAACTACGGGTGTTTTGGTGTTCTTTGTCATTGGTATATTTTTAAGTTGGTTGCGTTTAATCTTCGGTAAGTAGTGAACGGTCTAAATGCACATAGCCTCCGTCTACAAAAATAAACTGACCGGTAGTGTGAGATGACCTGTTTGAGATAGTGAACAAGCAAGTATCCGCTATTTCGTTGGTACTCGTCATTCTATTTTCTAAAGGAATTTTCTTTACAATAGACTGAAGTTTTTCTTCTCCATTAGGCAGCGTGCGAATCCAAGTATCATACGACGGAGTCCAACTTTCGGCTATTATAATGGCGTTGGAACGAATATCATGTTTTATTAAATCAACCGCCCATTCACGGGTTAGACCGAGAACTCCACCTTTGGAAGCGGCATAACCAGAAGTCCTACCTTGACCGGTAAGGGCTACTTTAGAGCCAATGTTCAGTATGTTTCCTTTAGACGCTATTAATGAAGGCAACGCGTGCTTAACGATAAGAAAATAGCTTACCATATTCAGTTTTAACGAATCCATAAACTCTTCGTAAGTGGCATCAAGCCCAACTCCGTCATTTACACCTACGTTATTAATGACAACATCTATACGACCATACTTTTTTACAATGGTAGAAACGGCGTTTTCAATCTGGACGGGATCGGTTACATCAGTTTGACAGAAAATGGCATCTATTCCTTTCTCTTGAATTTTCTCAACATATCCAAAACCTCGGGCATTACGGTCAATTACGGCCGGTATGGCTCCTTCTTCGGCTAAACGCTGCAATATGGTTTCGCCAATACTGCCTTCTTTTCCGGCAGCTCCGCTAATTACAACTACCTTATCCTTTAAATTTAAATCCATTGTTTTGTTGTTTTATAAATTGCTCAGAGTATAATTTGAGATGTTTCAGTAGTTGAAAACTATCTCATTTTGCCCTGCATAATTTGTTTATATATTATAGAATGCCTGAGCATTTCCCCCCATGATCATCTCTTGGTCTTGGCTGCTAAGCGTTGCAATAAAATGGGTTACAATGCTTTTTACTTGACCGTAATTTCCAGCTACGAGGCAAACGGGCCAATCAGACCCGAACATGATGCGTTCACTTCCAAAAGACTCTAGAACAAGGTGCATATACGGTTGTAGTTGTTCTGAAGTCCATAATTTATAATCTGCTTCGGTAATCATTCCGGAGAGTTTACAGTACACGTTTTCCTGTTTTCCTATTTCTTTCATCAAAGCGGCCCATCCGTCGTAAAAACCATCTTTAATGTAGGGTTTGGCTATATGGTCAATAACAAATCTTTGATTAGGAAATTTTTTTACAAACTCTAGAACAGAGCCTAGCTGATGCGGAAAAACCAAAATATCATACGTATGGTCATATTTTTCAAGTTTGGAAATCCCTCTTAAAAAATCTGGTCGTAACAAGAAGTTATGATCGGCTTCACCTTGTACTACGTGTCTCCACCCTTTAAGATTTTTATCGGTACTATATTTTTCCAATACGGAATCAATAGTTTCGGATTTTAGATCTGACCAACCAACAACACCTTTAATGAAATTATTCTGCTTGGCCAGATCCAATAAAAAATCGGTTTCTACCAGAGTTTGGTCCGCTTGCACGGCTACGCAACCATCAATTGAATTCTCCTCATATACCTTTTTAAGCTTATTGGGAAGAAAATCTTTCCGGATAGCTGCCATGTTATCATCTATCCAAGAATGTTTAACCGGTTCATAGTGCCAAAAATGTTGGTGACTATCTATTGTCATTTTTCTTTTTTTAGAACTTCAATTATAGTTTATTCAGACAAGCAGCAACTCCTTCTGTTTCAATACACTCAATATTTGTGGAAACGCTATTTTCTAGTCCGTTAATCTGCGTTAGGTCTTCTCCCCAAATGGAGGCGTTCTTAAGTACATTGTTCGTAAATGTGCTCAAGCTAGAGGTGCCTTCATCTACTTTTTGCCATTCGGAAGCAAAAAAATGAAGTACTTGTTTGTCATCGTTAAGAGCAATAGACTCTCCATTGAATTCCCCTTTATAAAACCGAAGCATAGCCGAAAGACCAAATACAATACGTTTGGGTAATTTGCCTTGCGCATTGTTGTAGTCCTTTAGGGTAGGTAATAGACGCGCTACAAACT
Source organism: Zobellia sp. B3R18 (assembly GCF_018860715.1). Classification (NCBI taxonomy): domain Bacteria; kingdom Pseudomonadati; phylum Bacteroidota; class Flavobacteriia; order Flavobacteriales; family Flavobacteriaceae; genus Zobellia; species Zobellia sp. B3R18. Next base: position 180,320 of record NZ_JAHKQG010000014.1, on the reverse strand, counting down.
TAGAAGTACTGTTTAAGGATATACTAATGAGTTGATGCTTTAAAAGTGGATTTCTAAAACGATCAAGTACGTCCGCTACAAATTTGTTTTTTACGTCATCCGGAAAATCCAGTGTTTTTGCAGCTTCCTCTAAAAGAAGACTTTCTACAAAATGGCTTACCTCTTTATTTTCCATGGCTTCTTTTACAAAACGGATGCCCGCCAAATAGCCTACAGGAACCATGGATGTGTGTGCCCCGTTTAAAATGCGCACTTTCATCTCACGGTAGGGGGCAAGGTCGTTTACAAACTCCACATTAAGATCGGTTTGAGCGAACGGAAGTTCTTTTTGAACTGTTTCGTTAGCTTGAATTACCCAGCTATGGTAATACTCGCCTGCAACTAAAAGTTCATCTTTATAACCTAGTTCTTGTTCAATTTCATTTGCCCGGTCAGATGGATATCCCGAAACAATACGGTCTACCAATGTGCTGCAAAAATGATTGGCCGCCAGGATCCAGTTTTTAAAATCTTCTTCTAGCTCCCAATGGTCTGCGTATTGCAAAACGGTCTGTTGAAGAGCGGTGCCATTATCCTCTATAAGCTCACAAGGAAGCAGAATGCATCCTTTGGAAGTATCTGCTTTAAAGTGTTTGTAACGGTGGTAAAGCCATATCGTTAGTTTAGCGGGAAACTCTTTTGGCGGCTCCCCATTAAACTTATCCTCGGCATTAAATTTAATACCTGCTTCCGTAGTGTTGGAGACGATAAAACGTAAGTCTTCGGTTTCGGCCAATTTTAGATAGGTAGCCCATTCATTATAAGAATGAATTACTTGCTGAACCTCTGTAACCAGTGTTTTTTCGGCAACGAGTTCACCGTTTTTTATTCCGTCAAGAACAACGGTAAACAGACCGTCTTGTTCTTTGAGTTCGGCATAATCTCCACCAGCTGTTGGTTTTATTATAGCAATGTCACCGTTAAAATCAGTTTCTTGGTTAAGTACGTGTACCATCCAATCTACAAAGGCACGTAAAAAGTTTCCGCCGCCAAACTGCATTACCTTTAATGGGCGTTGCACTCTGTTTGGTACGGTTGTATGATTTAAAATCTGCATTAAATAGCTGTTTGTCAAGTTAAAATTTAGTTGAGATATTTAAAGTGATATACCTCTTTTCCAAGGGATAAAGTCTTCCTGGCCCAAACGTACGGCCGCAGGAACAACTTCTCCGCTGGCTACCTTAATAATGTATTCCAATAACTCTTCACCTTTGGTCTCAATAGTATCTTCTCCCGTAATTACCGTTCCGGTATTAAAGTCTATGATATCTTTCATGCGGCTACTTAGCGTATTGTTGCTAGATAGTTTAATGACCGGTGCAATAGGGTTTCCGGTAGGAGTTCCTAAACCTGTTGTAAAACAGATTACGTTACATCCCGATCCGGCAAGACCGGTAGTGCTCTCTACATCATTTCCGGGCGTACATAAAAGGTTCAATCCTTTTTTTCTAACCGGCTCCGTATAATCCAGCACATCGGTTACGGGGCTTGTGCCCCCTTTTTTGGCAGCGCCGGCAGATTTCATCGCATCGGTAATAAGTCCGTCTTTTATATTTCCAGGTGATGGATTATTTTCAAATCCAGACCCAACGGATACGGCCTTATCCGAATAGGCGCGCATAAGTTTCGCGAATTTGGTTGCATTTTCTTCCGTTTCGCAACGGTTGATGAGTTCTTGCTCAACACCGTTAAGCTCAGGAAATTCGGAAAGCACCGTAGTGGCACCCAATGCTACTAATAAATCCGATGCATAGCCCAATGATGGATTTGCGGATATTCCCGAGAAACCGTCTGAACCACCACATTCCAAACCTAGGACAAGTTTGGTAAGTGGTGCTGGTTTTCTTTCTATTTTATTGGCTTCGATGAGCCCCACAAAGGTCTTTTTAACCGCTTCTTCAATAAATTGACGCTCTCCGGAACTCTTTTGTTGTTCAAGTATGTAAAGTGGCTTGTTAAAATTAGGGTCAAGCTTGGCTATGGCCGCTTCCAATAATTTGAACTGAGCATTTTGGCAACCCAAACTAAGAATGGTAGCACCTGCTGTATTTGGGTGGGTAATGTACCCTGCCAAAAGATTACAAAGGGTTTCCGAATCTTGGCGAATACCACCGCAACCGCCGTCATGGTTTAGGAACTTAATACCGTCCACATTCGGGAAAGTGCGGTTTTGTTTGATTTCTTCGGGGGTTTTAATAATATCCGAAGATAAAAGTTCATCATCGGAAGCACCATTTTTATAGTGATTGACAAGTACTTCTGTATCTACTACAAAATCCGTTGTGGTATGGTAGCCCAAGGATTTTAAAAGAGCGGATTTCATTACGTCTACGTTTCTGTTCTCACAGAAAACCAAAGGAATTACCAACCAATGATTGGCCGTGCCAACTTTACCATCCGTTCTATGGTATCCATTAAAAGTTACGTCTTTCCATTTAGTTACGTCAGGTGCTGTCCAGCTCAACTTCTCTTGACCAACGGCATACTCGGAAGATGCATGTACTACATTTTCGGTAGTAATGGTCTCTCCCTTGGCAATTAGTTTAGTGGCCTTGCCCACTAATGAACCGTACATAATAATAGGGTCCCCAACATTTAGCTGGGTAGTAGTGAATTTATGTTTTGCCTTTACGTTCAGGATTACCTGAAAGCTGTCATTGTTATGAACAATATCAGAACCTTTAGGAATATCGGTAAGGGCTGCCAGAACGTTATCATCTGGATGAATTTGCAAAAATTGCTTGGACATAGTGTTCTTTACTTTTGTCTGTGCTTAATGGTTTGGTTGATGAACGTCTATTCAAAATCAACAGTAGCCTTGATAACTCCGTTAGCTGGGTCTAACCAGCCATCAAAGTTGGTAATCATTTCTGTATAAGGAACATTATGGGTAATGAAGGAGTCTATTGGAAACCCGCCTTTTTCCAAAACGGAAATAACATGTTCAAAATCTTCCAAAGTAGCATTTCTACTACACATAATAGTTGTTTCCTTGGCATGGATCTTAGGGTGCGTAAATACCAGTTCTCCTTTAGAAAGGCCAACTAAAACGTATCTTCCACCATGTGACATATAATCCGGGCCTGCTTCAAGAGCTCCTTTATGACCTGTTGCATCAAAAACCGCAGTAGCTAAATCACCATTAGTAATTTCAGAAACTCGGTCTACAGCATCTTTTCCTCCTAGAACAACATAGTCAACACCAATATCGTTTTTAGCATAGTCCAAACGTTGTTGGTTCATGTCTATGGCAATTACTTTTGCCCCGGCAATTTGTGCCAATTTCATGATACCTATACCAATAGGGCCACAACCTACTACCACAATGGTTTCACCAGGTTGAACATTGGCACGACGTATAGCGTGCGCTCCAATAGCCAACGGTTCAACTACGGCCATTTGGTCATCTGTTAATTGTTGCGCGGGAATAAGCAAGTTGGTAGGAACCGTAATTTTTTCTTGCATGCCACCATCTGTATGAACCCCTAGTACCTTAATGTTGGTACAACAATTGGTTTTGCCGTTTCTACAGGCAATACATGTACCACAGCTTACATAAGGCATAACCACAACATTGTCTCCCGCTTTAATACCTTGAGGATTCTCATCTATTTCCACTACTTGCGTGGCTAGTTCATGACCAAGGATTCTTGGATAGGTAAAAAAGGCTTGATTACCAGCATAGGCATGTAAGTCCGTTCCGCAGATACCCACTTTTTTAACTTTTAATATAGCTTCACCGGCTTTTCTTGTTGGTTCATCTTTCTCTTTAAGAATGAACTCTCCCGGCTTCTCGCATACAATATATTTCATGTGTTTAATTTGTTTTTGGTCACATTTATATGAAAACAAGTTATTTCTCTTAATACTATCCAGTTTTTGAAATCTACACCTATTGCAATTGGTGTACTACTGAAAAAGAGCGCACCGTTATGGTGCGCTCCTAAATTAAAAAAAACTAACTCAACTAACTTCTTTATTAAGGTGCTATAACGATATTTCAAGCACGTGTGCAAAATCTCCGGATTTACTTCCAAGATTGGAAATTGAAAGCGCATCGTCTTTCACATCAAAGGAAATTTTAGCATCACTACCCAGTAATTTTACACTTTTGATATTTAGGTCTTTACCATATTCACTGGCTTTACCTAAAGACTTAATATCTACTTTATTTCCTTCTGGCCATTCCATCATGATGGCATACAACTTATCGCCTTTTTTGGTGAAACGAATATCTTGGCCTGTAAAGTCTTTGTTCTGACCTTCGCTATGGTGACCTTTTTTAACTTCGGTAGGACCTTCGCCAAATGTGCTCCAGTACTCCGTATCATAAATAGCTTCGCCATTAACTTTTAACCAATCGCCTATTTGAAACAATATTTCTTTTTGGTCCTCTGGGATGGTACCATCCGCTTTTGGTCCTACATTAAGTAATAGGTTTCCGTTTTTAGAAACAATATCAACTAAATCGTCAACAAGACTATTTGCTGTGCGCGACTCCCAATTGGTTACGTAGCACCAAGAATTCTTTCCAATGGACGTATCTGTCTGCCAAGGTAATTTTCTAATACCAGGAAGCTTACCACGTTCCAAATCATAGATTACGGTACCTTCAGGAAAGGCTTCATGGTCAAAGTTCTTGTCATTGATAACTACTTCTTTACCCCATTCAATACCTTTATTGTAGTAATAAGCGGCAATTTTAGGACGGTATTCTTTGTAATCTGGGATATCCAAATAGAAATCGAACCAAAGAATGTCCGGTTGATAATTATCGATTAGATCCACGGTTCTGTCCCACCACATTTTTTTGAATTCCTCAGATACAGGCTCGGTAAGGTCTTTTCCTTTTGGAGAGTATAAGTCTGCGTATTGTGGGTCTGTCGTGTCAAACTTGTCCTTTTTATTGTAGAAAGACCAGTTAAAGGCATAGTGCGAAGACGCTCCCATAATCATACCTTGCTCGCGACCTTCTTTAAAAAGTTCACCTAACACATCACGTTTTGGGCCCATGTCTACTGAATTCCATCGGGTTGTGTTGGATTTGTACATGGCAAAACCATCATGATGGTCCGCTACAGGGATCACATATTTAGCACCGGATTTCTTAAAAATATCTATCCATTCCTTAGCATCGAATTTTTCGGCTTTGAACATGGGTATAAAGTCCTTATAACCAAATTCCTTTTGGTCACCATATGTTTTTTTATGGTGAAGGTATGTTGCGTTAGGTCCTTTTTTACCAAGGTTTAGCTGGGCACTGAATGTGGCCGTGTCCATATACATTTGGCGTGGGTACCATTCCGATCCGTAAGCGGGTACGGCATAAGCCCCCCAGTGAATGAATATTCCAAATTTACTATCATTGAACCATTCCGGGTCTTTATAGTTTTTCTTAATGGATTCCCAGTTGGCTTCGTATACAGCCGCAGTTTCTTGGGTTGCTGGTTCTTCTTTCTTCTTCTCCGTTTTTGAACCACATGAAGCAAGAACAACTCCGGTCAATATAAGTGTGAATATTTTATTCATTAAAAATAATTTATAAGGTTGGTTAGTGATGGGCGACACAGGCGCTTTTAATGAGTTGCTAAATTGCAATTTAATAGCGCAAACGAAAGAACGAATTGTTCAAATAACTATAACAAATGGTTAAATATTTGATTTGTAGTGTTTTTGATGAGTTGTTAAAGTGCAGTAATTTAGGGCTTTGCGTATTTTCTTTGGTAAGACAGTGGTGAAGAACACATGAATTTTTTGAATTGCCGGTGGAAAAAAGGCAGGCTCTCATAACCACATGCAAAGGCTATTTGGGAGACGGAATCATGAGTGTCCAAGAGCATTCTAGCAGAAATATTAATGCGGTATTCGTTTAAGAAAGTAAAGAACGGGCGTCCCATCATTTTAGTAAAGAATCTGGAAAAAGACTGTTCGGACATGTTCACTAGATCGGCCAGTTCTTTCAAGTAAATTTTGCGGCTGTAGTTTGCACTAACAAAATCGTGAACTTGTGCCATACGATTACCATATTCAGAAGGGAGGTCTTCTGTAAAACTGGCACTGGATAACGTCTTGTAACCACAACTGGATAGCTTTACTAGAATTGTGAGCAGTTCTATATATAGGTCATGCGCTTCTAGTTCCGGGCATTTTTTTAAACGGGATAGGAGTGGGGCTGTATCCTTAGTATTGAACAATAGGCCTTTGGAGGAAGTCCTTAACATTTGGAATAGCGAGGCCAATTCCGGAACTTTAGGAAATACACCTAAATTCCATTGGATGACTATAGATTTGGACAACCCTTTTTGTTCTGTGTTGTTCTTCCAGCAATGGGGAAGATTGGACCGCAATAAAACCAATTCACCGGGCTCATAGGGTCCAACGTAATCGCCCACAAACTTTGTACCTACGCTTTCTTCTATATAGGTAAGCTCGTGTTGAGGGTGAAAATGCCAAGGCGTATCAAAATCTTTTTTAGAATGATAAAAACTGGTAATGGTACGCTTATCATCTAAATGTATGGGCTCTAAAATAGGTTCCATATCGCTAAGGATAAATAGGGTTCTGGGATTTGGTGATGTTGTTTATTTTGTTTCAAATTACGTAAAATTTAATGGATTGATACAGAATAAGGTACTTATTTGCTAAAAAAGGCAATTATTAGTCTTAAAGAAATAATCAAATTTGTAGCTCCACAAAATGTCGATACTTAAATTAATGTCGTTGATATGAAGAAAAGTGAATTTCCCGACCCATTTGAAAGCGAAAGAGAATCAAAGGGTTATGGTGAGATGGACGATCAAAATGACCCGGTAACCATGCTTTTACGTCATAAGGATGTTCGTAAAACTGCACATAACTATAAAACATTTCAATCCGGTGCCGTTCCTGGGCGGATCGTTGTGCCTTCGGAAGTCAATATTCGTGAAACCCGCCAAATACCTTTTGAGGTAGATCCACCGGTTCATGGTATTTACAGAGCTTTGGTAGAACCTTGGTTTAAAAGGCCTTTGCAACCGGAATATCAAGAGGGGTTAGCGGAACAAATTAAAAGTTTAGTTGATGACGTGCTCCAACAAGATTCAGTTGAAGTGGTAACCGAGTTTGCGTTAAAACTACAGTCACGGGCACTAACCTTACTTTTAAACACACCTTATTCTGAGTCGGAAACTTGGATTTCTTGGGGAACCCATGTCTTTAGGAGTGAAGGCGAGGCATTAGATGGCGATAAAGCCAATATTCTATATGATTATATAGATGCCGAAATAGAACGTGCCAGTAAGAACCCTACGGGAGATATGTATTCCATACTTCTTGATTCTGAGTTTGAAGGTCGAAAGTTGACTAAAGAAGAAGTAAAGGGCGTAATGGTCTTAACTTTTGCGGGCGGTAGGGACACGGTTATAAATGCCGTTACCAACGCTATTGCTTATTTGGCCGAACATCCGGAGTCGTTGGAGCGTTTACGGAATGAGCCGGAAATTACAGGAAAGACCGTTGAGGAAATGATTCGTTATTTTTCTCCACTTACCCATATGGGGCGTGTAGTTACGGAAGATACTTTTGTGTGCGAACATGCGGCAAAAGCAGACACCAGAGTGTCATTATGTTGGGCCTCTGCCAACAGGGATGCTAATGTGTTCGAGAACCCTAATGAAATTGTAATGGACCGCAAAATCAATCCGCATGTAGGCTTCGGTTTTAGTCACCATAACTGTTTAGGGGCAACACATGCTCGTCAGATAATGAAAACTTTGCTTATGACATTAGCGGAAAAAGTGGCTTCCTTCGAGATATTTGATTGCAAGGAGAATATAGAAGACTTGCATCACTTTAAGCGTAAAGTAGGTTTCCACAGTATTCATATGAAATTCAACCCATTAACAAAATAACAACCATGGCAAAAATCACATTTATAACCAGTGACGAAGAAACAATAACCTTAGAAGGAACCTCCGGTTCAGTAATGGCCTTGGCCGTTGAGAATGGAGTGCCGGGAATTGATGGCGATTGTGGAGGAGTTTGTTCTTGTGCTACCTGTCATGTGCATGTAGCTCCAGATGATATGGATAAAACAGGGAGCGCTAGCGAAATTGAGACTGATATGCTTGAGCTTGATGATAATGCAAATGAATATAGCCGTCTTTGTTGCCAAATAGATATTACGGATGCTATTGATGGTGTCGTATTGAAAGTGGCCAAATAAATTGTAATGTCTGAAAATACAACTCATACTCAAAATTGTGTGGTAATTGGTGCGAGTCACGCCGGAGTGAATTTTGCGTTTGTTCTGCGGCGGGAAGGTTGGCAGGGTTCTATAACCTTAATAGATATAGATCCAACGTTGCCCTACCATAGGCCGCCATTATCAAAAGCATATTTAACCAGTGAGGACGGTATTGAGAAAAACCTCCTTAAGTCCGAAGAAAGTTATAAAAAAGAGAATGTTGAACTTAGGCTTGGGGTTTGGGTAGATGCCATAGACCGCAAAAACAAAACTGTTAATCTAGCCGATGGCAGTACATTACCCTATGATAAATTAGTGTTAGCTACGGGAGCGCGGCCCATTATGCCGCCGATACCGGGGTTAAATACTGCTCAGAACCTATTTCCGCTTAGGTCAGCGGCCGATGTGGCCAATATTAGGAATACGGTAGTTGCGAATAAGGCACTTAAAGTGGTTATTATTGGTGGTGGGTATATAGGACTTGAGACTGCTGCATCGCTCAAAAAGTTGGATGCAGATGTTACGGTTTTGGAACGGGAGTCACGAATTCTCGCCCGAGTTACCGCTCCTGAAATGTCTGCTTTTTTTCAGAAACTTCACGCGGACAATGATGTTGCGGTGCTGACAGAAAAGAACGTAATTTCTATAGAAAACAATCAGAATAAAAACACGGTGGTCTGTTCGGACGGGACTAGTTATGAGGCCGATATGATTATTGTGGGTGTTGGTATTCACGTAAACAAGGAATTGGCCGAAAAGGCTGGTTTGACTATTGAGAACGGTATTCGCGTAAATGAAAGGGCGCAGACCAATGATGCATCTATTTATGCTATAGGTGATTGTACGTTTCACCATAATTTACACTACAACAGATATATCCGGTTGGAGTCTGTGCAAAATGCTGTGGACCAAGCTAAAATTGCTGCGGCTGCCATTGCCGGTAAAGAATGTTGTTATAATGCTATACCTTGGTTTTGGTCCGATCAATATGATGTAAAACTACAAATGGTAGGTCTTTTCGAAGGTTATAATCAGGTAGTTGTACGTGAGGAAGTAGATAAGAAAAACTGTTTTTCCGTATGGTATTTTAAAGGGGATACACTTTTGTCCGTAGATGCGGTAAACAATGCAAAAGCCTATGTGTACGGTACAAAGTTCATAAAAGGCGGAGAGAAAATCGATAAAGAAAAATTAAGCGATCCAAAGGCGGAGTTTAAACCGACCAACCTTATAGCTCAATAACAATATATTAAAGTATACTACATGTCCATTCAATCAAAAAGTGCAGTTGCCAAAGGAGACGGTACCTTTGTTATTGCCAATGTAACCCTTGCCGAACCAAAGGCAGACGAGCTGCTTATAAAAATAAAGGCCGCCGGTCTTTGTCATACGGACTATGATTCCCTTACGTGGGGAAAGCCAATTGTAATGGGCCATGAGGGTGCAGGAATTATAGAAAAAATAGGCTCAGGAATAAAAGGTTTAAAAGTAGGGGACCAAGTTCTTTTGAACTGGGCCACACCTTGTTTGAGCTGTTTTCAATGTCAAGAGGGCAATCAGCATATATGTGAAAACAATTCTCCGGTAGTGGCCGGTGGAAACGGTCATACTCCTGGTCATGCCCATTTAGACGGTAGCCAATGGGAGGGAAAACCTATTGAACGGTCTTTTAATCTGGGTACTCTTAGTGAGTATGCTTTGGTCAAAGAATCTGCTGTGGTAAAAATAGAAGAGGAAAATTTGAATTTCTCAGCCGCAAGTATTATCAGTTGTGGCGTAATGACCGGCTATGGTTCGGTGGTAAATTCTGCAAATTTAGCAGCAGGAAGCTCGGCCGTAATATTAGGTTGTGGTGGAGTTGGACTTAATGTAATCAATGCCTGTGAAATCTCTGGAGCTGGTAGAATTATAGCGGTAGATATCAATCCCAATAAACTAGAGCTCGCCAAACAGTTTGGTGCTACGGATGTTATTTTGGCGGATAAAGAAGATATAGGTTTGGCCAATGTTGCAGAGCAGGTAAAAACCATGCTTGGTGGTCGTGGGGCCGATTATGCTTTTGAGTGTACTGCCATTCCAGCTTTGGGAGCAGCACCCTTGGCAATGGTTCGTAATGCCGGAACGGCCGTTCAGGTTAGTGGTATAGAAGAAGATATCACCATTGATATGCGTCTTTTTGAATGGGATAAAATATACATTAATCCGCTTTATGGAAAATGTAGGCCTCAAATAGACTTTCCAAAATTAGTCCGACTTTATAAGAAGGGCGACTTGAAATTGGATGAAATGATTACGAAAGAATATAAACTAGATGATTTGCAACAAGCCCTAGACGATATGTTGGCGGGTAAAAATGCAAAAGGAGTAATAGTTTTCGATTAGAAAAACATGTTTAGAACCACCGAAATTTCAGATGCTGCTTACGAGAGTGGAAACCTTAGGTTCATTACCGTTAAGACCAATAAGCTAAAGGGAAGAGGGGATATTTGTGTATTTGTGCCACCAATGGCAAATCTAGAAGATTTACCGCTTGTTATTTTGTTACATGGGGTTTATGGCAGTGCTTGGGTATGGTCTCAAAAGGCGGGAGTTCATATTTCGGCTCTTGAGATGATGGAGAAAGGAGAGATTCCACCTATGGTGATAGCTATGCCTTCAGACGGACTTTGGGGAGATGGTTCCGGTTATCTTCCGCATAATCATAAAGATTTTGAAAGTTGGATTGTAGATGATGTGCCCAATGCAGTTATCGAGAATATTCCATCCGTAAGTAAAAAATCTGAATTGTTCATTTCCGGGCTTTCCATGGGGGGCTTTGGAGCCTTGCGTTTGGGGGTGAAATATGGTGATAGATTTAAGGCCATTTCAGGACATTCATCCATTACCGATATAGAACAGATGAACCTTTTTGTAGAGGAAAATCTGGATAATTATAAGCAGAAAAATTCTTCTGAAAATTCCGTCTGGGGATTAATACAAAAAAATAAAAACCACCTGCCAAAACTGCGTTTTGATTGTGGTAGTGAAGATCAGCTTATTGAGTACAACAGGAAGCTTCATAAACAATTAGATGATAATAATATCCAGCATATATACGAAGAGTTTAAAGGTGCTCATGAATGGTCTTATTGGAGCGAGCATGTAAAAGATACTTTGCGGTTTTTTGCTATTCATTGTCAGAAAACCATTTCGTGAAGAACGCTTGGGAATTACATAAATAATCAACCAAAATTTAAAGAATTAAAAGCGATGCAATTAGTAAAAGATTTGGCAGACCGTCACGAATTGGTTTCAGACCTTTTCAAACAACCAAGTACACCGGAAGAATGGGAGCAGTATAAACTGAGTGATGAGCAGGTGGCCCATTTTCATGAGTATGGTTATGTCTCGGGAATAAAATTATTAGACGAAACTCAGATTGAAGTATTGAGAAAGGAGTTGGAAGAAATTCGTGACCCTAAGCACCGGGCTCATGAGCTTTTTTATGAATTTCATGGGAACCAATCTACGGATCCAAATACGGTGCTTTTTCATTCTTTAGGGCACTGGCGAATTACAGAAGGGTTTCATGATTTGTTATGGAATCCCGCTTTTACAATGGCAGCAAGTCAATTGTTGGGTAACAATAATGTTAGGTTTTGGCATGATCAATTGTTTTGCAAACCTTCCAACCACGGAGGTGTAGTGGCTTGGCATCAAGATTATTCTTTTTGGATCAGAACCGTGCCTATGCAGCATTTAACCTGTTGGACGGGCCTTGATGATGCCACCACCGAAAACGGTTGTCTTTATTATGTGCCAGGAAGTCACAAATGGGGACTTCTACAAAAGCCGGAACTAGCAGGAAAAATGGAAGGGCTTATGGAGTTTATGACCGATGAACAAAAGGCGAATTTTAACCCTGTTCCAATAGAGCTTAAAAAGGGGTATGGTTCTTTTCACCATCCTTTAATGATTCATGGTTCCTACGAGAACAAGTCCAATTTTAGCAGAAGAGCTTTTGTTTTGAATGTATTCGCAGATGGCACCGTTAGTGATACCGATGGGGAAATGCTCAGGGGCACACCCATTAAGGTGCCTAAAGGAGAAAAAATGGACGGAAAATTCTTTCCTCTTCTTTTCGATAAAAAATAGAGTTCTTATAAAGCTGCCCCTATTAATGGGGCAGTTTTATTTTATGCATTGTTACTTCGGGTCTAAATTACTTTTTCCACTATGTTGAAATTGTAGATGTCAAAAAATTGACAATACTATTATTTAGTATCTTTCCTCTTGTAAAAGATTTCACCATAAAATTTTTAGAAAGATATGAAGTATTTTCTCTGCTCTGTTCTCGCAGTAACCGGTATGGTTCTGACAAGTTGCAAGAACAATGAAAGGAAAGTTGAAGAAACAGCCATTAAGCCCAATGTGTTGTTCATTTTAGCAGATGATTACGGGTATCATGACTTGAGTGTTTCAGGTAGTAAATTCTACGAAACTCCCAACATTGATAGAATTGCCAACGAGGGGATGAATTTCACCAATGGCTATGCAACTAGTAGGGTTTGTAGCCCGTCAAGAGCCAGTATTATGCTGGGGACTTTTACCGCTAGACATGGTATTACCGATTGGATTGGAGCCAAAACAGGAACGGATTGGCGCAAGGCCGGTCGCTTTAATAGATTGCTTCCTCCTGAATACGAACATAATCTGCCGGCGGAGGCTATAACTTTACCCGAAGCTATGAAAGCGGCTGGGTACAAGACTTTCTTTGCTGGAAAATGGCATTTAGGAGAAAAGGGTTCGTGGCCGGAAGACCATGGTTTTGATATCAATAAAGGCGGATGGGATGTAGGTAGTCCTAATGGAGGTTATTTTGCACCTTTTATCAACCCAAATTTGGAGCATCATAAAGATGGCGAGAACTTAACCATGCGTTTAGCGGAGGAAACCGTAAACTTTTTTAAAGAGAACAACCCAGCGGAAACAGGTCAGCCAGTTTTTGCCTATCTCTCTTTTTATGCCGTTCACGGCCCTATACAGACCACCAAGGAGAAATGGGCAAAGTATCAGAAAAAAGCCGAGGAAAACGGCATAGCCGATACAGGATACAAAATGGCAAAATTCCTTCCAATACGCCAAGTACAGGATAATCCTATTTATGCAGGCTTGGTAGAGACTATGGATGATGCCGTGGGGAGAGTTTTACAAACGTTGGATTCTTTAGGCTTAGATAAAAATACAATGGTGGTCTTTACTTCTGATAACGGAGGAGTTTCCGCTGGAGATGCGTTTTCAACATCAAACCTACCGCTAAGAGGAGGAAAGGGCTATCAGTTTGAAGGAGGTATTCGTGAGCCGTATTTCATTAAAGCTCCATGGTTATTGAAAAGTGGCGCATCTTCTTCCGAACCTGTTACCGGAGCAGATTTTTACCCCACCATTTTGGATATTGCCGGAATTGATTTAAAACCGAAACAACATATAGATGGAAAAAGTTTATTACCAATTCTTAAAGGTGAGAGCATAGGGGAGCGGCCTTTATTTTGGCATTACCCACATTACGGTAATCAGGGAGGAGAACCGTCTTCGGTAATAAGAAAAGGAGATTGGAAGTTGATTCACTATTATGAAGATGATAGAGAAGAGCTTTACAATTTAAAGTATGATATAGAAGAGTTGACGGATGTTGTTAAAGACCATCCGGATTTGCAAAAACAGTTAAGAGAACAGCTGTTTGCCTATCTAGACGAAGTTGGAGCTCGTTATCCGTCAAAAGACCCCGAGTATAGTGTGGAAAAGGAAAATGCCTATCTCAAGAAAATAGTAGACAAAAAATTGCCATCACTAGAACAACAAAGACTGGAATTTCTCTCTCCGGATTTTGACCCAAAAAATGATTGGTGGGGCAGTAAAGTGACCAATGATTAAAATGAAACCGGTCTAAGGTTTAAACAATTTAAAATAAGCGAGTTAGGAAAAGGAGGCGATTTTCGCCTCCTTTTTTTGTTCTATTGATAAAGATATGGTTCGTTAACATAATATTTGCATATAATAAATACCAAAATTAGCACAACATATGTTCAAAAGGTAAAATAGTGCTACGATAGGTTAATCATCAGCTATAATCTAGTATTGTCTAGTATTAAGTTTAATTGTAATTGGTTTTCAATTTTTTTGTTGTGATAAATTCTATTTTTTTTTCGAATGTAGGCAATGATGAATGAATTATCTTTTTAAGGTAAGATGTGGTGATTTGTTTATAAAATATTGTTTATCAGATTTTTATATTGAAATTGTTTTAAATTGTTGTAGTGTTGTCAAATTAAAAGGAAGGATTTGTATTGATTTGATTTTACTATTTGAAATTCATAAATAATTACATCTGTCTAGTTTTTGTCTAGGATGATAATAGCAAATGAATACTCAATATTCATAATTTCACCTATGTGTCGTTGCGGTATTCTTAGTTTTGAAGGCAAAAAAATGCTAACTTTCTTTTAAGGAATATTTAAGAAATTAAACAACGGCAAGCATACTAAATAACCAAATTCTATTAACTCAAACTATTTAAACAAAAGAACGATTATGAAAAAACACTTAAAATTATTATTAAGAAAAAGTTGTCTTTTGGCACTCTTTCTAATAACTGTAAGCATGCAAGGGCTGTATGCGCAGCAGAATGTAACAGGTAATATAACAGATGAGAACGGAACCCCTGTTCCCGGGGCAAATATTTTGGTAAAAGGAACCACAAATGGGACACAATCAGATTTTGACGGAAATTTTACCATAGAAGCATCTGCTACCGACGTCTTGGTAATATCTTATATAGGTTACGCAACAAAGAGCATTACCGTTGGTGATCAAACATCTATGAATGTTCAGTTAGCGGAAGATGCCAGTAAACTAGAAGAAGTTATTGTAATAGGTTACGGAACAACAAAGAAAAAGGATGTTACCGGTGCAGTTGCCCGTGTGACATCAGAGTCGTTTGAAAATCAACCTCTGACCAGAGTAGATGAAGCCTTACAGGGTAGGGCGGCAGGTGTAACGGTTGCTAAAGCAAATGGTGCCCCTGGTGCAGGAATTAAAGTGCGTATTAGAGGGGTGAATTCTATTACAGGAAACAACGACCCATTAGTAGTTATTGATGGGGTTTTAGGAGGGGATTTAAGTACACTGAACCCTAATGATATAGCTTCTATGGATGTATTAAAAGATGCTTCTGCAACTGCTATTTATGGTGTGAGAGGTTCTAATGGTGTAATTCTTGTAACTACAAAAAGAGGGTCAGGTAGAGGAAAACTAAATGTGGATTTCTTTACAACGGTTTCACAGGTGCCGGATAACTTACCAACTTTAGCTGACGATGTAGCTCAATTTGCCAGAATAGAAAATTTGCGAAAATTGAATATTGGTCAGAACCCTACATTTACCGACGCTGAAATTTCAAATTTATCTACTGGCGGAGGTACAAAATATCAGGACGAAGTTTTGAGAACTGGTTTTAGCCAAAACTTACAAATCTCCGCAAACGGTGCAGATTCAGAAGGTAAACTTCGTTATTTCTTATCAGGAAATTATAGGAATGAAGAAGGAATTGTAATTAATACCGGATATCAACAGTTATCGGTAAGGTCAAATTTAGAGGCTCAAGTCAATGATAGGTTAAAAGTTGGTTTTAATATTTTTGGTATTAGGGGTGAGACAAAAAATAACTTTGAGAGATTCGGCAATGGTCAAGGAAGTATAATTGCAAAAGCATTAACGTGGGATCCAACTACACCCATTTATGATGCTAACGGAAATTATAATAGACGTTCCATAAGGGGGATCGGTTCATTAAATTTGAACCCCGTTCTAACATTGAATGAAACTGATGTTGCTGATATAAATGAGCGTTTAAGCGGTACATTAAATGTAAATTATAAATTCAATGAGAATTTTAGCTATACTATGGTGGCCGGTACACAAGTTAACAACTTAAATGTAGAACGGTATACTGTAGAAAATAGTAATGATACTCCTGCGGCAAACTTTAGTACAAATAAGTTTACATCATTTCAATTGAGTAATATATTTACTTGGCAGAAGGTATTTAGTGATATTCATGATATTAAACTGACAGGGGTTCAAGAATACTCTAATAACAAGACATCTTTTAATAGCTACAATGCGGATAATCTTTTATTGCCAAATGGATTTTACTTTGCGGAAACAGGAGAAGGTTTTTCAATAAACAACAATTTTTCGGAAAGGGAATTATCCTCTTTCATGCTAAGGGCTGAATATGTCTTGAATGATAATTTATCGATTACCGCTACAGGGCGTTACGATGGTACATCGGTTTTTAGAACTGGTAATAAATGGGGTTTCTTTCCTTCTGTAGCTGCAGGGTACAGCATTATTAATCCATCGCAAAGTACTGGTTTTATTAGTAATTTAAAATTAAGGGCCGGTTGGGGTCAGGTAGGGAACCAAGGTATTGATACCTATGGGACTTTTGCCAACTTAGCTGGCAACATTTATGCCTTTGATGGCGGAGCTCCAAATCCGGGAACGTTCATTACTAGTTTTGCAAATGAAGAACTTACTTGGGAAACTACAACACAAACCAACGTAGGAATTGACCTTGGGTTTGATAACGGTAGAGGTAATTTTAGTATAGATGGTTTCAAAAAACTTACTTCCGATTTGCTACTTGAGGTACCTGTTTCCGGAACCAATGGTGGCGGAACAGTTTTCCAAAATGTTGGAGAAGTAGAGAATTTTGGTATTGATATTTCCTTGGGCTACGATATTATTCAAACTGATGATTTTGTTTGGAATGCGAATTTGGCAGGTTCATATGTTCAGAACGAAGTAACCCAGTTGTTCAATGATCTAGAACAAATACAAGGTTTAGTACAAGTTCCTGGCGGGCAGGCTAGAGTTGCCAATATTATAGAATTGGGAGAGCCATTAGGGCAGTTTCAAGGGGCTACCTTTCTAGGTACTTGGAAGAGTTCAGAAGCTACTGATGCAGCAGCATTTGGAAAAGTACCAGGCGATGCTAAATACTTAAGGGATGAAGATGGAGAAATTGTCTTTGGAGCCATAGGAAATGGTACACCTAATCTAACTTGGGGTTTCAATAACACTATTACGTACAAAAACTTTGACCTGAACATTTTCCTGAATGGTGTTCACGGCTTTGACGTTTATAATTTAATGCAAGCGCAGATTACCGGTGGAGCGGGAGATTCAAGAAGTTTTTTGGCATCGGAACAAGTAAACCAATGGACAGCTAGTAACGAAACAGATGTTCCTGCCACTGTGCAATTATTCAACTCTTCTAAATATGTTGAGAAAGGAGATTTCATAAGGTTAAGTAACCTTACCATTGGATATACTTTAAGAAATGTATCTTGGTTGGGAGATACTTCAATTAAGATATATGGTGGTGGACAGAACTTATTTCTTATTACCGACTATAGCGGATATGATCCGGAGTTATCATCTAGAAGAACGGCAGAAGGAAATGCAGATGTGGCTCCTGGTATAAACGTTGGAGCTTATCCTAACCCTAGAACATACACCTTAGGGGTAAAAGTTGGATTCTAATAAATATCTAATAGAAAAATACATCATAAATATGAAAACAATAAAAATATATAAGTCAATAAAAGAGCTATTGAGCCTCTTAGGTCTATTGGCCGTAGTACTTGGTCTCAGTAGCTGTGAGCAGTTTGATCTTGAAGAAAACCCTGCGGCTTCGCAGTTACAGGTGGTTACCTATAGTTCTATGCCGCAGCTAGAATTGGGGGTTACCGGTATCTATGGTAAATTGAACAAGGCGGCATGGATGTCAACTTTTTATGTGAACGGTTGGTCAGGAGATGATATCACTACCCACGTGGCCAGTAACAAGGCAGATTTTAGAGAGTATGATCAACGTTTTGTAACGCCTGAAAACTCAAGAACCTTAACAAACTGGGAAGGTGTTTATGAAATGATACGTGCTGCAAATACAGTTTTTCAAAGTATAGAAGGGGTTACCTTATCTGACCCGGACCCTAATAAACAAGAGAGGTTAATAGGGGAAACTTATTTTCTGAGGGCCATCATGTTCAATCATTTAATGCGTATTCATGGAAGAATTCCTTTGGTTCTAGAGGTTGATCCGTTCCAACAGCCCTCATTAGCTTCTCAGCTTGAGGTATTTGAACAAATAGAAAGCGACCTTTTGGAAGCGGAGGCAAGATTACCTGAAAGTACAAATGTAGGTTCAACTAGACCTAGCAGTGGAACGGCAAGAGCATTTTTGGCAAGATTATATATGGACTGGGCAGGTTTTCCATTAAAGGATCAAAGTAAATATGCAATGGCCGCTTCAAGTGCAAAAATGGTTATGGATAATGCATCGGCACATAATTTTGGATTAGAACCAGATTTGGCTAAACTATGGTCATTGGCTGGCAGATTTACCCAAGAAGGAGTCTTCACTATTGCATATAGCAATGCTGCTGGAAATTTAACAAACCGTAAAATGGGCAAATTAGGTCTTCCTTCTGATCCAGGTCTTAATGGTTGGCAAGAAACATTTGCTGAAATTCGATTTTTTGAGGATATGCCAGAGGGAGCAAGAAAAGAGGCTACCTATTATGCAGAATTACCTGTTGGTGATGATGGAGCTATTAATTTAGAGGCTCCTACGAAAATGCTGCGTTGGGAAGAATTTAAAGATCAACAAAACCCTATTTTAAGAAAAATTGTTGGAGACTTGGCAGATGGAGATTGGGCTCAATTCCAAACCCTTAGAAGTGATTTGTATATGAGATATGCAGAGGTTCTATTGATATATGCTGAAGCTTCAGGTGAAGCTGGTACAGCTGGCGCTGATGCTTGGGAGGCATTGAATATGGTGCATAGAAGAGCAGAAGGTTTAGATATCAATGCTATGTCTCCAAGTGATTTAACGGCGAGCGATGGTACCATTCAAGATTTGGCCTTCACTGAAAGAAAATGGGAATTTGCCGGAGAATTTATTCGTTGGAATGACTTGGTACGTAAGGAAAAGGTTCAGGAAGCTCTTGGAAATAGAAACCCACAAGTTTCTATTGGTACTGAATTTGATGCCGATGGAAATGGTTCGCCAAAACCATTGACCACTGCGCAAAACCCAATATTAGGGTCATTGGCAACAGATAATTATTATGCGCCAATTCCGCTGCAAGAAATAGAACAAAATCCTAATCTTGCTAATTAAGATAAAGTTTGTTGAGTTAGTTTGAGTAAAACGGTAAGATTTTTTAAATCTTACCGTTTTTTCTTTTTATTGGAAATTCAAGCGTTATTTTAGAGTAACCTTTTATAACAAAAAACAAGAATTTTTAAAAATCAAAGACTTTAAATGAACGGAATAACTAATTGGAATATTAATATCATTTTTGGAATCATAACTTTTTGTTTTCTAGTGAGCTGTACCGAGAAGGATAGGCATGAAGAAGGCGAGAAATTGGCCAAGGTTCATTGTGCATCATGTCATATGTACCCGGCTCCTTTAACCTTGCCTCGGCGAATTTGGGGAGAAATGATATTACCTAATATGGGCTTAAAAATGGGTATGTCCCACGGTCCCATTTATAGTTATGAGAATTCGGGAACTCAAATCAATTTGGACCCTATGCTTACTCAAGAAGAATGGGATAAAATAGTTCATTACTATTTAAATAAATCAAGTAATGATTATTCGCAACGTTCGGTTAAAAATCTAGAAATAAGCAGCTTGTTCAAAACGCATCTGTTTTCTTATGATTCTCTATCCGTTATTTCCATGACTTTTTATGATAGTAAAAAACAAAAAGTTTTTTTGGGGAATGCTAGTTCTTCTGAGTTACTTACGGCAGATAACGAAGGCCGAATCCTTAACACTGAGAAATTGGAAAGTCCGCCGGTTAAGATAGCCTTTAAGGATTCTCTGGATTATATTTTAACCATTGGAAGCATGAACCCGTCCGATGTGGCAAACGGCAAATTAAAAATTGGCAGTAAAAGTATAGATAGTTTAAGGAGACCTGTAGATTTTTTAATTCATGATGTTAATTCTGACGGATATGATGATGTATTTATATGTAATTATGGCAACAATATTGGTGATTTTTCTCTATTCGAGAATTTAAAAAATGGAACTTACAGCAAAAAGATAATTCATCCTTTGTCCGGAGCAATAAAGGTGCAAATGGCTAATATGGACGACGATGATGAAGATGAAATTGTGGTTTTGTTTGCTCAAGAACATGAATATATCATGATTTGGGATTACGAGAATAATATCTTTAGTGGTCAAAAAGTGGTTCAATTTCAACCAGCCTTTGGCTCTGTAGATTTTCAATTAAGAGATATGAATGGTGATGGGCTAAAGGATATTATTATAGGTAATGGTGACAATTCAGACCTATCTACGGTTCTTAAAAATTTTCATGGAGTACGGGTTCTATTGAATAAAGGCAATAAAAGGTTTACTGAAGATTATTTCCATCCTATTCACGGAGTAAGTAAAGTAGTGGTAGAAGATTTTGATTTAGATGGATATAACGATATTGTTGCAATTTCAAATTTTGGCAATTTTACAGATTCAAATTTTAAAAGTGTTCAACTTTTATTGAATGAAGGAGAATTAAAATTCACACCAAAATCTATTAATGGTCTACCAGATTTTAGATGGCAAACAATAGATGTAAAAGACTATGATACTGATGGTGATTTAGACCTTTTTTTAGGAGCGTTTAATTTGGATATTGGGCCAAAAGAGTCAAGTATTTCTAGTAATCAAAATATTTCCTGGGTAAGATTAGAAAACACTTTGCATTGAGTTTAATGCAAATCCTCATTAGACCGATCAGGAACATTTATAATACTAGGTTTGCGCATTAATGCGATGATGTCTTTAAGCTCCCTTTCGCTAAGTTTAGAAGCTTCTTTCTTGTAATAAAAATTGGCAACCTCATTTATTCCATGGATGTAGAGGTCAAATTTATAATTTTCAAGAACCCAATTCAAGCATTCTTTTTGAGTTGTCTCTTCTTCTAATTTCCAAGCTAGAACGTAAGCCTTTTTGTTTGACAATCTTGTAGTATCTTCTTCCTGTCGGCTGTATTCCGAAATCATAGCGGCCAAAAGGCTTGGGCTTTTGATAAAGTCTTTTGAAAAAAAACCTTTCCCTAATTGTTGATTTAAGCTAGAAGTTAAAATTTTGGGGTGTTCTTGTTCGTACAATTCATAAAATTGGTCCGGTAACTCTTTTGCGAACTTTACTTTGGTAACAAATTCTGTCAATTCTTTTTCACTAATAAAATTATCCCAAGTGCTCCTCAAATAATAATAGTAACCAATAAAAATCACGAGAAAAGTGACCAATACAAAAAAAGCAGATTTCAGTATTTTTTTCTTTGAAGTCATGATATTTATTCTTTAGCTCGGATGGTTTTATGCAGAAAACGAATCTAATTAATTATCAATTTATCACCAAATTATAGACCGGTCAAATAGAGGTTGCTTTAATCTATAAAAATGGCTATAGAATAAGGCTTTTAGCATTAAACTTTGTATTTTGTGGGGAACAAACCAGCAAATTTTTTAAATTATTTTTTATGGTTCTCTCCAAAATAAATTACGGGCTAAAAAGTTCAGTTTTTTATATTTTTTCAAGCTTGGTTTCTCTAGCTTTTTTCTCGTGTGGAAACACGAAAGACGATAAAGAAAAGGTAAGTGAAAAAACTCTAAAAGAGTATTTGTTCACTTCAATATCTTCGGAACAAACAGGCATTGATTTTGTAAATCATCTAGAGGAATCATTAGAGTCCAATTACTATAAATACATGTACACCTATATTGGAGGAGGTGTTGCTGTGGGGGATATAAATAATGATGGTTATGATGATATTTATTTTACCTCAAATTCATCTGATGATAAATTATATCTTAATACGGGAAATCTCAAGTTCAAAGACATTACGGAAGTAGCAGGTATTGAGCAAAAACCTGGTTTTAATACTGGTGTGACCATGGTTGACGTTAACGGAGACGGACTTTTAGATATCTACGTATCTAGAGGCGGATGGAAGGATGAAGAGGGTAAATTCAAAAATCTACTTTATATTAATAATGGACCTTCTGGGGAAACAGGTGTTTCTTTCACGGAGCGTGCCGAAGAAATGGGGCTGGCCGATGCCAACAGAACCATTCAGGCTACTTTCTTTGATTTTGATAAGGATAATGATTTGGACGTTTATATTTCAAACACTCCGGATATAACCAGTAGAACGAAAATAATAGATTTAAATAAAGTTCAAAATGATCCTAAAAGTTTAGAGTTAAAGGGAAGTGATAGGCTCTATCAGAATGATGGAACGGGACATTTTACGGATATCTCCAAGAAAGCGGGTCTGCTTTATGATATAGGTTTTGGCTTGAATCCTCAAGTGGGCGATTTAAATAATGATGGTTGGGACGATATTTACATCAGCAATGATTTTAATGTGCCTGATTTGGCTTACGTCAATAATGGGGATGGGACTTTTACTGAGTCTAGGGATAAATTGTTTAAGCATATGTCCTTCAATAGCATGGGTAGTGATATGGCAGATATTGATAATGATGGGCTTCTGGATTTAATGACCTTGGATATGAACCCGCAAGATTATGTGCGGTCTAAAACTACCATGGCCATGACATCTGTGGCGGACTTTGAAAGTATGGTAGAAAATGGGTATCACCACCAATACATGCATAATATGTTACAGGTCAACAACGGTAATGGTGCTTTTAGTGAGATTGGAAACATGGCCGGTATAGCCAATACAGACTGGAGTTGGGCACTTTTGTCTGCTGATTTTGATTTGGATGGTTTTAATGATGTTTTCGTTACTAACGGTGTGTTTAGAGATGTTATTGACCGAGATAAAAACAATGAAATTTTAGAAATTTTACGAACCAACAAAAGAAAACCTACGGATGAGGATTTTCTAAAATTTGCACAGATGCTACCACAACAAAAACTAAGGAATTTTTTCTTTAGGAATAATGGGGATTTAACTTTTGAGGACACAAGTGAATCTTGGGTAGATAGTGCGCCCTCATTTTCTAATGGAGCGGCATATGCAGATTTTGATAATGACGGAGATCTGGATATAGTTGTAAATAACATAAACGATAAAGCTACTTTTTTAGAAAATAGAGCCGTTGATAATCAGCGTAAGCACTATTTGGAGTTAGACTTGATTGCTGCCGGAAATAATACTTTTGGAGTTGGCGCTAGCGTAAATTTATACTTTGATGATGGTACAAAGCAAACTCGCCAAGTTACGCCAACAAGAGGGTTTTTGTCTTCTGTTCCAAGCTCCCTTTACTTCGGTCTCGGGAAACATTTATCCGTAAAACGGCTGGAGGTTATTTGGCCTGACGGAAAAATTCAGGAATTGAAAAATGTTGATGCCAATCAATCCTTGCAGTTAAATTATCGCTTAGCAGAAACTAAAATAAATGAGAATAGTACGGGAGATTTACTTTTTACCAAAGTCACTTTTGATTACCATCATTCAGATCCGTACTTCAATGACTTTGACTTGCAGGTTCTTCTACCCCATAAATTATCACAACTGGGTCCCGCTTTGGCAAAAGGAGATGTTAATGGAGATGGGCAAGAAGATATATTCATTGGCGGGGGAAGAGAGCAAACAGGGCGGCTACTGGTAAATACATCGGGTTCATTTAAGAATATAGCTTCCCAAGCTCTTATAGGTGATAAGGGGTATGAAGATATTGGCGCCGCTTTGTTTGATGCAGACGGAGATGGGGATAATGATCTTTATGTAGCTAGCGGTAGTTATGAGTTTAAAGAAAACCCAAGGATGTTGGTAGATAGGTTGTATTTGAATGATGGTAAGGGAAATTTCAGGAAAGCTGAAAATGCAATTCCTGAAGTAGGTATCTCCGGTTCTGTAGTAGTGCCATCTGATTATGATAATGATGGCGATATTGATTTATTTATAGGCGGAAGACTTATTACGGGCAAATATCCGCATCCTGCAAGCAGCTTACTTTTGATTAATGATGGAGGTAAATTTACGATACAAAATGATAGGTTGGCCCCTGAATTACAAGGGTTAGGTTTAG
Source organism: Zobellia sp. B3R18 (assembly GCF_018860715.1). Lineage (NCBI taxonomy): Bacteria > Pseudomonadati > Bacteroidota > Flavobacteriia > Flavobacteriales > Flavobacteriaceae > Zobellia > Zobellia sp. B3R18. Next base: position 155,917 of record NZ_JAHKQG010000014.1, on the reverse strand, counting down.
TAACTGACGCTAAATGGATTGACATAAATAATGATCAACAAGTAGATTTGGTAATAACGGGAGAGTGGATGGGAATTCAGGTTTTTCTAAATGAGAACAATAAACTTAAGCGTAGTGACGCATACCCAGAATTGGCAAATGCAGTAGGTTGGTGGAACGAGCTCTTAGTTGAAGATATAGATGGGGATGGTGATAAAGATATTGTTGCAGGCAATTTAGGCCTCAATTCAAAATTTCACGCTTCTTATGAGAAACCGTTTGAAATCTATACGTCAGATTTTGATATGAATGGATCTGAAGATGTTATTCTTGCCAAGGAATATGATGGCAAACAGGTTCCCATTAGGGGTAAGGGGTGTATGACTCAGCAGTTACCGCATTTAGCGCAAACCATACCAACTTATACTGATTTTGCTAGTAAGGATTTAAAGGGAATAATGGGCGAAGGCCTGCAGACCGCACTCCACTATAAGGCTACAGAGTTTAGGTCGGGAATATTTAAGAACGATGGTGATAAGTTCAGTTTTGAGCCATTTGAAAATAGATTGCAAATAGCGCCTATTAACAGTATTTTATTTGAAGATTTTGACGATGATGGTCTTAAGGATTTAGTATTGGCCGGTAATAATTATCAGTCCGAAGTAGAAACTACACGGTCCGATGCAGGAGTAGGAAGTTTCTTGAAAGGTAATGGTAAGGGAAAATTCCGCTATACTAATAGCTTACAGTCTGGCTTTTTTGCCGATAAAGATGTTAGGAATATAACGAGTTTGAGTACAAAAAAAGACAGTTATCTACTAGTAATCAATAATAATGACCTTCACGATTTGTTTAGGGTAAATACCGTGACCAATTAAAAGTATGCGGCTGTTTACAATAATTATACGGTTTTTCTCATTTTTCTTTTTGGGTTTTTTGGCAACGGAAAACATGGTTGCACAAGATGATTTTCAGAAAGAAAATGATTCTTTGGTAGAAGTATTTTTTAGTGAAACCAAAAAACTAAGACGTGATAACCCGGATAGTGCTTTGGTACTTCTACAAGATAAGCATGAGGAATTTTTAAAAAGAGGAGATACGGTAAATGCCGTGAAAGCCTTGCTCGAAATGCCTTTTATTTATGGGCAGCACGTAGATTACACCAAATCTTATGATACGCTTTGGTTTGCATTATTCTTAGCGGATAAATCTAAAAATGATGAACTAAAGGCTTCTGTTTATAATTGGCTGGGAAGGCTATACAGTTTTTTTAAGCGGAAAGATCAAGCCTTGGAATATTTACAGACATCGCTAAATATTAATCGAAAACTAGTAGAAAAGGGACGGCTACAAGAGGCGGATTTGGTAATGAACTACTATCTGTTGAGTGCAACACATCGTGTATTGGGCCAGACTGAAATGGCAAAGGTTTATTTAGATAGTTGTTTTGGTCACTATGCCCCTGTAAGAGGTCAGTTACCTATGGCTTACCTTAATTTTGAAAAAGCCTTTCAGCTTTCAGAGAGTAACAAAAATGAAGAGGCTCTAGAAATATTAGAAGAAGTAGAGCCTTGGTTTATAGAAAACAGGCCTTCCTATTTGGTTTTGGTATATTCTGATATGGGCGATGTTTATGCGAATCTATCCAATTTCGGACAAGGAAAATTGTATTATAAAAAAGCTTTGGAAGTGTCCAGTAAATATAACAGTCACGTTGATTTTTCTTCTTTGGTACATGAAAAGTTAGCTACTCTGTTTGAAGAAAACGGAGAGTTTGAAAAAGCATTTGAAAATCAAAAAAAAGCTAAAGAAATAGATGCTCAGTTTTTTGATAGTAGAACAGCAATAAATCAAAGTTTGTTGGAAATCAAAGATGAATTTAGGGTTGAAAAAGAAAAGCAGGAACGCTTAGTTCAAAAGGAACGTTTAGAAAAATTAGAGCAAGCAGATGAAATCTACATGTTGCAACGAATAATTTTAATGGGTTCTTTGGTTTTCTTGATTATTATAGGGATTATATTTTTTAAATATCAAAAATCCAGACATCTGGCAGAAAAACAACTTATTAGGAAAAACAAGCAGCTGGAAATTAAAAAAGGTAAAGAGCTTCTAGCTTTAAAGAACAAAGAATTGGCAGTTACTGCTTTACAAATGGTTGAGAAAGATGAATTCTTAAAAGAAATCGCAGAGCGTCTAAAAGAAGCGGAAGGGAGCGTAGATAAGCCAGAAATTAAGCAAGTTTTAAAATCTATTTCTCACAATAAAAATGATAATTGGGAAGAATTTAGATTGAGATTTACTGCGGTAAACCAAGATTTTTATACTAAAATAACAACACTTTACCCCAAATTAAGTCAGGCAGACCAAAAAATATGTGCTTTGATTAAGCTCAATTTTTCCAGTAAGGAAATGGCTAGGCTTTTAGGTATTTCTGTAGAATCGGTGCACACCACTAGATATAGGTTACGAAAGAAAATGAAACTGAATAGGTCTGTAAATTTAGAGGAATATATATCGTCTATATAAGTAGATTTCAATGAAAATGCTTTTCATGTTAGTGAGATTTTTTATCAAAATATCAAGAAGAGTGTTAAATTGCGGGTATAATATTTTGTAATGAAGAAAGCGAAAGTAGAGATAAAATCAACTTATAATGTCCCTAATTTAGAAAGAGGTTTATCTATTATAGAATTGCTGGCTACCCGTACCAAGGGGTTGACCCTTGCAGAAATTATAGAAACACTTTCCATTACAAAGTCCAGTGCTTTTCGTATCGTAAGCACTTTGATTTTTAAAAATTATCTTCAGAAAAACGAAACAACCAAGAAAATTACACTCTCTAGAAAAATGCTCACCCTGGGAATTTCCTCCATGAACGAGCAGAGTATAGTAGAGCAGTCCATAGACGTAATGCGTGCGCTTCGCGATGAGTTAAAAGAATCGGTTATGCTGGGCGTGCTTTTAGGGGCTACGGGTACTATCTTGGAACAAGTTCCATCTTCGCATCCCGTAAAACTTTTTGTAGAACCGGGCACCCAATTTGATTTACATAGCTCCGTAGGAGGTAAATGTATTCTGGCCAATGTATCTGGAGAAGAGGCAGATGAAGCCTTAAGGGGAAAAACGTTAAGAAAATATACCGAAAACACTATTACTTCTAAAAAGGAATATAAAACCGTTCTTAAAGAGGTTAAGGCCAAGGGTTTTGCTGTGGATAACAGTGAAGACATACAGGGAATAAACTGTGTAGGTGCTCCCATTTTTAATGAACATGGTTACCCTGTAGCCGCACTTTGGATTACAGCCCCCTATGGACGTCTCCCGGCATCGGAATTTGAGGCTAAGGGCAAAATCGTTAAGCAATATGCATTGGAGATTTCTACAAAACTGGGGTATCTAACCCATTGATTCTTCTCCTTTTGTTTTCTATGCCGCTTATTTATTTCTGCTTAAATAGGTTTATAATCAGCTTAATAGGCTAAAATAATTCGAATTTTTCTACCGAATTATCTACTCCCATGTTAAAATCTAATTCTGCAAATACAAGAATTTAATGATTTTCAGGGTGTTTGTGAAAGAAATCTTAAAAAAACATAGGTTAATTATATTGATATATCAAAATTTATTTTATTTTTGGTTCAAATATAAAACTAGTTTCATATTTGAATTTTTTATAGTTTTTAATTTAGTTTAGAATATGACCCATAAGATGAAGTGACTCATTGGGAACAGTGAGTTTTTTTATTGGCCATATTTAGTCACGATTTTTTTAAGAAAAACCATGTTTTTTATCATGGAAATATTTTAAACAACTCTCTCAACTTAAACGAATGAAAATGAAATCTTTAGAATTTATTAAAATGGGAGCTTGCCTATCCATTTTTTTCTTGTTTTCGAGTTACGTTTCGGCGCAAGAAACTATTACTGGAACTGTTTCTGATCCACAAGGACCCATTCCTGGGGCCAATATTCTAATTGAAGGAACATCAATTGGAACTCAAACCGATTTTGACGGAAATTTTAGTATAGAAGCATCATCTACTGATGTTCTTGTTATTTCTTACCTTGGTTATGCCACACAAAAAGTTAATGTGGGGAGTAAGACCATTCTTAATATTAGTCTATCTGCCGATCAGCAGCAACTTGATGAAGTTGTGGTAATTGGTTATGGAACTAGAAGTAAAGGTACATTGACCAGTGCTGTAGCTACTGTAGATGAGAATTATTTAGAGCAACAACCGGTATCTAATGTAAGTAAGGCGTTACAGGGTAGTGCTTCTGGTGTTACTACAATTAGTGCGTCTACTCCTGGTGGAGATGCGGAAGTACGTATCCGTGGAATGGGTACGATAAATAATAATGGCCCGCTATGGGTTGTTGATGGTGTTCAAGGAGCGCAATCGCCTCCTCCTGGGCAAATAGAATCCATTCAAATATTAAAAGATGCATCATCTACTGCAATTTATGGGGCCAGAGGTGCCAATGGTGTTATTTTGGTTACCACGAAAACAGGTAAGAAGAATCAAGCGGTTAAGCTAGATATCAGTGTGAAAACGGGTATGAGTTTTTCGGATGCCAAGTATGATATCATGACGGATCCTCAATTGATAGGAGAGATGTTATGGTTGGAGTTAGAGAATGATGGTTTGCCACAAACCAATCCTCATTACGGAAGTGGAGCAACACCGGTTCTTAATGAGTACTTGTATCCAAACGGAGGCGTTTCAGGTGCGGCCAATGTTAATCCTGCTTTGTACGATCAAGTAAATTACCCTATTACCAAATCAAATCCGCAAGGAACTGATTGGTTGGATGAAATATACCAACACGGTTTAATTCAGAATTACGATTTGTCTTTGATGGGGGGCTCTGAGAAAACCTCCTATTCCTTTCAAGCGGGTTTTCTTGAAGAAAATGGTATACTTAAGAATACGTCATTTAATAGGATTTCTTTCCGGTCTAACGTTGATTCCAATCCTTTTGAATGGTTGAATATTGGTCAGCGTTTAGGGGTTACTTACGGCGAAACCAAGGGCTGGGGCGGTAACAATTCACATAACAACTTATTCAATCAAATCTATTTAGCTAGTCCATTGGTTCCTGTTAGTGATATTGCTGGGAACTGGGCTGGTGGTGTTGTTGGCGGTGCTAATATCAATGATGGTCCTAATCCTGTAGGTTTTTTGGATAGGCTCAAAGATAATAGTAATAAAAAATACAATATTACCGGAAATATTTATGCAGCGATTAAACCTATTAAAAATGTAACCATCAAAACTTTGTTGGGTTATGATGTGGATTTGTTTAATAATTTTTCACCTTCTTTTGCAGCTTGGGAGCAAAATACTGGAGCTAAATCTACTACTCTTAATGAAAGTAGTGCTAATGAAACACGTTGGAACTGGACAAATACCTTTAACTATAAAAACACATTTGGAGAAAACCATAGCGTAGATTTTCTTTTTGGTATGGAATCTTCAAGAATAACGTATAGAACTATTTCTGCATCTAGGCAGGAGTACCTTTCTAATGACATTAATTTTTTGGTATTGGATGCAGGTGCTAGTAACCAGTTGAACAATGGTAGCGGATTTGCGTCTACATTATTTTCATATTTTTCTAGAATTAATTACGACTATGCAAAAAAGTATATTTTAGACCTTACTGTACGGCGTGATGGTTCTTCTCGTTTTGGTGCTGAAAATAGATATGGGATCTTTCCAGCCGTATCTTTAGGTTGGGTAGCGTCAAAAGAGAATTTTTTAAGTAGTACTGAAGACTGGCTCAGTTATTTAAAACTTAGAGCAAGCTGGGGGCAATCGGGTAATGATCAAATCGGGAATTATAATAGATTTACTACATATGAGTCGGACCCTGGATCATCTTATTATGCTATAGGTGGATTGGATAATACAATTTCTCAAGGATATCAGTCATTGGCAATTGGTAACCCAGAGGCAAAATGGGAAACTACTACGTCTACAAATATTGCTTTTGATGCAACTTTATTTAGAAAATTGGACTTGTCCGTAGATTTTTGGAAAAAGGATACCGAGGATATGTTGTTTCCAGTGGCAATTCCGCAAGTTGTGGGTGATGTTGTAGAACCTTCGGTAAATATAGGGGCTATGTCAAATAAAGGGGTAGATATATCACTTTCGTACCGTACTTCCGCATTAGATGATTGGTTTACCCTTAATATGTCAACCACGTTTACGGCTTATAAAAATGAGGTCACTAAACTTTCTGATAACGGGAATGAGTTTTTACAGGGGTTTCCAACACGTCAGCAAATCTATACTAGAACGGAAGTGGGAAGAGCTTTTCCCGAGTATTATGGTTATGTAGTTGATGGTATTTTTCAAACGCAAGGTGAAGCGGATGCACATGCTACAAATGGCACTTACAATGAACCGGGTAATTTAAAAATTAGAGATGTGGATGGGGATGGAGAGATTACTCCAGAAGATCGTACTTATATAGGTAATCCACATCCAGATTTTACAGCAGGTTTTCGTTTAGGTATGGGATTTGGAAATATTGATGTTTCGGCAACACTTTATGCTAGTGTGGGTAATGATTTGGCGAATTACACAAGTAGATTTACCAAATACGGACTTTTTGAAGGTCCAAATAGTCCAGAAAGATTATATAACTCGTGGGGAAGTCCTTACTTAGAAGATAATAACGATGCTACTTTACCTAAAGCATCTACTTCAACTTCATTTGAGCAAAACGCTTCAACGCTTTATATAGAGGATGGCTCTTTTTTACGTATTCAAAACCTACAGGTAGGTTATACCCTTCCTGATGAACTAATAGAAAAGTTACATCTTAAACATATGAAATTGTATGTAATTGGCTCAAATTTATTCACTTTTACCAAATACTCAGGGTTAGATCCTGAAATTAGTGCGAAGAGAGAAAATGGCGTTCCACAAGAAATTGATCGAGGGGTTGATGTGGGTACTTGGCCAATATCCAAACAGATCATGCTAGGATTAAATATCTCATTATAATTTAAAAAAATAGAACAGATGAAAAATAATATTTTTGCAAATAGTTTTGCCATCTTAATTTTGGTTTTGATATCCTCTTGTAGTGAAGACTTTCTTAACGAAGAGCCTGTAGGTACAGTAAACGAGGTGACACTTGTTAGTGAGGAAGGTATAAATGGGTTGCTTATAGGAGCTTATTCTTTAATTGATGGGTATTCTAGCAATGGTAGTCCAAATGGTGGTACGGGAGAAGCTTCTGGAACGAATTGGATTTGGGGAGATGTACCTTCTGATGATATGCATAGAGGAGATACTAACGGAGGTTGGTCTCAAATTAATGACATAGAACGATATGAAGTCAAATCTGATAATGAATGGTTGAGTGGTGCCTGGGGTATTAATTATGATGGAGTTGCACGCTCTAATGATGTTTTACGTGTTTTAGGTACGGCTGGAGAAGTAATATCAGCTGAAGTGAGTGACCAAATTGAAGCTGAAGCTAAATTTTTACGTGCATGGTTTCATTTTCAACTAAGAATTAAATTTGAAAAGGTTCCATATATCACCGAAGATGTTGATGCAGTTTTGGTTAAGAATGATAGAGAAATTTGGGATGATATAGAAGATGATCTTCAATTTGGAATTGATCATTTAGACCCAGCACCATCCGAAGTTGGTAGAGCGTCACAGTGGGCAGCAAAGGCATTGAAAGCCAGAGTTCATTTGTTTCAGAGCGAATTTGCAGAAGCAAAACCACTTTTAGATAACATTATTGAAGAGGGTCCTTTTCAATTAGAACCTCATTTTTACAATAATTTTGATGAAGAACATCAAAATAATGGTGAGAGTATTTTTGAAATTCAATATTCTGTAAACGACGGAGCGGGTGTACATAATTCCGGCGTTGATCACCAGACTTTGTATCCAAATGTTGAAGGGCTGGGTTATTCTTATAGTGCACCTTCTTTTGACCTTTTCAATGCATATAAGGTAGAAGATAATGGTCTTCCATTGTTAGATAGTTTTCAGGACGACCTTCTTTTGGAGGATTACCAAGTTTCAGATACAGAAGAATTTACACCAACCAATCAATTGTTAGACCCTAGGGTTGATTGGACTATTGGAAGAAGAGGTATCCCATTTTTAGATTGGGGACCAATGAGTGGAAGCGATTGGATGTCTGATCAATTGAATATGGGACCTTTTATGAATAAGAAGAACATGTTTTATAAGCGGAATAGAGGTGTAATTTCCACTGAGTCTGGTTATTGGGCTCCAGGTGTAAATGGTAATAATTTCAGGTTGTTGAGGCTTGGCCACGTATTGCTATGGAGAGCGGAGGTTGCGGTAGAGGAAAATGATTTACCTACAGCTGTTGCATTGGTAAATCAGATTAGACAGAGAGCAGCTGATGATATTGTAATGGGTAAAGTATCTAATACTACTTTTGAAGAAGGTAATCCTATTATAGTAGATGACTCACAACCTGCGGCAAACTATAAATTAGGACTCTACGATTCTTTTCCTAGTGTAGAATATGCTCGGATGGCTGTAAGGCACGAAATGAGATTAGAATTTGCACTCGAAGGAATGCGTTTCTATGATCTAGTGAGATGGGGAATTGCTGATAGCACTTTAAACAATTATTTGTCCAGTGAATTGAAAGATAATAAATTGCCATGGTTATCTGGCAGTTCTTTTACCTCTGGAAAAAACAATTATTGGCCAATTCCACAAGTACAATTAGATCTTCAGCCAGGCGTGTTGACACAGAACTCTTCGCTTTAAAACATTTAAGTGAAGGATTGAAAAAACGATTAAACTGGAAGAAAGAAAAGAACTGATGAGACAAGGTGAACTAGAGGTTTTATCATTAAATACAGATAGCAGGGAGTTTCTAAACAGAATCTCCCTGCTTATCGATGAAAATATGTCCGATGATACCTATTGGGTAGATGACCTTTCTTTTGATATGAATACAAGTAGGTCTACGTTTTTTAGAAAATTAAAAAAACTTACAGGTCATGCCCCAAAAGATTATATGAAAAATATAAGGCTTTTAAGGGCTGGTGAGTTGTTGGAAAAAGGGCAATTACGCATTGCGGAGGTAAGTTATCAAGTAGGGTTTAGTGACCCCAATTATTTTAGTAAATGTTTCAGAAGATTTTATGGTACCTCACCTTCTGATTATAGCATGTTAAGCAGTGCCAGTTAGTAAAGAAATAGGTATATTTAATTATAGATCAAGTAACCGATAATCATGAACAAATACTCACATTTTTTAATTCTTGCTGCGGTGCTAGTTTCGGCCTGCAACTCTCCCAAAACATCTAATGAAATGAAATCTACCACAGATTGTGATGATAAGGTAACTTTTACCGCAGAACAAATAGACCATCTTGGTATAACGGACACAAACCATTTAAGTGCAGCATCAAAAAGAGCTTTAAAGTGGCCAACGGATTTGGGTAATGAATGGTTTATTCAGTTTGGTCCACTTCAACCTTTAAAAGGGGATTTGGCTTATGAAGAGGGTGTTGTTCGTCGTGATCCAAGTGCTATTATTAAGGAAGACGGTAAGTATTACGTTTGGTATACAAAAAGTACGGGTCCAACCCAAGGTTTTGGTGGTGATATTGAAACGGAAAAAGTGTTTCCTTGGGACCGTTGCGATATTTGGTATGCAACTTCTGAAGATGGGTGGACGTGGAAAGAAGAAGGTCCTGCAGTTACTAGAGGTGAAAAGGGCGCTTATGATGACCGTTCTGTCTTTACTGTAGAGATTATGAAATGGGAAGATAAATATTACCTCTGCTATCAAACGGTAAAATCCCCATATAATGTTCGGGTAAAGAATCAAGTAGGCCTGGCTTGGGCAGATTCACCAAACGGACCATGGACCAAAAGCGAAGAGCCTATTTTGAGCCCTGCGGATAATGGAATTTGGAAAGGTGAGGAGCAAAACCGCCATTTAGTTGAGAAAAAGGGAGATTTTGATAGTCATAAAGTTCATGATCCTTGTATTTTACCGTATAAAGGAAAATTCTATTTGTACTACAAAGGAGAGCAAATGGGAGAGGAAATTACTTTTGGTGGAAGACAAATTCGTCATGGGGTGGCAATAGCGGATAATCCTAAAGGACCGTATGTAAAATCACCTTATAACCCGATCAGTAATAGTGGTCATGAAATCTGTGTATGGCCTTACAATGGCGGTATAGCATCTTTGATAACTACAGACGGTCCGGAAAAAAACACCCTTCAGTGGGCACCGGACGGTATCAATTTTGAAATTAAATCTGTAATTCCGGGAGTTAATGCACATGCCATTGGTTTGAATAGGACGGCAGATGTTGAAAAAGAACCTACGGAAATTTTAAGATGGGGTTTAACACACGTTTATAATAATAGTGATTATCAAAGTATAATGCGGTTTTCTTCAGAGAGAAAAACGTCTCACACAGCAAAAGGCGAATCTAAATAATAGAGAATATAGTTAATGAAAGCAACAGTTTATAAAGGAAACAAAACGTTTTCTGTAGTAGAAAAGGAGATTGAAGAACCTGTAAAAGGTGATGTTAGGATCAAAGTGGCTTACTCAGGGGTGTGTGGTACGGATGTGCACATCTATCATGGTATGATGGATAAAAGGGTTTCCATGCCTCAGACCATTGGTCATGAGATGTCCGGGGTTATTGATGCTGTGGGAGAAGGTGTAGAAGGTTTTGAAGTGGGGGACAAGGTAGTTGTTCGTCCTTTAGATGATCGTAAGGTTAAGGCTTCTGATAAAGGATTTAATCATATTTGTGAAGAATTAAAATTCATTGGTATTGATAGTCCGGGTTCTATGCAACAATATTGGAACGTACCTTCATTTGTACTTCACAAATTAAAAGCAGAAACCGATTTAAAATTGGCCGCATTAATAGAGCCATTATCGGTTGCTACGCATGATGTTCGTAGAAGCGGATTGGTTGCAGGGGAAACTGCAGTTGTTCTGGGTGGCGGACCAATAGGTCTTTTGGTGGCTATGGTTGCCAAAGATGTAGGGGCAAATGTTATTATTTCGGAAGTAAACGAAAAGCGTATTGCCAAAGCTGAGTCTATGGGGTTACATGCCGTAAATCCTATGAAAGTTGATTTGGTTGAATATGTTAAGGAGCAAACCGATAATCGCCGTGCAGATGTAGTTTTTGAAGTTGCAGGTGTACAGCCCGCTTTGGATATTATGTGCGAGGTAGCCGGTATTCGTGGTAGAATATTGATGGTAGCTATTCACGGAGAGAAGAAGCCAGTGGACCTTTTCAAATTTTTCTGGAAAGAGCTTAGTTTGATCGGAGCCCGAGTTTACGAGAAAGAAGATTACGAGAAATCCATTCAGCTTATTACGGAGAATAAACTTCCTTTTGAAGATATGATAACGGACGTACAGCCGCTGACCAATATTCAACAAGTTTTTGAGAACATAGATAATAATCCTGACGGTATGAAAGTACTAATGGACTGTCAACAATAATTAAGAGAATCAACGCATAAGAAAATGAGCATATTAAATCAATTTAGCCTAAAAGGTAAAACAGCTTTAGTAACAGGTTGTAAAAGGGGTATTGGTAAGGCTATGGCCGTAGCATTGGCAGAAGCCGGAGCAGATATTATTGGTGTGAGTGCTTCTTTGGAGAAGCATGGAAGCATGGTAGAGCAAGAAGTAGAAGCTACCGGAAGAAAGTTTAAGGCCTATACGTGTGATTTCAGTAATAGGGAATCATTGTACGAGTTTATAAAAGAGGTGAAAAATGATTTCCCTAAAATTGATATTCTTGTCAACAACGCAGGTACTATTCTTCGTGCCCCTGCAGTTGAGCATTCTGATGAATACTGGGATAAGGTTATTGAAATCAACCAAACTGCACAATTCGTTTTAACTCGTGAAATAGGTAAGGAAATGGTAGCTCGCGGTGAAGGCAAGATTATTTTTACAGCTTCATTACTAACGTTCCAAGGAGGTATTACGGTACCGGGCTATGCCGCTAGTAAAGGGGCTATTGGCCAAATGACCATGGCTTTCGCCAATGAATGGGCTGGTAAAGGTGTTAATGTAAATGCTATAGCGCCAGGTTACATCAGTACGGATAATACTGAGGCACTAAGAAATGATCCGGATAGGTCTGCATCTATCTTGTCTAGAATACCAGCAGGTAGATGGGGCAAGCCAGAAGATTTTGCAGGACCTATAGTCTTTTTAAGTTCAGATGCTGCAGCTTATATGAGCGGTGTTACCATGTTGGTAGACGGCGGTTGGATGGGTAGATAATCAACTCAAGAAGAACAAAAGATCCAATAATAAATACGGAAAATGAAATTGCCAAGACAGGTTTTCTTGCTCTTTGCGTCCCTTTTTATGCTTTTAAATGGCTGGGCACAAGACAAACCGAACATAGTTTTTATACTATCGGATGATGCTGGATACGCAGATTTTGGGTTTCAGGGAAGCAAAGAATTTAAGACCCCTGAACTTGATAAATTCGCTAAAAATTCGGTGCGTTTTACCCAGGCATATGTTTCTGCGGCCGTATGTGGTCCCTCACGAGCGGGACTGCTGACAGGAAAATATCAGCAGAAATTCGGGTTTGAAGAGAACAATGTTCCTGGGCTTATGAGTAAAAGCGGATTCACCGGAGATGATATGGGGCTTCCGCTGGATCAAAAGACTGTGGCAGATTACCTTAAAGAGCAAGGCTACAAAACAGCCTTGTTCGGCAAGTGGCATCAAGGCAATGCAGACCGGTTTCACCCTACTAAAAGAGGTTTTGATGAATTTTATGGTTTCCGCGGAGGCGCAAGAAGTTATATGCCTTACGGAACGGAAAATCAACTTAAAAGAAATGAGGATAGGTTAGAAAGAGGTTTTGGGGAGTATGAAGAATATGAAGGTTACCTAACGGATGGATTAGCAGATGAAGCTATTTCATTTATGGAAAGGAACCAAAAAAACCCCTTTTTTATCTATTTGTCCTTCAACGCGGTACACACCCCAATGGAGGCAAAGGAAGAAGATTTGGTAAAGGTTCAGGACCTAACGGGTAAGAGAAAAACATTGGCGGCTATGGCTATCGCTATGGATAAAGCCTGTGGCAAAGTTTTAAACCGAATTAAGGAATTGGGTCTGGATAAAAATACTCTTATTGTTTTTACAAATGATAATGGCGGACCGTCTGATTCAAACGAATCCTCTAACCATCCGTTAAGTGGTACCAAAGCAAACCATTTAGAAGGTGGCATTCGCGTTCCTTTTTTAATGTCATGGCCGGGTAAATTAAACCCAAATACCGTTTATGACAACCCAATCAGCACACTAGATTTACTACCAACTTTTGTTACTGCAGCTGGTGGTAATGTAAGTGATATTAAAGGTTTGGACGGTGTGGACCTTATTCCGTTTCTAACGGATACCAAAACGGGAAAACCGCATGAGACCCTGTATTGGAAGAAAGAGGCTAGAGGAGCTATTAGGCATAACGACTGGAAATTGGTACGCTTTCCTGATCGTCCTGCAGAACTTTATAATATTAAAGAGGATATCTCCGAGGTTAACGATTTGGCCACGGAGCACCCTGAGAAAGTACGGGAACTTTACGATATGCTTTTTGATTGGGAACTTACTTTAGAACGACCGCTTTGGCAACTCGAAAGAAGGTTTGAGGGCAAAGCAGCAACAAGAATGGACACATATAGAAAACATAAATCATAACATCATGTCAGCAATTAAAGAATACCAACTATTTATAGACGGAAAATGGGTGACATCTACGTCTGGAGAAACCATTGACATTGTAAACCCTTCTACAGAGGAAATTGTAGCACGGGTTCAAAACGGAACCGTAGAAGAGGCGCAACAAGCACTTCTTGCAGCGGATAAAGCTCAAAAGGAGTGGAAAAAACTACCTGCGCGTTCACGTGCGGAGTTATTGTACAAATTGGCAGATGAGATAAAGGCTAATTCAGATTTCTTGGCCGAGCTTTTGGTAAAGGAGCAAGGAAAGTTGTTGAAAGTAGCAAAGGGCGAAGTTGCCGTTACGGCCTCATTTATTGAGTATGCCTGTGAAGGAGCAAGAAGAATAGAAGGAGATATTGTTCCTTCGGATAATCCAAATGAGCAAATCTGGATTCAAAAAATACCTCGCGGGGTAGTGGTTGCTATAACGGCTTGGAATTTTCCGTTAGCATTGGCAGGACGTAAGTTAGGACCAGCTTTGGTTGCAGGAAATACTATCGTTATCAAGCCAACTTCAGAAACACCGCTAGCAACACTTGAGTTGGGTAATTTGGCCAAAAAAGTGGGTATTCCAGATGGTGTTATCAATATTTTGACCGGTCCGGGTAGGGCTATGGGTAATGCACTTGTTGAAAGTCCTATTACCAAGATGGTAACAATGACCGGGTCTACTCCTGTGGGGCAGGCTATTGCAAGGAATGCTGCGGAAAACCTGACCCACGTTCAATTGGAACTGGGAGGTAAAGCACCATTTATTGTTTTTGAAGATGCGGATATTGATGCTGCTGTAGATTCAGCATTACATTCCCGTTTTGACAACTGTGGACAGGTTTGTACCTGTAACGAAAGAATGTATGTGCATGAAGGTATTTATGATACGTTCATGGAAAAATTCCTAGCGAAAACAAAGGCCATAAAAGTGGGAGATCCAATGTTGGAGGATACGGACATGGGGCCTAAAGTAAATGCTTCGGAATTAAAGCATATGGAGCATTTGGTAGCGGTAAGCCTTGAAGAAGGAGCTACTTTGGCTACCGGAGGCAAAAAACCGGAAGGAAGTGCTTTTGAAAAAGGATATTGGTTTGAACCAACCGTTTTGACCAACGTAACGCAGGATATGACCATTGTTCATGAAGAGTCTTTTGGACCTATCCTACCCGTATTGAAATTCAAAACTTTTGAAGAAGTGGTTGGATATGCCAATGACTGCGAATACGGTCTTGCGGCTATGGTGTTTACCAATGATATGAATACGATCATGAAATGTAACGATGAGCTTGAGTACGGCGAAATATACGTAAACAGAGGTCATGGAGAGCAACACCAAGGATTCCATAACGGCTACAAATTAAGTGGTTCTGGTGGTGAAGATGGTAAGTATGGCTTTGAGCAATACATGGAGAAAAAGACATTTTACATTAGACATAAGGCATAGATGAGCACAAGTATCAAATCGGTTGATTGTAAGTTGTTCAGGGTTCCGCTACCGGAAGTCATGAACGATGCCAAACACGGAGACCACACGCATTTTGAGTTGGTAACCTCTACCATTACTTTAGAGGATGGAAGTACGGGTACGGGCTACACGTATACAGGTGGAAAAGGCGGAAACGCCATTAAAGCCATGGTAGACCATGATATAGCTCCGGCATTGATAGGTAAGGACGGTACGGATGTAGAAGGAATTTATGATTTCCTAGAATGGCACATGCATTATGTAGGCCGCGGTGGAATAGTTTCTTTTGCTGTTTCTACAATTGATATTGCTTTGTGGGACATCCGCTGTAAAAAAGCAGAAAAACCACTTTGGCAAATGGCCGGTGGTGCTGGAAATACGTGCAAAGCCTATTGTGGTGGAATAGATTTACAGTTCCCTATTCCTAAGCTTTTGAAGAATATGGAAGGATATTTGGCCGCAGGTTTTAACGCGGTCAAGATTAAAATAGGGCGTGAAAACCTAGATGAGGATATTGAGCGCATCAAAGCAGTGCGTGAATTTATTGGTCCAGATGTAACGTTTATGGTAGATGCTAATTATTCCATGACCGTAGACAAAGCCATTGAAGCTATCAATCGCTTTAAAGAATACGATATTACATGGTTTGAAGAGCCTATTATACCTGATAATTACATGGGGTTCTCTCAAATTGCAGATGCCACGGGCTTTCCGTTGGCTATGGGCGAGAATTTACACACTATTCATGAATTTGAATATGCCATGGACCAGGCAAAACTATCTTTTGTACAACCGGATGCTTCCAATTGTGGTGGAATCACAGGTTGGTTGGCCGCAGCAAGATTAGCTGAAAAGCACAATATTCCGGTATGCTCTCACGGTATGCAGGAGCTACACGTAAGTTTGGTATCCGCACAGCCTAATTCGGGCTGGTTAGAGGTGCACAGTTTTCCTATTGACCAATATACCAAGAGGCCTTTAGTTGTTGAGAACCATCTTGCCGTAGCACCGGATTCACCGGGAACCGGAGTGGAGTTTGATTGGGAGAAACTAGCTCCATATCAATCTAAATAATAGCTATTAATATATCAAAACGCTTACGATAATGAAAACAACACAAACGGATTTTGGTGTATTGGACGGAGAAACGATTCACCAATACACATTGGAAAACGATAATGGGTTAACTGTAAAAATTTCTAATTACGGTGCTACCATTACTTCAATTCTTTTACCTCAAAAAGAGGGTGATACAGAAGAAATTGTTTGTGGTTTTGATTCGTTCAACGGTTATTTTTCCGATGCGTATAAAGCAAACGCTCCTTACTTTGGAGGTACGGTAGGTCGTTATTGTTCTCAAATAAAAGATGCCAAGTTTTCTCTGAACGAAAAGGAATATGAGTTAGCAAAAATTGTTGGAGAAAACAACCTTCACGGAGGTAAAGTTGGTTTTGATAAAAAAGTGTGGCAAGTAAATTCTTTCTCCAATGATGCGGCACGAATTGAAATGGAACTGAAAAGTGAGCATCTAGAGGAAGGTTTTCCAGGTAATGTAACGGTAAAGGTAACTTTTTCATTAACCGATGATAACGAGCTTAAAATAGAGTACAGGGCCATAAGTGACCAAGACACGCCTTTTACGATAACGAATCACACGTACTTCAATCTTTCGGGATTTTCTGAAAATATTGAAGGTCATTCGGTTATGGTAAATTCAGATCGCAAACAAGTGTGGGATGAGACGGGCGCTGCCACGGGAGAAAATGTTTCGGTAGATGGTAAAGCCGATGATTTACGGTCCGAAAAAACTATAAAAGAGGTTCATGATGCCATGGGTGATGGTTTTGAACATTTTTATCTGTTTGAGGACAAAGGATTTAAGCTTGATAAAGTGGCGGAAATTAAAGAACCTAAAAGTGGGCGTTCCATGGAGGTTTTTACTTCGGAACCGGGAATGTTATTGTATACCGGCAAATATACTTCTGATGAATTAAAACGTGAATCTGGGCTTCAGTACGGAAAATACCGTGGTTTCTGTTGTGAAACGCACCGCTATCCCAATGGTATGAATATTCCGGATGCTCCCAAAAGTATATTAAGGGCGGGGGAATCTTATGACAGTACCACTATTTTCAAATTCAACTGGTAAATAAAAAATGGTCCCGTTTGCAGTAAGCGTAAGTCGGGTCTTAATTAAATATTCAAATTATGACTGAAGGAGTATTATTGGCGATTTTCGCTGGATTGATGTTGGGCCTTTATGCCCTTCCTGAAAAGTTCACTAAGGGTTTTAAGTATGAAAATACATGGAGTCTCTTTTTTCTCTTAACGATGTTCGTTGTACCTATTATTGCCTCTGTTACCTTAATTCAGGGGTTTGGGGAGATTTTTGGAAACATGCCAACGGATATTTGGGTAAAAATGGGACTTACCAGTTTTCTTTGGGGTATAGGGGTTATGATGTGGAGTAAGGCTATTAACCATATTGGGCTTTCCCTTGGTTTTTCCATTTTTATCGGGACTATTATTTTGGTAGGTTCTCTACTACCTTTCATAGAGGATGGATTACCTCCTTCCAACGTGTTGACCTATATTTTGGTAGGTATCTTAGTGGTATTATTGGGAGTTATCTTAAATGGTAAAGCTGGCCTTACCCGTGAGAAAGATGAAGCAAAAATGGCATCTGAGGGCACTCCGGCCAAAGGATCTATGGTTACGGGAATTATGATTGCTATTGTGGGCGGATTATTGGCTACAGGCTTCAGTTATGCCAATGCTGCCGGTAGACCTTATTTACACGAAGCAAGTGTAGCGCAAGGCAATGCCGATTGGATTACTGCCGTAGCGGTTATGTTCCCTATTTTTATTAGTGGAGGTATTGTTATGACGGCCTATTTTCTATGGCAACTTAATGCCAAAAAGGCTTGGGGAGATTTTAAGACACCTGCGTTTGGCAAAAACCTGTTCCTTATTTTAATTATGGCCGTATTCCATTATGCCGCATCTGCACTATTTGCATACGCTGCTTTTAAACTTGGAGCTTCTGGTAATACCGTAGGCTACGCTATATTTAATACAGCATCTGTGGCCACGGCAATTGTTAGCGGTTTGGTCACTAAAGAGTGGGTGAGTGCCTCGCCTAAAGCAAGGAACTTATTGTACGGAGGCCTTGGTTGTATGATTGCCGGAATTGTAATTGTTGCTTATGCCAATGGCTTGGGATAGAAAATAGTTTGGTTTAGGCAGTTGAAAATATTGTTTTTAGTAGTAAGTCCGGTTGTTTCTATTCCTGTTCAATCGGACTTTTTTTTAGTGCTGTTTTTTATCATAAGAATTACATATGAAAAAATACTTTTTCTATTTAGTAGGTATGGTTTTCCCGTTGCTGGCATGTAATGAGCAAGTATCAACTGAAGCTTCACCTCACACCATAACCGATTTTAATTTTGATTGGGAATTTCGCTTGGTTGATATAAACGGGCAAACGGCCGAGTGGAAGAATGTGAGGCTTCCTCACGATTGGAGCGTAGAGGCCTCTTTTGATTCTATAAACGGAGAAGGTGCTACGGGTTATCTCCCCGGTGGTACGGGAACCTACCGTAAAAAATTCCCTCTTCGGCTTAAGCCCGATGAAAAGGCTTATGTTTTGTTTGACGGGGTTTATAATAATTCGGAGGTTTCATTAAATGGAAAAAAGGTAGGGGAACACCCCTACGGATATTCTCCGTTTTACTATGATATTTCCCCTTATTTGAATTCAGAAAAAGATTCGAACATTATAGAGGTAAATGTAGATAGAACCCGCTATGCGGATAGTCGCTGGTATACCGGTTCGGGAATTTACAGAGATGTAAAACTTTTGGTGAAGAACAAGTTGCATATACCGGTTTGGGGCGTGTTTGTGACTACTCCAAAAATAGAAGCAGGGAAAGCCCAAGTATCTGTTTCGGTCTCAATTAAGAATGATTTTTCCGAAGGTAAAAAAGCGGAACTACGAACGGAAATTTACAATCAAACAGGTCAAAAGGTCAGTACTGAAATCAGCCCAATAACTGTTGATAGAAATGAACAATTTGTTCAAGGGCAATCCGCCGTCATTGAAAATCCTGTTTTGTGGGATATTGATGCTCCTTTTCTCTACAAAGCTGTAACCTCTATTATTTATGACGGAGAAGTTGTGGATCAACAAGAAACTAATTTTGGCGTACGGTCCATACGTTTTGACCCTAATGAGGGCTTTTTTCTTAACGGTAATAATAGAAAAATTAAAGGGGTTTGCCTGCACCATGATGGAGGTTTAGTAGGTGCAGCTGTTCCCGATGATGTATGGAAAAGACGTTTGGGCAAATTAAAAGAAGCAGGGTGTAACGCTATCCGTATTTCACACAATCCCGGTTCGGAGGCATTTTTAAATTTATGTGATGAAATGGGCTTTTTGGTACAGGATGAGTTCTTTGACGAATGGGATAATCCAAAGGACAAAAGAAAAAACATGAATGAGCAGAGTGTAGATGCTATAACTAGAGGATACACAGAGCATTTTCAAGAGTGGGCCAAAAAGGACTTGACCAATACCGTTTTAGCACATAGAAATCATCCTAGTATCATACAATGGAGCATTGGGAATGAGATAGAGTGGACCTATCCTAGAAATGCGGACGCCACCGGTTTTTTTAACAATATGGGATGGCAGGGCAATTACTTCTTTTCGGAACCACCGTTCTCCGTAGAGCAGATAAAGGAAAAATTGAATACTTTGCCCAAGGGGAAATACGATATAGGAGAAACCGCGAAAAAATTAGCAAAATGGACAAAAGAGCTGGATACTACACGTTATGTAACGGCCAATTGTATCTTGCCTTCAGCGAGTCATTTATCCGGTTATGCCGATGCTTTGGATGTAGTAGGCTATAGTTACCGAAGGGTAATCTATGATTATGGTCACAGAAATTATCCAAACAAAGTTATTATGGGAACAGAGAACCTTCCCCAATGGCATGAATGGAAGGCAGTAATGGAACGTCCGTTTATTTCTGGACTATTTTTATGGACAGGAATAGATTATATGGGAGAATCCAATGGAGGTTGGCCTAAAAAGGGAACTCAGAGTGGGTTGCTAGATCAGGCTGGTTTTGAAAAAACATCATACCACATGATGAAAACTTTATGGAACAATGCTCCACATTTACACATGACAACGCAGTCTTTGGAGAAATCTATTTATAAATTGAACAAAGCCGGAGAACCCATAGAAAAGAAAGAAAACGGGTGGGAAAAGGCGCTGTGGTTTTGGCACGAGAGTAATGAATATTGGAATTATGATTCTAACGAACTTACGGTTGTAGAAATATATTCCAACTGTGATGAAGTAGAATTGTTTTTAAACGATGCTTCACTGGGAAGAAAAAAACTAGCCAACTTTGACGACCATATTTACAAGTGGGCCGTTCCTTTTAGTGCTGGAGAACTTAGGGCAGAGGGATATATTGATGGAAAAAAAGTAGAGTCCCAAGCACGGATGCAGACTGCTGAAGCTCCATATGCCATAGAACTTTCTGCAAATAAAAGTGAATTATCTGCCAATGGGTACGATGTAGCTCACGTAGTAGCGCAAATAGTGGATAGTAAGGGAAATCCCGTGAAACATCTTAACTCCAAAATTTCTTTTTCCGTTACCGGAGACGCAAAAGTATTGGGTGTGGATAATGGTTCTGCAAGGAATGTTCAGGATTATAAATCTACCCAAATTACAACGGATAAAGGTCGTTGTTTGCTTCTCCTTCAATCCAATCTCAATTCGGGTAATATTACGGTTAATGCAGAATCGGAAGGTTTAAAAACAGGCCAATTCATATTGAAAATCAAAGCTGATAAATAATAGAGAAAGACGATAAGATGTTTTTAACGATTTCAAATTACGCTCTTGGCCTTTCAGTAATGATTGTGGGTGGGAAAAACGATAGTTCTGAAAAGGTTCCTATAACAGGGCTGTATTTATGATGAAGTATACCCTTCCTATGATTTTAAGTATTTGCTGTAAAGCAAAGAAGGGTAGTCAGTTTTACTTCTTAAAAAATGGATTTTAGTATAGTGAACAAATATAGAGGTCTACGGTTTTGAACTGTTGGTTATAGATGTGGCACTACTGGATTTATAAAGGAGATTATAAGAAGGACTTTTGGAGAATATTAAAAACATTAAAATGGAGCAAGGTGTAATAAGATAAATGTTAAAATTTAGTGTGAATATTTTTATCCCGAGAAATATTAATTGTTATCTTGACACTTTTTTAATTAGCGTTTAAGATTATACTGTTATAGTTTTTGAAATAGTAATTTTAATCACTCATATTTCTAAATAATTGAACCAAAATACATGATCGACTTAAACCAAAAGGAGAATTCTTCACGAAAACGTTACAATATACTGGCCATGATTTTTATTACGGTGGTCATAAATTATCTAGATCGAAGTAATATTTCGGTGGCCGCTTTTGCCATGAAGGAAGACATGGGGCTTAGCAATGTGCAAATGGGGTATGTTTTTTCGGCTTTTGGCTGGACTTATGCTTGTCTTCAGATTCCAGGTGGTATTGTTGCTGATAAACTCCCTACACGAATCTTATACTCTGCAATAATGGCTTTATGGTCCGTTGCAACACTTATACAGGGTATGGTAAGCTCTTTTGCGGCATTACTAGGCTTGCGCGCCAGTATAGGCGTATTTGAAGCGCCTTCCTACCCGATCAATAATTTAGTGGTTACCAGATGGTTTCCTGAAAATGAAAGGGCATCTGCTATTGCCGTGTACACATCAGGCCAATTCTTGGGGCTTGCTTTCCTAACACCCGTTCTTGTGGCTATCCAAAATTATTTTGGTTGGAGAGGACTCTTTATTATTTCCGGTATTATAGGCCTAGTATGGGCGGCAATATGGTATTTTTTCTACAGAAACCCACAAGACCACAAATCAATAAGCCAGAAAGAGTTGGAGTATATTGAAAAAGGTGGCGGACTGATTGGTAAGAACGATGTAAAAAAAGAAGAGAAGAAAAAATTTGATTGGCACGATTTTAAACAGGCTTTTATCTACAGAAAGTTGTGGGGGCTATATATTGGTCAATTTTGTTTAGGAGCAACCACCATATTTTTTCTTACCTGGTTCCCAACATACTTGGTAGAATTTAGAGGATTGGATTTCCTGAAATCAGGATTTTTGGCGTCAATTCCATTTTTAGCGGCCTTTTTTGGAGTACTTCTTTCAGGATTCTCTTCTGATTTTATGATTAAAAAAGGGTATTCCGTTGAAATTTCAAGAAAGACTCCCATCATTATTGGTATGTTGCTTTCTACTTGTATTATAGGAGCCAATTATACAGAGAGCACATTTTTTGTCATATTGTTTTTGGCCATTGCATTTTTTGGAAATGGTCTGGCCAGCATTGCATGGGTCTTTATTTCACTCATGGCTCCAAAGAAACTCATTGGACTTACCGGTGGTGCTTTTAATTTTATAGGCGGACTTGCAGGAATAGTTGTTCCCATAGTTATTGGGTATTTGGTAGAGGATGGAGATTTTAGTCCAGCACTATTCTTTATTGGTGGTATAGCATTGCTTGGTTTTATATCTTACACCTTTATTGTGGGTAAGGTTGAGCGTATCGTACCAAAATCAAAATAAACTCAAACACTAATAAATAAAAATTTTATGAAAATATCAGCTATTAAAACTTTTCCTATCAATGTAGGTTTTGGGAGCCAGTTGGTCGTTAAGGTCGAAACCGATTCAGGAATCTACGGTTGGGGCGCTTCGGGTCTTTCCGGAAGGGAATTAGCGGTTATAGGTGCAATAGAACATTTTAAAGGTTTCCTGATAGGTAAGGATGCACGGAATATTGGTGCACTTTGGCAAGAAATGTACAGAGGACAATATTTTGAAGGCGGAAGGGTGCTTACAGCGGCTATTTCAGCTATAGATATTGCACTGTACGATATAAAGGGAAAAGCTTTGGGTGTACCCGTATACGAGCTCTTGGGAGGGAAACATCGCGACCATGTAGACTGTTTTGCTTCGGTTCGTTTTAGAACACGAGAAGAACTTTTCGAGTATTCTAAAATATGTATAAAAGAGGGTTGGAACATGTTGCGTTTGGCTCCTGCAGAATTTGAAGCAGAAGGCGATAAGGAACTTTTTGAACCACGAGAATCTATTGCTGTTATAGCGGAATGGCTTACAGACTTAAGAAAAGAAGTCGGTTCTGCGGTAACCATTGGTATAGATTACCATACGCGTCTTACTCCTGCGCAGACCTATTCATTTATAAAACGTATGCCACCGGGAACGTTGGATTATATTGAAGAACCTATTCGCGATGAAAATCCAGAAGCCTATGAGAATCTTAGGAAAATGGTTGATATACCTTTTACGATAGGAGAGGAATTTTCAAGTAAATGGCAGTTTTTACCATTTTTAGAACGAAACTTAACTCAATATGCGCGTATTGATATTTGTAATGTAGGTGGAATTACCGAGGCGATGAAAGTAGCGAGTTTAGCGGAAGCACATTACATTGATTTGATGCCCCATAACCCATTAGGGCCTATATGTACAGCTGCTACCATTCACATGGCGGCTGCTAGTCCTAACTTTGGTTGGTTGGAAGAAATGAATACACCTGCACAATATATGGGTACGGATGCTCCGGAATTTTATCCGGTACGTCCTATTTTGGATGGACCAACTTATCCTGTATTGGATACACCGGGATTGGGAGTGGAGTTCGATGAGGAATTAGCTTTGGAAAAAGGTTTTAAACCTATTGAAATTCCAAGACTAAGACGCAAAGATGGTTCGTTTACCAACTGGTAACATATTTTTATTCAACGAATTCCATTAAGCCAAAACGGTTGGCTTGATGTACATTCTTGGAAATATCATAAATAGGGAAAATGGTTGAAGTAGACCGCCTGTTGCCCTTGGCATCATTACGGTCTTGCCTAATAGCAAGAAAAGCCCATCTATTACCGGGTTTAATCGTAACAACTTCACCAAGCTCACCAAAATTTGAATAAGGGATGGCCATTTCCATGGTCCATCCCTTATCAATATCAGAATTATCATTTATAGTACCGTTATAAGTAACCTCAACTTCAAAGTCTGGGTTAAAAGATTTGTAGACTACATCTTTTCCTTCTGTATAATCATTGAAATAAATGAAGTCGTTTACAGCCTTGTTGAGATTAAGTTCATATCCAAAATGTGTATCTAAACTATCGGGTGCGGTAATAAAAAATATTTCGGCACAATCATCAAAGTAAGGTCGTCCATCTCTTTTAGTTTCCCTGGCAGTTATATATTGGTCTTCCATTTCAAAAAATACATAGAACTTTTCTTTTCCCCAAAGCATTCTAAAAGTTGATTTTTGTTGGTCGGTAGGTTTTTCTATCCTATAAAAATAATCTAACGTTCGGGCTTCTGTTTTGGACCAACTTTCTTCATTCAGCTTTCCATCAATAGTCATGGGTTCGCCAGTTTTAAATACCTTGTAGATAACTTGTTCTCCCAAGAAAAGTTTTGCTTTCTCTTGGGCAAACAAACAAGTTGACAATAACGAGAGAATTACCAACACCCAGATTTTGGGGTGTGCTGATATAAAATACTCCATATTAATTTTGCATCATTACTTTAGCCCATAGATGATTAGGATAAATGTCTAACGCCTTTTGTAATTTCTTTTTTGATTCACTCGTATTGTTCAATCCGGCATTGCCCAAAGATTCCAAGTAGTAGGAGTTAGAAATAAATTTGTTGTTTGTTGCCGATGCCTCCTCAACAGCAATGAGGGTATTACCAGTACCATTTTCACGCATTGCGCTTCCTTTTTCAATTAAGCTTTGGAACATAGATGTAGCTTTTGCTGAATCTCCTAGTTTTTCAAAGGATTTTGCTTGAAAATATAAAAGGTTGTTCATACCTCTTCCGTTTTGGGCAGCGGCACTTTTTTGATAACTGGATTTTGCTTTTTTAGTATCGCCTAGCTGAGTATAGGCCTCACCCATATAATAGTAAATCATGGCGTTCTTCTCATCATGGGTGGGTTTCCCTACCTCAAGATTTTCTGGATAAAGTAATGCGCGTTCTAAGTGTGTAATAGCCTCTTTAGCCTTTTGGTCGGCTATGAGTTGTTTAGCTTTTAAAGTGTGCGCATCAACATAGTGCCAATAGGTTTCCCTGCCGCCTTCCCAAGTTCTAAAGTGATGCTCGTCTAGAAATGCAATTGCTTTATCATAATCACCGGCAAGGTTAAGTAGCTCTACATAGGTTTTAGGTGCATCCACATCTTCTTTGGCAATGGAAAGGTTACGCTCTAGAATGTCTAGGTTTTTCTTGAAATCGGCATCGGATTCATCATAATATTTAGAAAGTTCCGAATACCATAAGGGGTTTGAATTATCAAGAGCGATTGCTTTAGTCATGTAATCTATGGCCTGTGATGGATTTTTCTGGTGGTAGAAAGCCCCAAATGCCAGGTTACGCCAAACCATAGGAATACTTGTGTCTATTGCTCCAGCCTTCTGCCAATACATTAGTGCATCATCAGGTCTTTTATCATACAAAAGGTTACCTAAAAGATAAAAGGTAGTAGCATTATTGGCATCTATTTCCAATGCCTTGTTTAAAACAGTTTCGGTTTCCGAACGATATGGAAAAGCGTAATCCAAAGATGCTCTTTTTGCTGTTGAAATGGCATTGGTAGCTTGCTGGGAATTCCCAGATTCAGCATAGAACCAAGCCTTGTAGTACCCGGTAAGAGGGTTTGATTCATTTTTTATACTAGTTAACAAGGCAAGCCCATCTTCAATAAGGCCTGCGTTCATGTAATTGGTAGCAATCTCCAAATAATTATTTTCAGGATTTTGCATGCTTTTTTTCCATGAGTCCATTGAGCTACCACCTTTTCCCAACTCTATTTCATACAGTACAGAAAAATCTAGAGGGTCATAGGCAATTTGCTTTTCTAATATTATATTGGCGTCATTTTGACGGTTTAGTTTACGTAGTAAAGCAGCGTTCAAAACCACAATTCTTCCGTCTCTATTATTGGTTGAATAAGCTTCTTGAGCATATTCTAAAGCCTTTGAATAGTTGCCCTTTGCACTCTCTATTTGGGCCAGTTTAAAGTTACCTGAAGAGAACCATTGATAGTACCAGGTAGCTCTTGCAAAATTAGAATAGGCTTCTTCTTCATGACCCAAAGCTTGGTGAGCCATTCCCAGATAATAGAATATTTCACCTTCCAAAGGTTGATAGTATTTTATCTTTAATTTATCCGCAGCTGTTTGTAAATATTCTAGCGCTTCTTCATATTTTGTTTGTGTTATTCGGCGAATGCCCAAGGCAATATTGGTGCGATAATCCGTAGGCGATTTTTCTAATGCTGCTAAATAATAATCGTCTGGTTCTATACCGGGCCTTCTAAATTGTTCCACGAAACGGCCGGTTAAATAAAGGTCTTCAACTGTTTTTAGTTCTTCTGGTTTTTTTACTTTTTCTTGAATTTCAGGAAGCTGTGGTTCGGTTGGTTTGTATGGGGAATAGGATATAAGCTCACTGCCATTTACATCTTGGATGGTAACGGTAAGTTGATATTCATCTAAAGGTTTTCTGTTTTTATATGTACTTGTAAACGGATGGGCAGGGCCAATATCTATTGTTTTTTCTTCTAAAACGTTTGCACCGTTCTTTAGAATAATTTTTGCTCCTTTAAAATCTTTTGTTGTGTTAAAGCCATAAAAGACCGTTTTTGCATTTCGCATTTGAAGGGTGACGGAAGCATCTGTATTTGAATTTTTGACCACTTCTAAATCACGTACAGGGTACCAGTAGTTTTTTGCGTCTTTAACGGAATGGGGAAGTATCCAATTATAATCTGGTTGATTATTGGAAAAGGTCCCTGTCATTAATTCTACATATGCCTTTCCATCATCAGTTAATTTTCTTCTTGCATTTTGTCCTTGTAACCCTGGTCCAAATTGCCATAGTTTAGAGGCATTGTTCTCAAATGGGTCACCAACATGAACCGTTCCTGCTTTTTGTCCGTAATCATATCCACCTATAAATCCTTCTTTTATATCCCACATGAAAAATGAAACGGGATTAGGATGGTTTTTCCACCAAGTAAGGTCTACGCCTTCTTCGTAACTAGTACGCCCATAATCATCGGTTTTGTTAGATAAAGGCCATTTTATAAAACTGCTATTATTGTGGAATACTCCAATTTCTTGACTAGGAGGCCAAAACGTTCTAAAATCGTCGTTTGCCGTAATGGCAACGTTGGCCCAAAATAGAAAGGTCGTAGTTACATCACTAGTGTTGTTAATGCGATAATCAACCTCTATGTATGAACGGCCAGGCTTTAGGGTCATACCTACAACGCCACGCATATCCCTAGTTTTTTCGGTTTCTCCAATCCAAACTGTGGCACTCCCGTCTTCATTATTTATCATTCTATAATCGCTGGGGAGCATAGTAGTTGTACGGTGATGATGGGGAAAACACCATTCAATTCCTCCTGAAACCCAAGCACCCAAGGTGCCAATCAAATCAGGCTTAATCACACTGTTGGTATGGAACAATTCGTGACCGTTGGTCTTATCAATTGCCGAAAAAAGTCGACCACCAAATGCGGGTAACACCTTTACACGTATATATTCGTTTTCTAGGTATACCATGTCGTAGGTAACATCAACCAAGGAATCGCCCAATTTGGTTTGTGAGGCGTATGGGTAGACTTTACCCTGGGCACCTTGTACACCTCTACCCGTATAAAAAATGGGACTGACCTCGTCCGTGCCAATTTTATAGGTGGGAATTGTTTCTTGGCCCTCGTAAACTTTTACTTGTGCCTGGAGTTGATAAATGGAAAAAAATAACAGTAAGACTGAATAAAAATGATTTTGGTTCGGCATAATTTGTCTGTATAATAATGTTCTTCTTAAAATTAAGAAGTATTATTAAAATATGATAGAACAAATGGTCTGCCGAGTACAATAAATTGACAAAAACGACCTAGTATATATTTTATGTATTAATTTCTTCGCTTTTGCTTTTGGCCCGAGCAGTTTTGACCGCTATTTTTTTCAACATCCACTCAGGGTAATCTGTGGAATCTTCAGCCTCGTAAATTCTAATATGTTGGTCTTCTTGTGGTTTTTTAAGTTCATCTGGATCACATTCCAGAATTTGGGCTGCGGTATCTACACCTGAATGGGAAACTCCTGCTACGCCATGGGAAAGAATACTGGCCCCGCACAAATAGAGGTTCTTAATTTCACTTTTTGCTTTATAGGCAAACGGACCAATATGCTTTAAACTTTTTTCAGTACCATAGATATTACCGTCCGTGGTGTTCACGTAGAACTTATTGGTCAAAGGTGTGCCTAAGTCTTTCTGAATTATGTACTTGCTAATCCCCGGGATGGCTTTTTCCAGACCGTTTATCATTTTTTGCATCAATAATTCCTTAAAATCCAAGTATTCTTGTGAGCGCTCCTGGTTTTCGTTCTTAAACATCTCAAAGGCCTTGTAATCAACCAAGGTTATAGCCTCAATACTATGGTGTTTGCCGTCAAAGCTAGATGGGTCTTTTAAAGTAGTGCAACTAATGAACATTCCTTCAAAAGCATCTCCTTTTGAAATGTCCGATGCTAACATGCTATCGTAAAAATCATCCGTGTCCTTATTGGGCATCATCCAGATGTTTCCGGAATCCAGACCTGCCTTGCGCAAATCCATATCAACTATCAAGAACAGCATTAAAGAAGTGCTTGAGTATTTGGTGTTAGCGAGCTTCTTTTGAAATTTAGCACTTAAATTTTCTTTTCCCACTAAATCATTATACGTTATGCCCACATCGGCATTGGATACGATGGTATTGGCATAAAGCTGTTGTCCATTTTCCAGAACGACCCCAACTGCTTTTTTTTGTTGATTTCCTTCTAATACTATTTTGGTAACCGCAGTACTGGTGCGAAGTTCACCACCGTGTTTTTTTAACGTATTGGTCATTGCTTTAATTAGGGCCCCACCACCGCCCATGGGGTAATACCCACCTTGAAAGTAATGGTACATTAAAGCACTGTGCAGTACAAAGGGAACTTTTTTGGGTTGCACGCCGTGATCACCACATTGTATATTCAATATGTTTTTTAAAAGCGGATTTTTTATATGCCAACCTATAACTTTCCTTACGCTGAACATCCCATATTTGCCAAAATGTTTGGTTTTGAACGGTATGGTGAGTTTTTGCCAAAACCCCTTAAAGTAGGGGAGGGAATACAATTCTTCACTTACTTTTCGGGTAAGGTGAAGGTATTTATGAATTTGCTTTTTTTCTTCGGGAAACCTTGATGATAACCGTTCGATAAGTAAATCAAGATTAGCGGGAAAATCAAAACGTTCTTTGCCTATCCGTACATGTTCATAAGCATCCGGGTTCATTCTAAAAAAGACCAAATCGTTGGCAATACCTAAACCTCGGTATAGGTCATTGGTTGCTTCGCCCTCGGCCATCAGGCCCACATAATGCACTCCAGGTGTAAATCTATGTCCGTTTAGGTAAAAGCTGTGGCACCAGCCCCCAGGAACGTCGTGTTGCTCCAATACTATAACTTTCTTACCTGCCCTGGCCAAGCAAATAGCTGTGGCCAAACCACCTGCTCCAGACCCAATTATTATAGAATCATATGTGTTGGATGAATCTTGGGAATTTGTTGAATCGGAATTTTGTACTGTTTCTTGCATTTGCAGGTTTAAAGTGTAGGATTCAAAAATAGAATCACGACCGAAGATATGTATAAACAGCTATTTTTTTGTGTTCAGCACATGTTCCGCAGCAAATAAGTTTATTTTAATTATTCAAAGCTTGGGCAATAGCTTCTTCTACTAATGGTTCCATGACTTTGTAACCTTCAACCGTTGGATGAACGCCGTCCTTGGCATATTTCTTTGGTAAACCATTTCTTTCGTCCGCTAATGCAGAAAAATAGTCCAAATAAATATGGCCTTTTTTCTCGGCGAATGCCTTGATCATTTTATTCAGCTTAACTATTTTTTGAGCCGGTTCCATGCCGGGCTTCCACGGGTAGTCAAAAGCGGGAAGCGTAGAGGAAAGCACTACTTTTATGTTGTTGGCCGCGGCTATATCTGCCATAGATTTTATGTTGTCCATAATCATTTCTAAAGTAGATGGCCCTGTATTGCCTGCAATATCGTTAGTGCCGGCCAGAAGAACCATGACCTTAGGTTCAAGGTCTACCACATCTTGTCTAAAACGAACAAGCATTTGTGGTGTGGTCTGGCCACTAATACCTCTGTTAACATATGGTTTGTTGGCAAAAAACTCTGGACGTGAATTTATCCATCCTATGGTTATGGAATTTCCCATAAAAACAACTCTGTTTTCATTGGCGGCCGGTTTGGCCAGTTTTGAATTGGCGTCTTGAAATTGACTTAAATTTGGCCAATCCTGTCCTTTTATTCCATTGATTATTCCTAGTCCCATTAATAAAGCGAGTAACGTTGGTTTTAGTTTCATTGTGTTTGTTGAGTTATCTGTTTGGTGGGTTGTTGAATTCCTTTTTGTCCTCTAGTGTAAGCGGAACTTCTTCTAGGAACTTTCTTTGGGAAGGTTTTTGCATGAAGAGGTAGACCACTAAAAATATAGCAATGACCAAGAATAGAGCATTACCGTTAAACCCGTAAGCAATTATGGCCAAAAAAGCAGGACCTTCTATAAGAGCGTATTTTACAATGGTAGCCGCTTGATATTTTTGCATTTTTAAAAGAAGACTATCCGTTTTTTTTATGGCTTGCAATTGTTTTTTGAATATAAACTGACTCATGAAATAACCAAATGCACCTACAATGGGTATGACATAGATAAAGATGTCATTGGGGTCTGCATTGGCTATAAAAGTACCGTTGTTTAGGTATTTAAATGTCCCAAAGGCGATAATGCCACCAACCAGTGCCAAATGAATTATAGATAACGTTTTCAAATATGAGGAAGGTTTGGCAGACATTAAATTTCTAAGTTAAGAAGGCTTATAAAGGTAGCCTTTCAACTGGAAATATAAAAATTAATTGAGTAAGGGCTATATAAAAAAAACCCAATAGATATAGAATAGAATTATAAAGGTCAGGACTATTGATAAAATGTAAATCATGGTTTCAATGCGCAAGTTGTTTTTATGCTGCATTCTAATTTTCTGTTTCAGAATTGCCCATTCTGGGGCACTTAGTTTTTTGAATTCAACTTCCGTTTTACCCGTACCATTTTGACAAAGCTCCTTTAAGTCCTTAAAATTACGCTTCTTTAAAAGTGACCTGCTGGTTCTTAAACTCGTAATTGCATGTGCCATAAAACCTTCACCTGCCATATGTTATTTTTATGTATAGGTAGTTAATTCTTTCAAGATGTTACGGGTATTGGAAAGAATTTATTTTCTATTTTGAATTTGAGATGCTTCACTTTAGAAACCAATATTATCTGTATTTTAGGAGGGGAAATTTAAAAGGGACATAAAATGAAAAAAATATCAAGAAGAAGTTTTAATTCTAAACTATCAAAAGGTATCGCAGGAACAGCTGTTTTGAGCAGTGTTGGATTAGGTTATGGTTTTTCTTCGGGAAAGGAAAAGAAAAAACTGGGTATAGCTTTAGTAGGCTTGGGCAGTTACAGTAGCGGACAATTAGCTCCAGGGTTACAGGATGCCGAGAATTGTTATCTAGCAGGAATCGTGACCGGAACTCCGGAAAAGGAAAAGGTGTGGATGGAGAAGTACGGCATACCTAAAAAGAATGTGTACAACTATGATAATTTTGATTCTATTGCCAAGAATAAGGATATTGATATAGTCTATGTAGTGTTACCCAACAGTATGCACGCGGAGTTCTGTATTCGTGCAGCAAAGGCAGGAAAGCATGTTATTTGTGAAAAACCAATGGCCATAAGCGTAAAGGAATGTGATGCTATTATTGATGCGTGCAATGAGGCTGGAGTAAAATTATCTGTTGGTTACCGTATGCAATCTGACCCTTATACCAACGAAATTAAACGACTGGTAAAGCAAAAACCTTTTGGTAGCGTACGCTACGTTTCTTCCGATGCGGGATATATTTCTAGGGGAAATCCTGACCAATGGCGATTGAACCATGCGCTTTCCGGTGGTGGGGCATTAATGAATATGGGTGTGTACAGCATACAGAGTAACATATACGGTACGGGTCAAAACCCAATATCCGTTGCTGCACAGGAGTTTAGTTCTAGACCGGAGTACTTTAAGGATACGGATGAGAGCATTACCGCACAGATGGAATTCCCTGATGGAGTTGTAGGTAACCTATTTACTTCACATAATGCCAATGCCAATAGGCTTTTTGTGTCTTTTGAAAAAGGTTGGGCAGAACTTAATCCTTGCCATAATTATGGGCCGCTGAGCGGACGCACATCAGACGGAAAGGAAATAAAATTCCCGCACCAGAGTCAGCAAAAAGTTCAGATGGACGATTTTGCAAAACATATTATGCTGGGGACTACAAACTATGCACCTGGTGAAATGGGCAAACGAGATATGATTATTGTAGAAGCCATTTACAAATCAATTAAAGAAGGAGGAAAAAAGATTCCTTTGGATTTAGGTGATATGGGTATCGTTCGCGAGTAGGTTATTACAGAACTTAATAATGATAACTAGGATGGTGTAAAAGCCATCCTTTTTTTTATTTTATAATTCCATGTGGCATATTATAAATCCGTTTTTCATGCCAAAATCAGCTGCTATTTAGAATCAAAATAAATGGTAACGTTAAGCTAACGATTTAACACAAACTTGAACTTTAGTTTAAAGTATGACCACGGTCAGTTAACAATATTTGGGATTTGCTAAGATATTTTTGTTCAAAATTAGTATAACTAATAACCAAAAGAACAAAATGAAAACAGTATCTAAATTGTTATTACTAGCAGGTTTGGTAGCTACTACTTCCTGTGAAAAATTAGAAGAACATGTTGGGCATGGTGGTCCAAAAGAAGATGAAGGAACAATGTTCGAGAACAAATCGAATCTTGAGCCTTTAGTAGTAATGAATTCAAACTTTAACTTTGTAAAACCTTATTCTTTAATCAGTTCTACTGATATTTTAGAGGACGGTTTTCAATTGGTAGGTGCTCAAGATGGAGCCGGTTTCTTAAAAGAAGGTAACGGTTACATGTATATTGTAAATGCTGAAGATGATTATGCGGTTAGTCGTATCCATTTAGATAAAAACTTAAACCCTACAGGCGGTGAGTGGTTATTGAACTCAGGGGTTGCAGATTTCGCTCGTCAGTGTTCTGGTACTATGTGGGAAGCTGCCATTCACGGTGGTGCAAAAGATATTTTTCTTTCTGCTTCAGAAAGCTTTCACTATGATGTTAAAGGTATAGACCCTCATGTTGCCGTACCTACGCCAACTGCGGATTTTGGTTTAGATGCTTTAGGTGAGTTCTCATGGGAAAACGCTGTTCCTTTACCAAGAGATACGTATAAAGGTAAAACGGTAATTATAGGAGGTGATGATGACTCTAGCGGTTCGGAAGGTCAGATTACTCTTTATTACTCTGAAAATGGGGATGCCGATTTAACCAATGGTAAAATTTACGTTCTTAAATTAAAAGAAGTTGCTTCTGGTTCTACAGATGCAGACGGTAACCCGATTGCGCCAATGGCTGTTGAAGAAGGTGTTATCTATAACGAAGGTCAGTTGGCTTTTCAAGAAACATATGCTTTCGAATTCGTTGAAATCGAAAACGGTGCGGCTATGACAAAAAATGAAATGGAAGATGCTTGTGTTGCTGTAGGTGCTTCTGCTTTTATGCGTGTTGAAGATGTTGATTACCAAAAGGGTTCTGTTGACAATGCAAGAAATGTTTTCGTTGCCGTAACAGGAAGAGGTCCAGGAAGAGGTACTTACAACGATTGGGGTACAGCTTACAAATTGGAGCTGGATGAAGAATCTCCATTGACTGGAAAAATCACTCAGATTATTAGTGGTAATACAGATACGAATAACATGGATGGTAACCTTCCTGAGCTTCAGAGTCCTGATAACATTACGGTTACGGAGAACTTTGTATACCTTCAAGAAGATCCTAACTCTTTCGATAGAAACCACTCGGCCGCTATTTATCAAACGGATTTAAACGGAAACAATGCAAAAACAGTTTTGGAATTATTGATCAGAAATGATCTTGATCCATCAGGAAGCACTGGTTTCAGTGGAGAATTTGGTGCATTGGTAGATATCTCTGACAAGGTTGGTGTTGATGATACTTTCTTGTTGAACCTTCAGCCACACTACTGGCAGAATGATGATTACAAGAGCAAAGATGGTCACGATATGGAATCTGAAAACCCTGATGCAATTGCAGCAGGTGCTAGAGAAGATAACCAAGGTGGTCAAATCATTATCTTAAAAGGTTTGCCTAGATAAGACCTTACTATTTTATGGTGAAAGACCTCTATCTATTGATGGGGGTCTTTCCCTATTTTATAATTTTTGTTTCAACTTACTTCTGTTATGAATAAATTTCTCCTCTTTTTTTTATCGATATTTTGTATTCTTTCCTGTAAAAATAAAAATGAAGAACTAGCAAAAGTTGACCATGTCAAAACTACGGACTGGAGTTATGCACAAGAGTTCTATATAAAAAATATGACCAAGGCGGTATATTTGATTGATACCTTGAGTACAATGGATGCAGAAAGCGACGAGGCCAAAAAAATCTTCAAAGAGCTCCGTGTTGCCTTTAAAAAAGCAGAACCCTATGCATCATATTTAAACCCAGAAGTTGGGCACCGTGCCAATGGGCCCGCTTTACCCGTTTTTGCAGAAGATACGGAACGTATATTGAACCCTATAGGATTACAGAAAATAGAAGAGTCTATTTATGAAGGCGGTGAATCACCCGCCGTTTTTAAAAAAGAAACGGTTCTGACCAAAGGTTTAATGGTCAATTTATTGAAAAATGTTACCGAACGGGATTTAAGTGCCGAGCGTTTTTTTATAGCCACTCATCAACAACTTTTACGAATCATTAGTTTAGGTATTTCAGGTTTTGATACACCGGTAAGCGGTTTGGGACTTTCGGAAAGTGAGGTCTCGTTGCGAGGGTTGGAAGAGGTGTATGATTATACATTGCGTGATATCATACAGGTAAAAAATAGTGATTTAGATACTGAATTTCATCAAAATATAGCAAAAGCGGTCAGTTTTCTTCAAAAAAACAACGATTTCAACACTTTTGACCGTTACACATTTATACGGGATTATATGAATCCTATTACGAGAAATTGGGTCAGCATAAGAAAGGAAAGCGGACTTTGGAACGGTGTAGATAACAAACCCTTTAATTTTGATGCGCCTACTTTTTTTGAAAAGGATGCGTTTAACCTAACCTATTTTACGCCACCTATAAATAGAAATCCATCCGAAAAACAAATTGCTTTGGGCGAAAAACTGTTTTTTGACCCTAATTTGTCGCAAACGGGTAAAATGGCCTGTGTAACTTGTCACATGCCGGAAAAAGCCTATACGGATGGTATACCTGTGAATACGGGTAACAATGGAAGCCCTTTACAGCGTAATGCACCTACATTAATAAATGTTGCGTTTCAAAAAAGCTTCTTTTGGGATGGCCGTGCAGAGAATATTTTGGATCAAATTTCATCCGTATTCAATAATGAACAGGAATTTAATACAGGTGTGCATGAATTCTCTACGGACATATTAAAGGATACTACTTATCACGTTTTATTTGAGGAGGCTTTTGGAAGAATTTCCAATAGGAACACAGATATCATTAAAGCTATTTCATCTTATATATCTACTTTAAACGGATTTGATTCTAAGTTCGATAAGAATATGAGAGCCGAAGAAGATTCGTTTACTTCCCAAGAAAAATTGGGTATGAATCTTTTTATGGGCAAGGCGTTATGCGCTACATGTCACTTCATGCCGCTAACAAATGGAACAGTGCCACCATTTTATGCAGAGACCGAAAAAGAGGTCATAGGAGTTCCGGAAACGGCCGAAAACAAAATTTTGGATGACGACCTTGGTTTTTACTGGCGTTATAATAAACCTGAGCATTTGGGAATGTTCAAAACTCCTACCGTACGTAATTCGGAATTTACGGCACCCTACATGCACAATGGGGTGTACAATACGCTGGAAGAGGTTATGGATTTCTACAACAAAGGCGGTGGTGGCGGAATGGGCTTTGATTTGGAACACCAGACCTTACCTTTTGATGAATTGAAACTCACCCAAGAAGAACAAAAGGCCATTATAGCATTCTTAAAGACCATGTCCGATACAAACGTAGATGATGAAAAAACGGCCCAATTGGTTGTTGCCGAGCCCTAATTCAGTTTTTTTCATAGTTAGATTTAAAGTTTAGCTAACCTAGAATTAAACTAAGGCTAGGCTATGAATTTTAATAAAGAACTAATTTGTCGCCCAGATAAAACCGTTATGAAAATGATACGTACAACCCGCTTTACTAAAAATTTATGCATGCTCTTTTTGGGGGTGTCCATGGCTATAGGATGTTCCAAAGGAAGTGATATTTCAGATGATATAGAGAATGAGATTGGAAAAGAAGAGGACAAGACCGAGGAACCGGAAGCCGAATCTCCAAAGGAGGAGACACCAGAGGAAACCTTGTTGAATGCCGCGGAATTTATTAAATCCGTAGATAGTTTAACCATCTCTGCCAATGCGTTGGATACTATAGATGATTCGTTAGTAAACATGCTTTCCGATGAAAGCGAAAAGATTACATTTTTTGTACCTAGCAATGAAGCGTTTACAGGATTTTTAGCTTCTTTAAAAGAGTATACGGATGTTTTGGATTTTGATGAGGATTTGGAAAAGGAAATCCTTTCGCAAGTATTAAAATACCACGCCATTATTGGAGGAGCTAATTTTTCTACTGAACTTTCCAATGGTTCCATTTTAGAGACCCTACAATCCGAAGAAATTAAAATTACGGTAGATGGTGATGTGTATATCATAGATACTACGGAGATAGATGCTAGAATAACTGCAGCGGATATTGAGGTGGCCAATGGTGTTGTTCATATCATAGATAAAGTTCTTATACCCGAATCCGTTTTGGCAGATTTGTTCCCCAAAAGCACCTTGATTAATTTAGTGAACCAGACCGAGGAATTATCCTTGTTTGCAGAAGGTATTGCAGAAGCTGGTTTAGAAGATATATTTAACACGGGCGAGTATACGGTTTTTGCACCTACCAATACGGCTATAGAACAGTTATTCAAAACTTTGGGAGATGATTACAATTCATTTTCGGATTTTACCAATATTTTGGAGCAACAAGCGCTTAAAGAAATTATTTTAGGTCATGCCGTAAAAGAGGTAATTGCTCGTAATGACTTAAAAGTAGGCACATTGGCCACTTTAATTGAAGATGATTCGGTAGATGTTGTAGAAGGAGCCGCAGGTTTGGCGCTTCAAGATGCTTCTGAGTTTAAAGCTAGTTTTGTTGAATTTGATATTGAAGCTTCCAACGGGGTTATCCATACTATAGATAAGATTCTTATCCCTCAAAAAGCACTTTTGCTTATTAATTAAGCAAAGTTTCCCAAGATTCTTTTGAAATTTTTAAACCGCCCTATTTAGATGTTATGCATTGGAATAGGGCGGTTTTATTTTGATTTTTTGTTTGGTAAAGTTAATAGGCGGATTCAATGATTGGTTGGTAATACCTTTCTATGATGCTATGGTCCTTCTTTATTCTTAATTTCCCTATCTTCAATCTATAATCGATATTACAGTAGAAAAAAAAGACGGGTGATTGATATTCCCAACATAGCATTTGAAGGAGAGGAACACATTAAGGATTTTGATGTACTGACGATATCCGACTTATCGGCAAAAATAGATAGAGGTTTAGACCATGACCCTAAAAAGCCCCATCGTATCCACTTCTTTGCTTTGCTCGTCATTACTGAAGGGGAGGGGTATCATGAAGTTGACCTGCAAAGGTATCAGGTAAAAGTAGGTTCAGTATTGAAAATAGCGAAAGGGCAAGTGCATGCCTTTCAGCAAAAAATTGGCTATAAAGGTTTCCTTGTCATTTTTACAGAAGATTTTATTCTTAGATTTTTTTCAAAACCTTCAATTGAGTTCATTTCCCATTTATACAATTACCATATTTCTGACCCCTTGGTCCAAAGTTGTGGTTTAAATGATTTTTTTGTCCATCAATTACGGGAAGAATTACAGGTAGAATATAGTTATGGACAGCAGAATATTCTAGCCAAAATACTGGAACTGTACCTGTTAAAGTTAGAACGCATTTCTGGGGCTAAGCGAATCTCCAATCAGGATAGAGATTACTATCCGTTGTTTCTTCAATTCAAAAACCTTGTAGAAAAAGACTTTGCCACAACTAGAAACGTAAAGGATTATGCTTCTAAGATGCGTATCTCTACCAAGCATTTAGGGAAACTGGTTCATATTTTTACATTGAACACCCCTAAACATTTCATTGATCAGTATGTAGTTCTGGAGGTAAAACGTGCTATACTAAGTACGGATAAAAGCCTAAAGGAAATAGCCTATGACATGGGTTTTGACGAGGTAACCAACTTTACCAAATTCTTTAAAAAACACACAGAGGTAACTCCAAAACGGTTTAAAGCAGACTTGTAGATCTTTAATCTCATATTTACCATTCTTTTTCAACGATTTACCTACTCTATAGATGGGCATTTTGCCACTTTTGTACTGAACTTTTAAATCAAAGAAAATGAATTCAAAATTAGTAATCTGTATAGGTCTGGTCCTGTTTAGTGTTGGATCTAGTTTTGGTCAACACAAGACCCCCGAAGAAAGTAAATATCAATTTGGAGAGCCAGAACATTTTTTGGATGGTTATTCCTTTAATTTTCAATATCAAAACGGTACCGCTATTCATATGGAATTTGATGAAGGAAAAGCCAAGTATGAATGGGTTGCAGGGCCATCAAAAGGTAATGGAAACAAGGATATTTCCTATAAATCCCTTAAAATGGGAGACGAACTGTATATGGTAAGTTGGCATGAAACGGATTTAAAGGATTATTTGACCCTTGTTTTTGATTTTAAAACAATGACCGTCCACAACTCTATCATAATCGGTTATCAGAATAAACCAGAAAGAAAACTTAGAACAGTTTCTCAGAGTGGTATTATAGATCACCTGAAAATAAAGGAATAGGGGTATTCTTTTAGTTCATCATGGTGCCATGATTTTTAAGATGGATTCCCATATATACCATTTTTGTGCAGGGATTCACCTTTAACAGTGATTCGTGTTTTATAAACTTTGCACAACAAAATATTGTATTATGAGTCAAGTAGCAACATGCCCCACATGTGGGAGCAAATCTAAAGTAAAGGAAAAGGAAGGCGTTGTTAGCTATCAAGCAGTTCAAGACGAAGAGGCCTTTAAAAAAATAGGCCAGATGAAAAAGGCCATGGAAAAATTCAAGAAAAAAGCAGAAGAGCTAGAACAGGAGCTTGAAGCTTTAAAATTAAAAATGTAATCTACTTAAGAACATACAGTTATGAAAATTGCAGTTACTTCAGCCAGCGGTCAATTGGGTTCTTCAATTGTAAAGCACCTTATTGATGCGATAGGAAAAGATAATGTTATAGGTATAGCTAGAACTCCTGAAAAGGCAGAATCTCTTGGGGTTGAAATTAGAAAGGGAGATTATAACAATCGTGAGGATTTTGATGTTGCTTTAAAAGGTGTAAATGCGGTTCTGTTAGTTTCTGGTATGGACGACCCAAAGAAAAGAATACAGCAGCATAGGAATGTTATTGATGCGGCCAAGGCAAACGGTGTTAGAAAAATAGTATACACCAGTATCGTTGGAGAGGAGAAAGCGTCTGCATTTAGCGCTGTTGTAGAAAGCAACAGACAGACCGAAAAGGATGTGAAGGATTCGGGAATGCAGTGGGTCATTGGAAGAAACGGAATTTATATAGAACCGGATTTGGAATATATAGATACATATATAAGTGAAGGTGAAATCCAAAATTCTGCGAATACCGGAAAATGCGGTTATACCAGTAGGGAAGAATTGGGGTATGCCTATGCGCAAATGCTTTTAAAGGCAAATCATAATGGTCATATTTACAACCTGGTGGGTGAACCCATTACCCAAAAGCAACTGGCAAATTACATAAATGGTGCTTATGGTACGGATTTAAAATATACTTCTGTATCCGTTGAAACTTATGAGAAGGAACGTAAAGAAGCACTAGGGGAGTTTATAGGCACAATAATAGGCGGCATTTATCAAAGTATGAGAAATGGAGCTTATGATGTACCATCCGATTATGAAAAAGCTGCGGGAAGGCCGCATAAATCGCCTAAAGAAATGATAGCCTACTTTAAGAATGGTTAAAGGGAATGGATAGTAATATCCTCCCTTTATTTTTCAATCCCGAAATCGTAAATTATAGTTTCCATATATTTTTCTCCTGGTTTTAATAGGGTAGAGGGAAAATTAGGATGATTCATGGCATCGGGAAAATCTTGGGTCTCTAAGCAGAGTGCCATGTGAGGTGTATAAGCGATATTATACTTTCCTGTAATATTATCAAGGCCGTTACTTGCGTAGACCGTTATTCCCGGCTGTGTGGTAAATACTTCTAGCTTTCTACCGGATTTGGGTTCTATAACTTCAGCGGCCTTCGTCATTTCATCACTCTTTTTGTTCAATGCGTAGCAATGGTGATACCCGTTAAGGGGAATATCATGAACTTTATCACCTACTCGTGTAAAGTTAGATAGGTCCCAAGCCGTACCTTTTAAAAAGGGTAATCTTCCTGTAGGGGTAATGTCTTCATCAAATTCGGTATACCTGTCTGCATCTACCATAACCCTATGATCATAGATTAAGTCCTTGGCACCATTCAAGTTGAAATAACTGTGGTTGGTCATACTTACATGCGTGTCCTTATCGGTTTTGGCTTCAAAGGTGATATAAATTGAATTGTTCTTCGTCAGAAGGTAAGTGGCATAAACATCAAGATTACCTGGAAAACCAAAAGAACCATCTGGAGACAAATAATGGAACTGTAAACCATCGCCTTTTTCGTTGGAGACAACCTTGGCGTCCCAAACGGCATCCCTAAATTCATTGCCGCCG
Source organism: Zobellia sp. B3R18 (assembly GCF_018860715.1). Classification (NCBI taxonomy): domain Bacteria; kingdom Pseudomonadati; phylum Bacteroidota; class Flavobacteriia; order Flavobacteriales; family Flavobacteriaceae; genus Zobellia; species Zobellia sp. B3R18. The sequence continues at coordinate 114,439 of NZ_JAHKQG010000014.1, read as the reverse complement.
TGAATAGCAGTGCCTTCTTCGTTAGCAGAAAGTTTATAAACGGAATCATTCATAACAAACTGCGCATTTTTTATTCTATTGGCATACCTACCCACGGTTGTACCAAAACTAGGGTGGTCTTGCAGGTAATCATCCAAATTGTCAAAGCCCAAAACTACATCGTCTAGTTCTCCGTTTTTATCCGGTACAAAGAGCGAAGTAATGATGCAGCCCATATTCATAATCTGCATTTTCATGCCCGTAGCATTGGTAATGGTATAAAGAGAAACCTCCTTACCTTTTACAGTTCCCCAGTGTTCTTTTTCTATGGACTGTGCTTTTACGGTAAAGTTGATGAACGTTAAAAAGGCTCCTATGTATAGTGTTTTTTTCAAAATTCGAAATTTAAAAATCGCATCAAATTACGAAAAACAAAAAGGCGCATAAAGTAAAAACAGGTCAAACTATAAAGCTTGACCTGTTTTTTGAAATTGAATTATGAGTAATTCAGTTCTATTTATAAACTCTGTATTTGGCGTATCATCTGATTGGTGAAACCCCATTCGTTATCGTACCATGCCAAAACTTTGAGTAAATCGCCATCCACTACTTTGGTAAGGGAAAGGTCTGCAATGGAACCATAAGGGCTTTTAATAATATCGCTAGAAACCAAAGGCGCGTAAGTGGTCTGTAATACCTTTTTGTAACGGTCCGTTTGTGCTTCTTCCTCCAATATGGCATTGATTTCTTCTGCGGTCACGGTTTTTTCGGTTACAATAGTAATGTCCGAAATAGATCCAACCGCAACAGGAACACGTACCGCCATACCATCAAACTTACCCGCATATTCTGGTAATGCTTTTGTGGTTGCTACAGCAGCTCCCGTGGTGGTAGGTATGAGGTTGTTAATACCGGAACGTCCCATTCTAAAGTTCCCTTTGCTGGGAGAATCTACCATGGCATTAGAACTGGTATCTGCATGTATGGTAGTCATTATAGCCTTTTTAATTCCCACACGACGCCCTAAAATTTCTATAATAGGGCTAATGTTATTGGTGGTACAACTGGCACAGGAAAAGATACTGGTCTTACCATCCTCAGAGTTAACACCGTGAACAACAGTTGGTATTTCAGGACTTTTAGCCGGACCTGAAAGCACCACAGTTCTGGCTCCGGCTTTGATGTGCCTATCCGCATCGTCATATTTAGTAAAAATACCGGTACTCTCGATTACAACGTCTATATCCAGTTCTTTCCAAGGGAGGTCTTCTGGATTTCTTTCGTTAAAGAATTTAATGGCGTTGCCATCTACTATAAGTTTACCCTCTTCAAAATCAACTGATTTTTCAAATTTACCATGAACACTGTCAAACTCCAATAAGTAAGCAATGTTCTCAATACTGGCAATATCATTTACGGCTACTACCTCTAATTCCGGAGTTTCAAGTAATACTTTTAATGCGGTACGGCCAATACGGCCCATTCCATTTATAGCTATTTTTTTCATAGTCTAATTTCTATACTATTAGTTTTTAGGTTTAGTAGACAGCCATTATTTATTGTATGTCATCTACACTCTGTTTGTCGTAAATGAACCCTGAAACCAACAATCTCTTCGTTAAATTGAAGTTAATGCCAGGGTTTTGTTTTACGGTTCCATAGTACAGAATAGGAATGCAAATGTTGCGCTCAATAAAATATTTTATGTGTTATAAATCTTGTAAAATATTATGTAGGTCTTGAGATATAGGTCTTGCACTATCTTCTATAGAGGAATGGTTAATTCTCATAATACATTTTTCTATGAGTCCTTCTTCATCAAATTCAAAGATTTCGTTTCCATAGGAGCAAAACCATTTGTTATTTTCAATTCTGTAGTCATAATCAAATTGAACCGCTATGCTTTTATCCGTATGGGCCATATAGGTTTTAGTTACTTCAAAATCCAATTCTTTCTGCCATTTGCGTTCAAGGAACTCTTGAACTTCTCTACGGCAGGATAGAAGGGTAGATTCGTTAACATACCAATTGCAGTCCATGGAGTATATCATGGAAATTTGGTGAGGGTCTTTTGTACTCCAAGTCTCTTCAATTAAATGAACTTTTTGCTTGGCTGTTTCTAGGGTGAAGGGTGGGTTTTGTAGTAGTTGTTTCAAAATGCGTTGGTGTTAGTTCTACAGATTGCTCTGTATGATAGTTTTACATAGTGTTTAACGGTTTAATAATTTTTCACAAGCTTTTCTGCCGGCCAAAATGGGCCAATTATTTTTTTGGATTTGAGAAAGAATAATAGCTCCTTCCCATAGTACTAGAATTTCATCGCTCAATTCCTTTATATCCTTCTTATTTGGTTCGGCTTTGTTTAATTCATTATATATAAGTTGTCGAATTTCATTTTTGTTCATATAGACCATCTCTTTAATAGAGTTCTGATCTTTTGGGATATCCGTAAAAATATTCTGAAAGCCACATCCTCTGTATCCTGATTCCTTTAACCAGTCAATTAAAAAATCAAACATGGAAAGAACCGCATCCGCGCCAGGCTCTTCTTTGTCCATATTACTCTTTAAAAGAGACATCACCATTTTGTGTTGCCTTTCCAAATACGCAACGGCAATAGCTTCTTTAGATTTAAAGTGCCGGTACATACTATCTTTTGATACTTCGGCGACTTTTAAAATCTTATTGATTCCTGTTTGGTTATACCCGTCTTTGTAAAACAATTCACAAGCCGTTAATAGTATCTTATCCTTTACGGTTTCTTTTCTCATGAATTAAAGGTAGCAGGACTATTATAAACAGACAAGTCTGTACGCTTCAACAAAAGTAGGAAAAATATTAATATGCTACACTATGCTACTTGTTAAAATTTTTACACTTGTTCTTTTCTGCGTTGATTTTTAGTTCTTTAGTGATTTTTTGATATGAACGCTTTTTTAAAGATTACTAGTAGTTACTAGTAATAAAAATGTTCTTTAATCTGATTTTTTTGCTCTTGAACCGTAAAAAATGCAGTTTATCGATGATTTTAACATAAAAAAACGCGATTTAAGTGAAAACCTATGAATTATTACTAAGTATAGATAGGAGAGTTTTATAGAACTTTGTCGAAGATATTAACCCCTAATCGAATTTATTATGAAAAATGCGCTAACCTACAATGTGCTTTTTGCCTGCGTTTTTTCGTGCTGTTGCAGTTCTATGGACGCTCAGTATTCTAGTAGTAGTAATGCTACCGAGATTCACCAGGCTAACAACAAGAGGATGGAAAATTATCAATACCTTAAAAAACAAGGATATAAGGATAAAGCCATCTTTGAAGACTTGGGTAATGCCAACTTCTTGAACAAAAACTACGATACCGCCTTGTTCTGGTATGATAAGTTAAAAGAAGTAAGCAGTACCGGCTCTTTAAGTAAGAATTATCAGAAGCGTTATGACTACGCTATGGCCAAATATCAAAATATTGGATCAGCTACCAGTTCCGATATGAATGATTGGGTCGCTCAAATTGAGTCTGATTATAAAGTAAAAAAACAAAATTCTAAAAATTTTTTAGATCAACCTTTAACAGAAAGGTATAGAGAATTAGATTTTCAACGTAAGGACGGTCAGTTTATAGTAGATGACCAGACCATAGTTGAGAATGAACTAAGGACTTTCCTAGGTGAGGAGACCGAAGATCATAATGGGTATAAGATGCCCGTTGCCGTAACTCCGGACGGACAAACCGCTTACTTTAGCAAAAAAGTGAAAATAAAACCCTTGTACGGTGTTTTTTCCAAAAGTGAAGAAGTACATAAAATCTTCAGGGCAGATAAAGTAAATGGTGAATGGAAGAACCTTAAAGAAGTTGCCGTAGCTCCCAAACATGCGTCTGCAATGCATCCTTCTATATCATCGGACGGTAAACGTTTATTCTTTGCCTCCAATATGCCAGGAACTTTTGGTGAGTATGATATTTATGTATCTGCGATCCGTAAAGACGGTAGTATGGGTGTGGCCAAAAACTTGGGTCAAAAGGTAAACACTAAAAAAGATGACCTGTATCCTAATGTAGTTGGCACCAATACATTGTTCTTTGCTTCCGAAGGAAGAAAGGGCCAAGGCGGATTGGATGTTTATATGACACAAGTTGGTCAAAAAAGTGTAGACCTAGCCGTTAATCTTGGTAGCCCGATCAATAGTGGTGAAGATGATTTTGCCATATCGTTCACATCGGCCAATGGTAAAGGCTATGTAATGTCTAACCGTGGTAACAATAAATCCTCGGTTCAGAAAGTAGCTTTCACCTATGCCAACAAAAGACGCGTAGAAGACGAGGGCGAATATAGAGCGCTAGAAGCTTTTAATGTAGATTCCAAAGCAACGTACACTTCCAATTTGTTTGAGGAAGATTAATAAAAATGGGGGATAAGATAAAGCCGGCGATTACCGTCGCCGGTTTATAACCCAAATTTAGGTAATCTAAATGTTCTAAGAAATGCGGACATCTACCACAAGAGTTCCGAATTTCAAAACTATAGAATTCACCGTATTACCACAGTTTTCAATAATCCCAAATATCACTACCATGAGCCACAAAAAAAATAATATCAACACAATTTTTCTGCTCCTTTTACTAGCTGCCATCTTTGGTACGCAGTCTAACTACGGACAAGAAGCAGTTACAGAGATCAATACTAAGAGCACCTATCACAACCAGTTGTTCTTTAACAGATTTTTGATCAACCCAACGTTTTCGTTGGTTAGAGAGAACAAATCGTACATAAACATTCTTCACAGAAACCAATATGCTACGTTTGAAGATAATAATCAGAACTACTTTTTAGGTTTTAGTAACAAACTTAATGATCATGCTGCATTAGGAATTAGTGTATATAGCCAATGGTCCGGGGTTGTTCAGGAATTTGGATTTAATGCCAATTACGCTACGGCCGTAAAATTAGGAGATGAGAGCAGATTAACTTTTGGCACGAACATAACCTACTATACAGAAGGGCTAGACCAAAATAGAATAGTTGTAGCAGATACGGATACAAAAATTTCGGATGCTAAGAAGGAAAGTAAGGTAGCGGTACAACCAGGGGTAACCTTGTCATTGGGCGGGTTTGATTTTGGACTTTATGCAACTGACCTTTTTAAATATAACCAAACTACAAATGAATTTTTAACGAACTTAAGTACCAAGAGTGTAAAAGCTTCGGTACAGTATTCTCACCAGTTTTTGGCCAATAGAGGTCTTTTTGCCAACGCTCGTTTAATGCCAATGGTTCAAGTTGGTAAGAACAAGGATGGCGGATTGGGATATGTAGGTTCTATATTATTGGACTTGCCTAGCTACGGTTGGTTTCAAACAAATTTTGATGATGATTATGGCCTTTCCTTAGGTTTAGGTTTTAACCTTAGTAAGCGTATGTCCTTAGGGTATTTGTTAGAAAAGGATTTAATGACAGATGATGCCGATTTAGGATGGAACCATGAGGTATCCTTAGCCTATACTTTTGACAACCATGGCTCTAGTATGGACACCTTTGCAGATGGTTCTGAAGATGCTAAAGTAGACCGTATCGTAAGAAATTATGAGGAACAGATTTTAAGATTAAAGGAAGAGAGTAAAAAGAACAGTCAAAGAAACAATTCATCTCTGGCAAATAGAAGCTTTAAAAATACAATTTCTACTGAAATAGAGGATGAAATGAGCGGTATGGCTTATGAAAACAGATTGATTTTGGATGAGATGATCTTAAGACAAGACTCTATTGATGCCGCAAGAGATGCAGCTTTTGAAGAACGCTTAAAGTCTTTGGTAGACGTATTGAAACAAGAAATTAAAGAGAACCTAAAACCACAAATTGAAGAAGATGTGGAGCCTGTTCCGCAAGAATACACGGCTTTGGCTGCAAATACAGAAAATAATACTTCTAAGAAAACAATAGCTAAGCAAGACAATGAAGCAAGATTTAATGATGTACAGGATTTCTTGGCCGCCAATGACACGCAAATGTCAGATAGTACTAAAGAAGTAGAGAAGACTGTAGAAGTAGTGGCAGAGACTCAAACAAAGCCAATTGTAGAAGAAGGCGCAGATAAGAAAGAAATTAAGGATTACGTAAAGCTTCCTATCAAGATATTGAACCAGTCAGATATAGTGGGTGTAAAGTCCGGATATTACGTAATAGCCAATGTTTATAAGAACAAAAAGTATTTAAATGCCTTTATGGAGACTTTAAAGGAGCAAGGTCTTAACGCTAGACAGTTTTACAACAAAGAAAACGGTCTGCACTATGTATACTTGGCAGATTATAATTATAAAGAAGATGCAAAAACAGCTTACGTTTCCAATTTAAACGGAAAATACAACGACGAAAAATGGATTATGCAAGTAGATGATCATTCTGCAGTAGTGAACAACATGTACGAAGATCAATAACAATATTAACTTATGGTTAGTGGGACCTGATTTTTTGGTAGAAAATTAGGCTATAAACAGCGGGGGAGGCTCCGCTGTTTTTTTTGTTTTTTACCACTATTTTAATAGGTTTCACACCTTTTTTAACTCTTTTTTTGATTTTTAAATATCGATAATTGGTACGAAATTACCGATATAATGCAATGAGATAGGGACTTTAGCGGTAGTTTAACGAAAATGGGCGATCATACAGTAAGCGCATAGGAAATAATTCTTAAGTTTGATTATAATCATACCAAAAGTAACCTATTTATTAATCCCCAAATCTCACAAACCATGTACCATTATTACCTACAACAGCACCACAAGCAAAGCACACTTGATCACTTCATAAAAGTGCAACATCTCTGCGTCTGATAGAGATAAAATTTCAAAGCAATCATTTTAGGTTTTAGCGCCTTACCTACAGCACTAAAACATAACGATTCACCCAGCGTATAGCGCGTATATCTGTTTTAGCTTTAAACTAAGACCCGGCAGAATACTGTCATAACCATAGGTCTTTTTCTAAGCTTTAAAAGAACGGATAACAAAATCTCTTGATTTTTTAATCACAGGGAAAGAGCCTTCTTACGCCCAAATTTGAAAAAAATGTCGCTTTACCGAGCGATTATCTATTAATAGTTAACCCAAATTTAACCAGGTATTCTGTTGGTTTTCAATAGATACCAAAAAATCCCACTACCATGGAATCAAACATTTTAAAAATTATCGTGATCGATAATGATGTAACATCGCATGAATCTTATGAAATGTATTTTAGCTCTTACACGGAGTATTCCTTAAAAGGAATCTATACTTCGGTTAAAGAAGCTTTGGCAGATTACGACCGTATTTCTCCGGATATTATTTTTTCCGAGGTTTCATTGCCGGAAATTAATGGCATAGAAGGTATCCGTCTTTTTAGAAAGAAGGATCCTAAGGTAAAGATTATCATGCTCAGCGCCCAGAACAATTTTGACTTGGTGAAAAAGGCGTTCAAAAATACCGCAAATGGCTACCTATCCAAACCGGTGACTGAACGCGCCCTTTATAATGCCCTAGACTCAATCAAGTCAGAAGGCGCTACCATGAGCAATGATATTATTAGTCAAATCATTTCAAAGTTTCAGCGTAAATCCAATGAATTTTTCTCAGAAAGAGAAAACCAGGTAATAGATTATTTGTGCCAAGGAGCCACATATAAGACCATTGCCGAGAAATTATTCGTTACCGCAAGTGCAATCAATTTTCACGTGCAGAACATCTATTTAAAATTAGATGTCAATTCCAAATCGGAAGCGCTTAGAAAGTTACAAGAATTGGAATATTCCAATGCACTGGTATAAAAGCAGGAATAGTTGCTTTTCCTTGGAGGTTCAATAGGAGGACCTCCAGCTTATAAAGAAAGCTTTACATCTTGTATGTAAAGCTTTTTTTTATGAAGTCTGTATTTGGATATTAGGCTTTCTTTTTACTGATAAACATGCTATTTATTTCTTACTAGCCTTCTTATGGATGCCCATTCTTTAAGCATATCCCTAGCATCTTGTGCAGGGTAGCCCAGAACGGTTTTTCCTGCTTCTACATCGTTCATGACACCGGACCCGGCCCCAACGCTTGCTCCGGAATGTATAGTAGTGTGATCTTTGATTGAAGCACTGCCCCCAATGATAACACCATCTCCTAATGTAACAGATCCGGCAAGCCCGCTATGTCCGGCCATTATACAAAAACGACCCATAACGCTATTATGCGCTATTTGAACTAGGTTATCAATTTTACAACCATCTCCAATAATAGTGGCACTGAATTTTGCCCTGTCTACACATGAATTGGCACCAATTTCAACATAATTGCCAATGATTACATTTCCTATTTGAGGTATTTTCACCAGTCCTCGGCCATCATCACTTGGTCTATATCCAAAACCATCTGCGCCGATGCTTACATTGATATGAAAAATACAGTGACTGCCAATAACGCAGCGTTCGCGTATGACCGTTCCTGACCAAACTGTTGTACTGTCTCCAATTAAGGTTTCATCAAATACGCATACATTAGGGTACAAAATTACATTTGCCCCTAATTCTACATCTTTGCCTACGTAACAATTGGCTCCAATTTTACAGCCATCACCAATTTTTGCGGTTTCATGTATAACGGCGGTAGGATGTATGTCCGTATCAAAACTGGGAGTAGAAGGTTTGAAAAGGGTTAAGATTTCGGCCATTGCCAAATCCACATTTTTCACCCTGATAAAGGCTCGGTTATCTCCAGGTTCAATGGTAGATTTTGGACATACAAGTGCCGCACAGGCATTTGAGGTAGCCCAAAATTTAGAATATTTGGTATTTCCTATAAAGGTAATTTGATTTTTATTCGCTTTTTTTATTTCTTCAGGACCTTCTATTTGTTGACTGGTTGAGCCAATTAATTCGCCTTTTAGAATGTGGTTAATTTCACTTATTGAATAAGATGTCATTGGTTTAAGGTTGGTTAGTTATTAATTAAACAGAAAAGTGAAATCAATATTGCTTTAAAAGCAAGTATGTTACTGTTGGTTATGAATTCATTCTTAGTTATTTAGCAGGTCTTTAGTATAATGTTGAGAGGACTTGGCCATTGAATTATCAATTCTAGGTGTTCTGATTATTCATAGCGAATATACAATGTGATAAACATTGCTATTTGTCACATTTTTACGGGAATATAGTCAAAAAATAGTTGGTTGATGATAAAACTATCAATTAGAGATCAATATTCGTTACCATCTACTCTTTCGCCATTGGTCTTGTTCTTCAGCCGAAAGAAAGCTCCAGGCAACAATTCGGCTAGATTTATTGCCAGTTCCCATAGGGATTGTTTTAACAGTTTGTGCCTTAACTTTTTCCAATAATTTATATATCCGCTTAAGGTTGGATTCTTTTGATACTAAAGTTGAAAAAAGAAAACAGCTCTGCGCTAATTTTCTACTTTCCCATATCATATTTTCTATGAACCTGGCCTCGCCACCATCATAAATGAGTTCGTTTCCAACCCCGGAAAAATTGAGTTCTGGTGTTTTTACCTTTTTTCCGGAAAGGTTTTTGATTTTCCTCCGTGTTCCCTTTTGTGCCTCCTCAATTGAAGAATGAAAAGGAGGATTGCTTATGACCACGTCAATTTGCTGTTCTGGGGAAAGAACCCCACGAAAGATATCCCTGGCGCTCTTTTGTAATCTACATTCAACTTTTCCCCTGAGCGATGGGTTGGAACTAACAATTTGCTTTGCCGATGCAATTGATTTTGGGTCAATGTCCGAACCAAAGAATTGCCAACCGTATTCTGTAACTCCAATAATAGGGTAGATACAACTGGCCCCAATACCTACATCAAAACAAGAAATTTTTTCACCAGTAGGTATTGTTCCCAAATTAAATTTGGCCAACGCATCTGAAATGTGGTGAATATAGTCCGCTCTTCCGGGAATGGGAGGGCATAAATTTTCATCGGGAAATTCCCAGTTTTTAATATCGTAATAATGGTTCAGCAAAGCTGTATTCAAAACTTTTACCGCACGCGGATTGGAAAAATCTATGGATTCCACCCCGAATTTATTCGGCTTTATAAAGCTTTTTAACTCTAGGTTGGATTTTTTTAAGGCTTCTAGATCATATCGTTCCCTATTTCTGTTGCGAGGGTGTAGACGCGCTTTTTCTGCTGATTTTTCTGAGGACATGATTTACTTTAGAGTTATAAAGATTTTCAATAGTGCCTAAATTTAATAGCATATTTACGCATATTGTTAGTTGTTAAAGTGGCAAGATATAAATAACGGGCCAACTTTTTGGATTGGGTTACTTTAATAATATTCAACAACGTAAAAAGGGCGCTAAAATCTGACTGTAAGAATGAAAAGAATTATAAAATTTTTACAAAGAACATATAGACATGTGTTGCGGAGTATTGCTTTTTATCCAGTCCTTATTTCTGTATTATGCGTCATTCTGGCAATCTTGGCTTTAACGGTTGAAAATTGGGAAGTGGTAAGGTCTATTAAGGATAAGGTGCCTTATTTGTTTATTCAGGATTATGAAACGGCCCGTTCTATTTTATCGGTTTTTATTGGAGGGATAATTTCACTTACTGTATTCAGTTTTTCAATGGTTATGGTTGTGTTGAGTCAGGCGTCATCCAATTTTTCACCCAGATTACTTCCCGGACTGGTTTCTAACAGTAGACATCAATTTATTTTAGGCATGTATGTTGGTACGTTGCTTTACTGTATCATTATCATTACTTCTTTGGGTGCTCGTGGTATAGATGCGGATACTATGGGGCTTTCTACCATGTTTGCCGCAATACTTTCGTTAACCTGCATAGGATTGTTCGTTTATTTTATACATAGTATTTCAGGAGCCATTCAAATTCAGAATATAATAGATAAAATTTTTAAAAGGTGTAATGCTTATGCAGATAATGTTTTAATGAATGCCGATACAAAAAAAATAGCCCTGCAATATGTTGATACCTCGGGCTGGAAGGTCTTAAACAGCAACAAGACCGGTTATTTCAGGGGATTTGATAGCAAACTGCTTCAAAAGTCAATTGAGAAACAAGAAAATCAGATTGAGGTTCTACCATACCTAAATAAACATCTATGGGAAGGAATGCCCATATTAAAAGTAAAGGATACAGTTTCTGACGAGGAGATAGAAAACCTAATGTTCTGTCTGGATATTTCATCTGACCGTCATGAGGATGATAAAGGTGTAGGAGGGATGATTAAATTAATGGAAATCGCGGTAAAGGCTATGTCACCAGGTATTAACGATCCGGGAACGGCTATTGATGCTATTGCCAAATTAGGAAGGTTGTTGCGTAAATATCTGCAATTTCCGCATATAACTTCACAACCCGTAGAGAATGGTAAATGCGTTTTAATATATCATAGTATAACAGCTGCGGAACTAATGCGCACTTTGGTCCAACCCATAAGGTTATATGCAAAACAGGATAATACCGTTATGCATGAATTAATAGGTGCACTTCATTTTGTAACTAACGGCGCCAACATTTCGGATGAAAATAGAAAGGTTGTGTATATGGAGCTTGAAAATCTAAAAGAGGATATTAAATCGAATATTGGTAACGAGACCGATAAAAACCAACTTCTAGCGCTTTATGAAAATGGGATAAACCAATTTTAGACAAGGTTGGAGTAGATTGGGCGGTGTTTTATAATTATCCTATTTTTGCGAAAGATTGGCTAAGAAAACATAGTACACCGTTGTATGTATGCTTCTACCCATAATAGGGCCAATTATCATTTTCTGTCAAAACGGAAACTAAATAAAGTAATTTGGATTCTATAAAATATTTGGAGTGGCGTTATGCCGTAAAAAAGTTCGACTCGGAAAGAATACTTTCAGAAGAGAAAATCGAACGATTAAAACAAGCTTTTAACCTTACCGCAACTTCTTACGGCCTACAGCCCATATCCTTGGCCGTGATACACAATAAAGACCTTCAAAATAAACTGGTAGAGCATTCTTTTGGTCAACAGCAAGTTGGGCAAGCGTCTCATGTCTTGGTTATTTGTATTCAGAATGACATAAACGAAGATTATATTAATCGCTATTTTGAGCAGATTAGAAAGGTAAGGGGAACGAGCGATGAAATTTTAAATCCGTTCAAAAATGCTATGATGGCCGATTTTTCTAAAAAAGAGGTACATGAAATAGAGCAATGGTCTAAAAACCAAGCGTATTTGGCTTTGGGAAATCTTTTAACCGTCTGTGCAATGGAAAAAATAGACTCGTGTCCTATGGAAGGTTTCATTCCTTCCGCCTATGACGATATGCTGAATTTAAAGAAAAACGGACTCACATCTGTTCTGGTACTTCCCGTGGGATATAGAGCTAATGATGACATGTTTTCGGAATTTAAGAAAGTACGCAAGAATATAGAAGAAAGCATCATTGAGATAAATTGATGTTTTTTTTACCTAACACCTAACACCTAACACCTAACACTTAGAACACATATGCCAGGATTTGAATTATTTGGAGACAAGGAACGCCAACAAGTAAACGACGTATTGGATTCCGGAGTGCTCATGCGTTACGGTTTTGACGGAATGCGTAATGGCCACTGGAAGGCACTTGAACTGGAGAAAGTCCTTGCTAATAAAATGCAGGTGAAACATGCCCAGTTGGTGAGTAGTGGTACCGCGGCGTTAACGGTAGCCTTGGCAAGTGCTGGGGTTGGAGCTGGTGATGAGGTCATAATGCCCACATTTACTTTTGTGGCTAGTTTTGAGTCTATTTTGGCTATTGGTGCCGTTCCTATTTTAGTTGATGTAGATGACACTCTGGCGTTGAATCCTAAAGCGGTAGAAAACGCCATAACGGAACGAACAAAAGTGGTTATGCCTGTACACATGTGCGGTTCTATGGCAGATTTAAAAGCCTTAAAGTCCATTTGCGACACGCATAATTTGTTATTGCTGGAAGATGCATGTCAGGCAATAGGAGGTACTTTTGAAAACAAACCTTTAGGCAGTTATGGAGACTTAGGTTGTTTTTCTTTTGATTATGTGAAAACCGTTACTTGTGGGGAAGGTGGTGCAGTTATAACCAACAACGACGAATATAAGACCAATGCCGATCATTATTCCGATCATGGTCATGACCATGTAGGAAAAGATAGGGGAGCGGAAACCCATCCGTTTTTAGGATATAACTATAGAATTTCAGAATTGCATGCGGCCGTAGGTTTGGCCCAAATAGAAAGGTTGGACGAGTTTCTGGCTATTCAGAAGAAGAATTATTCGGTTTTGAAGGAAGCTTTACAAGACTTGGCCAATGTAGAATTTAGAAAAGTTCCAGAAGGAGGAGAGGAGAGTTATGCATTCCTAACGTTCTTTCTTCCGGATGCCCAAACAGCAAAAAAAGCCCATGCGGAACTTGGTAAAGCAGGAGTGGACGCCTGTTTTTATTGGTATGATAATAATTGGCACTACTATCGTGAATGGCAACACTTAATAGAGAAAAAGTCCTTGGGTAAACTACCGGCTGAAGTGTACCGGCAATTACCGGATTATTCAAAATCCGATTTTTCAACATCGGACCATTGGGTAGGTCGTACCGTTTCTTGCCTAATCAAATTAGGGTGGACCCAAGAGGAGGTAAAGCAACGTGCTCAAAAAATGCGAGAGGTTATTTCTAGGCTTTAATCTATTAATTGAATAGTACGGTACATATTTCTTCAATAGATAAAATTTCCTTTTAAGAAGTTATAACTATATTTAGTTTTTTTAAAATTATACTGAACCAAAACAAAATGTAATTACCATTATGAGCTCAAAAAAATATTTTTTCTTTTTGGCCGCTGCGGCCCTTTCGTTTCAAGTAACGGCACAGAAACATTCTAGTACTCCTCCGGAAGTATCACCAATGCCAATGAAGCCGGAAATGACCGAAATCTGGGAACCGGAAGTCCCTGTGGTAACTCCCGCAAAAACTTTAGGCGATGCCCCTTCCGATGCCATTATTCTGTTTGATGGAAGTAGTCTTGATCAATGGGTTAGCCAAACAGACAATACCAAGCCCGCACCATGGAAAATTGTTGATAACGATCATTTTGAGGTAGTACCTGGATCGGGCGGTATCAGCACAAAAATGAAATTTGGTGATTGCCAGTTGCATATTGAGTTTAGTGCACCGGATAAGGTAGAAGGAGAAAGCCAAGGACGTGGCAATAGCGGTCTATTTTTACAAAATAGATATGAGCTACAGATTTTGGATTCGTACAATAATAGAACCTACCGTAACGGACAAGCAGGAAGTATTTACAAAGACCATGCGCCATTGGTTAATGCAATGCGTAGCCCATTAGAGTGGAATACTTACGATGTGATCTACAGAGCACCAAGGTTTAAAAAAGATGGCACATTGGATTCAAAAGCTGAAATTACGGTGCTTCATAACGGTGTTTTGATTCAGAACCATACCGTAATAAATGGAAACACCTATTATATAGGCCTTCATAATTACCCTTCTGCTCATGGAGATGATGTTATTTCATTGCAGGACCATGGTAACAAAACCCAGTTCAGAAACATTTGGTTAAGAAAATTATAGAACACAAATTTTCGTCTGAACAGACGGTAATTTAGAGTCTTTTTTAAACTGAAAAACCTCTTGGATTCACATGAATTCAAGAGGTTTTTTTTTGGGGATTTGGGTTGGTTGGTGATAGAGTTTTGTATGGTTGTAGCATTCATGTAATAAAGGAAGCAAAATCCTTTTTCTATAAATATGAGCTCTAAAATTGAATGATTAGCAATGATTTGATGGAAATTTTATCAAACTGAAGGTTTTTTATAAGTATTTGAGATATATGTTAACCCCTTGTAACATGGGGTGTTGCGGGATTCATCCATGTTTTTGAATAATATGTCCATAAGGTTGGGAGGTAAGAAGCTTAGGTTTGGACTAATGTTCAACTAACTTAATTAAAATGAAAAAACTCAAACTTTTAATGGCATTCCTCTTTATAGGGGTGACAACTGTTTCATGGGCACAGACACAAATTTCGGGTGTCATTGTTGATGAGGCAAATGTACCTTTGCCAGGTGCCAGTGTTTTAGTAAAAGGCACCAGTAATGGTGTTGTATCTGATTTTGATGGAAATTTCACGATTTCGGTAGCTGATGGTAATGGAATTTTAGTGGTTTCATATATTGGTTATGAAACCAAAGAAGTTGCTCTAGGAAGCGCATCAACATATACCATAGAATTGGTAGAAGCCTCAACGGGCCTTGATGAAGTTGTGGTCATTGGTTATGGTTCTGTAAAAAAGAGCGATTTAACCGGTGCGGTGGCTTCATTGGATACGGAGACCTTAACGGAACAAAAGAAAACGGATATAGGCCAGGCCATACAAGGTAGGGTTGCCGGTGTAGATGTGCGTACGTTGAGTTCTAAACCAGGGGCGCCACTTTCCATAAAAATTAGGGGTAACACGGTAATTACCAATACCAATGCAAGTCGTGATGGGGTAAGTGATAATCTCAACGATGACCTTTCTAAACCTTTGTACGTAGTAGATGGTATTTTCTTTGAAGATATTAACGTGTTGAATCCTGCGGATATAGAACAAATGGATATTCTTAAAGATGCTTCGGCCACCGCAATATATGGGTCTAGAGGTGCAAATGGGGTTGTAATCATTACAACTAAAAATGGTATTGAAGGTAAAACCGTTTTTACATATGATTCTTCTTTTGGCCTTCGTACCGCTACTAATGTTCCCGATTTATTTGACGGTCCAGAGTATGTACAATATGTTGACGATGTTTTAAGGGCAAGAGCTTGGAAAGGAAATGGTTCCGTAGCGGATTACAATAATGTGGTTATAGACCGCTCTACAGAATTCCAAAGTTCCAATGAGGAAGCGGATAATGTTGCCAACGGCAGGTATACGGATTGGATGAAGCTTTACCGTAAAGCAGGAATTCAAACAAGTCACACTTTGGGAATGTCCGGAGGTACTAACGGTTTGGTCTACAATGCATCTTTAGGGTATTTAAGTGATGAAGGTGTAATGGGAATTGAGGGATACGAACGGTACAACATAAGTGCTTCAGTTTCAAAGAAAGTTTCGGACAAGGTTACAGTGGGTGTGAAGGCCTATTTAGCATTTGCGGAGCGTGAAGAAGGTAGTAGGGAACTGTTTAGAAGTACGCTTCGTTTGGCACCAACCGTAAACCCTTTCGATTCGGACGGAGAACCTATTTTGTTTCCAGATGATCAAGATCTTCGTTTCGTTCACCCAACTTATGATGCAGAAGGGGCTTGGAGGTTAAACACAAAGACTTTAGATGTAATCGCAAACGTATTTTTAAACTATAAGCCTACAAAATGGTTGAACTTTAAAACACAGTTTGCGCCTAATATAACTTCGCAACGTTTTGGTGAGTACCGAGGCCTTTTGACCAAATCATCGCGTAACGATCCTAGTAGAATACAATCTCACTACCAGTCAGATTTTAATACCGCTTATACGTGGGATAATATACTGGATTTTGATTTTGATTTGGCTCCAGATCATAATTTAAAGACCACTTTAATTTCTTCCATTTATTACAACAATAAAGAAGGTAGCGATATACAGGTCAGAAATTTTGATACGGATGCCTATCTTTTCTATAATACCGAAGGGGGTACGGATATACGCAATTTTGGTAGTTTCTATCAAAAAGAAACTTTAGCTTCCTTTGCAGGTCGTTTAAATTACTCCATTAAAGATCGGTATTTGTTTACGTTTACCGGAAGATATGATGGTTCTTCAAAATTATCTGCTGGTAACAAGTGGAATTTCTTCCCATCAGCTGCATTCGCTTGGAGAGCTAGCGAAGAAGCTTTTCTTCAAAATGCAGATTGGCTTAACAACCTAAAGTTACGTGTTAGTTATGGTGAGGCCGGTAATGACAGTACTGTAGATGCATACAGTTCGTTAGCGTTTCTTTCCGCTTCAAACTATCTTTTTGGAGAGAATGCCAGTGTAGGAAAGACCGTTGCTGGCTTACCTAATGAAAATTTAACTTGGGAAGTGTCAAAGGAATACAACTTAGGTTTAGACCTTTCTATTATCAACAATAGAATAGGTTTAGGTTTTGAATATTACAACAAGAAAACAGAGGGTAGTATTCTGGCCAGAACCTTATCCAACATATCCGGTTATAACAGTGCTCTTGGTAATTTTGGTTCTGTTCGTAATAGCGGTATAGAGGTAACTTTAAATACGGTTAATTTTAGAACGGATAATTTTTCATGGAGAACCAACTTCAACTTTACAAAAAACAAAAATGAAATTGTAGAGATTGATGGTGATTTGGATGAAATTCCCTTTGGTGATCATGGAGTTTTAAAAATTGGAGCACCTGTTGATGCTATCTGGAATACTGAAGTTGCTGGCATTTGGCAAGTAGACGAAGCTGCAGAGGCGGCTAGTTTTGGTGACCTTCCCGGTCAGTACAAATTTGTTGATCAGAACAATGACGGAACAATTGATCAGGATGATAAGGTGTTGCTAGGTCAAAACTCTCCGGATTGGATTGGGGGTATGACCAATACTTTTAACTACAAAAACTTAGAATTAAATGTACAGGTGTACACCAGACAAGGTTCTTACGGACATTCTGAGTTCTATCAGAATTTCTCAACATCGGGAGACGGTGCCGTTTTTAATAGTTTGGACTTAAACTATTGGACACCTAACAACCCAGATGGTACTTATCCCATTCCAGATTATGGAGATACAGGTTGGACGTACGAAGACCTTTCTTTTGTGAGGGTGGGTAATATAGGTTTAGGTTATCAATTTCCGCAAACTTTGGCGGACAAGTTAAGAATGTCAAGATTAAAAATGTCCTTGGATGTACAAAACCCGTTCACATTTACGGACTACAAGGGGCCCGATCCAGAGACTGCGCTTCAGAACTCTTACAACATGACCTATGCGGTAAAAACAGTTTTATTAGGTCTTAAACTTGCCTTTTAACATTATAAAAAATTAAGATGAAACTAGATATAAAAATAAAGCACATAGGCGTCGTACTACTTGGTATGATTACTTTTAGCGCATGCGATAGTTATATTGAAGAAGATATTTTTTCTGATATAACAAGTGAAAACTTTATTGATGAAGGTACGGCCGATCAGTTGGTCGTAGGTGTATATTCCACCCTGAGGGAAGTATATAAAGACTATAATCTGCAATTTTTGGGAACGGATTTATTTACGGTCAAAGCCGAATTGAATTCTGTTTCTGCAGTCAATGATTATTTTGGTTTTGATTCCGGTGTTGGGGGCTCCTTATGGACAAAAAATTACAATGTGGTGGCCAAGGCCAATACTGCCATTAACCGATACGAAAACCAGATAAGTTGGTCTGAATCAAAATTGGGCGATAAAGCATATGGGATTGCTCAGGCAAAGGCGTTACGCGCTCTGGCATTCTTTAATATGGTACAACAATATGGCGGGTTGGTTCTAGATTTAGAAGAACCTACTAGCATTCGATCGGATTATACGAGAAGCTCGGAAGAAGAAACTTATAATTTGATTATTAGTGATTTAGAAGACGCTATCCCAGTTTTACTAGATGAGCCTGAAACGGGTAGATTCTCGAAAAGAGCCGCTCAACATTTACTGTCAGAGGTATATTTAACAAGGGCATATACTTCATTCGGAAGTACGGATGATTTTAATACTGCGGCAGCTCTTGCCGAGGAAGCAATCGGGTCATACGATATTAGAAGTCAATCTTACGCCGAAGTTTTTGCATATGACAATCAGGAAAACGATGAGATTTTGTTCGCTATTCAATGGGGTACCAATGGGCTTGCTACTGATCAAGTGAATACCAAGCATTCCATTTTTATGAATCAGGTAGCTAATTATCCAGGAGTGAATAGAACTACAACTCCCTATGGTTTTAGTGATTTTAATGCAATGCCTACTCCGTTTTTCTATTCCCTACTTGCGGATAATGATAGCAGGGACGAAGCAACACTACACAGGGCCATACTTGCAGATGGGGATGAGCCGGAAGGGCCTGATCCAATTGTAGCCGGAGATACAATTGTATACTACCCTAAAGTGGCCTTGGATGCTGTAGAATTGGCAGAACGCTTGGACAGATACTGGGTTTACCAACCCGATCAGTATTTATTTGGACAACCGGAAAATGTACCTGGTGTAAATTATTTGTACTCTTTGAACCCGGAACGTACCAACTTTCCTATTTTCAAAAAGTTTGATGATGAAATTTTTAGTGAAGCCACGGATGGTGCCCGCGATACCTTTGTCTTTAGGGTAGCAGGGACGCACTTACTGGCTGCCGAGGCTTACTTGGGTGCTGGAAATCCTTCAGCGGCATTAACCCATTTAAATATCGTTAGAGAACGTGCCACCGGAGTAGCTAATGAATACACATCAGTGACCATAGATGATATTCTAAATGAGAGGGCTGTGGAACTAGCGGGTGAAGCCAACAGATGGGCTGTGCTAAAACGTACGGGAAAATTGGAAGAACGTATAAACGCCCATAATCCACATGTACAGGATCACGGTGCTTTTGACCCTAACGTTCATCTTTTGAGACCTATTCCTTCTAGTGAGTTGGAACTTTCGGATGGTTCTTTGACCCAGAACCCCGGATACTAGAATAATTGAGTTTAGTTAATTTGAGTTGATTGAATATGGGCGGGAGTGGTATTCCTGTCCATATTTTTTAAAAGGACGCTAGTCCGTACATGTATATTTAAGATTCATGATGAAGATGTTACCATTTAGCCAAAGATTTTGTGCGCTATTCTCGCTGTTAGGACTGTTTCTTTTGTCTTCCTTTAGCATAGAACCATCACCAATTTGCTATGTTGTTATCGGAAAGCAAGTAAGTAAAACTGAGATAAATGTAGCCGAAGATTTACAAAAGGATTTGGAAAAGGTGTTATCGGGAGAGGTGGCAGTGGTAAATGATATCAATATAGTTCCTGAAAAAGCGCCGGCAATTCTTATAGGAACGCCACAGTCAAATTCTTTGATAGCCACTTTTAATCAATCCAAAAAAATAAATATTACTACTGAAAATCCCGGTCCCAGAGGTGGCATTTGGTCAAAAGTAACTAGTAAGAAGAGGAAAGAGATAATTGTATTGGCCGGTTCCGATATGCAAGGGCTCCAATATGCCATTTATGACTATGCCCAAGAAATTTTGGAGATTGATCCATTGCAATATTGGACGGGAAAAGAAATTCCAAAAAAGAAAGCAATTGACCTTTTTGCCTTTTCGGAAAGGAAAATAGTACCGCCAAAAGTACCGATTCTTTGTTATTTTGAGAATGATGTAGATGAGCTGGCCAATTATAGGGGTAAGCTGTTGGAGTATGATTGGGAGAGTTATACGGAGATGATAAATTCACTGGTAAGACTCAGGTACAACGCTATTCAATTATTTGATATGTTGGGCAGACCGGAGTTTTTTATTCGTCCTGAATACCAAGACCTAACGGACTATAAAGTAGATGTAGACTATGTTGAAAAGATGATAGACTACGCGCAAGAAAAAGGAATGAAGGTGGCGATAGATTTTGCGCTGGGCTATCAAATACATCCTATGTCCGCAGATAAAGCTACCTGTTGGAAAGACTATAAAGAAGATTGGTTAACAGCTTGGCGCTATTATTTAGAGGAAACCCCACTTAGAAAAACAGATATTTTTATTCTTAGACCACGACATCAGGTATGGGATTGGGAGTATGAAAGTAGTTGTGGAGAAAGTAAAATTGAAGTATTCAATCAGGTTTACAAGGCTTTTGGGGATTTGGTAGATGAGTACAAGCCCAATGCAGATAAAGTGTTGGTGTGTTACTCAGACGGTATGGAAATGTGGAACGATGGCTTTAGACCGCCAAAAGATTGGATTGTTGCCTGGTCCGACCATGGTTTTGGAGATTTTGAGCATCTCCCAAAAACCACGGACGGCTATAACTTTGGGACCTATATGCATGCAGGTTTTTGGCTGAACCATACCGTTCACAATCCCTATCCAGAGAAGGTAGAATCTATAATGAAGGATATGTTCAGTACCTATGATGCAGATAAGTTCTGCCTGGTAAACGGACAGAATTTTAGACCCTTTCTACTAAATATAGAAGCCTATTCCGAGGTCTGTAATGACCCTGATAATTTTGAAGCTGCTTCATTTTATAGCAAATGGACCAAACGCTATTTTAATGACAACAGTGCTACCTTGGCCGTATCTTCAATGAAGTTGTTACATGAGGCACAACCCAATCGGATTGGTTATGTGCAGCACCTTTGGGAAATTAGGGAGGCCATTTCTTATCTATCGGACAGCCCTATACAAAGACCGGGAAAATCACCTGTTTCTCATGATTACAACAGAGTTGAAAATGATTTGGAACATGTACAAGTCATTCAAGAGCGTATAAATCTAGCGGTAAAAGAAGCTGAAAAGGGCCTTGAGCTTGCTACAGAAAATGAGACTTTTTTCCATGACTATATTTATTTGCCTGCGGTATTATATCAAGATTTAATTCAATTTGAAAGAACGTTGCATCAAATGTCCGTTTTAAAGAAGGAGTATGAAGATGTTCCTAATGAAGCCTTACTTACGGATATTAAAGCGTTATTGCCTCAAGCTAAATTGCAATTAAAAGAAATCTATGAAAATAGAAACAGTGGCGATAAATCAGCAAAATGGGATAATTGGTACAACCCTAAAATTAGAAGACCTAACAATGGTTTTCCAACTTTTAAAATGTTGGAACAAATTGAATCAAATCTCAATTCAAAAAGTTAAAGAAACGTATTATATGAGTTTATTTTCAAAAATTTCTTTCTACGGAATCTGTCTCCTGCTAATAATGGCATTCACATCTTGCGAGACTAAAGTAGAGTCCAAACAAAAGGTAACCGCTTTAGAGCCTGTGGATTTGGTCTACCCTCAATTGGACACTGAAAATTCAAGATGGTTTTTCTTTTCATCTGCCAGTAGACCTTTTGGCATGGTTAATCTAAGTCCGGATACAGAGGTAGACGGTGCTTGGGGAAGTGGTTACCGATATAAGGTGGATACCGTTCAAGGATTTAGCCATATTCACGCTTGGCAACTTTCCGGTCTGTCCGTCATGCCCGTTACCGTTGATGATTCAAATGCAAAATCCATATACACAGATTTTAAATCAAAATTTAGCCATGACAAAGAAAAAGTAGCTCCAGGCTATCACGCCTTGGAACTGGAAAAATATAATATAGATGTAGAGCTTACGAGTACCAAAAGGGTAGGGCTACACAAGTATTCCTTTCCTAAAAACGGAAAGAGGGCAGCCGTACTTTTTAATCTAAACGGAATGCTGGGCCCCAATAAAAATACAGATGGACTACTGGAACAAGTAAATGAAACTTCGTTACAGGGTGAATTGCTAATTGCAGAAACAAGTAGGAGGCCTAAGGCCACAAAACTTTTTTTTACTATCGACTTAAATACAGAGATTGCTTCCCTAGAAAAAGATGACCAGACCGGAAACTATTTGATTTTTTTGAAAGAAGGGGCAGATGAAGTTCTTATGAAAGCGGGTATATCCTATACCTCAATTAAGAATGCCAAAGGTAATACCAATACGGAATTGCAGCACTGGGATTTTGACCAAGTAGTTAAAGACTCTCAATCAGAATGGAACACGTTACTGAGCCGAATAAAGGTTGAGGGCGGTACTGAAATTGCTCAAAAAAGATTTTACACGGATTTGTGGCATGCGTTGCAAGGCCGCAGAATAATTAGTGATGCTGATGGCGCCTACCCGGATAATACAGGAGAATCTTTTAGGGTAGGCCAATTACCGCTCAATAAGAATGGAAAACCTAAATTTAATCATTACAATTCGGATTCGTTTTGGGGCGCACAATGGACTTTGAACACCCTGTGGGGCTTGGTGTATCCTGATGTTATGGAAGAATTTGTCCACTCTATGTTACAATATTATAAAGATGGCGGAATGGTACCAAGAGGGCCATCCGGCGGAAATTATACCTATGTTATGACGGGAGCATCATCAACCCCATTTATAGTTACGGCAATCCAAAAAGGAATCATCACGGAAGATTTAGATGGTATTTATGAAGCCTTAAAGAAAAATCATATGTCCGGCGGTATTATGGCAAAAGCGGGCTATGAGCACAATACCATACTTGGTGGTGGACTGGAGTACTATTTGAAAAATGGATATGTGCCGCACCCCATACCTGAGGGTAAATTTGGGGGACACCAAGACGGGGCAAGTATGACCATGGAATATGCCTACCAAGATTGGACCTTGGCACAGTTGGCGAAAAAACTGGGAAGAAAAGAAGACGTGGACTATTTTTTAAAACGTTCGCAGAATTATAAAAATGTATTTGACACTTCTATAGGTTGGATGAGACCTAAGGATGTAGATGGCAAATGGCAGGAAGATTATAGTCCCTATGAGCATGAAAACGGATTTATAGAGTCCAATGGCGCACAATCTACTTGGTTCGTGCCACATGACCCGGAAGGGTTGGCCCAATTAATGGGAGGGAATTCGACAGCCGTAGAAAAATTAGACCAACAGTTTAAAACGGCCCAAAAATTGGGGTTTACGGCAGGGAATTCCCATGCACAGGAATTGCATCCGGAGTATAGAAACATTCCTATAAATTATGGAAACCAACCTTCTATCCAGACCGCATTTATATTTAATAAATTGGGTAGGCCGGACCTAACGCAATATTGGTCGCGACAAGTAACAAGTACTGTCTTTGGAGGACTTTCCCCATCCACGGGATATAACGGAGATGAAGATCAAGGTCTCATGGGTAGTTTAGCGGTATTGATGAAAATAGGTCTGTTCCAAATGAATGGCGGAACAGAGGAGAACCCTAAATATGAATTTGGAAGCCCCAGTTTTGAGAAGGTTAGCATAACGCTTCAAAATGGTAAAAACCTGATTCTAAATTCTCCCGGTACCAGTAGTGGCAATGTGTATGTGAAAAACATTCAATTGAACGGGGAAGCTTACGATGAGTATAATATTACACATGATTTGCTTAGTAAAGGAGGTACACTAGATTTTGAAATGGCTGCGGATGCTGTTCTAGAATAAACGCGGTTAATCTTGGTGTTGTTTTTTAAAAGCTTAAATTGTGTAGTAGCAACGCAAAAACCAATGAACTATCTGTTAACGTGTGTATTCTGGTTGGTCTTCTCACTATGGGGACTATACGCTCAATCGTTAAAATTTGAGCATTATGATGATGCCAGTGGAATTTCGCACAATTCAGTAAGACACATTGTTCAAGATAATGAGGGATTTCTTTGGTTTGGTACCTTTTCTGGTCTTAATCGGTTTGATGGGTACGAGTTTAAGTCGTACACCAGTGCTACTCCGGCATTAAATACAATTCCCAATGATGATATAACAGCATTGGAATTTGATAAAGAAGGAAACCAACTCTGGATCGGAACGCGTGATGGGCTTACCCTTTTGGATTTAAACACCTACAAGTTCAAAGTTTTTCTGCCGAATCCTAATAGAACGGGCTCAATACAGGATAAGGAAATTAGGTCCGTACATATTGACCGCTTAAAAAGGGTATGGGTTGGTACTAGGGATAAAGGTTTGTTTTTATATGACCCTAAAAAAGAAAGTTTCAGTAAAGTTGATTTAGATGGGTTTACCTATGTAAAAGAAATTTTTGAAGATTCCACAGGGCGTTTGTGGATAGGTAGCTATGGTAATGTGGGCATAGCTAGAATTTCGTTGGATAACTTAGGCTCAATCGTACAAATAAAGCACTATTCGTTATCTGACCAAAACACAATTGAACCCAGTCCTTATTTAAATTTTATTTACGAAGACCATAAGTCGGATATTTTTGCAGGAAGTAGAAATGGCCTGTACAAATTGAATACAGCTGATGACCGTTTTCAAAATCTATTTATTGAAGACTCCGAGGTACGGGATAAACTAGGACCCTATTTTATATCCGTAGCAAAGTCATCAAGCGGAAAGTATTGGCTAGGTACTCTAGGAGGAATACTAAGGGTAGACCAACTTGAAGATGTTCGGGAGCAAGGCTATGATTGGTATTTTTCGGAATTGTCGGATGATGATTCTTTGGTTGATAATTTGGTATCTGCACTCTATTTTGATGCCTCAGGTGTACTTTGGGTAGGTACAGAAGAGGGACTGGACAAATATGATCCTTATGAGAACCAGTTCAAATACAATACCTCTATAAGCAGGTTTATAGATAATCAAATTCCTCGTATACGGGATTTTTCTAAAACGTATGATAATAAGATAGTTGTGGCTACCAGGCACAATGGTTTGTTTATATCTAACGGAGAAAGTTATATCCCGCTTTATCGTACACAAGAAGATATTTCCAGTATGTTTTCCCCGGACGGCAAAATATTTTATTGCGGGCTTTGGAACGGAAAAGTACTGATTTTCGATTATCAGAAAAAAACGGAAAAGGTAATTGACGTTGGTTTTGAGCATGCCCCTATTTTGGCTTTTGAACCTATGAGCAATGACGAAATGGTTATTGCTTCGCATGGTGAGGGAGCCGTAATTTTGGATTTAAACACCAACGATGTAAAGTCCTCGTATGGTAATTTGTTGCCCGGAGTAGATATTAATTCTATTAAGGTAAGTGAGAACGGCAGAATTTGGTTCGCTACTCAAACAGGGGTCTTTTGCTATAATCGTTCTTCTATGAAAGTCAAGGCGTATGAAACGCAATCTGATGACAAGGTTGGTTTGCCCCATAATAATGTAAGCGATATTGCTATAGATGAAACCGGAAAAATCTGGGCAGCTACCCGTAAAGGTTTGTGTTATTATAATCCGGCATTGGATGATTTTTCTGCCCTAGAAGATATTGATGGGGTGAAAAATAGGTGGATTACAAATCTTGTATCTAGGAAAGATGGTTTTCTATGGTTGAATATGAACAATAATAATTTGGGTAAGTATGATATAACTTCCCAAGAATTAAAACTCTATCATACAGAAAGTGGCAACCGGCTGGATGTTTTTAGTACCAGAGGGTTTTATTTTGCAGATGATACGCATATGTACCTTGGAGGGAAAGAAGGTGTTATTAGCTTTTCCCCTAAAGAACTTTCGGTAAATGGGTTCGCACCAGAACCTATAATTACAAATATACGGGTGCAGAACAAGGCGATTGAAATTGGTTCAGTAATAAACGGACAGGAAATACTTAAAACCGACTTAAACCTAAACCGCAGTTTGGTTCTGGAAAATGCCA
Source organism: Zobellia sp. B3R18 (assembly GCF_018860715.1). NCBI lineage: Bacteria > Pseudomonadati > Bacteroidota > Flavobacteriia > Flavobacteriales > Flavobacteriaceae > Zobellia > Zobellia sp. B3R18. Next base: position 88,135 of record NZ_JAHKQG010000014.1, on the reverse strand, counting down.
ACAAAAACTTTTCGCTCACCTTTTCTAGTCCATCCTACGTAAATGGCAGACAGAACAGGTACAGTTATATTTTAGAAGGTTTTGATGAAAACTGGAATACCGTAGATATGAGGCAGCGTACGGTTCAGTATACCAATTTATTTTCGGGGGATTATGTCTTCAAGGTGAAGGCTATGAACAGTCACGGGGTGTGGAGTGCTACTTCTGAATATCAGATTAAAATACTTCCTCCTTTTTGGTTTACCTATAAAGCACTCTTTATACTACTGTTGATACTGGCACTGGCTTTTTATTTTATTCGTAAACAGGTCAGGGAACGTATTATCTTAAAACAACAATGGTTGATGGAAAAAGTAAAACGAGAACGCGATGAAAAACTGAATAATGAAAAATTGCGCTTCTTTACCAACATATCCCATGAACTTAGAACTCCGCTCACTTTAATTTTAGGGCCCGCAAAACAGTTAATGGAGGACGGTAAGGACTCTGGGAATTATTTTCAGCAGAGTCGTTATAACCTTATTCATCAGAACGCCAACCGATTGTTAAATCTGGTAAACCAAGTGTTGGATTTTAGAAGGGCCCAATCAGGGGAATTGCGCCTAAAGGTTACCAAGACGGATATTCTTCTGTATACCCAAAATACCTTTCGATCATTTGAAGAATTGGCGGACGATAAAAAGATAAACTTCAACCTAATATCGGAAAACGAGGCAATCGAAGGGTATGTTGATCGGGACAAGTATGATAAAATGTTATATAATCTCCTGTCCAACGCATTAAAATTCACCCACAATTATGGCCATGTAGATCTTTTTATAGAAGTAAAAGAAGAGGAGGGGAAGGCTTTTTTAATGGTTGAAGTGAGTGATGACGGAATAGGAATTCCAAAAGAAAGTCAGCAGAAAATATTTTCGCGTTTTTATCAAGCACCCAATAGTTCCGGTCTTAATACGGGTTCAGGTATTGGCCTATCTTTGGTTAAGGCTTTGGCAGAATTGCATAAAGGCTCTATAACTGTGGAGAGCGAACTGAACAAAGGAAGTGTATTTACGTTAAAACTTCCTGTAAGTCGCAACGCATATGGAGATGATGAAGTTTTTGAATATGAGAAAAACCAGGTTACCGAAGATTCACCACAACTGATAACAGCCAAGAAAATTATACAGAGTACACATTTAAAAGAGCGTATTCTGATTATTGAGGACAATGCGGAACTACGGAATTATTTGGTGGATTTCCTATCGGACTATTATAAGGTCTTTGAAGCGGAAAATGGCGAAAAGGGATTGGAAGTTTGCCTAAACGTAAAACCTGCTATTTGCATAGCGGATATCATGATGCCGGTTAAGGACGGATTGGAATTTTGTAAAGCATTGAAGAACGATGCGGATATTAGCCATATTCCGGTTATTTTATTAACTGCCTTATCGGACAATGACGATAAAATAAACGGCTACAGCTCTGGCGCAGATGGCTATTTGGTGAAACCCTTTGATCCGGCTTTATTAAAAACACGAATTGAGAATATCATCAACTCAAGAAAAGAACTAAAAAGTAGATTTTCCGAGGAAATCGAAAGTCAGGTAAACACTTTAACACACTCGCCCATAGATCAATCTTTTATGGAAAATCTAACGGAATTGATTCATGAAAATATGGGCAACAGCCAGTTAAACACTTCTTTTTTGTGTAAATCTTTGGGTATGAGCTCTTCAAAATTATACCGAAAAGTAAAAGAACTAACAGATTTGGCACCTAATGAATTTGTGCGAACAATTAGGTTGAAAAAATCGGCACAATTATTACGTACCAAAAAATACAACGTATCCGAAGTAACCACATTAATAGGGTTCAGCGATCCCTTATATTTTAGTCGCTGTTTTAAAAAACAATTTGGGTATCCGCCCAGTCAATTAATAAAATAGATTAGAAATAAGAGCAGGCTCTAGTAGGCTACATACTCCACAATCTCTAGGCCATAGCCTACAATACCAACTCTTTTGGTTTGTGGCGAGTTTGATAGGATTCTCATTTTAGCAATATCCAAATCATGTAGAATTTGTGCCCCAATTCCAAAATCACGGGCATCCATATCAATTTTTGGTGCTTTTTGAATTCCTTTCTTTTGTAGCTCTTTTAACTCGGCCAACCGGGATAAAAGATTTAATGATTCTGAATCTTGATTTATAAAAACAATAGCGCCTTTTCCCTCTTTATCTATCGCCTTGAACATATCTTCAAGTTTGGCATCTGGGTTATTGGTCAATGTTCCCAGAATATCATTGTTGACTAAAGTGGAATTGATACGAGTCAAAACTTTCTCGGATTTGCTCCAAGCACCTTTGGTCAATGCAATATGTACGTGGTTATTGGTGGTCTGTTGATACGCTCGTAAACGAAACCTCCCAAAACGAGTGTCTATGTCAAAATCTTCCTTTTTAGCTATAAGGCTGTCATGTTCCATTCTATAGGCAACCAAATCTTCTATAGAAACAATTTTTAGATCAAACTTTTTAGCGACTTCTACCAATTGGGGAAGACGGGCCATACTACCATCTTCGTTCATGATTTCTACAATGTAACCTGCAGGTTGTAAGCCTGCCAATCTAGCAAAATCAATAGCAGCTTCTGTATGTCCTGTTCTTCTCAGTACACCACCTTCTCTAGCTACAAGTGGAAAAATGTGTCCAGGGCGAGCTAAATCGTGTGGTTTTGTGTTGGCATCGGTTAAGGCAAGTACGGTCTTGGCCCTGTCCGAAGCTGAAATACCAGTAGTAACTCCGCCACCACGTAAATCTACAGAAACGGTAAAAGCAGTTTCCATGGGGTCCGTATTGTTATTGACCATCATGTGCAGACCTAATTCTTTACATCTACCTTCGGTTAACGGGGCACAGATAAGACCTCTACCGTGAGTGGCCATAAAGTTTACGGTTTCTGGTGTTGCCAGTTCTGCAGCGGCAAGAAAATCACCCTCGTTCTCGCGATTCTCATCATCAACAACGATAATGACTTTTCCTTTTCTTATTTCTTCAATAGCTTCCTCAATAGTATTCAATTGAATTTTCTTTTCCATATCGCTATTTATTCTTCTTCAGTTTTGTCTTTTTTTGAAAAAAGTTTTTTGAAAAAGTCTATGACATTTCCAAAATTCATCATTCCTTGGTCTGCCGTAGCTTGTCTCGTTAGATAAACGCCTAAAGGTAGCATAACCATTGAAGATAGCCATGCTCCTATAATGGGGTGAATATTTCCTTTGTAACTATAATTTTCTGCAAAAACACCTAAAAAGTAATAGACAAGAAAAAGTAAAATAGCTATTACCATTGGTAGTCCTATACCTCCTTTGCGAATAATAGCTCCCAAAGGTGCACCTACAAAGAATAGGATAATACAGGAAAGGGCCAAGGCATATTTTTCGTGTAATGAAAAAATATGTCGCCTATGTATTTCATAACGCTTGTTCAATTCTTGTTTCTTTCCTTCAATGGAAGTCATAATGTTGGAAACCGAATTTTTGGCGGAGTTCATTACCTGTACCTTCTGCCAGTCTTTAAACAGTGAAATTATTTCCTTAGGAGCCGTTTTTTCTTCGGACTTAATAACATTACTAGTTTGAGTAACCGAATCTATTTGGGCTGTTTCGTTATTTTGTACTGTGTTAGTATCAACTGCAGTTGTTGTCATAGACTTGCTAGAGGCTTCTTTTTGGCGCAACAGGTTCATTTTTTCCGTAGCAGCAGTATCTTTTGGGGAAAGCGGAATAAAACCGCCCATACGATACACAATGTTTTTTGAAAACGCTTGAACTATTCTCTTGTTATCCTTTTCAATGGAATCCATATCCTTAATCAATCGGGAAACATTTTTCATTTTCTCACGATTGGATACATTCTCTTCTTCAAGATCTTGTTCCATTTCCGGAATTTCAATGTTCATCCGGTAAATTTCAAAATTACTTTTGGCAAAAGGGTATTTTCTCTTTTCAGTGCTTTTCTTCTTATCCATGTCACGATAATAATGACCATCACGCAGAACCAATTGAATAAGTTCCGAATCTTCGCTACTGATAAGTTCGCCGGTTTTCGCTTTTATTACCGTACTGTTTACGTTAGTAGGCGTTTTTTGATGAATGATTACGTTTTTTAGAAAACGGTCTTTTTCACCATACTTTTCATCTACTTTGATGCTCATACCCTCAAAGTCGCTAAACACCCCTTTTTCAATAGCTGCAGCAGGTTTAACCTTGGCTATATTACGCCGCATATTGTAGATTTTCTGTTCGGATGCGGGAATAACGCTATTCGCAAAATAAAAGGTAACGCCACCTAGACCTATCATAAAAATAATAAGACTGAGCATAGAACGCTGCAAGGAAATTCCAGAGGCTTTCATTGCGGCAAACTCATAATTCTCGGCCAACGTTCCAAACGTAAGTATCGATGCAAGAAGCACGGTAAGCGGGAGTACCTTTTCCGTTAAACTGGGCATCATATAGAAGAAAAACTTCCCAATAATACCCATATCCAGACCTTTCCCGGCAAAGTCATCAATGAACAACCATATCGTCTGAAATATGAAGATGAACATCAATATTACGAACGAACTCAAAAAATTATAAAGGAACCGCGATAATATATATCGGTCTAGAATTCTCAATGTGGTAATATTAGTTTCTTACTATGTAGTACCCGTCATTTTTGTACTTGGCCTCGTCAAAAGTAAATAAGGTTTTTGACAAAGGTTGATTAGTTTTGAAAGAATTAACGGTAATGGTCGTAGTGGTACCATTTTTACCGGTTTCTATCAATTTGTAAATATGCTTTGTTTCCGCATCAATACCCAATAAAATGGTCTTTATTTCAGAATCTGTATCAATAGGGGTAAGCTTTACATACTGTATTTTTCTTCCGTTTACGTTTTGAAGGATATCCATTTCGTAATTATGGCCTTCTCTGTAGAACGTTAACATTTTAGCAGGGGTCAGTGCACTGCCATCGTCAGATTTGTCTTCTATGGTCACTTCTTCGTTCTCTGGAATAATGGTATAGACTTTAGAGCCGTCATACAATAGTGTAGTGCCAAAGAAGTTACCAATAAACTTATCTCCTTGTAAAGTAACTTCACCACGTGTTTCTTGATTTATACCTGCTTCTGAATTGTTAAGTACGTATTTAAAATCTACGTAAATATTGTCATAGCTTTTAACCTTGGTGTATACATCTTCTAATAGGGCTTTTGCTTTTTCTGAATTTTGGGCAAAAGTTACGTTTGAAAGTAACACAAGGGTAAATACTAGAATAATCTTTTTCATTTTATTGTTTAAGTTAATAGTTCTAATTAGGAGCGTTCGTTGCTCAGCAATTGATCAAGGGCTACAAGGTCAGGTACTAGAACCTGGCGTGCTTTACTTCCTTCAAAAGGACCTACAATTCCAGCCGCTTCCAACTGGTCTACGATACGACCTGCACGGTTGTAACCCAATTTCATTTTTCTTTGGATCAAAGATGCGGAACCTTGTTGCGCCGTAACAATTACTTCGGCGGCATCACGGAAGAGGGCATCCCTGTCCGCTATATCAACATCAATACTTGTGCCAGAATCCTCGCCCGAATATTCTGGCAGTTCATGGGCATTTGGATAGGCGCGTTGCGAACCTATATATTCTGTTATTTTGGCTACTTCTGGGGTGTCTACAAAAGCACACTGAATACGGGTAACATCGTTTCCTTGCGTATAGAGCATATCTCCACGACCAATAAGCTGATCAGCTCCTTGTGCATCTAAAATAGTTCTTGAATCTATTTTAGAGGTTACCCTAAACGCAATCCTGGCGGGAAAATTTGCTTTTATAATACCCGTTATAACGTTTACCGAAGGACGTTGCGTAGCAATAATCAAATGAATACCAATAGCCCGAGCCAATTGGGCAAGACGCGCAATAGGGGTTTCTACTTCTTTGCCCGCGGTCATGATTAAATCTGCAAATTCATCTATCACCAATACAATGTACGGTAAGAATTTATGTCCGTCATTGGGGTTAAGCTTTCGGGCCTTGAATTTTACGTTGTACTCTTTTAAGTTACGTACTTGGGCATGCTTTAATAACTCGTATCGGTCATCCATCTCTATACAAAGGGAGTTCAAGGTATTGATAACCTTTGCATTATCTGTAATGATGGCTTCTTCAGAATCTGGTAATTTCGCAAGAAAGTGTCTTTCTATTTTATTATAGATGGAAAGTTCCACTTTTTTAGGATCTACCAAGATAAACTTTACCTCGGCCGGATGCTTTTTGTAAAGAAGCGAGGTAAGCACCGCGTTTAATCCCACGGATTTACCTTGACCTGTAGCACCAGCCATTAAAAGGTGGGGCATTTTTGCCAAGTCTACAACAAAAGTTTCGTTGCTAATGGTTTTTCCAAAAGCAATGGGCAGTTCCATTTCCGCTTTTTGGAATTTACTGGAAGCTATGACCGAACGCATAGAAACGATTGTCGCATTTTTGTTGGGCACTTCAATACCAATGGTTCCTTTTCCTGGAATAGGTGCAATAATACGTATACCCAGAGCAGCAAGCGAAAGGGCAATATCATCTTCTAGGTTCTTAATCTTGGATATTCGTACACCGGCTTCGGGAACTATTTCGTAAAGGGTTACGGTTGGACCAATGGTAGCCTTGATTTGAGAAATACCAATTTTGTAGTTCTTAAGGGTATCTACAATTTTATTTTTGTTTTCCTCAAGTTCTTCTTGGTTTATGGTGATACCACCTGTTACACCGTGCTGGTCCAACAGTTCCATGGTGGGGAATTTATAGTTGCCTAATTCTAGGGTAGGGTCAAATTCACCAAAATCCTCCACTAGTTTATCCGCAATATTATCAGTTTCTTCTTGCTCTTCCACAATCTTCTCTACTTCCATAGAAAGTTCATCTGTGGTTTCTTCTTCTACGGGAACGGTAACTTCAAAATCATCTAAAGGAACCTCTTCCTTTTTTAAAGGCGGAATGTCTTTTTTATGCGTGTATGTGTCAAGTACTATAGGTTCTTCCTTTTCTGTCTTTTTAATGGATTCCTTTACATCTCTAACCGTATCGGATGCTTCTTTTGTTGTAGATTCTAATTCAGATTTTAAGGTTGATGTCTTTTTGCGGAAAAACTGGGCCATTCCTTCAGGAGTAAAATGGAAGAAACGCACTAATATGAATACCAGGCCAAAAAGAAGAATAAGTACCACACCTATATTACCTGTGTAATCCCTTAAAAAGTCGTTCATTTCATAGCCTACAAGTCCGCCCAATAAGGGTTTGGTGTCTGCTAGAAAACCTAGGGCAATAGATATCCAAATCATAAAGACCAGACCCCATATCCATTTTTTTAGAAGCCCTTTTTTCTCCAAGCTTAAGAACAGGTGTAGCCCCGTAATACAAACTAGAACTGTTAAGATAATAGAAGCCACACCAAAACCTTTGTAAACAAAAAAGTGGCTTACACTGGCCCCAAACTTATTGAGCAGGTTTTTGGCTTGTTCATTTCTATTGGCAAATTCTGATAATAAGCTTTGGTCATCCTGCCAAGTGAAATAAAAGGACACAAATGAGAAAAATAGTGCCATACTGAAAAGTATCAGTAGGCTTCCTAAAATAATCTTGTTCTTTTTGGATACCTTAAGACTAGCCTTCTTGGTGGGCGTCTTTTTTTTGGTTGTCGTTGTTTTCTTTTTGGCCATTACTTTTTTTCCACTGGATGCAAAAATACGTATTACGAAGTTTTCAAAGTAGGGATTGTGAAAAGTCTTTTCGTTTTTATAAAGTACATACTCCCTAAAGGGGGTTATGGTTTTTTTGATACTTGATTTTTCGCCCTTGAAAGCCCTAATGAAAACTGCTTTCCGTATGCTATTGAACATAGCTTTTTACTATCTAATTTGTCCTTTTTTGTTTTTAACGGGTTTTTCTGGATTATGTTGTTCTGTGGGGTCTTATCGATAACCTGCAGAGTCTTAAACTACTTAATTACTGATTTTTGTAGCAACAAATTTTATAAGGTCGTTTGATTGGGGATAGGGTAGGGAAATACGAGATTTAAAATTTTTGAAACATCATTTTGGAATCATAAGTAGCTAGCTACAGCGATGAAAATATTTGTTGAAGGAATGGTTTTTGGCTGATTTGGGAGTCTTCCGTTTAATACAGGTGTGTGATGGGTTTGGTATTGTAACATGGAAAATTGCAACCAAACAGAATTGTAAATGCAGATGAAATAGGGACTAGAATACTTTTGGTATATAGATAATACAGCCAACAATAATTGCTCCAATGGATACAAGCATTACGGCGCCAGCGGCTACATCTTTAATAAAACCGATTCTTTCATCAAAATCCGGATGAATAAAATCACACAATTTTTCTATGGCCGTATTGGCCCCTTCAATGCCTACGACCATAGAAATGGCAAAGACTTGAAAAATCCATTCCGTAGCAGAGATTTCGTAATAAAATCCGGCAATAGTAACGGCAATGGCCAAAAATACCTGGATTTTTATACTGGCCTCCGTCCTAACCAAAAGAAGGGCTCCACGCAAAGCGAAGCCCACACTTTTTATTCTGTTTACTGCAAACGACTCTTCTTTAGGCATCGGCTAAAGCTTCAAGAGCCGCTTTGTAGTTGGGCTCATCTACCGTTTCGGTAACTTGTTCCGTATGAATTACTTCACCGGATTCATTAAGTACCACTACCGATCTAGATAATAAAGAGGCTAGGGGGCCATCTGAGAAGGCAACTCCGTAGTCTTTACCAAAACTTCCGTCACGGAAATCAGATAACATTTCTACATTCTTAATACCCTCAGCGCCACAAAAACGGGCTTGGGCAAAAGGTAAGTCTTTGGACACGCATAGAACTACGGTATTGTCCAGTTCGGCAGCTTCTTGGTTGAACTGTCTAACGGACTGGGCACAAGTACCCGTGTCTACACTAGGAAAAATATTTAAAACCACTCTTTTTCCGGAGTAGTCAGAAAGAGATGCAGGTGAAAGGTCGCTTTTTGTTAATGTAAAGCTAGGAGCTTTGCTTCCGTTTGCAGGAAGATTTCCTAAAGTATGTATTTCGTTTCCTTTTAAGGTTACTGTTGCCATGATATGTTCTATTTAGATTCGCTGTGAAAATATAAAATTATAGCTAATTAAAGGTGCTGCATATGATAAATGTGGTTTATGAAAACGTATAAAATGAAAAAAGTGAAACAACTTAATTGATTCGTTTAAAAAATCAATAGTTACTTCACTTTAAATCGTTGTAAAATGGGGTGTTCTATTTGTCTATAGAGCCCATTACACGTTGCATAAATTCGTTCAAGGCTTCCTTCTGCGGTTTACCTGCTTTAATACCTTTCTGTACTTCTAGAGCGCCGTACATATTGGATATAAGTTCACCAATAACATCAAGTTCCTCGTCCTTTAGAGAAGGCACTTCGGTCAATGCTTCTAAGGTCTCAATGGTTTCAATAACAAAATCCTCATCGTTCTCTTCAATGAAATTTGTTAAGTGCTTAATTACTGGAAGCTTCACTGATCAATTCTTTTAGAACATCATATTTGTTCGTTTGTACTTGATTTTTAAACTCTCCATTGGTGAAAGTGGCAAAAGTAGGCAAGTTGTCTACATTAGCCAATTTTCGACTTTCAGGGAATTTCTCGGCATCGGCTATAACAAAAGTAAAATCTTCGTTAGCAGAAGCTTCTTTCTTGAATTTAGGCTTCATGATACGGCAGTTGCCACACCATCCGGCAGAATATTGTACTACTACATTTTTCTTCTCTGCTATGATTTCTTGCAGATTGTCTTGTTCCAATTCCAATACCATATCTAAAGGTTTTAAAATTTATACTATTTAAGTTGAAAAAGTACCGCTTGCACTAATTGTACAAGCGGTTAACTTGTAACTAAAGCAATTATTTAGTTGCTATGTGCAGAAAGGTATTCGGCAACACCTTTTCTATCAGCGGTCATTGCTTCTTTTCCTTCTTCCCAGTTTGCTGGACAAACCTCACCTTTTTCCTGTACATGTGTATAAGCATCAATAAGGCGTAGGTACTCGTTTACGTTTCTACCTAATGGCATATGGTTGATGCCTTCATGGAAAACAGTACCCTCTTCATCAATAAGGTATGTTGCACGGTAGGTTACATTGTCTCCTTCAACAGTAACAACACCGGTTTCTTCATTGTACTGCTCATCAGTAATGTCCAAAATACCTAAAGTGGAGGCAAGGTTACGGTTACTGTCCGCTAATAGAGGATATGTAACACCTTCAATACCACCGTTATCTTTGTCTGTGCTTAACCAAGCAAAGTGAACCTCTGCGGTATCGCAAGACGCACCAATTACCAATGTATTTCTTTTTTCGAATTCACCTAAAGCAGCCTGAAAAGCGTGCAATTCAGTTGGGCAAACAAATGTAAAGTCCTTCGGGTACCAGAAAAGAACAACCTTCTTGTTGTTTTTTTGAGCTTCCTCTAAAACGTTCAATTTGAATGTGTCTCCCAAATCGTTCATTGCGTTTACACTCAGATTGGGGAATTTTTTACCTACAAAAGCCATATGATATAGTTTTTAATGTTTCAATTTGATTACAAAATTACATCAATATTATGGCGATAAAAGTAATGTGTATTTAAAAAATTGATAGAAGAATAAGTATTGTAGATGCGATGTATTTCATTTGACATAAAGTGTTAAATCAGTAAAATCAAACAGCTTAAATTACCAAATTCTCAATTTAATGACTTGTTATTTTGATATTCACATTTAGGCGATTTTAAGAAATCTTTATTTTTTTAAGACGATGTAGTCAGTTGCTTTAATTTGATCTGTAATGCAGCAAAAATAAGCGTCATAATTGGACTCAGCCAATTGAAAACGGCAAAAAGGGCGTACTCCGCGGTTCCAACTCCAAGAACACTACTATGATATGCTCCACAGGTGTTCCAAGGAACAAGAACGGAAGTTACCGTTCCGGAATCCTCTAAAGTTCGGCTTAAGTTTTCAGGGGCCAAATTTTTATCGGCATAGGCCTTGCTGAACATTTTACCGGGAACAACAATGGCAAGGTACTGGTCTGATGCGGTAATATTCAATGCCAAACAGCTTCCTACGGTACTGGCAAAAAGCCCGAATGTAGTTTTTGCCATTTTTAATAAGGATTTTGTAATACGGTCCAATGCGCCAATACCATCCATAATACCACCAAAAACCATGGCGCAGATAATGAGCCAAATGGTACCCATCATTCCTGTCATTCCTTTTGATGAGAATAGGTCGTTAAGTGCAGCGTTATCCGTTGGTACGGAGGTTTGAACGGTTATGGCTTTAATGACGCCTTCGTAACCTGATTTGAATGTAAGTGTCTTTGCCTCCGTAATACCTGCTACAACATCGGGTTGGAAAATAAGGGCGAATATTGCTCCCAATAAAGTTCCTATGAGCAGGGCGGCCAATGGCGGAGTTTTCTTAACGATTAGAACTACTACGGCTATAGGTACAAGAAAAAGCCAAGGTGTAATGGTGAAAGCGGAATTAATAGAGGTTAAAATGGAATCAATATCCGCGGCCCCTTTCGTTTCAATTGAAAATCCTAATATGATAAAAAAGATTAAGGTAACGCTAACCGTTGGCACTGTGGTGTAGAGCATATATCTAATATGTTCAAAAAGCTCTCCGCCCGCCATGGCAGGTGCTAGGTTGGTAGTGTCACTAAGAGGAGATAGTTTGTCCCCAAAATAGGCTCCGGACAATACGGCGCCGGCGGTCATTCCTAATGGTATGCCCAGTGCTTCGCCAATACCTATAAGGGCTATGCCTACTGTTGCGGAAGTAGTCCAGCTGCTTCCTGTGGCAATGGATATAATGGCGCAGATAATGACACTTGCAGCTAAAAATATAGTGGGATTGAGAATCTGAAGCCCGTAATAGATCATAGCGGGAATGATACCACTTATAAGCCAAGAACCCGCTAATGCTCCTACCATTAGTAAAATGAGCAATGCTCCGGTGGTAGATTTCAGGTTTTCTGCTACCTCTGCCATCATTTGCTTGTAAGATACCTTGTTCATTACACCTACAATGGCGGCAACGGCGCCTCCCAAGAGGAGAATAAATTGGTTGGATCCGCTAAGCGCATCATCTCCAAATACATAAACATTATAGGCCAGCATGGCTACTAGGACTATAACGGGGGTGAGTGCTTCCCAGATATTTAATTCTTTGTTTTTAACGATGTTTTCGTTCTCTCTGTGCTCCCCTGAATTTTGGTTTGTCATTAATAACGGTTTAGCTATTAGGTAATATTACAATTTTGATGGGGTTTGTGCAACTTTTGTATAAATCGATAAAGGGTACCTTAAACCGGAAAATAGTATTAATTTTGTATTTCAAATTCAAAGAAAATTTTATGAGTTCATACGATGTGGCCATTATTGGCTCAGGACCAGGAGGATATGTGGCGGCTATTCGTTGCGCACAATTGGGGTTGAAAACAGCAATAATAGAAAAGTACAGTACTTTAGGAGGAACCTGCCTTAATGTAGGTTGTATACCATCTAAAGCTTTATTGGATTCTTCTCACCATTACGAGGATGCCATTAAACATTTTTCGGATCACGGAATTGATATTCCAGGCGAGATAAAGGTAAACTTGGAGCAGATGATCGCCAGAAAGGCGGCTGTTGTAAAACAGACGTGTGATGGGGTCAAGTTTTTGATGGACAAAAATAAAATTGATGTTTTTGAAGGATTGGGTAGTTTTAAGGACGCTACACATATCAATATCAAGAAAAATGATGGGACTACGGAAACCATTGAAGCTAAAAATACAATTATAGCTACAGGAAGTAAACCATCTACGCTTCCTTTCATAAAAATAGATAAAGAGCGCATAATTACGTCTACAGAGGCCTTAACGTTAAAAGAGATACCTAAGCACTTGATTATTATAGGTGGAGGGGTTATTGGTTTAGAGCTCGGTCAAGTTTACAAGCGTCTTGGCGCGGATGTTGCCGTAGTTGAATATATGGATCGCATTATTCCTACTATGGATGCTTCGCTTTCCAAAGAATTGACCAAGGTTTTAAAGAAGCAAAAGGTAAAATTCAACCTTTCCAGTAAAGTGAAGTCCGTTGAGAGAAGCGGAGACGAGGTTGTAGTTAAGGCCAATGATAAAAAAGGTCAGGAGATAGAGTTGAAAGGCGACTACTGTTTGGTTGCTGTGGGTAGAAGACCTTATACCGATGGATTGAACGTTGAAGCCGCTGGTGTTAAATTGGATTCTAGAGGCAAAGTAGAGGTGAACGACCATTTACAAACTTCTGCTTCTAACATCTACGCTATTGGAGATGTTATTCGTGGTGCCATGTTGGCCCATAAAGCAGAAGAAGAGGGAACTTTGGTTGCCGAACAATTGGCAGGTCAAAAACCTCATATAGATTATAACTTGATTCCAGGTGTGGTTTACACTTGGCCAGAAGTTGCTTCTGTTGGTAAAACGGAAGAAGAACTTAAAGAAGCTGGTGTAGCATACAAAGTGGGGCAGTTTCCAATGCGTGCTTTAGGTCGCTCTCGTGCCAGTATGGATTTGGACGGGTTTGTAAAAATATTGGCCGATAAGAAAACGGACGAAGTTTTAGGGGTTCATATGATTGGTGCCCGTAGTGCGGATTTAATTGCCGAAGCGGTTACTGCTATGGAATTCCGTGCATCTGCTGAAGATATCTCTAGAATGAGTCATGCACATCCTACTTTTGCCGAAGCGGTAAAAGAAGCTGCTCTTGCCGCTACGGATAACCGTGCATTGCATATTTAGAATTCACAAAGTATTGTAAAAAAAAATCCCGTCTAACTTCTAGACGGGATTTTTTTATTTGTGGCTTCCATCACAATAAGGTGGGTTGCTTGTAAGCTTGCAAGTGCAGATTCTGGCGTCTTTATCTTCATCAACTTGAAAAACTAAAGAGCCGGGTTTCTGGTGTTGTTTATGAGAGCCATCGCAAAAAACATTCGTTTCGGAATGGCCGCAGGTACACCAGGCATATCTCTTATCTTTTTCCAATGCCAATTTAACGGGGGTAAACTTTTTGTCGCTCATGTTTGCTATTGTTTTGTTTTTAGATGAAGAGATAAAAATAGTAGAATCCTTTCAAGGGTTTATGTTTTACCGTCTATTTTGATTCAGTCCTAATAACCTATTGCTTCGGATGTGTAAGGTCGATATTGTTTTTATGGATTCGGTTCTAAGTTGTGATATCTCCATTCGTAATTTCTATGTAGCTTTAGGGTTTAGTAATTAAAACATTTTTCAATGCATATAAATGACAAGTCAGGTATTACCGAATACACTGCAGATTCTAAGAGGTATGACACAATGAAATACAATCGCTGTGGAAAGAGTGGTGTTTTGCTGCCCGCTATTTCCCTTGGTTTGTGGCATAACTTCGGTTTTATAGATAATCAGCATAACGCTAGGGAAATTTTAAGAACAGCGTTCGATTTAGGTATTACTCATTTTGATTTGGCCAATAATTATGGACCTCCTTATGGTTCGGCAGAAGAAAATTTTGGAGTGCTTTTTAAGAAAGACTTTAAAGGGTATAGAGATGAGATGTTCATAGCTTCTAAAGCGGGATTTGATATGTGGCCCGGGCCTTACGGCAATTGGGGTTCTAGAAAGTATCTAATGGCCAGTATAGATCAGAGTTTAAAAAGAATGGGATTGGATTATGTTGATATTTTTTATCACCACAGGCCTGATCCGGATACACCCTTGGAAGAAACTATGGTTGCTCTTGCGGATATTGTTCGTCAAGGAAAGGCTCTTTACGTGGGTATTTCCAACTATCAGCCTAAAGAAACGGCAGAAGCAGCTGCGTTATTAAAGGAGTTAAAGGTTCCGTTTGTGCTGCACCAAGCTAGGTATTCAATTTTTGATAGGTGGGTAGAAGATGGGCTGCTAGATACTTTAGAGGATAATGGAGTGGGCTGCATTGCTTTTTCTCCTTTGGCACAGGGAATGCTTACCAACAAGTATGTAAATGGTGTGCCGGATGACTCTAGAGCAGCAAAAAATCTGACCTACCTGGATAGGGAACAAGTAGAAAAAAAACTGGATAAGATTAAAAATTTGGTGGATCTTGCGGATAAGCGAGGCCAAAAGCTATCTCAAATGGCCATTGCCTGGCTTTTGAACAGACCGGCTATTTCTTCTGTATTGGTGGGGGCGAGTTCTGCTGGTCAACTAAAAGAGAATGTAAAAGCGTTGGGTAATTTAACGTTTACGGAAGAAGAGATGAAGGTGATCAATGCAAATTCGTAGTGTATCGTTAAACTGAACAGCGCAATGCTTTGCTGTTCAAAAGAAAAAGAATCCGAGCTATAAACTCGGATTTTTTTCTTTTATTTTAAAGATGGCAGAAATTAATTCTTAGCCAAACCAACTCTCCTTAAGAATCTAAAAAATCTACTTTTTGAAATTTGAAATATATAGATTGAAGTAATTTCTATTTTGGTCAAAACAAATCTTAGGGCAGTGGTAATTCTTAGTTTTATCTGCTCCTTATTTTCTTCATAAACAAGAGCGGAATAAGTACAGACGACCATAAACGTTAAGGCTCCTAAAATAACGGTTACAGGAGAAAGGGAATGGTGTAAAAACCGATATAGTCCTAATCCTGTAAATGTGCCGTATAGAATAATAAAATGTATGATGTAAATTGATAGGGTGCTTTGTCCAATTTTTAAAATACTCTTGTTTCTAAGTAGGCTTCTAAATAGCATAAATACGCTAAAAACAAGCAGTACATCACCTAGTCTTATGAATAAGTAATTGTTGAAATAAATGTTTGCAAAAAGCTGTAAACCTGTATGTTTTGATGCGAGTAAAAACAAATCGGATGAGTAGGCTATTGATGTAGCCCCTGTTGCGGCAAAAAGAGGAATGGCTATGAAATATAAATATTTCAAGTTTTTAAACTTCGTAAAAACAACCGATAAAAAAGCTCCAAATGAAGCATAGCCAAACCATGGGAGAATGGTAAAAACAGAACCGTTGCTTTTCGTTAGGTAATTGGCAAAGGCATCCGGTAAAAATGAGAATTCCCAGGTCTTGTAAGTGGGTTCAAATATGAATAAAACCAAGGTTGCACTTAACAGTATAGTTGGGAAAACAAACTTCTTTCGTTTTTCAGTGAATAGATAGACACCAATGATCCCAAGTAAAGAAAGTCCTATACAATGCAGTACATCGATCAGGTAGAAGGAATCATAAATTTTTCCTTGTAGAAGACCTAGAAGGTTCGTTCGCAATAAATACCCAATAAACAAGAGTTCAAGCCCTCTTTTCACGCCCTTTTTTACCCTAGGGTTCTGAAGTCCGGTTTTATCGCCTTTAATTAAAAGATAGGTGAAGATAAACCCTGAAACCGTAAAGAATACGGGAGCGGTAATGCCTCTAAAGTACTTCCAAATAGAAAAAGCCGTATTGGACCCATCTCTATAAACAGGGTCTAGCAATCCATCTATAAAATGCCCTTGGAGCATCATTAGAATGGCCCATGCCCTCATGGCATCAATAAAAAACAATCTTGCTGTCTTATTTTCCACTGCAAATACGATCAATAGTTGGCAAAAGCATCATTAAAACTTAAAACTTTGCATTTTAGTACTTCTGTTCGTTGTACTGCTCCTTTGTTAATAGGAGTAACTGTCATATATACTTGTAATACAGTTAGTTTGGATGTTTGCGCTGCAAAATTAGATAAAATACTCGCAATTCAACTCTATTTGCTATATTTTCGCTAAAACACATCTAACTACTAATTATGGCAACGCTATTAGCATTCGCAGGAAGCAATTCCTCTAAATCAATAAATTATCAATTGGTAAAGCACACCGTCTCTCTTATTGAGGGTTATAATGTTCAATTATTGAATATGGTGAACTTTCCTTTCCCTATGTTCAGTGAGGATTATGAAAGAGAAAATGGATATTCAAACTCATTGGTAGAGCTTAAAAATGACATTGTCAAGGCAGATGGCATCATTATCTCGGTTAATGAGCATAACAGTGGTCCTTCAGCTTATTTTAAGAATTTAACAGACTGGTTGTCACGTGTTGAGCGTAAGTTTTTAGAGGATAAACCTGTGTTGTTGATGTCTACCTCAGGAGGGCAAAGAGGAGGTATGACAGCTTTGGAAACCACGGAAAAGGTTTTGCCTAGATTTGGAGCTCAAATAGCCGCTACTTTTTCTTTACCTTCTTATCAAGAAAATTTTACGGAGGGGAAAGGTATAACGAATACTGAGCTTGCTAAGGCACACCGCGCTGCTGTAGACCAGTTTTTAAGTAAATTCTAAAGTCTCTTTCATTTGCGTATTTCTACTACGTTCACGGTTTCTGAAATTAAAAAGTTTAAGGAGGACCTATTGCTTTGGGCGCAACAGTTTGAAGAAGTGGTGTGGTTGGATGGCAATGGACACAATAGCAAGTACAGCTCCTTTGATGCTTTACTGGCTGTAGATGCCTTAACGACCATTAAAACTGATAGCGAAAAGGCTTTTGAAAAATTAAGGGAGTTTCAAGATAGGGCCAAAGATTATATTTTTGGTTATCTCTCTTACGACCTTAAGAATGATGTGGAGCGTCTGTCATCTAAAAATCACGATGGACTAGGGTTTGCGGAGTTGTTCTTTTTTCAACCGAAGAAAATCATTAAGATAACCGGGAGTACCGTGGTTTTTGAATATCTGCGGATGGTTGATGATGAAATACAGTCCGATTTTGACTTGATTTCCGATGGAATTCACGAGAAGGAAAGCATCTTGGTGACGGAAAACATCAAAATAAAGCTCCGCATTTTTAAGGACGAATATTTTAAACAAGTAGGTAAAATGTTGTCCCATATTCATCGGGGTGATATTTACGAAGCAAATTTCTGTCAAGAATTCTATGCAGAAGACACGCAAATCAACCCTTATAAGACCTATCAAAAGCTAAATAAGATATCAGAAGCGCCTTTTGCATCTTTTTTAAAGGTCTATGACCAGTATTTGCTTTCGGCCTCTCCAGAGCGTTATTTACGTAAAGAAGCGGGGAAGTTAATTTCGCAACCTATTAAAGGGACTTCTAAACGAGCCAAACAGCCGGAGGAAGATGATAAGCTAGTAAATGCCCTTAAAACCGACCCTAAAGAAAGAGCTGAAAATATAATGATCGTAGACTTGGTCCGTAACGACTTGTCTAAAAGTGCCCTAAAAGGTAGTGTGGTAGTTGAAGAGCTTTGTGAGGTCTATACCTTTCAACAAGTACATCAAATGATATCCACTGTGGTGGCTCAAGTTTCATCCGGTGTTAATCCCGTTGATGTAATCAAAGAATCCTTTCCTATGGGTAGCATGACAGGAGCCCCAAAAGTATCGGCCATGAAGATTATTGAGGATTTGGAGGCTTTTAAACGAGGGTTATACAGTGGTGCTGTGGGGTATTTTACGCCCAATGGGGATTTCGATTTTAATGTAGTCATAAGAAGTATTCTTTATAATGCGTCCAAAAAATACGTTTCCTATTCCGTGGGAGGTGCCATTACGGCAAAGGCCATTCCGGAAAAAGAGTATGAGGAGTGTTTGCTGAAGGCAAAAGCTATGCGAGAAGTCCTTGAGGGCTAAGCCTGTTTAAAGATGCGCATTGTGACCTCCAAATTCTAATTCTTGCTTACCTTTATATCGTGTTAGAAGAATTCCAAAAACATATTGAAGCTAATTTTCAAAACCTTGTAAAGACCAAGTTTTTATTGGCCTGTAGCGGAGGGTTGGATAGTGTGGCTTTGGTTCATCTTTGCATTAGGTGTAAATTGGATTTTGCCATTGCTCACTGCAATTTTAATTTGAGGGGAGAGGCTAGTAACGGCGATGAAAAATTTGTTCAAGAATTAGCATCGATTAATGATATTAAATTTTTCGTAACTAATTTTAATACAATTAGTTACGTTGAAAAAAATAAAGTTTCGGTTCAAGTTGGCGCAAGAGAGCTTAGGTATCGTTGGTTTGCAGAAGTCATGCGTGAAAATGATATTAAAACCTTGGTAACTGCCCATCATGTGGATGATAGTTTGGAAACGTTTTTAATCAACCTTTCCAGGGGGACGGGTATTGACGGGCTGTCCGGAATTCCTGAAAAAACGGAGACTTTATCTAGGCCGCTACTTCGTTTTTCTAGAAGTCAGATTTTGGAATATGCAAAGTCTCAAAACTTAAATTGGAGAGAGGATGCCACTAATGCGGATACCAAATATCTTCGGAATAAAATCCGGCATGAAATTGTGCCTTTGCTGAAGGATTTAAACCCTTCTTTTTTAAAGAATTTTACAAAAACACAAGAACACCTTTCGGAGAGTGCAGCGCTTATTGACGCCCATGTTCTGGAATTGAAGTCGCGCTTGTTTCAAGAAATGGAAGGTGTAATTCGTATTCCCACTCAAGCATTATTGGATTTAAATCCTATTTCAGCACATATACATGCTCTGTTTAAGGTATATGGGTTCACGGAATGGGATGATGTGAAAAATTTAATAACTGCCATGAGCGGGAAGGAGATTTATTCTAAAACCCACCGCTTGCTTAAGGATAGGGAGTTTTTATTGTTGACGGAAGTTTCTGAGAAAGTTGATACCGAGTTTTATGCTATTTCGGAAGAGCAAACCGAAGTTTTAGAGCCCATTCATATTACAATTGAATCGGCAGATAGTTTGTCAAGCAAGGGGCTCCACACACTGTACGTAGATAAAAAAGCGTTAAAGTATCCGTTAACGATAAGGAAATGGAAAAATGGCGACTACTTTTATCCTTTAGGAATGCAGGGTAAGAAAAAGCTGTCCAAGTTTTTTAAGGATGAAAAGATTGATGTTGTTTCCAAAGAGCGCCAATGGTTGCTTTGTTCCGGTGAAGATGTAGTTTGGATAATAGGTAGGCGGGCAGATGAGCGTTTTAAGGTAAAGGAAGATACAAGTGATATTTTAAAATTTATATTAAATTAATGAAATATATAATAGTATTTATTGCATTGTTTTTTAATTCTTTAGGTCTTTTCTCCCAGGATGATGACAATCCCGTGAAATGGTCTCAAGAAGTAAAAAAAATTAGCGACACAGATTATGAGTTGATTCTGAAAGGAGACATTGCGGAAGGTTGGCATATGTACTCTCAGTTTACTTCTGAAGGAGGGTCCTTGCCAAGTGAATTCAGTTATAAAAATGCAGGTGAAAACTATGAGCTTGTTGGTAAAACTTTAGAGAGTGAAACCATTGTTGAGTACAGTGATATTTTTGAGGTAGATGAAACCTTTTTTAAGGAAACGGCCGTTTTTACTCAAAAAATAAAACTACTTAATCCGGATGTCAATCAAATTGACATCAACTTTTTCTATCAGGTTTGTAAAGAGGTCTGTATTCCGGTGGATGCAGATTTTAGTTTTGTTCTAGATGGAGGGGTGGCTGTAAAGGAGGAGAAGACTATAGATGAACACAGTAAATCTTTGAGTTCGGCATTAAAAATCGATTTAAAAAATAAGGGGCTTTTAGGGAGTACGCACGAGGTAGGTGAGGCAAGTTCCGGTCTTTGGATGATTTTTGGCTTAGGATTTTTAGGCGGATTAATTGCGTTGTTGACGCCCTGCGTTTTTCCTATGATTCCGCTTACGGTATCGTTTTTTACCAAACACTCGCAAAAAAAATCCAAAGGCATTATTAATGCCCTGTTGTATGGATTTTTTATCGTTTTAATATACTTTTTGCTCAGTTTGCCTTTCCATATTTTTGACTCGGTAGACTCCCAGATATTAAATACCATAGCTACCAATATTTGGTTGAACATTGCCTTTTTCTTGATTTTCGTGTTCTTTTCGTTCTCTTTTTTCGGGTACTATGAATTGACTTTGCCTAGTTCTTGGGCAAATAAGATGGATGCAGCTTCTTCCAAAATAGGTGGCGTAATAGGTATTTTCTTTATGGCGGTAACATTGGCCATTGTTTCATTTTCATGTACAGGACCTATTTTAGGCGGACTCTTAGGGAGCACCGTTTTGGAAGAGGGAGATGTAGCTGTGAACCTTTCAGCGGGCATGACCGGTTTTGGTGTGGCGTTGGCTCTGCCGTTTGCTCTTTTTGCATTATTCCCTGCCTGGTTGAATTCATTGCCAAAATCCGGTGGGTGGATGACTACGGTTAAAGTGGTGTTAGGTTTTCTAGAACTGGCATTAGCACTTAAATTCCTTTCCAATGCAGACCTTGTAGGCAATTGGGGTATTTTAAAACGTGAAATATTCTTGGGTATATGGGTGGTATTGATCGTATTGCTTGCGCTTTATCTTTTTGGATTATTTAGGTTTCCGCATGACGGGCCAAAGCAAAAACTTTCAGCGGGAAGAAAAGTTACTGGATTGGTAAGTGCCGCGTTTTCAATTTATATTCTTTTGGGGCTTATAGGGTTTTCTAATCTTAAGCTTTTGAGTGGTTTTCCGCCACCGGCATTTTACAGTGTTTTTGAAACCGAGAGCGACTGTCCGTTGGGCATAGATTGTTATAAGGATTTTGATGAAGGAGTAGCTCATGCAAAGAAAGTAAATAAGCCTATCCTGTTGGACTTTACCGGTTGGGCCTGTGTGAACTGTAGGAAGATGGAAGAGAATGTTTGGAGCGAACCTGATGTGTATGCTATTTTAAAAGAGGACTACGTTCTTATTTCTTTGTACGTAGATGACCGAAAGGAACTTCTTGAGGCAGAGCAATTTGATTTTAAATATGATACCGGCCGAGTAAAACATATTGAGACCGTAGGACAGAAATGGGGTACTTTTCAGACGGTTAATTTTAATGCGGCTTCTCAACCTTACTACGTTTTGATGACACCCGATATGGAAATTCTAAATACCGCAGTGCAGTATACGGATAGTGATGTGTATCGGGAATGGCTTTTAGAAGGGCTGAATAATTTCGAGGAAAAATAGAACTTATCTTGCACATATTGTATAGAAAATAAAAAGGCCGCCCTATAGAGGCGGCCATTTTTATTAAATAACTATAAAATAATTATCTGGTGACACTTCTTGGTGCTGCCGTATTCGTAATTGAGTTTAACTCTGCAAGAAAAGCGAGGTGTACAGCTTCTTGACTAAGAATCTTACCTTTTTTCTTAGCTCCGTTGGCTAAGTCATAACCAGCTTTGGCTGCGGCTAAACGTTGTGCAGGCGTACCATGATGGCCAGGATTTTCAAAACCACAATCACCTATATTAAAAAAGGCGGATAAAAAGTCTTCAACGCGTTTCCAGTTGTACGTAGCGCCTCTTTTATGGGTTAGATAGTAACCGGTTATAAAATCAGCTTCTAGTTCAGTCATTCTTGTAGATTCGGGTGTATTACTAAATGCAGGTATTGGGTACTCCCAGTTGTCAAAGTTTAAGAATTGTATTTGGTGTCCCCATTCATGGGCTAAAATGCTTGACCAAACTACTTTGGGATCTAGACCGGTGTCTTCAAGTAATGTTACTATACCGTCGCCAATTACAATTGTCTTGTCAGAGGTAGCAAAACCGTCTGATGCAAAAAATGGATTTTCAGGTATTTGGTCGCTTCCTATATTAAAAGTCTCTGCTATGTTTAAGATATAATCAATTTCTTCTGGAGCTGCATCTGAGTAATTTTCATAAATGTACCGGATAAAGTCTAAATCTTCTAGTGTAGCTGTGTGTTGACCGTTAACAGTTATTGAATTGCCCATATCCCAAAACTTTTCAAGACTTCTGGTGCGTTGTTTTACGTAGTTCGTGTACTCTCCATCTGCTCCAAAGTAATCAGTGTTCTTATTTTCGTATGCCGCTGCAATTTGGTTTATGGCAAAATAGTCTTCTAAAATAATTTCAATGGCGTCAGGATTACCATCCCAAGCAGAGATAAAACCATCTATTAATAAGTTGTTGTAATAATCCGCCACCTCATTAAATGGAGTATCTCCGCACTCACTAGGCTCAACTGCAGCAGATAAATTTAGGTCTATCTCAAATTCTCTTACAGCATTAGAGAAGTCTAAATTAAAATGACCTTTTGAAGGTGCTTCAATTGAAGCTTTTGCACTTACGGCCGAAGGTGCGGTAGTTTCATCTATTTGGATAATGTCATCTGAGCAGGAACCTAACATTAGACCTGTGGCAATTGCGAAGGATAGAAGTTTTCTTTGTTTTTTTTTCATTTTTAGTGTTTTTTATGATTTCACCCGAAAGTATTAACTTTTTTTAACAAGAAATGTTAAATAACAAACAAATTCAGTAAGAATTAAGAAGAAAAATTGTAATTATTTCTCTTTTAGATATATAGTGTTTAGAATTTTGAAATATTGCTATTTTTAGTATTGTTCATAAGTGTATAACTCTGTTTGGAAGAACATAATAGTAGTTCATCCATCAGGTTTATACTCCTTCTAAATAATTCTTATATTAGGTCAAAACTTAGCTTGAATGAGAAAACTTAAGCGCTTAGGGTGGGGCTTCCTTGCTCTTATTGGTGTGCTAGCTGTTATTATAGGAGGTTTCACCTATCATTTAAAACCTGACTATGATGGGGAAAAGTCCCTTCAAAATCTTTCCGGAGAAGTACAGGTATATTATGATACTTATGGGATTCCTCATATTTATGCTGAAAATGATACGGACGCATTTAAAGCGCTTGGGTATGTTCATGCCCAGGACAGATTGTGGCAAATGGAGCTTTTGCGACGTATAGGAAAGGGTGGTTTGTCAGAGGTGTTCGGAAAAGACTTGTTGGGTACGGATAAGTTCTTTCTGGCTTTAGGAATAGATGAGTATTCTACGGAGACTATAGCAAAACTTAATACATCCGATGTGGCGGTGCAACTATCTCAAGCGTACTTGGATGGCGTAAATGAATTTGTAAAGGAAGGACCCACTCCCGTGGAGTTTTATCTAACAGGCTTAGAAAAAACACCGTTTGAACTAAAGGATGTCTACAATACCCTTGGGTATATGGCTTTTAGTTTTGCTATGGCTCATAAAACGGACCCGTTATTGAGTAAAATAAAGGATAAATTGGGGTTTGAGTACTTAAAGGATTTGGCAGTTCATAGTGATACTACAACGTTATGGATAAAAAACTACCCCAATACTAAAAACGATTCCATACGTAAATCTATTTCAGATGTGATGTCTTCTCTAGAAAAACTATCAATTCCATTGTTTGAAGGTAGTAATGGTTGGGCCATTGCACCGGGAAAGACCAAAAGTGGGAAGGTAATCTTTGCGAACGACCCACATATTGGATATTCGCAACCATCAGTTTGGTACGAGGCTCATGTAAGTACGCCAAATTATGAGAAATACGGGTATCATCTTGCCGGAGTTCCTTATCCCATCTTGGGTCATAACCGAAAGCTGGCATATGGCATGACCATGTTCGAGAATGACGATGTGGATTTCTATTACGAGAAAACACATCCAACGGATCCAAGAAAATATAAAGAGGGTAGTGGGTGGAAGGATTATGAGGTTATCTCAAAAAACATTAAAGTGAAGGATTCTGAGAATGTTCAATTTTCTTATAAAAAAACGAATAGGGGTCCGGTATTAAATGGTATTGCTGATCAAATTACCGGTGATAGACCCATTTCTATGTGGTGGATTTTTACTAAAGTTGAAAATAAGTTACTTACTTCACTTTATAATATGTCGTACGCCAAGGGGTTGGATGATTTTAAGCAAGCTTTGGAGGATTTACATGCCCCTGGACTAGGTATTGTTTATGGTGATGCCGATGATAATGTAGCATGGTGGGCTGCAGCTAAGCTTTATGAGATTCCGGACAGCGTGAATACCAAATTTGTATATGAGGAAGGAAAAGGTCTGCCTGTAGAAAAGAAATATTTGGATTTTAGTAAAAATCCGCATGCGATAAATCCACCTTGGCACTATGTGTACTCCTCTAATAATCAACCGGATTCTATTGCTGGTATATTGTACCCTGGTTATTATTTGCCTGAAAATAGAGGGCGAAGAATTGAGGAACTGTTGGAGGGTAAAGACGATTGGGACAAGGAAGCTGTGGGCGATATGATAACCGATAACACCTCGTCTGTAAATATAGAAATAGTATCCCAATTGCTCAAAAAGGTAAATGTTGAGGGTCTTAACGATAGTCATTTGCAAATTCTGGATCACCTTAAAGCTTGGAAAGGCAATTACCCTGTGGAAAGTACAGCTGCAACTGTATACCATAGATGGATGTATTTTATTTTAAAAAATACATTTAAGGACGAATTAGGGGAAACACTTTTTGAGGAGATTTTAAATACACACGTTATAAAACGAACCATAGCGCCCATAATAGGTAAAGAGGGTTCTATTTGGTGGGATAATACAAATACATCCAGTACCACTGAAAGTCAAAGTTATATTGTTACCATTTCTTTTAAGGAAGCAATGCAAGCTCTTGGTAATCAATTGGGAAAAGATACAACTACATGGGTTTGGGGTAGCGTGCATACCCTTGAGCACGGGCATCCTATAGGTCAGGTTGAAGCGCTAAAATCTTTTTTTAATGTAGGTCCGTTTGCTATAAACGGAACTCGGGAGGTTATCAACAATACCTATTTCCCGTATACGGAAGATGGTATTAATAAGGTAAGTTCTGGGCCATCAACAAGAAGGATCGTAGATTTTTCGGATGTTGAGAATAGTATGAGTATCCTGCCTACGGGACAATCGGGAAATCCTTTTAGTGAACATTATAAAGATCAGGCGGAAATGTATGCAAAGGGAGAGTTTCGTAAAATGATGCTCAATAAAGAGGAGATACTTTCCATATCAAAGTCTCAACTTACATTAACGCCAAAGAATTAAATTGAATAAAAGCCAACTATAGAATTTAAATAGATAAAGAATATGCTCACCAAAGTTTTTGGAAGTGCCGTTTTTGGCGTAGATGCAACAACTATCACGGTAGAAGTCAATGTAGATAAAGGCGTTGGGTACCACTTGGTAGGGTTGCCAGATAATGCAATAAAAGAAAGCAACTACCGTATTGCGGCAGCACTGTTGAACAATGGCTATAAAATTCCCGGCAAGAAAATAACGTTAAATTTGGCTCCGGCAGACCTTAGAAAGGAGGGTTCTGCGTATGACTTGACTTTGGCTATAGGAATTCTAACCGCTTCGGGACAGATTAAGTCGGATAATGTAGAAAAGTACATTATCATGGGCGAACTTTCTCTAGACGGGAGTCTCCACCCTATAAAGGGAGCATTGCCCATCGCTATTAAGGCACAAGAAGAGGGTTTTGAAGGTTTTATTCTACCCAAGGAAAATGCCAAGGAGGCCGCTATTGTTTCTGATTTAAAAGTTTTTGGAGTTGATAACATATCTGAAGTGATCGAATATTTTGACAAAGGAACGCCGTTAGAGCAGACCATCATTAATACTCGTGAAGAATTCTATAAAACCCTTGATTTTCCGGAGTTTGATTTTGCCGATGTAAAAGGTCAGGAAAGCATCAAGCGGTCCATGGAAATTGCGGCGGCAGGTGGGCATAATATTATTTTGGTCGGTCCTCCAGGCGCGGGAAAAACGATGCTTGCGAAGCGATTACCTTCTATTTTGCCACCTATGACCTTGCATGAGGCACTTGAAACTACCAAGATTCATAGCGTTGTAGGTAAAATAAAAAATATGGGGTTGATGAGCCAGCGTCCGTTCAGAAACCCACATCACACAATAAGTAGTGCTGCATTAGTTGGAGGGGGAAGTTACCCACAACCGGGAGAAATTTCATTATCGCACAACGGAGTACTGTTTTTAGATGAGTTGCCAGAGTTTGAACGTAGGGTGTTAGAGGTAATGCGCCAGCCCATGGAAGACCGTGAGGTTACTATTGCCAGAGCACGTTTTACGGTTACCTATCCAAGCAGTTTTATGCTGGTGGCAAGTATGAACCCTAGTCCGGGCGGATACTTTAATGACCCGGATGCACCCGTAACTTCGTCTCCCGCTGAAATGCAGCGCTATTTAAGTAAGATATCCGGGCCTTTATTGGATCGTATAGATATTCATATTGAAGTTACACCGGTTCCTTTTGATAAATTGTCAGAAGATAGAAAAGGGGAAAGCAGTGTGGAAATCCGGAAACGGGTAACTGCTGCAAGAGAAGTGCAGACCAAACGCTTTGCCGAATTACCTAATGTGCATTACAATGCCCAAATGAACACCAAACAGATTCGGGAATTTTGTAGATTGGATGAAGCTTCTAAGGAATTGCTCAAGAATGCTATGGAGCGCTTGAATCTTTCGGCAAGGGCCTATGACCGTATTTTGAAGGTTGGGCGTACTATTGCTGATTTAGAAGGTGTAGACGCCGTAAATGGCACTCATATAGCGGAAGCTATTCAATATCGTAGCCTGGATAGAGAGGGTTGGTTAGGATAATTAGGTTAGGCTGCGTACAAATAAAAAAAGCTCCTATCTGTAAACAGAGTAGGAGCTAGATAATCTAAGCTTGAATTTTAAGGGACTCCTAGAACGGGTGATTTTTGTATAGGAAAATCGCCATTACGATTATAAAAATTACATTGAATGCAACATAGGCGTAAGTGAGTTTGTCTCTTGTCTTCATAGAATATTTATCTGTTGTTCCTTCACAAAAATAAAAGTATACACGGATAATTAAACAAAGAAAAACCCCACAATTTTTGGGTTATTTTTTACAAATAATTGAGGTATTTGGTGATTGCGTTAAATTTAATACCTCGTAGCCTATGACTAATTCTATTGCATATAGGTTCTTACAGGTGTTTATGCAACTGTTGTGTAAAAGATGACATACAAAGACCATAAAAAACAAAAAGCGCAGAAAGCATAAACAAGGTAATCATTAAGAGTAGTTTTTTCTTTCATAAGAATTGGGTTTATATATAAAACGCTTTTATGGACTAGTGACACCTTTATCAATCGGGCAAAGGGGATTAAATTCGATTGAAAACATGAATGTCGGTAAGCGGTATTTATAGCTCCACAAACGGAATAAATGTAAAAACACCTTATCCTTTTTTTTAAGCAATACAACCTAAGGTTTGAGCTCTAATTGATAGTTTGTGTTCTTTGTTTTTTGGAAAGAATCTAGATAGAAAAGAGAAATGATATAATAAGCCGTTTGGAACAATAGATGTTTCTGTCAAGGGTCTTGTAGTTAGTTCAGATAAGTTCTTCAGACAAGCTAAGAAGAGGCTTTAAATAGGCTGGTGTTCAATTCTGAAAACGAGTAGGTAGGGAAAGAGTGGTATTGAGTAAGAAGTTGTATGTAGATGCTACTACAATTGAAGCTCTCCGTTGCCGTGACCTTCTTTTCCTTTGTTGTTGGCAAATACGTCCTTTAAAATATAAGCAATGATTATAGTAATTCCTACAGCTAGAAGCGGAATGGCATAGGATTCGTTTAACATATTCAAAAGGCTTCCGGCTATAATGGCAAGAGCTCCAACTACCATGGCTAAATTCCACAGTACACGGGCCATATTATTTTTTTGTCTGCGGTCCTCGTCCAGAAAATAGGCGGTTCCTTCCATAATAAACCAAGTGATGAAAGAGATAGCAATTAGTATTTGAAAGAGTAGGGTAAACGGTAGGTCAACTATCCGGAAAAGCCCATTAAGTGCCCAACTGGTTACCATTACCATTTTAACGATATCAATAAACAGTTTGGTTTCCTTTTTCCAAAAACGAATAGTATATAGGATAAAAATGGCTGTAAATGCTAAGAAGATAGTTTCTGACGCGTACGGCCAATGAAAAATGCGAGATAGCATGCCCAACAACAAAATTGCGATTGAAATTCTCAATGGAGTCTTTAAAATCTTTGTATTATTTGACATGGCAATAGGTTTTAAGTTTATATCGCTTTGATATGTACACGCAAGCCTTCCATTATCCCTAGAATATTTGTAACGGTTTCTTTAAGATAATATTTTATAAGTACATGGGGTATTCGTATGGTGGTAAAGCCATTTTTAAACGAATGCATGGCTTCTTCCAGGTCATTAATGGCTTGTTCATGGGTCATCATATGATATTCCGTATCTATTTCAATATTGAGTTTTACTCTAGATATGGCAATATCTATTGATTTTGAACCGTCCCACCATTCTAACATAGAAGGTACTCCGGCTTCTTTTAATCCATAGTATAGTTGTATGGCTTCACGAGGGGTATCGTTAAGTTCTACTAGTTTTATCATTCTTGGTCTATGTTCACTACACAATTCAACACCAAGAAGGTCCATTGAGTGTTTGTGATCTGTATAACCAAGTTTTCTATTACATTCTAAACAATTCATTTCAGTAGGTCAATTAGGCCCCGATTAAAATGAGGGGGAAGTTCGATTTGGGATAATAATAACCCGTAATTTTTCTGGATATTATGTAGACTCGATATACGGCACCCTAGTTTTAGATGAACTGCAATTTTTTAGATAAACGGCATTAAAAAATGTTAAAACTGTGGTGAAATGAGGGGTTGCGAAAGAAGTGTTGGTAATTGTTTTGTGCGTTAATAGAAGGTCGTTTCTGACAGGAAGTCTTAAAGTTTATCAGTATTTTCGAAATTAGAAATTCCAAAATGGCAAATACTTATATTGATTTAAATTCTGATATGGGCGAAGGTGTTGGTAATGAAAATGAGCTGTTACCTCTATTGTCTTCCTGTAATATTGCGTGTGGAGGTCACACGGGGGATAAGGAGACTATGACTCAAGTAGTACGGCTGGCTAAAGCACATAATGTGGCTATTGGGGCTCATCCCTCATATCCGGACAGGTCTAATTTTGGACGATCTTCCATGAAAATGGATGCCAAAGTACTTATAGAGAACATAAAGTTTC
Organism: Zobellia sp. B3R18; assembly: GCF_018860715.1. Classification (NCBI taxonomy): domain Bacteria; kingdom Pseudomonadati; phylum Bacteroidota; class Flavobacteriia; order Flavobacteriales; family Flavobacteriaceae; genus Zobellia; species Zobellia sp. B3R18. The sequence goes on along the minus strand of NZ_JAHKQG010000014.1, from coordinate 58,163 downwards.
AGGTGCAAAGTTTGGTTGAGGTTATAAAGACGGAGGAAGCAAGACTAAGTCACATTAAGCCTCATGGAGCGCTTTATAATGACATAGCAAAAGATAGCTCCTTGGCACTTTGTTTTTTAAAATCTATTGAAAAATATAAAGATGAGGTGTCTGTTTATGCGCCATATGGTTCGGCAATCGCAAAAGAGGCTGTGGAGTTAGGTTTTAAGATAAAGTACGAAGCGTTTGCAGACCGTAACTATGAACCAGATTTAAGTTTGGTTTCCAGGCAAAAACCAAATGCGCTAATAATTGATAAAGAAAAAGTTTTAGCACATGTGGTTAAAATAGCAAAGTTTAATAGAGTGAGAACTATGGGAGAAACTGAACCATCAATTTTGGTAGATACTTTTTGTATTCACGGAGATACTCCATCGGCATTAGAAATAGTATTGTATCTTACTAAAGAATTACCCAACCATAACATTTATTTAAAAAGTGAATAAGTACTCCATTTCAATACGGCCCTTTGGTATCCATGCAATTTTGTTAGAGTGGCCTGGTAGGGTAGATGTAGCTATTCTTGAAGATATACTTCAATTTACCCAATACCTTAAAGAGTGTTGCTTAAAGGATAAAGATTGGGAAATAGTACCGGCCTATAACTCGGTAGCCCTTATCTATAGAAAAGAACCTATAAATTTTGTTGAGTTAAAAACCAAGCTGCTTAGTTGGTACAAAGAGGATATTAAAGCAGTAGCGCGCGAACAGGTTTTGTGGCGCCTTCCCGTCTGTTATGATGAAGGTTTTGGTATTGATTTAAAAGAAATTTCTCAAAAATCCGGTCTGTCCGTTACGGAAATAGTGAGCCTTCATACGACTCATGTGTATACCGTTTTCGGAATTGGTTTTCTACCTGGGTTCACCTATTTAGGAGGGCTCCCTCAGGTTTTGGAGTTTAACAGAAGGCCTCAACCACGTTCAAAGGTTATAAAGGGGTCCGTAGGTCTGGCGGGTAAACAAACAGGAATTTATCCTCAAGATTCACCGGGAGGTTGGAATATTGTGGGGAACTGCCCTGTACCTATGTTCGATCCCATGGCGGAAGAACCTTGTTTTGTAAGTGTGGGTGACCAGGTTCAATTCTATGAAATAACAAAGGCTGAATATGATTTGCATAAGATAGAAAACGAAGTAGGCATTTATAAACTTGAAAAAATTATAGTAAATGCTTAAGATTCTCAAATCAGGACTTTTTACTACGGTCCAAGATAGCGGTAGATATGGGTATTTGAACAAGGGAGTGCCCGTGGCGGGTTATATGGATGCATTTTCGGCCAGAAAGGTGAATCAGCTTTTGGATAATGAAGATGATGCTGCCGTATTGGAAATAACCATGACCGGACCTACTTTGTTGTTTGAAAAAGAAACCTATGTTAGTATGGGGGGAGCTTTGCTTTCGGCAACTCTAAATAATGAACCCGTAGGTAATTACGAGGTGTTGAAAGTGAATAAAGGAGATATTCTTTCTTACGGAAAACTCGAAAAAGGTTTTCGTAGCTACCTTGCCGTAAAAGAGGGCTTTAAAACGCCGGTGGTTTTAGGTAGCCGGTCGCTCTTTTCCTCGGTAACCCAAAAGAATCATTTTGTAGATGGGGATGAGGTGGAATATGACGCCTGTTCTCATTTTGAACCTAGGATAAGTAAGTTAAAGGTGGATTCTTTTCTAAGCGAAACGGATTTAAAGGTTACCCGAGGGCCTGAGTATGAAAGCCTTTCGGATAGACAATTGGAAATGTTGTTCGCTAAAAAGTTTAGCATATCCAACGAAAATAATAGAATGGCTTATCAGCTAGAGGAAAAAATTGAGGGCATTCAGACTTCAATGATTACATCGGCCACGCTTCCTGGTACGGTTCAGTTAACACCGTCCGGTAAACTCATATTATTAATGAAAGATGGGCAGACTACTGGGGGGTACCCTCGCGTACTGCAGCTCTTGGACAAAGCCCTGTCAATACTGGCGCAAAAAAAATATGGAGACGAAATTCAGTTTAAATTAAATTCATAAATAATCGGTGTTATTTCTGCGAATAATTTATTGTTAAACCCTATCTTTTTGATTAATATTGTTCCAATGAAAACAAACACACATACAATTGTTGTCGTAAACGTCATTCTCGTAAGGGGGTGATGCAGTTTTTCATTGTTTAGAAAGGCCTGTATCCAATTGATTCGATACAGGCCTTTTTTTGTTATTGAAGCCCTGGTATTGAGAAAACCGTTGATAAGAGACAAATTTAATGATGTATTTTGATGAATTAATGTGAATTGAATATGATAAAATATATTGGTTAAAAATCTGTTAATCAATATTTTATATATTTTTTTTAACTATTGGATTTAGATACGAAAGACACACGGCAAATACCAAAATAAAGAAAACAATACCTTTGAATGTAAAGAGTACATATTGTAAACTGAACAACCAATTATATAGCGCTTAATGGAACTGAATAAATACAGTAAAAACGTAACACAAGATTCAACACAACCAGCTGCACAAGCAATGCTTTATGCAATAGGTTTTAAAGATGAAGATTTTAGCAAACCATTAATTGGTATCGCAAGTACCGGTTACGAGGGCAACCCTTGTAATATGCACTTGAACGATTTGGCCAAGTTGGTAAAAGAGGGTGTCAATTCAAAAGAAACGGTTGGCCTTATTTTTAATACTATTGGAGTTAGTGATGGTATTTCAATGGGAACTCCGGGTATGCGTTTTTCACTTCCATCAAGAGATATCATTGCAGATTCTATGGAGACCGTTGTTCAGGGTATGTCCTATGATGGTCTTGTTACCGTAGTAGGTTGCGATAAAAACATGCCTGGTGCGTTAATGGCTATGTTGCGTTTAAATCGTCCTTCAATTTTGGTGTACGGTGGTACTATAGCATCAGGATGTCATAACAGTAAGAAATTAGATATCGTTTCCGCTTTTGAGGCATGGGGCGAGAAAGTTGCGGGTACTATGGAAGAGCCCGAATATAGAAGTATCATTAAAAAATCTATTCCGGGTGCGGGTGCCTGTGGTGGTATGTATACCGCTAATACTATGGCTTCTGCAATAGAGGCTTTGGGTATGTCCTTGCCTTACAATTCTTCAAACCCTGCAATCAGTAGTAATAAAGAAGAGGAGTGTATTGCTGCTGGTAAGCAAATGCGCATTCTTATAGAAAAGGATATTAAACCTTTGGATATCGTTACACGTAAATCCTTAGAAAATGCTATCCGTTTAGTTACTATAATGGGGGGGTCTACCAACGCTGTATTGCACTTCTTGGCAATAGCAAGAGCTGCGGATATAGATTTTACGCTTCAGGATTTCCAACATATTAGTGACACTACTCCGTTTATAGCAGATTTAAAACCAAGTGGTAAATATTTAATGGAAGATGTTCATAGGGTAGGTGGTATACCTGCTGTTTTAAAATATCTTTTGAAAAATGGATTGCTTCACGGGGACTGTATGACCGTAACCGGAAAAACTTTGGCGGAGAACCTAGAGGAAGTTCCCGATTTGGAAGAAGGGCAAGATGTAATTATGCCTTTGGATAACCCTATTAAGGCTACGGGGCATTTGCGTATGTTGTACGGAAATCTTGCTAAAAATGGTTCTGTAGCAAAAATAACTGGTAAGGAAGGTTTACTCTTTAAAGGAACGGCTAAAGTTTTTAATGGGGAATATGCGGCTAATGACGGTATTCGTACCGGTTATGTCAAAAAAGGAGATGTTGTGGTTATTCGTTATGAAGGTCCAAAGGGTGGTCCTGGTATGCCGGAAATGCTTAAGCCTACGGCTGCTATTATGGGAGCGGGTCTTGGTAAAGATGTAGCTCTTATTACAGATGGTCGTTTCTCCGGTGGTACACACGGTTTTGTGGTTGGGCATATTTCGCCTGAAGCACAAGAAGGAGGTAACATTGCCTTAATAGAAGATGGTGATATTATTACGATTGACGCGGAGACCAATTCAATTAATGTTGAGGTTTCGGATGAGGAATTGGCAAAGCGTAAAGAATCTTGGGTAGAACCTGAGTTGAAGTTTAAAAAAGGAGTATTGTATAAATATGCACGATCTGTGTCATCTGCTGCGCAAGGTTGCGTAACTGATGAGTTTTAATGAACATGAAAGGGTTTCTTGAAAATGTGATGAGAAACCAAGAGCAGAGAGGTCTCTGCAAATTAGCTATTATAAGGAATGAAGACCTATGGAAACAGTTAAAATAAAAACCGAAGTGAACCCAAAGAAAACAAAGCTTAAGATTAGTGGTGCAGAAGCCATTATACATTGTTTGTTGGCTGAAGGAGTGGATTTGCTATATGGTTATCCAGGTGGAGCCATTATGCCCGTTTATGATGAATTATACAAGTTTCAGGATAAACTTACCCATATATTAACCCGTCATGAACAAGGTGCTACGCATGCGGCACAGGGGTATGCTAGGGTTTCCGGTAGAGTGGGTGTGGCTATGGCTACGTCCGGACCTGGGGCTACAAACCTTGTTACGGGATTGGCCGATGCTCAGATAGATTCTACGCCAATGGTGTGTATTACAGGGCAGGTTACCCGTCATTTGTTGGGGTCGGATGCTTTTCAGGAAACTGATATTATCGGGATTTCTACACCGGTTACTAAATGGAATTACCAGATAACCGAAGCTTCTGAAATTCCTGAAATAATGGCTAAGGCATTTTACATTGCCAGGTCGGGTAGACCGGGTCCGGTGTTGGTTGATATTACCAAAAATGCACAGATTGATGAGTTCGAGTTCAGTTATGAAAAGTGTACTGCTGTACGTAGTTACAACCCCGAGCCTAAACCAAAAGTTGAATCTATAGAAGCTGCGGCCCAACTTATAAATAACGCTAAAAAACCGCTTATTGTTTGGGGTCAAGGTGTTATTTTGGGTAAAGCGGAAGAAGAGTTGAAAGCTTTGGTTGAAAAGTCCGGCGTGCCGGCAGCATGGACCATAATGGGGGCTTCGGCCATGGATAATGAGCACCCTCTAAATGTGGGTATGGTGGGTATGCATGGTAACTATGCACCCAATATGTTAACGAACGAATGTGATGTTCTCATTGCCATAGGTATGCGTTTTGATGATCGTGTAACTGGTAATCTGGAAACTTACGCCAAACAGGCTAAAGTAATTCACTTTGAAATTGATAAAGCTGAGATAAACAAGAACGTTCATGCAGATGTGGCGGTTTTGGGGAATTCAAAAGAGACTTTGGGTCTATTGTTGCCCTTGATCAAGGAGAACAAGCATGAAGCTTGGCGCAATGAGTTTGAGAAATTGTATAAAATTGAATTTGATCAGGTAATCAAAAACGATATTCACCCTACTAAAGAAGGGTTGACTATGGGTGAGGTTATTGAGCAAATAAATGTAGAATCTGAGCAGAAAGCTGTAATCGTAACAGATGTAGGGCAACATCAAATGATTGGTTGTCGCTATGCGAAGTTTAAACAGACTAAAAGTAACATTACTTCAGGTGGGTTAGGAACCATGGGTTTTGCCCTTCCAGCGGCAATTGGTGCCAAAATGGGAGCTATGGAGCGTGAGGTGGTCGCTATCATTGGTGATGGTGGCTATCAAATGACCATTCAGGAGCTTGGTGTAATCTTTCAGCATAACGTACCTGTAAAAATAGTGGTATTGAACAATGATCACTTGGGTATGGTACGCCAGTGGCAAGAGCTTTTCTTTGATAGGAGATATGCTTCAACTATTATGACCAATCCGGATTTTGTTAAGATTGCCGAAGGTTATAGTATAGAGGCAAAAAGAGTAAGCACCCGAGAGGAACTTACAACTGCCGTTAAGGAGATGATTGCCTCTAAAGGACCATATTTCTTAGAAGTAAAAGTAGAGAAAGAAGACAATGTATTCCCTATGATTCCTTCTGGGGCATCAGTTTCTGAGGTTCGTTTAAAATAACAGATTTAAGATAGGCGAACACGAAACATTTATAAGCTAAAGAAGTGATAGATTCCAACATACAGGATAAACCTGCAATCCATCAGAAAATCGAACAAAAGTCGGAAGAAATTGGTTTTACCATGCCTTCGGATGTGTACATAGGTACATTGTTAAAAACGCTGGTATCCTCTAAGCGAAAAGGAAGCTTTTTGGAATTGGGTACGGGAATAGGGTTGAGTCTATCTTGGATGGTAGATGGTATGGATGCTGAGTCTAAATTAATTTCGGTAGATAATGACCCAAAGTTGATCTCTATTGTCAAAGACTATTTTGAGTCTGATAAAAGAGTTCAATTGTGTTGTGAAGACGGTTCGGAATGGATAAAAAACTATACGGGTGAAAAATTCGATTTAGTTTTTGCCGATGCGTGGCCGGGAAAATACAGCGAAATTGATGAAGTTTTAGATTTGGTAAAAGTGGGTGGTTTTTATGTGATTGATGATATGACCGCTCAACCCAATTGGCCGGAAGGGCATGAGGATAATGTGGCGCGTTTATTGGCTTATTTGGAAAATAGAAAAGACTTTACACTTACCAAATTAAACTGGTCTACAGGGTTGGTTCTTGCGGTAAGAACCAGTTAGTAAAAGTGTTTGTGAGTGAAAATAATGGGTTGTTCTAAAAGAAAATCCGCTCTCAAGTGCAGTTGAGAGGTTAAAAAAATACAATGTTAGTTATCGGCTGCGCTCGATAAAACCCTATTAAATTGAACAATGGAAAAACAATGGTTTACCATATCGGTATATTCGGAAAACAATGTGGGTTTACTGAATAGAATTTCTGGTATATTCTTAAAGAGACACATTAATATAGAGAGCTTAAATGTTTCAAAATCAGAAATAGAAGGTGTTTCTAAGTTTACGATAGTTGTGCATACTACCGAGAAGTGGACGCGTAACATCGTAGGGCAAATAGAGAAACAGATAGAGGTAATAAAAGCCTTTTATCATACAGATGAGGAAACCATTTATCAAGAATCGGTTCTATTCAAGATTGCTTCTAATCTACTTTTTGATGAAAGACAGATTCAGAATATTATAAAAGATAACAATTCGCAGATCGTTACGGTTGCCAGAGACTTTTTTGTAATTGCAAAATCGGGCAGGAGAAACGAAATCAATGAAATGTACGATCAACTGAAGCCCTTTGGTATTATGCAGTTTGTACGTTCTGGGCGTATTTCGGTTTCTAAAGAAGAAATGCAGATTACCGCTTTGCTAAAAGAATTTTATCAAGACTAATAACTAAATAAAAATCAATAATTAATTTAATAAAGGATTCGGGTCAAAAGCTATACTGGTATAACTTTGGACGGAATTTGAAAAACACGATTGAAAAATGGCAAATTACTTTAATACATTATCATTAAGAGATCAACTGACGCAATTGGGCAAGTGTAGGTTCATGGATGCTTCAGAATTCGCAGATGGTGTATCAGCTTTAAAAGGAAAAAAAATAGTTATTGTTGGTTGTGGAGCCCAAGGTTTGAACCAAGGTCTAAATATGCGCGATTCAGGTTTGGATATCGCTTATGCCTTGCGTGATGCTGCAATTAAAGAAAAAAGACAATCCTTTTTAAACGCTAGCGAAAACGGATTTACCGTTGGTACTTACCAAGAATTGATTCCTAGTGCCGATGTGGTTATCAACCTAACTCCGGACAAGCAGCATACTGCTGTGGTTGGTGCAGTAATGCCATTAATGAAAAAGGGAGCTACGTTATCCTATTCTCACGGTTTTAACATTGTTGAAGAAGGTACTCAGGTTCGTGAAGATCTTACTGTAATAATGGTAGCGCCAAAGAGTCCAGGTTCTGAGGTACGTGAAGAATATAAAAGAGGTTTTGGCGTACCTACTTTAATTGCCGTTCATCCAGAGAATGACCCAGAAGGTAAAGGTTTGGAGCAAGCTAAAGCATATGCCGCAGGTACAGGTGGACATAGAGCTGGTGTTCTTGAGTCTTCTTTTGTAGCGGAAGTAAAGTCGGATTTAATGGGTGAGCAAACTATCCTTTGTGGATTGTTGCAAACAGGAAGTATCCTTTGTTTCGATAAAATGATCGAGAAAGGTATAGATGCCGGTTACGCTTCTAAATTGATTCAATACGGATGGGAAACCATTACCGAAGGAATGAAATACGGGGGTATTACCAACATGATGGACCGTTTGTCCAATCCTGCAAAAATTAAGGCTTTTGAACTTTCGGAAGAATTAAAAGATATCATGCGTCCACTTTTCCAAAAACATATGGACGATATTATGACCGGTCATTTCTCTAAAACCATGATGGAAGACTGGGCCAATGACGATAAAAACTTATTGACTTGGCGTGCTGCAACGGGTGAAACCGCTTTTGAAAAAACTCCGGCAGGTGATGATAACATCTCTGAACAAGAGTTTTATGATAACGGTGTGTTAATGATAGCTATGGTTAGAGCTGGCGTTGAGTTGGCTTTTGAAAGTATGACGGAATCTGGAATCATTGGTGAGTCTGCTTATTATGAGTCATTGCATGAAACTCCGTTGATTGCCAATACAATCGCAAGAAAGAAATTGTTTGAAATGAACCGAGTGATTTCAGATACAGCTGAGTACGGTTGTTATTTGTTCGATCATGCGTGTAAACCATTATTGACCGATTTCATGAAGAAAATAGATACGGACGTAATTGGTAAGGCGTATGCCGGTGACAAAGGTAACGGTGTAGATAACGCAAAATTAATTACGGTTAACAAGATACTTCGTGAGCACCCAGTAGAAATCGTAGGAGCAAGACTTCGTGCCTCTATGACGGCTATGAAGCCTATTGTATAATTAATAGAACAACCCTGTCCGGTTATTTTATCTTCCTTATTATGGGGAATTAAAATTCTAGACAGGGTTTTTTAATATGACCTATTTTCCAAATATATCTGATGTAAGAAGGGCAGCAGAAACTATTGCCCAAGTGGCCACGGTTACGCCTTTAATGTCCAGCATACGTCTATCCAAAATGTATGATGCCAATGTTCTACTGAAAAGAGAAGATTTGCACAGGGTACGTTCGTATAAAATTCGTGGAGCGTTCAATAAGATAAGTTCGCTTTCGGAAAAGGAAAGACAAAACGGAATTGTTTGTGCCAGTGCTGGAAACCATGCGCAGGGAGTAGCTTTTGCATGCAATCACTTAAAGATTCAGGGTACGGTATATATGCCTTCCGTAACTCCTAAGCAGAAGATTGAACAAACCAAAATGTTTGGTGGTGAGTGGGTAACGGTTGTTTTGGAAGGAGATACTTTTGATGATTCTTCCAAGAGCGCTAAAACGTTCTGCGAAAACAATTCAAAAACGTTCATTCATCCTTTCGATGACCCTAAGGTAATAGAGGGGCAAGGTACTGTGGGTTTGGAATTATTGGAACAATCCAAAGAGTCGATAGACTATATTTTTGCTGCAATAGGTGGTGGTGGACTGGCCTCAGGATTGATAGGTGTTTTTAAAGAACTATCTCCCAATACCAAAATTATAGGGGTAGAACCGGAAGGGGCGCCCTCTATGAAAACTTCCATAGAAAACAATAAGAACACAGAGCTTTCTAAAATTGACAAGTTTATTGATGGTGCTGCAGTGCAGAAAGTGGGCAATCTTACTTTTGAAATCTGTAAGAACGGACTCCATGAAATGGTTACCGTTGCAGAAGGTAAAGTATGCCAAACCATTCTGGACCTTTACAATAGGGATGCTATTGTGGTTGAGCCTGCAGGAGCTTTGACCATTGCTGCCTTAGATGGTTTTGCTGAAGAAATAAAAGGGAAAAATGTAGTTTGTATTCTTAGTGGAAGCAACAATGATATCACCAGAACTGCAGAAATCAAAGAGCGTGCACTACTTTATGGTCAGCTTAAGCATTATTTTATAGTTAGGTTTCCGCAAAGACCAGGTGCTTTAAAAGAATTTGTGGCCGAGATTTTAGGTCCTGACGATGATATTACCCACTTTGAATACTCTAAAAAATCCAGTAGAGAAAATGCCCCGGCTATTGTAGGTATTGAATTGAAAAGTCCGGAAGACTTAAAACCATTGGTGCAGCGTATGAAAGCCAATAATTTTTATGGCGATTATCTAAATGATAAACCAGACCTTTTTCAATATTTGGTCTAGGGTTTCACAATTTGCGACTCTTTTATGAAAATCTGAAAAGCTAGGCTTATTTAAAATTTTCATAACCTTATCTAATTTGTTAATTATGTATTTTCGTTATAACTACTTTCTTAGAGGTAGTTTACATGACTATAATAAACCATTCCTAAAATGAAAGCAATACCCGAAGAATACCAAATAGACAATACAATAGACCAAAGAAAGTATTTGGTAAATGGCGAACTAAAAACGTGGTCCGGTAATACTACCGAAGTATACTCAACTATATCGTCTACAGAAGAATACAAGCCTACATTATTGGGTACTATTCCAGATATGGGGGAACCGGAAGCAATCGAGGCTTTGGACGGGGCCATGAAAGCTTTTAGTAGAGGACAAGGAGTATGGCCAACTATGCATGTAAAGGACCGTATTGAGTGCATGGAAAATTTCGTGCGCCAAATGAAGACTAAGAGGGAAATCATTGTAAAACTTCTGATGTGGGAAATTGGGAAATCTTTACCTGATAGTCAAAAAGAGTTTGATCGTACCGTAGACTATATAAACGATACAATAGAAGAATACAAACAGTTAGACCGTAACTCCGCTAAGTTTCAAAAGCAAGATGGAGTTTATGCTCATATAAAGAGAGGTCCGTTGGGTGTAGTATTGTGTTTAGGACCTTACAACTATCCTTTAAACGAAACCTTTGCCTTACTTATTCCCGCTATAATCATGGGGAATACCACTATTTTTAAACCTGCAAAACATGGGGTCTTGTTGATTACTCCATTGTTGGAAGCTTTTCAATCTTCCTTTCCAAAAGGGGTGGTGAATATTATTTTTGGTAGAGGTAGGGCAGTGGCGGCACCTATCATGAAAACGGGAAAAGTAGATGTCCTTGCGCTCATAGGGAATAGTAAATCTGCCAATGCATTACAGGAACAACATCCTAAGAGTAACAGACTTCGATTGGTTTTAGGGTTAGAGGCTAAGAATCCGGCAATTATTCTGCCCGATGCCGATTTAGATTTAACTATTGATGAATGTATTGCAGGTACCTTATCCTTTAATGGGCAGCGTTGTACGGCACTTAAAGTAATTTATGTACACGAAGATATAAGGGAGGAGTTTTTAAAACGTTATGCCAAACGGGTAGATGTTTTAAAATTTGGAAATCCATGGGACAATGGGGTGAAGCTGACCCCTTTGCCAGAGCCTGGAAAACCGGATTATATTCAAGAGTTGATAGACGACGCTGTTACCAAAGGAGCAAAAATAAAGAACAAAAAAGGAGGCCAGCGGTTTGATAATTATATATGGCCAGCAGTTTTATACCCAGTTACAAAAGATATGAGGGTGTATCAAGAAGAGCAGTTTGGTCCTATTGTACCCGTACTTTCCTTCTCGGATATTGAAGAACCGTTAAACGATATGGCCGAAAGCAACTACGGCCAACAAGTGAGTTTGTTCGGGAAAGATGTATACGCGCTTTCGCCACTCATAGATACCCTGGTAAACTTGGTATGTCGTGTAAATTTGAATAGTTCTTGCCAGCGTGGGCCGGATATGTATCCGTTTACCGGAAGAAAAGACTCAGCTCAAGCTACTTTGAGCGTTCATGATGCTTTGCGTTCATTTTCAATTAGAACGTTTGTGGCCTTCAAGGATAATGACCTAAACAATGAGACTATTCAGCAGTTATTGGAAGCAAAACTATCCAACTTTGTTAGTACGGATTATATATTGTAATCTATCCCTTTAAACTACAAAAGCACAAAGGTTTCAATCGTAGCTTTGTATATCTTTCAAGGTTTCCCCTGAAACGCTAACATAGGTTTGAAGTATAAAATTTTACCCCTATTTACAGGGGTATTCTTTTTTTATGGGTAATTATGAACATAAATCTGATAATCGCGCATATTTTTAATTGATTTTCTCGCCATAACTTTGCTTAAAATTTTTATTAATTTTTAATGTAAGCTCCAAATCTTACAAAACAATTATGTCTAACTAAAAAGATGTGTGCTATGAAATCAAACACAGCAAACAGAAAAGCGCTAATAGCCCTAGCGATTGGTGGCTTTGGTATTGGATTAACGGAATTTGTTATCATGGGAATTCTTCCTGATGTAGCTAAAGGTTTAGGTATTACCATTCCTCAAGCTGGTCATTCTATTGCGGCTTATGCACTAGGAGTAGTAGTTGGAGCTCCGTTATTAACCAAAATAGGAGCCAAGTTAAATTCACGAACGGTTTTATTATTATTAATGGGGTGGTTCACCTTATTTAATACACTATCCGGTTTTTCGGATAGTTATATCACATTATTGATTACTCGATTCTTGTCGGGATTACCGCACGGAGCCTTTTTTGGAATAGGTGCTGTAGTTGCCGGTAAGTTGGTTAAGGCAGGAAAATCAGCTCAAGCAATTGCCGTAATGTTCTCCGGGTTAACAATTGCCAACGTTATTGGTGTACCAACGGGAACGTATATAGGACATCACTATGATTGGAGTTTGTCTTTCTTTATGGCTGGAATCGTTGGGTTTATGGCAATTTTAAGTGTGCTTTTTTGGATGCCAAAAATAACGCCAGACCTTCCTAAGGAACGATCTAACGAGAACAAGGGGTTAAAAAATGGTGAATTATGGGCACTTATTGCTTTGACAACGATTGGGACCGGCGGATTTTTTGCTTGGTATAGCTATATAGCTCCATTAGTGACCGATATTGCCGGAATGGGAGAACATATGGTTAGTTATGCTATGATTTTAGCCGGTCTTGGTATGGTAGTCGGTAATTTCTTGGGGGCAAAAATGGCGGAGTGGTTCGCACCGTTAAAGGCAGTAGCTATAAGTTTAAGTATTATGGTTATTTTATTGTTGATAAACGCGGTAGTTGCATCAAGCCCGCAGTTATTATTGATTATGACCTTTTTAATGGGATTGGCTTCTTTTACGGTTTCAACACCCATACAGATGGCAATTATCAATACATCAAAAGGAAATGAAATGTTGGGTTCTTCAATGAATCAAAGCGCTTTTAATATGGGAAATGCCTCGGGTGCTTACTTGGCCGGTTTGCCAATAGCCTATGGTTTTGGAGTAGTATATTCTGGAATTGTAGGAGCAGTCCTTGCCGGAATTGGCGTGGTTATGGCTGTTTCAATTTTGGTGTATAGAAGGCAAAAAGCAAATAAATATAGAAAATTGGCTTATAATAGTTAGGCGAAGTGTATTGTGTAGTTTAAAATATAAATTACATTATTGATGATAATAAAAAACCTCCCAAGTTAATCTTGGGAGGTTTTTAGTATTATTTTGATTATAATCTACTTAAACGTTCTTTGCCAACCAATCACCAACTTCACTTGTTTTGTACGATTTGGCGTCTTCGGAAAGATCTTCCGTTACGATGCCTTCGGCTAAAGATTTGTTCACTACACGACGGATATCCTCGGCTTCTTCCTGTAGACCGAAATCTTCAAATAGCATAGCTGCTGAAAGTACGGTAGCCAATGGGTTGGCGATATCCTTTCCTGCTGCTTGTGGGTAAGAACCGTGGATTGGCTCGTACAATTTTGTTTTTTCACCTACGGAAGCAGAAGGCATTAATCCCATAGAACCTGAAATTACAGAAGCTTCATCCGTTAGGATATCTCCAAATAGGTTTTCAGTGATGATTACATCGTATCCTTTTGGCCATTGTACCAAACGCATTGCAACGGCATCAACAAATTCATAAGAAACTTCAACCTCAGGATAATCTTTTTCCATGGCCTGTACTGTTTCTCTCCATAAACGTGAAGATTCCAAAACGTTGGCTTTATCAACACAACAAAGACGTTTAGAACGATTCATGGCCATTTCAAAACCTTTTTTTGCCAAACGCTGAATTTCGGCACGAGTATATGTCATGGTGTCAAAAGCTGTATTCCCATCATCTTTTCTTCCGCGCTCCCCAAAATATACACCACCTGTTAACTCACGAAGAATTATCAAATCGGTACCTTCTATACGTTCGCGTTTTAAAGGCGACTTATCAATTAAAGAAGGGAATGTAAAAGTGGGACGTACATTGGCAAAAAGACCCAGTTTTTGTCTCATTTTCAATAGACCTTGCTCAGGACGCACCTTAGCGGAAGGGTCATTATCAAATCTCGGGTGACCTATGGCTCCAAAAAGAACGGCATCTGCACTGGCACAAACTTCGTGGGTTTCATCTGGATAAGGCTCTCCAACAGCATCAATAGCTGCAGCGCCTGTCAACGCAGGTTTCCAGCTTATTTCGTGCTTATATTTTGTTGCGATAGCATCGCAAACTTTTACGGCTTGGTCAATAACTTCGGGGCCGATACCATCTCCGGCCAATAGTGCAATGTTTAATTTCATTCTTTTTTAGCTTTACGCTACACGCCAATAGCTTTATTTAATATTATCTATTTGTTGGTGTGTAAGGTTAATTAAATTTTATTAATCAAATTATTTAAACTTCTCCTGATTCTATCAACCTTGTTATTAAGGTCTGAAAAAATTTGGTTTTCAATATATCCTAAATCCTGCGCTAGAACTGTAAAGTATTCCAATTCATTGGCCGAGCCTTGTGAAATTATAAGAAATCTTTTGAACTCAGCGTCTGATTCCCTTCCGCAACCCTCTGCAATATTGGACGGAATTGAATATGCAGCTCTCCGCATTTGGCTTACCATTCCATATATTTCATGTTTAGGGAAATCTTTGGTTAATTGATAGACCATTAAGGTTATTTCATGGCCTAACTCCCAAACCTTATATTTTCTATAATCCCTCATTTTTTATTCAACTCTCAATTATAATCATGCTATTAGCGTATGGCGATTGGCATGATTAAATAATATTAAGCATCTTTTCTGTTGCTTTGATTGCGGATACCGTTTGATCGGAATCCAAACCTCGGGTAATTAATTCTTTACTTCCATTCTGCCACGTAATTATGGTTTCGCATAAGGCATCGGAGTTACTTCCTGGAGGAATCCTTACAGCATAATCGACTAAATTGGGCAATTCTATTTTTTTGGAAACGTATAGTTTTCGAAGGGCGTTCATAAAGGCATCATATTGCCCGTCTCCTTGTGCATGTGCCTCCAAAAGTTCTCCGTTAATTTCTAAAGAAACGGTTGTAGACGGTCTTAAGCCCATTGCGTGGGTAAGAACATACGATTTTATAAAAACCTTTTGTTGATGATTTCCGCTATCTAAAATATCGGAAATGATATATGGTAAATCGTCTTTGGTAACTTTTTCTTTTTTATCACCCAGCTCAATAATTCGTTGCGTAACCTTCTTTAGCTCCTCGTCATTTAAGGTGAGCCCCAGTTCCTGAAGGTTTTTTTGAATATTGGCTTTTCCAGACGTTTTTCCAAGAGCGTATTTACGCTTTCTGCCAAATCTTTCAGGTAAAAGGTCGTTAAAATAAAGGTTGTTTTTACTATCTCCATCCGCATGTATTCCAGCGGTTTGTGTAAATACATTATCACCAACGATTGGTTTGTTGTACGGTATGCCTACACCGGTGAATGCAGAAACAAGTTTACTTACTTTATATAATGAAGACTCGTTTACATTGATTTTAACATCCGTCAAAAAATCATTTATTACCGCTACGGCACTCGCCATGGGAGCATTTCCTGCTCGTTCGCCCATTCCGTTTACCGTAAGGTGCAGTCCGTGGCAACCGGCTTTAACCGCTTCCATAACATTTGCCACACCAAGGTCATAATCATTATGACCATGAAAATCAAAATGAGTATTTGGGTAACGTGCTACAATTTCCGAAATGTAATCAAATGTTTCGGTGTGTGTCAATACACCCAATGTATCCGGAAGTAAAACGCGTTTAACAGGCTGTTGCGTAAGAAAATCCAAGTATTGAAAAACGTATTCTTTGGAAGTGCGCATACCATTACTCCAGTCTTCAAGATACACATTGGTGTCAATGTTATTTTTGGAAGCCAAGGCAATTGCCTTTTCAATATCTGAAAAATGTTCTTCCGGAGTTTTTTTAAGCTGATGGGTAAGGTGGTTCAATGAACCCTTGGTAAGCAAGTTTTGCACTTTAGCACCTGCCTTTTTCATCCAATCTATTGAAACACCACCGTCTACAAACGTAAGAACCTCAACTTTATCAATACAGTTTTCTGCCGACGCCCATTCCGCTATTTGTTTAACGGACTCCAATTCGCCATCGGAAACACGTGCCGAAGCTACTTCAATACGGTCTACTTTTAATTCGCCTAAAAGTAATTTGGCCAAGGTGAGTTTTTCGGAAACGGAAAAGGATACGCCAGAGGTTTGTTCGCCGTCGCGCAGCGTGGTATCCATAATTTCCAGTTTTCTTTTCATTTGCTCTAGGGTTTCTTTAGAACTGTAGTTGTATTAAGGTGATATTGTCGTAATTGGTGTAAAGGAAAAAACAACCTGCCGAAACTCCAATGGTCCGGCAGATTGCGGTAATCGTTTATCAGGTCTGCAATGGAAGGTTATAAAGGTCTATCCGCTGCAAATTCCTTGATTTCTTCCTGAATGTTCAAAAGGTAGTCAATGTCATCAAAACCGTTCAACATATTCGCCTTTTTGTATGCGTTAATGTCAAAGCTTTCAGACTCTCCGCTACCTTCTATGGTAATGGCTTGTTCCGGTAGGCTAACTTCAAAAGTAGCTTCTGGATTAGCTTCTATCGCCTTGAATATTTTATCAAGGAAGTCTGCGCTCACCTGAACGGGAAGCACGCCAATATTCAGACAGTTGTTTCTGAAGATATCTGCAAAGAAACTGGAAACCACACAACGGAACCCATAATCATAAACAGCCCAAGCTGCATGTTCACGAGAGGAACCTGAACCAAAGTTTTTTCCTCCAACTAGGATTTTACCATTGTAAGTAGGATTGTTAAGAACAAAATCCTTCTTTTCGGAACCATCGCCGTTATAACGCCAATCTCTAAAAAGATTATCGCCAAAACCTTTACGCTCGGTAGCCTTTAAGAATCTAGCCGGTATAATTTGATCGGTGTCCACGTTCTCTATAGGAAGTGGTACTGCCGATGATTTTAAAGTATTGAATTTATCGTATGCCATAATTTCAAATTGTAATTCTGATTTTAGATATAAATAAACTTAGGCGGTTTCAACTTCCAATAATTCCCTTGGATCGGTAACCTTTCCTGTAACAGCTGCCGCTGCTGCAACTAACGGACTCGCCAATAGGGTTCTGGAACCTGGGCCTTGTCTTCCTTCAAAGTTTCTGTTAGAAGTACTTACCGCGTATTTCCCAGCAGGAACTTTGTCGTCGTTCATTGCCAAACAAGCGGAACAACCCGGTTCGCGAAGTTCAAAGCCGGCTTCGTTCAAAATGGCCAAAAGACCTTCGTCTTTAATTGCTTTCTCCACCTTGTGTGAGCCAGGAACTAGCCATGCCGTAACGTTAGGCGCTTTTGAGCGTCCTTTTACCAATGAGGTAAATAATCTAAAATCTTCAATTCTACCGTTGGTACAACTTCCC
The DNA here is from genome assembly GCF_018860715.1 of Zobellia sp. B3R18. Taxonomy (NCBI): domain Bacteria; kingdom Pseudomonadati; phylum Bacteroidota; class Flavobacteriia; order Flavobacteriales; family Flavobacteriaceae; genus Zobellia; species Zobellia sp. B3R18. Next base: position 40,476 of record NZ_JAHKQG010000014.1, on the reverse strand, counting down.
AAGAAAACAAAATCGATAGGTTTGCCCATCATGCTATCGCCTTCATTGAAGTTCATATACTGCAACGATTTTTTATATGTAGCAACGCCACCTTCTACAGCATCCGCTTGCGGAATACCATTAGAAATTCCGATGCCCATACCAGGGTTGGTACCATAGGTAATCATCGGTTCTATATCGGCAGCGTTAAATGTAATTTCTTTATCGAATTCAGCACCTTCTTCGGTAGGTAAGGATTTCCAATAAGCCATAGCTTTGTCCCAAGCTTCACCGGTTGGTGTAAATTCTCTTCCCTTTACGTATTCAAATGTTTTTTCGTCCGGAGCGATCATTCCACCACGGGCACCCATTTCAATACTAAGGTTACAAACCGTCATACGGCCTTCCATAGTCATATCACGGAAAACTTGACCGGCATATTCTACAAAGTAACCCGTAGCACCGGAAGTTGTTAATTGAGAGATAATATAAAGTGCAACGTCTTTAGGTGTAACGCCTTTACCCAAGCTGCCTTCAACATTAATTCGCATGCTTTTTGGTTTGGTCTGCATAATACACTGCGAGGCCAAAACCATTTCTACTTCCGAAGTACCGATACCAAAGGCAATTGCCCCAAAAGCACCGTGAGTAGATGTGTGAGAATCACCACAAACGATAGTAGCGCCGGGTTGTGTAATACCATATTCCGGCCCTACAACATGAACGATACCGTTTTTTTCATGGCCAAGTCCCCAATATGAAATACCAAATTCATTGGAGTTTTCCTCTAGCATACGCAACTGATTTGCAGATAGAGGATCCTCTACAGGCAAATGTTGGTTAATGGTAGGGGTGTTATGGTCTGCCGTAGCAAACGTCTTTTCAGGATACATCACTGGGATGCCCCTAGTTTTTATACCTAAGAAAGCAACGGGACTTGTTACTTCATGTACCATGTGGCGGTCTATGAAGAGCACATCTGGTCCATTTTCTATGTGTTGTACCACATGTGAATCCCAAACTTTATCGAATAATGTCTTTTTTGTATTCATTTTATTTAAATTCTAAGCACACAAATCTAATGAAAGTGGACGTTGTTAAGAAATTAATGTAGTTTAAAATTACGATGTTCAACTTATGTAAGACCCAATTATTTTTGTGTTATGTAATTTTATTTTAGGGTAGTTTATCGATTATATTTCGATGAAAATGTTGCATTTGGTCGGTAAAACAAATTAAAGAATCAGGACAACGAAAAAATTGTGAGAACTAAACAAGAGGTTATAATTTTAACGCGCTACGTGCCTAAACGGCAAGGTATAATATCCCAAACTACCTTAAAACCTACTTGTTTATGAAGCTGAAAAATACATTTTTTGTTTTGTTCATTGCGTTTACTACAATTGCAATGAAAGCGAACAACTTGCCTATACCTGTTACCGTAAATGAAAGTATAACGGTTACTTTGTTTTTTCCTTCGGCAATTGAGAAGGTAATTGAGCCAGCTCCCCATTATAAGTTTGATTATGAGCCTAACGCAACAATGGCCACTCTTGTAGCCAGAAAAGGAGCAACAAGTAATCTTACCGTAATTACCAAGGATGGGAGTATTTTTTCGTTTTTACTGCAATATGATAATGAGGTGAACAACTTTACGTATGTGTTGGCCACGGATCAAGCTATTGGAACGTTAAAAGGTTCTAGTGCTGTTGCAGTAAGTAGTAATAAAAATGAAGGTGTAGTTGACCATAACGAAGAGCCCAACAACAAAAAGCCGGTTGTGGAGGCTGGCTCTAACGAACCGTTAACACGCACCACATCCAAAGAAAAAAGAAATGTAAATAAAAAGACTCCAGCCAAGGAAGAGATCTATGACTCTGTAGAAGACGAAACGCCAGAAAATACAGGAAGCAGTCTCTACAATTCGGATAGGGAAAGCTATTATCAGATTTTTTGTGAAAATAGTTATTTAAAAAAATCCCGCTTTAAGAAAAGCTCCAACACTATTAATTTAATAGGGCTGCACCTAAACAATATCATCAAGGACCATAATGATTTGCATTTTGTAATGGAAATTAAAAACGATTCATGGACCGATTTTAAAGTGAAGTCATTGAAGTTTTTTATAAAATCACTGAAAGGGAATCACGAAATAGAAATGAAAGAATTGTTCGTTTATAACTTACAAGAATCCATAGCTGCCCACAGTGCCAATAATCTAGTATTTATCTGTAAAGATTTTGCTTTGGGCAAAGGTCAGAATATTTATGTGCTGCTCAAAGAAGAGGAGGGTAGAGAACGCTCTGTAATGTTGAGTTTAAATGGGGAACAAATTAAGCCTGGCAAGTAATATGTATCTATAACCTACAATTAGTTTTGTTTTAATTGTAGGTTACTAATTCTTCCATGGGAAAGCAACTTTCCTATACACTTTTCAACTCACTGGGCTTTTAAGCTTGTGATATGATGTTTCTCCATACCCAATACACTACAATAGCAATTGTATTAAGTAGCGTTGCTCCCCAATTTTTTTCTGAAATTGTAGAGCGAAAATAAGATACCCAGACCAATTAAAAGGTAAAGCCCGTAGGACTGTATAAAAGAGGTTTCGGGAGATTTTGCTAACGTTGGATTTGCGGAATCATAATAAATCGTTACCGAATCGTTTACGGATTTTAAAGTGCCAATAAAAGGGATTGCCAACAGTTCAACCCTACTTTTATATTGGTTGCCATCTTCATCCATGTAGGAAACCGTAGCAAACGACCTTGTGCCCCTTGCCTTTATGTTGTTGTGTATTTCGGTAATCTTGGCTTTGGTTTCAATCCAATTTTCAGAGGTGTTCTGTGCACTTAAGGGCCAGTAGAGTAGTGCGGACAAGAGAAATAGTAGGGAAATTTTCATTAGGGCTGTTATTTGTATAAATATGGTTTCAAGGTATAGTTTAAAGACAACAAATACAATTATTATTAGTTATCTAATCTAAACGCTTACTTAAGTATGTACCTATTTTTATAAGTAAACCTAAGAATTAGATTCATGACAAGAATTCAACATAAACCGATGTACTCCAATGCAATAGTACTATTAGTTGTATTGATAACAATGTTATCGGCTCTTAGTTCTTGCTCAACAGAAAGTGATGGTCCAAACCAAATAAGCGAAACAGAGGATTTGCCAGAGGAACCGGTTGTTGCTAGAGAGGCAAAAATTACTGAATTCACTTTTAAATCGGTTGATAACGAAGGGCTTTCCACCGACATAATCGGCACCTTGAATGAAGACGATAATACCATCCATGTTACGCTCAATTCTTTAATGCTTTCCATAGAAGAACTGACACCAACAATTACAGTTAGTTCTGGAGCCGATATTAGTCCGGCATCAAAAGCTGTGCAGGATTTTAGCAATGAAGTCACTTATACCGTAACAGCAGAAAATGGAACAGCGGTAACCTATAAAGTTTTGCCTAACATTACTAGTAATCTCTGTAAATCTAATTTACAAGAATCCGGGCCTATTGTTGTTAACGAGGATCATGAACAAATAGAAAATCTATTTATTAAAACATCCAGTCAGCATGGTATTGAAATCAATAACTACAAGGGCGTGGTAATCTCTAATTGTATTATTGAATATACAGGAGCATACATGGGTATTAAATTTTCTAACGCCGATAACCTGACCATAAAAAATTGCTACGTTAAGTATACCAATGCACCTTCTGCAGGGCCTTTAGAGGATTTTACCAGAAACTGTATTGAAGGCTTTAATTCCCCTAATCTGGTCATTACTAATGTAAAAGTTGAAGATGGTTCTACCGGAATTCGATTAAACCAATGTGATGCATCTGAATTAACGTACATAGAAGGGCATAATATGAGAGGTCCTTATCCTAGGGGGCAATTTGTACAGTATGACAAATGCATAGGCGGCTTACTTGAGAATTTTTCTGTAATCAATGATCGCGATGTTGCTTGGACAGAAGACAATATAAGCATCTATAAAAGTGCAGGGCAAGAAATAAAGAAAGGTCTTATAATAGGGAATAACAGTCCAACAGGCGTGGGTGTTTTATTTGAGGACCAAAATACCGAAGGTGCCCGTGGCGGTTACGGTGGTGTAGTAGAGGATGTGGACTTTTTAGAGATGGGTAATGGCGTTGTTTCATCCGTAGAAGGTTCTAAGAATGTAACGTTCACTAGAATTCGGGCTAAAGAAATCATTTGTGACGAGTTAGGTCAAGGAAGAGGGAATCCTACCTCTAACTCTCTAATATTCGCAGCTTTTGGTACTGCCGAAAACACCGGAAATAATAAAATAATAGATTGCCTTGTTTATGATTCCTGTAACCCGACCAATATCGTCTGGCCCGAACATAATTTTGAGGTAATAGATTATAGGGATGATATTGATTTTGAATCGAGAAGCCCAATAGTTCTCAATTTTGATTGCGTAGCTGATAATTAGAAGAAGTAAAGTGATGTTACAGGGTTTGCTTGGGCCATTCTTTCAGGATATCCCAACTTTAGTTCTCGTCTAAAAATACAAAAGCTACCTAAATGTTTAGATAGCTTTGTTTTTAGTTTATTCTTACTCAGTACGGCACTCGTTACAAGCGAGCGCTAGCGGGGATTAATATAAATGGGTTCAAAGGTAGCTGGTAAAGAACTTTCAGTGAAAGGTAAAATTTCTTTAAACTTATTTTTAGATGTTAGCTTTTCAAAGAAATCGTATAAGTTCCCCCCTGTTTTAGTAAAGCCCAAACCTTTGAAATCTGTTATATAAATATCAAATTCCTCAGAGTTTTCACTTTCTATGTCCCAAAAAAGATAATGTCCGTTTTCACTCATAGCAAATGGAATCAAATCTTTTAATTTTTTATATGATAAGTCCGGTTCCATGTCGAACCAGAGTTCGTCTTCGTTGTCAAGAACTTCTTGATAAGTGCCAATGATTTCCTGACTTCTTATAAAAAAAGAATCGGGATAATTTTCCATTGGAACATAAATTATAAATAGGTCGCATGATAGACCGTAACCATAATTTTCTACAAAATCTATATAAGACTTTGGAAATTTTCTACCATTAAAAAAACTATGGCTATGTAGCATTTCTATGCTACCCGGAGTTAATTTGTCCCTTACTTTCTTTAAATTGTAACTCATATTATTTGCAACAAAATGTATTTTGCCTTAACCCGTTTTGTATAGTTGTATCAGCGACTACATTTCCCTTTTGGTCTATCGCAAAAATACTCATTGAATCAGGTACTAAGTTATTACCTATATAATTTGGCTTTACCTCAACCAAAACGGTATTTCCAGCCTTAACATGTTTCGTTATTTTGTTCTCTACCTTTGACATTCCAGGATGATTGGTGCCATCTGTTAGTGTTACTATATTTCGTGCGTCTGTACCACTTCCACCATGATTGTTAGCGATAATATGACCCCTTTGTTGATGGTGAGGATGGGCTCCTCCCTCCCATCCTGGAGGATTGATTCCTGCATCTGTACCAGTTCCCAAAGTTGATTGGTTAACTTCCGCGATTCCACCCGTTGGTCTGCCAAGAGTATCCAAAGGAAAGTAATCGGCATTGAGCCCCATTTTATCAAACCAATTGTTTATATCCTTAACATAAGCATATTGATTTGGATTTCTACTGGCCAAGCCTATTGGATCTATGGATAAATATATTCCCGTGTCTGCAGAGTAATACCTAAATCTATTATAATACAACCTAGTTTCTGCATCCTCATATTGCCCTTGGTAACGAAACGGACAATCTTCCAAAGAACCTTCAACAAGTTTACGTACTTTTCCGTAAATATCATATTCAACCGCCCAAGTTTTTTCGCCTCGCGCGTTGTACATTTCTACGGGGGTACCCAAGTAATCTGTAATGATCGAGAATTGCTCTCCATCAATAATTTTGGCCGCAGGTTTAAAAGTGCCTTCATCAAATACCCAGGTAATTAAATTCTCAACGGGTTCTTCTTTATCCTTTGTAAGCATGCCCCATTCATCTACCATCCATTCTGGGCGGTCATTTAAAGGGTACTTCCATTCATGTAGCGGTACGTTGCCGTCCCAAACAAAGCGCGTTATGCTGCTTCTCGACTTGGCCCGTGCCGGTATTACATTTTTAGCCGTACGCCTTCCTAGGGCGTCGTATTCAAATTCTATTCTTTCTCCATTGGTTTTGGTTACCGCTTGTAGCATACCGTTGCCGTACCAATCGTATACTTCGGTTCCGCTAGGTGTCCGTTTCTCGGTCAGGTTACCTTCATCGTCATATTTAAAAGTGGTACGGCCATCTTTTAATAATTGTCCACCTGCACCATATTTACGGTCGCTTTTGCCTTGGCTTCTATAAAGGTTGCCCACTTCATCGGGCAGCTTATAGTCCATATCATTATTCTCGTACTTGGCAGAGGCCAAATTACCGAACTGGTCATGGGTGTAAGAGACTTGTCCTTTGGTCAATTGGTCTACCATTATCTTAAGCCGGTCGTTCACGCTCCAGTTGTAGGTTCTATGGCGCATTTCGCTACGGCCGCGGCTAACTTTTTGGCGTACGGGACGCCCAGCCTCGTCATATTCCATCTCGGCCCTTACTCCGCCCGGAAGTAGGCGTTCTATTTCCATGCCTACACTGTTATAGGCGAAATTGGTACTCCATGTTTTTGGTTTTTGGGTGACCCCGGTATTCTCTTTGGAATGTATATCGTTCACCTGGGCGTTCATCGTTTCAATCTGGCCCATTTTGTTTCGCAATAGGTCTATTTCCGCGCCTAGACTACTTGTAATTTGTATCCGGTTGCCTAATTTGTCATAGGTACTTTCAACAAGGTGCCCGTCTTGGTTTTCAGCAACAACTCTTCCGGCATTGTCGCGGATGAGTTGTACGGTACTATTTTGGTTAACGGCTTCAATAAGATTGCCGTTACGGTCGTAACTATAAGTCTCCCACGTACCATCACTATGTTCGGCCCTAGTAATTCTACCATTGTTGTCATATTCATATTCGGTAAACTTGCCACCGGGGCGGTTGACTCGGTAAACTTTTCCCGCGCGATCGCGTTGGTACATGCGGGTAAGGCCATCAAAACCGGTTTCGGTAATAATCTCCCCATTGGGGTTGCGTTTAAAGCGGTAGCGCTCTCCATGTTCGTTGTCTATGTAACGTAGTTGTTCTTCCGTATCATAATTAAAGAATACTTTTCTCCCGCGTTCTTCTCTCATTTTGAGGCTTCCCATAGGGGTGTATTCAAACTTTACCTTGCCATTTTTTTGATGTAGCTCTGTAACCTCGTCATAAGCGTTGTATTTAAACTGTACGGCATTATTATCGGCTTCTACCACTTGCTTTAGCCGATCTAGCTCGTCATAATCAAAATTCTGTTCGTGTCCGGCGGCATTCTTGGTTTTATGGCAACGGCCCCAAGCATCGTATTTCCAAGTGGCTACTGCTTTGTTGGGCAGTACCATTTTAGAAAGGTTAAAGTCTTTATCGTAGGCTAGGGAAGAGGTGTTTCCGGCATTGTCACGTACCTCGTTTATAAGCCCGTATTCGTTATAATCAAAAGAGGTTACCCCGCCATCAGCGGAAATAATAGCATGTAGGCGGTCTTCTTTAAAGGTGCGTACCGTAGAACCACCAATGGGTGGTTTTGTCAGTACCAAACGGTCTTTCTCATCGTACACAAAAGTGGTTACAGCGCCATCCGGACTGTGCAGCCCCACCAAGTTACCACGTTCATCATAGCTGTATCCTGTAATGTTGCCTTCTTCATCTATATCTCTGTACGGTTCCATAAATGGGGTGTATTCATGAAAGATATGCCCGCCCATAGGGTCGGTGACCTGAGTGCAGAGATTCAAGTCATTAAAGTAATAAATGCTTGTTTCACCAAGTGAATTGGTAATGATATTTCTACCCTTGCCATATTCTAAGGTTCCGGAAAGTATATCTCCATCGCCACGGGTGGCAATACATTTGGCACCTGTTTTTTTACCATCATACTCCCAATAGAAGGCCTGTCCGTTACGGTCGGTCTTTTTAACCATTAAATGGTTTTCATATTCCATTGTAGTATACTGGTCTAAAGCATCGCCAATTCCTATAAGGTCACCTTCTTTATTGTATCTGTAAGAGACCAATTTTCTGTATTGACCACGGTGTTCGGCAGAAATTTCGGTAATTCGGTTTTTATTGTCCAACCGCATCTCTACAGTTCTGCCAACACTATCAATTATTCGGGTAAGCGCATTACTTGCGTTATATTCCAGTTGCAATTTAAAGCCGTCCGGATTTCTTATTTCCGTAGGCTTGAATAGGGCGGGAGTGCGCTTACTGTATACATAAGTCAAATCCTCCTCATGATTTTCTACTTCATAGGTATTTCGGTTTATATAGGTAAGTGTCAGCTTTTCACTCCGGTGATAATATTGTTCTCCGGGTATTGCTAATATTGGCATAACTGTAATCCGCCCATCTGCCAGGCGCAATACGGAAGCATCTTCTTTTTCATCTATGTGGAGGGCTAAATCATAATTTGAATGAAAACCATGCCCCATTAACCCTTCGTACCTTGAATCTGAATACCAGTTGCGTTCCCATGTAATAGGGATAGGTCCCGGAAGGCTAAAATCCTCTCCATCATACACCATGCGTCCGGTTACCAGGTCCACGGGTTCAAAGCCCATTTTACAAAGCTTTTTGCTTAAACCTTCGGTTGCCGGGAATTTTTTAAGGACAGAATGGTTCAGTTTTTTTAGTCCTTTGCCCAAACTTTTACCCACCCCTTTCATTAGGGCACCAAAACCAAAGCTCATTGCCAGTCCTGTTAACATACCCAAAAGATCGGGTGCATAAGGCCCACCCACCATAACCGGTTGGCCCATGGGTAAGGGAATGGTCATTGATGAGGGAAGGTACATACTGGGTATGGGCTTCAATTTTTTTCCTGGAGCCAATGTTAAGGGCAGGCCAATGTCATTACAAGTCATTAGCATGTGGCCAGATGGGGAAAAATAGTTGCCCTCCGTACTTACCGTAGTACTACCAAAAAAGTTAACTGAATCATGGCCTATCATGGGAGCCATTAAAAATGGCCCTCCCATTGGAATATGAAAAAAAGTCCCCAAAATACCTGCTGTTTGGCTATTGCCTTTAGGAACACTGTTTACGTTTACCGTAGATCCAATAAAGGGAATATAGTCCATTGGGTCCATTACCATTCCGATAAAGGGATGGGGCAGGGGCGTCGGAACACCGAATAAAATAATGATGTGAATATCTATTCCTAAAACCGGTGTAAAATGTTTGTTGGCCAGTAGCATTTTCTATGGGCTTAATCTTTAGTTAAAACTGTTATACTGATCGGGCATTTGCTCCTAAAACTATCAGAATTGCAAAAGCTGTTCATTAATGAAATAATCTTGGCCTTGCACTAAAAGCAATAGCCGTATGATAAAATTCGTATGACCCTTCATTAGGCAGAAACACTTGATTTAAGGTTATGTTCCTGCATTTCCAATTGTTCTTTCCAATTTTTGTCCTCCAGTTCTGTCATGAAGGAATCTATTTGTTTTTGGACCTTTGGGTCTGAGAGCGAATGATGTTCCAAGGCTATATGACCTATGGGACTTGTTTTTAACGCTTCGGGAGTAAGGGTTTGCGCAAAGTTGTAAGCTTTAGCCACTATTTCCCGATAACGTAACGTATTCTTCTTCTTTACTAGCGTATAGGCGGTCATGTAGGCGGTTAATGCTTGTTGCGCCATTTTAAAAGATATGGCCAATTCAGCCTGCTGGCAAAATAAATCTGCCGCTTTCTCAACTTCCTTTTGGTGCTGTTTGCTGGCCGCCATAAAACCATAAGTCTGCAAAAGTATGGGCTTTACGGAATCATCTCCCGATGAAAAGGCCTGCTTGGCTATGGTCTGAGCTCTTTGCAACAATTTGTCAATTGTATCAAACTCCTTAAAATTGAACAACATGCCAGCATAAACGGTATGTGCCGTTGCAAACGAGGCTTTATTTCCTGTTTTTTGGGTGACCTCAATTCCCTTTTCGCCCCACTGGTGTAGGCGTTTTCTGTTGTTTTTTGCTGCACTATTGCCCATTTCGAGCATGCACTCCCTAAATTGTACTTCCGGGTCGTTTGGGTCACCGGAAAGGGCCAGTTTTTTGGTAGCACCCTCTAGGTCCAGGTCAACCATGAGCGATTTAGCTATATCCTTATGCTTTATTTGTATGGGTTCAAAATAATTTTCAGGACTGTGGTCAAAAACCATTAGTCGAACATTGTTGGGTAAACCGCTAGTAAGAATTGTATTCATCCATTCTCTGTAGTCTTCTGTTGATTGTACCGTATAGGGTAGTAACGAAAGAACTAAATGCTGTCTGGAATTGGGCAACGACTTTTGAAAATTTTCTAGCAGTTCGATTAAGAGTAAGTCAAAATTAACATCATCTTTCTGGAGTTGGTTTTGAAAATAATCCTTGTTCCAGGTCAATTTTAATTTTCCTGATTTTATCTGTTCCTGAACTTTTTCATCCTTTTCAAAATTGACCAACCAATCTTTTAAGAGCGCTTTGCTATATGACTTGCTGTCTTCAAAAGGACTAAGAAGTACAATGGGAATATCGGGAATAACCCCATGTGGAGTTGACTCCAAACGAAGAAACCCCTCGTACAATCGGGCGTGGTCAGGCTTAATAATCCATCGTACCCATTGAATATGTTCATGTGGACTTACCTCTGAAATCCATTTCTGTTGGATCCGGGTTACCAATTGTGCTACCGGATTATGCTCGTTATTCATAATTCCAGGTATCAATTAAGATTTAAAAGTCCGCCTTTGATGTTTGTCATGGTCGTGCCATCTGCATCTAGAATACCATCACTTTTCAACTTAAGTTCAGCGCTGCCTTCTACTTGGGTACTAGGTGCGGTCATCTCTACTTTTGCAGCACTATTCACCGTTACCTTAGATGTACCGTCGGCCAATACTTCCTTAGAATTTATATTTACATTATTTGAGCCATCTATATTGACTGTCTTGGATGCTATTATATTTATTTCCTCTGAATTGAGGGTTAGTTTTTTGTTTGCCGAGATTGTAATTTCTCCCTTTCCGTTCATTACTACCGTATTACCATCGGCATCGGAAATGGTTACGCTCCCGTCTTTATCGTTCATAATAACCTCGTTCCCACTACGGGTTTTTATTGCCTTAAGGTCATTGTCAGAATTATAGTAATCACTTTTAGATTTTGTATTGAAGCCTGCACTTATTACATAGGGTTTTTCAGGGTTACCTCCCTCAAAACCTACCAACACCTCTTCGTCTTTTTCCGGGATAAAATAGAACCCTTTTCCATTACCAGCGTAAGGAGTAGTCATTTTAATCCATGGTGTAGTTGTAGCCATTGGTTTTTGCCATGGGAACTGTACTTTTATCCTACCTAATCCTTCAGGATCGGCATTGTCTAGTACAAGCCCGCGTTGATCAGCTGCTCTAGGCATAGCAAAACTGTTAGAATAGGGTAAGTGTTCGGTACCTTCGGGTACGCCCTCAAAGGAATTGCTGTAATGTCCGCTATGGTCAAAACGGTGCACTACTTTTATAATATCGTAAGATCCGTAAGGGTCTTGGTTTTTTGGGTTCGAAAAATTAAGTCCGTTTAATGAAAGCGTATCGCCTACTCGCAAAGCTACTATCTCAGAAGTACCTGAAGCGGTAACCATACCCGATGCCCTTCCAAAGGTGTTTACTTTAGCAGCTGTATCAAGGCCGGATTGGGCGCTATATTCATGCTGGCCCATAGTATAATCGTAACTACTCTTTTTATTAAATACAGTATCCGATTCGCCTTTGACAGGGGAGAGGTAAGGATGAGATGAATTAGCTATGTGGGACGTTGAACTTGCTTCCAAAAGCGTGTCGTTTACCCAATCATGGCCTTTAATATCAAAAACTTGTTCTTTCAACGAAGTAGATAGGTTAAAGGAAAGTACGTCAACTCCATATACACCATTCAGCGTAGCGCTATCTTTTCGCCCTATGCAAAAATCCCGGCCGTTGTGATAAAGCCATACCCCGTATCGACTACAGAGTCTTTGTAAGAATGATAAGTCGCTCTCGTTATATTGCACGGTATAGGGTAATGTAACATCGGTACCTGTTCCTATGCCTTTTTTCAAAATATCGGTGGAATGTCCTTTTAAGGTGTCTTCTACTACTTGTGATAGCGATGTGCCCTCATCATAACTGAAGCACTGTACTGAATTGGCCAACAAAACGGATGGTCCATGACCTGAAATTACAAGGGTACCTGCTGCACCGTTTCCTTTTTGAAGGTCTACATTGGTGATGATACCCGTAAATTCCATTTGCCCCGAATTAAGCCCAATAGACATTTTCTTGCCGATGTAACCCAAGGCATTTTTCATAAGAGGACCGGCATAGGTCTCTGTGGCATGGGCCGGAAAAGCGATACGGAAAGTACTATGGCCACCTATAGCCTGTTCTACGGAAACGGAATAACCAGATTTTGGAAGAAAAGCATTACCATTTAAAATAAGCTTGATCTCTACGATTTTAGACATGCGGTTGTGTTTAAGCGGTTTAAGGTATTTAGAATTATACGAGTTACCAAAAAATCAGAATTGAAATCGATGAACGGCATTTCGTACAAGTACTCATTTTACATACGGATGAATGTAGGGTAAGGGATGGCGTGGGTTTTAATTTGTAAACTTAAAAAAGGAAAAGAAACAAAATAAAAAACAGTTGGGTTAATTCTAGAAACTATAAAAGCTATCTAAACATTGAGGTAGCTTTTATGCTTATTTATTACCGGTGTCATACGCTGCGGTAAGAATTACAACTACTAGAGGAATAATTAAAAGCGGCCAGGCTGGACTTACTATATTTAACTGGACGGTAAGATAAGAGTGTGTTGGCTGTATAAATTAACTTTGAAACATGTCAAGATACAGTATTAAATTACAGTTACTTTACTTTGTAATAGTTGGTGGTAACCAAATTGATCGACTTTACATTTAAAAATCTAAAGTCCAAAAAAAACTTAACACCCGTGGTTTTCCCTGACCCATTAAATTCTTGTACATAAACAGGGATTTCTTTCTGCATATAAAATTTCATTCTCAACGTTATTTGGTCTATTGGCAGATTTGTAGAGAACTTGTATTCCTGATTTTGGTAAATGATGGGGATATAAAAGGTTGATTTAAACCTAGTGATAGTTTCCTGTTTATGGAACCTTTTTCTCATGCTATAGTTGTTTAAACCAGTCCCCCTATAAAAAGTAGAATCATCTGGGTTTAACTCTGTACCATAAACATCTAAGGGTACGCTTTCATTATAATTAATGCCATCTACAATTATGGTATCTGTATTAACCTCAATACGTTTTAGTTTTTCTAACAAAGCTTTGGTCTGCCGAGTTTGTTTTTTTAGCTGCCAGCTTGATATCCATTTGATAGTGATAGTTACCAAAGCAAATAACACGATAGAGAATATTATTTCTTCCATTGTTGGATGTTGAAAGTCTTAAGTATTAAGAACAATTACTACAGTTCTACTTCTTTCCTGATGCTTGGATATTTTTTAAGTATAGAAAAAACTTTAAATTATTTATTATAAACAAACGGACTAGTGGAATCATTTAATACTCTACCGATTTAGTCTTTTTTCTAAAGCCAGTTTCAGAGTTTTCATCTAAAAATAAAAAGGAAAGACTATCGTTCTGTAAAAGATTGTCAAGCAGTTCTTTATGTTTAGCTTCCAATTCCGATACAGTACCAATGTTTAAGCTATCTTGATTTAAACGCTGTATATCTTTCATATAGGGCTCAAAAAAAGCTTGTTTTGATTTTGTGGTATCCACATAATGTTTGGTCCTGACTCTATACGGATTGGTTTTATAACGATCAATATAAATATCTTCAGAATTTTTTAATTTCTCAAAACTTTTATCTTTTCTTAGGAACAATCTAACTGGTTGTCCTTCCATTGCGTTACCGTAGTTGTAAGAAAAGCGAACCAGTTGTTCCTTTTTGAATCTATTGTTTTCAATATCAAAATTAAATGGGATGCTTACCGCTGATATCGTATTCCAACTCTCATTATAATGTAAGTAAACATCTTCTGTAGATGGCGCAAAAGTTATAGTAATTGGTTCTTTGGATGTATCACAGCAGACAGTAAGTATAGATATTACTATTAAAACGATTGTTTTTTTCATAAAAGATTATAAATTAGATATCAAAAAATATAGTTTCAATTATATCAATTTCATAGCCTTTATTTTTATTATGTACGGATCGGTAAAGTAAGGTTACATCCTTATTTTCATCATATAATTCGTAATCAAATTCCAATAATTCGTCATCAAATTCTAATAATTCGTCCATTTTCCGAAACTTTCCTTCTAAAAGTAAATTGGCAGACTTTTTCGTAATTGATTTGAATTTCCATTTGTTAAGTCTGTGGAACCAACTGCCTACCTCTGCCATAGCGGCATCTAAACCTTGAAACTTCGCTTTATTAATTTGCCTTTGGATATCTGCAGTTAAGGTAGCATCATCTTCATCTTTTAATTGTTTGATCATTAAACCGGCAACGCCATTTAATAAAGAGAAAGCTGCACCAATAGGTCCTAGTCCTCCTACACCGGGAAAGGATAATGGGTTCTCAAAATCCAACCCATCGCTAACACCAAATTTAAATAAATCAAATAAATCAATTGCAGTTCCAGTATTAGCACCTGTTTTTTTCATAAAACCTACTACTTTCATTTTTGCTCCGGTTTTCCCATAAAACTGTAAAGTTCTTACGCCATTGTTCTTAATTAATTTTTTAAAATCATGATGTTTTAATTCCTCAATTATTTTTGGGTCTTGTGTATAAATGTCGTTAAAAATATTTGGGGAATACGGAGTGTTTTGTGCGGCAAATGTTGCTTTGTCAAATCTAGCCAATGCCACAGAACTGATTTTTTTTTCTAAAAACTCTGTAGTACTTCCAATTGCTTGGTCTTTAATGATTCCCCCCATGTGTTCTAAAACTTCTTTTTGATTTTGAGTTTCATCTTCAAATTGTGGGTCTATACTCTTGTTCTTATCTAGTTGAAAATGCGCCAAAGGATTTCCGTCATAATCAAAAAACTCAGGCATATGATACCCGTCTTTAAAGGGTTTAATATAGAGGCTCCTATCATTTTGTTCAACTAGTAGATAATGTTCTTTCTTATGAGGAAGTTCTGTTTTATATTTATTTTCATAAGTAACTTCCCAATATAGTTCTATTTGCTCATTAGAGAATCCCAAAAAGTTCTTATCGTCAGCAATTAATCCTTCCCAGCCCTCATCTAAGTAAAGTTCAACAAAACCTCTGTTATTTTTTATTCTAGCAGTCTTTATTATTTCTCTTACAGGAAATTTTTTGTCATCTGGATCTAACCAATCCAATCCCAAATAAAAATCACGGTCATAAAGCTTTAAACTAACCACTTTACCTTCTAACCCTTTAGTCGTAAAATGAAAGTATACCGTATCGCCCAGAACCGCTTTTTTTATAAATTCATTTCCTGCTTTATCTTTTTTCCAATAGCCTTTTATAATTTCGGGATTTTCTTTTGGAGACATTTGCAATTTTTGGTTGCTAAAATCGAAAGTTCTACCGCCAGCTTCTACCTCTAAGGTAAGTATCCTGTCCCTACTTTCTTGGTTTGTTATAGTGCTCATACATTGTCGGTTTTTTCATCGTTCCAATCTTCAGCGGTTTCAAAAGGTTTTAGATCGGCCGTACCATCGGCTTTGACCGTACCGGAGAACACGATGGTATCTCGGTCACCATCAATTGTTTGCCCTTCTTTTTCTTTTACGGAAATCTTGATATTTTCCCCGGGATCCATATTTTCGGTCTGTACAAAAATAGAAGCTTTTTCTCCATAGGCTAAACTGTCTATTTTTTCTTTTCCGCTTTCGTTCATCCAATGGCTTTTTAAAACCTTTGGAGATTTATCGTTACCCAACATAGCTCCTGGTATAGTCATGGCTATATTCTTGAATTCTTCCATGACACTACCGGCCGTATTGATTTGCATGGGTTGTAATATGGTGACCATACCCCCCGTGGCGCACATACACTCCGAATCTTCGAACAAGAATTTTTTGGTCTTGCCCAATGTGGCTTTTTCCGTGGTTTTCGTCCATTTCTGTAGAGCGGGAACGCAAGGTAAATAACTACTACCAGAAGGTTTTAGTTTGCACTGGCCAAAGGTCTGTGGAATCTGAATATCCATATCCGTAGCCTTGAACTGACCCTGAATCTTTACTTTTTTATTTTCGGTAACCCTAAGCTTGGCAGGGGTAAAGCCTTGGTCGCATTCTAATAGTGCACCATCTAATACATATATTTTACTACTCATCTTTCTCTAGATTAAAGTTAATGGTGGTTGATTTTGTATAGATATCCTTAATGCTGAAAGAATATGTTAAATGTCCCTCCGTTATCAGACCTATTCTGGGTTTGACCTTGTAGAAGCCATCGTAGTTGAAATTCAAAGAATGCTTACTGCCTTTAGTCACCAGCAGGTCCCCGAGAAACACGTTCATTTTCTCTAATGGAAATAATTTGTCTATGGTGTCCAGTTCTGCCGAGGTTGAAATAGTTATGTTCTGGAACAGCAAATCTTGTTGGGTAATCGTTTTTTGCTCCAGTATTGGAACATCAAGATTATGAATACCGTTACTAAGTATCTTTTTATGTTCCAGAGATTTTTCTGTATTGAACTCCTGATAGAAAAAATTGGAAAAAAAGAAGTTATAGAAGTTATCGTTTCTATATATTTTTTGAATGTTCTCGGTTTTCATTTGCCAATCAAAATCACCGATTATGGTTTGTAGATTGGTAAAGGATTCCTGTAATACGCCCTTAAGCTTACGCCATTTTTTTTGGACTTCCTCTACATTGATGATACCGATTAACTTATAGTTTTTACTGATTTCAAGAATCAGTTCATCATTTAATTTAGCAACGTTTAGTGCTAATTTTTGGGCCTTGGAAGGTTTAAATATCGCCCTGTTTTTATCATCTAAAAAAAATCTGCGTTGGATACTGCTTTTATATCTTAAATTACCTTCTTCCGTAGTTCCCAAGAATTGGAGTGTAAAAAACATTACCACGGTAGAATGTTCCACTTTCTTGCCCTTGACCACCACATTCTTGATCTCTGCCGTGTACGTCCGAATAACGGGCTCTCCGTTAAGCTCTAATAAAGATGCGTAAGATGTTTGGGTTTTTAGCATTAAATGGTATTATATATGCTGTTATACTTAATTGGATATAAACATTTTAATGACTGCCTTTTCTATTAAAATGGTATCATAGGTACTCTCTAGGCTGATTTTTAAACTACTATTGTATTTATCGATTTCCAAAACTAATTCTGCCTGTGTTGTTTCAGGATTATCGTATACCGTTTTAAAGGCATTCCAGATTTCTTTTTCCTCAAATTTTATTTTAGCACCGTAGCCATTATTGTTTTTATCCTTCCAATGAAACCAAAAACTTTTAGAAGGGGGGTAATGCTTAAATTCTTTTAGAATGGGGTTGTCCACACGTACCAGATAAGTTTCGCCGTTGTAAAATTCACTAGAAAAATCTACAAGAACTCCGTCATCCTTGTGCTTAAAAGTAGGTTTCCAAAGAAAGGATTGCCTGTAATCCGTCCATTTACCTATGGGAATCCCTTCCTGGGCTATGACTTTTTTGGTTTCATCTGAAAAATAATTTTTTACATCTTGTACATATTCGTCACGGCTCATAGAGGAATGAGGTGAAAAATCTCCCATGGCCACTTCTGTTTTTATCGCTTGGTAATGCCCAATTTCTACACTGGCTCCCGCACCCATAATCCAAACGGATACAGCACCTCCCGGGGCCAAACCAACCGTTAAGTTATCATAAGTTTGTGGTTTTCCTTGTTCGTCTATATATCCTTGTTCAAATAATTCTGTTATTTTGTCTTTGGGTAAATTAAAATCTCCAAAATAGAATTGATTTTCGGTATACGAGATCCAAATAATTTTCAACTTGTTAGGAACGGGCTTAAAATCCGGTCCGGTGACCCAGGTAGAGCCAAAATTACCCCATCCGTTGGAAACCACACCACCACTGGGAATCATAATATAGTCATCGTTCTCGGCTATAAAACTACCTTGATAAATTCCTATAGGGTAATGCTTAGGGGCAGATTCCGTGGGTAGCCATTCAAATGTTTTCATAGTGGAACTAGTGGTTTGTATGTTGTCCTTTTTATTCGGTTTACAGCAGAAGGCAATAAAAACAAGACCAATTAGACTTATTCTTTTAAATGTTGTAAGCTTGTTTCTATCTAAATTCATTATCCGTCATTTTCTTCACGTTCTCTGGTCAAATAACTGTCTCTTGGTTTGTGCGGAGGGTACCAAACTCCTAAAATTTTAATTTCATCACTATAATGTGCCGAGGTATGTATATAGTTTGCCCGGATGGCCCTAAGCATTTTTTCATCTTTGGGATTATCAAAACGCATAGGCGCAACATTTTCATTAACATGTTCATCTAAACGAGCTTTAATAGCTTTTAAATTGACGGTATAGGTGGTATTATCAGGTAATTTAATACTGGTTTCCTCGTTTAGAGAATAATCTCTTTTTATGACAGCATCATCAAAACATTGATGTTTTTTCTTTGCATATTCTACCATAATATGTAAGGATACAAAACTGTAGCTTTGAGAGTGTACGGTTCTCTTAACAACTAGTGAATGGTTGTGACCTCCGGGTCTATTCTTACCAACAGTGAGTTTACCCTTATTAATGTAGATTTCATCTGAAGTATACCAGCTATCTCTAATTAGCAGGTCTCGCATAGTTTTAGCAGCTTTATATACCCACTGTGAACGTTTGTCATCCATTGAAGTAGTTCCTTTTCGAATCACCAAATGATTTTCGTCGGCAGCATTAGTATAGCCTCCTCCAATATCTGAATGTACTCCTGGAATATATTTTTCTACACCTTTAGACCCTGTACTTTTAATATTGGTAATTACAAAATTTTCTCGATGTTCATCTTGCGCTACTAAATGAAATGTATGTTTTGCTTTACTGACAGCGTCTAAACCTAATTGAGAGGTATCCCAGACATGTTCTTTACCATATGAGGCAACGGTCTCATAAAGCCCGGCAAAACGAACTTCTAATAAGAGTGGTTGTTCAATGCCATTTACTTTTAATTCTTCTCCTAATTTGCCGTAGGCGGTAATTATTTTTCGTGAACGTCCACCTTGGTATATTTTTTTAGTAATCACATGTATAAAATGCCGCGCTGCTGCTGCACCTCTACTGAAACCGAAAACATCGACACGAAGTATTTTTATTTTTTTAGCCTTGCTTTTTTTTAAAAGTTTCTGTATTTCTTGTGCCGCCATTTCGCAAGCTTTTTCTACTTTACCTGGTATACCGTTAGGGCCTTCCCCCAAACCTTTACCATCTTCATCATCCGCACCATAATTGATAGTACCAATGCCCTCAATATAGATACTTGTTTGTAACTCTTTTTCAGATTTTATTTCTAAATAAGCAGGTTGCATGCGGGCAACATTAGAGAGGTCATTGTCATAACTGCCCGTATCATCTACCTTGTTATTACTTTTTGCTTCCTTATATTTTTTGCCTTCCCATGTAGTATTACCTGCTTTTTCAAACGCTAATCTAGCTTTGGTATTTTTGGCATTATTTAAAGTACCATCTATAAACACTCCTAGTGTAATATTTACACTCTCTTCGGGTATTAATTCTTCATATGTAGAATCCCCAACATGCACAGGTGCTGTTGTTACTTTTAGACCACTTAAAGCCTTTTTTGCACCTTCGGCACCCGCATTTGTAGCTGTTAATCCTACTTCTGACATTTAGATTTGAATTTTAAAAATTACTCCCCATATTCAATACTATCACCACTTGCAATGGTAATCTTACCACCGGCATTGGTTGTTATCCCGCCGCTGGCGTCCGTAGTAATTTCTTGGGCCTCTTGTTTGTAGGTGCTGCTGATGACTTTAATGTCTTCGCCAATTTGGTGTTCTTCGGTATTGGCCATTAAGGTGTAGCCTTCGTTAATGCTTTCGGTCTTGTTGGCCCCTACGCTAATGTCTAGGTTTTCCTCAACGTTTATTTGCATGTTCTTGCTGTTCAGGGCCAAGTTTTCCGCAGCGGTAATGGTAATGTCATTATGGGCCGATATCGTAATATCGTTACTCGCTGTATTGATATTAATGATATTCTCATTCTTATCCTTGATCGTAATACTCTCCCCGCCATCGGTATCGTTCAATTCTATGATATGCCCACTTCTTGTTTTGATGGCCTTGATGTTGTTATCGGCGTTTGCAAAACCGCTATTGGCACTACTGTTAAAGCCGGCGCTGAGTACAAAGGGTTTTTCAGGATTATCGGCCTCGAAACCTACCAAGACCTCTTCCCCCTTTTCGGGGATGAAGTAAAAGCCTTTATCACTACCGGAGTAGGGAGTGACCATCTTGATCCAAGGGGTACTGGTACCCATGGGTTTTTGCCAAGGAAACTGTACCTTGATACGGCCCAGTCCTTCCGGGTCTGCATTGTCCAATACCCAACCTCTTTGTGCGCCCGATCGGGGTGTGGCAAAACTGTTGGAGTAGGGTAGGTGTTCCGTACCTTCTGGTACGCCCTCAAAAGAATTGCTGTAATGTCCGCTATGGTCAAAACGGTGCACCACTTTTATAATATCGTAAGATCCGTAAGGATCCTGTGTTTTGGGGTCCGAGAAATTAAGGCCTTTCAATGAAAGCGTATCACCTACGCGCAATGCTACAAGTTCGGAGGTACCGGAAGCCGTAACCATGCCCGATGCCCGCCCTAAGGTGTTTACTCTGGCAGCGGTATCCAGGCCGCCCTGAGCACTATACTCATGTTGGCCTATGGTGTAGTCGTAACTACTTTTTTTATTGAACAAAGTATCGGATTCACCTTTTACGGATGCAAGATAAGGGTGGGACGAACTGGCCGCGTGGGAAGTTGAACTAGCCTCCAAAAAGGTGTCGTTTACCCAATCGTGCCCCTTAATATCAAAAATTTGTTCTTTAAGCGAGGTGGATAAATTGAAAGAGAGTACATCTATTCCGTAAACACCGTTAAGTGTGGTATTATCGGCTTTTCCAACACAAAAATTCCTACCGTTGTGGTAGAGCCAAACCCCGTAACGGCTACAGAGCCTTTGTAAGAAAGAGAGATCGCTCTCGTTATATTGAACGGTATAGGGGAGCGAAACATCCGTTCCCGTTCCCATGCTTTTTTTAAGAATATCGGTGGAATGTCCTTTTAGGGTGTCTTCTACCACTTGAGATAACGATGTGCCCTCTTCGTAGCTTAAGCATTGCGCCGAATTAGCTAGTAGAACTGATGGTCCATGCCCTGAAATTACTAGGGTACCCGCTGCACCGTTTCCTTTTTGGAGGTCTACGTTGGTGACAATACCCGTAAACTCCATTTGGCCCGCATTTAGGCCAATAGACATTTTCTTGCCGATATAGCCCAAGGCATTTTTCATAAGGGGGCCTGCATAGGTCTCCGTGGCATGGGCAGGAAAAGCGATACGAAAAGTACTATGGCCGCCAATGGCTTGTTCTACGGAAACGGAATAGCCCGAATTTGGAAGAAAAGCGTTACCGTTTAAAATAAGCTTGATATCAACAATTTTAGACATGCGGAGGTTTTTAAGCTGATTAAGATATTTAGAATTGTACGGGCTACCAAAAAATTAGAATTGAATTCGATGAACGGTATTTCGTACAAGTTTTATTGTATATGTTGATTTTTGAGATAAGAAATCCCATTATTTTTTGAACCGAAAATGCTGTTGAATATGCAACTGATTTTCAAGTCATTTTTTACAGGCTTGCCCATTTTGGCCAAACACCAATTAGTAACATATTAAACAGAAAAGAACAATAAATTTATCTTACTAACCAATATTCAACGTAAACGGAGATTGGCTTATTGTATATTTCTAGGTATAGAAAACCCGAAAAGGCAAGACATTGGCCGATCTGGTCTTTATTCCTATAAGTAACTCCTTTTTCAAGTGCTCCCAATCTGTTTCGCTATAATCCGCATCTGGACTCCGGGTTATATGAATATCGGTGGTGGGGGTATAGCCAACGCTGTTGCTCTGTGAAACCATAACTCCTTTTTCTACGGTTACCTTTTTAATGGCGTCCTTAAAGACGGCATAGCAATGGTGTATAATATCCTGCCGCGTTATAATACGTCCTCTTGATAAAATCTGTTCCCTATAGGCATAAATCTTCTCGCTAGGGTTGGGTTCGTCATGACCGCCCAAGCTACCGGTTATAAACACTAATGTATCCGGTTTAAAAGCGGTTCCCGAGTACTGAAACAATTTACTGTAAGGGTTTATTTTGTTCGCTTTTTCCCCTGTAGTCGTCCAATAATCGGTAAAGATAATTTTGTCCCTATTCTTCTCTACACTATTTCGGTTTACTATTAAATAAGGAATTTTGTGTTTTCTGAAATTGCGCAGTTCTATCTGTTGCTCAATCCGTGAAACAATCTGTTTAAGGTCTTTTAAGTTTGAATTGATAAAATCATCGCCCATGGCCGAAAAAGCTACGCTGTCTTCTTTAAGTAGGTCTAGCGTGTAATTTAACAGTTCCGAAGCATCGCGTTCGTCAAATCTGCTCACACCACCATAACGCAAATAGGCTTGAGGTCTTGCATCATCCTTTTTGTTCCTATCTCGAACATAATATTCGTTTCCGCTATCACCCAGTACGTTTTGGACATCTAAAAAGAAATCGTCTCCAGATTCCAATGGAATGATATTAAAGTTGGGCTGTAATCTTTTATTAACATTGTGTAATTTCTTATTCAACGCAGGAAAACAATTCACGTGAAAATGTAGATTGTCCAGCATTTCGGCAGAAACCACTGTAGAAAATTCTATTTTAACCCATAACAGCGGAGTAGTAAGGGCATCAAGATCTTTTTGCTTCATGAAGGCCTTGAAAGCTTCAGGGTATTTTTTTAGCTTTCCTTTTATGTCAATACTTCCTTCTACAGTGTAAAAATGATTTCTATAGAATTCTCTTACGTATTCCTCGTAAAATTGAATCTTACTTTGAATGCTTTCGTTAATGTAGGCGCTATAATCGTCTTTAACGATTTCTCGCTGGGCATATCCCTTGGATACATTTAATGATTCCCCGTTTATAGACCAGTCTGCAATACCTAGGTGGTGTACCAAAAGCTCTTTATTTGCAAAATTTAGAAGGTCAAAATAACACAGTAAATCATCAAGAGTTTTTACACCAGGGGCGGGCTTTATACCAATATAAATACTCGAGTTTTCTGTGCTACCTTCAAAATCGGAACTTTTAAGCCAAGGTGTGGTCCGGTGATTTTGGTGCGAGACCACTTTATTGGGATAAGCAATATAATTTAGTACGCAGTTGTTTACGGTGAATTCACCCGATGGGCAAAAGAAAAAATCCTTAAAATCTTCCTTTCCGCTATCTCTGAACAAGGGCATTCTTTTTCGGTGAAAGAACTGGCTTCGTTCATTGATTACCATCTTATCATCAATAGGCAAGGCATGCATAATGGCATGCGCTGGCTTAGCGGTTACTGATATTTCTGGGGTAAGGAGGTCTACCAAACGTTCCGTGACTTTGGTACGGCTCGTTTTTATGGTATCTGAAATACGTTCAAACTCATGTGCACAGGCATCAAAAAGAATACCGACAATAGGATCAAAGGAGTATTCTATTTCCATATCGTCCACACCCCAATGATCTGCGGCCCTGCGAATAAGCCTATCTTTTATTTCTTCTTTTGTAAGGCTTTTCATTTAATTATGTTTTTGGCTGATAATTGAATTTGGATTTTTCGCTATCATCTACTGCGTGGTATCTATTTATAGGATAAAGGAGCTAAATAATAATCTCCGTTGAACGAAAAAGGTTCATCTGTTTTTACAATGGTTCCCTTAATAGTTATATAGAGGTATTTTTTTAAACGTACCTTATTGGTCTTTGATGATAGGCTTTCCATCAATTCAATATTCAAGTCTACGTTAGACAAACGTTTTTCGTAGGTTTTGATTTGTTTGGTCAATGACTTTTTGATTCTTTCTTTTAGAACGTTGGTATTGACCAAAAGATCAAAATCTGTTTCCCATATTTCACTGCCAAACTGCTCATCAAAAGTATATTCTTCAAAATAGGTGGTTATAATAACACTTATGAACTGAGAAATAGAATCTTGGAGCGATAGTTTTTTAAGCTCTTTTTTCTCAAAAAAACGCTTAAAATCAAATGGTGCTTGGTAATACGGTTTCGCCATTGTTTTAAAATCAAATACGATTAGTACTGCTTGCTAAACTACATAGAACGGTATCTATCTACTTTTTTACTACTTTAAAGTCAAGTTCACCTTTCTTTAACGTAATTTTTACCGTTTGTGGTGCCTTTATCTCTCCGGAGATAATCATTTTGGACAACGGCCTTTTTAGTTTATTTCGAATAACGGCCTTTAACGGTCGTACCCCATAAGTAGGGGAGAACCCATCCAAAGACAAATGGTCTTTGGTTTTTTTGTCTATTTCCAAGGTGATTCCCAATCTTTCTGTGAGCACCAATAATTCCTTTTTCAAATGGAGGTCAAAAATGAAAGGGGCATTTTTTTCGGAAATTGGAGCAAAAGGCACAATTTCAGTGATACGGCCTAAAAATTCCGGTCTAAAATAATTGGACATAATCTCCAATAATTCATTGGATTTAGGGATTTTGCCTCCTTCAATAGACTTACTGATAAAATCGGATCCAATGTTGGAGGTAAATAGGATAACGGCATTTGAAAAGTCTCCTACCTTTCCTAAACGATCGTTTAATTTTCCTTCATCAAGAATTTGTAAGAACACGTCAAAAACGGATTGATGGGCTTTTTCAATTTCGTCAAAGAGGACTATTGAATACGGTTTTTGGCGAATTTTGTTCACTAAAACTCCTCCTTCTTCATAACCGACATATCCTGGAGGCGCTCCATATAATAATGCTGCAGAATGCTCTTCTTTAAATTCCGACATGTCAAAACGAATAATGGCGGTCTCATCGTTAAACAGAAATTCTGCCAACGATTTTGCCAATTCCGTTTTTCCTGTTCCGGTAGGCCCTGAAAAGAAAAATGAGCCAATGGGCTGCCCACCTTTTGAAAGTCCGGATCTAGATTCTATAATTGCTTCCGAAACCGTTTGTATGGCGTTATCTTGACCAATAACCCGTTTCTTTAACGTGTCTTCCATTTCTAACAAACGCTCTCTTTCCTGGCTCTGTACTTTACCGGCCGGAATACCCGTAATACCAGCAACCATGGCTGCTAGGTCTTCTTCGTTTACTGCTGTTCGTTTTTCTTTTGAATGGTCTGTTATACCTGAAAGTATTTTTTTTATGTAAGCCGATTTCTTTTCATAGGTAGGTAAACGTAGGCTATCTTCCGTATCAAATTTGCCCGTTACAATTGGGCTTAATCTGTTTTTTAATTCAATATAGACCCAATCTATAGCTTGGATTTTGTCCGATTCCTGTTGTTTTTCAGTTTCTGACTCTATTTCAACAAGTTTGGTGTTCAAATCTTCCAAATCGGTCGGTAAAGATTGCGTAGAAACATTTGCTGCGGCCATAGTTCTATCAACCAGGTCCAAGGCAGAATCTGGTAGGCTTTTTTCCTTTAAATACCGTTTTGA
This sequence comes from Zobellia sp. B3R18, assembly GCF_018860715.1. Lineage (NCBI taxonomy): Bacteria > Pseudomonadati > Bacteroidota > Flavobacteriia > Flavobacteriales > Flavobacteriaceae > Zobellia > Zobellia sp. B3R18. The sequence continues at coordinate 14,611 of NZ_JAHKQG010000014.1, read as the reverse complement.
TAAACGAATGGATTCCTTTAAGGCCTCATCATTAATATCAAGCGCATGATGCTCTGTATAGGTTTGCCCCACACTTTTTAGTATGCGAAAAGCCATTTCGGAATTGGGCTCTTCCACTGTAACAGATTCAAACCTTCTGTTGAGTCCATCATCATTTGCAATGTGTTTCCTGTAATTATCCGCAGTAGTTGCACCTATCAAAATGACTTCCCCTTTGTTCAATTCCGATTTTATGACGTTTAAAATGCCTTGGCTGGCACTTGCATCTTGTAGCAACACATGAAAATCATCAATGAACAAAATAGGTTTTACCAAATTTTTAGCTTCGTTAAAGATGCTTTGCAAGCGATCTTCTACCTCGCCTTTATAGGATGCACCCGAAAGTAATACGGCAGTGTCTATTTCTAGTAAACTGGCTTCTTGTAAGGTGCCTACAATTTTTCTGGAATAAATTTCTTGGGCCAGATTGTTGATTAAAACGGTTTTGCCCACGCCGGACTCTCCTTGGACCATAACATTAGGTTTGGATTTTCGGCTTAAAATCTCGGCAATTTGCTTTAACTCACGATCACGATTAATGATATGATTATAATCACCGTTGGAAGCTTCAACAAGTAGATCGTTGGTGTATTTTTTTAGGATATCCGTATCCGGAGTAAAGTCACTAGTACTGTTGACGGCTTTTTTGTTTGAGCCTCCGGAGGTGTTGATTCCCGCCGAAAAACTATCGAACAGTTCCGAACTACTTACAGGCAGTGATTTTACTTGGTCAAAACTGAAGCCTACTCCAGGTGTAATTGCGGATATGAACAAACAAACAAGATCAACATCAGATCTGTTCAATTTGGTTTGTACTTCTTCCGCTTCAACAAAAACCATCTTGGCCTCTGAACTAGCCTTTACCGATAAGGTACGACTAGTGCGTTTGGGATGGGATTCCATATTAACATCGGCCCATTCTTCAATAAAATATACATCTACTCCTTTTTCATGTAATATACGGAGTAAAGAAAGGTCTCTGTTTAATGAGGCCTTTATTAAATGAGCGGGACCAAAACTTTCATGTTGATGCTCTTCTGCAAGTTGCGTGGCAATGTGTATAGCTTTCTCTAGTTCGGTATTCATGCAATGGTTAGTTTCGGTTCATACGTTTAGCAAGATCTAATGCGGTATTGAGTCTGCTGATTTCTTTTTCATAATCTGCGACTTGTTCCTCAAGCTCATTTATTTCATGTCTTGCACTTTCTACCTGTTTTAAATCTCTCTTGGCATCTACAAGTTTATTATAGGTCAACACCAAATTCTCGTACATACTGCGATCGTCCAAGGAATCTTTTGGAATATCACTTCTAAGGTCTATTAAATTCTTGATGATAGATTGTTCTACAAAGAACCAGCCTTCTTTTACCGTGTCTAGAGAGTCTATTTGTTTGTCTACGCCCTCTAAGGCTTTTATGAATTTCTTTTGGTAAAGAAATTCATATTGCATTTTTTTATTGTCCTCACGTAATACGGCATTTTCTTTCCACGGCAGTTTATAACTGTAGAAAAATGCGGTAAACAGAATACCGACCGTTATGGCGAACATTAATAAAAATAGTAGAAAAGAAGAGGTTCTTTCCTTTTTGTTAAGTATTTCCATAGCATGTTTTATTCAGATAAAAACGAAGGCTTGTTTGATTTATCTTGTTTGTTCTGTACTATATTTTCATTTACGAAAATTCCCATATCCCTTCGTTTTCCAATATAATCTACTTGTGTTAGTACAGTAAGTAAACGATCAATAACGTTCATAAAACCAGTAGCTAAAAGTACATTTTGGTTTACATCGTTATGATTGTATTGCATATTGATCACATCTGTAAATATCTTTTCATAATCACCTCCTTTTAGATCGGTCCATTCTCCAAAATAATTAAAAAGTTCTTCTTTGTTTTGTGGAGAGGAGACATCTACGGCTCCTTTAAAGACTCTTGCAAAACTTACTATGATCTGTAAAAGTTCTTTAGGGTGCATGTCATATTCTTCCCATTTTATCTTGGTAATCTGTTGTGCGAGATAGCCATAGGCTTTATCAACGGCCAAGTGCATGGCATCTGCAATAGGATTGTCGGTCTGTTTGGCCATTATCTTTTGAACGATCAAGATTGCATTTCGCTCCGTCATCTTCACAAAGTTCTCGGCGTCATTATAAAAGTCTACTAAACTTTCATGAGCACCTAGAGTTAAACTGGGAGGAATATAGTCTGTTGCAATGGATAGGCTTTTACCTTCTTTATGAATTTTGGCGATCGGTAACTGGTTGCCGGATAATCCTGATTTTGCCAAATCATCACTTGTAATAAAAGTGAAAAATTGACCATTGGTCAAAAATGGGTGCCTTGGAGGCATTTCTTTAGGGTCTTGCTCTCCAAAAGGTATGGTTTTCTCCGTATCTAAGTTTATAAGTAAAAAACCTTCATCCAACTTATTGTCGGCCAATTCATCAACAACAATTTCTTCTTTTACGGATGGTGTATTTTCCGTAATTTCTATTCGGTTACCGTTTGGGGTAATTGCCCGTAATTTTTTGATGCTTACTTTTAGGCTTTTGTGAATATCTAGATTAATAGCATATTCATTGTTGCCATTAAGATAGGAAGCCAAGAACCCATGACCGTATCTGCCTTTACGAACCACATACGCATCCTTTATGCTGTTTTCGGCAAAATTTTGAAGGCTTTCAAAATGCTCCTTGGAGATTTTCATGCCATCTACCCAATTGATTTTAAAATTTTTGATATCCTCTATCATGATGTTCTTTTTATATGCGTTGGCAAATGACTACATCGCCATCTTTTAGGTTATTATCTTCTACTGTAAGCTCTGAATCAATATGTTTAGAAGCCCCGTACCACTTAGGTTTGCTATAAAAATACCAGCCGTGCGGGTCATCGGACGTGTCAGTAAGTTCTATTTTTGTGGTTGCTTTTTTGGCATTGTAATCATTAATAAAAAAATAAAACAATCTACCGAACTCCATATTTTTTGGAGCTTTGGCCTTAAAGCTAGTCATATTTCTGGCTTCGGTGTTTTTATAGAACATGAAGTTGAGTATAATCATGTTCTTTAGCTCGTAATGCTCCGGTGTGTCATATTTTTTCTGAAGGGGGTAGTACCATTTTGTATATAACTTTACAGGAATGGAAACGGAATATTTATAGAGTACAAAAAAGCTAGTAGGCACTGTAAATGCAGCCATCGTCAAAAAATAATAGGACAAATACTGCAAATCTTGATAGTGTGCTGCAATCATGATCACAGGAACCATTATAGCAAAAGAGGTAATTATGCCAAAAAGTAATTCTTTAAGACCCTGGTTGGAATCGAATTTATCAAAGAGATAGCGATAGAAAAACACGTGAAGCCCACCTATAATTGTAGCAAAGGCAAGCATCCAGAAATAACGGAACATTACTGTAGACTGCCTTAAGTTGTATATAATGGCTAAAAATATACCCATTACCGCAATTAATGCCGCAAGATAATAGTAGTATTTTTTCCTTCTTTTTTTGAACCCAGGGGTTTTTCGACCAATTAGGCCAAGTGCCAACAAAATAAAGACCAAGACAATCGCAAAAGGAATCAAGGCCTCTATGTTTATAAATCTCTTTAGGTAACTTCCAATCATAGGGGTCTAAATTGTAGCGGATACTCCAAGTCTTCCGGAATATACATCTTCACTAATCACAAATTTTCTTTTCTTTTCGGCCAGTGTAAATTTTATTTCAAAATCGGCTTCATAGGGCAATGTATGTTCTAAAAAGAATTGAATTAGCGTATTAATTTTTCCATTTGGCATGTAATCAACTATTTTATCAGGTTTTCTAATGTTATTAATGATAAAAATGTATTTTGGAAGAAACGTAACCGGTTTTCCTTCTGTTGCCATGTTTATGCCCAATTGCCACGGTTCCTGTTTGGTTTCCGCTGCTATTGTGGCGTAATCCTTCTCAATTATTAACTGTTCTTCAATAATATTTTCCAACACTATTTTTAACAACGGTAAATTACCTGCTATCTTATACATGAAGGGCATAGTCTTTAAAATCTTTGCGGCTATGCTCCCGGGAATTCTTGAGTCTATCTGCCATAGATTCAACAAAAAATCTACTAATTCTGGGCTACCTAAAGATTTAAAGGTAAGGTCTTCTGCCGATTCTATAGCAACCCGCTGCAAGAAAAACTCAGTTTCCAGAGGGCTGAAAAACTTTCGAGCATTTTCTTCCTCAATTTTTCTTCCGTTGTAATCGGTAACCATTGTTTCCACATACGGCGTACTAGAGTAGGTGCGATGAAAAAAACGTTCAGGAAAAATATTGTAAAAACTTCTACGGCTAAGTTTAACCTCTAAAGTGTTTTTTTTGTCTAGACTTTCTTCTATTGAGGTGATGTCCTTACTAAAGCGTCTTTTGAAAAAATCAGAGAGTACAATATCTAGTTCGGTCTCTTCATTTAAGTAAGAAATAAAAGTTTCGGCCTTTAGGTCAAAATCAAGGTCAAATAACTCTTGTCGTATTTTATCTGGAGATAAGGGGGTCATTTTTAAAGGTTTTTTAGCAAGCGTGCGCCGGAGACGAACCTATCTTGCCAATATTTTGAGTTCAAATCAGCAATTTGAACTCCAGTAGGGGAATTTGAGCCTGTAAATTTTCCGTTTTGAAGGTAAATGCCCACATGGGAAACCACTTTATCTTCATCTTTTAACCTAAAGAAAAGCAAATCTCCTTGCTGCAAAAACTTTTGACCGGAAAAGTGTGCTTTAATATCCAAATTAAATTGTTCTATGGAAGTTCTTGGGAGCTCAAAACTATATACTTTTTGATAAATATCCCTCACGTACGCAGAGCAATCCACTCCACTTTTGGTAGTGCCGCCCCATAGGTAAGGTGTGTCCATCCATTCATATATACTCGCATATAGTTTTTCGTTTTTAATTTCTTCGTACGGGATTTCTAAAAGTTCAGAAAAATGTAATCTTTGTTCTTTGCTAAGATATGAAGGTTCAACAGTAACTATTTGTTTGTTATCTTGTGCTTCTTTTTGGGCAGCTAAACGTTTTGATTTTTCCATTTCTTGTCTGTAATACTCGCCTTGACCCGCTACCGAGGATTTATTGGCACAACCGGTAATCAATGCAATAATTAAAAGAAAAGACAGTTTTAATTTCATATTAAAAATCGTACATTTAATTGAAAGGAAGAATGGATAAAATTAGAGATTAATTATGAATAATAAAAGTATTAAAACTCACTTTGATAGTAACGTGTTTATCACTTTTTTAGTATTGTTATTTGCTGGATTGGCCCTTTTTTCTTTTCGTTTGAACAGTGAGGTAGATTGTAGTAATGTAGATTTTGAGATTATTTCAAATTCCTACACTACAGAGGATTTGATTGAGTTTAAAAGTACAGATGCTTCAGGGTTTAATTGGACTTGGAATTTTGGGGATAATGAACCGGAAGCGTATAGGTCCGATGTTGTTCATCAATTTAAGAAACCCGGTAAATATTCCGTTTCCTTAAAAATGAACGGTGAGTGTGTAGCTTCACGTGAAATAGTAATTTCCAAAGACAAAATAATACGTGATGCAAAGCTCATACCTAATATTGTTCTACCAAAAAAAGTTAGGGTAGGAGACGAAGTTGAATTTTTTAACGATTCTAAATTTGCCACCTCATGGCAATGGAGCTTTGGCGAAACTGCAGCAGTAGATGGTAATGACAGAAGGGAGAAATATACTTATAAAACTCCTGGCGAGAAAACAATTCTATTGGTCGTGAATGGCGATCGTAGACATGAAGCTAAACGTATTTTAACTGTATATCCTTCAAAAAAGAAAGAGCGTATTGGTAGAAGCAGAAACGCAAGTGCCCCTATAGAGAATGTACTGGCTACAATTCCGGAAGCGCCAAAAGAAGAGGAGCCTGTAGTTGAAGATAAGGACAATGTAGATGAACCACCTTATATTGAAATTTCAAGTGGAGAAATAGAGGATATGTTATTAAGGTACTCGGTAAGAAACCTTGATGACATTAGTATTCGGAATTATTTTTGCGTAACGAATATTCCCGTTTTCAATAAAAGTGGAGATCGGTTTACCGTTAGTCAGTTCTTTAAAGCCGTTAGGGATGTTAAGATTGAGATTAAGAGTCTTAAACTGTACAGGGACAAGAAAACAGGTTGCATAAAAAGTATGACTGTAGATATGCGCACCAAAAAAGGATTGTTTTGGAAGAATTTTTAGTGAGTGCATATAAGCAAGCGCAATCATAAAAAATGTATTTGACGCACAAATTTTGTTTAAACCGATAAATGGTGGCTGATTTAGTTTTTTTATAAAATTGGATAATTTCTTTTCTGCGTAACCAAGAATCGGTTTTTAGAATAAGTTAGTTTTATGAATTTTCACCTATAATGCGGTAGGCTTAGACTTAATAAAATTCAGTGTTGAGATGATAATTTTACAGTGAATTTAACTTCAGAAATTAGTTGTATTTAGCTCTTTGAAAATAGCTATTTTCCTACGTTATTTTTTCTGTAGAATAATTATAAAAGCTTGCACTTTATCGAAAAATATTTGGAGAGTATCAGATATTTAATAGTTTAGCATCGTCTTATTGACGTTTATATAAATTTTTAATCAGGTATTATTTACCGCAAAAATCATTTTTTATGTCTTTTAAAGCTAAATTAAATTTAGGAGGAAAAGAGTACAACATCTTAAACTGTAACTACGATCTTTTTCAAGAAACAGATCCAACAGGTCGTCCATCTTCTGTTACAAGAGGAGGTAAGATTACTGTTACTGTAGAGTCCAATGATGACACCGCTGGTGTTGAGTTAATGATGGATAACTTTGGTAAGAAGGATGGTTCTATAACGTATACAAAAAGAGATACGGATGCTACCCTAAAAGAAATCAAGTTTACTGAAGCCTATATGGTAAAGTACAGAGAGAATTTTGATGCTACTGGAACCAATCCTTTAACGGAGACTTTTACTTTGTCTGCTAAGGAATTGAGTATTGGTGGTGGTCAGCACCAGAACGAATGGGTAATGTAATCCATTTTGCAATATTTTTTTGAAAAGGAGGCAAGCAAACGCCTCCTTTTTTTTACTTTTCAAATGAATGCGCCAAGCTTTTACAATTGTATATTTTGCTTTTTAGCTGATCAAAATGATTTCTAAATAGTAATAATGCCCGTGTATGGCAACACGTTACCGGTTTGGTGTTTTAAAATGCTTTAGTTGTGTTTTTGTTGTAGATGATATATGAAGCGTAGTAAAGAAAAAACTTACTCAGGCTCATTCAGGTACTTTGTTTGCGTATAACATTTTTTTGAGTAAATTTAAAACTTAAAACAATATATAAATATGGCTATTGATAACGTAGGTATTGGTGGTAATGAGGTAAAAGGTGACGCTAGTGAAGCCTTAAACAGCATTCCACAGAACAGGGCTTTAATTGCCGGTAAACTTACCCCTAATGCACCAGTAAAGCCTGAAGTGGTGGAAGGTCTTAGAACTGTTGAAGATATTTTTGAGCATTACGAACCCGAATTAAAAATCCCGTTTGAGGACAAGAACGGCGGTACCGTAAATGAAACCTTGAAGTTCAGAAATCTTGGTGATTTCGGTAAAAAAGGCATTATCAATAATAGTGTTTTCTTAAAAGAGCTTGAAATAGAGAGCGATCAATATAAAAAAATGATCAAGCAATTAAAGACCAATAAGATTTTAAAGGCCGCTTTGGAAGATCCTGACGCTAAAAAATCTTTGGTCGACACCATAGATGCTTTAATCGCTGAAATTAAAAACGCTAAATAATTCTACATGGCCGATACACAGAACAACCAAAAAGCCGCACAGTTAAGTGAAAAACCTTATGCGGAACAGATAAAAGAAAAATCGGATGGACTTGTCAAATACGGCGGGTACGATCTTTTGGAATCTGCCATTGATGATGTACAGAATCTGAACCCCGATCGTAAGGCACGTCGGAAAATGTTCCTTACGGAAAACACCAAAAAACAAGAGCGTAACGATCTCTTGAAAAAATTGGAGCTTTGGTCAGAAACACTTAAATCTGGTGATGATATCATAGATTTAGTACAGGCAGCAGATGATAAAGCAGCTTTATCGCAGCAGGTACTAACAAAAAATTTAAAATCTGCTCTTGAGGAAACTCGTGAACTTGAAACGTCCTACCGTTCCGTAGCCTTGTTCTATAAGAATACAGATTTACCATCTTTAAAAAATGTTTCTATTATTAATGCGGAACTAGATCAATTAACGGATTTGGATAATACCCGTTTCTTTGATCATATAAGAGAAGAGTTGGTTTCTAAATATGATCGTTTGGATCTTCGTGAAAACTACTCTCTTATGGTTCTTCCTGGGTATTTAGGCTCTAAGTCTGTTGTGGATAAATGGGCAAAAGTAGCACACGATAATAAAGTTACCTTAGTGACCGATTTTGCACATTTAGATGAGCCGGACGATGTAATGGAAATGTTTGAAAGTGCCAATTTGGCTAGTGGAGATATGTATTTGTCTAACACTATCATGACCTGTAACTGGTTGGTAGGCCGTGGCAAACACGAAGAAGTAGGCGAAGAAGAAGATGTACACGTACCGCCTTCTGGAGCCCTTGCCGGTAAAATATATAAAACCTTAATGTCTCAGGTAACCGCAGGTAAAAAACACGGTGGTTTAAGTGAGGTAGATGGCGTAAGTTTTGATTTAAGAAAAAGTGAAATTGCCAATCTAGAGAACCTAGGTCTTGTACCTATGGTTAATGAATATGGTAAGGTTATGGCTTTTTCTGCCAAGACGCTCTTTAACGGAGATAACTTAGGGCTTCAAACCTATTCTGTAGTACGAGTGTTTGATTATGTGGCCAAAGTATTAATGGACTTTTTAAACCGTAGGGCTTTTGAAAACTTTAGCACAAAGACTCGTAATGAAATACAATCACAGATTGTACGGTTTTTAGATGATATTACAGGGCCGGACAAACTAATTGAAAATTTTGAGATTAGAAGGTTTGAGCAAGACCCGAACCAAAAAGACCGTATTTATTTAGATGTACGCCTAAAACCTTATTTCCCGGCTAAAAACTTTATGATCAAAATGGATGGTCAAAAAGGAGACGAAGGTACGGATTGGGATACAGAATACGCACAACAGTAAGACAGCTCTAAACGAAGTTGTATCTTCTAAGATCTTGTTATAGAGAATAATAAACAAAAACTTGGGTTTTGTAAAGGAGGCTTTTGCTTAAAAGTTAACTTGTAAACAGTAACCCGCTACTTTAAAAACCTGAAAATTATGTCATTTTTAGCAAAGCTTACTGTTGATGGACAGATTTATAATGTACTTCATTGTATCTATAATTTTAAACAGCCTATGGATAACACTGGCAAGCCGGCAGGTAAACCATTAGGTGGTAGAATTAAATTAACAATAGAATCGCAAGGTAAATACGATTTATTTCACTGGATGAAGGAGCCGGAGCAAACTAAAGATGGTTCCATTGTTTTTTTTAAGCGAGACGCCTTGTCTAAGCTACAGGAGGTAAAATTTTCTAAAGCGTATTGTGTTAGTCTAGAGGAAGAGTTTGATGCGGTAGATGAGATGCCCATGCAAAAGACACTGGTTATTTCTGCAAAAAGTATCACGGTTGGCGATATGGTTTTCGAAAATAGCTGGGGAGAATAAATCCTTTGCTAGCCACTTTTCAAATTTTAATTTAAAAACACTTCGCTCATGATTGGAATGGAAGATGTAATTCAGCGTTACGGTATAAAAAAGGCATTACAGAAAACAAAAGTTGCGGTGTCAAATATTAATACTGAGGATATTGATGAATTCAACCATTATAGTTTGGAGGGTGAAGAAAAACGAAAGAAAAGAACGAGTTCGGTTTTAAAACGAAATTTAAAACGGGCAATGTCTAACCAAGAGTTTAGAGATAACGATCCTTGTAATTGTGGAGGTTCAGATTGGTATACTTTTACCGATGAAAATTGTTATAATGAGTTGGATGAAGTTGTGGTTTTTGGTGTCAATAAAAAAGCACAAAGAGTGCCTGTTTTAAATTCCAGCCTTGTTAAAAAAAATAAGTGGAGGATTGATGTTAGTTTCAAAAATCCATGGCCAGAATATAGATTGGATTATTTTGAAGACCGGGTTAGCGGTTATTATATAGGAGGTAGTGTAAACTCTTCTGAAAACTTTGGAAATCGAATAGGAAAGAATAGTAAAATATACGGTTCTATTGATACTTCAGATATGACAGCTTTATCAGGTGGTGGTGGTGCTATGAAGTTTTGGGCACATAAAGCTAATTATCTTAAACATTTGTTACGAGCAACTCGAGATGCTAAGTCGGCTTATGATCATGGTACGGCAATAAGGGATATACATGATGATTTAGTCGCAGAAACTATCGATAGAAATTTGACACCATCAGAAAAAAAGTATTTGTTGACACATAAAATCCAAGATTCTATAAGATTAGTGAAAAGTAACGATACCCTATATAGTTATGAAAGGATTCTTCCGAAAATGACATACAGGGATGGAGCGTTTTATGATATTGGTTATCGAGAAATCAATGATACTCTGGTTGATAAACGACAGCTTAGTAAATTGAAGGAATTTATAAATGCTACCAATAAAAAAAATCTAAAATTAGCTGAAGAAAAATTTGATAATGGAAATTACTAGAATTAGCATTTTGGGAGTTTTATTGATTTGTTTTGGATGTCGAGACGGTAGGGATACTATAAAGCAAACAAAAAGTGTAGAAGTACTAGATAAGAAAACATTTCAAATCATTGGAACTGATAAGGCAATGAAGTATTATCTACCGGATACTATTCAAATAAATGATACGTTGAAAGGTCACTTAATATATCGTTCAGAATTTGATACAATAAAAAATAACGACACTCATGTCGTTGATTTTTATTTTACTAAAACAACTTCTTTATCTCAAAATTTCGAAGAATTCAAGAATAAAAAATGTGATACATTCGTAAGAATCAGAGATAGTATAATTCCTATTTATGATATAACTTTTGAGAAAAAAGGTAGTCAGTTATTTGAAGGGTACATAAGAGATTATCTATTTATAGATAGAGGCAACGATAGCATACAAATAAAAACGAGTACCCAGCATGTTATGTATAATGTTTATGTTAAATGAGAAACTATAGAAATGATTTTCAGAGGTACAAACAATTATGAATATTAATGTAGAGGATAATAGATTACTTTTTTCATGTTTCAAACAATTGGAAGTGTTTTCCGGTTAATTTTCATTTATAAATTTGATATAAAAAAATGAATCTAGCTCATAAACCTGATGGTAAAATAGAAGTAGCAAAGGAAATAAAGATTGGAGGCATAATTTTTTTGATTCTTGTTTTAGCAGCTGTAATCTTTGGGTATTATAGTTAATCCTCACGCTAGCGCTCGTATTTTACGAGTGTCATGCAAAGTAAGAACAGGTATTATATGCCTAAAATTTAAGATTGATTTTATAAAGTAATTACAAGCTAAAACAATAGTAAATGCGCTATTTTGCAATTTTGGCTGTATTGTTTCCGTTAGCTGTTTCATGCTAAGAAAAAGAAATCGATTTAAACGGAACTTGGCACTATGAGCGCCGTTCAAAGCCGGAATTAGGCTTTACCATGAGAATAGATGGTGTAGGTGTTATCAAAGAATCAAACGATGCACCGGAAGACGGTGACGACATGGATCATTTTTATTTGGTTTTTGATAATCAGGGTCAAATGATCGAATACAAGGTAGGAATGGGTTTCCGTTCAAAATATAATATTTTTGATAATACTATTTATTCAAATGAAGAACCGTTGTATCAAATAGTGGCCTTTAGAGATAGTCTAATGGTCATAAAACAACCCAATGAAGTTGATACTGCCACATATGAAAAGGTAGATACAGATTTAGGTCATCTAGAAATCGTAAATTGAAAAAAAATACAACAGATTGTAGTAAAAGGAGATTGCCTTTCCGTAGCAGAAGGAAAATGATTTTTGACTATAGATATTAGTGGATTTTTTGTTCAAACTACACCCGCCAAAATTTTTGCGTTACATTTATTATCGCCTGTACATTTTTGCAATGGAGACTAAAAATAGCACTCCAAAGACCTCAGTTGCTATTACATTGGCATTTACACATATCTTACAACTTTTTTTTCTCACTCTCGTGTTTCTATATGCAGTGAATGATAAAACTATTTTGGTGTCGGTTTTTACTGGAAATAGTAACGTAGTAATTGCTATTATAGCTTTAGTGTTTTTATATTTCTGCGAACTTTTTTATCATTATAAAGATAAGCACTTAAAATACTTGGCAGAATTTGAAATGGAAAGCAAAAAAGAGAAAAATGTAGGTACTTTTTATCTGATATCATATTTAACCGCTAGTTTTTCACTTCTGTACATTGGTTTGATATGGTTGATTCCTAAAATATCACCTTATTATAATTGATATAACTTTTAAGGTCAAAGATCTTGATAGTTTAGTTAAGACTTATTTTCAAATATAGGTGATGGTTATCAACATAATAAAACATAATTGCCTCGCACAAATTTGTGGATAGATGCCTATAAATAAAAAAGTCCTAGAAAATACTTGAAGGGATGATTGTATTAGATTACGCAACAGGTTAACCCTTCGTATTCAATATGGATTATTGGGTTAAAAAAGTGTGTTGTAATTGTTTCTTTTGGTGTCATTCCTCTTGTATATTAGGTTTACAGTACCTAAAACCCTTAAATCCCTCTCTTAATCGATTATTTGGGTAGTTGTCCAGTTAATTAGTATTTTTGTGTTTTTCATTCTCGTGTAAGACACTAAATTATTCATTGAAAGAAATTACACCTACTTATGAAGTCGTTCCCTATAAAACTTATTTTTTTTCTGGGTAGCCTGTTATTTTCGAGTCACATCATTTGGTCGCAGACCCCTATTTCTGTAAAAACTAATGATTTTGTAACTACAACCATATTTTTTCCATCTACTATTAAAAAGGTAGTTCAGCCTGCAGCAAATTTTAGTTTTAGCTATGAAAGTGGTTCTAACATTGGATTGCTGAAAGGTAGGAAGGGTAGGGCAAGCAATCTTTTGGTTATTACCGAACAAGGTTATATCTACTCGTTTGCATTGAGTTATGCAGAGGAAGTTCCGGAATTCAGTTTTATTCTAACAACAGATCAAGCAATCAGTAAAACCATGTCAGGTAATGGAGAGAGCTCTAAGAGGCCTGAAATTGTTGAGCAATCTTCTGGTAATGACAGTCAAGAAACTGTGGAAACCAATGAAATTCCTATTGAAAATGTCACAGCCAACAATCAACGAAAAAATAAGGTAAGCGAAGCACTAACTACGAATGTTTCAGAAAGACAAAAAGATACGATTGTTCAAGAACCGGTGTACATGAGTAATGATGATACGGAAGAAAAAGATTTGTATGATGTAGATCGTGAAGAGTACTATCGCATTTTTTGTGAAAATAATTATCTGCAGAAAACCGTATTTAAACGGAGTTTTAGACAAAACAAAAAAATTGCTGTTCGGCTCAATAATATTCTGGTGGATCGGAACGAGAAGTATTTTGTGGTGCAAATAGAGAATAACTCAAAAAGAAAATATGATATCGCGGGGCTCAGCTTTTTTAAAAAAGCAAAAGTGGGGCAACTTGAAAAAATCATGAACCCCCTATACACTTTTAATCTTCAAGAAAGTATAGATCCAGAAGGCATAAATGAGGTTGTTTATGTGTTTAAAAATTTTAATATTAGTGCCAAGGAAAAAATTTCTGTAGTTTTAGCCGATGCAAATAGTGACAACTTGGTGATACTGCCACTCGATTATTTATTAATTAATTCTCCCTCGAATTGAAACATATCACAATTATATTTTCATTGCTATGTTTTCCAATACTAGCTTTTTCTCAAACTTATTCCAATACTTTCTCGGTATCTGGGGGGCTATTTGGTGATGGTTATGGAGGAGAGATAACGTATAATACCAACTTAAGTGAAACAACCCATACTCAAATAGCTTTGAACGGTACTTATGCTAACTATAAAAGTGGAGCCGTACGTATTCCATATATGAGCGTAACAGCCAGTTATTCCTATTTTATAACAGTTTATAGTAGAAACAGGAAAATGCAGTCACTTTCTTTGGGAGGAGGAGCTTTGGCTGGATATGAGTCGGTTAACAACGGAAACTTGCAGTTAAGCAATATCGTATCCGTTGATGGGGAGAGCAAGTTTATATACGGCGGTGTAGTTACGGCAGATTTGGACATTATACTTACGGAACATCTTTCGTTATTGATAAAGACCTCTGAGTTCTATCATGTTAATAGTGATTTCGGTAATCTTACGAACTATAGTGGTTTGGGTATCCGTTACTATTTCAACTGATCTAGAGCGGTATGGATTTAGACTTTATTTTCGTCTTATCCAAGAAAGGATACGTTTCATCGTTGTTCATTATCAAAAAAGTTCCTTGGTTATGC
>NZ_JAHKQG010000004.1:1883-2907 GCF_018860715.1 Zobellia sp. B3R18 | reverse complement strand
TGCCCATACTGGGCACACACACCGTATAAAATTAATTGCTAGTTCAAGCTTGCTTTCGAAAATCCTTGCAGATTTTCTATTTGGTTTGTATTTGCTAAATTAGGTGATTAAACACGCAACTAATCTTATACATCAACGTTGTGGCGAATTGCCTTCGGCCGCGTCCCTACATCGAAAAAAGCAAGACGGGCAACACTCCGTCCCCATACCTTTTTTCGATTCCCGGTACGCTCAATACGCCACAACGGCCCGGGAAGGGCAGCGCAAAAATATAGGGAGCGACCTCCGAGAACCGTAGAGACCTCCCGAAGGAAAACGAAACACAACAAGGGATAAGCCCCACAAATGCGCAGCCCAGACCCTTTACGCGTATGCTGCGCATCCGCAGGGCCTAGTCCCGGGCCGTTAGCTACAATAAAAACAAATGAAGATAGCATATATACTATTTGACGAAATAACTCTTTTAGATTTTATTGGGTTTTATGACCCTATAAAGAATATAAAAACCAAAGGGTTTATGGAAAATCTAAATTGGGATTTGTGTGCGACTAAAAAATCGATAAAGGATAGTTTTGGACTAGAAATTATTGTCGATAAAATTAAACCTTCTTTAGCGGATTATGATATGATCGTTGTGCCTGGTGGATATGGAACAAGAGAACTTCAATACAACACAGAATTCATTGAATGGTTGAGAACTGGAAAAAATGTTGATTATATAGTTTCAATTTGCACAGGTAGCTTATTAATTGGTTCAGCTGGATTTTTAAAAAACAAAACTGCAACGACTAACTTTAATGAATATAAATCATTGGAAAAGTATTGCGAAAAAGTTGCTCAAGCAAGAATTGTTGATGACAATAATACCATAACAGCTGGAGCAGTTGCATCTTCATTGGATTTAGGCTTATACGTATCTGAGAAACTTATCGGAAAAGAAAAAACCCAAGAAATACGAGTAGGAATGGACTATCATCCAGAAAAATTTGAAATAATTACTGTAGCTAATCGAGTAGACGGCTCC
>NZ_JAHKQG010000004.1:0-1643 GCF_018860715.1 Zobellia sp. B3R18 | reverse complement strand
GTTACAATGATGTGCTTGCTTGCCCAAGTAAATATGCCTCCGTATACGGTTCCTGTTCGTCAGTACCGAGTTTTGTAGTCTCGCTTTCTTCAGATGTAACTTCACAATTACCACCCTTGCGACTTACTAATGCTTCTAGACGTTACTCCAGCGCATAAGGGACTTGCACCCTCTAGATTAATTAACTACATTTCTGTAGCGTAAAAGATGCCCATACTGGGCACACACACCGTATAAAAATAATTGCTATTTTGTGCTTAAATAAAGGTAGTTGCGTATTTGCTACATCTGATTTTCCTGTGGAAAATCCTCGCACGCAAACCCGCAACTATTCTTATACATAAACGTTGTGGCGAATTGCCTTCGGCCGCGTCCCTACATCGAAAAAAGCAAGACGGGCAACACTCAGTTCCCATACCTTTTTTCGATTCCCGGTGCGCTCAATACGCCACAACGGCCCGGGAAGGGCAGCGCAAAAATATAGGGAGCGACCTCCGAGAACCGTAGAGACCTCCCGAAGGAAAACGAAACACAACAAGGGATAAGCCCCACAAATGCGCAGCCCAGACCCTTTACGCGTATGCTGCGCATCCGCAGGGCCTAGTCCCGGGCCGTTGCCCACAATATGAACAAACCTTTGAGAAATAAACTAACACTTGGATTTTTATTAATCGGAATTACCGTTTTTGGACAAGATTTTGGATTTGATATTCATAGTACTTCGTTGAAAGAATATATCCAAATGGAAGAAAAATTAGGTAGCGAAAGAATACCAACAACTTCAAACCACGTCTCTTTTAGCGGAGAAGCTCAACCGATTAAATTTCAACGGAAAGAAAAAATAATTCCTGACTTAATATCCTATTTCTATTTCAAAGACAAAGACTCTTCAATGACCAAGGTACTTTACGAATGGGATGTTAGGCATTTTAAAAAAACTAACGAACTGAATGTAAAGCAATCGAAGAAATTCCAGAAAACTCTCATTCGAAAATTTAATGAATTAGAACAAAAGTTAACTGAACTTTATGGCAAACCTCAATCCAAAGGAGACTTATCTGACTTAAAGCGAGCTAATGAAAAAGGTGGTTTGAAAAAGAATGATAAATGGTTTCCAAATGACAGTACAGAAATTGAGATGTACACAGTTGTTTCTAATTTTTACGAAAAAAGAGGAATGGCAACTACTGCACCAACTCACAGAATTAGACTTTATATTAGAAACACCAAAAAAGAAGAGAAAATTGAGCCTAAATTAAGCGAGAAAAAGCTTGACACCTTAAAAGCAATATCGCAAGAATTTATTCAAACTTTAGGAAATAAAGATTTAGTAAAGTCAAAAGAATATTTATCGGAATTAATACTAAAAACTGTAACTGACGAGCAGTTAAACATATTGATTGACAATTTGGACTTTAATAGAGAAACGGAATTAATTTATAGCGGAATCCAAGCTGGACTTGATGGAAGTGTTTTTACTATGCTTCAATTTAAATATAAAGATGATATTTCAAATCCACCGAATGAATTAATTAAAATAATATTTGATGACAAAGATAAAGTTGTTGGAATACAGCCAATCAAGTTACAAGGAAAAGTAACGGATTAAAAATACTGTGGGCAATCGAGTAGACGGCTCCGCC
>NZ_JAHKQG010000013.1:454574-549245 GCF_018860715.1 Zobellia sp. B3R18 | reverse complement strand
GTGCAACAGGCACAATGTATATGAAAAATAGCGCAAGTAACTGACTACGTTTCATGAATAAACCTTTGCAAAGAATAATCAAATAAACCATATGAAAAATCTAGTACTCGTAATCTTCATTTTCACATCTGCACTATGTAATGCCCAAAACTACTCTTTTGTTCCAGATAGTTTACGACTAATATCCTATGAGGAATTAATGAAAAATCCACCCTCTAATGTCGGGTTGGTGTATTATGAAAACGGAACACCAACAACATTTAAAGAGGTTATCCCATTAGTAATGCAGAAAAAATTGACACCTCAAATGTTTGTTGACAAGGATGGAAATCATAAGATACTTGTAGTTGTTAAAGCTGAAGTAGAAACAGGAAACATATCCATAGCCTATGAAGGCATTCCTGAGAAGTTGAAGAAATTAGGATATTCGTTTGGTAACTCAAAAAGTGATACCATAGTACTTATTGCACAAGGAGGCCCTTTCCCTAGATTGTTTACGGATGAAGTAAAAGCTATTTTTAAAGAGAAAGGAGAAATTGATGAAACTAAATACTTCATTATAAATACGCATCAAGCCCAGACTATCGAACCTCAAACAATGTTAGAGAAAGAAATTTCATTTGACAAAGCCAAAATGTTGGGAACAAAAACTTCCGAAATGTTAAATGAGCTTGTAAGTTATTTTAAGTCTGAAAATAAAAAGGTCTTTATTGTAGGTATATCGTATGGTTGTTTTGCAGGGCAAGACTATATTTCCAAGTTTGGTAATATTGCAGACGGGTATTTACTCATGGTAGGCAGATTAGATATTGCGGAAGAAGTTTGGAGGGCATATTCCGAAGGAATTGACGCCGGTTTTAAAGAAGATGCTATTAGTACAAAGGTGGAGCAAAAAGCTGAGGATTTAATGATGATCAATTCACACAAGGTTGCTGCTGCTTATGGTTATAAGAGATATTCGGAATTGTTGAAGAACACAGACCTATCCAATCTAATTTATTACCATGCCTTAAAGGATGCCAATGTTGGTAAACTAACTGAAGATGAAATTGATTTCCTTAATACCAAAGGTGCTCATGTTGTTGGTTTTGATGATGTACATACAGCGTGGAGAACACATTTGAAGGAAGCTTTGGAATTGCTATTAGCAAAACAACTATAATCAATATCATTTTTTGAAATTATATAAACACTGCATAAATAGTTAGTTGCAGATTTCAAAGTTAAGATGTATTTATAAATCCGTTTTTATATTAA
The DNA here is from genome assembly GCF_018860715.1 of Zobellia sp. B3R18. NCBI lineage: Bacteria > Pseudomonadati > Bacteroidota > Flavobacteriia > Flavobacteriales > Flavobacteriaceae > Zobellia > Zobellia sp. B3R18. The sequence continues at coordinate 547,988 of NZ_JAHKQG010000013.1, read as the reverse complement.
TTTGGTTTATTGATAAAAAATATCAGGCTTGTACTTAACCGAAAGGAAAACCTCTTTTTACACGTTACGAGCCATATATTCGTTACCTGCAAGCACAAAAAACAATTATGGAATATTCAGTTAAAGCAAGTTCATCTTCAAAAAAGAGTGCTTCAATTCAAATTAAGCAATCGAAAATTAATTTTGGGATTACACCTGAATTTGCTGATACTATCCCAAATCCAGCAGAACTATTTTTGGGCTCATTTTCTTCCTGTATTCTTAAAAATGTGGAACGCTTTTCTGGTTTCATGAATTTTGAGTATTCCAAAGCTGAAATACTAGTAAAGGCCATTCGATTAGAGAAACCTCCTAGAATTGACAAAATAAACTATGAACTGAAGATTTACAGCACAGACACAAATTTAAATGTTGAATTGCTCAAAAAAAATATTGAAAAATTTGGCACTATATTTAATACCGTGCAGTTATCCTGTTCTATTGATGGAGATGTAAAATTAATTTATGAATGAAGGATATAAACTTTATTTTTTTAATCCTCACATTAGTAGCCGAAATAATTGGTACAATTGGCGGTTTCGGTTCATCCGTGTTTTTTGTACCGTTGGGTAATTTTTATTTCGATTTTCAATCTGTCTTGGGGCTTACCGCAATATTCCATCTCTCCAGTAATCTGAGTAAAATATTTTTGTTTAAAAAAGGGTTAGACAAAAGGTTATTATTATCCATTGGAATACCATCAGTAATTTTTGTAGTGATTGGTGGGTTTCTATCCAAGATATTCAACAGTAATTTTTTAGAAATATTCTTAGGCATTTTCTTAATAGGATTTAGCTTGTTATTTCTTATTAAGAGTAAACTAAGCATTTCTCCAAACGATAAAAACGCAGTTGTTGGAGGAGCACTATCCGGCTTCTCTGCCGGCTTATTAGGCACAGGAGGAGCTATTAGGGGGTTAACAATGGCCTCTTTCAATTTAGAAAAAAGTGTGTTTATTGCCACTTCTGCATTTATAGATTTTATGATAGATTTTTCTAGAACATTTGTATATTATAGCAATGGATATATTCATAAGCACGACCTAAAATATGTGCCTTTTTTGTTTATAATTGGTCTAATAGGCACATTTATAGGAAAAAAGATTTTAGCCTATATTCCCCAGAGCAAATTCCGTAGGCTGTCTTTATCTTTAATACTTATTGTCGGAATTATTACTATGACCAAACTGCTTTTTTAACTAAAAAAAACAGCAACTTCCAACGTATATACTAACGTTAGCAACCATACTTAAGCTCCCGGAAGAATATAAAAGGAAAAAAAATGATCATCACATGCCTAAAAGGGAAATTTCTAATTTTAAAATGATAGCCAAATCGTAATCGATTCGATTTCTGGGGATACAATTCGAACAGTTAAGCACGTAATGGATTACTTCTTTAGAATTTGTTTTTTGTTCTTACAATTTTCTCAAATAGCCTATATTATCATAAAGAGGTATACAATGGTAGTGTAATCATGGTAATAGAGTAGTTGTTTGTTTTCTTACATTTAAATAATAGAGAATTAATATTTGGTTAAAAGGCTGATATTTAGTTTGCTCTAATTTTAACAGCTTTATAAAATATTGTTATAATGAAGTTTTTAAATTTTTCGCTACCGTATAGGATAAAGATTTTAGGCTTATTTCTTTTAATGGCAGTATACATTTCATGTTCAGAAGAAAATGGTGTAGATATCTTAGAAGCTGATGACACCGAACAAATAAAAAATGATAATCTCATAGTTTCTGGTAAGCCGGAAAATAATGATTTTGTAGTAACCGCATCTTATGAGAGTTTGTTCACCGTAGATGCCAAAACAGGAAAAGAAACACTTGTATATACATTTTCCGATCAAACAGATGTAGAGAAACTTGCAGATTATGATGAAGGCAACCTATTTGTTACTACCGACGATAATAGTGTAAACGCAATAAATCTTGCTAACAAAAATCTACTGTGGAGTACTCCAATGCTAAATTATGATACGAGTAGTTATGGTATAACGCCACCTGCCTGTGTAGATGGCATATGCTATGCATCGGGTACTTATGGAGTTGTTGTAGCTTTAGATCAAAATACTGGAGAACTTTTATGGTATTATTCAACGGACCCAAATGGGGATTTGGATGATGGTTTAAATGAGAATAGAACACCTGTAGTTCATGATGATAGGGTATTTGTAATGTCTGAAGAAAGCTTTTATGGGTATTTCCCTACCTATCTGCATATTTTAGATAAAGAAACTGGGCAATTATTACAAAAGATTGAATTTCCAGAAGATATAGAAGTTATCAATGAACCATTGATAGTAAATGACATCCTTTACATATCAGCTAAAAATCTATATGCTATAGATTTACAAAGCTTAGAAGTTATATGGATTTTTGAAGCTGAAAAACTAGGAGATATACATATTTTAAACAATAAGTTAGTGGTACAAGGGGAGCCAATGAGGGATACGGTTTATTCTTCACTCTTCTGTCTTGATTCACAGACAGGTGAATTACAGTGGGAAATTGAAACTGGTTTTAAGGCCATATGGTCACCAATTATTGTGGAGAATGTGGTTTATGGTCTTTATGATCAAGGTAGTAGTTTATCTTTTTATGATTTAAGACCATATGCAGTTTCTTTGAGCAATGGAGAACAACTTTGGTTTAGGGATGATATCTCCGTTGATAACAGTCCCGTTTACGCAAATGGACAATTGTTTTATCATGGGCATGCCATTAATTATACTGATGAAACTAAAGATAATTCAGGTATAATGGCATTGAACGCGAATAATGGAAATATAGATTGGTTAAATCCTGCTTTTAGGTTTGGTACATCAATGGCTCCATTAGTAGTAGGTCAAAACGGTGTATTTGGTCCATCTTATTATAGAGGAGGAAATTGAACATGCACCTATTCTAATCTTCCGTTACTTATCTTGACAGGTTAGTAGATGAATATCTCCCAAAAGAAGCAAGAGCAAAAATACTGAACCAATAAAATACTATCCGCCCCTGCAGTGTTTTAAAAACATAGACTCTTTTTAAACTTTGGAATATTCCTTTACCTCTATTAATATCTTGCGTTGTGTTTCTCTGGGAAATTTAAATTTTAGCTATTGTCATTTTTATTCCCATAGCTATAAAGATCAGGCTACTAAGCAGCTTTTTTAACCTTCACACACCCCCTCCTTATCATTTGGAACTATGCTAGTAGCATTTGAAAATAATGAAGAAGGTATAGGACCTTTATGGTGAAACAAAAGAGATATGTTTATTTCCTATATCTTCAACGTTAAAGTTGACCTTTACAAAAAGTTGGATACAAGTAAAACATCCATATCTAGCATAGTACCAATTTGAAACGGGTTGCCTATCAACTGTACTACGTTATTTGTATTAAACCATGTCTCTCAGCAAGAGAACTAAGAAAGACAATCCTGGCATTGACCGATCAACAGGATTTCTGCACTGTTTACTTTGTGATTTGCAACGGTAGGAATAGCCATGTTCAAATTTAAACACTCGGTTTTACCACAATCCTGACACTGAAAATGTGGATGCGTATCTGAATGTACTAAAGACGTACACCCTTTGCACTTTGCATACCATTGTAGTCCATCTTTTCCTTTAAATGAGTGCACCATACCCTCATCTTCCATTCTCTCCAAAGTGCGGTAGACAGTTGTCTTGTTAATCTCTGATTTTAGGCGTTCTATCAAACTAATGGCAGATAAAGCACGTCCTTCTCGCTCAAATATTTCAAGCAAGCTAGTAACAGATTTTGTTCTCCTGGAAATTCCCATGATACAAAATTACTGCAACCATGTTGTATTAACAAAATTTTCTTTCTATTATTGCAACTTGGTTGCGATAATAAAATTTAGAATGAGGGAAGCCACATTAAAACCGGATAGAATCGGTATACTAGCAAGTTCTTTGTGTATGGTGCATTGCATTGCTACACCATTTATATTTATAGCCCAATCCTGTTCAACAGCTTGCCATGAAGCTACTGCAACCTGGTGGGGTTCATTAGATTTTCTTTTTCTTTCAATTTCACTTTTTGCCATATATCAATCTACCAAGAACTCTTCAAAAACCTGGATAAAATATGCTATGTGGGTATCTTGGTTTGTTTTACTTGCTGTAATCCTAAACGAAAAGATTCAACTTATTTATCTTCTGGAAATTGCTATTTATTTCCCCGCTTTCGCACTCATACTATTGCACATATACAACTTAAAATACTGCCGTTGTCAACCGGATAACTGTTGCTCAAGATAAATTACTATGAAAAAATATACCGATGAAGAAATTGGAGATAACCATATACTAACAACTATTGATACTCCTTTACTTTCTAATGCGTTTGACAAAGCGGACGAAGAAAAAATTGAAAATATCCAGGTCTACTTTTCAAAAATAATGGAAGAGTTAGGACTAGACCTAAAAGACGAAAGTCTATCCGGAACACCCTATCGCTTTGCAAAAATGTATGTAAAAGAATTGTTCTATGGCCTAAATCCTAACAACAAGCCTAAACTATCTACATTTCCCAATAAATACGGGTACAGAAAAATGCTTATTGAGCATGATATTACTATTGACTCCTCTTGCGAACACCATTTTTTACCAATAACGGGATACGCACATATTGGGTACATCCCTAATGAGAAAGTTATTGGTCTATCCAAGATAAATAGATTAGTAGACTACTACTCCCATCGTCCGCAGGTACAAGAACGCTTATGTCTGCAAATTTTAAATGATTTACAAGAAACGTTAAATACGCAAAGTGTTATTGTTGTTCTAAACGCAAAGCATCTATGTGTATCATCTAGAGGCATAAAAGACAAAGACAGCTCTACCACTACTATAGAATATGGTGGCGATTTTATGGATATAGCATGCCGAAACGAGTTTTTTCAAAATCTCAGTAAAAAATAAACGGATAACAAGAGGTATCCCATAATTATTAGAACAATGACTGGTTTAACCGCTTTAGAAAAGCGGTTAAACCAATTTAGTTGGTCAAATGATACCTGGTTCTTCGTGCATCCCTTCTAGTTTCGGCTTATAGGTAAGTGGCTTTTCTCGTTACGCAAATAAACGTCTCTTTATTCTAATAATCTCTCCCCCTAAAGAACCTACCCTCCACACTTTGCATTCCGTGCCAAACCAAATGCACATCAATAGTAATAGTATCTGCTTCAAAACTATCATATTCATGTCCAAATGATTAATAGATTTGTAAGATACTGATATCTAAACTTATACACGTGTATTCAATACGGACATACACTCCTAATCACAAAAGAATTCAGTTTTAAAATTGTTAGCTAACTCTTTCTATTTAAACCTAAAAAACCATTATGAAAACTAAACAACTTACATTCCTTATTACTTTCTTATTCGCCTTCATGAGTCAAGCGCAGCACGAAGTGAAATTCCCTGTTAAAGTAGGCATGAAACCGGAGAGCATTACCAAGGGCTTTAATGACAACTATTATGTGACTATAATGAACGGGAAAGAACCTGGAGATGGCGAATTGGTGGAGATTTCAAAAACCGGTGTTAAGGTGTTTGCCAAAGGTTTTGATGAACCCAAAGGCATAGTCTACTTAAACGGGAATCTGTATTTCTCGGATGTTACCCGAATTTGGAAAGTTGATAAAGAAGGGAATGCCAGCATTTTTGTGGATAAAACCAACTTTCCCGAAACGGTTCTTTATCTCAATGATGTTTCGTTAGACGGTAAGGATAGCGGAATTTTCGTAGCCGATATGGGTGCCACACAATACATGCGTGATCCCGATAATAACTTATGGCCGTTAGATAGTGAAGAAGCCAAGAAAGTTCCTGAGTTGGGGCGTATCTATCATGTAGACTTAGAAGGGCACATTACCATAAAACAAGATACTTCCCCACTTATGTTGAACCCCAATGGCGTTGGTGTTGACAACGATGGAAATATTATGGTAGGTGCCTTTTTCAAGGGGAATTTTCTAGTTACCGAAAATGGTGTTCTTCGTCCTCTGAAAGGGCAATTTAGAGGGGCCGATGCCGTAGAACAGGATAGTAAGGGTAACTACTATATAAGTAGTTGGGTAGCTGGAAAAGTTTGGAAAATAAATCCTGAAACCGAGGCGTCTACCGTGCTTATTGAAGGTTTAGAATCTGCCGCCGATTTTTATCTTGAGGAGGATAAAGGAAGGTTGTTAGTTCCTGATATGATGGCTGGTAAAATATATGCTATCCCACTTAAAAACTAGAGCAAGAAAACTTCTTCAATACATTTTGGTGGTTATAGTGTCCATTAACTGGGCTACACGCCACATTTACATATAGATTCCAACTCATCCAAATTCGTAAAATTTTCATTAGAAATGATTGAATTTGGATGAGTTAAATCTCTACCTAGTAACTTACTTTAGACTTATTATCTAACTTCTGCTCTATTAATGGGTATAAATCATAGGTAGGATAAATCTCTGACCTGAAAGCTTTCCAAGCAGTTTTTTCTATGGCCAAATTCACTTCCCTAAGTTTGGAAGCTGGTAATTCCAATACAATCATTTGACCTATACCCATAACTACATACCAGTTGACCACGGACACTCCTTCCGGAGGAAAGTTTTTATAAAATCCCTGATTGCTCCTAACCTTCTCTATCTCTTCCAAGTTCATAGACTGATCATGCTTCAAGAAAATAGTCAATAAGAGTTTCTCGGTTTCTTGGCTTTCTCCACTTTCATAAGTCGAAGATTGAGCGTTGGATAAAGTACTGAAGCAAAGTACTACTAACGCAGTTAAAAGGGCATTTTTCATGAGTTGTACATTTAAATATTTGTGATTAAAAGTTCTTCTGTTTAACAGTTTCCAAAATTGCTTTTTTGGCTAATTTTGGTTTTTTATCCCGAGTATATAAAAGCGGATAGTTGGTTCTATTGGGAATGGGATATCCATTTTTCCAAGACAAACCATCGTGTACGCCCCAAAAAGTAACCCTGTCAATTTTGTCATGGTTGCTCAGGAAAATCTCAAATAGCTCCTTGTACCGTTCTGCCAATTCCACAGAAACGGATTCCGGTAGTTCTTCTTTATAGGGGTCTAGGAAAGTTTCAAACTCTTCCAATTGATATTGGGGTTCCATCATACTCGTTCCTATTATCTGTCCTTCTTTGGTCAAAGGAAGCACATCTACATCCAACTCTGTAATCATTACTTTTACATCTAGCGCAGCATAGGCATCTATGGCTTGTTGGATATATTCGTTCTTAGGAAAATTGAGTCCCCAATGGCCCTGAATCCCAATTCCGTCTATACGGATTCCTTCTTTCTGTAACATCTTTACCATACGTACGATGCCGTCTCTTTTTTCAGGTCGCCATGCATTAAAATCATTGTAATAAAGCTCGGTATCAGGTGCGTATTCGCTGGCGTACTTAAAAGCCAACTTCACCATTTCATCACCATCTCCAATATGTTGTATCCAATTTGTAGGCCTATAAGCCCCATCATTATCAACCACTTCGTTTAACACATCCCATGCATGTACTTTTCCGGCATATCTTCCGGCTACGGTCTCTATATGCTTTCGCAGTTGCTCCTTTTGTTCTTGGGGTGAATTAGGTTCTCCTTTTTCATTGGTAAAAAACCAATCCGGAGTTTGATTGTGCCAGATTAAGGTATGCCCCACAACAAACATTTCTTGTTCTTGGCCAAAAGCCACAAACTCATCTGCCTCTTTAAAATCATACACATTGCGGGCCGGACTTACGGATTCCGCTTTCATACAATTCTCGGGTGTAATTGTATTAAACTGTTGTTTTACTATGTGTAACAAGGCCGTATCTTCTCCAGAAACTACTGCACCATTTATAGCAGAACCCATTTTAAAATAGTCTTTAAAGACCGATTTTAAGGCGATTTCTTCCTTCTCCTCTACGGTTGCGTCCAATAAAGCGTTTTCGCTATTTTCTTTTTCTTTACAACCTATGAACGTAAACAATAAAAGACCTACTATCTGAATTATCCCTACCTTAATAAGATTCATTTTAACTATCAACTTTTTATTCATATCCATCTTTTCGCCTATTGTAATCCCTCTAAAAATCCATCATAGGCCTGTTTTTTATTGTAATTCTCATCGAAGAGCAAAGGCCATTCCGGTACACCAAAAAAATCGATCAACCAAGATTCATTATCACGAAGACCCCATACCGTGATGCCAAATTTATTCTCAAGAGGTACGGTGTTGTATATTCTTACAACTTCCATGAATTTAGCCTTTTGCTGTGCCGCCTTTTCTATGGATAAAGAAGATACATTTTTGTCGTTTTCAGGATTCGTACGAATGTCCAACTCCGAAAAATGTATTTTTAAACCTCTTGAAACGGTGGCATCTACAACCGCTTGTATATCTTCAGTTGAAGGATAATCTATTGAGATATGCATTTCTGCTCCAACACCATCCACTAGTTCACTCAAATCATCTATCAAATTGAATATAGCAGCTCTTTTGCCAGAATTGGCCGCAATATTAAAATCGTTATAAAACAAAATCGCATCCGGATCTGCATTTCTAGCAAATTGAAAGCACTTCTTTATATAGTCATCTCCCATTCTTTGCCTAAAAATAGAGTTTCGTAAAGGGTTGCCCGCACTTTCGTCCACAGCCTCATTAACAACATCCCAAGACCTTACCTTACCCTTATATCTGGTCATGGTAGTGGTTATATACTCTTCTACCATCTTCTCGAATTCAGCATCGGTACCCGAAAAATTCTCTACCCAATCCGGCGTGGCATCATGCCAAATTAGGGCATGGCCGTGAACGAACATGTCATTTGCAACAGCAAAATCAACAATAGCATCCGCAGCACTAAAATCGTAGCTGTTTGGAGAAGGATGCATGATATTCATCTTCATCTCGTATTCGGATGTTAAACTATTGAATTCCTTTTTTAATACTTGTGTGTGGTTACCTCCTTCGTTAATTCTGTACGATTGTGTTATTACTCCAACGGCAAATGTATCCGTCTCTTCTTTTAATCCATTCTGAGAGAGTTCTTCACACCCATTAATATTACATACACCATACCGTTGGTCTACCATTATTTTCTTGGTCGCTGTTGATGTACCAGCCGTATTGGTTACCTCAAGTGTAATTGTATATTCGCCGGTTTTTTCATAACGTACCTCCTCAAGGCCTTCCATATCAAGAACCTTATCGCCGCCCGTTCCAAAATCCCATACAGCTGAAAAGTCGGAATCCGATTCTGTTGTATTGTTCAATAAAATAGAATACGGGTCCTCTTCCGAAATAGTATGCTCAAAGGAAGCTTCCACTTTGGTTACAGTAGCATTATCATCTACATCATTTTTAATTTCCTCACTATCCGAAGAACAGCTTAACCAAAATGTAACCAAAAACAAGACCAAATACCTTTTAGCTTTCTTTACTACAGAATCTGTTTTTACCATTGCATAAATAAGTTGGTTTGTACCTATACTCCGAAGGTAAATGTTACTCCTCCCCCATTCTATAATAAATTGTGCATTGTATAGCACCTATGTGGCATACGCTGTTTTCACCCATGTTTATTCAGCTTATTAAGAAATTCAAAACTTTACATACACGTATATAAAGAGATAGACTAAACTTACTCTAATAAATCACACATCTTTCTAGGTTTTAAACGCACTATTCTGTTTGCAACACCAGTGGCAATTATGGCTTCATAGCTTATAGTCTAAAACAAGCTACTCCTTTAAATTTACTACCATAAAAATTAAAGGATGACTTACCATTTCCGTTTACATGGGTTTACCAATAAAATTGCATTGCTGCTTTTCTTACTAGGAACACATTCTGCTTTCTCGCAAGATTCCATTCCATCGCAATCAGATAGATTACAACAGTATTTAGGGTTTTGGGTCAGTTCAATTGACCATAAAACGGATAGTGTAGCCACTACGCCTCTAATAAAAATGAGCAACTATCCTAAAATAGACAATACAGCAATGTCCGTTGATGTATTTCAAAGCGATGGAAAAATCTACAACCATACCCTAACAGAGCTTATTGGGTATGATACAAAGACCGATTCTATTTTTGCATTGGGCAAAAGCGCTCAAGGCGATATGTTTCTAGGGAAAGGTAGATTTACCAGCAATACAGATTGGATAATGAAAGACCGGGACTTTACCGGGAAAGAAACCATGACGGTTACTTTTGATTTTAAAGATCAGACCGATGTGTATTTAAAGGGAACAAACCCACAGAACAAGGTTCTTTGGCAAACCCGCTACATTAAGAAAAACCCAAAAGATAAGAACATAGGTATTCAACTGGTTTCGGTACATAAAGAAATGCAGAAAAACCCTCAGCAGACCTTGAAGTATCTAGATAGAATGGGCTATAGCTATATTGAAACCTTTGTTTATAAAGACCGCTCCTTTTATGGTCTATCTCCTCTAAATTTTAAAAAATTAGTAGAAGAGAACAACCTGAAATTTACAGGATCTATGACGTTTTACGACCTTCCTTCCAATGATGACCGAGCTTGGAAAAAAGCCATGGATTGGTGGAAAAAATGTATAGAAGACCATAAGCAAGCTGGCGTAGAATACCTCACAATATCCAACAATCAAATTAAAGAAATCACCACCCTTGCCCAACTCAAAAGGTATGCTGAGTATTACAATGCTATTGGAAAGCTATGTAGAGAAAGGGAGATTGCATTCGCTTATCACAACCATTCTGATGAATTCAAGAATCTAGAAAATCAAGTTATCTATAATTATCTCCTAGAAAACACCGATCCAGAGTATGTTAGTTTCCAAGCCGACCTATATTGGATGCATTTTTCCAATGTTGACCCCATTGACTATTTCAAAAAATACGGGAACCGGTTTATAAGCTGGCATGTAAAAGACTACGAAGAACTCGGCCAGAGCGGGAAAATGGATTTTGAAGCATACTTCAAATACGCTAAAACAGCTGGTCTCAAATATGTTGTGGCAGAAGTAGAAGCTTTTAACTACCCTGTTTGGTACAGCATCAATTCCGCATGGAACTATTTATACTTCAACATCTTATAATAACACGCTCTCAACACTTAAACTTTATGAAAACAAGAATTTTACAATTAATATGTTTTATCATTATAACTTTCAACCATATGGCTTTTGCCCAAGACCAATTTAAGGTGTTGTTATTCACCGTACAAGACACTTGGCACTACGAGTGTATTCCTACCGCAGTAGATGCTTTTCATAAAATGGCTGCTGAACATCAGTTTAAATTTGATTGGACGCAAAGTCCTGAAGGTCTTGCTGATAAATTACCTTCTTATGATGTGGTTGTCTTCCTAAATGCCGATGCCGATATCTTAAACAATGACCAACTTGAAGTCCTAAAGACACACATTCACAACGGGAAAGGTTTTGTGGGAGTCCACTCAACATCCGATAGTGAGATAAGAAATCCGTGGTTCGATAATCTGGTAGGCGGAGTTTTTAAAGACCATCCACAATTTCAGGCCGCCGTACTCACCAATCACGATGTCAATTTTCCTTCAAACCTGCACCTACCAGAAAAATGGTTATGGAGTGAAGAATGGTACAATTTTAAACTCTTAAAATCCGAAAATATAAAAGTACTTCTATCGGTAGATGAAAACACCTACGATTATCAAAAGGGATATGACGAAACACCACTGGAAGGTATGGGCGAAAACCATCCTGTAGCATGGTACCAGTTTTACGAAGGAGGCCGTTCATTCTACACCACACTTGGTCATAAATCGGAAGCTTTTCAAGACCAAACCTATATAAATCACTTATTTGGCGGTATTTATTGGGCGGCAAATGGCGAAATAAAAGAATAAACCATAACTGTACGTGCAACAAGGCATTTGCATCTTAACCTTAATTCTTTCATTTAAAAAATTCATTCCGTTAACTAAACGGTAGGCGTATCATTATTAAACATGCCTACCGTTTTTATTATATCCTCTCTTTTGAAAGTCTTTCGTTCCTCATTTATTTTCAAATTTTCTTCCTATTCTATCGGTAAGATCGTACTTTAAAAAAACCCAATCTTATTTCCCAAAGAGTTAATTTTCTCTCCTCAAATACGCTCAATAGACTAGATAATAAGGCTTAATGCGTATTACCCCCCTCTCTTCAAACTATTACCCCCTCCCTATTCTTGCATACCCAGCTTATTTTTAGACTGTAGTTACAAACAGCAATTTTGAAAAGAAGGCATGGTTACTAAGCTTACGCTTTCTTCCATATTAAAAGGGCTATCAGACTAAAAAAGAACATCACTTATTCAAAAATAAATCATACTAATTCTACAAACCTATTTCTCTAATTCAAATGAAAATTCAAAAAACATTATGCTCGCTAATTTGTATCGTCTTATGGGGATGCAATAGTAACTCTTCCGTAATTACGCCTGCCCAGATATCAAAAAATAACACAGCAATACAGGATATAAACCCTATGTCCCAAAAAGGTGTTTTAGAGTTGATGGATTTAACCTCTACTTGGCAAATCAATAACCTGCCCCATGTTATGTATATCCCTGGTGGTATTATTGAACCGCTAACCACACATAATTGGGTAAGAGCAACTTTCTTATCGGGCATGATGGCCTATTACGACCTTACCAAAGACCAAGAGATTTTTAATTATGTTGATGGGTTGTGTCAAGAAGTTGATTATAAACTAGGAGAACGGCAAAGACATGCAGATGAATTTGCTATAGGCCGTGTGTATACTGATATTTTTCTGGTAAACAGAGACCCTAAAGTATTGGAAGATATGTATGAGCGAGTAGATTACATTATCGATAATCCTAAAAGAGGACCTGTCGTTGGGTGGAATGGAGACACCAATTGGTCATGGGCAGATGCCTTATTTATGGCGCCTCCAGCATGGTTAAAATTATATACCTCTTCAGGCAAAAGAAAATATTTAAATGAAATGGATGTCCGGTTTTGGGATACCTATGACCATTTATACAGTAAAGAAGACCATTTATTTTATCGTGATGACCGATTTAAATGGGATAAAGAAGGTGATGTTTTAAAAACTGAAAACGGGAAAAAAATATTTTGGGGAAGAGGTAACGGTTGGGTCGTTGGAGGCCTAGTGGATATGCTTACTTACACTCCTGGAGACTTCCATAGCCGAAAAAAATACAAGCAGTTATACTTAGAAATGATGGAGGAAATTGCCTCGCTACAGGGTGAAGATGGCATGTGGCGTACTTCCCTTTTAGATGTAGAGCAATACCCGGTTAAGGAATTTAGTGCCAGCGCTTTCTTTTGTTATGCCATGGCATGGGGCGTAAACAATGGAGTATTAAATAAAGAAGTGTACCTACCTCATGTAAAAAAAGCATGGAGCGGACTTGTTAAGTGCATAAACGCCGATGGAAAAATCGGTTATGTTCAAAAAGTAGGGTCTAGCCCATTTGCGCTCAGTGAAAATGACACTGTAGAATATGGTTGTGGTGCCTTTCTCCTTGCGGGAAAGCAAATGCATGAATTATTGGAACAACAATAAACCATACCAAATAAACAGTTACTAGGTGCAACAATAGTTCTATATGAAAAATATCTTTTTCTTACTTCTTACCCTTGTGTTGAGCCACTCCCTTTTTTCACAAAGTTCTACTCAACCTACTTTTACCTATGAAGATTTTGAAGATGGAATTCCCCAAGGACTATCTGCCACTGGTGGCAAACTGGAATTGGACTCCAAAAGAATAAAAGATGGTAAAAATTCTTTAAAGTGGAATTGGGTCCCCAATGACACTCTAGTTTTCAACACCCCTATAGGCTATCATCCTCAAAAACCTATCAACACTTCAGGGTATGATAAAGACCAGCTTAAGAATGTGCATTCTAATACGAATTCTACCAAAACAATCTTAGAGGCTCCAAGAGGCTTTTTTATGTGGATTTATAACGAGATTCCCCGTAATCAAAGTCTCATTTTTCAATTTGGAAGAGGTAATAAAGTTGACACCCATTTTGACTATAACTTAGACTTTAAAGGGTGGAGAACAGTCTATATTCACTACGACCGTGGTGATATGAAAGGTGTCCCCAACAAGAGTATGGACAAACTAAAGATTGTTGCCCCAGCAATAGGTTCGGGTGCTTTTTATATTGATGTAATCAATACATCCATGCAAATGTTCGCGCGTACCAAAAGCCCTAATCCTCAGTTACCACATATACAGCCCCATAACAGAAAGTCTACCAATTATGCATCGCTGATTTATGAGTTCAGCAAATTCAGAGCTAATTTTCAGTTAGAAGAGCTAAATCCTGAACTAGTTAAAGCAATGGATGATATGGCTGTAAAAGCTGATGAGTTCATTCTCCCCTCCTATGAGCGAGAGCTATTACAAAAAAAGCCCATTTCTGATTTAGTGAAGAAGTACGACGCCTATGGAATTGTTAGGGAAGCCGACGAAACTTATGGGAAACCTTTAATAAAAGGAAACTTGATAAAGGGTGATTTTGCGGACAGCGGAATGAAAAACAAGGAAGGTGTTTTTGATTGGAGGGAGTATGGTCAGTTATTGTTGGGTATATCCAAACGATATCAATCCATTACAACTCCCCAAGATAAAGCTATACTTGAGAAAATGTTTTTGGATTTGGTAGATTATGGTATTGACCAAGGGTTTGCCAACGGTGCAGGGTTAGGGTGGATCCACCATTACTCCTATGAAGTTCGCGAACATGCGCCAGCTTTCTTCTTAATGCGTAAAGTGCTAGAGGAAAATAATCGTCTTGAGGAGATTACGGACCTAATGAAGTGGATGTATAGTTTCAACCAAGTCTACAGGGAAGATATGGCTTATATGGTCAAAGGCCGGGTTGGAAATGATGCGGATGATGCTCAAGGTTTAATTCGCCCTAGATTGCTGAGCGCGTTGATTATGAAGAACTCACAAGAAAAAGTACGCGATCTTCGGCATTATTCTTCTTATTTATCTAATGTTTCAACAGCTTATGCAGGAGCTTTAGACGAGATTTTAAAAGCAGATGGCACGGTTTGTCGCCATGCAGGTCACACTTTGGGATATGGTGGCCGTGGGGCACATGGGTTAATATCCGTGGCCTACCTTTTGGCAGATTCGCCTTTTAATATGAAAAATGAGTCCGTTGGGCGTATTAAAAAAGCTATCCAAACTTATTTTAACTGTGTGTTTACACCGGAACTTAAAAACCCAAGAGCCTTTGACAACATTCGTTTTAGTCCATATACCGTACCGGAGCAGTTTTATAATCTTCCTGCATTAGCAGCACTTTCCGGCAGCACATTTGACCCAGAATTGGCAAATTTATACGATTGGCTTATCTCGCTACGGAAAAAACCCGACCCAATGGATTCTTATTGGACCAATAAATTGAATAAGGCATCCGTAGAAAGAAAGAGTTTTGAACAACCCAAACTACAGGTTATGTCCTATTCCAGTCTTGGGGTAAAGCGCAATGAAAATAAATGGATGACTACCGTACGTGGGCATAGCAAATACGTATACCCTTTTGAAAGTTGGGGACCTAGCTATTTTGCGTATTCCTTGTTTATTGCTAATGGTTTTTTAGATGTCACTTATTGGGATGACCTTGGAAGTACTAGTCCAAAAGATGGTGTTTGGATAAATGGGTACGACTGGCACCGTTGGCCAGGAGCTACTACTGTTAGGCTTCCGTATGATAAAATGATCACCAATCCCGGTCAAATAAAAGATGAAGGTGGGGAATATTTGTTTTCTGACCAACCTTTTGTTGGAGGTGTTTCTTCGCAAGAAGGAAATGGCGTTTTTGTTTTCCCTTTTAAAGGACATGACGCCTTTAATATTCAGTCATTTTCTGGCAAGAAATCTTATTTCTTCTTTGACGATTATGTGGTTTGTCTAGGAAGTAATATTAAAAGTGATTTAGACGAATATGATGTTGAAACCACCATTCTACAAAATGAAATCAAAGGAAGCACACCTTTAGCGTTAAGCACAGAAAATATTTCTGCATTTCCCTACGAAAAGACATTAAGTTCTACCAAACCTTTTTGGATGGTAGATAATAGAAATACGGGTTATTATATTCCGTCTATTCCTAAAAACACTACCCTGAATTTTCAGCGTAAAGAACAGGTAAATCCAGATGCTCATGGGCTTGAAGATGTAAAAGGCAATTTCACTACAGTTTGGTTTAATCATGGTAAAGCCCCCCAAGATATTAGTTATAGCTATGCCATCATGGCGGACTCCGATTCCCAGAAAATGGACGCCTTCGCTAAAGCGATGAAGAGTAAGGAGAAACCATACGAAATACTTCAACAAGACGAAAAAGCACATATTGTAAAGGCACCAAAACTTAAGTCTACGGCATATGCCATTTACGATGAAAGTGTAATCCTAAAAAAAGGAAAGGTTACTAAGATAAGTCGCCCTGCAACATTTTTAGTAAAAGAAGAACCTGAAGGCCTAAAACTGGCGCTTTCAGATCCCGACTTTAATATTTATGAAGGTCAAGATGATAGATTACCGGACGGCTCGCGCGTAGAATTAGCTATTTATGGGCGTGAGTGGTTTTATTGGCCTACACGCCCTACTACCGTTCAGATTACATTAAAAGGTCTTTGGAAAATAAAAGACCAGATAACCGAAATTGAAACGGTGGTCAACAAAAAGGCAAAGGTGGTTTCTGCCAATAAAAATGAAACGGTTATTGAGTTTGAATGCCGAGATGGATTAAGTGCCGAAATATTCTTGGTAAAATAAATAGTTCAATGTCATCTGCTTACTACAAAATGGTAAAAATATAATGTATAAAAAGTCTCTTACAATGAATAAAATACTGCTTTTCTTAATTGCCTTGTCATATACCATTATGACAAATGCTCAAGACGGATATCAACCAAAAAAACTGATGGAAAGCTTTGAAGAAGGTTTACCTCCAGAACTTTCGGCAAGAGGAGGCCAATTAAGTATAGACTCCTTGCGGATGAAACAAGGCAAGAAATCATTACGCTGGGACTGGATTGGAAATGATGCCCTAATTTTCAATACTGCTATTGGTTATCACAAACAACGTGATTTATCCAAACTGGAACCTATCGGAAGGGACAAATATCTGATGAACGGCCACTCCAGTTATGACAACAAGGTAGTTCTTGAGTTTCCCCGTGGATTTTTTATGTGGATTTATAATGAAGAGGCCAGCACTCGCCGTCTTACCTTTCAATTTGGACGTGATGATGTAGTAGATTGTGAGTTTGAATATAACTTAGATTTTGTTGGTTGGCGTACGGTAAGCATAATGTATGACCGTGGAGATATGCGCGGCATTCCAAGGCCCGACATGGACAGAATGACCATTCTATCCCCTAAAACAGGTAAAGGAACTTACTACATTGATGCCATAGGTCTTTCGTTACCCATGAACCCAAAGACCATTAGTGCCAATCCCCAATTACCCTATATCAAACCCCATACAAGATTAGTTACCCAATACGAACATCGCTTGTTCGAGTGGTCTCATAACACCCCTTCCTTTCAACTAGAAGAGGTCTCTCCAGAAATGGTAACGGCTCTTAATGCTTTGGATAAAAAAGCAGAAGAGTTCATTCTTCCACCGTATCAGCGAGAAGAACTAAAAGATGAATCGATTAATAGTATAGTAAAACTCTATGAGCAATTTGAAATTAAGCGTGATGGCGATAAAATATATGGACTTCCATTAGTGAAAGGCAACATATATCCCGAGCATTTTGCAGAAATGGGATTAGGTAATAAGTTCAATGAAGGTTGCATGACCTGGAAAGAACATTTTTCAAAAGCGTTGATGAAAATTGCTTCACTGTACCGTTCTATTGAAAATGAACAAGACAAAAATCGCTTAGAGAAAATGTTCATCAATTTATTCGACTATGGTGTAGACCAAGGTTTTGACGTTGGTGTAGGTCTAGGATGGATTCATCATTATTCATACGAAATAAGGGAAGTTGGCCCTGCATTTTATTTGATGCGTGATGTGTTGGAAAAAAACAATAGACTGGAAAAAGCAATTGGCATCATGAAGTGGTTTCACGGTTTTGGTCAAGTGTATCGTGAGGATTTAGTATATGGAGTAAAAGGCAGAGTTGCCGCTGATGCGGATGATTCCCAAGGTTTGTTGAAACCACGGTTATATTCGGCATTAATCATGAAAAACTCGCCCGAGAAGATACGTGACTTACGACATTTCTCTTCTTTCTTTTCTAACATAACGTCTAATTATGCAAATGGATTGGATGAAATATTTAAACCAGATGGGGTTACGTTTCACCATGCTGGCCACGCTCAAGGCTATGGAGGAAGAGGTGTTGACGGTGCTGTTTCTATTTTATACTTGCTTAGTCATTCGCCATTTAAAGCCTCCGCAGATGCGCAGGCTAGAATGAAAAAGATAACTCAAACACTTTTTGACTGCCTGTTTACCGATGATTTTGTGGGACCTCGTGCTTTTGCTTCTATCCGATTTTCGAGTTATCAATTACCTAGTCAATATTTCAACTTGCCTGCTCTAATTGCATTAAGTGCGGATCAGTACGACGAAAAAATGGCGGGCTTTTATAAGCAACTAATAAAAGCCAAAGAGAAGCCCACTCAAACAGATACCTATTGGATGGAAAAATTGGAGCAAAAAGGGGAATTTCATACCTATAACTATGCAAAATCTAGAATGTTATCCTATTCGTTAGTAGGTACACGAAGAGAAAACAATGATTGGATGGCAACGGTTAGAGGGCATAGCAAATATGTTTATCCATACGAAAGTTGGGGACCAAACTACTTTGCCTACCCAACCTTCATTGCCAACGGATACCTAGATGTTAGCTACCCGGAAAGTTTGGACAGTACAACACCAAAAGAAGGTAAATGGCATGAAGGATACGATTGGCACCGTTGGCCGGGAGTTACCTCTGTTTATACTCCTTACGAACAAATCATTACCTCTCCCGGACAACATAGAGACGAAGGCGGGGAATATCCCTTCTCGGACCAAAGCTTTGTAGGAGGCGTAGAGACTGTTGATGGAAATAGCGTGTTTGTATTTCCTTTTAAGGGTCATGACATGTTCAAACTACAATCGTTTACAGGTAAGAAATCGTATTTCTTTTTTGATGATTTTGTCGTGTGCTTGGGTTCAAATATCAAAAGTGGAATTAAAGAGTATGCGGTAGAAACTACTATCCTTCAGAACAAAATACTTTCAGGTGACGACGGACTGGTTACAAGTAATGGTACAATAGCCGAATTTCCTTTTAAAAATTCGCTGACCAAGACAAAACCATTTTGGCTAATTGATAATAGAAATACAGGGTATTATATTCCCAAGGTTCCTAAAAATAGTTCGTTAACCATTCAACGTGAAAATCAAACCAACCCACAGTATCAAGCTAAAGGAACTACTAATGGTGATTTTACAACAGTTTTATTCAATCATGGTGTCGCCCCTCAAAATGCTGAGTATGGCTACGCACTTATAATTGATGCCGATGAGAAAAAAATGGAGCGTTTTAATACTGAAATGACCGGAAAAAACAAACCTTACCAAGTTATTCAGCACAACGAAAAGGCCCATATAGTAAGCTCTCCTAAAAATGCAACTACGGCCTACGCCATATACGACGCACATGCAAAACTGGAATCTGGCTTGGTGAAAGCTGTAAATCGTCCATCTACATTTATTGTAAAAGAAGAAGCTAACGGAGTTAAACTAGCGGTATCCGACCCTGACTTAAATATATACGATGGTCAAGATGATTTAATGCCTGACGGAACCCGAGTAGAATCCTCAATCTACGAACATGAGTGGTATTACTGGCCAAGTCGTGCAAGCAAAGTACTGCTTACATTAAAAGGAGAATGGAAAATAAAAGAGCAGATAAAGGAAATGGAAACCGCTTCTAACAAAAGAGCTAAAATCATTTCATCCAACAAAAAAGAAACAGTAATAGAATTTGAATGTAAAGATGGTTTGAGTGCAGAGGTGTTTCTAGAAGCCTACTAAATTTCATTTAAAGGAAAAACCATTGCTTCATGCCATGTCCAAAAAGCTCTTAAAATGAATATGCTACAATGATATCAAAACATAATTCTCCAAAAGAAGGGTTATGTTTTGATATTTTTAATCCCTCAAGTATAATCGCTGTAAATGCTGACTAGAGTGTTTTTTTCCATTACTTTGCAAAATGGATAATTTCGAAGATTTCAAAATAAAAAAGCAGTTACAAAAGGCCATTGTAGACTTGGGGTTTGAAACACCAACACCCATTCAACAAGAATCATACTCCCCTATTCTTGGTGGCTCTGATTTTGTAGGAATCGCCCAGACCGGAACCGGAAAAACAATTGCGTTTCTGTTGCCTATTTTACAAAACTTGAAGTATTCGGACCAGTTGCATCCTAGAGTGCTAATTCTAGCTCCTACCAGAGAATTGGTAATTCAGATAGTTGAACAGATTGAAAAACTAACACCCCACCTAAGCGTAAGAACTTTAGGTGTATACGGTGGTTCTAATAATATAAACCGACAAAAAAGAGCCGTTGCTGAAGGTCAGGATATTATAGTAGGTACCCCAAGAAGAACTTATGATTTGGTCCTTTCTAACGTATTACGACTAAAATCAATTAAAAAATTAGTGATTGATGAAGTTGATGTTATGCTGGATTTTGGATACAAAACACAGCTAAGAAACATCTTTGAATACCTGCCCACAAAACGTCAGAACATTCTTTTCTCCGCTACTATGACCACGTATGTGGATCAATTGATGAACGATTTTTTAATCAACCCAATTAAGAAAACCATATCCATTAGCGGTACGCCATTGGAAAGTATTAGCCAAGAAGCATATGCAGTACCCAACTTTTACACCAAGGTAAATTTATTGAACCACTTATTGGCGGACAAAGACGAGTACCATAAAGTATTGATTTTTGTTGCCAGTAAAACCAGTGCCGATCGTCTTGCTGAAACATTGGATTTTGAATCTGAAATTTCAGTAATACACTCCAGCAAAGAACAAAACCATAGGACTAAATCCATAGAAAAATTTGAGAGCGGCAAAAGCAGGATTCTTATTGCTACCGATGTTATTGCCCGTGGTATAGATATTGAAAAAATTAGTACCGTAATTAGTTTTGACACCCCTTTTTATCCAGAAAATTATATTCACCGTATTGGTAGGACAGGTAGAGCCAGAGAACAAGGAAGGTCTATTCTTTTCTATAGCGAAAAAGAAGCCGAACTAAAGGACGCCATTGAAACGCTTATGAACTATACCATTCCGTTTAATGACTTTCCTGAGGAAGTAGAAATAAGTTCTGAACTCACCCCTGAAGAAACGGATAAACCCTTTGACCCCAACAAAGAACTAGAAGAAGACTCCGAGGTTAAAAGAGGCGCTTCCTTCCATAAAAAATCTTCTAAAAACAGTAAAGTTAAATACGAAGTAAAAAGCTACGAGAGAAAACTAAAAAAGAAGTATAAAAAGCCACAAAAACGAGGGGATAAAATTCAAAACAAGAAAAGTAAACGAAAAAAAAGATAATGTCTGTTCGAGTTTGGGACTTGGCTGGGTTTAGCCCCTGTGTACATGTACTTAAAAAACCGTAACCCCACCAAACTTCCTATTCCTAATCGGTTTTGGCCTGTAGGACATTGCTGAAAGAAGGCTGCGTTTCCGTAATACTCCCCGCCCCTTTTTTATTCACTTTAAAAATAACGTCCTTTTCCGTGGTGAATAATAAAACTGAAAAAAAATGAGTTTTCAGGTTAGATTTTAAGATAAGAAATGCTTCGTCCAGAGTAAGCTCTTCTTCTTTATCCTCCGTCTCTTTTGACCTGTAGCTAAATTTCAACAAGACTTTAAAACCATCTTTGGCATAGAGAGGTCTCAAAAAAATATTCTTAAGATTTGGTTTACCTATGGTCTTTGCCATGGTCAACTTAGCAAAACTCCCCTCTTGGGCACTTTCTTTTACCTGATTCCAAAAAAGAAGAAACTCATCCTGATATGTCATACATAGAGATTTTGAGGTAGCTTTTTGCATTTCAAAACTACTACTATTTATTTGATACGGTAAACTAAAACTAGAGACCTAAAGTTTCCATGCTAGCCTTTCTTTCCATAAATTTACAATACAGTTACTAAAGCAATGGGAAAACAATTAGACTCTATCACTCCTGAACTAAAAGGGTTCATTGAAAAACAAAAAATCTTTTTTGTTGGCACCGCTGCCGATAGCGGAAATGTAAATGTGTCCCCAAAAGGTACAGATTCGTTTAGGGTCATAGATAAAAACAAGATTGTCTGGTTGAACTTAACCGGCAGTGGAAATGAAACGGCCGCCCATCTACTAAAGAACCGTCGCATGACCATTATGTTCTGTGCTTTTGAAGGAAAACCTTTAATCTTACGCCTATACGGAACGGCCAAAATCTATCATAAGCGAGATACTGATTATCATAAGTATATAGAGCGTTTTCCAAAAAATACTGGAGCTAGACAAATTATTGAGATGCATGTAGAACTTGTACAGACCTCTTGCGGTTTTGCCGTACCATTTATGGAATTTAAAGAAGAACGTACTACTCTAAATGATTGGGCCTCAAAACAAGGGGAAGACAAAATTAAGACCTATTGGAAGAACAAAAACACCACCAGCATTGACGGCTTTGAGACAAATATTCTAGAGCCTTAACCCAAAATAGCTTATTCCCTATCCTATCTCACTAAACGCCCCGTTATATTACCCGCCAATATATTGTTTACTTCGCTTACCGTAGCAAGGTTAACATCTCCTTCGTAAGTGTGTTTTAGGGCACAGGCAGCGCTTCCAAACTCCATGGCCTTATAATCATCAAATTTTTGTAAACCATATATCAATCCGGCAGCAAAGGCATCTCCTGTACCTATTCTGTCCACCACATGGGTAATGTCCAAATCTTCTGTTTCCCGGAACTCAACACGGTTCCACATTCTAGCCCGGATTTTATGCCAGGATGAATTTAATGAGGTCCGTATTTTATCGAACACTTTTTCAATCGTGGGGAAAGTTTCCATTAGTTTTTTGCTAGCTTCAATAAAATCATCATTACTATATCCAAACTGTGTACCTAATACCTCGTTTATTTCATTAACACCACCAATAAAAATTGTAGAATAATGTAGCAGTTCAGTTAAGGCTTCTTTGGGGTCTTGTCCATACTTCCATAAATCACTACGGTAAGTAGGATCGGCAGATACGGCCATTCCTTTATTTCTTGCCAATTTCAAGCCCTCTTTAAGCGTATCAAAGGCTCCTTGAGATAATGCCGGTGTTATTCCGGTCCAGTGCATCCACTCCCCTTTTTCCAAGGCTTTTTCCCAATTTACCTTTGCCGGTATTATTTCGGAAAATGCGGAGTGAGAACGATTATAAGAAATCATACTAGGCCTAATTACGGCTCCCACCTCAAGAAAATATACTCCCAAAGGGCGTTTTGAAAGAACAATAGAAGAAGTATCCATACCAAATTGGCGAATATACGCCAGTGCGGTTTCTCCAATGGAATCTTCGGATACCACACTAATATGCTTTACCTCTCCACCAAAATTGGAAATGGAAATGCCAACATTTAGCTCGGTTCCGCCAAAATAAAACTCAACAATATTAGACTGTATAAATTTTTTGTTTCCCCGCGGAGAAATACGCATCAACACCTCTCCAAATGTTATAATCTGTCCCATACCCTAAATTTTGGGACTAAATTACCCAATGTGAAGGAAATAATAAGGGCCGATTACAAAAGATTTTCTGGCAAGGCCTCATAGGTATGCAAGAATCCAAAAGACCAATTTATCATCTAATAACAAGAAACCTATTAATTACTCAGTTTCCCCTCCTATACCAATATTTTTGAACGTCTGTATAATGAGCTGCATTTCGTTTTCATGTAGGTGATTGTCCGAAATGGCCATATCCTCAAGAATTTGAGCCAAAATTTTCTTTTTAGGATATGACATGTTATGCAATGCCACTAGCGCCTCATCAGTACTGGTTTCTTTGGCTTCATTAACCAAATTAGGGCTCATTCCTATTCCTTCCTGAAGTTCTTTCATTTCTGCCAGCTCACTAGGAAGAACCTTGCCATCTGCTAAAATAACCTCATTGCTCATTACAAAAATGGCTTTCTTTTCCGTTTCTGTAAATTGTACGTTATGTACTGTTCCATTTTCCATAGTTGTGTGTAGTTTCAATTATTCATAGATTTGAAGATATAGGCCATAAGGGTCTTTTCCGTAGTGTGCTTAAACCCATCTGAAATTGCGGTCATCTCCAGAATAGTTTCAAGATTACTTTTCTTTTCCTGAGACATTTGTTTCAGAATTAAGATGGCCTGCTCACTTTCAATATTTCGGGCTTGCATAATAAAATTACTATCAAAATCAATTTGTTCCATTAATTGCGTTACCGCGTTGATTTCTCCAGTGTGTACTTGTCCATCTGCTAAGATTACAGAATTTACAACATGTACCATAGCCAGTTTCTCTGCCAAGGTAAAGGCTTTTGTTTCTTGTTGCATTAATTGTTAATGGTTTGTGTTAGTAGCCGTAATATAATGAATTATCCGAAAGTGCTACTCTTAGTGTTTTAAAAATTCGATGCAAAAAACATACAAGTTTTAGGATTTGACATAATCACCTTCAACCTATCACTAGCAAATGCATATTTTGATTCTAACGTTTTAAAAACAACTTCACATCTAATTAAACTCTACCAAGTAAATTTTAAACAAGATCATTCAAAAGGAAACTAGAACAAAACCATATTTAGTTGAACTATAAAACGTTGCTATTAAACAGTTACCAAAATGGATAAAATTATTTATTTACCATTTATATTATTGTAAGATATTCATTACTTTTATTGAGACGAAATCAATCTACTAAATGATAGAACCTAATATCTCAGGTATTGACCAAGAACAAAATAAATTAAAAAACAAATTCTCAATAATAGGCATAGGGGCCAGTGCTGGTGGATTAGAAGCATTAAAGTCTTTTTTTGACAACCTTCCTTTAAAATTTGCCCATAGCTTTGTTGTTGTTCAGCATTTAAGCCCCGATTACAAAAGTTTAATGGGAGAGCTTTTGGCTAAGAACACAGACATGCCCATTATTGAGGTTACTGAGAAAACCAAAATAAAGTCAGGGACTATCTACCTTTTGACACCTAAAAAAAACATCTTTATTAAAGATGGTTATTTAATTTTAGAAGACAAGCCAACCACTAGGACCTTAAATCTACCTATAGATTTATTCTTTAAATCTTTGGCGCGTGAAATGACCAATAATGCTATTGCTATCATTCTAAGCGGCACAGGTAGCGATGGTACTTCCGGAGCAAGAGATATTAAGGAATACGGCGGAATGGTAATGGTGCAATCCCCAGATCAAGCAGAGTTTGAAAGTATGCCTCAAAATGCAATCAACACTAACTTGGTTGACTTTGTCCTGCCTACCGAGCAAATGGGTGAAGAACTTCAGAGATTCCTTCAACACCCAGCCGTTTATGGTTCCTTGGAGGAACATATTCTAAACGATGAGGAAACACTGGTTAAAATTCTGAGCTTTTTAAACAGTCAGACTAAATTAGACTTTGAATACTACAAAAGACCTACCCTAGTACGTATGATCGCCCGAAGGATAGGGATAAACCGTTTAGAAACCCTTCCAGAGTATAAAGACTATTTATTTGAAAGACCAGAAGAAGCGCATTTTCTGGTAAGGGAGTTTTTAGTTGGGGTCACCAGTTTTTTTAGAGACGAAGCTGTTTGGAATGTTCTTGCCACCGAAATCATACCAAAAATAGTAGCTAACAAAAAAAAGGGAGATACCATTAAATGCTGGTGTGTTGGGGTTAGCAGCGGTGAAGAAGCCTATTCTTTGGCTATTATTATTAATGAACTCCTGATAAAGTACAATAAAAAAAATGTAGTTAAAATTTTTGCTACCGATATAGAAAAAAACCATCTGAACGACGCTGCGAAAGGCATGTACAATGAAAGTACTATTGCCAATATTTCCGAAAGACGGCTAACGATGAATTTCACCAAAAAAGGAGATTATTACCGTGTTAACGAGAACATTAGGCGTATGGTCATATTTAGCAAGCATAATGTGCTCAAAGACCCTCCTTTTAATAAAATGGATATTTCTCTGTGCAGAAATATGCTTATTTACCTTCAACCTGCAGCACAAAACAGAGTTCTTGATGTTTTGCACTACTCACTTAATTTAAATGGAACCTTAGTTCTAGGTAGTAGCGAATCTCTAGGAAGGCAGAAAAACTCATTTGCTGAAATACATCGGAAACAAAAAATTTACAGTAACATAAGACCTGCAAAAATACTTGGTCTACAACCTTACGGCCCAAACAAAACCCAAAAAAATCCGTTTGGTCTAAAAACCATGAGTTACGAGCGAAATACAAGGCAGCTTATGGTAGAAGCCTTAAGTGATAATTTAGACCTTGCCGCTATTCTAATAGACGGTAATTTTAATATCGTTGATGCTTTTGGAGACCTCAATAATTATATAAGCTTACCGAACAAGGGGTTTAGCATGAACCTATTAAAAATGGTTCCTGAGAACGTGGCAACAGTTTTGAGCTACTCTTTAAGAAAAGTTGCAGGAACCAACCAAAATTTAAGGCACGAGAACCTTAATTTCTCAACTGAAAAAAAGCCCACCATTGTTAATATGCATGTGGCATCCTTTAACAACCCCCTAAGTAGCAATCCTCCGAATTTTTTAATCATCATCAAACCTTCGGACATACAAAAAATAACAAGCCCTACTCATAACGAGAACGAAAACACAAATAATAGTTCAAGGGAAATAGAATTAGAATCTGAACTAAAAGAAACAAGGGAAAGTCTTAAAAACATGATTGAAGAGGTAGAGACTAGCAATGAAGAGTTGCAGGCTACCAATGAAGAGCTCTTAGCTTCTAATGAGGAATTACAAAGTACTAATGAAGAATTACAAAGTGTAAATGAAGAATTACATACCGTAAATACGGAACTTCAGGAAAAATTAGAAGAGCTAGCTCTATTAAATTCAGATTTGGACAACCTTTTTCAAAGCACGGACATAGGAACCATTTTTCTGGACAATCAACTGAGAATAAGAAAGTTTACCCCTAGCGTTGCCAAGCATTTCAACCTAATGGAAAGTGATGTTAATCGCCCTCTAGAACACTTTGCCAGTACATTTCATAAGTCCAATTATAAAAACTTCATTTCAGACATTAAAGCTGTAGTCGTAAATGGAGTTTCACAGCAAAACGAGGTGAAAGATGCAAAGGGGCGTTGGTTCTTGCAAAAAATAGTTCCATTTCGTGATTCCATCGGAAATATTGAGGGGGCAACCCTTAGTTACGTAGACATTAACGAACTTAAATCTGCGGAACAAAAGCTTAAAAATCAATTACTTGCATTTGAGCAAACATCAGACAGTTTTTGGGATTATAACTTAATAAACAATACCTATTACGTTAGCCACTCAATCCGCCATATTCTAGGTTACGAGGCAGATGAAGTTGAAGAAACTCCTGAGTTCTGGAACCAACTGGCCCATCCGGAAGATCTAGAGACCCAAGATAATACCATGCAAAAACATTTGCAAACCAACGGTAAATACCCATATGCAGTAGAAATAAGATACAAACATAAAGCTGGTCATTATGTAACCTTGTTCTTAAGAGGCAAAATAGTTGAATGGACGGAAGATCACAAACCCAAGAGAATGCTGGGTACTACAACCGATGTTTCTATGATTAAAAGAATGCCTCAATTAGAGCAGGAACTGCTTGATAAAAATATGGTGTTTGAACAGGTTCTTGAAATAACCATGGCCGGTTTTTGGGATTGGAATATACAAGAAAATACAGAGTATTTGAGTCCTACTTTTAAACGAATGTTCGGGTATGAAGATGACGAAATGGAAAATACACCTGAAGCATGGCAAAATATCATGCACCCAGAAGATCTTCCAGGCGTGCTAGAAACGTTTGATGCCCATGTTAAAAGTAAAGGAGAAGTACCCTATGATAATGAAGTTCGCTATTTTCATAAAAACGGAAGCATTGTATGGGTTTGGTGCAAAGGTCAGGTAATAGAATGGGGTGAAAAGGGGGAACCTATAAGAATGGTTGGTAGTCATATAAACATTACTAACTTAAAACGCCTATCTCAAAGCAACAAAGAGCTAGAACGTTTTGCTTATGTTGCAAGTCATGACTTGCAAGAACCCTTACGTACCATACGAGATTTTGTAACGCTATTTAAAGAAGAATATATAACTTTATTAGACGATAAGGCCAATACGTATTTGGCCTTCATAGAAGAAGCCTCGTCAAGAATGGGCGAATTGGTAAGGGTTATACTTGCCTATTCAAAAATAGGGAGCAATACCAGGCCAGAACCTGTAGACCTAGAAACCATAGTAGGGAACGTAATGAAAGACCTTCGTATGCGTATTAAAAATACAGGTGCAAAAATCAAGGTTAAAGACCTCCCCGAAATATCAGGACATAAATTAGAACTTCACTCCCTTTTTCTTAACCTTATTGGTAACTCAATAAAATTTACTGATAAAAACCGAAATCCGATAATTGAGATAGGAACTTTGCCCTCAGAAAAAGGACATCATATTTACGTAAAGGATAACGGTATTGGAATGGAAGAAAAAAATCAACAACAGATTTTTGAAGTATTCAAAAGATTACATAACCAAGAAGATTATGAGGGAACCGGTATTGGCCTGGCCCATTGTAAAAAAATAGTGGAACTACATAACGGTAAAATTTGGGTGGAGTCCGAAATTGGAAAAGGAAGCACCTTTCACTTTAATCTAAATTAATAACTTATCTAGACTATGATAAAATCTATTGTACTTGTAGATGATAATAATGCTACGAACTTTATTCATGAGACCTATTTAAGACGCGTAAATTGTGCCGAAAGAGTCTACTCTTTCACCATGGGCAAAAAAGCTCTTGAACATCTTATGAATTCAAAAGTTTTTCCCGAACTCATATTTGTGGATATTAATATGCCCACCATGGATGCTTGGGAGTTCATGGAATTATACAAGGAATTGGATGTAGCGCTTAAAATCAACACAAGGGTTATTCTCTTGACCACCTCCATAATCCCATCTGATAAAGAAAAAATGGAGATGTACCCAGAAATTGATGCTATGATGTACAAGCCATTAAACGAATTAGCTATTAAACAGATTATGGTTGAACATTTTAACCTTACTCTTTAGGCTATCTTAACCTTTGTTCATTTAAATATTTATAATGTAGGCTTGTTTTATAGACAACCTTTGAGTCTGAACCATCCTTTTTTTAGCTTGTCCAGGTTATACTGAACAGGCACTACTTTTCTGGATGGCCGTTCTTTTCACCTTAAAAAAAAGCCAACCCAAAAAAACGGAGTTAGACTATTCCTTAAAAACAAAGATTTAGGGTCCGTTAAAGATTATTAGACCCTTGGAAATTGAGCTACCCTAAATACATCCTCAGAAAAACCGCCCAGTATGACCATCAAAGTTTCTGGTCTTATTGTATAAAAACATCAGCATTGGATATAAATCTGCCGTTGAAAACCAAGGGTATTAAAAAAAGCGATATGGAATTTGACAATCTACCATCCGCACAATATCTATTTCATTAATCAAAATCATTACTACACAGAGAAGACCTTTTTTTCTGCTATTGCCCTACCATTAACTGCAATGCCGTACCATTCTCCTCAAGATTTTTTTTAGCGGCCAGATAGCCTAACTCAAATATAGTATCGATACCGTTCATATCAAAGGTGCGGAAAGCGGAAAGGCCATCCGGAGAAATAATCATATCAAATTCCGCGAATTTTAGCATGGATTCAGAAGCGGACTTCAATTTATAGGCCCGCTCAACCACGGTATAAGAATGTTTTAAATCTTCCATTCTTATTTTTTTTAGTGGATTTACATAGATCCCGATAATTTTATCGCACTTCTTCTTTAATGGTTCAATGGGAAAATTGTTGAGAACACCTCCGTCAATATAATAAGCGTCACCTATTTTGGTAGGGGTAAACATTCCCGGAAAGGAAGCCGAGGCCAATACCGGTCTAATGAGCTGTCCTTTATGAAATATTTTGAGTGTACCCTTTATAATGTCGGTACCCGTTACATAGAGGGGTTTCTTTAATACACTAAAATCATCGTTGGGGAAAAATTCCTTGAAATTGTCATAGTACTTTTCCGTATCTAAAAAACCTGGTTTGCTACGGGCGTACTTTTGTGTACGAAAAAGGGGTATGGTTTTAAAAAAATGCAATATTTCGGCCCAACCAACTCCTCCTGCATAGAGCGCTCCCACTATGGCGCCGGCACTGGTGCCGGATATATGTGTAGGGAATATTCCGTGCTCTTCCAAAGCCTTTATAGCGCCAATATGTGCTACTCCCCTAATTCCTCCTCCTGAAAGTACAAGACCTATATTCATTTTTGTACGGTTATTATGCGAATTTAGGAACTACATCCCTAGAAAAATATGATGCATATCATAGATGACACTACAAAACGGGACTAAATATTTTAGCAAGTCCCTCTTTAAAACGCTCAGACTTGGGCCGTTGCATAAATTCCTTATAATTTATTTCATGGCTAATTTTGCAATCATTTAAAAAATCACGCTTTAGCTCCCTTGTCAACTCTTTATCATAGGCCAAAACATTGACTTCGTAATTTTGTTCAAAACTCCTCACATCAAGGTTGGCGGTACCTATAGTCGTCAGTTCATCGTCCGTAAACATGATTTTACTGTGCAAGAAGCCATCAGGATATAGATAAATTCTAACTCCGGCTTCCAAAAAGTTTTCAAAATACGAGCGCACGCTCCACCTGACCAAAAAACTATCGGAATTGGAAGAAAGTAAGATCCTGACATCAACCCCGCCCAAGGCGGCTACCTGTAAAGCTTCCATAAGGGCTTCTCCGGGAATAATATACGGGTTTACAATGTAGACATACTTTTTGGCACCGTTAATAAGTGAAAAATATAGCTGATGCACCGACGGAAAATCTGAATCCGGGCCGCTTGAGACGGTCTGCACAACTGATTTTCCAATTTTTGGTATGGTTGAAAAGTATGACAATGTGAGCATATCGTCCTTTCCACTGGCAAAGCTCCAGTCCATGGCAAATACCGCTTGAAGGCTATTAACTACAGGTCCTCTTAGTCGTAAATGCATATCGTGCCATGTTCCCAATATCGGGTCTCCGTTAATATACTTGTCCGATACGTTAATACCGCCCGTAAAAGCTGTATGCCCATCAACCACAACTATCTTTCTGTGGTTTCT
Source organism: Zobellia sp. B3R18 (assembly GCF_018860715.1). Classification (NCBI taxonomy): domain Bacteria; kingdom Pseudomonadati; phylum Bacteroidota; class Flavobacteriia; order Flavobacteriales; family Flavobacteriaceae; genus Zobellia; species Zobellia sp. B3R18. The sequence continues at coordinate 516,455 of NZ_JAHKQG010000013.1, read as the reverse complement.
ATAATTAATGGATGAAAGCAGCCTTTTGAACCGAATAGGCAAAAAACTAAAGACCTCTACCCCAGCTTCCTTAAGCTGGTTGACATAGGCCTTACTTAAAGTATTGCTGCCCAAACCGTCGTATAGGAAACGTATTTCAACACCTTCCTTTATTTTTCGTTGCCAGAGAGCCAGAAACCTATCGCCCAGCTCGCCTTGCTCAAAAATATAATATTGAACATGTATAAACTTTTGGGCTCCTTCCATAGCTTGAAAAATTGCATCAAAGGTTGCCGGCCCATTTTTTAAGGAGGTCAGCTCGTTACCCAAACTGGGTAAAAAATTAGAGTTTTTAGCGATGAGCTTTACCAATTTAAGGTGACCTTTTATCGGCTCGGGCACATTCTCCCCATTATTACGGTCTATATCATCACAATATGCTTCCACCTTTTTTAGGTATGCCGAAATCTCTTCGGTTTTTTTAAGGCGGTAAAACTTATTTTTTCTTCTGTTTCGCCCCAGAACGAAGTAGAACAACATACCGCCTACAGGTATGGTGAAGATGGCTAAAAGCCAAGCTAGGGTCTTTGTTGGGCGTATACCATATAGCAGTAAACGACCTACTAAAAAGAGGGCCAATGAAAAGTAAATGATTAGTGCGATGGTCATATTCCAAATGTTATTTGCCCAATGCAAACAAATCACCTTATCAGGAAGACCTACTCACTTATGCGCATTTCAAAATTTACCACACCTCCATCAATAGTAGCATAGTCCAAAACCCCTTTTCTGTAGAAGTATATATTTTCTTTACCATTAGCATTAATTTTCTTGTAGCTATGGTTTCCTAGGGGTACTATGGTATTCATAGTACCATCTTGTTCCGAGTAACAGTAACCAATATGCTTTGGTTCCTTAAAATACAGCAATATTGTAGTATAGGCTATAGAATCTTTCAAGGTACTTTCCTTTTTGTTCTTTACGATGAGATATTGATTGTCTTTCCACAAGGTGCTTGTCTCCGCATGAGGCTTATGATTTATCAAAATATTGACGCTGGCCTTTTGAAGGTGGTCATTGTCAAAACTTACATCATATTTATAATCAACCGCTATAGTTGTCAGAATTTTGGTTTTAATGCTGGTAAAACTCTGATATGTAGTTACTGTACCCAAGGTCTTTCGGCTCACTTCTAAACTACCAATTGGCTTGTTCTTGACTAAAATATCGTATTTCAGTACCGTATCGGGAATAAGGCTATCGCCCATAATGCTGACAACAAAAACAAGTCCGATTACATATTTGACCATAATGATAAAGATAGAAGGGCTATTACACAAGTGTAAATTACCTTAAATAATACGGTCTCCCTTGACGAATATCATAAAAGAACGTAAAGTTTTTTTGAGATCACAATCATTAATTATAAGATAACGACACATTTCCTAATGAAGACCATAAGGCCTATAACCAAATTCAAGCAGAAGAATTATACAAATAGAAAGCCCTCAAATCTAACCTACCTACACGGACGCATACAGGTTTAGATAAGAAGGCTATTCTAACGATTAGTGTTTATTATGATATCTCTACTTTTTTCGGACTATGTTTAGCTTCTTCTTTTTTAGCAATTTTGAATTTGAGAAGACCATCTTTGTAGGTTGCCTTTATTTTGTCGTCAGCTACACTTTCAGGTAATCGGAGTGATTTTTGAAAAGAGGTATAACTAAACTCCCTACGACTATAGTTATCTTCATCTTCTTCTATAACATTGGAGTTTTTTGCTGAAATGTTCAGGTACCCGTTATCGATGCTCACGTTAAAGTCTTTCTTGTCATAACCAGGTGCCGCCAGTTCAATTTCAAAATTTTCGTCATTTTCTTTAACGTTCATGGCCGGCTCTTCTAATTTCCCCAACCATGAACCTCCATTAAAAAAATCGTCGTTGTTGAAAAAATCATGGTTTACAAGATTCCCCCAAGGTCTTTTGTTAAATTTAATTAGTGACATAATCTTAACTTTTTTTAGTTAAACAATTAGTGTACAGCTAAAGTAAAATAGAAGCAAAACCAAAAATATGACATTCGTCAGGGTGTAAGGTTTTAACAAAAAAATAACAAGGACTTTGACAAACTAGATTTCCGCACTCAATTTCAGCATTTTACCACTTAGCGTAAACAACCATCGTAATTGACCAAGTATTAAATGTGCCTCTTGCAAATTACGCTCCTCCCCCACTTTTACGGCATTTTCAAAATCCCATGCTATTGTCTTAAACTTAGAACGGTTACTTTTAAAAGATTTCTCGTGATGTTTCAACGAAAAATCATCTTCTGTTTTCATATGGGCCAAAGTATCTGTGGTACGACCCAAATTTTCCATTATATGCGCTACCGCAGACCTAAAACCTTCTGATGCTTCCGTAGTACAATGATTCTGTATATATGAACTTAAGGAAGCCAAGGAAGACAAAAAAGAGTGACTCAGAGTTACCAGTTCATAAACCTCATTTACTTTTTTTTGTTTTGATTTGGGTTCTTGAACCATTTGTTGAAAAGCGGCACTTAGATTAGAAGTCTCTTCAAAAGCTTTTTTCCGGCTTATTCTCAGTGCGGTAGGCTCCTTTTCCTTTTGATCATAAATAAGGGCTATTTCATTTAGAAAATTTTGATTGGCCGCCAGACAGGTTCTTAAGTTGTCATTAATATTTAAAAAACTCCATGAAGGCCAAAGTACCAAAGTGGCAAAAAATGAAAGTAACGCTCCTAGAACCGTATCCAAAATCCGAAACTGAATGACCGTAACAATGTCCGGCAATAAAATTCCATAAATAAAAATTACGCTCAGCGTAACAAAAGTAGCTGCCGTCTTATAGTTTCTCTGCAGCATAGAAAAGGCCATGACCAACGAAGTAAGTCCCAAAATTCCAAATACATAGATATTCTGCACCAAAGCTACAATTACAAAAGCAATGGTAGCACCAATTAAAGTACCTATAATCCTATCTTTTGAGCGGGCCTTGGTTAGCCCGTAACTGGGCCGAAGTATAATAATAATAGTCAATAAAATCCAATAGGGTTTTTGAAAATCAAAGATGGTTCCTATGCTGTACCCAACCATTACCGTAACGGCCAAACGCAAAGCATGTCTAAAAATGGCCGATTTAAAATTAAAGTTACGAACCAACATTTTAAGGTCGTAATCTTGCAAGGTTATAAACTTACGTACGTAACTCTCATCTATAAATTGCAATTCCTCTGTTTTGGCCTCATTGCGCAACCAATTGATTTTTCCAAGCAACTCTACCTGCTTCTCTTGATACTCGTAAAGATTCTGAAGCATTAAATACGGGCTAAGATTTTCTTTTTTAGGAATACTTTTAAGTTGATTTATATTAGCCAAAATCTTATCTAAATACGGCTGTAGTTCTACTGGTGGTGGTAATTTTTTTCCGTGCCTTCCGGCAAAAGCAATACGTTCTAACTGTTCCGCGATCTTAAAAATAAGCTCTTGAAAACCGCTTTTGTATTGACTGTACGTTTTAAAGACCACATCCATTTGGCTATAGTTAATGGGGTTGGCAATTGCCGCTTCCAGCATTTCCACCAATTGGGCCAGAACCAGTAATTGTTTTCCGTGGTAAACGGAATACCGAGATCTTTTTCGGTTAAGAACTAACATCTCCCTTAAGGTTTCATGCTTTTCTATAAGCTGCTCCTGTAGCTTGTTCAGTTCGGACAATAATTTTTTCCGGTCAGAATCTGGTTCTACCAACTTTCCCCTAACTCGCAAAAATTTGGCTGTCAGCAGATAGGTTTCCCTAAATATTTCCTCAATTTCACCTTTAGGGTTTATATAATGCCAAACCATAACCACCAACAAGTACCACAAACTACCTATACCTACAAAAAAGGCATATTCATAGGTGTTAAGCACCTGAGGTTCATGGGCAAAACTAAGAACCAAAGCCAATAGACCGGAAAAGCTGACTAAAGTAGCCCTAAAACCAAAAATGGATATATAGGCAAGCAGGAAAGAAAGTACTCCTAGAACTGGAATCAAAATATAGGCCGGCAAATTCAAATATCCCCCAATAAAACTAATGATGACCACCAATACCGTAGCGCTAAGTATACCCGTAATTTTTTGCTTAAAGCTTCCATTAGCATTACTGGGCGCACTCCATAAAGCTCCAAAACAAATGGCAAGACCTATTTCTAGTTGATTAAAGTAAAGTCCCAACAAAACAGGGAAACTAACCGTAACGCCCACCAAGACCGCTTTTGAAAAATCAGTGCTTTTCAAAAACTGAAAAAGTTCCCTTAAACTATTTCCCATGTTTCCATACATTTATCTAAAACCATGCTTTACGGTTCAAAGATAGAAGATAACTTTGGCGTACTTGAATATGCAGGGCAATCTTTATTCAAAGCAACTTCCTTACTACGGATAGAAAGTGTAGAAGGATGCAATTTGTTTGGGCATTTTCCTTTTTTTAATGCACTTCCTGATATAACTTTAACTTTAAATTTGCCGCATGAAGAATACCATTTCTATTAGAGTTGCCGATTTCCTTAAAAACTACCCGCCTTTTAACGAGGTAGACATTAAGGAACTAGAAAGTCTATCTGAAGAAATAAGTATTGTCTACAAGATAAAAGGTGAAGTAATCTTTGCCATAAACGAAGAGGCCCACCCCTATTTTTATGTAGTTCATAAAGGTGCCGTAGTACTTACCAAAGAACCCAATGACGAAGTTGTAGATTTGTGTGATGAAGGTGATATTTTTGGTTTACGCCCCCTTATTGCCAATGAAAACTACAAAATTGGAGCCAAAGCATATGAAGAGACCATCTTATATGCAATACCAATAGCGGAGTTTAAACCCATCATTAAAGATTACAAGGAAGTAGGTAATTTTTTAATTGAAAGCTTTGCCTCCAATACGCGAAATCCCTATTCAAAAAGTTACAGGGGCAAGCTTTACGAAGGCACTCCTCAAGCCGGTGACAACGCCGTAGGAGACAAAGAATTGCTCGATTTGCAAGGCGTACCCTATTCAAAAAAACTAATAACCTGTTCTGAGAATACCACCATAAAGACCATAGCGGTTAAAATGACCGAAAAAAAGGTGGGCTCCGTATTAGTAGTAAAGGACAAACTTCCCGTAGGCATCATAACGGACAAGGATTTAAGGAATAAAATCGCCACTGGTCTTTTTCCAATAACCACAAGGGCCAAAAATATCATGAGCTCACCGGTAATTACATATCCAAAAAAAATGACCGTTACCCAAGCACAGATGGCCATGATGAAAAGCGACATCAGCCATTTATGTCTTACGATGGACGGAACTCCAAATACTGAGGCCGTTGGTATCATTAGTAAACATGATATTATGTTTGAGCTGGGCAACAACCCTGCCGTGCTTTTAAAAGCAATAAAAAGAGCAAACGGATTTAAAAAATTAAAGGCGGTACGCAGAAGAATCATGAATCTGCTGCAAGGGTACCTAGATCAAAATATACCCCTCACCTTAACTTCCAAGATTATTTCTGAGCTAAACGATGCCTGCATCAAGCAAATTATCAAAATAGCCTTGGATAAGATGGACGCCCCTCCACCGGTAAAGTTTGCATGGTTGGCCATGGGGAGCCAAGGCCGAAGCGAACAATTGCTACACACCGACCAGGACAACGCACTGGTCTTTGAAAATGTACCCGAAGACCAACTCACAGAAACAAGAGACTATTTCTTGGCACTGGCAAGAATCGTTACCAAGGGCCTTTTTGATATTGGATACGAATATTGTCCGGCGGAGATGATGGCTTCCAACCCGGAATGGTGCTCAAGCTTGCAGGAATGGAAAGAACGTACACTCCATTGGATTACCAATCCCGGGCCGGACCAAGTGCTCTTATCCTCCATATTTTTTGATTACAACCTCTCTTATGGCGATTCTAACTTGGTAAACGAGCTAAGTGCGCACCTTTTTGAAACTACGGAACAATACCCCAATTTCTTTTTGCATTTGGCAAGCGGAGCACTCCAAAGTCCGTCTCCCAGTGGTTTTTTCAGAAGCTTTTTGGTGGAAGAAGACGGTGAATATAAAGACTTTTTTGACTTAAAGCGAAGGGCCTTAATGCCTTTGATTGATGGAGCAAGGGTCTTAGTGCTCTCTCACCAAGTAAAGTCCATCAATAATACTGCAGAACGCTTTGAAAAGCTTGCGGAACTGGAACCCAACAACCAAGAACTATTTTTGGCCTGCTCCTACGCTACCAAGGCTCTATTAAAGTTCAGGACAAAACACGGTCTTTTGCATAATGATTCCGGGCGTTTTATTGCTTTGAACAAACTTACGAAGGAAGAAAAAATAAAATTGAAGCGTAGTTTTAAGACCATAAAAGATTTACAGGAACTTCTTAAAATTCGTTTTAAGGTCACAAACCTATTGGGCTAATGGATTTCTTCAAAAAGCGAAAACAGAACTATCCTGACTTTTGGATGGACTATGAGGCCAAGTTTGAAAAGAAAGTAGATTATACCCTGTCCGAAATACGTTTTGTGGTGTTTGACACGGAAACTACCGGCTTTGACTATGATACGGACCGCATTCTATCTATAGGAGCACTATCTTTAAAGAATAATAGTATAGCTGTTAACGATAGTTTTGAAGTGTTTCTCTACCAGCATTTTTACCACGCCAAAAACATAGAGATACACGGAATTTTACAAGAGGAAAGACAAGAGCGCATAACGGAACTGGACGCCTTGATTCTATTCTTGGAATATATTGGAAATTCGGTTTTGGTGGCGCATCACGCAGGCTTTGACAGAAATATGATCAATCATGCCCTGAACCGTCATGGTATGCCCGATTTGAAAAATAAATTTCTGGATACATCGGTATTGTACAAGCGTACATTAATCAAATCCCCATTGCTTCCCGTAAAGCCACAATACTCTTTAGACGAACTCGCAGAGAAATTCGATATATCAAAAAAAGACCGACATACTGCTTTAGGCGACGCCTATATTACCGCAATCGCTTTCATTAAAATTGTTCAGAAACTAAAAACCAAGAAGAACTTTTCCGCAAAAAAACTACTCAAATAGCAAACTCACCCCTTCAAGTAATCCAACACATTACCCTCTATACGATTCTGTATATCAGATATATCTGCTTTAACAAATACTTCTCCAGTAATATTCTCGTAAAGTTCTATATATCGGTCAGAAACAGACTCAATATACGCGTCTGTCATTTCGGGTAAAGTCTGCCCTTCTAAACCTTGAAAATTATTCTGAATCAGCCATTGACGCACAAATTCTTTGGACAACTGCTTTTGAGGTTCACCCTTTTCCTGCAACTCTTTGTATGTATCCGCATAAAAATAACGCGAAGAATCAGGGGTGTGAATCTCGTCTATCAAAACAATTTTACCGTCTTTGGTCTTCCCAAATTCATATTTGGTATCCACAAGAATAAGTCCTCTTTCTGCTGCAATTTGAGTGCCTCTTTCAAAAAGGGCCCTTGTATATTTTTCAAGAACCTCATAGTCCTCTTTGGAGACAATACCCCTTTTAAGAATATCCTCTTTAGAAATATCTTCATCATGATCACCCATTTCGGCTTTGGTGGCCGGCGTAATAATAGGCTCCGGAAATTTATCGTTTTCCTTCATACCTTCCGGCATTTCTACACCGCACAACATACGTTTGCCCAATTTGTACTCCCGGGCCGCATGACCGGACTGATACCCCCTTATCACCATTTCTACCTTGAAAGGCTCACAAGCATGCCCTACCGCAACATTTGGGTCCGGAGTTGCCATTAACCAATTAGGAACAATATCCTTGGTAGCATCCATCATTTTAGTAGCAATCTGGTTCAGAATCTGTCCTTTATACGGAATACCCTTGGGCATAACCACATCAAAAGCAGATAAACGGTCTGTAGCTACCATAACCAAAATTCCATTTTCTAACTCATATACTTCACGCACCTTTCCTTTATAAACACTTTTCTGGCCGGGAAATTCAAAATTGGTATCTGTAATGGTACTGCTCATTGGGTATTGGTAATTTTCTGTTGTAAAAAGTATTTATTAATTCTGGTGCTCAATATTCTTGTAGGCGTCAATAACCTTTTTCACAAGTCTATGGCGTATAACATCTTTATCGTCTAGATAAACAATTTCTATACCTTCAGTATTCTTTAGGATCAAAAGAGCTTCTTTTAAACCCGAAATAACCCTTCTTGGCAAATCTATCTGCCCGGGGTCTCCCGTAATCAAAAATTTAGCGTTCTTACCCATTCTGGTAAGGAACATTTTCATTTGGGCATGGGTGGTGTTCTGAGCCTCATCCAGAATTACAAAAGCATTATCCAGCGTACGTCCGCGCATAAAGGCCAAGGGCGCAATTTGAATGATGTCACTCTCTATTAAATGGGCCAATTTCTCCGATGGAATCATATCTCTTAGTCCATCGTACAACGGCTGCATGTAGGGGTCTAATTTTTCCTTTAAATCCCCTGGCAAAAATCCTAAATTCTCACCAGCCTCTACCGCAGGTCTTGTTAAAATAATACGCTTTACCTGTTTCTCTTTGAGCGCTTTAACAGCAAGAGCAACCCCGGTATAGGTTTTACCTGTACCAGCGGGACCAATAGCAAAGACCATATCATTTTTCTTGGCGGCATCTACCAGTTTACGTTGGTTAACGGTCTGTGGTTTTATCAACCTGCCATTAACACCGTGCACCAAAGTTTCCCCACTATTTTCAGGAGACTCATAGTCCGAAGAGGTATTGCTCGTAAGCACTCTTTCTATGATGTTTTCATCTAGCTTGTTGTACTTTCCAAAATGTACGGTAAGCATATCAAAACGACGCTCAAATTCCTCTAAGAGTTCTTCATCGCCATAGACTTTGATTTTACTTCCACGCGCCACTATTTTCAACTTTGGAAAATACTTTTTAAGCAGGTCTATATTTTCGTTCTGTTGCCCAAAAAATTCCCTCGGGCTTATCTCGGTAAGTTCTAATATGAGTTCGTTCAAAAAGTAGAGGTGTTAAAATGAAAGCCTGTGAACATAATATTTCGCTTGGCTGTTTTTTTGTTATAATTTTGTTTAACAAACTTAACGAAAATTTCAGTTTGCCTAACTAAAACATATCAACATTACTGTATGATAGCGAACTTAAATAATCTAATTCATTTATTTTCTAACAGCATCCTGCACACCTTTCTTCACAGGTTTAGCGTGGTCATTACGGTTTCACGCCCCATTATCGCATTGCCTCAAGTTATTCCAACTCCTATTTTTCCTGATGTAAATGAAAATTATTTATGAATCCGATTATAACGCTAACCACAGATTTTGGTCTTAAGGACTATTTTGTAGGTACCCTAAAGGGAACCATTTACAAAGAACTTAGCGATGCCCGAATTGTTGATATATCGCACAACATTAGCCCATTCAACATTCAAGAATGCGCTTATATTTTGGAGAATTCGTACAAACATTTTCCGAAAGGCACCATACATATTGTGGGTGTAGATTCCGAACCCACTCCAGAAAACCAACATATAGCCGTTCTGGTGAACGGACATTATTTCATTAGCGCCAACAACGGGGTCATTGGTTTGATTACAAGTGAAATACAGCCCGAAAAAGTGGTAGAATTAAATATTCCCAACCCCAGCCATGGTTCTTTTCCCGTCCTGGACGTTTTTGTTCAGGTAGCCTGCCATATTGCACGTGGAGGCACATTGGAAGTAGTAGGGAGGCCTTTTGACCAACTGAGAGACCTTCGTGAATTTTCGCCCACGGTTACGGACAGTGGTAATAAAATAATAGGTAGTGTCATTTACATTGATGCTTATGGAAACGTGGTGACCAATATTAGCCGGAACTTCTTTGAAGCGTACCGCAAGGGGCGGGATTTTGAAATTACCGCTCGTACTACAAAATTCACCAAACTCCATAACAAGTATAGCGACATTATTAATTTTGACTTGGATAAAAGTCAACGTAAGGGAGCAGGAGACCGTTTGGCCTTATTTAACAGCGCTAACTACATACAACTGGCTATTTACAAAAGCGATTCCAATACCGTTGGTGGCGCCTCCACCCTCTTGGGCTTAGATTTTAGGGATACCGTCACCATTACTTTTTCATAGCAATTGTAAAAAACAAGCCCTGTTGTGGCCAACAATTACCGTTTAATTTGAAATTGTTTATAAATTTGATGTTATGCTTTTTAACATAAGCTAAAAAACAACCTCAAACTTAACTCTATAGTGTTCCTAAAAAAGGAGCATTTATAATTTGAAGTCACCTATGCTTGCCATTTTTAAACGCGAAATACAATCGTTCTTTACCTCTCCCATTGGGTATTTGGTCATTGGGCTTTTCCTTACCCTTAACGGATTATTTCTTTGGGTCTTTAAAGGGCCATTTAATATTTTTGATTACGGATTTGCAGATTTAAGCAACTTCTTTCTATTGGCGCCTTGGGTCTTCCTTTTTCTGATTCCGGCCATTACCATGAAGAGTTTTTCAGAGGAGAAAAAACTGGGCACCTTAGAACTGCTTTTTATTAAACCCCTTTCTATCTGGCAGACCGTTTTAGGAAAGTTTTTCGGAACCCTTACTTTAGGGATTATAGCACTTGTGCCCACATTGCTGTATGTGCTCACGATATCCCAACTGGGTACTACCGTAGGAAATCTAGATATGGGGCTGGTGATAGGCTCCTATTTTGGCACGCTGTTTTTAATGAGTTGCTATACTGCTATAGGGCTGTTTACCTCTACGTTGTCCGAAAATCAAATTGTTGCTTTTATCATGGGATTGATACTCTGCTTTCTATTTTATTACGGATTTGAAGGTCTATCAACCATTTTTGGAAGCGGAGATACCTCGGTTGCTATAGCAAGTCTGGGCATGAAGCACCATTTTGAAAGTGTAGCAAGAGGAGTTTTGGATACTCGTGACCTAGTCTATTTTATTACGCTAACGCTTTTCTTTCTTTTTCTAACCGTTGTTCAACTTAAAAACACCAATCGGTAATGAAAAAATCCCTTACCCCTATAGCTGTAGCACTTGTTGCATTAGTTGTGATCAATGCCGCTGCCAGTTTCTTATATACTCGTTTTGATTTAACCGAAGACAGGAGATATACACTATCTGAAGAAGCAATTCATACCGTGGAGGCTTTTGAGCGCCCGGTGATCATAGATGTGCTTTTAGACGGAAACCTCCCCCCTGAATTTGTTAAACTAAAAACGGAGACGCGTCAGTTACTTGAAGAATTTGAGTCCAAAAACAACAACATAAAGTTCAGTTTTGTAAACCCGCTTGAAGACGCCGCACAGATTGATGGCACTATAACCGATTTACAGTCTCTGGGATTGACGCCCGCCCAGATTACAGTAGAAGAAAACGGCAAGACCTCCCAAGAAATAGTTTTCCCTTGGGCCATGGTCAACTACAACAACAAAACGGTAAAAGTTCCATTACTCAAAAACAAACTAGGAGCTACTACGGAAGAACGTGTGAACAATTCTGTACAACATTTGGAATACGCCTTTGCCGATGCTTTTTCCAAAATAAACATTACGGAAAAGAAACAGATTGCCGTACTAAAAGGAAACGGAGAGCTAGATGACATTTATCTAGCTGATTTCCTGACCTCTATTAAAGATTACTATAACATTGGGGCCATAACGTTAGATTCCGTGGCCACCAACCCTCAAAAAACCCTAGACCAGCTTAAAAGCTACGACCTGGCCCTGATCGCCAAACCAACAGAAGCTTTTACCGATGCCGAAAAATATGTATTGGACCAATATATAGTGAATGGCGGAAAATCCATTTGGCTCATAGACCAAGTGAATATGGAGCTAGATAGTCTTTTCAATGAAAGTGGCTCTGCCATGGCTTTGCCAAGAGATTTAAACCTGAACGACTTTTTCTTTAAATACGGGGTGCGTATCAATCCCAATTTGGTGAACGACATGTATTTTACCCAAATTGTACTTGCCTCCGGAGAAGGAAACTCCTCCGAATACAATCCTGTGCCTTGGTTTTACAATCCTATGGTTTTCTCTAAAAATGACCATCCCATAAATAATAATCTAGAGGCACTACGGTTTCAATTTGCCAATTCTATAGATACGCTGGTCAACAGCAATAAAAAGACCGTACTCTTAAGCAGTTCTCCCCTATCCAAACTAAATGGCACACCCAAACAAATTAATTTGGATGTAATAAATATGTCGCCCAAAAAGGAACTTTACAACAAAGGAAACAATCCTATGGCGGTTCTTATTTCGGGGGAATTCACATCGGCATTCAGCAATAGGGTCAAGCCCTTATCGTTAAACGGCACTTTGGAGAAAGGAAAAGAAAACCAAATGTTGGTAGTATCGGATGGAGATATTATCCGTAATCAAATACGAAATAATAGGCCTTTGGAATTGGGTTATGATAAGTGGACGAACAACTATTATGGTAACAAAGAATTTTTAATAAACGCCCTGAATTACCTTTTAGACGAAAAAGGACTTATAAACATTCGAAATAAAAAAGTTGCCGTACCCTTTTTGGATGCACAAAAGATGACAGACCAAAAAACCAAATGGCAGCTAATAAATATTGGCCTTCCCATAGGGTTGACACTTCTTTTTGGAGCTTTTTTCAACTATTTTAGAAGACGTAAATACGGGGCCTAGATGTTAATAAGTTTGTTTCGCTAAAAAATGCATTTCAAATATCTTTGTTTCATTCAGGTTTTAGAAGACTTGGTTTAAATTCGAGACATTTTAGACACTATATCCCACAAATTGAAATAACGATTCTCCTATGAAATTCATAGTATCCAGTACGTATCTCTTAAAGCAGTTACAAGTTTTAGGTGGTGTTATCAACAATAGCAACACACTACCTATTCTAGACAATTTTTTATTCGACCTAGACAACAACAAATTAACGGTCTCGGCTTCTGACCTTGAAACTACAATGAGCTCCGTACTAGATGTAGATTCGGATAACCAAGGTACCATTGCCGTTCCGGCAAGGCTTTTATTGGAAACCTTAAAGACTTTTCCTGAGCAACCGTTGACCTTTGTTGTAGAAGATAACAACACGGTAGAAATCAGCTCTAACCACGGTAAGTACGCTTTGGCGTATGCAGATGGGGCAGAATTCCCTAAAGCGGTGGAACTGGCCAACCCAAGCTCTACTACGCTACTTGGTGACATTTTAGCTACCGCTATAGACAAAACCATATTTGCGGCCGGTAACGATGATCTTAGGCCCGTAATGAGCGGTGTGTTCTTTCAATTCTCTCCGGAGAATTTAACTTTTGTTGCTACGGATGCGCATAAATTGGTGAAATACCAACGTACGGATGTTACAGCTTCACAAGTTGCCGAATTTATTATGCCTAAAAAACCTTTAACTCTTTTAAAGGGAATTCTAGCAGGCAGTGAATCTGACGTAGTAATCGAGTATAATGACAGTAATGCCAAGTTCAGTTTTGAGAACACGGAGCTTATCTGTCGTTTGATAGATGGAAAATACCCTAACTATGAAGCGGTAATCCCTAAAGAGAACCCTAATGTGCTTTCTATTGCAAGAAATCAATTCTTAAGCTCCGTAAAAAGGGTTGCTATTTTCTCCAATAAAACTACGCACCAGATACGTTTAAAAATTGCCGGTGCTGAACTTAATATTTCTGCGGAAGATATTGATTACAGTAACAAGGCCGAGGAACGCTTGACTTGTTCTTACCAAGGTGATGATATGCAAATTGGTTTTAACTCCCGTTTCTTGACCGAAATGCTGAACAACCTAAACTCGGACGATGTATCATTGGAAATGAGCTTACCGAACAGAGCAGGTATTCTTACTCCTATTGACGGACTTGATGAAGGTGAACACGTAACCATGCTTGTAATGCCGGTTATGCTGAACAGCTAAACGATATGCACCAAAATATAAAAGCCCCAAGAATTTCTTCTTGGGGCTTTTTAATTATATAGGTTTTCACTTCTATGAAATAAACGGAATGGTCATAAATGTATTCGGTTTTTCACCGTTACTGGCTCTTACCGCATTTACTATAGGCATAATAAAAGCTACAATTCCAATAAAAATCAAACTTAAGATACCAAGACCTAAAAGTAATATGGCAGGGATGCTTAAAATGGTAATTAGCAGTACGCTCAATTGAAAATTCACAATAGCTTTACCATGCTCATCCATACCCGTTACGGAATCTTTGGTCGTTAGCCACAGAATTAGCGGCACTACCAATCCGCCAAAACCTGTAATATAGGTTAAGAACTGCGATAAATGTGCAATTACCAATAATTGATTATTCTGTTCAAGTGTTTTTTGTTGATTGATGATTTCCATTTTTTGATTGTTTTAGGGGTTCTATAGATAAGACGAACAAAAACACAAAATGTTACAACTACCCGAACTTGCAAACGAAAAAATCCCGTAAGAGCGGTATCTTACGGGATTTTGAATTACTTTTTTGTATGCAATTAAAGCTTTCGCTCCAACTTGATCAGCTTTTCCCTGCTTTTGTTTATGCTCATTTTTAATTTGCTCAGCTTCTTTTCAATTTTGGCAACATCATTAGGAGAAAGTTTTCCTTTGATTTTGTCCACTTCCATTTTGTCGCTGATCTTAGAAACCTTCTTCTCGTCCTTTTCCAATCCCTTTTTTAAGGAGTTGATTTGGCCGGTCAGTTTTTCGTATTTCTTATTGGCCTTTTCAGATTTCTTTTGCGCTTTTTTTGCTGCTTTTGCTTCTTTTTCAGCAGCTTTTGCCTCTTTTTCGGCCGCTTCTATTTGCTTTCTAATTTCCTTGGCCTCACGTTCCGCTTGCTCAACCTGAGAAATTGAATCCATCTGAACCTCTCCTTCTTCCTGCGCGAATGAAAAAGTTGTAACCCCAAAAAGAATCACCACAAATGTTACTAATCGCATCTTCATAATTATATAATTTAAATAGTTAATGGAGGACGAAGGTACTTATTTTCCGTTATTCAAAAACATTCGACCCATAAATTTTTGATGTGCCGCAAAGAATTTCCATCTACTTGTTTTTGCCTATTTTTGCAAAAACTTTTTGATGATTCCTAACGATAATATTATAGCATTGGCCACCCCTTCAGGAGCTGGTGCAATTGCGGTAATCCGTATTTCCGGGGCAACCGCAATAGATACGGCCGCTGCTTTTTTTAAATCTGCCTACGGTAAGGATTTAAGAAAAAAGAAAAGCCATACCATTAGTTTAGGACACATTATAGAAGACGATAAAATACTGGACGAAGTTCTGGTCTCCGTGTTTAAAGGCCCTAATTCCTACACTGGGGAAAATGTAGTTGAAATATCCTGTCATGGCTCATCGTACATTCAGCAACAAATCATACAATTGTTCCTAAGAAATGGCTGTAGGACAGCGGATGCAGGGGAATTTACCCTGAGAGCCTTCCTTAACGGCAAGATGGATTTAAGTCAGGCCGAAGCTGTAGCGGACCTGATTGCCAGTGATAATGCCGCGAGCCACCAAATTGCGATACAACAGATGCGCGGTGGTTTTAGTAACGAAATTAAAAACCTGCGTGCCGAGCTTTTGAACTTTGCATCGCTTATAGAATTGGAACTGGATTTTTCAGAAGAGGATGTTGAATTTGCCGATCGCACTCAGTTTAACGACCTTCTTACCCGTATCCAAAAAGTTCTGAAAAACCTGATAGATTCTTTTGCGGTAGGAAACGTGATTAAAAACGGTATTCCCGTTGCTATTGTTGGAGAACCTAATGTTGGAAAATCCACCTTGCTCAATGCTTTTCTTAACGAAGAACGTGCGTTGGTTTCCGATATAGCCGGAACCACCCGTGATACCATTGAAGACGAAATTGCGATTGGCGGAATCGGTTTTCGGTTTATAGATACGGCCGGCATCCGAGAAACCCAAGATGTGGTGGAAGGCATGGGCATTAAACGGACATTTGAAAAGATTGAACAGGCCCAAGTAATTTTGCTTTTAGTAGATGGTTCTAAAATTCTGGCCGATGAGGAAAAACTGAAAAACATCACCATCGACTTTGAAAAAATAAAAAACCAGAATCCGCTAAAACCACTTCTCTTATTGGTCAATAAAGCCGATACGCTTTCCGAGAGCGATAAACAAAAAATAGCCCAGCACTTAGATTCCGTTAATTACTTATCCGCCAAAACAGGTGAAGGTGTTGAAGAGCTCAAAAACCGACTGTTGGAATTTGTAAATACCGGAGCGTTGCGCAACAATGAAACCATAGTGACCAACACGCGCCACTATAATTCCTTGCTTAAAGCATTGGAAGAAATTGAAAAAGTACAATTTGGCATGGAGGAAGAACTTTCTAGCGACCTAATGGCCATTGATGTACGTGAGGCTCTTTATCACTTAGGAGAAATCACAGGGCAGGTAACTAATGATGAGCTGTTGGGTAACATTTTTGCTAACTTTTGTATCGGGAAGTAATAAGGTCAAACAACATCCGATCAACATCTTATTAAACTCTAATTATCAGTTAATTATAATAATGGAGTGTCACTAAAATAAGATTGGCTCGTAATAACCTTAGCACTCGACTCCCGAGCTATAGCTGGACATCTTTTATAGCCCGAACTCGAAATTTCCGATGTGTTCCTGAGCTGTTATAGTGATATGAGGCATTACCATCGCTGAATTTTACAAGACGCGCTTGATGCTTATCAAAAGGCGTAGCGCTCCAATACAACTCAGCTACAAATTTACCCTTGTTGTCTGCACCCTGCCCAATAGTTTTATAAAGGAGACGTAATTCACCTAGCTCGGGTAACCGCCAGCCTTCACCTAATTGTTCGTGAATATTCATGGCATCTTTCCATGCCATTGGACCTTTATCTTCCAAATATGCTATTTTTCCGGTGTTACTGGATGGGTCAATCGCAAAAATTACACCCTCGTTATGCATATCCCCGACACCTAGTTTTAACGTGCCCCCTGCGCGATTTTCCTTTTTATTTATAGTTCCCGCACCAGCGTCAGAAACTACTTTTACCTCCTTATTTTTAACAAGTGAAGAGGGCTCTTTTTCGGAATTTTCTATTTCTAAGTTAGCAGCTTTGCGATTCTCTTGGTTACTTTCCGGAGAAACACTGGCATCAGAAACTTCTTTTACTTCCTCAACTTCCGATAGTGTATAGGATTGTTTTTCAGAGCCTCCAACAAATAGGTACGTTAATACTCCAAAAACAACCACAGCTGCAATTAAAAACTCAGAACGGATTTTTCTCTTTTTGTTTGCACCTATGTTCTTTATAGTTTTTTGAAAGAACTGATTAATTGCCGCAATACTTTTGCTAGCAAAGCCTTTTGCCGCAAAGAAATAACTTTTAGTTACGCTCTTTAGCACAGCAAACTTTTTATACAGTTTCTTATCCCATTCCGCCTCTCGTGAGCTTTTTACTATTGCATCCCATTTCTTCTCCCCTACAGCCAACCAAACCTTTAATTTTTTATTGCTCGTTCTCTCTTCTTGAACATTTTGAGGCTCAGCCTTCAACTTTTTATTGAAAAAATGAATAGACTTTGCGAAGAGTATAGTAGCTGCTTTTTTAAGTGCAATAAACTTTTCATGTAGTTTTTTATCCCACTCCAACTCTCGCAAGGTTTTAACTATTGTATCCCATTTTTTGTCCTCTACAGCCAACTGGGTTTCGGGCTCTTCATTAAGACCCGTTTCTTCTCTAAATACCTCTACAACTTCAACCTTGTTCTTGCTATCAAACCGGTAATTATATTTTGCCAGATCTGATTTTCTTGTAACAGTTTGGTCTACCAGGACCGCTTCCTCTTGTTTTTTTGGTCGTTGTATCTCTTTTAGAGGCGCTATTACTTCACGCTCACTTTTTTCTAAGGCCGCTACTTGAGTTTTCAACTCTTTAGTAACAAACCTTTCCTCTTTGACCACACTTAAGGCCGGGGCCTCTTTTTCATTATTAAAGCGATAGTTATATTTTGCAAGTCCACTTCCTATTAAAACTCTTTTTGGAGCATTTACTGCTTCTTCATGTCTTTTTTTCCGCGCAGCCTCTTTTAGCGCATTTAATACTTGCTCTCGTCTTTTTGCTTCTATTTCTATTCGAGCCTTTTCTAATTCACTTTCCTGAATTTCTTCTTGAACTATTTTTTTGGCCTGAATCTCTTTTTCAATTCTACTCTGGTTTTCCGCTTTCTGCCTTAACCATTTCTCTTTTCTAAGCTGTTCTTTTACTTCAGCTTCCTCATGAAGTCTATTCTCGCTTTCTACTTTTCTTTTAGCTTCAACCTCTTTTGTAAAAGCGCTCTCTATATTGGCTTTATTGTCATCAACTATTTCCTCACCAAAATCAATTGCCATCTGACCTTCTCCTCCCAAATTCAGCATGCCCTGTTGGTCTGTACTTACAGTAGCAATACTTTTTTTAATGGATGAGCTAAGCAAGCCCATAAGGAAATAGACAACCTGCGTAAAAACCTTATCCGTTGGGTTCCATTCCCCTATTGAAATAGCTTCTTTGCGAAAAATCTGTACTTCTCCAAAATTAAAATTGCAATGACCAAAAGTAAATTCGTTCTTCCACGAACAATCATCTAGAAGTATGGGGATTAGTTTGGCCTCACCCTTTTTATATCGGTCTATAATAATTCTAAATTCATCGTTTTCAACAAATTCAGAATTCATAAACGCATTACTCAAAAGAAGCAGAAATACATCCGTATGGTTCAATCGCTCTACATCTATAGGTTCCCATTGCTGCTTATCATCAATGTCATCATTACTCCATATAGCGGTGTGGTAGTCTTTTTCTATAGATTGTAAATGGCGTAAAAGATTCTCTAGCTCCCCTTTATCTTGGCCAGTACAAATTGCAAAGATATTTTTTGTCAAATTCATTTTAAAAAGGAGTGATTGTAAGTAAAATCTTTATAATAAATTAAGTTTAAATCTACTTCTAGCTTTAATTTGAGAAATTACGTATTTAGCGGCTAAAATTAGGGATAAATATTGTCTAAACCGTACTATCAATAAATTATTTCGGTTTTGAAAAATTACGTAAAGTATCACATAACCAACCCTTTTCCGGAAATTTTAAAATTATCCAGGGCAATTAAGAGCTAACGCTTGAATTAGAAAATGACAGAAAGTTAAAAAGCTGAACAATCAAATGATTGTTCAGCTTTAAAAGACTTAAGTATGGGGCATTTAAAATATATAACCACCTACTTGTTTAATTCAAACTAGTTCCAATTTTCATTAACCACCTTTTCTATTTCAGGGTATTGAGAATCGTCTTCTTTTACCTCTTTTCTTAAAGTTTTGAGTCGGTCTTTTAAATCAGAAATAATTGAAGCATAGTTTTCATCATCATATCTATTATCCATTTCTTCCGGGTCATTTTTAAGATCATAGAATTCCCAGGCTACCGGAGTAACAAAATCGGACATAGATTCAGGGTTATGAGCCCATTCCTGCTTATTTGTATTCCTTTGCATATAATCTCTACCGTAAAAAAAGATAAGTTTATAGTCTTTGGTGCGTATTCCAAAGTGTGCTGGATTATTATGCTTATGGGCCATGTGCATCCAATACCTGTAATAGGTGTCTTGCTTCCACCATTCTGGTTCTTTACCTGTTTCAAGAATAGATTTAAAACTGGACCCTTGCATATAATCAGGAACTTTACCTCCGGCCATTTCAATCATAGTAGGCGCAAAATCGGTATTATTGACCATAGCATCCGTACGAGATCCCGCCTTTATTGTTTTAGGGTAACGAACCAAGAATGGCATACGTTGAGACTCTTCATACATCCACCTCTTATCAATATAATCATGTTCGCCAAGCATAAAACCTTGATCGCCCGTATAAATAATAATGGTGTTATCCATAATTCCTTCTGCCTCTAGGTAATCAAAAATTCGTTTCACATTATCATCCACACCTTTTACGCATCGTAAGTAACGTTTTAAATACTCTTGGTATGCTAATTTCTTATACTCCGGATCAGGAATACTTGGGTCTATCTTCATATGCATTCCCATATTTCTAATGACATTTCTATGCCCTATAGAGGAGCCAATAGTATCTGTAAGGGAATTGTTCTCCCCTCTTGTAGCTACAGATCCGTTATTACCATTATACCACATACTGGATGGTTCCGGAATTTCCACATCTTCCAAATACCCCTCATATCTAGGCGCATATTTAAAAAAATCATGAGGAGCTTTAAAATGATGCATTAAAAAGAATGGCTTGGATTTGTCCCTTTTGTTTTTTAACCATTCCAAGGAGATGTCTGTAATAACATCTGATGAATGTCCTTCATAGGTTGTGGCATTCACCTCTCTTACCAAATCCTCTTCAAAACGAATTTCTTTCTTTTCTCCGCCTTCCCTGCTATAAAGTGTTGGGTTATGGTAATCTCCTTGACCCGGTAATACATTATAGTAATCAAAAGCTTCTGGGGCATGTTTTAAATGCCATTTTCCTATCATTGCGGTTTCATAGCCCTGTTTTTTAATCTCTATAGGCAGGTATTGGTTTTCCGGACTTAATTTACCGCTTAAGTCCACTACCCCATTTACTTGCCCAAACTGACCGGTAAGAATACTGGCCCTAGAGGGCGTACAAATTGAATTGGTACAAAAGGCATTTTCCAATAATACCCCTTCTTTTGCCAAGCGATCAATTGTTGGTGTTGGATTTAAACGTGCCAGTCTTTTACCATATGCCCCAATTGCCTGGGAAGTATGGTCATCGGACATTATGTAAAGTATGTTTGGCCGTTCTACTTTTCCTTTCGTTTTGGTTTGACAATAGGAAAGCGTTACGGTAAAAAACAGGAAATAAATTAGTGGATTTTTAAATGCTTTGTGTTTCAAGGTTCTCGGTTTTGGTTAAAAATGTAATTTACTAAAAACTACCAAAACTTAAATAAAAAAGTAGCCCTTATACAACAAGAAAAACATCTCTATCTTAGAAAACTAATTCATTCATTTGTACCATAAAAAATGTCCCCACAAAATAACAATGTGGGGACATCTATACCTTATAATTAGTTTGATTTATCCTCCAAAACAAGTTCCCGCCGTTGGTAGCTGACTCTCTACCAATGAACTACCATACCAAAATGAGTTGCACTCCGTAACATTGTCCGTAGCCCATCCAGATAAGTTTTGACTAAATAATAAAGCGTCGTTAAACATATTCTTCATATTGGTCACTTTACTCACATCCCATTCAGATATATCTTGATTAAAAACATCCGCGTTGAAAAACATACTTTCCATATCCGTTACGTTACTTACGTTCCAAGCACTTATATCACTATTGAAAACATCTGCACTATAGAACATAAAATACATATCTGCAACCTGACTTACATTCCAAGAAGAAATATCTTGATTGAAAGCTTTACTCTTGAGGAACATGGATTTCATACTGGTCACATTACTTACATCCCATGTAGAAATGTCTTGATTAAAATTATTTGCTTCGTAAAACATGTAGCCCATATCCGTAACATGGCTTACATCCCAATCCTTAAGTTCGCTATTAAAATACGTAGCGTTGGCGAACATGGCATACATATCCGTAACTTTGGAGAAATCCGGCACATCTGTAGCATTGAATATTACATTTTCGCAATTATTGAATGCACGGTTCATACTCTCCCATTTAATTGCCCCCCAATTTTCCACGGTTCGTAATTTTTTGGCGTTCAATTTCCAGTCACTATGCTGATAAATTGCAGGGAAATCTCCCGTTATTTGTATTGTATATACTCCCGGTATGGCATATTCATGTCGAGCATTCTCACTCAATCCTGTTTCTATTGTTCCATCGCCCCAATTAACCGTATAATTATATGGTGTACTCACGTCTGGATTAGTTCTAATCAAGATATCATCCGTTTCATATGCGGTTTCCCAAGTAGTTATAAAGGCATTTTCATCGTAAGGGTCATCTTGAGGACCTTCTATTATCTCTTCCTCCTCTTCTACAACCTCCTCTTCTTCCTCTAAATTCTCTTCTTCTGTATTTTCTTCATTTGTTGGGTTTTCAGAAATAGTTTCTTCGTCTATAACCTGCATGTCTTCAGTAACACTGTCC
This sequence comes from Zobellia sp. B3R18, assembly GCF_018860715.1. Classification (NCBI taxonomy): domain Bacteria; kingdom Pseudomonadati; phylum Bacteroidota; class Flavobacteriia; order Flavobacteriales; family Flavobacteriaceae; genus Zobellia; species Zobellia sp. B3R18. The sequence continues at coordinate 494,261 of NZ_JAHKQG010000013.1, read as the reverse complement.
GAGCTACAAGAAATGGCAAAAATGAGTACGAATAGACCAAGTGTAATTCTTTTAAAAACGTTCAGATGGGACATATTATAATTGAGTTTAATTTATTTCTAAATCGAAAAAACTAAATAACGAGCTCAAAGTTGACCTTATTGTCTCTCATACCTGTTATTCGTTTTACTACATATGTATGCCACTCATGTTAGGTATGAAATGTATAATGTGTCTGATTAAGTTGTTTTACACGAAGTAAATCATGTTTTTTAAAGCTGATTAAAATCATGTTTTAAGAGTTACATAAATCCCAATTTTGTTGGCTATTGCCAAAAAGCAAATATGTTCTACACACTTAAATCACCACAAAAAATATTCTATGACATACGCACATTCTTTTCACATTCCGGTTATGGGTATAGGTTTTACTATTGATTCTCCATTAAAAGTTTCACAATACGGGATTGACTCGGTCATATCGCTGGTAGATGATATTCTTTTGGAAAAGCTACGAAAAATGTACTCAGGAAAGCATAATCTACCCTACACGGAAATCACGGACAAACAGGAAGATTTTAGGGCAAAACGGATTAGTTCTTATTTAGATATGATCCACGACTTGGCCCAAGAAAAGTTCGAGAACTTTAAAAACTCAACTACCGAAACAGCTGATGGCATCCGGTCTTATTTCAACACCCTACCGGACAGTTCATCTTTTAAAAATGAATTTTTACGGCTTTCTGAACACACTTTTAATTTTTCCGAAATTAAAGAATGGGTAAAACAGCATATGCCCATGGGAAGTATTGATGTGAATATCATGACGAAGGTGGATAAGGACAACTACGTTAAAAAACAGAAGCTCACCTCAGAATTTAACGATGCCCATGCTGCGCTACGCGGATATGCACAGAGCAAACTGAATTCTTCGGTCATCCTTTCCGCAGGTATGAACCCAAGACTGTACAGCTATCTGGAACAGTTTGAAGATTTTTATCCTGACAGCAACGGTAACATTAAAAAGAAAATTGTTCTTAAAGTAAGTGATTATCGTTCGGCACTAATTCAGGGGAAATTCTTGGCTAAAAAAGGCATCTGGGTTTCGGAATACCGTATAGAATCCGGTCTCAATTGCGGGGGACATGCCTTTGCTACGGATGGTTATTTAATGGGGCCTATTCTAAACCAGTTTAAGGAAAACAGACAAGAATTAACAAATACGGTTTTTAACCTTTTGACCAGCTCACTGCAATTGAAAGGGCGTTCCGTTCCTAACGAACCCCTACCCTTAAAAATTACGGCACAGGGAGGCGTTGGCACAGCAGAGGAACATCAATTTCTGTTGGACGAATACCATGTAGACTCTGTAGGTTGGGGTTCCGCTTTTCTTTTGGTACCGGAAGCGACAACGGTAGACCAAAACACTTTAAACCAATTGGCAAAGGCCAAGGAAAAAGACCTGTATTTAAGCAATATTTCACCCTTGGGAATTCCCTTTCACAGTTTAAAAGGAAACACCAAAGATGTTGAAAAAGCGGCACGTATTGCCGATGGAAGACCGGGAAGTCCCTGCCCCAAAAAGTTTGTAGCGCTGAACAAGGATTTTAACGAGAAGGGACTTTGCACGGCATCCCGTCAATACCAAAATCACAAACTAAAAGAACTTAAAAGTAAAAACTTATCGCAAGCTGAATACGATTACCATTTTCATAAGATTACAGAGAAATCCTGCACCTGTGTAGGCTTGGGAACATCGGCTCTGCTTGCCTATAATCTGGACACAAAAATTGAAGGCGAGGGTGTTTCCGTCTGTCCAGGGCCCAATATGGCATACTTTTCAAAAGTATCTACGCTAAAAGAAATGATAGATCATATTTATGGCAGGGCAAATGTAATGTCGCACCCCAATCGCCCACATATGTTCATTAAGGAGCTGCATATTTACCTGGAATATTACAAGGAGCAGATTTTGGAATATAAAATGATACCTACCACCAAAGGCAAAAAGCAACTGTTGTCCTTTAGCAGTAATCTGATGGAAGGCATTACATATTATGAACAGCTGTTTAAAGCTGAAAAAGACCAAACAGCCTCCTATGACAACCGTACACTACAACAATTAAAAGAGTCACGGACTACCCTATTATTACTAACTGAAGAAATTGAAACACCTAAAGCGAATGTAACTTTTTAACCCTAATTCTACGCAGATACTTTTACAAAGTTCTATAAGAATCCAAAATAGAGAAGCCTTACCTTGAATGGTAGGGCTTCTTTGTTACTCTATATTTTATAATTAAGACAACTCTTAAAAGTTGATGTAAAACTGGTATGGGGAAATAGTTTGATTACTGGTTATCCTTAATCATAATCCTTACTATTGGCTTTGATATTTGTAACTACATCCTTCAATACAAATAGGTCCACTAGTGGGGGTTAGTACAAAGTAACTTTTATAAAACTCAAGGCTATATGTTACAATACCTTCTGTATTAACTAACTCTGCATCAAGTTCATCACAGTCATAGTTCAATAGTAACGTGCCTTCCTCTATGGAATACATACCGCCATTACAATCGGGAAATCTATTTGAGATGAAGCTTCCGTCATCAGAAAAGCTTATTTCTTCTCCATTTTCAATGGCTACCCAATAGTGCGGGCCCGCATCACTAATATATGCCTCTGTTTGTTTCCATTTTCCAGCTATTAAAGATTCATTGGCAGGTACGGGCTCGTCTTTTGTTTTATCGCACGCAATAAAAAGCAGCAAGATTGCGACGGCATAATATTGAAATTTCATTTGGCACTCTTTTTCACTAAGATGCGATTGTGATGTAGAGGTTGCGCGTATTATTAACAGTAAATGTTTTAGGGGCCTTCAAGACATGAGTTTCTTAAAAGGTTACTTTTCTGCTCTCCTTTATTTTTTCAGTCTAAAAATACTGGAAACACTTTTTTGTTCATCCCCATAGAAAGTTACGTCTATGGTAATGTCCCATTCCGTTTCGGATATTTTCTTTCCACTTATAGTTCCCTTTGGCGGAACGTCTTTCTCTCCATTATCGGAAAAATCACAAAAACAACTTTCGGAATACACTGCATTTATATCCTCGAGTTCATCATCTGAAAAACTGAATTCTGTGGTTGATGGGTCAATCTGGAATCGAATATATTCTGAATATTCGTCATCAGCAGTATTTACATCATCTGCAGCATTATACTCATATGAAAATACCACATCAGCACCCTCAGTTATGCTGGAGAATTTCATGTAAAATCCTTCACTACTCTCTATATTTAATTGAGCATTCTCTACAAAATTGTAGGCAAATGTTTCGTCCGTTTTTTTTGAACAAGAGATTATGGACATACACAAAACCAATAGTGCAATAATCTTTTTCATAGTAATCAGAAGTTATGTTTTAAATTCTTAAAATGGATGCTAAAGTTTCAGTTGAGTATAGTACTAAAACATTATGTTTTTCAATATTACGAAGCTGAAGCTTTTTGCTTAATTATATTTTTTTCTAAAGTTGAATGCATAAATCAGTAGTTACCTTCTAAATATACACGTCCTACTGGGTTTTACTTTAAAGTCATTATTATGGTTGAGTTATGTTACTGATGGTTTTTTTTCATTCATTTCATTACACATTAAATTAAAGAACTCTTGTATCCTTTTTAGAGCAAACTCCGTAAAACTTTTACTAATACTTATACCTGATTCATTCTCTTCAGTTATTTCATAATAATCTAATTCACCATATTTATCACAAACTTTAAAAATAGCTTTATTTTCATTTGAAAACGTACCATCTGAATGTGCTAAAACATTCCTTATTTTATTAAAATCAATAATATTATTCCATATTTCTGTTTCAAAACATTCAGATATACCACAAACTTTTTTCAGATAGGTAGAGCTCCGATAAATCCCACTACCACTAATATCTTTGACTGATAAGCTATACTGATTTAAGTTTCCAAGATTTTTGCAAATTTGCTCTAAAGATTTTTCTGTGAGAAAGTAAACACTTAAAAAAATAGATTTCCATAATATGGTAGGGAACACTGCTTCATATTGCATTGTTTTTCCAAACCTATCATCTATCATTTCAATCTCTTTTGAATCTTCAAAGGACTTTAATTTAGAAGTTAAAAAAGCATTAGTTTCTGAAATTAGTTCTTCAAAATGAAACAACTCATCAAAGAGGCCATGATTGAAAAAGAAATGATAAGTGTATTCGTAATCTATAATCTTTTGTATTTCTGGCTCTCTTTGAGTTTTAGTCATTTTTTAAAGCTTGTAGTTAAAAATTCCACTAAGTATAATTAGGAGGCAAAGAATCTTATCACTCCCTATGTTTCCCACCTAAATAAAATCCTCATTTATAAATTTCTCTACTACAATTATTTAAGGGCTATTAGAGTCTTAATCCAGTCCAACTTCCACTATCTTCTTCACTATTATTTGTATAAAGTCCAGAAGCGATATTATCGTAAAAATTTCCACTAAATTCTCCAATTATTTCCGATGTCTGAATAGTTGCATTTAAAACTCCATTATCAGAAATAGTTCCTATTATTTGGTACGAATTTGAGGATTGAATAGAAGTAAATGTACCAATAACCGTTTTGTTCATATCAATTCGCATTGACCAATTACCATTATCTACATTACTTGCATATTGTCCGCTCCAAACCCCTTCATGCACAAATACTTCTTCATCTTCATCACGCGAACATGAATTTAAAAGACCAAAACACACAAGTAAATACATGAAAAATTTAGCTTTCATAGTGATTTTATATTATTAATATTCTTTATTTTCAGCATTTGATTGGTTTAACCATTAACTACTATACATCCCCACTAGTGATTAATTTTTACGGTGTTGATAATAGCATTTTTCACTATTATTTCATTCAGTCTCTGCGTATCGGTTTTTTCATTTTTCCACTTCGTTCAGTCACATTACACCAACATAAACATAAGTACACAAATACACGTAAATCTATTTCACCGGTAATTTACTCAAATCTAAAATACGGTCAATACCTGTAAGAAAAAATTTAAAAAAATATAATGTAGTACATCAAACCCCTACAGCTAGTGCCATTCATCTCATCCCTATTATTTACTGTGTGTAAGACCTAAGTCAATTCTTTCAACATCTGTTTTAACAATAATTCACCGCCACACTAATCTGTTAAAAATCAAAGCCGTAAGAACCATACACCCTATTTAACCGTACATTTTTAAACCCCGAAATCTATTTCTTATGAACAAAGTGAAAATGTACCTGTTATTTTTTTGCATTGGTTTCAGCGTTATGAGCTGTACTAGTGACAACTTAAATTTAATTCCTAATGATGATTCCGAAGAACAGGAATCCGAAACTCCGCAAGAAGAGAATTCCGATGAGGAAACGACCGAGGAAACTTCTGAAGAGGAAACCCAAAATTCCGTTGATGTAGCCACAGAATTGGTGGCCAATGACCTAGAGCCACACCCCATGCAAGATGTAGCCAAACCCGGGTATCTTGAAACTATCGTAGACCCTTCTTTTGGAACAGTTATCCGAAGAATTTCCAATGGTGGCGACGGTACCGTTACAAAACCTATGTACAGCACGGTACAAGCTTGGAACGCAGATGAAACCCGAATGATACTGTATGACCAGACCAATGGAGTGCATCAATTACTGGACGGTAAAACCTATGCTTTTATCAGGAATTTGGACGATGTTCGCCCTGACGATATTGAGCAATTATTCTGGGATTTTAATGAAGCCGATATTCTCTATTACTTGGATAAGTCTACGGATGATTTTATTAAATATACCGTCTCGTCCGGTAATAAAGAGGTTTTGGCCAACTTAAAACAACTAACGGGTTGCAATGGAAGCATTAGCATGGGTAACGATGTGCAAATGATGTCTTGGGACTCTGATGTTATCGGCTTTAGATGTGATAACAACAAAACGTATTCCTACAAAATATCCACTCAGCAATTGACAACTTTTGACATTGATGACGTTAATTATGCCGCCGTTATGCCTGCCCCTAGTGGTAATTTATTTTACCACAATGTATCATCCTATGATGCCAACGGTAACTTTGTGGCCAGACTCAACAAACAAAAACCGGAACATTCCAGTTTAGGCAAAATGGCCAATGGAACGGACGTAGATTATTCCGTAAGTTTTGGCGAAGGCCCACGTGGCGGATGCTTAGGAAATATCATAGCTTTTGATTTGAATACAGGTGATTGCTTACCGGTAATATCCGAAGATTTGGGATATGACTATCCAAAGAGCGGTACACATATTTCTGCGGTGGCACATAAAAATCCGGGATGGATAGCGGCCTCTATGATTGGTTTTGAAGAAGACGGACAAAAATTATTGGACCAAGAATTGGTTATCGCAAGGGTTGAACCGGGCAATATAGAGGTATACCGTATTGGGCACCACCGTGCAGATGAAGATGAATTTGATTATTGGGGAGAGCCCCATGCCGTAATTAGCCCTACCGGAACCCGAGTACTTTTTGGGTCCGATTGGAGCGGTAGTGAAGATGGCAAATCCGTAGAATCCTATGTAGTTGAATTACCTTCTTATCAACCCTAAAATCCCCTGTAGCTAATACAGAATAAAATATAAACAACTAAAAACGGGCCCTTACTTAAAGGGACCGTTTTGGTTCGTGCAAACACCATTTACACAGAATATCCGGTAAACCGAACAGAATACGGTTCCTTTCATACAAAACCACATCGTTATTCTGCATTACTCCCTATTTTAGTTACTGTCACACAGCCATATTGTTTTAGACTACCATTAAACCAATTGTTAATGGCTTAGCACCTACATCCCCCTTCTTACGATTACAGAAGAACCCACTAAAAGACCGCTATGAAAGCAAAAATTAGTCTACCAATGGTTACCGTATTGTTTTTTTTGACCATCTACTTTATAGATGAAGATGCCAGGTATAATGAAAGAACGGACCATAATAGAGCGGCTTTAAGTTTTACGACATGTACCCCTGCAAAATTTATGCTGGATGGTGTGGACACCACAAAGCAGATTTCACCATTGTTCAATAACTTGGGGAATCTTCATTTTTCGATATCAACACAAAATAAGCGGGCACAACAGTTCTTTGACCAAGGCATAAAATTGTCCTATGCCTTTAACCATGCTGAAGCCCATCGTTCATTCTTGGAAGCCGCCAGACTGGATTCTAAATCGGCTATGGCTTATTGGGGCCAAGCCTACGCCCTAGGCCCAAATATTAACGACCCCTTACCGGACGAACAACGAAAAAATAAAATTAACGAAGCGCTGGTCATGGCTCATAAGCTAGCACCAACCGCAACCGCAAAAGAACAGGCTTTGATAAAAGCGCTTACCGCCAGATACAGTACGGACCTAGATGCGGACCCAGACCTTCTAGACCTTGCTTATTTTAAAACAATGGAAGAAGTTGTAAAACGGTATCCGAACGACGCCAATATCCTCATCCTATTTGCACAGTCCGCAATGAACACGTCACGATGGAACTATTGGGACAAGAGCGGCAACCCAGGCCCAAGTATAGAAGCGGCAAAAGTAGCCTTGGAAAAAGCTATGGAACTTGAGCCTGAAAACCCCGGTGGACACCATTATTACATTCATATGGTAGAGTTACCTCATCCTGATATGGGCGTAAAAAGTGCCGACAAATTGGCTTCCCTAATGCCCGGTGCAGGCCATATTGTGCATATGCCCAGCCATATTTATATTCGGGTAGGAAGATATCTAGATGCCGTAAAAACTAATCAAACCGCTATTGTTGCAGATGAGGATTATATTTCCCAATGCTTTTCGCAGGGGCTTTACCCGCTAGCCTATTATCCGCATAACATTCACTTTTTATGGTCGTCCGCAAGTCTTTTAGGTGCTAGCGAAATTGCTGTGGATGCTGCTAAAAAAACAGCTGAAAAGGTTCCTACGGGCGAACTCAAGGAGCTACCGTTTCTGCAAGATTTTGCGGCTACGCCCCTATTGGCCTATACCCGATTTGGTAAATGGAACCAAATTTTAACCATCCCAGCCCCTGATCCGGAAATTAAGCACCTTAACCTTATTAGACATTACGCCCGCGGTATCGCTTTTATTAGAAAGGGCAACATTAAAAAAGCCCAAGAAGAATTAGAGAAGCTCAAATCCATAAAAAAAGACCCTGAATTGCAAAACCTTGTGGCCACAGCCAATAATGCCTCCGTACATTCGGCCAATATAGCTTATGAAGTGGTATCCGGTGAATTGGAAGCCCTAAAGGGGAATTATGCCCAAGCTATAGCACATTTGGAAAAGGCAGTAATCTTAGAAGATGGACTCACCTATACGGAACCCGCTGCCTGGCATATCCCTACCCGACAAAATTTAGGCGCAGTGTTATTGAAAGCGAAACAATATGAGAAAGCCGAAAAAATATACAAGGAAGATTTAGATATCCTAAGACAGAACGGATGGTCCTTAATGGGGCTCTATCATGCTTTACAATTCCAAAACAAATCAGAAGAAGCCAACAGCATTAAAGCCGAATTCGATAAAGCTTGGGAGCATGCCGATATAGAAATTGAAACTTCCGTCTTATAATCCCAAAAATATAATGAACCTACTCAAGAAACTAAAACACCCGCTTTCTACTATTCTGTTTTTTACTGTTTCTACGGGTATATTGTTGTATGTTCTAGTTTCTTTGAACACTAAATTACCGATTTACAATGCAACGGATTTTAATGCGAAATTAGTTGACGTTTCCATGCATGGGAGTTTGGAAAAACACTCGATAGCCAATTTTAACTTGGTTAACCAGAACAATGAAAAAATTACCCAGGAGAACTACCGCAATAAAATTTATATTGCCGATTTCTTCTTTACTCGTTGTCCAACGATTTGCCCTATTATGGCCAACAATATGAAGAAATTACAGGACGAATTTCTGAACGAAGAAGATATCATGCTCCTTTCCATATCCGTTACGCCTGAGATGGACAGCGTGCCTGTTTTAAAGGAATACAGTAAGAGACACGGAGCCATAGCTGCTAAATGGAATATTACCACAGGAGATAAAAAACATATTTACAACCTAGCGAGAAAAAATTATTTTGCCGTTGTTGACCAAGGTGATGGCGGTTTTCAAGATTTTATACATACTCCTAATTTTACACTCATCGATAAAAAAAAGAGAATCAGAGGTGTTTACGATGGCACGGACAACAAACAACTGGCTCGCCTCATTGCCGATATTAAGACTTTACAAAATGAGAGTCCGTAGTAGTTTAACTATTTGTAATCCTAAAATTATAGTATTATATCAGTTCCACCCCATTATCACGGTACGTACGCAGCAACTCTGCTTCGGGTTCAAGTTCCGTAACCAAAGCATCTAAAGTGTTGATATCGCATATTTTATAGCGGTTTACCGTATTCAGTTTTTTACTTATGGTTAGGGCCACTAATCTTTTTGAGGCGTTGATCATGGCTTTTTTCATCTGAGCAATTTCCCAATCTGCTTCCGTAATTCCTTTATTGGAGTCAAGGTAGCCCGTACCCAAGAAACAAAGGTCTACGGTAATGTCCGCCAAACTATTAATGGAAAGACCACCGGTTACCAACTGAGATTCTTTTGATAACTTGCCCCCAATTAAATTTACCTCATGGTGATGAGACATATTGTTCAACAGTTCTATCGCCATTGGCAAACTAGGAGTAAAGAACGTAAGATCCATTTTTCGCGGAACAAGTTTGGCCAATTCAAGGTTGGTAGAACCCCCGCTTATTAAAATTACATCGCCATCTTTTAGAAGCGATACTCCCTTTTGAGCAATCTTCACTTTGCTATCTTGCTCAAATATTTCCCTAGAACGGTCTGTATATATGGTAAAGCCGTTGGATATGGCTCCGCCATGAACTTTCCGGAGTTTGCCGGAATCGTCCAATTCCTTTACATCTCTTCTCACGGTATCCATAGATACATTTAAAATTCCCGCAAGATCGGTTAGAAGTACTCGGTTATGCAATTGCACTTCCTCTAGTATCACCTGATGTCTATCGCTTTTTCTCAAATTTCTTTGCTTTAATTCCCACAATAATATCAAATTAAGAATAAAATCACATCAAATGCAACAAAACATTGCAAACAATACTTAAAACTTAAGATTATCGGATAAAACTCCTTTTTTTGCTGTTTTTATGCAATAATTAATTGCAATTATTGAAATATTCTGCTAGGTTTGTTCAAACAACAAGCTAAAGACTCTATTATGAAAAAAACGTATCATGTGCTCTTTGCGCTACTGCTAGCTTTCTTCTCGCTCAGTTCATTTGCGCAATCAACAACAATTTCGGGAACAGTCCTTGCCGAAGATGGCTTTCCGCTTCCCGGTGCCAGCATTCTAGTAAAGGGAACAACCACGGGAAGTTCTTCCGATTTTGACGGAAACTTCAGCCTTCAGGTAACTGATGCCGCCAACCAAGTATTGGCAATTAGCTATATTGGTTACAAAACACAAGAGGTTGTCCTGACAGGCAATGACCAAGTAGTTAACGTAACCCTTACCGAAGACTCCAATGCGTTGGACGAGGTTATTCTAGTAGGTTCTTCTATTACCCAATCCAGAAAAAAATTAGGTAATGCCATTACCACGGTAAAGTCTGTTGAGCTGGTAAAAGCGGCACCCGCAAATATTACTTCTTCCTTGCAAGGAAAAGTTCCAGGTGCCCAAATCACACAAAATTCCGGTGATCCTGCCGGAGGGTTCTCCATTCGTTTAAGAGGACCAAGCACTATAAAAGGTTCTTCTGAGCCCCTTTATGTTGTAGATGGGGTTATTACCAGTAACCTTACTACTAATGTTACCAACTTAAATGTTGATAGTGGAGATGCTTCCCCAGGTCAAAATAGAATGGTAGACATTAACCCAAATGATATAGAAAACGTGAATATCCTAAACGGCGCGGCAGCCGCTGCAATTTACGGATCTAGGGCATCTAATGGTGTAGTTGTGATAACCACCAAAAAAGGTGGCGTTTACGAAGACGGACCCGAATTTTCCTTTAAGTCTACTTTTAACGTGAATACGGTTCGAAAAAAACTGGACCTGAATCTAAGAGGTGAAGAATTCGAAACCGTACCCAATAGCGCCCTTTCTGGTAGATTATGGCCTATTTTTGGTTTTGATCCCAATGATGGCAATGCGTTAACCACTTACAGGAACTTATCTACAAATAAGTTTGAAACTACTCGTTACGATTATCAAGACGAAATTTTCCAGACCGGATTTGGAAGTGACAACTATTTCTCAGCTAAAGGCGGTAACGAGAAAATGGGATATATGGCCTCTGTGGGGTACCTTAGCAATCAAGGTATAATAAAGAACACTCAATTTGACCGTTTTTCCGCTAGGATAAACTTCAATCACAAAATAGCGGATTGGATTTCGTATGATCTTGGTCTTTATTACGCAAACAGTAAATCTGATGAAAAGCCGGATGGCAATGTATTTTGGAGTCCTATCAACTCCATGAACATTACCAATAACACTTTTGATATTACCCAAAGGGATGCGAACGGTAATCTAATGGCCGTAGAGAACACTCGTGTAAATCCGCTTACCATCATTGAGTCTTTTGATATTACCCAAGAAGTGAACCACTTCATTCCCAACCTACATTTAAAAATCAATCCTATTGAAAACCTTACGATAGACCAGATTATAGGTGTAGATACGTACAACCAAAAAGGGCATATAGACATTCCTATTTATCCGTACGCCAACGTTAACCCTGCTTATTTTGACGATGGTTATTTAGGTGATGCCGAAGCCAAGGTATTTAACTGGAACTACGATATTAACGCTAATTACAATATTGACATTACGGAAAAACTAAACTCCGTTACCACGGCCGGTTACAGCTTCCAATCCAGTGAATTATCTTTTGAAGGTACACAAGGAAGAGGCTTGGATGCAAACAATGAACCTACCATTCCCCTGTACACTCAACCTATTGACACCAATCTTGATATCTACGGATTCTTTCTTCAGGAAACCTTGTCATGGGACAACAAACTATTCTTGACCTTAGCGGGAAGAATAGATGGCGCCACCAACTTTGATGTGGACGAAAGGTCTAATTTTTACCCAAAAATTTCTGGGTCCTACGTATTGTCCAATGAACCCTTTTGGAATACCGACGGTTTTCTTAATTCCGCAAGACTAAGAGCTTCGTACGGTGAGGCCGGTAACTTAACAGCAATTAGCCCTTATGAAAGATTCGGAAGCTATAGCTCCAATGATTTCTTGGGGTCCTCTACCCTGCAACAAAACAATAGATTGGGCAACGAAGGTTTAAAACCAGAGCGTACCAAGGAGTTTGAAATAGGTACAGACCTAAGTTTTTTCAACAATAGAGCCTCTTTATTGTTCACTTACTACCGTCAGAATATAGAAGACTTAATCGTTGGCCGGGTATTGGCCCCTTCAGTAGGCGGTTCTTCAAGAACAGAGAATGTTGGAACCATGCGTAACAACGGTATTGAGTTCTACGCACGGGTTACCCCGGTAAAAACAGATGACCTTACATGGGACCTAAATTTCAATTTCAGTAGTAACAAAAACAAGGTTTTACAGACTATTGGTGGTGATATTACCATTGCCAGTGTAACCGGTGCTCCCCCTGTTGTAAAAGAAGGCGAAGCTTTAGGTGTTTTCTATGGTACCTATTATGCCAAAGATGACAACGGACAATTGTTATTGACCGGTGCCTCTACAGATGGAAGCCCTGAAGGTGTTCCACAACCGGAAAGAGGTGATCTAGCCACGGGAACACCCATGCGTGATGCCAATGGCCAACCTACGGGAGATGTACTAAGAAAGGTTATTGGAGACCCTAACCCAGACTATATTCTTGGTGTTGGTACGGACCTGGCTTACAAAAACTTCTCTTTTAGTATGCTTTGGGAAGCCGTACAAGGTTTTGATGTATTTGATGCCGATAAAAGAACAAGACAAGGTGTTGGTTTGGGACGTTTGGCGGAACAGGAACTTAGTGGCGAGTTGCCAAGAGGTTACATTGCCGGTGTATACCCCATTGAAGAATTTAGAATGGAAGACGGTTCTTTTGTAAAACTCCGCGAAGTTTCCTTAGGTTACGAATTTCCTGAACTTTTCAATTCCACACTAGAGAACGTAAAGCTCTCTTTGATCGGGCGTAACTTGGTATCTTTTGACAATTTCTTCAGTTATGATCCTGAGACCAATGCTGGTGGTCAATCTAACTTACTGCGTTCTGTAAACTTCGGTAATGTTCCTATTCCCATGACCATCTCATTATCCCTAAGTGCTAACTTCTAAAAAAACTGATATGAAAAATATACTAAACCTTATGGCTATCGCCTTGATGATCGTTGTATCATCTTGTGATACCGAATATTTAGACCCCAACTCCACGCTTGAACCGGATGTAGTAAACAACGTGGATAATTTGGTAGAGTTGATAAACGGAGTTCAACAAAGATGGAGTACCGACCGTGCGGGCATTATTTACAATTACACCCATATTTCAGGTCTTAATACAGATGAGTTAAGACTCTTGAACCCCGGAAACCTTGGTGAAAACGAAATTTTGCTTGGTGGTGATGACGTAAACGGAGGAAACGAAGTTTTAATCAACATGTGGACGAATGCAATGTTAACCCGAAAAGAGGCGACTACAGTGATAGATGCTGCCGATGATGTTAGTGAGAGCGCCTCTGCTTCGGGTTCTTTAAAGGCTTACGGGCTTTTCTATAGAGCTATGGCCCATGGAACCCTAATCCAATTTTTTGAAAGCATTCCCCTAGAAGTTATAGAGAACGCCCCTTTTGAGGACCGCGCTACGGTTCTACAAAGTGCCATTGCAGATTTAAACGAGGCAAAAGGCTATATAGATGCTGGATTAGATGCTACTGTAACTTCGGATGTCTTTAGTTCTGTAGACCTTGAAAATTCAGTAAACGCTATGCTGGCAAGGTTTAACCTAATGGCGGGTAATTATGACGCCGCAATAACAGCGGCCAATGCGGTAGACCTATCGGTTAAATCTACTTGGGTATACGATGCTTCCATTCCCAATCCGTTGGCATTTTGGTTCGGGTCACAAAACGTTACACAAGCCAAGGACCTAACATTTGGATTACCATCGGAACTTTTACCAGATGAAAATGATGCGCGTATTCCTTTCTACATCACCGCAGAGGATTTAGAAGCCGAAACCCCAAATTACCAAGTTGTTGGTTTCTGGAGTGATAACCTTGATGAAATACCTGTGTATTTACCAGGTGAAATTCTATTGATCAAAGCAGAAGCCTATGCTCGGAACAATGAACTTGCCAATGCGGTAACCGAATTGAACGCAGTTCTGACCAAGACAGAAACAACGGATATTTATGGTCTAGGTGCGAACCTTCCTGCATACGCGGGGCCTGTTGCTCAAGATGACATTTTAGATGAAATCTACAAAAACAGAAGGGTGGAACTTTACCTGACAGGTTTATCTCTTGAAGACAACAGAAGATTCCAAAGACCTGGCCCAGCTGACGCCAATGCAGAAAGAAACCGTAATTATTATCCTTACCCTAATGCAGAAAGGGACAATAATACGAACACTCCTGCCAACCCAGCACTATAAACCATCAACAGCTTCTTAAATAACTGGGGCAGCGTAAAATACTGCCCCATTTTTTAAGCTTTTAAAACCCAAACTAACACAGAAGCAACCGCTACGCTTCTACTTCCTTAATCCTAAAGTCCACACTTTTTGAGCCCAACGCTAATCCTAATAATTATTGCCATTTACTTCTATGCATTAATGGCCATATCTTATTTCACTTCAAAGAACGCAAGTGATGAGACATATTTTACCGGTGATAGGAAATCGCCTTGGTATTTGGTAGCATTTGGTATGGTAGGTGCCGGACTATCTGGGGTTACATTTGTTTCCCTACCCGGAATGGTGGGCAACAACAACTTTCACTTTTACCAATTTATACTCGGCAATGTAGTAGGTTATCTCTTTATTACTTTTGTATTGACACCACTCTACTACCGTCTAAAACTTGTTTCCATTTACTCATACCTTAAAGACAGGTTTGGAAACAAAACTTACAAAACTGGATCCCTATTTTTTCTGGTATCCCAATCTTTTGGTGCCGCTCTACGATTATTACTTGCAGCCAAGATTCTTCAATTTGCCGTTTTTGACCATTTTGGAATTCCGTTCTTTTTAACGGTTATCCTCATACTAGTATTGGTATGGCTTTACACAAATAAATCCGGGATAAAGACCATTGTATGGACGGACACCATGCAAACCGTTTTTCTAATTCTAGGTGCTGTAATCACCATTTACACCATAACCTCTTCCTTAAACCTTAGTATACCTGAAGCTATTGAAAGTGTTGGCAACCACCGTCATTTCAAAATTTTTGAATGGGACGCTAGCTCTGGAAACAACTTCTACAAACAATTTATAGCCGGTATTTTGGTGGCCATAGCTATGATCGGTCTAGACCAAAATATGATGCAAAAGACCTTAACGTGCAAGAACGTTTGGGACGCTCAAAAAAACACGCTTACCTATAGCCTTATTTTAGCCATAACCCAATTCCTGTTTATGGGGTTGGGCATCTTAATGTACATCTATGCACAAGATGCGGGCGTAATCCTAGAAATGGCAGATAATGGACAACTAATTGATACGGATACCCTCTTCCCTAATTTAGCCTTGAATCATCTAGGGATTCTAGCCGGCATCTTTTTTATATTGGGCATTATAGCCGCCTCTTTTTCTAGTGTAGACTCTGCCTTAACGGCACTTACCACCTCTTTTACTTACGATTTCCTTGATATAGAACACAAATCCAGCGCTGCAAAAAAGCAACTGAAAAACTTGGTGTTAATCGGTTTTTCATGTGTCATTTTTGTTATAATCATGGTATTTGCAAGTAGTGAAGGGGATGTGATTTCTCTAATTTTTAAAGTTGCAGGCTATACGTACGGACCACTTTTAGGCCTGTACCTGTTTGGCATGTTCTCCAAAATTTCAGTAAAGGATAAATGGGTGCCCGTAGTTTGCGTTTTTGCCCCTATTGCAACCTACTTTTTGGGAGTCTATTTTAAAACTGAATTTCAATTTGATTTTGGATTTATAAACATAGCCGTAAACGCCGCTATAACTATTGTAGGACTACTATTAATTCACAAAAACATAAAAGAAAATGAGCAAACCCATAACTGAACAACCCTCAAAATATGACAATCTTGAAAAGATGGAGGTTTTGGAGCTGCTCAGTGCTATAAATGCAGAAGACAAAACCGTTCCCTTGGCTATTGAAAAGGCTCTTCCGCAAATTCGAGATTTTGTGACCGTCGTGGTTGAAAAAATGAAACTTGGGGGAAGGCTTTTTTATATTGGCGCCGGAACAAGCGGAAGATTGGGTGTATTGGATGCTTCCGAGTGCCCTCCTACTTTTGGAGTATCGGACAACCATATTATCGGTCTTATTGCTGGAGGCGACGTAGCCCTAAGAAAGGCAGTAGAAAATGCCGAGGACAACACCCAACAAGCTTGGAAAGACCTTGAAGGTTTTCATATAACGAATAACGATGTTCTTCTAGGTATAGCTGCATCCGGCTCTACCCCCTATGTAATTGGGGGTATAAAAGATGCCAAGGAAAACGGAGTACTAACAGGTGGCATTTCTTGTAATGAAAATTCATCATTGTCCCACGAAGCGGCTTTCCCCATTGAATTAATCGTAGGTCCCGAGTTTGTAACAGGCAGCACACGAATGAAGGCGGGTACGGCCCAGAAATTAGTATTAAATATGATTTCTACCTCGGTAATGATTCAGTTGGGAAAAATCAAGGGAAACAAAATGATAGACATGCAACTCTCCAATAAAAAGCTGGTTGAGCGTGGTACGAAAATGATTGTGGAGGAACTTAATATTGATACCGATTTAGCCCGACAATTATTAAAAAAACATAAAAGCGTTAGAAAAATAATTGACCTATACAAAGACCGTCTAAATACAAATAGTTTAGACTAAAGCCTTTTTGCCCCAAAAGTAGTTTAGTTGTTAAGCGGAAATGCCAGATGCCTCGATTGGTATTTTCAACTACGTAGACTGGCCGGTAAACATTTGTTTATCGGCCTATCTTTTATTCAATCATAAAGAATTTCTTTTCTGCAAACACTATATACCATCTCTAAAAACCCATCAACCAAATTTTCAATAGTTTTGCGCTCCAAAGAAAATGATTATGACGGTTCAGGACCTTGTTGGGGAGTACAGCATTATGGGTAGCAACCAAGATGAAGAATCTAATAGCTACAAAGGAAAACTGGTTTTATCCTTGGATGAGAACTCTAGAATAATTGCACATTGGACTATTGGAACTGACCAACACCAATCCGGTACGGGATTTTTTAAGAACAATATTTTAGTTATCAACTTTAGATATTCCTGCGAAGACCAAAGTATTTATAAAGGTGTTGCCGTATACCAATGTATCAGTAAAGATATTTTAGATGGGTTTTGGTCCGAAAAACATGGAAATCCTCTTTATTTGGGAGAAGAGCGTTGTTTTAGAATTAAAACAAACAATGCACCGTTAAATTAAGATTACATAGAGAACATAATATGACAAGCTATAAATCCTACCACCGCCAAAATAATTCCAACTAAAAAAACGTGAAAAGAAGTTCTTAATAATTTGAACTTTCTATCTATTGTTTTTCCCAAATGGTAAGTATCCTTTGCAATGGTTTTATACAGCTCATCGCCCTTATACATCAAACTGGTAAGTTCTTCTGTATATTCCTCTTCATTCATGGTATTAAAATTACCATAGAATAATAAATTATTGGTGCTTTTACTACCGTGCGTAAGCTCTGGTCTTGTAGCAAAAACAGCATAGCCAATAGAAAGTAAATTAGTTCCCAACATTATCGTTGCCGGAAAAATTAAATGAGGATCCTTATCTAATTGGCTAAGTACGGTACCAATAACTATAGATAAAATAAGGGCGTTAATAGATATAAGTATGTTGGACTTTCTATCAATCATCGTATTTAATGTATACTGATTTTTAGACACCAAACGAAACAAGGTTTCCGCACCTCGCTCTGAACGAGGTTCTATCTTTGAAAGTTTCTTCTTTAACTCTTTCAGCTTCTCTTTATCAATACCCAACTCTTTTCTTAATTGTTTATCAATTTCTTTGGCTTCCTGTTTTTCGTTCATCTTATAAGGGTTATAAAGCTATAAGTTGATTTTCCATAAAATTGGGCATTTTTATATTAAAATGCTCATAAACCAATTTTGGAATTCCCAAATCGGCCATATACACCTCTACATCGCTTGGCAATTTTTCCAATATAGTTTTTGGAGCTGCCAAGGTCATTACTTGATTTGCTTTAAACCCAACTAACTTTCCATCTTTAGAAATACCAACAGGAATATCCAATGATATTCTAAAGGCCGGTGATGTGTTGGCCAATTCAATGCTTTTTACAAATGCATCTGACAGTGGTAGTCTCTGAGAGAACCCTAGATAGGCATCTACCCAAATATCCGTAGTTTCGGGTATACCTTCTTTAGCCCCAAATAACAACGCTCTTTCTAATTGTGCTTTCGGCAAATCTTTGGTAATAGGCACAACCAAATCTAAATTCACATTAAATCCCCAAGCAGAAAGTCTACGAGCAGCCACTAGTCCGCCGCCGCCGTTATTTCCATTACCAATACCAATTGTGATTACAGAAGTCTCAGTTGCCTTTTTGGCAATTAATCTTGCTAATTGAAGTCCTGCATTTTCCATCATCAATTCAATGGACAGATTATATTTTTCCACCGCCCAATAATCCATCTCTTTAAAGGCTTCTAAGGAAAGACTGGTTACCTGCATACTTACTTTTTGTACGAATTAATAGCTTCCTTGAAAAACTCTACCGCTTGTTCTTCGTTAATTTTTGTGGCTGGCAGAACGGCTCCTTTAAAACTATCATTTTTCCATTCTCCCCGAGAAAGTGAATTAAACTTAGTTGTATCTAAAGCCCCATGACCTTTATACCCGCTGATATAAAAATAATGCTCGTTGACCATATCGTCTGGAATAGCTAAACCAAAACCTACAAAAATATCTGAATTTAGACTGGCATAAGCCCCAGTATCAAAATGATGCGGCCATATACGGACATCGGATTCCAAACCCGTTTCTTGAAGTGTGTTTATCAAGCCCAACTGTGCTATTGTCCTAAAGACTCCTAGTTTTATTAAAGATATGGCATTCAGCGTATAAATAAAAGTATCATCTACTGAATACGGTAAATCATAATGGAAATCATAAATGTACTTTTTACCCAAAAAAGTATCCGCAGTGTGAGTTAACCACTCCAATACTTGCCTGTGCGTTTTCCCTTCCAAAGAAAAAGAAACATCCTCATCCGGAGAAATCCACTCTAATGAAAAGTTATTATAACTTAAAGCGAGGATATCTCCTTTTGGCGATAATGGGTGGGTTTCCAATTGTTGCTTTGCAATGGACCAACCTAGATTGGTATGACTATCATCGGCTTTCTTATCTACAAAACTAATTCCCGCCGCTGCCAAGTATTGGGCCGCTAAATGCATCGTTGTTATCATTTGGTCTGTTTATTTAAACTTTTGGTTGGTTCAAGCTCTTACGGTAACATGGGATAGGTTTAAATATTGGTCGTAGTAGTTGGGCTTTACTTTCAACCTACCTAAAGAACCTTTTGTACATAAGGCTTTAACTTAATAAGGAAAACATATTACTTCTTACCCCCCCGTAATCTTTTGAACTGTTTATAAGCTTTGTCTATGGCTGTCTTTGGGGCTGTGTCAAATTCCTTGTCCGTAACATTGTAAACCTCTTGTATGCTGTCTAGCTTGTAATGCATTTGGTCAATAACAGAGGAATATGTGCGGTCATCAATGAGATTGGTCAACTCCCTAGGGTCTTTGTATAAATCATAGAATTCCCAGCTATCTATATCATCGTAAAAATGGATGAGCTTATACCGTTTAGTTCTAACTCCATAATGCTTTTTGACCATGTGAAAAGCCGGGTAATCGTAATAATGATAGTAGAGCACATCCCGAAATTCATCAGAATTCATACTCCCATCCAACAAACCTTTGAACGATTGTCCCTGCATGGCATCACTTTCGTTTTTCACTTCGGCAAAGTCTAGGAATGTTTGTGCAAAATCCAAGTTCTGTACCATAGCATCTATTTTGGTCTTTGGGGGAATCGTTCCTGGCAACTGCATCAACAAGGGTGTGCCAAATGAGGTTTCGTACATAAATCGCTTATCGAACCAACCGTTCTCTCCCAAGTAGAATCCTTGATCGGAAGTGTAGACCACCAACGTATTTTTATCTAGTCCGCTTTCTTCCAAGTAATCTAAAATTTCACCAACGCCTTCGTCTACTGCGGCTATAGTAGCCATGTAATCACGTAAGTAGCGTTGGCCTTTCCATTCGGCAAGGGCCTTTCCCTTTAAGTTTGCCTTATGAAATGTATTGTTTTTAGATAAATAGGCTTCATCCCAAGCTATCCGTTGTTGGGGTGACATTCGCTCAAAATCGGTTGTCCATGGGTTATGAGCCAATTCTGTGCTGCCGTACCCTTGGGTCATTTTTAAATCATGCCCTTCGTACATATCATCATATATGGTCTGTAATTGCTCTTCCGCCGCCCTTTGCTTTTTAAAGGAAGGAAAATAAGTGTCGGGAAGGGGAAACTGCACGGAGTCATATGTATTCATATGACGTAAGGCCGGCATCCAATTACGGTGAGGGGCCTTGTGATGCACCATGATAAAAAAGGGAAGACTGTCTTTTCTTTCATTTTTCAACCAGCTTAAAGCATCATTGGTAATAATATCCGTGGCATAACCTTCTATACGGGTTGTGTCTCCATTTTCAACAAAATCAGGATTATAGTAATTGCCCTGATCAACAAGTATCTTAGAATAATCGAAACCTTGGGGTGCACCGTCCAAATGCCATTTGCCAATCAATGCCGTCTGATAACCTTCTCGCCTAAGTATTTTTGGCAAGGTAGTTTGATTACCATCAAAACGGTCTCCGTTCTGTCTAAAACCATTTATATGACTGTGTTTGCCCGTAAGAATGACCGCCCGACTTGGACCGCAAATGGAATTCGTTACATAACTATGCGTAAAAAGGGCCCCGTTCTTAGCCAATCGGTCAATATTGGGTGTGGGAGCCAATTGCCCAATAGGATGACCATAGGCACTTATGGCCTGAATAGCATGGTCGTCGGCCATGATGAAAAGAATATTGGTCTTTTGTACTTTCTCCTCTGGTTGTGGGGGATTCTCTTTACAAGCTAGAAAAGTAAAGGCAAAAAATACAAATAGGAAGCGTGATCGTAAAAACATAATTATCTGAATTGGGGCTATTTTAATCTAAAGGATGTTTTCAAATCTGCCGTAGCGTCGGTCCCCACAAAAACTTCAAATTCCCCTGGCTCGGCAACAAATTCCAAGGCAGCGTTATAAAACTTCAGGTCTTCGGGTTGCAGGATCAGTTTAACCGTTTTTGTTTCGCCCTTTTTTAAGAATATTTTCTTGAACCCTTTAAGTTCGCGCATGGGCGGGGTTACCGTACGCACTACATCCCGTAGATATAATTGCACCACTTCTTCCCCATCATATTTACCTGTATTGCTTACATCTACAGAAACCGTAATAGACATGTCCTGTCCAATTTCATCTTTATTCAACTGAATATTTGAATAGCTGAAATCGGTATAACTCAGACCATGACCAAAAGGTAAGAGCGGCGTATTTTCCACATCTAGATAATTGGATTTAAATTTCTGAAAGTTATCTCCCTCTATGGGCCTACCCGTATTTTTCATACTGTGATACACGGGAATTTGCCCAACATTCCTGGGCCAAGTTGCCGTTAGTTTTCCTGATGGATTATAATCCCCAAAAACTACATCGGCTATAGCATTACCCGCTTCTATACCTGGGTGCCACACTTGAAGTATACTCGCGGGAAGCTCCATTTCATCGGCAATGGTCAAGGGTCTTCCGCTCATAAGGACAATTACCAGAGGCTTTCCGGTCTTTGCCAATTCCTTTAAAAGTTGCTTTTGGCTTTTGGGAAGTGAAATATCCGTTCTACTGGCCGCCTCTCCACTAAACTCACTTGCCTCTCCTACCACGGCTACAATGACGTCGGCATCTTTGGCTAAATCTAAAGCCTCCTTTAAAAGGGTCTCCGAAGAGCGCTCGTCTATCTCCACCCGTGTTCCAAAAACATTGGCCCGTTGGGCCAAATCAGGATTATCCGTAATATTGGCGCCTTTGGCATAGCTTATTTTGGCTTTGGAAGCCACATTCTTTAACCCTTCTAAAACGGGAACGGATAACTGTGGGGCTCCCGTTGGAGCCCAAGTGCCCAGCATATTGTTCTTGTTATTTGCCAAAGGTCCTATCAACGCTATTTGGGCATTCTTCTGTAACGGAAGTATTTTGCCCTGCTTCTTTAATAGTACAAAAGAGCGCTTTGCAGCCTCACGGGCCAGATTTCTATTCTCCCCCGAAAGAATATCCTTTGCCGGTCTACTTTTATCGGAATAGCGGTAAGGGTCGTCAAAGAGTCCCAATTTATATTTGGCGGTCAATACCCTGCGGCATGCCTCAGTTATTGCGGACTCGGTAACCTTACCCTCATCTACTGATTTTTTCAAAGTGGTAAGAAATCCTTCGCCCACCATATCCATATCAAGCCCTGCGTTTAAAGCTAAAGCGGATACCGCTTGTAAATCTCCCAATCCGTGAGCGGTCATCTCATTTACCGAGGTGTAATCGGAAACCACAAAACCATTAAAACCCCATTGCTCGCGCAATAAATCGGTAATTAACCATTTGTTGCCCGAAGCCGGAACGCCATCAATATCATTAAACGAAGTCATGGCACTACCCACTCCGGAATCTACGGCCGCCTTGTAAACGGGCAGATATTGATTGTACATTTTCAACTTGCCCATATCTACCGTATTGTAATCGCGCCCGCCTTCTGCGGCACCATAAAGGGCCAAGTGTTTTACCGTGGCCATCATCGTATTTGGCGCCGACAAATCAGCTCCTTGATACCCTTTTACCATCGCCTTGGCAATGGCACTCCCCAAATACGGGTCTTCACCCGCGCCTTCGGCAATACGTCCCCAACGAGGGTCTCGGGCAATATCCACCATAGGAGAGAAATTCCAGTTGATTCCATCTGCCGTGGCCTCCTTAGCAGCAGTTTTGGCCATTTTTTGAATAAGTTCCATATCCCAACTAGCCGCTGTTCCCAGTGGAATGGGAAAGGTGGTTTTATACCCATGTATGATATCCGAACCAATAAGCAAGGGAATCTTTAATGGTGAATTTTCAATGGCTATTTTTTGTGCTTGTCTGACTTTCTCTGGACCGGAAACCCCAAATAGACCTCCTACTTGGCCTGCCTTGATTTTTGCCTCTACATTTTCGCTCACCACAGAACCTGTAGCAATGCCACCTCCCGGAGTCAGTAGATTAAGCTGACCAATTTTTTCTTCCAATGTCATTTTGGATAGAAGCTGCTCTACCGCTTCTATCTTTTCTTGAGAACGCGTGAAAGTCGTAAAGCCAACTACAAGTGTCAAAAAACAGATTATCTTCTTTATATCCTTCATTTTCTGTTATTTATATTTTTTATATCGAATTAAATTTTGGCAAAATCATCCCTTTGGCAAATCAGTTTACACCAATTCCCCACATGGTATTCGTTAATTCTTAAAGTGAATTCCTAATAGGTAAAACCTAAATTATTGAGTCCGCGCTGTACATCTTCGTTTTGCATAAAGAGTTGCCATAACAATCCCGACCTATGGTTCTCAATCATTACTAAAATAGGACCTTGGTCAATGGCCAAATACGCATCGGCTACCCAAAAATCATTTTGCGGACTAAAAGCATCATAAAAACCGGCAGGCCCTAAAAGCTGGTCTTTTTTGCTATAAAAATACCGTAGTGCCTTCATGGATTCCTCTGGTGTGTATGGCATAGAGCTCAAAGCCGCCGTAGGCGAAATTATTCCTGTATCATTGGACGGACTATGGGCATTATAGCCCAAACTTCCATCGGCATCCCTACTGTAACTGGCGGTAAGCCCCCAACAATCTTCCCCATAACCTTTATAACTTTTAGGGTTATCCACGCAGTAGGCGTAATTGATTTTTGCATGGTTAACCGTAGCATCACCATAATTCACAAAGGCATCGGCCAAGTTACTTGGGTCTAGCCCAATATAGGAGTAGTGTGCCCAGAACAATGGCCCGCCTTTTTGGGAACTACCTGCATGGTTAACAATAAGCGGAATTTCATAAGCCGAAGCGCCATTGGCTATAGCACCAATGGACGCCCAACCATTTTCATATGTATCTTTGGTGATAGAAAAATCAGGGGAAGCCGCTGCCATGACATAGGTTATCAATACTTCATTATATCCCTTTAATTCTAAATTGATGTCAAAACCAAAATCAGGACTCCAATGCCAATACAACGTATTTTTATTTTGCGTGAACCAGTCCCATTCAACATCTTTCCAAAGTGCATCTGCTTTTTCGGCCATTGCCTTTTCTTTGGAACTACCCTCCTTTAAGTATTCTTTTACGCAGATAAGCCCCTGCGCCAAAAAAGAAGTTTCAACCAAATCGGCCCCATTATCCTTTTCACTAAAGGGAAGCGTTTTCCCGTTACGCCCATCTAACCAATGGGGCCATGCGCCATGAAACCTGTCGGCATTTTCCAAAAAAGAAATAATCTTAGACAGTCTTTCAACACCTTCGCTACGGGACACGAAACCTCTTTCCATAGCGACCAAAATCCCCATAAGTCCAAAACCGGTGCCTCCAACGGTTACTGTATTGACGTCATTAGATGGTTCTTGGGGATGATACCTTTCACGCGCAGCACCAGATTCCGTTTGGGCAAAATCCCAGAAATATTTAAAAGTTTCTTTTTGGGTCAAGTCGAGAAGCTCCTCATCCGTCAGCTTCACTTCTTCCTCCCCTACTTCCTGTTCGTCCTCAACAGGTGTTTCCGGAAGTTCAGAAATGCCGATTGCACCACCACCTCCATCATCCGAAGCACATGAAACGAATAGTAACGACACCAAAATTGAAACGAATAATTTACTCATTTGGAATATTTTCCGAACTAAAACCTAATTTTTTCAATCCGCTTTGAACATCTGTATTTTTCATAAAAAGCTTCCAAAAAAGTCCGCTTCTATAGTTTTCTATCATTACCGGAATAGGCCCTTGGTCAATTGCCAAATACCTTGGTACGTACCATTCATTTTCTAGACTAAAGGCATCGTAAGGTCCATATTTACCAATCAGGGAATCTTGTTCCGTATACATATACCTCAAGAAGTCCTGACTTTGTTCCGGCGTGTAGGGCATTGAGGAAAGTGCAGCGGTTGGAGAAATAACGCCCAAATCCTTATCAGGTCTGTGGCCTGCATAACCCTTCATGGAATAACTTGAGGTCAACCCCCAAAGGTTCTTTCCATATCCTTTGTATTCATGTGGGTTTTCAACCGCATGACGATACTGAATTAATGCATGGTTTTCGTTTAGTTTCCAATAATCCGCATATTGATCCGTTAATCCCTTTGGGTTCAAACCTAAATAGGAATAGTGCGCCCAAAACATGGGGCCTACTGGAGACCTATCATGCTCATAATGATTCAGCACAGTACGAAGGCCGTAAAAAGTAGTGTCATTTTTAATTCCTCCACTTTTTGCCCAACCTTGCTCATATACTTCTTTATTAATTGCATGTGTAGGTGAAGAAGCCGCCAAGATATACATGACCAGAGCTTCATTATATCCGCCTACGGGAAAGTTCATCTCCCATTTGTATTCTGGAGACCAATGCCAATAAAGTACATTTTCTCCTTTGGTATACCAGTCCCATTCTACTTCTTCCCAAAGTTTTTGAATTCTGGCCGCCAATTCTTTTTCGCGGGCATTGCCCTCCTCAAAGTATTCCTTAACGGTCAATAAACCTTGAACCAGAAAAGCGGTTTCCACCAAATCGCCACCGTTATCCATTTTACTGAACGGTGTCATCTTACCATCGGGCATAAGCCAGTGAGGCCAAGCCCCATGGAAGCGGTCTGCTTTTTCAAGGAAATTTATACTTTTTTCATATCGCTCCAGAGCCTCTTCACGTGTAATAAAACCACGCTCCACACCTACCAAAATGGCCATTAAACCAAAACCTGAACCTCCGGTAGTTATAATATCCTTATCATGCGCGGGATATACATTATCAAGGTGAATACGTTCTCTGGCTAAACCAGATTTAGGTTCCGCTCCTTCCCAAAAATAATTGAACGTTTGTTTCTGAACGGAATCCAATAATTGCTCATCCGTCAGTTCTTGTACAACCTTAGATTCGGCTTTGTTATTTTTATTATCCGTTTTGGAAGGGTTGCCTCCGCAACCCACCAAAAGCGTGCCTGTTACCAAAGCAATTGCGACTAATTTCATATTTTTTTATAAAGTGATTATTGAACTTCTGTTGGGTTTATCTACAGTCCCGAGTTCATAATTTCCTGTATTTCTTCTTTTGTAAGGGCCTTGTCAAATAAACGGAGCTCATCAATCAGGCTTTCGTCTGCCAAGTGGCCCCATTCCGTAAATCTCGGCGCCCCAGAACCTATGGATAGCAAATCACATCCGGACCAATCTATTCCACCACTTATCACGTTTTCCGAAACTATTTCACCATTAATGTATAGAACCGCATTTGAACCTGAAATGGAAAATGCCAAGTGTACCCAATCTGCAGATGTGGGATCTATAGCAGCTAAATCGCCTCCATCTAACCAAGTATCAGCTTCGCCGTTGCCAACATTCAATTTAAACACCTGCCTTGTAGCATCGCCTTCTCTAAAGAAACGGAAACCACTGGTCCTTAAATTTTGCACCTCTGGATAACCTTCCTTTTCCGTGTCTTCTGGAGCCATTACCAAAATACCTCCTCTACCCGGCTCGGCATTTACTTTATACCAAAGTGAGGCACTAAATTCATCTGTAGTAAGACCATTGGAGGGAACTGTAATATATGAATCCGCTGCTCCAGCGTAAGCACCTTCGCCAGCTACACTTTCTTCTGAAAAAGAGGGTGTTCCAACCACATCAGCTTCCATATCCGTAAACAGATTTGTGTATGAACCTTCAAAAGGCATATAGAACATCTCTCCTGGAAAATTAGGCGGATAATTAGACACCACAATACCCGAGTCATCTTGAATAATCTGTTTTACTTCATCTTGGGTAATAGCACGATCAAATATGCGCAACTCATCCATTAGACTTAAATCCGACTTATGATTCCAACCTGAGAAGTTAGGCTCTCCGGACATTATGGAAAGTATATTTACATCCGTCCAATCAATACCCGTTAAAGGTCCTTGAGAAACAATTTGTCCGTCTATATAAACTACCGCTTCCGAACCCGAAATGGTAAAGGCAAGGTTCACCCATTCTTCTGACGCTGGATCTACTTCTGCAGCTTCTCCACCATCAAACCAAGAGTTTCCATCTCCCAAACCAACATTTAACTTATAGCGTTGTTTGCCATTGGCATTTTCCCTAAAAAAGCGAAAACCACTGGTCAACACATTTCCTCCACCATCATTTAAAGGTGGACTCATAGCCAAAATACCTGCACGGTCCGGAACCGCATTTAATTTTACCCAGAAAATAGCACTCAATTCCGTATTCTTAAATCGTTCTGTATCTAGGGTCAAATAGGCCCCTTCCGCTCCTGCATAAGCGCCATCTCCCGCTAGACTCTCTTCGCTAATGGAGGGCGAACCTATTTGTTGTGCCTCTTCAAAACTTAACAGGTCTACATATCCACCTTCAAAAGGCATATATAAAATTTCACCGGGGTATTTTCTAATGTAGGCCGGTTCTTTAGTGAAATTAACAACTTCACTTGTGGACTTACCATCCAAATCTTTGGCAATAACCGTAAGCTGATGCGTTCCATCTTCAAGTTGGTCGTACACTAAATCATTTACGATCAACTTACGGTAGTCTTTAAAACTATTGTAATTGCCTATTCTATTACCGTCAAGCAGTACTTCTACAGACCCCAACTCAATATCATCTTGAGCCTGAAATTTTACCGTAATCGTGGCCAGTTCCTCGTTTACTTTTACCGCAAGACCTTCTGCAGGCGAAGTAATGGTTATGACCGGAGCAGAAGCGTCTGCACCCGGATCAACCTCGGTTAACGCGTCTATACCTTGATCACAGCTATAAAAAAGTGCAGTGAGCATCAAACATGATAGTATATATTTTACATTTTTCATCTTTCTGTTTTGTTAGTTGATTAGATTAATTGTCCAATACAGGAAACTGGTCTACCTGTGGCTGAGGGTAAGGAAGAAAAGTTTTCTCCTCTGTAAACGTGCGGCCATCGTACGTAAGCTCATCATACCTTTTCAGGCGAATCATATCATAGTAGCGCTTGCCCCATTCCATAGCCAACTCGGCAAACTTCTCATCAACAACTTGATCCAAGGTTACACCGGACAAAGCGGGCAATCCGGCTCTTTCCCGAACCAAGTTTACCGCTTGATCAGCAGACATTGCCGAACCTGTGGCCCCATGTGTAAGTGCTTCGGCATACATCAATAAGATTTCGGCATAACGGATGACGTTATTATTCTTGTTACTTCCGTAATCGGTTCGTCCTTCAACCAATTGATTAGAAGGCAGGTAGTGCTTTCCACTTGAAAAATAACCTCGGGCAAAATCATTTATAACATCACCGTCTCTAGTAACTTTGTTCATAAAGGCGGGCAAATCAGTATATGCAGGGTCAGTCTGTAGTTCGGCTATACCTCGTTCCGTAAAAAGTACACTCGTTTCCAAACGTACGGTTTCACCACGGTCTAACATGAACTTGATAAATTTAAAACTAGGCTCAAAGAACCCCCATCCGCTATTGGAACCTTCTACTGCGGGCGTCCAATTTTGTGGACCATAGGGAGCGTATAAATGTGCAAAACGATCACCCTCACCTTGATTAAAATCCGAGTACTGTAAATCAAGAATGCTCTCGTTACTCAATTTTCCGGGCGTTTTAAAAAGTTCATAAAAATCCGGATAAAGGCTGAATTTTCCCGATGCTATAATCTGCCCGGCAGCATCTGCAACCACTTGATAATTCTCTAATTCTTGATTGGCCAAAGCTTTAATAGCCAGAGCTGTATACTTGGTAACACCGCCTTTAAGATCAGTTCTTTCATTGGGCCGCATATCCGGTAAAACCGGAATAGCCAAATCCATCTGATCAGAAACGTGTTGCATAACTTCTGCCTTGGTAGGTAAAGTCTCTACTTCTAAAAGTAGCTCCGTATCCGAAGATTCAGGAATAAATATATCTCCATATACCTGTGAAATCTGAAATAACATCATTCCGCGTAGTACCTGAATCTCTGCTATATACTGGTTGCCCAATGCAATTTCAGTATCTGTTCCAAATTCTTGGTATCTGGCAATCTGCTCCATAGCGGTATGTGCCGAAATAACATCTGCATAAATGTTTTCCCAAAGCGAGTTTACCATCCAATGGTCCTTGCTGTAATTAAACTTGTCCATTTCCGTAAACTCGGGCTGATCGCCAAGACCACCGGAATTAACATCGTCTCCACGTACGGAAATAATCAGGGGTTGTTCCCATCCCCTGGAATAATAGGCCTCATATGCCCCAACGGTAGACAGCAGCATCCTCGATGCATCCGTAAAGTCCGTTCCTCCGGCAAAATTATTGTTCAGTTCAGGTTCGTCCAATTTATCTGTACATCCCCAAACGGCCAGAACCAAAAGCAACACTAGGGAAGGTTTTGAGATTTTTTGTAATAGTTTCATAGTGCTATTTTTATATTTTAATATTTACTCCTACCGTATAGATAGCAGGTATTGGGTATGTATCATTATCTACGCCATTAGGTACTTCCGGGTTAAACCCGTTGTAGTTGAATACCGATAAAGGTTTCTCTGCCGTTACGTAAATACGGGTTC
The DNA here is from genome assembly GCF_018860715.1 of Zobellia sp. B3R18. NCBI lineage: Bacteria > Pseudomonadati > Bacteroidota > Flavobacteriia > Flavobacteriales > Flavobacteriaceae > Zobellia > Zobellia sp. B3R18. The sequence continues at coordinate 464,038 of NZ_JAHKQG010000013.1, read as the reverse complement.
GTGGCAGTCCTTTTATAGCCCCATCCTTATTAATGGTATAGCCTAAAGTGATGTTCTGAATTCTAAAGAAGTCGCCATTTTCGATAAAGAAATCGCTTAACTGTTGATTCCAACCTTTTCTAATACCTGCGGAAGAAGGATAACTATTGGAAGTACCCTCACCATGCCACCTGTTCAGCGCAAAATCACGGTCCCAATTGGTATCATTGGTAAAGATGACCTCGCCACGTTTACGATTTAGAATTTTGTTTCCACCTTGACCTAATGCCGCAGCAGAGAAATCCCAGCCTTTATAGTTAAAGCCCACATTAAAACCATAGGAATAGGTTGGCAAATAGTTGCCCAACATAACGCGGTCATCTGCAGTAATACCCTCTACGCCATCTTGATCTTTAAATTTCAAGTCTCCGGGTACAATGGTCCTACCATTGGCAATTTCTACCTGAGCAGCAGGATCCGCAGCTATTTCTGCATCATTCTGATATACACCATCAACCTCAAGACCAAAGAAAGAAAAGACAGGGTCTCCCACTCGGGTACGTTGTCTGAACTCTGCAGAACCGGTATCAATATTCAATTGACGGTCCGTATCCAGTACTTCATTTTTTAAGGATGAAAAATTAGCACCCAACGAGTAACTGAAATCATCCGAAACTTGATCGTTCCAGTTTAAGGCTACCTCAAGACCTTGGTTTCTTATTTCACCCACATTCTGCCGGGTTGCATCAGGAATCAAAGGCACTTCAATAGGAATTACGGCATCCTTGGTATCCCTTACATAATAGTCCGCTTCCAGCGAAAGCCTATTATTTAGAGAACGCGCAGATATACCCACATTCGTTTCTTCCGTAACTTCCCATTTAAGAGCCGTAAAATTACTTGTAGTATTTACCCCGTTCACCATAGTATCACCAAAGGCCGTAGTTACTACCGTAGAAGTAATAGCACCCTCACTACCAGGTACTTTATCATTACCTAGCTTACCCCAGCTACCACGGAATTTAAGAAAATCGAAAACGCCATTGTTTTGCATGAAGTCCTCTTCGGACAACACCCATCCTGCACCAAAAGTTGGAAAATACCCCCATTTTTCTTGGTACTTGTTGGTGCCATCTGCACGGTAGGTACCGTACAACAGGTATCTGTTATCATAGTTATAGGAAACTCTACCAAAGAACGATAGACCATACTCACGGCGGCCGTCATCCTTAACATCATCTTGTACTATTGTCTGTGCTTGATCTAAATAATAAGCCTCTTCTCCTGACAGTGGAAAGTTTAACCCTTTAGCCTCCAAGCGCTCAAAAGATTCATCCCTGAAGGAAGAACCTCCCAGAACGGTTAGATTGTGTTTGCCAAAAGATTCGTTATAGGTTAAGGTGTTGTCCCAAATTTGATTTGAATACGTATCGTTACGCTTTAAAAGCTCTGCATTTTCCCGTTGAAAACCGTTTCCTATAAAGTAAGGCAAACGCACCTCTCTACGCTCAATGGTTTCAAAATTATGATTGTACGCTGTCTTAAAAGTCAATTTTTCAGGAATGAAATGTACCTGGGCATAAAAATTGGCCAGCACATTTCTGATTTTAGACCGTAGTTCGCTATTATCCATGGTCGGGAACGGATTCTGTCCGCCACGATATCCCAAATCCTGTGCATTTGCATAATTTGTAGGGAATACATTTTCGTTACCCGCCAAATTTTCATCATATACCGGAAGAATAGGAACCGCGTAATACGCCAACCGAAATGCAGAGTTTTCCGCATCGTAACGGGTTGCGTTACTTATTACCATATTTCCACCAACGGTTAAATTATCGTTTACCTTAAAATCTATCTTACTTCTAAGGTTAAAGCGTTCGTACTCATTTTTCATTTTAAGAATACCTTGTTGCCCAAAATAGTTGGCACCAATGGCATAGGTAGCATTATCACTACCACCCGTAACTCCCAAACTATGGTTTTGAATCAGGGCCGGTCTCAAAATTTCGTCGTACCAATCTGTATTTACATTGGGTACATTTGGGTTGATTCTGCTACGGCCGTAGCGTTGCATAGCATTATCTATAAATTGAATGTCAGGTGTAGAACCGGATTCTTGCGCCAAGGTCACGAATTGCTCCGAATTGGCCAGTTTTAACACGTTCTGTGCCACTTGGAAGCCCGAATACCCATCATAAGTAATCTCGGCTTTCTTATTGTATGCTCCAGATTTAGTTTCTATGAGCACTACCCCATTGGCTGCACGTACACCATAAATAGCAGCAGCCGAAGCATCCTTTAATACCGAAATAGAAGTGATGTCCGCAGTATTTAAAAAGTCTATATCATCAAAGAACATCCCATCCACTACGTAGAGCGGACCAGAAGCACCCGTATCATACGAACCTATACCACGTACACGTATTGTTGGGCCTTGACCGGGACTTCCATTGCTTACCACCTGTAGACCCGCAACTTTACCTTGTAAAGCCTGCATAGGTGAACCCGTTGGTGTAGCGGCCAGTTCCTCTGCCTTAATTGTGGTAATGGAAGACGTAAGGTCTTTTGACTTCATTTCGCCATAACCAATAACAACTACCTCATCTAAAGCTTGAGCATCTTCCGATAAGGTAACATTAATACTTGCTTGCCCGTTCACGGCAATTTCTTGAGATGTAAAACCGATATAGCTTACAACTAAGGTTGCATCTTCTTCTACACCGTTGAGCGTGTAGTTTCCATCAAAATCGGTTTGGGTTCCTGTTGTGGTACCTTTTAAAACGATACTTGCTCCCGGTAACGGCTCCCCATTGGTATCGCTTATTATACCCGTAACAGTAATTTCATCTTGGGCAAACAATACCAGTTGAAAGAGAAAGAAGCATATCGATAAAATAATGTTTCTTATTTTCATAATTGTCTAAAAGTTGAGTTATAAATTTATCAATCTGTTAAATTCAAGCACAAGTTATCAAAAGGACTTCCTCACATTTTTGAGAAAGGGTACATAAAAAGTACATCAGTCTTAATAACGGGTCCAAACCCCGTAACACACGTCTTTTGCAGTAGTCCTAATGTTAAGTAATCATTAAACTTTAACATTGTGATGTAGTGTTGATGTAGTGGTATAATCTAATGAAAATTAGATATGTAAGAATTGTATGGTTATAATACCCTCTATCTGAACTTAATTAGAAAGTTGGATAGGTTTTGTGAGCTATCAATACCCAATTTCTTTCTTAATCTGTACCTATGTATTTCTACGCCCCGTATGGAAATAGCCATAAGAGGTGCTATTTCCTTACTGGATAAATTCATTTTTAGATAGGCACAAAGCTTCAAATCTTTAGGAGTCAATTTTGGGAACTGCTGTAATAAATTATCAAAGAAGTCATCGTGAAGTTCCTTGAAATTGACTTCAAAATTCTTCCAATCTTCATTCTCGTTAATAGACCCATCCAATTTTTTGGTCAGCGAACGGTAACGTTGTTTGTTTGGGAAAGCATCCTTGTTCAAGACCATTAAATCCTTTAGCTCTAGAATAAGCTCGTTCTTTTTGGCTACGCTCATTGTGGTTCGGGCCAATTCCGTTTGTTTATGTTTTATTTCTTTCTCCAGTTTTTCTTTCTCCAATTGTGCCAGACGTTCTTCCTGCTCCCGCTGCAGTTGAATTTTTAAAATCTTATGTTTTCTTTTTAATTTTTGTCTGTTGTACCATCGTACGCCCAAAACAATCAAAATTAAAATCAATGCATACCCTATCATACTTAATCTAGAGAGGTACCAAGGAGGTGCTATGGTAAAGGAAATAGTTCTAGGACTGCTCATTCTGTTATCCATAGTAACAGAGTGCACCTTCAACTTATAATCCCCATGAGGCAAGTTTTGAAATTCCACTGTACCTTCTGTACGGTATTCCTTCCGCTCCAAAGGGCCTTTTAGTTCATAATAGTATCTGGGCTGCACCATACTAGGTACAGATAACTGAAATTTTAATTCATGCGCGTTGGTATAGGGCACCTCAAAAACGGAGTCCTTAACGGCATACCTCATCTGATTATCTTTAAAATAGTTGAGCTCCGGGACCGGAATAGCACTTGTACTTAATTGTCTTTGTAATTGAGCAATGTTCATTTTTGCAAAACCATCACTCAACGTTAGAAGGTAGATAGAGTCATTACGTTTTACCCCTCGCTCCATATCGGGCATTAAGCGTTGGTTCAATTGCGTTTCGCTAATGGCTATGGTGTTATTCCGCAAATCGGTATACAGAAGTTCCTTGGTATCAGCATCCTTTAAAAACCAAAAGTGCTCGCCATCTGAGTAAATAAGCGATTTGTTGGTAAAAGGTTCAAACTCATCTAGAGTCGCTATTTTCCCAACTAGCGGGTCGTATTTGAACCAATTGCCTTCACTTTGTATTACAATTTGGTTTTTAATACGATACAACCTTACGTTGTAAACATTGGGTAATACAGTGGTGTCAAAAGCTATTTTCTCCTCCACCTGGCTTAAATCTCCATTCAGTTTAAAACGAAAGAGACCCTTATAATGGTGCGCTGCCCAAATGGTACGATTGTCTTCAAAACACAATTGTTTTACCGGAAAATCTATTCCTGTAACCGTACTTACGTTCCACCCATTACCGGAATCCTTTATATACTTGGTTACCCCAGTATAGGTACCTTGCAAAAAAACATTGTTCTTTTCTGGAACCTTTACAAATTGATAACCCCCGGCACGATCGGATATTTTGGTAAGTTTCTCTCCATCTACTTTATAAGTTCCCGTATTATGGCCGGCCAAAATATCATTGGCAATTATTTCCAGGTCCCAAACATGGCCTTGTGAACCTTCAAAAAATTGAAGTTCATTATCCTTAAAATAGTAAATACCCGTATTGCTACCCAAATACATAGAGTTGTCCTGTATTGCAACATCATGAGTTGTACCCAGGGCTCCTGTATGATCCGTATAAAATGTTATAGCCGAGTTAACTTGAATGCGGTCCATACCACTCTCCAGACCTACCCAAAATTGATTGTTAAATTTAGCTAGGGATAAAACCGTATTGTTCTGAAGTCCTGTTTTTCTATTCAAATTACGATAGGACCTTGAAGCGGAATCAAAAAGATAAATTCCGTTTTTAATGGTTCCAAAAGCAATTTCACCCGTCTCCAAAGCAATCAGCTTGTTGAGCTGATATTTCTTTAAAAGGCTGTTCATATCTTTATCCAAGGGTACAAACTGCCCGTTTTGGTATACTAAGGCACCGTTTAATTGTGTGCCAATGAGTAATCCACCTTTAAAAGGCGTCATATCTGTTACCGTCTGGTCTTTAAGTACGTCATCATTTCCTATGGGTTCCAACTTTTCTCCATTCAAAACATACAGTCCCATGTTTTTGGCCGCTACGTAAACCTTGCCATCATATACGGCCAGCCCCGTAATCACAAAATCAGGGTCTACTACCGTAATTCGCCCCTCTTCATACTTGTAAAGAGCCGAAAACGACCGAAAGTAAACAACCTCCTCAACAGGTAGAATCTGCCAAAATTCTTCACTTGTAAACGTATGGCCTTTAATTAAATGGGTAAGCGAGGTATAATCAAGCTCTCCCGTTGTGGTAGTTTGCCAATACCCGAATTCCTCATAGGAGCCTGTGTAAACCCTATCTTTTACTGCAGCTACCGATCGTACAATTGTAGCATTGGGTAACTTGTTCAAAATCCACTCCTCACCATTAAAAGAAAGCAGCCCCTTGTCATTGGCTGAAAAAACGTGACCTTTTTCATCTACGGTCAACCCCCAATTTTGGGCTCCCGCATTGTATTCAAAAACTTTATAATTATAAATGGGCGGCAATAAGGTTTGAGTGCTTGAGACCCATGGTAATAGAAATAACAAAAAGCATATATAGTATCCGTTTCTCATCTACATTAATTTCTTTTCATGTTAACAGAAGTAGCGCTAGTATATTCGCACTATAAAAGCAAAGATAAACAGTTTAAAGAAGCTTATAAGTACGGGTAAAATAATCAGTGCCTCTCTTTAGTGGAGATTGTTCAACAAAACACAATACAGATGAAGGAAGGAAAACGCCCTGAAAACGGGTAGAATTATGTAATTTTGCCCATTGTACTTTGAAGATATAAGCTGTTTATTGAGAAAATACAGGGTATTTCACACTTTATACACTCCGTTGTATCTGGAGATGTATCACAAACACCTATTTAATTTATGAATATGATGAAAGAACATGAAGTTTTTATGCGCAGGGCTATTGAAATGGCGTCCAAAGGAATGAACTCAAATGCTGGTGGCCCATTTGGCGCCGTAGTGGTGAAGGATGGTGAAATCATTGCCGAAGGCCACAATAAAGTAACCTCTACGAACGACCCTACCGCGCATGCAGAAATGGTAGTCATTAGGGAAGCATGTAGTAAATTGAATAGTTTTCAACTAACGGATTGTATAATTTACACCTCTTGTGAGCCCTGCCCTATGTGTTTTGGAGCTATTTACTGGGCAAGACCTAAAGCGGTGTACTACGGCTGTGATAAGGCCGATGCCAAAGCAATAGATTTTGATGACCAATTTATCTATGACGAATTAGATAAAGAAATGGGAGATAGACAAATCTATTTTAAGCAAATGCTACAAGATGATGCCGTTCAAGTTTTTAATAACTGGGCAGAAAAACACGATAAAACTAAGTACTAGTGTTGCCACCTAAAATTTATATTCTATTTAAAGAAGCTTTCCATTGAATCTAGACGACTATGACCGAAAAAGAAAAGATGCTCAATGGCGAAGTTTATGATTCACGTGACGCGGAACTTCTTAAAATGTATCATAGGGCCCGTAAATTATTACAAGCCTATAACACTTTGGACTCAGAACTATTAGAAGAGAGGGAGCGACTTTTAAACGAGTTACTTGCTAAAAAAGCTGCTGGCGTATGGATAGAGGCTCCCTTTTTCTGTGACTACGGAAGTAATATTTCTATAGGCCAAAACACTTTTGTCAATACCAATTGCATGTTTATTGACAACAATACAATTTCTATTGGCGAAAACGGGTTAATTGCACCTTTTGTACAAATCTACACCGCTACTCACCCCATTAAAGCCGCAGACCGGGTTATTGAAGAGGCACAGAGGTTCCGTTATTTAACTCACGCCAAACCCGTTGTAATTGGTGATAATGTATGGATTGGGGGCAATTCTATTATTTTTCCCGGGGTAACTATTAGTAACAACGTAACCATAGGTGCCGGAAGTGTTGTAACCAAAGACATCCCTAATGATGTGCTAGCTTATGGCAACCCGTGCAAAGTAATTAAAGCCCTTTAACCAAAAGTATTTCTTTATCATTCTTTATAGCTGACCATTAGAAAGGTTTTGGTCTATTCTACGACCCATCTGTAAATCTATACGATTTAGTTATGCCACAGGAAATAGAGAATATAGTTTTCTCAAGATTTGTAAATCAACCCGTTCCTTTTGAGCTGATTTCACTACAAGAACTCTATGATAGATGTGGGCGAAGTTCGTATGACCTTTCCGTTCCGCATAGAATAGAGTTTCATTGTTTAATTGTAATAACAGCAGGGACAAGCACGCACAAAGCAGATTTTAAAGAAGAGCTATTATTTCCCGGTATTATTCTTCCTATTACAAAAGGACAAGTACATTCTTTCAATAAAGACCTCACCGTAGAAGGCTATGTTGTTTCTTTTGATGAGACATTTATAATGCATAACATGAGTGAGAAAAACCTATTTCACTTCTTGCACGTTTACCATTCACCATGCGTACATATTGGCCAAGAAAATTTGAGTATCATTCAGCCTTATATAGAAATTCTATCCACAGAACTTAACAGTGAAAAATTAAACTTAAAATCCGAGTTTTTACAATCGGCATTTATGCTTCTTCTGCTTCAAATTAAACGTTTATCTATCTACAAACACAAGACTTTTGAGAGTCAAAAATTTAAGGATTTCATCAAATTCAAACAGCATATCTGTACGCATTATAAAGAAAACCATAATGCTAAAGAGTATGCGCATATGATGCAAGTAAGCTATAAGTACTTAAATGATATTTGTAAAGAAATAACAGGAAACACTGCAAAAGTCTTTATAAACAATTGGCTACTTCTAGAAATAAAACGAACTATTTCCGAAAACAAATACTCTTCTCAGGAAATTGCCTATAGGCTAGGCTTTAAAGAACACTCCAATTTTATTAGGTTCTTTAAAAAGCATACTGGCACTACTCCAAGTAAATTTAAAATTACTTAAAGGGTTAGATATTGACTATTATTAAAAAAGGAAAGATAACTCAAAACAAAGGTGTCCATCTAATTTTGTCCTTATAAAACTAGTTAAATGACACTTTTAGAACAGACAGAAAAGGTACGCCAAAATGTAATGAACAGGATGCCACAGCCTATTATTGAAAACTTTAAAAACGATATTCAACAACTTCGCGAAAACAAGCTAAGAGAAAAAGCCCTACAGATAGGAGACCATATACCAAATGCCCTTCTCACCGATATTACAGGTAACGATTTTCAGCTAGCAAGTCTTCTTTCTACAGATTATTTGATACTTAATTTTTATAGAGGGGGATGGTGCCCTTATTGTAATATGGAACTTAGGGAGTATGAACGGTTAAAAACCGAATTTCAAAGTTACGGGGCGAACATTTTGGCCATTAGTGCAGAGGTTCCGCAATTAGCGGCACAGACCCACGCGAAAAATGAAATCACTTTTCCGCTTGCTACGGATAAGAATGCTGTATTCATGAAAGAAGTAGGCATCGTATTTTCCATAAGTGAAAAAGCTCAAAAAGACTTCGTTGGTTTTGGCATGGACTTTAAAAATATACATGGAAATGAAAACTTTGAACTTCCTGTACCGGCCATTTATGTAATTGATAAAAATTTAAAAATAGCTTTTGTACACATTGAAGAAGATTATATGACCCGTTTAGAACCCACAGAACTATTGAAGAAACTTAAAAACAACGAAATTTAATTCAAATGAAAAAAGACAAAACCATTTACTGGGTATCAACAATCTTACTATGCCTTTTATTTATAATGGGAGCTATGATGTATCTATTCAATTATCCAAGGGCTGAGAGTTTCTTTATTAGCTTAGGGTTTCCCACATGGATAATCTATCCTTTAGCGGCCCTAAAAATAATTGCTCCTATTGTTATTCTTGTGCGAAAATCCCTTTTCTTAAAAGAGCTTGCCTATGCAGGTTTTATTTTTGACGCATTATTGGCTCTAGTTGCACATCTAATGGTACGTGATGGCGAATATATGTTCGCCATTCTAGCGCTAATTTTTACCGTTGTATCCTGGGTTTACGATAGAAAAGTATTTGGCAGGTTAAAACAACAATTTACTGTCCACTAAATAACTCACCCCCAATATTGTTTCATTAAACAAAGGGAAAGACCGTA
>NZ_JAHKQG010000013.1:0-454557 GCF_018860715.1 Zobellia sp. B3R18 | reverse complement strand
TACGGTCTTTCCCTTTGTTTACTCTAATTGGAAAAAGGCAATACCTTTCTATTTTAAATACCTTATCTGTAGTGGAGATTGAAGCTTCTTTGAAAATTCTTCCAAATAACTTTCCCATTCCTTAGCATTTGAAAATTGTCCGCTCTCTTTCCAAGCAAACCCGGCATAGTATTTCGCAGTACCGTCTTTTACCTTTAGTTGGGCATACACGTTATTTTCATCTGGCTTCCCATTTTGATATTCTTCAACTGCTATTAAGTCTTTTGAATTACTAATAATAGCCGTACCCAATTCTGATTTTCCGTGTGGCTGCCAGTAGCTTACAACACCTTTGGACTGGTTTATAGTGGTCTTACCATCATTTTCGTGCATTGTCAAACCTGCAGAAACCTGGTCCGTTCCTTCAATTTTAATGATAAATTGAGAGAGGTTAGAACCATAATCCAATGATATATGCTTTTCTTCCGTAACAATGTCTTCCCCAGCATTCCAATCCCCATATTTTAAAACAAAGCTTGTTCTAATAGGCCCGGTAGTTACTCTTTCATAACTGACAAAGTTCTTTGAAACATGGTACGTACTATCTTTTTTAATCGCAATACCGCCCACGCCCCTACTCACTCCAACATGAAAATTATCCAAACCTTCACCTGTATCTTTATGATAAGTTCCATCGGTTTCCAGTTCTTTTTTATACCACTTGTTGATAATTGGGTAATCTACCTTTTTTAACCAGGCGTCTATTCCGCTAGACAGAGTTCCTCCGGGAACACCGTCTTCTTTTAATTTCTGGGCCGTTGGGCCATAGGTTCTAAAAGCTACACGATTGTTTTCCCAAGCATAATCATCTGTACGCTCGGGAACAAACCGTGAGTAACAAGCGGGTTCATTCGCTTCTTCCACAACCTCTGTAGACGGAATAATCTCAAAAGTCTTTACCTCATTGGGTTGCATAGTAGGTTGAAACAAAAGCTGGTCAAAACGCCCATCTCCGTCATTGTCTACAGCTTGCGAAGTTATTTTCGCTTTTGCGGACGAATCAATAAGTTCATACGATTTTGCCGAAACCAAAACCTCTTTTTTAAAAGGAACCGCTTGTAAATCTATTTCAACCGTTTCCAATGTCCTAGACTCATTTAACGGGTTCGTCAGTTCTATTTGATAGATTTCTTTGGTAGTGTCCGCGCAACCTGTATGTATTATCATTCCACAAACCCCAATCGCAACTAATAACTGTCTTTTCATAGGCTTATTTTTCGTTGGATGGTTTTCCTATTGTGGCTAAAATTCCCCCATCAACATAAAGTACATGTCCGTTTACAAAATTACTTGCCTCGGAGCTTAAAAAGATGGCCGCCCCTTGGAGCTCATTGGGATCTCCCCATTTGGCCGCTGGGGTTCTATTGATAATAAATTCATTGAACGGATGCCCGTCAACCCGAATAGGTTCTGTCTGTGACGTCGCAAAATACCCCGGTCCAATTCCATTTACCTGAATATTATGTTTGGCCCACTCCGTAGCCATATTCTGGGTAAGCATTTTTAAACCTCCTTTGGCAGCTGCATAAGCTCCTACCGTATTTCTACCCAATTCGCTCATCATAGAGCAAATGTTAATAATTTTCCCTTCTTTACGGGCAATCATACTTTTGACTACATGTTTTGATACAATAAACGGACTCACCAAATCAACATCTATAACCTGTTTAAAGTCCGCCACTTCCATATCCTCAAGCGGGGTTCTTTTAATAATACCCGCATTGTTCACTAGAATATCTATTTCACCTACTTCTTTCTGTATTTTTTGAATTGCTTCTATTACCGCCTGCTCATTGGTTACATCAAATTTATAGCCGTGGGCAGTAATTCCTTCTTTTTCATACACTTTAAGTGCCTCATCTATCTTTTCTTGTGACGAGTTTCCATTTACAATTAAGGTGGCACCAGCGTTACCTAAGCCTTTGGCCATAGCCATTCCCAACCCGTGTGTACTTCCCGTTACTAGGGCTACCTTTCCTTTTAAATCAAATAATGAAATACTCATATTTATCTTAGTTCTGTAATTTTTGCTACGTCCATATCACTATAATCAAGGTTCTCACCGGCCATACCCCAAATAAAAGTATAGTTAGATGTTCCGGAGCCACAGTGAATTGACCATGGTGGAGAGATTACCGCTTGGTGGTTCTGCATCCAAATATGACGGGTTTCTTGTGGTTGTCCCATAAAATGGCACACGGATTGATTTTCAGGCACATCTGTATAAAAATAAACTTCCATACGACGGTCATGAACATGAGCAGGCATAGTATTCCAAACACTTCCTGTTTTTAATTCAGTCATTCCCATTTGAAGCTGACACGTAGTAACGATACCTCCAATAATCATTTGATTCACGGTCCTATGATTGGCCGTTTCCAAACTACCCAACTCTAATTTATTAGCCTCTGCCCTACTAACTTTTTTGGTAGGATACGAAGCGTGTGCCGGAGCAGAATTAAAATAGAACAGAGCAGGCTCATTTGCATTGTTGCTCTTAAAAATAACTTCCTTTGCACCTGACCCAATATATAATGCGTCTTTATGCTCAATTTTATAAGAGGTTCCATCTACTTCTATGGATCCGGAAGCTCCTACATTAATTATCCCTATTTCTCTTCGCTCTAAAAAAAAACTGGACTTCAAAGGGTCTATCGCTTCAAGATGCAATGAGGTTTCTGGAACTGCCCCACCGGTAATATATCTGTCGTAATGGGAGTAGGTCATGTTCACTTTTCCCTGTTCCAGTAGATTTTCAATCAAGAACTCATCTCTTAATTGGGTAGTATCATACTCTTTTACAGCTTCTGGACTTGAAGCATATCGTGTTTCGTAATTCAATTTCATGTTTAAAAACAGTTTCGGTTATGTTTTTGTTTCAATTCTATTTTCTGTAGGATAAAAGTACTTTTTAACAGTCCAACCGTACGGGGCATATAGTCCAATAAAAGGGGGCTAATCATTCAATATCACGTATTCACAGGGCTGAGCGGAATTACCCTAAATTATAGCTTAGAAAATTCTCTGAAGAATCACTAACTTTTACCTTTTATAATACCTTATATGTAATGAAGTTTAATTTTGCCCTTGTTGTTCTCTTTGGCTTTCTCGTGCAATTACAAGCACAATCTCCCCACAAGGCTACCGACGAACTGAATTTTAAGAATTACACTACCGAGGAGGGACTTTCCCAACGTTCCGTAGTTGCCGTTGCACAGGATAAGCAGGGCTACTTATGGTTCGGTACGCGTTACGGGCTCAATAGATTTGATGGACATGAATTTAAAAACTACTACTATGATGCCACAAACAAAAATAGCTTAAGCAATAGCTGGATAAAAGTATTGTTCAGAGACGATAGCGGCATCCTATGGGTGGGGACAAAAAATGGACTGAATACCTATAACCCCCAAACCGATAACTTTGATAGGGTGCAAATTCCCAATCAAGAAAACAGACCTTTTAAAGGAGAAGTATATGATATTATTTCTGATGGAAACAAAGGAGTATGGGTAGCCGCAGATATTGGTTTAATGCACATAGATTCCGATTCTAAAGAAATCAACAATTTCAACGAATTATATAAGCCCGCTACGCTGGAATCCAACAGGGTACTATCACTCCTTAATTTAGAAAATGATGCTTTATGGATTGCTACCTCAAAAACAGTCCATTTATATAATAAGAAAGAAAATAAAATTCAGGCATATAGTTATCCAGAGGGTCAATCTCCCGAAAGCACAAAGAACTACCATACCGTTCTTTTCCAAGATAAGTCCGGTAGCATTTGGTTAGGTCACGACGGTGGACTTGCAAAACTTAACAAAGAGAAGCTGAAATTTATAGATTTTAAGATCGCTAAAAACTCAAAACCAATTGAGAGTCCCGTCCGTACTATTTATGAAGACGATGAACAAAATCTCTGGATCGGCTCCTACAGCGGACTATATTTTTTAAACAAAAAAACAGATGAGGTAACTCATCATGATAACGACCCAGAAGATCCTGAAAGCATTAGTCAAAATTCCATTTATAAAATAATGGAAGACTCTAGAGGAGACATTTGGATTGGCACATGGGCGGGCGGAGTCAATTACTTGAACAGAAAATCTAATATATTCAAAAACTACCAAATAGGTTCTAACGGCCTAAATTACCCTGTTGTAAGTTCTATTGTAGAGACAAAATCAGAAAATTTATGGGTCGGAACCGAAGGCGGCGGACTCAATTATTTCAACACATCAAACAACACTTTTAAACATTTTGTTCATGATGACGCTGACAAGAGCTCCATATCCAGCAACAATATAAAAGCCATTGTAAAAGATTACAAGAGTAATTTATGGATTGCCACACACAACAAAGGGCTTTCTTATGCTTTACTTGAAAAACAAGGGCCATCATTTAAAGATTGGGTAGACAAAACTCATACCTTCTCCAACTTTTCAACCAATAGGGCCACTTCTTTAATAGAAGACATGAATAATAACCTTTGGGTAGGAACAGATAATCGTGGGTTAAACTACTATGATACCAAAACTGGAAAAAGTTTTAGAATTGCCGACCCTAATAATATATTAGGAACTTTCATTAGTGCAATTACTCAAAGCCCAAATGAAAAAATCCTTCTTGTTGGTGGTGAAAACGGACTTGGTTCAATTTCTATAGACACCAAAGTAATAGAACCCATAAAATTTAAGGAAGGCACCCATACTCCGTATGATATTCAGAAAGTAATTAGTATTTACCCCCAGTCCAGCACCCAGTTATGGATAGGTACCGAAGGAGACGGACTCTATTCTTACAATCTAGAATCTAAAAAATCGGTACGGTACGGAATAAATAATGGACTCCCAGATGAAGTGGTTTACGGCATTCTCCCCGATAATCAAGGGTATATCTGGCTTAGTACAAACAAAGGTTTAAGTAGGTTGAATATTTCTACGGATGAAATAAAAAACTACTCGCAATCAGATGGTTTGGTAAACAACGAATTTAATTATGGAGCTTATTTAAAGACCAGAAAAGGAGATTTGATCTTTGGAGGAGTAAATGGTTTTACCGTTTTTAACCCTAAGGAAATAAAACGGGATTCTTTTATCCCCCCTGTACTCATTGAAAATTTAAAAATAACAAATACTACCCAAAAAATAGTAGACCACAGTTCCTCCAAATTTAAGTTGGCATACAATGAGAATGATATTAGTATTGAGTATGTAGCGTTAGACTATTCCAGACCAAATAACAATCAATACGCTTATATGCTAGAAGGGTTTGATTCTAAATGGCAATTTGTTGGCAATCAAACAAAAGCCACATACACCAATCTAGATCCCGGCAGTTACACTTTTCTTGTAAAGGCCACGAATAGTGACGGTGTTTGGAATGGGAAAACAGCCTCACTGGACATTCATATAAACCCGCCTTATTGGCTTACTTGGTGGGCATATATAATCTATGCAATTTTATTGGTAAGTGCTTTTTTATTGATAAGAAGATATACTCTTATACGCATTAAGGAGCGTCATGATTTAAGAAAAGAACGTCAGGAAAAGACGCAGATTCAGGAATTAAATCAATTAAAATTACAGCTTTTCACCAACATCTCACATGATTTCAGAACACCGTTAACCCTTATAACCGCTCCGTTGCAACGCCTTATTCAAGAAAAGAAAGGTGATGCGCAAATGCAAAGACAATTAACGGGTATGCAGCGTAACGCACGTATTTTGCTGCAACTTATAAATCAGTTGTTGGATTTTAGAAAGGCTGAAAATGGAAAGCTGAAAATGGCTTTTTCCAAAAATGATGTAATTCCTTTTATTGAAGAAACCAAAGCTTCCTTTAACGACCTAGCCCATGACATGGCCATACAATTTGAACTTGATGTTCCTGAGCCTCCATTGGAAGTTTGGTTTGATCGTATAGAAATGAAAAAGGTGGTTTTGAACATTCTAAGTAACGCATTCAAATTCACCCCTCCCAACGGTAAAATAAGCATCAAAATAACAACGGAGAACGATGCAATAAACATCAAAATAAAAGATTCAGGAAGAGGTATTAATGAAAAAGACATTGAATTTGTTTTTGACCGCTATTTCCAATTAGGCCAGAAAAATGATTTACGTTCTGGAACCGGTGTCGGCCTTGCCTTGGCTAAGGATATAGTTGTTCTTCACCAAGGTCAAATTAGCGTAGAAAGCGAGGTTGGCCAAGGTTCTTGCTTCACCATAAGCCTTCCATTGGGGAAAGAGCATATACAACCGGAAGACCTGATTTATGAAGAGCATATTACTGAAGCTGACCCTTTAGATTACTATGACCCTTCCACCTTAAAATCCAATTGGGTAAAAGATGAAATAGATAACGAAACCGATTTTCAAAGTGATGACAGCAAACAAACTATTCTCATTGTTGAGGACAACGTAGAAGTCCGAGCTTTTGTAAAAGGTATTTTCAATGATGAATTCAATGTACTGGAAGCCAATAACGGTATTTCCGGCATCCACTTAGCTAAGAACAAAACTATAGATTTGATTGTTAGTGACGTAATGATGCCAGAAATGGATGGTATTGAAATGTGCGAAACCCTGAAATCCGATATACTTACCAGTCATATCCCTGTTATTCTGCTTACAGCCAGAACCTCTTCCAAAATTCAAAAAATAGGTTTTGAGACAGGTGCCGATGCTTACGTGACCAAGCCTTTTGAAGCGGAATTATTGAAGCTACAGGTGCAAAATTTATTGGCTACCCGAAAAAAACTTGCCAAGAAATTCAGAACCGATCTTGTATTAGAGCCTAGCGAACTGGAACTGATATCTACTGACGAAGTATTTTTAAAAAATGCTATGGATATTGTGGAAAAGAATATGTCGAGTGCCGAGTTGAACGCAAGCTTCCTTAGCGAGAACATTAATATGAGCCAATCTGTTCTATATCGAAAATTGAAAGCCCTAACGGGCAATACCATTTCCGAATTCATTAGAGGTGTCCGTTTAAAAAGGGCTGGCCAGCTTCTGCAAGAAACCGAATTGAACATTAATGACGTTGCTTACGAGGTTGGTTTTAACGATATAAAGTATTTCAGGTCGTGTTTCAAAAAAGCCTATGGCAAAACGCCATCAGCCTTTAAAAAACAGTCCAACTTGAACCCCAAGAATGCGTAAAGAACTCAAAAACCCCTATTATTAACCCATTACTACCCCTATCAAAAGCAACATGCGCGGTAGTTTAGCTTTAACAAAAAGGTTTTCAGAAACCCTTATATAAGGTCTTAAAAGGAGAGCCTATTAACAAAGACAAATGAATATAAAAAAATACCTATCTATCGCTGTCGTGATTGTTCTTATGAATAGTTGTGCCACCAAAACCAACACTGTTACCAAAACAGAAGTTACAAAAACAAATGCTATTAATGTAGATGCAGTTTTGGCACATGCGGAGAAACAACTAGCCCTACAAACAGCAATTGCAGAGAGCCAAAATAAAATACCCAGAACGGTTACCGCAGATGGGGAAATGCATTGGGCCCACGAAAATTTTGACTGGACGGAAGGTTTCTTTTCAGGGAGCCAGTGGTTTCTTTATAAAGCCACCAATAATGAAGCTTGGAAAACAAGAGCAGAAAAATCCCAAGCCTTATTTGAGGAACACAAATACAAAACCACCAATCACGATTTAGGCTTTGTCTTTAACAACTCCTTTGGACACGGTTACGAGCTAACGGGCAATGACGATTTTAAAGCTGTAATGATTGAAGCTGCAAAATCTCTTTCCACAAGGTTCAATCCTACAGTAGGTTGTATCCAGAGCTGGGATGTAGACCGCGGATGGCAAGCGGAAAGAGGTTGGAAGTACCCTGTAATCATTGATAATATGATGAACCTAGAGCTTCTTTTTAAAGTTTCAGAATTTACTGGAGATCCTAAATACAAAGAGATAGCTATTGCACACGCAAACACCACTCTAAAGAATCATTTTAGAGCAGATAACAGTTCCTACCACGTAGTAGATTACGACCCTGAAACGGGTGACGTACGCTTCAAGCATACCGCTCAAGGCACGGCCCATGAAAGCGCTTGGACCAGAGGCCAGGCTTGGGGTCTATACGGCTACGCCCTTTGTTACCGCTATACCAAAGATCCAGCGTATTTAGATATGGCCAAGAAAATAGCCAGCTACATTATCAACCAAAAGAATCAAAAAAATGGTATCCCTTATTGGGATTATGATGCTGAAAATATTCCCAACGAACCTTACGATGTATCTGCAGCATGTGTTACGGCTTCCGCCTTGTTGGAGTTAAACACCTACACCAATGATGCTTACAAAGCTGATGTTGAGCGAATTTTGACTTCCCTAGCTACAGATGAGTTTACTGCTGAAATAGGCACTAATCATAATTTCATACTAAAACATAGCGTAGGAAGCATTCCGCATAATGCTGAAATAGATGTACCGCTCAATTACGCAGATTACTACTACTTGGAAGCTTTACTTAGATATAAAGAACAATATGAAAAATAGAGGTAGTTTCTCCATAACCTTGTTTCTCCTTTTTACTTTTTCACTGGCAATAAACTGTGCTGCACAAGAAAGTAACGTATGGTTAAATTACAAAAATGCCGTCCAGAACAACACAGAACCTATACTGCCCAACTTTTCCTATGCCGGTTACAGGTTTAGTGAAACAGGGATTCCGGAAGCTGCTCATAAAGTTTTTAGTGTTCAGGATTTTGGAGCACGTCCAAACGATGGCATATCCGATAAAAAAGCGATTATAAAAGCCATTGAAGCCGCTGAAACAAACGGTAGCGGAATTGTCTATTTTCCTGCTGGAAAGTACCTTATTAACACAAAGGACGATGATTTGAATACCATTAAAATAACATCGTCCAACATTGTTTTAAGAGGCCCGGAGAGTCCTTCTAACAAAGCGATTTTATTTTTTGAACAAGATATGCCCCCTACAGTACCTGAACACTTATGGACGTCTCCTTACGCTATACAAACCAAGACCGCCAAGGAAAGTACGTTCATCACAGATATTACGGGTGCCGCCGGAAGGGAAACCCATTCCATACAGGTTTCGGATGCTTCTAAAATTAAAAAAGGCGATTGGGTCATTGTTCAAGTAAAAGATAACGACCCCAAATTTGTAGAACAGGATATTCACCCCCTACCCTTAAACCCCAAATGGACGTCGATAATTGAAGACGGTGTACAGGTTAATGAACGGCACAAAGTTGCGTCCGTCTCGGGGAACAAAATAACTTTTGTAGACCCCATTCATTATAATATTTCCGAACAGCAGGATTGGAAACTATATACTTTCCCGCATTTATCAGAAGTAGGTTTTGAGAATTTGACCTTTGAAGGGAATTGGAAAAAAGATTTCGTACACCACCGCTCCGCACAAGATGACGGAGGATGGAGCATTTTAAACCTAACCGGATTAGCTGATTCTTGGGTTAAAAATTGTACGTTCACTAATATCAATAGAGCCATTTACTTTTCTCATTGTGCGGCTACAACAGCTCTAAATCTTGTGATAGATGGAAAAATTGGACACAGTGCCGTCAGTGTAGGCGGAGGTTCTACGGGTGTACTTCTCGCCTATATTAATGACAAGGACGGTATGCAACATGCATCTGGTGTGGGTGGCGGAAGCACTACCGGTACAGTGGTCTGGCGATCAAAACACCCGGCACACAGCAGTTTTGAATCACATGCCTCACAACCAAGATCCACCCTTTTTGATAATATTGAAGGTGGTTTTTTTAGCGGAAGAGCTGGTGGAGCGGTTAAAAACCTTCCCAACCACGGCAGGTATCTTGTACTCTGGAATTACAAAGAAACCGATGCCCCCGAAACGAACTTTCCTTTTGTTGCCAAGGATATGGAATATTGGCGCGTTGTACCTCCAATAGTTGTCGGTTTTCATGGTGCCGGCACCACTTTTAAACCAGATGAAGTACAAATTGTAGAAAGTTTAAACGCTCCCGTAAAACCGGAATCATTGTTTGAGGCTCAGTTAGAATTGAGGTTAGGAGAATTACCTAAGTGGATACAAGACCTTAAAAATGATTCCCCAAAATAATCAAGATTATTTTTTATGAAAAACGTACTGCTTCTTGCCCTTGTTTTAATGGCTTTAGGATGTAAAGATGAAAAAAAGACAGAACCGGTTTTAGCCAAAACTAAAGCCCCAAATGTTCTAATTATTTATCCAGACCAACTAAGGCGTTACAGCGCAGGGTTCTGGTCCAAAGAAAAATATAGAGCTCATGTCATAGGGAAGCCTGATCCCGTGGTTACTCCCCATATTGATAAATTGGCCGAAAACGGCGTGGTTTTTACGCAAGCCGTCAGCAACTTTCCGCTATGTAGTCCCGCACGAGGCATGATTTTATCAGGAAGGTATCCAGAACAGAACGGAATTTGGAACAACTGTAGAAAGGATCGGGACGAAAGTTTACGTGATGACATTGAAACAATAACCGACCTGTTCTATGACGCTGGTTATAATACTTCCTATTTCGGCAAATGTCATTGGCTGAAAAACGAACCCTTATTTGACGAAAAAGGGACATACGTAGGTTCTACCGAAGAACCTGGCGGAAACTACATCAATAGGTATGACACCTATGTTCCCCCAGGGAAATCCAGACATAGTATAGAGTATTTTTATCAATCCATAAGAGATACACACTATGACCCATTGGTCTATAGCAATGACCCAAACACCATTAATGGCAAAAAGGATGGTGAATTACACGAACCCAAAATCTTCACTCCAAAAAATGAAGCTGAAAAAATCAAAAACTATCTTTTGAACAAAGGCAATGTACGTGATTCCAATAAACCCTTCTTTTTAATGTGGTCACTTAATCCGCCCCATAATCCTTGGAACGATGAAAATACGGATATGAAAACCCTTGCCAAGTACTACAATAAAGAAAAGTACCCAGAAGACAGCCAATTGGCCGTACGTGATAATGCCGATTTAAAAGTGGCCAACTACGTACGCCACTATTTTGCCAACCTCACCAGTGTAGACAACTATATTGGGCAGGTTTTAGAGACTTTAAAAGAAGTGGAAGAACTAGACAACACTATTATACTTTTTAGTTCTGATCATGGTGAAATGCTTGGCAGCCATGGCAAAGAAGGCAAAAATGTATTTGAAACCGAGTCATTGGCAGTTCCCTTTATCGTGCATTGGCCAAAGGGCTTACAAGGCGGCACAATAAACGATGCCCTCTTTGGCGGACCTGATGTATTGCCAACCGTAATGGGCTTGGCCGGGTTGAACAAAAACATACCTGAAGCTATTGAAGGGATTGATTTTTCTCCTCTTTTAACCAATTCCAACAAAAAAACGGTTCAAAAACCTGAAGGAATCTTACTCATGCTCGCCAATTCACGAGGCATACTCACCAATAGATATACGCTTTGTGTGGACCAGAAAAAGCACGGAGACGATAAAGCCAAAGGTTTACAAGAAGTTTATATGTACGACAATCAAGAAGACCCGTACCAACTAAAAAAACTTAGCATAGACGAACAACCCGAAGTGGCCGGAAACCTTTTAAGTATCCTAGGAAAAGAGCTTAAAAGAACCAATGACCCATGGTACCAACAAAAAAAGTTCAAAGATGTTATCCGATATGAATAATACCGGGACATCTTTGAACTCTTGTTCACCTAACAATTAAGAAAGCGGATACTTGTCATTTAGACGGAATCCGCTTTTCTAATGATGGCAAAACGACTACTTTGTTCTTCTAACCAAAATAGTCCAATCCTGTTGTTTTTTATCTGGCGATTTTCCTAAATCCACAACGGCACCACCAGACACTTTCTTGACCTTTGACTTTCTAAGGTCTCCCCCTTTTTTCGGATTGAACCATAATACTTCAAATTCACCGGAAGCATTGGACAAATCTAACTGGGCAGTTGGTTCTGAATTAAGATAAACCACATAGACTTCGTTTTCCTTTGCCAAACAGTAGACTGTATTTTCATTCTCCGTATTACCAACAAGGTCGTTTCTATTTTCTGTTTCCCAAAACGGAACATCATTCTTTTTGAAGAAATCCATGGCGTGTACCGCTTGATCCCAGAACAAGTCCCTAGAGCGGTAATCTTCACAAGTAAGGTCTGAATGTGGGTGTGCATATCCAAAATACCATTCATTACCCCATCCACCGGCCATGAACGTACCCCATAAGGCATTTCTACGGGCATTGTCATGATCAGGATTTTCAGCATCCGTAATTAACGAATGTTGTGCGTCACCGGGTTCATCAACCGCTACGGCCCATTGAAAACCGGCTTCCTTGGATGCATTCAACCAACGTAACACTTGCCCGTGCACACGGCTGAAATCTACTTTATTCGTTTGCACTGATGGTCCTGTAAGTCCGCTTTCAGGGCCTAATAAATCATCAAACTCAATTCCATTATGGATTACCAAATGATGATGATAAGGATCGTTCTTTTTAAAGTATGTGGTCATAGCCAAACGTTGCTCCTCCTCTTGCGGAGGTGTTGTTGGGTTTGTTACCCATTCACCATTCTCCTCACAAAGATTCCAGTTTAAAGCCAGATGATGCCCAAAACGCGCCATCAATTCTCGATAATACAATTTGGTATTGGCTCCAACACCGCCATTGTCCAAAAGCCCTTGGTTCTCAACTTCAAACATTTTAAAGTGAAGAAAAAGCCCCAACTTTTGGGCATGCTCAAAAATAATCTCCCATTGGTCCATTTTGGACACATCAATTCTATTATAGGTATCATAATCTATGTAAGGGAATACATTCTGATCATCTCCGGCAATGTTGTTGGTCAAGAATGAGACCGAGTTTAAACCTTTTGAAGCCAAATAGTTTAAAGCGCCAATGATAGCTTTACCCTTTCCGTTTTTCCAAGTTGGGTCATTCTGCTTGTAATCCTGTAAATGAGCCGACCAAGTTTTAACCATACCATCCTTATGGCCATCGTCCTTAAAAGTACCATCAAGGTCTACATAGGAAAGAAAATTTTCGGGCGCATCAGGACCTTGCTTTAAAAAATACTCACCTGTTTCGGCAAATTTCAAATAACGCTCCCCTACATATTGCAATCTTCCCTTAGCCCTAAAGTCGTTTCCTTCTTTATCTGTTTTTTCAACAGTAAAGGCTCCACTGGCACCGTCCATATAGGAACCACTGAGTCCCGTAGTAGGTTTTGTACTCACCGCTGAATAGTTTCCTTTTCTAAAATCAACCTTGTACGTCCACTCACCAGTTTCGTCAGGAGCAAAATGAACACGCCACTTATTTCCTTCTTCCGAAGAAGATTGTCCCGCATAACCATCAGCAGCAAAATAACCAGGTATCACATAGGATTTACCACTTTGCGCGTGAGCAAAAGTTACATTAAAGCGATAGTTCATAAATGGGTTGTAATCTGCTTTTTCTGAGGTTCTTGGCCCATCAAAAGTCAAGGTTATTTTATGCCATTTCTTAAGCTCTCCCGAAATTTTTAAATTGGCCTGCTCAGCCATTTTTTGTTGCATTTCCTCTAGCAGTTTCTTACCGGTTCCAGCTTCAACAACCACCAATCCGATCCATCTTGCTCGACTAAATTCCTTACCGTCCCTACTCTTTGGAACTGCCTTTATCCCTATTTCATCTTTACCGTTTAGCTTAATGTTATTGTAGACTTTTACATACTCCAAGCCTTCTTCAAACATATTACTGCTTAACGGAGTTCTGAAATCCTGAAAGCTTTCTTCATTTTTCCGTAAAGTATATACAGACCGGCCATCATTTTCGCCTACCGTAAACAACACCACATCATATGTGCCGTCACCTCCATCAAAGGGAAGAAAAGCCTCCGCTTCCTCATATTTTTCAGGATTGATGGCCAACCATTTTCTATCGTTATAAAATGAATTTTTAGTGCTTTTAAACCCCTGTGCCGGATATATTCTGGCGCTTGGCCTTACTTCCTTTGCCATAGCTAATAAATCATCAGAAGCAACCTCGTTAGTTTTTTCAGGATGAAAGCTACTATCCTTGGACAATATAAATTGGTCCATTTCAAAACCATCTTCCCTCATACTAAACTGAATATCATGCTCACCGGCCTTCTCAATGTCCAAATATATCAACCCTGGCACACCGCAGTGCACTTCTAGGGTTCTTTGGCTACTGCCCCATGTCCAAGCATCTTTACCTTCGCACCATTGCATACGCTGGCCCGACTCTGGCCATGTGCCATTTACCCCCACATGAATCCCATTATCTTCAGAACCGGTGCTATAGGCCCTTGCCCATACATAATATCTGCCAGGCGTAGAAAAGTTGACTTTATAATGCAAAATGGCCATCTTACCGGGCTCGTTGGAGAAATTTTCTCCTACTATAAGCTTTTCATCATGATTGGTACGCGTATCTGGTAATATTTCTACATATCGCTCTCCACTCGCGTCTTTATAATGCAACTTGTCCTCAGTACTTTTTAATGTTGATTTAAAGTTGGAATCTATTACATACCACTTACGGATATCCGTATTTGTTTGTTTATAAAAATCCTCCGCTTCCACAACTGCTTTTCCGCCAGTCTCGTTAAACACCTTGTTTTCCTGTGACTTAGCTTGAAAAAATCCAAATGTGGTCAAGGATAGTGCGACTAAGAAGTGTTTCTTTAAACTAGACTTCCTTTCTTTTTGTTTCATTGATGTTCTGTTTTCTATTTGTTGGAATTACTACTAAAATGTCTTCAGCAAATTTTCGTTCTTTTTAAGTATTGCTATCTTAGCATTAACCTCATCAAAGATACAGGCGTAACAAGCTAACAATACATTACTAATGCGATAAACAATTTGCACAAATTTTGCGCAAAACTTATGTAATCTTGTTTTTACACTATCTAATTTGCTAAAACCATACAATTATACTGAATAATTGGGTGATATTTCATTTTTAATATGCGCAAAATTGCGCAAAAAATTTTTATTCTTTTAATGAGTGTAACAGTTATCGTCATGCATTTTTCAAAAAAGATTCTTTTACGGACTACAACCAAGACCTAATAGATTCTATCTTATCTTTGCTATAGACGCAGTGTTTCGTTTCATATTCTAATTAAATTATAGGACTTGAGAAATTCCCTATTCGTACTATTCTTTTTGTTTTCACTATCCATAATTGCACAGGGTACTTTTACCAGAACACTAAAGTTAATGGGGAGCAGGTTTGATATTACTGTAGTTACCAAAGATTCAACCGAAGCAAATAAAAATATAGATTTGGCAGTGGCCGAAATTTCCAGAATTGAAGACTTGATATCTTCATGGAATCCCCATTCACAAACCTCTGAAATCAATAAAAATGCCGGAAAAAGTCCTGTAAAAGTTTCTACGGAACTCTACGACCTCATTGAACGGGCAATAGGCCTTTCCACACTTACCGATGGTGCTTTTGACATTAGTTATGCTTCTATGGATAAAATTTGGGTGTTTGACGGCAGCATGACCCAAATACCAGACACCACAGCCATTCAATCATCAGTAGCAAAAGTAGGCTTCCATAATATAGTTTTAAACCCTGAAAATAGTACCGTTTTTCTGAAAGAAGAAGGTATGAAAATAGGTTTTGGAGCAATTGGCAAAGGCTTTGCCGCAGACAAAGCAAAGGCTCTATTAATTGAAACAGGGGTTGCTGCCGGAATAATCAATGCTTCGGGAGACATGAATACATGGGGAAAACAACCCAATGGCGAGCCTTGGAAAGTTGCCATCACCAACCCAATGGACAAAAATAAGGTGTTTGCTTTACTACCCATTACACAAGGAGCGGTGGTTACTTCTGGTGATTATGAAAAATTCGTAACCTTAGACAGCAAACGATACTCCCATATCATTGACCCAAGAACAGGATTTCCGTCAACAGGAATTATTAGCGTTACCGTTTTTGCGCCAAAAGCGGAATTGGCTGATGCTTTGGCCACTTCGGTTTTTGTAATGGGTAAAGAAGTAGGTTTGAACAGAATCAATCAAATGCCCCAAATAGAATGTATAATAATTGACGATAAAGGAAATATATCTACATCCGAGCATATTGAAATAGAGAAATTATGATGAAACGATTTTTAATAGGAATAGGGGTTGCCGCCACAATGCATAGCTGCGTTGTAGTAAAAGAATACGAAAAAGTAAATCTCAGCGACCCGGATATGACCCTGAGCGACAAAAAATGTGACCGAAACGTTACCATAGCCCACTCCTATAGAGAAGCAGCTGTAGGGGCTAACGGAGGTAAAACAGGAGGTGGCTGCGGCTGCAATTAAGTTACAAGGTGATGCACAAACGAATTATGACTTCAATAAAAAACATAGCTTTTATCTTCTTGACAGTAGGACTTCAGTTTGCTTGGTCACAGGAGGAAAATCAGGGATATAAAAAACGGGTTCTTGAAACCACCGAAGTAGATTTTTTGACCAGTTATTATTCCCAAGATGGCGACAATGCAGCCGTAACCGGCGGAAAAGGCACAGAAGAACTAACGGATGTAACCGGAACAATTATCGTATCCATTCCGTTAAACGATGACGACGTACTTACCATAGATGCGGGCGTTTCCGCTTACACCTCTGCTTCCTCAAGCAATGTTAATCCTTTTGACAAAAAAAGTGATGCCGACCCATTTGTCGCCAGTTCAGGAGCTTCACAATCCGATACTTGGGTAAATCTAACAGGTAGCTACAGCCACAGTTCCGATGACAGAAACGATGTTTGGTCCGCGAAATTCTCCGTTTCCTCAGAGTATGACTACTTTTCTTTGGGTTTTGGCGGGAGCTACGCCAAACTCTTCAATGAAAAAAACACAGAAGCCAGCATAAACGCCAATGTGTATTTGGATAAATGGACCACCATATACCCTTTTGAACTTAGACCTTTTGGCAATGATGGTGTTGGATTTTTTAGACCCGATGAAATTACCGGAAACAGTAATTACACACCCAATTTTACCGAACTAGACAAAACCAACCGCAACTCCTACTCACTAGGACTTGGCCTTTCCCAAATACTACACAAAAATGTACAGGGGCTGATTTCCTTTGATATTATTAACCAACAAGGGCTTCTTTCAACGCCTTTTCAACGTGTATACTTTTCGGATGTACCGGACTCTTTTATAGAAAATTTTCAACTGGCGGATGATATTGAACGTTTACCTGATGGGAGGCTAAAATTTGCTCTAGGCGGACGTTTAAACTGGTACCTCAACGAAATCCTAACGCTTAGAACGTATTATCGCTATTATTTTGATGATTGGGGTGTCCGCTCACATACGGCAAGCTTGGAAGCAGCCGTTAAATTGAACGATAAGTTTACACTTTACCCTTCTTACCGATTTTACAATCAATCTGCCGCGGATTATTTTGCACCTTACGAAGGACACCTTTCCAATGAAGAGTTCTACACCTCGGACTATGACCTATCCGAATACACCGCCAACCAATACGGCCTGGGAGTTTCTTATACCGATATTTTCACCAAAATGCATATCTCAAAATTTGGCCTTAAGAGTATTGACCTGAAGTTTTATCAGTACGACAGGGACACCACATTTAGCTCTTCAATCATTACCGCAGGAGTAAAATTCGTTAGGGATTAAATTGAACCCAAAACCTATTTCCAACTAGTTCGAAATAAGCATTTTATGGATTGTTGACCCTCCATCTACAGTTACAACTTGAATGACGTACATTTCAGGTTTTAAAATACTTACGTCCATTTTATAAAGTTTAGGTTTAACCTGTATTGCATTACCCTTTTCCATTTTAACCAATGTTCCATCCATGGTATAAATAGCAATATATTCCGCTTCTTTTTGCTCTTTTTGAAGCGAAATATGAACTTCCGTATGTGCCGGATTGGGATATAAACTTACTGCACTTTCGCCCTGCTCCATCAATGAATCGGAACCAATTCCCGAATCCGTAATATTCCTAGACAACACATTAGCTTCTTTTTGTACGGTCGAATTTTTACTGCTCAGCGAACATGTAAAATCACTCTCCCCAAAACTGGTTGGAAGTTGCCCATTTTTAGTAACATATATTTTATCAAGCTTAGCACCTTGTTCCCTATGGGCAAAATCTATGGTGTTATTTCCCTCGTTCAAATTAAAAGTAACAAACACTGTCCTACGCTCCTTATCGTGCAATTGCCTCCAATTAAAACCATTGCCCCCTAAAATATAATTCCACTTTAACCAAGGCCCGTTATTTGCCCGTACCCAAAAACTATCCGTATCACCTGTTGGAGTATCTACTAGAGCATACAGGCGATACGTTCCTTCTTCAACAGAAAAGTCAAAACGTATCCTTGAACCGCCACCGGAAGGCGCACTATTAAAGTAATTGCCAGACGGCGCTTCTAAATACGTACCACCTGAAACAGAACTATCTGTTCTAAACAACCAATCAGCACCAACATCTGCACACTCCGCCTCTAGCCAAATATGGTCATCCAGACCAACCGCTTCCGGACTAACGACCACTGTCACCTCATCCGAATCTACTTGACTTTCATCATCCGTTACCGTTAACCGAAAAACATAAGAACCTTCAATTAGATTACTCACATTAAGTTCCGAAGTCGTAGCTGAAGACAAGGTAGCTGTACTTGGGCCAGTAACCTGCACCCATTGAAATGAAACCGCACCACCATCAGGATCGCTACCAGAACCATCTAAAACCACTTCATCTACAGGCAAAACTATATTTTGGTCTTGGCCTGCATTCGCAATAGGTTCAAGTGAAGGTTGCCCGCCTTCTCCGACAATCTCTATGGCATTTATAATCGGATGCCTAGAGCCTCTATCAGAAGCCAAGGCTGAAAAATCAATATTAAGCATACCATCCGTAACAGAAACCGAGTGCGTTCTTACCAATAACGCATCTGCTCCAACCAATGCAAAAACATCTAAATTATCCTCTACCAATTCATTCTCCAACTGTACATCAAAAACGCGACTGCCTATTCCTCCGGAACCTCCTCCTGTTGCACCAAACCATAGTTCGGCAAAATGTAATCTTACCGAATATGCTCCGTTGGGCAACGGAATATCATAACCCATAACCTGAGATCGGCTAAACCTAAAACTCCGGTACGGCTCAGGCAAACCTGTTTGTGGCCTGTTAAGAGTTGAGCCAGTGTCAAAATGCTGGTCGGCAGTAAAGTCGATTCCGTTATAAACTATAGACGAACCACCTGCATTAATAAATAATGAAAAAGCCCCAGTAGTAGGTTCTGGTAGCACTTTCAGTTTAACCTCATCAAAATCCGATTCGCCCTCATCATCCGTAACTTGCAATCTAAAGACATAATCACCCTCAACCAGGTTACTAACCGTTAGGTTTTTAGTATTTGCTCCGGACAACTGCACCCCACCAGGACCACTTTGTTTATTCCATTGAAAGGACACCGTTCCACCGTCCGGGTCATTTCCCGAACCGTTAAAAGTATAGGTTGATGTATCTTCCAAACTCACCGTTTTATCGTTACCCGCATTTACTTCTGGCGGAAAAGAAGGTTGCTCTCCATCACCTACAATTTCAATAGCATTAATTATAGGATGCCTGGACCCTCCATCGGAAGCCAAAGCGGAAAAATCAATGTTAAGAAGACCATCTTGTACTGTTACGTTAAAACTCTTTGTTAACAGGGTCTCCGCACCTACTTCAGCAAAAACATCAAGGTTATCAAGAACTCTACTATTCTCAATAGCCACATCAAAAACCCTACTACCAATACCACCTGAGCCGCCTCCCGTGGCACCGAACCAGACTTCGGCAAAATGTAGTTTTACCGTATAATCCCCATTAGCCAATGGAATATTGTAACTCATTTGCTGCGTACGGCTAAAACGTATGCTACTATAGGGTTGAGACAACCCTGTTTGATGCCTGTTCAAAGTACTTCCGGTATCAAAATACTGATCTGCAACAAACTCTTCCCCATTCTGCACCGCTCTTGGCCCACCGGCATTTATAAGCAATTTAGAACTGCCAGCAATGGGTTCGGGAAGGACTTTTACCAACACTTCGTCTGTGGCACTCTCATTTTCATTATCCGTAACAATAAACTGGAAAATGTAATCCCCTTCAATTAGATTGGAAGCCATTAGGTTCTTAGTTGTTGTATTAGCCAGAGTCGCCGTATTAGGTCCGCTTTTCTGCGCCCATTTATACGCTATCGCTCCCCCATCCGGGTCACTGCCGCTACCGTTTAATGTGATAGTAGCTGTAGGCAAAACAAGGGTTTGGTCTTCTCCTGCATCCGAAATCGGACCGCTATTTGTTATAGTGGACTTGTTTTCGAAAATTCGGGGAACAATATGATCCCAACCAATGGAAACCACATCTAAATCGCCATCATTATCAATATCTACCACCTGAGCTCCATCATGGTGATCAAAACCAGTTCCGCCAGCATCTATGGTATGCTTTATCCAATCACCGGAATCACATAAATCATTCTCAAAAACAAGCAATCTATTATCTCCTTTCCATTCGCCCACCACAATATCCGGGTCGCCATCGTCATCAATATCCGTAGCATAAAGGCTAAGGCTCGAACTAATATCTGTGGCCAACACATGTTTTATCCATGTGGAACTTGGGTTGGAAGGCGCTTCAAACCACGCAAATTCTTTGCGATCCGTGGCACTAGTACCAATTCCTAATTGCCCAACCACAGCATCCAAATCGCCATCCCCATCAAAATCGGCCAATTGCGACCTATCCGAAGTAGTACGATAACCAATACCAGTAGATATGGTAGTCCAATTGCCGTTACCGTCGTTTCTCAGCCAATTATCGGATTGAAATAAATCCAAATCCCCATCACCATCCAAATCGGCACTTTGCAAATCCTCTCCTAAGGAATCATCGCTAATATCCCTCAAGCTCCATGTACCGCTTTTGGGATCGGCCGGTACCGTCAACATTTGAACCGTAGAACCTGAAGATTCAGCGCCGTTCCAATTAATCGCAATTTGAAAAGGCCCGCCAGGCTGGAATACACCCGATGTAATACCTTGTATTTTTTTCTCCCAATACGTTGTTCTACCTGAAGGAATATTGGTGTGGATCGTAAAGTTTCCAGCGCCATCATTCTCCGCCCAAGCCATATCCGCACCTCTGTACGCACCTTGAGTACCCAATAAATCCTGATCTCCATCACCATCAAAATCATAAACAAAAGCGACGTTTTTAAACGGATTCCCTATAGTTTTTTGCTCCCAATTTCCAGAAGCGCTCCCAGGGTTTTTATACCACCATCCTCCTGCAACAATATCTTTTAGTCCATCTCCATTCAAATCTTCTTTGGGTAGAATATAAACGGCACGGTAGGGCAATTCCGAACTTTGTAATTCATGTGTTTGCCAGTCATTGGGGAAAGGGGTGGAGCTGCACGGATTTGAGGACTGGCCGTAGACCATTCCCGTAATCAACATATTCAAAGAAAGCACCCAAAAATAAACCGATAGAAATGTATTTTCTATTTTCATAATCTCTAGTTCTAGAAAAAAGGTTGGTTAAACGTTTCCGTTAAATTATGGTATTACAGCGACCCGTAATTCCGTAATCCTCAATAAAAATAGGCTTAAAAAATAGACAAGCAATAGATGCAATCACTTAATCGACTAGTTGCTATATTAAAAGACAAACAACTACAGGACAATTACTTAAAAATTAATCCTAAAAAGAATCATTAAAATGCTTCAGACCAAAACAAGAAACTTTCTGTACCGATACCGGTACACATAAGGCCACACAATACCCTATTAAATTATTGAACGAAAACAGCTTCCAAGTATTCTTTTCTTTAGAATCCCATTGAGTTCTTAAAAGTTCCGGGGCCTGATCAGCGATAGAAACAGAAAAGGAGGTTAAATCAAAAGAGAGTCCAACTCCCTTAGCCTTAATAAAGGCTTCTTTTCGCGTCCAACAATTAAAGAAAACCTGAGTTCTTTTCTCTTCCGGAAATGCCAACAAAGACGAAATTTCATCCGAAGAAAAGAAACCTTCCGCTATTTTAGCTACCTCAAAATCATTTTTTATTCGCTCCACATCTACCCCTAATTCTCCTGTATTGGTAAAGGCTATTACAATACTATCCCCTGAATGGGAAATGTTAAAGCGCAAGGGTGTGGAATGGGAATAATATGGCTTTCCAAATTCGTTATAACTAAAATTTATTTGAGCCGAATTAATTTGTAAATATCCCCCGGACAAGACACGAAGGAGACCTCTGGCCAGGACATATACTTTTCTATCCTTTTCAAACTTAAACCTATTTCTTCGCTCCAATTCATCCTGAGATAGCAACTGCAAATAGTCAAGTTCATGAAAATCACTTGTCTTAAAAGACCATACGTGTGCTTCGGTTTTAGATAACTCCATAGGGTTCCATTCAGCCTGTTTTTCTGCTAGTCTCAAAATTTTTCATACACGTATCTATACTGGCCGCCGTTTTCTCGGCATTTAAAGCATCTTCAAAAAGTTTGTCATGATGACCTTCCACGGAAACAACAATAACCTGTTTATTCGTCATCTTTTCCCATGAAGCCACTACTTTCTCATTGAAATTCACCTCTTTTTTATCAGTTAGCAGTAATTGTATATCATTATCTACGGGCTTCCAGTTGTACTGTCTATATAATTTGATATGATTATCATGTAACGTACGGACAAGCCTTTGACTACCACTGCTCATGAAAGACTTGTACTTTTCCTTGAGCGGCAGCATCAACTTTGACCTAACAAAACTACGAACTGCTTTTACCGGGTCCGACTTTAGCCTCTTTAAAAATGCCGTTGCCCTAACATTGGTCTGCGACGGAGCAAACAGACTAAGGTAGTCCGCCATAGTGTCTGCTATGACAAGATTTACCGAATCATTCATTTCATTCAACAATCTTGTAACCTCCATACCAATGGCCGTATTGAAACAATACGCTATAAAGTGATATGGCCCTTGGGGTTGTACTTTTTTAATTTCCTTTATGAAATCAATCGCCATCTGATGGACGCTTCTATGCAGTACAAGTTTATCTTCATGACCCGATGCCTGCAGTGCATAAACCGGACGGTCTTGATGCAAATGTTTTGCAAACTGATTGTAATAAAAGAAATGGGTGCCACCGGAGTGCAAGCAAAATAAGCCAGGTTTTGTTCCTCCGGAACGAATAGCCACTAAATGCTTAAATTCTGAGGTGTCAAAAGCTTCTGCCCGCTTTTGTTTTTCAGTTTCTATATGTCGAGTAAGCTCAGCAATAGTCTGATACTGGAACAATTGATTGGGAGACACCTCTATTTTTTCCGATTTCGCTTTTGAAATAACCTGTATGCTCAATATAGAATCTCCCCCTATATCAAAAAAATTCTCATGTAAACCAATTGAAGGGAGATCCAAGACTTCTTTCCAAATAGTTGCCATTTTTGTTTCAAGCTCTGTAGACGGATGTTCCATTTCTACAACAGTGCCGCGCACTACGGAAGGTTTCATACGAGACAGACTTACCTTATCTACCTTACCATTAGGCAAAAGTGGAAACTCCCCCACTTCTATTATCCTAGATGGCACCATATATTCGGGTAACTTCTCTTTTAAAAACAGTTTAAGTGCCCTTTCCTCAACTGTACTGCTAACCGTAATATAGGCCTCCAAACGTTTGTTGTCCTCTACCATGGCCACTGTAGCAGTCACCTTATCGTATTCGGATATGGTTTTCTCTACCTCATCCAGCTCAATTCTAAAACCGCGTACTTTAACTTGATGGTCTGCCCTTCCTAAAAATTCAATAGTTTCGTTATTCCGGTACCTGCCTAAATCACCCGTTCTGTAAATTGTAGCAGAGCCTACTCCCAACGGATTCTTTACAAACACCTTTTCAGTAAGGTCTGCTCTATTAAGATACCCATTAGACACTCCTGGACCTCCTATATAGATTTCCCCAACTGCACCGTAGGGAACCATACGCTTAGCTTCGTTTAGAAGATACACCTCTGCATTAGCAACCGGCCTACCAATGGGCACATCGTCTAAGCTATTACTCTTTTCTACCTTGTGCGCAAGACACCAAACTGTGGCTTCCGTAGGCCCATATTCATTGTACAAATGTACCGAGGGCAGGTTTTTATAGTGGATTTCACACAAAGAACGCGTGCAGGCCTCACCCGCGACAATAACGGTATCCAGACTTTTTAGTTTTGTAGTACTTCCATGCTCCAGTAAAACTTTATACAAAGAAGGAAGCATAAGGGTATGGCTAACCTTGTGTTTCTCTATCAACCCCTCTATTTGAGTAAGGTCTTGCTCTATTCTATTTTCGGTTAGGATAAGATAGCCTCCTGTACAAAGTGTCCAAAAAATTCCAGCTTTGGAACTATCAAACGAAATGGAGGACATTAACAAAAAAGCACTCGGATTTTTAGGGTAAAAATCCAATCTCCCTGCTGTTGAATTGATAATGTTCTTATGGGTTATGGGTACACCTTTAGGTTTTCCTGTACTTCCTGAAGTATAAATAACATAGGCTAAATCGTCTTCTTTTACCTCGGGCAGAACAACATCTAACTCCACATCAAAATCAACGGTATCAACTAAAATAGTATTCTTGTTAGTGCCATCAAGAACTTTGGTGAGACTACTATGTGTCACAACAATATTGCAATTGGCATCTTCCAAAATAAAGCTTAACCTTTCCATGGGATAATTGGGGTCCATAGGCAGATAGGCACACCCAGCTTTAAGAATAGCCAATAAAGAAACTATCATTTCAACTGACCTATCCATACAAAGCATTACTATCTCGTTTCGCTTCTTTGTTTTTTGGAGTATGGCTTCAGCAATTATTCCTGACCGCCTATCCAATTCTCCATAAGACAAGAACACATTGTTAAATGTCAACGCATTACGATTCGGAATCTGATGTGATACATCAGATATAATATTGTGAATTCCAGGATAAGTTTTGAAATGATTTCTGCCTTCTACAACTTGGGGGAACAATACTTTTTTCTCCTCTATGGTCATCATTGGAAGTTGACCAATAGATTCATTAGGGTTTGTAATTACCCCATTCAATAACATTTTATAATGCGATAAAAAACGAGAAATAGTAGTAGATTCAAATAAGTCCGTATCATATTCAAAAGCCAAAGAAAGAGTTCCTTTTGACTCAGAGATGGACAGCGTTAAATCAAATTTAGAAACCTCGGTATCAAATTCAGTTTCATCTACTAAATGTAAATCAGTCCCAAAAGAAGGTGTGGCCGTAGCTGAATGGTATAAGAACATTACTTGAAAAAAGGGACTTACCGCTAAAGACCGTTCAACCTTCAATTCTTTTACCAATACATCAAAGGGTATCTCTTTGTTGGAAAAAGCTGAGAGCGTATTGGATTTTACAATTTCCATTAGGTTTAAAAAGCTACTGGAATCCTCTACCCTACTTCTCAAAACCACTGTATTGATAAAAAACCCAAGCACTTTCTCCAAAGACTTGGAACTCCTATTAGCAATGGGGGTTCCTACCAAAATATCCGACTGTCCCGAGTACTTATACAAAAGAATGTAATACACGGTAAGCAAGAAAACAAAGGGTGTTGTGCCAAGTTGTTTTGATGTATTCAATATGTCCGAAGACAACTCTTTGTCTAGTGGCAAGGCTTGTTGCTTCCCCTTAAAAGATGGTCTCGCCGGTCTCGTACGGTCTGTTTGCAGATTTAAAATAGGTAAATCTCCCGATAACGATTTTCTCCAATACTCCAATTGTTTTTCATCAATTGGTGTGTTTCGTTCCCAATATGCATAATCACAATATTGAAGAGTTTCATCTGGAATATCCAACGATTGTCCGGATAATAATTTCAGGTACGTGTCTGCTAATTGTTGTTTTAAAACATCTATAGACCATTCATCTATTATAATGTGATGCATGGTAAAAAACAGAAGCGTTTTGTTTACAGAAAGCTTAATTAAGGATACCCTTACCAGACTTGGAACGGACAAATCAAACACCTGTGATGACTGTTGCCGCATAACCGCCTCTGTTTCTTTTCCTACTTCAGATTTCGTTAAATGACTAAAATCATATTCCTTAATTTCAGGAACATTGTTATGTGTTTTAACTATAGGACTACCGCTAACAGTTGGATAATAAGACCTTAAAACCTTATTAACTAAAAATATATGCTCAAGACTATCTTTTAAACATTCAACTTTTAAATCTCCTTGAAAAGTAAGTGCCTCTGAATAATTATAAAAAGGGTTGTCTTTATACAACTCTTGAAGAAACCATATACGTTGTTGCCCTGAAGACAAGGGCGCCGAGCTTGTATCAGGAGCCTTGGGAATGGTTGTTAAAACAACCTCCTTCTCTTCGCGATTTTTCCACCGGCTTAATAACGAATTATTTTTATCACTTTTTTCCAAATGCTAAATCTTGGGTGTTATTACTTCAAACCAAAAAAATGCGCAACAGGATATAGTATGTTTTTATTGATGAAACTACCCAGACGTAAATCAATGTCAAAAGCACGTTCTGTTAACCAATAAGCAGATATAACAATTAAAACAATGGAAATCCAAAGTAGGAGTCTTGTATAAAATTTATTGTTTCTAATAAGATAAAGAATTGGAAAAATCAGTGCGATAATAGCAATTTGACCTAACTCTACCCCTATATTGAATCCAACCAGAGACAATGAAAGGTATTCACCTTTAAAACCTAAATCTCCCAATACACTGGCAAAACCAAACCCATGAAAGAGACCAAAAACAAAAGCAATAACCCAGTCTTCTCCTTTAAATATAGGCCTGATGTTGTGATAAGCTGCAAGGCCAACGGAAAATGCTATTATTGATTCCACCACGCGAGAAGGCAATGTTATAATTTCTAAAGATGCAAGACTTAAGGTAATTGTATGGGCAATGGTAAAAAAGGTAACGATTTTAAGGATATACATAAAAGCAGGTCTAAAACTCTTAACCGGCTCCCAGCCCCAAAAACCTGACTTAGTAGTATTAATAGCTTCGCCTGTGACTCCCTCTTTCTTGCGTCTTCGTACCACAGATGGCAGAATTAGAGCTACTAAAAATAGGATATGATCCATTCCGATCCAAATGTGCCACACACCTTGTTGCACCATAGCCAAAAAACCCTTCCACAGAGAAGTTTCTTTGATAGAAAACGTTCCATTACGTTCCCCTTCCGATAAATATAGAGCTACAATATGCTCATTATTAATGAGACCCGCCTTCCAATTATACTCCATTGCCACAAGACACATATGTGACGGGTCTTCATCAAAAAAAGCGTTGTAATCCAACGTTAAGCTATCAGGTAAATTTTCTGAATTTTCAAGACGGAAATGAAAATTGATAAAGTCTCCATAAGACAGGTTTAGTTTTGTAATCTCTCCCGTAAAGACAATTGTATAGTCTGCTAGTTCAGATGAAAATTTAGCATTTTCGAATAAATAAGCCTGAATTCTTTCTTGAAATGGCCTTACCTGTTCTATACTCGGGTGCAACCCTAAATCCAGCCCAAAAACACTATTAAGTTCGTGAGCATTTACTTCAAAACGACCTTCTATTCCAGTCTTCTCA
Organism: Zobellia sp. B3R18; assembly: GCF_018860715.1. NCBI lineage: Bacteria > Pseudomonadati > Bacteroidota > Flavobacteriia > Flavobacteriales > Flavobacteriaceae > Zobellia > Zobellia sp. B3R18. The sequence goes on along the minus strand of NZ_JAHKQG010000013.1, from coordinate 426,833 downwards.
TAAATCCGAAGATATATTAAACTTTGTTTTGGTTGGTGGCCAAACGTTACTATTGGCAACAGCAGAAATAGGCCAAAGATTAATGGCAGTAATAGTTTTTTCATAGCGTTCTCAAGATAGAAAATTATTTTTTAGTCTGGTCGTTATTGGTATTTTCAAAAATTAACCATTAAATATGGCCCGCTTTTCAGGAACAAAAGGAGCTCTTTTTTCGGGCCACTACAAATATTTATAGCAAACCACCCAAAACTGATTTAATCATTAATAAACAGTAAAACAGTTACCAATATCAATTTAATTTAAAAAACATTAGGTAAAAGTCAGGATTTTTCGACGATCGACGTGTAAATCAGTTATTGAATTAGTTTTTAATTTGATAAGCTCCAAATCATAAATTAACTTAGCCATGCTATGAATCAGAAGGTTTCAACATTGTTTGAAGTCCTCATGGTTTGTGGTATGATATCAACTAGACCGTGAATTTGAAATCAACTTATACACTACCACAGCTTTTGGAAAGTGTAGCAACTGCATCACCCCAAAGTGAAGCATTTCGCTATTTGGAGGAGGCTATGTCTTATGGAGACCTTCACATAAAAACCAATCAACTGGCCTCATACCTTATCTCATTAGGTATTAAGAAAGGTGACCGTATTGGTATATATATGAACAGATGTTTGGAAACCTGTATTGCAGTATACGGAATCTTAAAAGCCGGAGCTGTCTATGTTCCCTTAGACCCTTTTACCCCAATTAACCGAACACTTGCAATTATAAATGATTGTGGAATTACGTGTCTGGTAACCACTCCTACAAAAAGAAGAAAGATAGACAACTTGCTGAACGAGCAAAGTCCAATAAAAACAATTATTGGAGATACCCTTAAAAACACAATGCAATCCACTTCATGGGATGAGATTTTCTCGGTTTCAACTAATGGTTTCATTGCGCCCAATATTTTGGAGCAAGATTTAGCATTTATCCTTTATACGTCTGGTTCTACAGGAGTTCCAAAAGGTATTATGCATACGCATTACAGTGCCCTGAGCTTGGCCAAAATTGCTGCTGACACTTACGGCTTTAACTCTGATGATGTTTTTGGGAATCCCGCTCCGCTTCATTTTGACCCTTCTACTTTTGGCTATTTTGTAGCTCCATTGGTTGGGGCTACTACGGTTATTGTTCCAGATGCCCATTTAAAAATGCCAGCAAGCCTAAGTGCACTTATAGCAAATGAAAAAATTACAGTCTGGTATAGCGTTCCGCTTATGTTAATCCAGCTTTTAAATAGTGGTACATTAAGCAAAAATGACTTCAGTTCTCTACGATGGGTGCTTTTTGCCGGTGAGGTTTTTATCACTAAACACCTTAGAGCACTCATGAACGAATGGCCGCATGCCAAGTTCAGTAATCTATACGGTCCGGCAGAACTTATTCTTTGTACCTATTACCATCTACCGGAGCCTCCTAAAACAGATGACCCTATTCCTATTGGTAATGTTTGGAGCAACACCGAGTTTAAAATACTTGATAAAAACAATAATGATGTAAGCTCTAATGAACCTGGAGAGTTAGCAGTACGCTCCGCAACTATGATGCAAGGGTATTGGAACAACAAATCGCTAACGGAACGTTCCTTTCATAAAGTAACCATAGCGGAAGGATACGACCATATCTATTATAAGACCGGTGATTTGGTTAAACTTAACCCAAAAGGAGAAATATTGTTTTTAGGCAGAAATGACCGGCAAATAAAACTTAGAGGCTATCGCGTTGAGTTGGACGAAATAGAACTAACCTTATTAAAATATAAAGATGTTGAAGAAGTAGCGGTTCTGGTGTTAGGAAAAGAAGAGGAAGTACAAGAACTGGCCGCGGTAATAAAACCTTCTAAAGATTCCTGTATAAACCTTACCTATCTCATGGAGTTCTGTAAAATAGAACTTCCCTCCTATGCTGTTCCAAAAACCATAGAATTTATGGATGATTTTCCAAGAACCAGTTCCGGAAAAATAAGCCGAAAAGAAATAGGTAAATTATTGGAAGAAAACCAAATATGAAAGACAAGATAGTATCGTACATCAAAAATAAATTAGCCTCAGAACCTATTGAAGAAATAGAGGCTGATGAAGACCTTTTGGGGTCTGGACTTGTTGATTCTATTGGAATGGTACAGTTGATTCTTTTTATTGAAACCGAAGCAGCCATAAAGGTACTACCAGAGGAGATGACCATTGAAAATTTCATGACCATAAACCACATGCTAAGATTTATAGACAGCAAACAAGATACCGACACGAAGCAGATTTAATTATGAAGAGTAATCAAAAAGATACATTTCTACCTCTTACAAAAAGTCAGTCTGCACTTTGGGCCGGTCAGCGAATGCATCCAAATGTTCCGCTTCACAACGTGGTATACACCTTTGAAGTAGAAGGAGAAATAGAACATACCCTATTCGAAAAGGCATTTCAAAAACTTATCAATGCGACAGATATACTTCGGATGGTCTTTTCCGAAGAACAAGGAAATCCAATACAGACCATTCTTAATGAAATAGATTTTTCATTGGAACTTGTAGACTTTACCAGTAGTAATGATAATATTACTGTTGATGAATGGCTCTACCAACGTACATTGCAGCGCATGGATATTTCAAAAAGGGTATTTCATACTGCTCTATTGAGAACCGGCCCGAACAACTACATTTGGTTTTTAAAGCTTCACCATTTGGTGACGGATGCCGTATCCAATTCCATTCTTTATAATCGGATGAATTCCTTTTACCAAAACGAATTGGAAAAGGTAACCGCCCCATTACAAGATTTTCCATCGTTTTCAGATTATATAAAATATGAAAACGACCAGATTACAACCAAACCAGGTGCTGATAGCCAAAACTATTGGATAGATAAAACAAAAGATACATTAGAGCTACCTCAATTTTACGGAGAAAAACTTAAAAAAAGTACCGAAGCCAGGCGCACGTATGTTCACCTTGGAGCCGAACGTTCTCAGAAGTTACGGGATTTAGCAAAACAACCTGAGTTTAGGGGATGGACGGAAGACCTGACACTCTTTAACATATTCCTCACGCTATATTTCAGCTATATTCACCGGGTAAGCGGACAACATAAAATAGCAATTGGTGCGCCAGCACATAATCGTCCTACCCGGGATTTTCAGAAAACTGCAGGGCTTTTTATTGAAGTTCTCCCCCTAGTGATTGAAATTGATGAAGATGATACGTTCATCAGTCTTTTTAACCGAGTTAAAGTTGAAACAAATGCATATTTACGAAATGTAAGCCCAGGCTGTGCAACACCTAACACCAATGCTAGTTTTAATGCCATTTTAAACTACATACACGCAGATTTTCCTGATTTTAACGGCTTTCCTACAAAAACCGAATGGCTACATTCCAATCATATGGACAGCAATCATGCGCTCCGCACCCACGTCTATGACATGAACAAAAGCGGTACGTTCAAAATAGCTTTTGATACAAATTGCCTCACTTTTTCAAAAGCTACCGCAGAAGAAATGCCAAATCACTTTCTAAACATCCTAGACGGTTTTTTAGAAGATTTTGAACAATCCATATTTAAACCCGCACTACTACCTATTGAACCTTTAAAATGTAATAGTGAAGATATATCATCTACACAGTTTCAGTCTATTTTAAGTAGCTTTCAACATAATCAGGAACAACATCCAAATTCCGTTTCGCTACAAGCGGGGAATGAAATTCTCACCTATGGCTCATTAAACAAAAAGGCCAATCAACTGGCACATTATTTAAAAAGTAAAGGTGTTGATAAGCAAAGTAGAGTGGCTCTTCATTTTTATCGCAGTCCAGACTACATAATCTGCATATTAGCCGTTCTAAAAACAGGTGCAGCATTCATTCCCGTCTCATCGGACCAACCAGCGGAACGAATTAAATACATTATTTCAAATTCTCAGAGCGCTCTTTTGCTTAGTCAAAGCGAACTCATTTCAAAAATAGAGGTGCCAGATATTGGCATTCTAGATATCCAAAAAGAACGTTCAATTATTAAAGAACAACCGGTTACCGATATTGAAATACAAAACGAACCCACGAGTTTAGCGTATATACTCTACACATCTGGGAGCACAGGCAAACCCAAGGGCGTCTTAATTTCAAACGGAGCGTTGTCTAATTATATTTTCTGGGCAAAGGAAGCTTATAACGTTAATCAAAAATCGGTTTTTCCGCTTTTTACGTCCATAGGTTTTGACCTGACCATCACCTCTACCCTTTTACCTTTAGTAAGTGGTGGTAGAATCAATATCTATAAAGAACCCACTACCGGGCCGGATGTAAGTCTGTTGAAAGTTATAGAGGATAATCTGGTAAATTGTATTAAGCTCACCCCTTCCCATCTATCTCTTTTAAAAGACAAGAAACTAGAAACCTCCTATATAGACACCATGATTGTTGGTGGTGAGGAATTAAAATCTAGCTTAGCAAAAACAGTACAGGCAGCATTTCCGTCGGAATTAAAAATATATAACGAATATGGCCCTACGGAAGCCACTGTGGGCTGTATTGTCTCAAGATACGACCAAGATAAACACACAGCGAGTTCCGTGCCAATAGGTCTTCCTATTTCCAACATGAACGCCTATATTTTGGATACCTATAAAAATCAGGTTCCCAATGGCGTTATTGGCGAGCTCTATTTAAGTGGTGCTGGGTTATCTGACGGATATGCCAACGCCCCTAACATGACGGCCGAAAAATTTGAGAAAAACCCTTTTTCACCTGAAACTAAAATGTACAAGACTGGAGATTTGGGCAGGGTGAATAAAAATGGGGAGTTTGAATATATTGGTCGCCTGGATGAACAAGTAAAACTTAGAGGATACCGTATAGAACTTGCGGATATAGAAAGTAACCTCCTTGAGGTTCCTGAAATAACCAACTGTGCAGTAGTATTAGTTGAGAACAAAGAAACTACCCCTGAAGAAGAGGTAGTAAACTGTACTACATGCGGATTACCTTCTAACTACCCAAAGGCAGATTTTGATGAGGATGGGGTTTGTCATTTATGTACCGCGTTCGAGACCTATAAAGACAAGACCGAACGCTATTTTAAAAATGATGAGCAGTTGGTTTCGCTCTTAACATCAAAAAGAAATCAAAACCGCAGTTATGATTGCATTTCACTTTTAAGTGGTGGAAAAGACAGTACCTATGTTCTTGCTCGGCTAGTTAATATGGGGCTCAAGGTTCTAGCTTTCACCATGGATAACGGCTACATTTCCGAACAGGCAAAAGCAAATGTTGACCGTATTGTAAAAAAGTTGGGCGTAGACCACATCTATGGACAAACACCCCATATGAACGAAATATTTGTAGATAGTCTTAACCAACACCACAACGTTTGCAATGGGTGCTTTAAGACCATTTATACCCTGAGCACCAAAATAGCACTTGAGAAACAAATTCCATTTATAGTTACCGGTTTAAGTCGTGGTCAGTTTTTTGAAACCCGACTTACCGAAGAACTTTTTTGGGATGAGGAATTGGACACCTCAAAAATCGACGATACCATTTTAGAAGCAAGAAAACTATATCACCAAGAGTCGGATGCCGTAAAACGACTTTTAGATGTATCCATTTTTGAAGACGAAAGTGTTTTTGAAAAAGTAGAATTTGTAGATTTTTATAGGTTTAGTGATGTCAGTTTAGAAGAAATGCTGGTTTATCTAAAAGAGAAAGCAGGCTGGATAAGACCTACGGATACCGGCAGATCTACGAACTGCCTTATTAACCAAGTTGGTATTTATGTCCATAAAAAGGATTTAGGGTATAGCAATTACTCTTTTCCATATAGTTGGGATGTACGATTAGGCCATAAGACTAGAAACGAAAGCCTTGAAGAAATAAACGAGGTAATTGATGAGAAGGAGGTTTTGCGAATCATGCACGAAATTGGGTATACCCCTTCACATCCAGACTGGGAAAACAACTCTAAGTTGGTTGCTTATTACACAGGTAAAAAAGACTTGTCCATTAAAAAATTACAAAATTTATTGGCCCAACAACTTCCTTCGTATATGCTTCCTTCTGTGTATAAACACTTGGAGGAAATGCCATTGACCTCCAACGGGAAAGTTGATAAGAAAAGTTTAAAAAACCTATCGGCGGTACAGCTGGCTATGGACACATCATATACAGCACCAAGAAATGAAATAGAAGAACTACTAGAGAATATTTGGGCCGAAGTCTTGAAATTGAACAAAGTTGGCGTACATGATAACTTTATTTCTTTAGGAGGTCATTCACTAGCAGCAATACGTGTCACTGCCCGGATTAACGAGGAAATTGAATATAATTTTCCTTTAAATAAAATATTTGAGATGCCTACAATTGCAGAATATGCAACCTATATAGAAGAAACCTTAACATCTCTTCTAGAAAAATAAAACCTTTAGTACCCTGTTTCCGTAAGTAAAACTGAATGCAGAGCAAAAAAGAAAATTTTAGCCGTTCAACAAAGCCAACGCTTATAAAATATGTAGCGTTGATAATCGCTTTGTGCTATATTTTAAATCCACTGCATCAAAAAATAAGCACTGTTTTTCACGAAGTTTCTCACATTTTGGAAATGCCTGATTCGGTAATTGGCCATGACTCCTCCATTCATGAAAATAATACCCACTATACTCATCATCATACGGATATTGATAGGCATGAGCATAATTTTATTAATATAATTGACGCCATTTTTGATGCTTCCGGCACCAATGAATCAACAGAAGACTCGCTATTAGCAGATTTTAAGTTTGATAAGCATATTACTACAGCTTATCCGGTGTTTCATCATATTCCGGCAATGAAATCTTTAGCGAATTTTAAAACCATAGAAAGTAACCTAAAACTAGGTTATTTTACCGTTTTAAAAGAACCTCCACAACCAACCAACTTCCCCATTTCCGGTTAAGGTTTACTCCTACATTTTATTTTTTTATTCAGCATCAAGTTATGTCTATGGATACGCTTGTATGTTCACTATATTTCAATCTTGTTTATTATGAAAAAACATATTACTCTTATAGTACTATTAGCTTTTGGTCTTGTGGTCCAGGCCCATGACCTTAGTGGTACGGTAACGAACGAAAAACAAATTGCCCTAGAAGGTGTTGGCGTTTATAACAAAACTACCGGTGGGTATACATATACCAATGTTTCCGGATATTTTGAACTAGATGACATATCCGTTGGAGATGTTATTTATTTCTATAGTTTAGGCTATAAAAATCATCAACTTACTATTACGGAATCGCTTTTAGACAGCAACACAAACATCACCCTAATAGAATCTGCCGTTTCTTTGGAGCAAGTGGTACTGGTTTCAAAAGTAAACGCCCTTAGCAACTTTGTAAATGTTGATGTTAAAGCAAACCCTGTTAAATCTTCGCAGGAAATTCTGCGAAAAGTACCGGGATTAATCATTGGCCAACATGCCGGAGGTGGAAAAGCCGAGCAAATTTTCTTAAGAGGATTTGATATTGACCACGGAACGGATTTAGCCATTAATGTAGACGGTCTACCTGTAAACATGGTATCTCATGCTCATGGGCAAGGGTATTCGGATATGCACTTTATAATCCCCGAAACTATTGATAATATTGACTTTGGAAAAGGTCCTTATTATGCTAACAAAGGAAACTTTAATACCGCAGGGTACATCGACTTAAAAACGAAACGCAAACTAGAAAACAACTTGATTTCGGCAGAAATTGGTCAATTCAATACCTTGCGTACCGTAGGTATGTTCAAAGTGGCCGAAAGTGATTTTAGCAATGCATATTTAGCTTCTGAGTTGGTTTTAACAGATGGCCCATTTGATTCTTCTCAAAACTTCAATCGTCTAAATATTATGGGGCGATATACTTTTAACAATCGTAAAGACCAAGATTTGAGCATTACACTTTCTCATTTTCAAAGCAAATGGGATGCTTCCGGTCAGGTTCCGCAAAGAGCCGTAGATGCAGGTTTAATAGGTAGATTTGGAGCAATTGATGATACTGAGGGAGGAAACACAAGCCGCAGCAATATTCTCCTTAACCATACCAAACAACTAGATGAACATTCTAGGGTAAAGTCTAAGGCTTATTTGACAAAGTATGATTTTGAGCTCTTTTCCAACTTTACGTTCTTCTTGGAAGATCCAGTAAACGGGGACCAAATAAGACAATTTGAAGACCGGACCATAATTGGTGCCGAAACTAGTTACGAACATTCCGTTCATGTGGGAGACCACGATTCTCAATTAAAATATGAATCAGGAATAGGTTTTAGGTATGACGATGTTAACGATGTTCAACTATCCCGAACAAAAAACCGTCAAAGCCTATTGGAGCGCTTGGCTTATGGAGATGTTGACGAGTTAAATGCCTATGGTTTTTTTGATGTAACCTATAAAAAAAATAAATGGACTTTAAACACTGGTCTCCGATTAGACTATTTTAAGTTTGATTATGTAAACAACCTTACCGAAACCTATGATAGCAAAAGCGAGAACAAGCTTTTTCTAGGTCCAAAACTTAATGTTATTTATGCTCCAACTTCCAATTTGCAGCTTTTTGCTAAATCGGGTATTGGATACCATTCAAATGATACTAGAGTGGTAACAGCAAACAATGGTAAGGAAATTCTTCCCTTGGCCTATGGAGCGGATTTAGGAGCAATTTACAAACCAGTGGATAGATTGGTTATTAATGCAGCCTTGTGGACATTGTTTTTAGAACAAGAGTTTGTCTATGTTGGTGATGCCGGTATCGTAGAACCCAGTGGAAAAACAAAGAGGCTCGGAGTTGATTTTGGTTTACGCTACCAAATTACCGATTGGCTTTATGCTAATGGAGACGTAAATTACACTTACGCCAGAAGTTCAGAAGATCAAGATGGGCAAGACCTTATTCCCCTTGCGCCAGATTTGACTTCCACAGCTGGATTGTCATTTATTGATATTAAGAATTTCTCAGGTGGAATAAACTATAAATATGTAAAAGATAGACCGGCAAACGAGGATAATTCAATTGTAGCAGAAGGTTATTTTGTAACCGACTTAAATTTAAATTATTCCATAAAGAACTGGACACTGGGCGTCATTGTAGAAAACCTTTTTGATACCGAATGGAACGAAACCCAATTCGCAACGGAAAGCAGACTGTTTAACGAAACCGCTCCTGTTGAAGAAATACATTTTACACCAGGTATACCTTTCTATCTAAGAGGAAAAGTATCAGTTAATTTCTAATAGGATTTAGATTTTACTCGATAATCGAGATTTAAATGCTTCGAGGCTTACCTCGAAATAGTAAAGTTTTTTCTTAACGAATGCCTCGTGGGCTTGCCCCGAGGTTATTTACTAAAGCGGAGCTATGTCCAATTGGATATATCTCCGCTTTGTTATTTGTACCATACTGTAAAGATGTTAAGAATTATTCTCATTATGGTGGTTCTAACTTATCTTTGCACTATACAAAACATCATAAATATCGGCATTGTCCGTTATAACTCATACATAATAACGAAACCACTATACATGTTTCAATTTTTCAATAAGAAAAAATATTTAGTCGACTACCTAGATGGTTTTATTGACATTCATAATCACCTATTGCCAGGTATAGATGATGGGGCAAAAACAGTGGATGATTCCATTGCTCTTATAAAAGCTTTGGCTGAATTGGGTATCACTCATTTTGTTGCCACTCCACATATCATGTCCAACTATTACCCCAATACAAAAGAAACCATAAATGCCTCTCTTACCGAGTTAAAAAATGCATTGCTACAAAATGATTTAAAGGATATATCCATAGAGGCGTCTGCGGAGCATATGATTGATGACATTTTTGAAAACCTATTGGAAAGTGATGGTGTTATGCCAATGAAGAAAAACTATTTATTGGTAGAAATGTCCTATTTACAGCCCCCTATTAATTTTGACGAAGCTATTGTAAAAACCGCTTCGAAGCGTTTTTTCCCAATCTTGGCACACCCAGAGAGATATGGCTTTTTGCATCATAGAAAGAAAAGGTACCAAGAATATAAAGACAATGGCATTCTCTTTCAAATGAACTTACTATCACTTAGTGAATATTACGGTAAAGAAGTGCCCAAAATGGCATTAGAACTACTAGATAACGGCTTAATAGATTTTGTAGCTTCGGATATTCATAACATGAATCAGCTTAATGCACTAAAAAAAATAACCTTATCCAAAAAAATGGTAGATCAGATTCTACCATTAATTAATAATTCTATTCAGAATTTCTACTAGATAGAAGTTCATAATTTTTATACCTAGGGAATAGCATAAAAAATGCCGCTAAATTAGCGGCATTTTTTATATCCAGTTATCAGCTTCTTAATTCTGTACCAGTATTTTCATGGTTACTGGTTTTCCTTTATTATTGGCTATACTCAAGAAATAAATACCATCCCTTAAAAGATAAACAGGAATTTGATATGTATCAGCCCCAACCATCACTACTTCATCCGCATTGATGCCACTAATTAATCTACCTTGCTGGTCAAGCAAATTAATGCCCAACATCATGAAATCTTCCGGTTGATTTAAAATTCTAACATTGGCTACGCCTTCTTTAATAGGATTCTTTTCTAAAATATAACCCATTTTATCTCCTTCTAAAGTTTCGGAAACCGTTATCAACACTGTATCCGAATGTGTTTCTCCACCGGCATTAGTAACTGTAAGTACAACCTCGTAGACTCCATTTTCTAGGAACGTACTTGCACTATCAGCTTCTCCTGATGTATTCCCATTATTGAAGTCCCAAAAATAATCTTCAATATCACCAATTGAATTACTACCAGTAAAAGTTACCTGTAAAGGGGCTTTACCCTCCTTTGGTGCAGCTTCGGCAACCGCTAGGAGACCATTTTCAGGAACTACCGTAACCTTTACTTCGTCTGTAACCGTTTGATTCTCATCATCTGTTACCGTCAATTTAAAGACATAGACACCTTCAACCATACTACTAACTGAGAGTTCAGCCGTATTATCGCCATTTAATGTAGCCGTGTTAGGTCCACTTTCTTGTGTCCACGCGAAAGTAACAGTCCCTCCATCAGGGTCTGAACCTGATCCTGAGATTACCGTACTATTATCAGGTAAGGTTAACATTTGGTCCTCACCAGCATCTGCTGTAGGAGCTCCTTCAACAACCGGTTCTATTATTTCAATACCCGATATTTTAGGAAATTCCGTAACAGGACTTAAGGTAATTGTTAGGCTTCCGTCCGTTACATTTATTCCGTTAAATGTTTCAACTATAGCAGTGGCAGCCCCTCCTGCTTCAACAAAAATATCATAGTTTTCAATTTGCTCTTGACCTTCTACATCAATATTGAAAACCCTAGAACCAGCGCCACCTGCAGAACCATCACCGGGTACACCATAATAAATCTCTGCAAAATGCAGATTAACACTATGCTCTCCATTAGCTACAGGTATATCATAAATCAGACTACCTGTGGTACGGTATCTTTCAGTTTGATAGAGAACATCGTTCTCCGTATTTGCTATGGCAATTGTATTGGTAATTGTACTCCCACCATTACTATACTGATCAGACGCCCAATTGGTTCCATTATAATTATAGCTAGGGCCTCCACTATTAATACGAGTTACCATAGATGTACTTGATTTTGTCACTGATACATCATCAAACCCTACATCCCCTTCTTCATCGGTAACGGTCAAGCGAAATACGTAAAGCCCATCTTGAAGGTTACTAACTGTTAACTCTGTTGTAGCGTCTCCACTTAATGTTGCAATACTAGGTCCGCTTTGCTGTGACCATTCATATGAAACGATTAAACCGCCATCAGGATTATTTCCAGAACCAACTAAGGTAACACTGGTTGTTGATATAATTTTATCGGACCCCGCATTTGCAATTGGTCTATTATCTTGTAAAAGTGGTGTAGTGTTTTCGTATATCCTTAACACCTTATCATTTAACCATCCATTAGAAACAACATCTAAATCTCCATCAGCATCAATATCTACGACTCTGGCACCATCATGATGTTCATAACCTAAAGCACCATCATCCAAAATAATTTTATTGAATTCTCCCGAACCACAGAGATCATTTTCGAATGCTATCAGGCGTTTGTCACCCCTCCACTCTCCAACAACAATATCTTGATCTCCATCAAAATCTATATCTATTGCAAATACACTTAAACTTCCGTTAACTTCACTGTCCAAATCATGACGTATCCATAGCTGTGTTGGGTCTGAAGGTGCTTCAAACCAAGCAAATTCTGTCTTAGGGCCTGTTCCATCACCCCCACTCCCTAAACTTAACTGACCAACGACTGCATCTAAATCACCATCACGGTCAAAATCAGCCAACTGTGCACGGTCAGCTGTTGTAGAATAGGCATCATTTACACCGGTTTCAAATTTTTCAAAATTTAGGTCGCCATTATTTCGCAACCAATTAACACCTTGAAATAAATCTAAATCACCATCTTGGTCAATATCTCCAGCTTGGATATCCTCTCCCGAAGAATCAAAACTAATATCTATTAAATCCCATGTTTGGGTGGTTATATTATTTTTATTGGGAGGTGTAAGCATTTGAATGGGTGAACCAGTAAATTCCGCTCCGTTCCAATTTATTGCCATTCTATACGTACCAGTATTATCAAATACACCGCCAGCAAGGCCTGCCAAGAAAGGTTCTACGTAATCAGTATCTCCTTCCGGAATATTTTCAAAGACCGTAAAATTACCATTTCCATCATTTTGGGCCCACACCAATTGAGCTCCGGTATACTCGCCCGTAGTACCCAACAAGTCCATATCTCCATCATCATCAAAATCATACACATGAGCAACGTTTTTGAATGTGCTGCCTATAGTGTTCTTTTCCCAATTACCAGAAGCTGAACCTGGGTTTTTATACCACCATCCACCAGTAACAATATCTTTAAGTCCATCTCCATCTAAATCGTCATCTGCAAAGGTATAGACCACTGTATAAGGATTTGGGTCAAATTCATGCACAACCCACGATTCAGGAAACGGAGTTTCGTTACAAGTTATCAAACCTGTTACATTTACCACTACTTCATCATAAATTCCAGTACCCGTATGGTCCGCATTAAATAATTCTATTCTAATAGTATGTTCTCCATCAGCTAAATCATTAAATGGGATAGGATCGTACCCATAGTATTTATCTATTAAGTCACCATCTACGTAATAATGAATATGAGTATCATCTTCATTTATAACCCAATTATCCACCCTAAAAGCAACTTCGAAAGGTTTGTTAACATCCCAACCGTTTGAAGGTGAAGTAATGGTAATATTAGCATTTGTAGGAGTTCCACCTTCAAAAGTATCTTTTGATAAAATTTCTATCCCATTAACTTTAGGACTTTGTACCACACCATTAAAGAATATACTCGCAAAGCCATCGGTAACCGTAACATTGTCAAATTCCTTCACCAAAGCTGTTGCTGGGTCTGTTTCGGAAAGTATGTCAAAGTTAGATAAAACCTCATTACCTTCAATTACTACATTAAAGACACGAGCACCAGCACCCTTATCAAGTTGATTTTCATCCACACCGAAGAATATTTCAGCAAAATGAAGTCTTATGTCATATTCCCCAGCAAGAGCTACCGGAATTTGATATTCAAAAGAGCCCTTATTATTGGTGTAACGTTCGGTTTGATACAATTCATCATCATCCGTTCCTGCAACGTCCACAGCTTTACCGTATTCACTCCCAGAGTTAAAATATTCATCTTCTTTGAAAATTTCTCCTCCAGGCCCGGTAATTTGATTTCCACCTGTATTGATTCTAATTTCCTCGAAAACAAAGAATGAAAAACTCTCAGCTACCATAGGAATACCGCTAATGTTCTCTACATTGGAAATACTAAGGTTATAATCGACATCCGCACTTAAAAGAGACGTATTTAGAAATACAGTGTGCCCGTCCGGTTGAAGCTCTGCACTTTGCACAGATACACCGTTGGTAATTGAATAATTTGACACATTCTCTGCGGTACCCTCATCCACGTATTCGGAAAACCTAACCTCCAAAACGTTGTTTCCATCAGGTTGCACACCATGAACTTCAGGAGGTGTGTTATCTTCTGAAACTCCATTGCCTAGAAATTCAACATAATTTAATCTTAAGATATCCTGTGATGAACTAGCATTCTTAAATACAAAAAACAAATCATGTTTTCCTGTTGGTACACTATTTATTGGAGTTTGCATATGTAACCAATTATCGTTCCCTCCGGTTGAAGGTATAGTTGTGGTTGTTACCAAGGTACCTGTAGGGCTGTCCAATCTAAGTTCAATAGTACTACCCGAATTGTCTGACGCCACCAAGTACTTGACGGCATTCATATTCATCAAATTACGTCCTTCAAAAGATATATATGAATTGTTATCTACCTGTATAGCATCCTTAGCTCCTTCCAATTCATACGTATTCGATACAATCGTGACGCCACTTTGATTGTCAAAATATTCAGCTTCCCGCCTCTTTGGATGTACTCGTATTTGCCCTCTAGATATAAGTCCATCACTATCCGTATAATTGGCATTTAGAACGTAAAAAATATCCATACCACCATCTATTTGGTGGTCTCCATCATCTAAATTAAGAGTTGATGTGCATGGATCTACACTTCCAACATCGTGAAAATGGTTTTCATGTCCGAGAGATGGCACCACATTAATATCCTCACAGGGAATAACACCGTCTTCCGCATCATTAGCAACCAGATTGAAATCTACATCATCGTTCCAATTAAAAAAGCCACCATCTACAGGCGAATTAAAACTAAATTCAGTAGGTGTATTACCCGCATAAATTTTTATTGTTTTAGCACCAATAGCCCCTTCAGGGTCCGTAACTTTAAGTTGTGCTGTATAAGTGCCTTTCGTAGTGTAAGGGTGTGAAATATTTGGCGTGGTATAATCAACCGTACCGTCTATATCTATATCCCAAGCATAACTTAAAGGAGAATCCCCATTAGGATCAGTAGTCTGATCTCCGGTAAAATTAACAGTTAACGGCAAAGGTCCAAAAGTCACATCGGCCGACATAACTACAGAGGGAGGAGAGTTTGTGGTAATACCTGTATAATTAACTTGAATAAGTCTGCCGATACCTTCTGGAATATCCTGAGGGCAACAACCTTCCCCATAAGCCAATATGTACATTTTACCATCTGGGCCTAATTCCATATCAATATAACCATCTTTACTGTTTCCCGACCCTGGAAAAACATCGTCATCTAGCATTTCTTCAGAAATAATGGAACCATCTGCAGCCATTTCTACTGCCCAAATGCGACTCGTATTAAAATCAAAGTAAAAGAATAAACCATCAAATTCAGCGGGAAGACGTTGTTGATCTAATAATTCATTATCATAATTATATCTAAATCCCGCTAAATAACATTTATGGAATTTTTCAATCCATGCCTCTTGAGCTGGAGGCAGAACCGTAGCTCCCGTATTCCATTTTGAAATATTTTCTGGAGCGGCTGGATTATTATAATAGGTTGGATTAGCATACGAAATTTGGTACGGATCATTATCAGCACCGGAAAAATATGGCCATCCATAATTACCCGCTTGTTTGGTCAAATTAATTTCATCTAAACCCTCTGGACCTAATTCGCTTGCAACATTTCCGTCTGGACCAACCTCTCCCCAAAATAACCAATCAGTATGCTCTTTATCCACAAAAATCCGATAAGGGTTTCTAGCTCCCATTACATAAATTTCTGGTTTTGTATTTGGAGTTCCAGCGGCAAATAGATTTCCACTTGGTATAGTATAAGTTGTGCCTGGACCAGGTTTAATCCTTAAAATTTTCCCTCTTAAATCATTTGTATTAGATGAGGCCTTCTCTGCACTAAAGTCAGAATCATCTTCATCCAATGGCGAATAAAGTTTACTACCATAAGTAGTGTTATCACCTGTGGCTATATATAGGTTCCCTTGAGAATCAAAATCCATATCTCCTCCAGAATGCCATAATGCAGACCTCGAGGTATTCCACTGAATAATAACTTCCTCTGAGCTGAAGTCTACCATATCTTCAACAACACTAAACCTAGAAACTCTATAGCCAACAAAATCTATCGGTGCATAATGAAGATAAATTTTATTGTTATTTTCAAAATCCGGGTCAATCGCTACACCCACCAAACCATCTTCATGCTCATGATAAACCGGCAAAGTACCTGCTGAAACTGTAAATTGCTCGTCAGGTTTATAAATTAAGATTTCACCAAAGCGATCTAGAATAAATATCCTGCCATCAGGTGCAAATTTAAAGTTAGTTGCATTCGATAGCCCAGTTACAATATCAACTTTGGCAAATTCATCGGTTAATTGTGCATTAACACTAGAAAGACCCGCTAAATATATAGAGAGACATGTGAAAACTAGTTTTAAAAAGTACTTTTTTTTCATGCTAATTAAGTGTTTGGTATCAAAATCTAGCGTGTTAACACACGGCTGACAAATATAATGTAATAACACTTTGGGACTGAAATACCCTACTGCTTTTCGTTAAAAGAGGATTGATACTCGGCAAATAACCGATCGACTTGAAACTCTACAACCCATAAGGCATTTATGAACAACCTAATTTTTGACTCATTAATAAGTAGAACTAGATTAGATAAATTTACAGGGGGAAGATTACTTGTATTGAACTTCTTAAATTCTAAACTCTAAATTTAGCTTATAACAACAACTCATAAAAGTTAAAAAAATACCCCAAATATAAGTTCGGGGTATTTTTTTTGGTGAAATTATTTAAAACTTCCACCATTTTTTTTGAGTTTTTCCATAGCCATAGCCATATTTTCCGCCATAACCTAGATTAGAGGAATCTACATCATTAACAATAAATGACAACCCTTTAATTTTTCCTTCTTCTTGAAGTTTGATTGGGTAATCCACGGCGTTTGTCTCTGTTATTCCTGCTCTAGTCACATAAAGAAGTAAGTCCGCATATTCACTAATTAAAAGTGTATCCGTAACCACCATTAAAGGTGCTGTATCTACGATTACGTAATCATAAGTTTCAGAAACTTGGGCAAACAATTCTTTTATTCTATCGCTCATTAAAAGCTCAGCAGGGTTAGGAGGTATTCTACCAGAGTAAATCACATCTATAGTATTTCTATGAACCAGCATAGGGTTTACTATATCCCTAATCTCAATAGTGTTGTCATACAGAAATTCAGTAAGCCCCGCATCTTTATTTCTACTGGGTTTTTGCATGTTATCAATATTACCTCCTGAGAAAAAAGTATACAACTTAGGATTTCTAATATCCGCACCTATTAAAAGTACTTTTTTATTCGTGCTTGCAAGTATCATAGACAGATTAGTAGAAAGAAACGTTTTACCCTCACCTGGAACACTAGATGTAACGAAAACAATATTACTTTTTCCTGATTTTTTCTGTTTTGATTTTATCAAATAATCTAGATTCGTACGAATAATTCGAAGAGACTCAGCCAGAACGGACCTATCTTCTTTTACCACGAGCTTTTCATCTTTCTTGGTTAATCTAGGGAGTTCACCCAAAATAGGTGTATTTTTCACTACTTTTTCTAGCGAATGCATGTTATGAACCTTGTTATCCAAAAGATCTTTTGCATAAATAACGCTAAACGGAACTAGCAAACCTAAAATGAACGAAGCTAGATATATAATTGACTTTTTAGGCGATACAGGCAACTTACTAATACTATAAGCTCGATCTACAATTTTAGACTTAGGGGAGCTTGAAGCTGCAGAAATCTGCGCTTCTTCCCTCTTCTGTAAGAGATAAAGATATAGAGATTCAGTAGTCTGTTGTTGCCTGGTAATATCTCTCAAAGCTCTTTCATTTGCGGGCGAAGAGTAAATCTTAGAATTAAATCGTGCCTGTTGTCCACTTAAAGAATTTACCGTAAGACCAAGGTTATTTACGGTACTACTTAAACTAGATTGCATACTTCTCTTCAAGCCAGCAATCTGTTGATCTAAATTAACAATTACCGGGTTCTTCTCATTTGAACTTTTAAGAAGCCGCTTTCGTTCCAGAACCAGCTGGTTATATCGATCCGTAGTACTTGCTATTGTTGGATCAGAAAGTCCAATATTCGTTGGTAAAACCTCGTAACTACCTTGTTGCTGAACCAATTCTTGCATTGATGCAGCCATATTAAGCTGATTTCGTGCATTTGCCAATTCTTGTTGGTTAGCAACACCCACATTTAAGTTGACATTCGCTTCGGCTGCAATATCCGTAACACCTTTTTCCGTTTTAAAATCTTGTGCCGACTGATCAACACTTGCCAAATCAGAAGAAATATTAGCGATTCGTTCGTCAATAAAATTAGAGGTACGATCAGCAATAATCTGCTTATCCTGAATAGCATTTTCATTATATATTCTAACTAAAGCATCAAGAATATTTGCAGCTTTTTCACGGATAGGATCCTCCAAAATAATATTAACAATATTAGAAAGCTCACCTGGATTACTAACTACAATTCGTTTCCTATACGCTTGAGCAACATCTTCTATAGGTTTTACAGAAATTCTTAATTTTTTATCCTTATAACCCTCAAAAACTCCAACATTTGGTGTTATAACAATATCCCCTATAGGCGTAGAGATGTTTTTACCAAAGGCATATATTTTCACGGGTTTGTCCTCTTCTTCAGTATAACCAAAAGTCGTAGAAGACGAAATTGTAATAAAAAAGTCCAAATTCGCCCGATTTAATATAGAATCAGCAGCAATGAAGTTCAGATTAACAGGTGGATTCTTGTACAACTCCGTTTCTTTAATATTTCCCTGAACTAAGATTTGAGTGTTTAGATTTAGTTCTTTAACCACTCTAATAAAATTTGAACGAGAACTTATGAGTTGTAATTCATCTTCTACTTTATTTTTCCCTCCTCCTAAAAGATTTAAATCCTGAAAAACATCAAGCTCGGAACCAGATGTTTTGTCCTCCAATATCTGAATCTGCGTTTGAACCGCAAACTGCGGTGTTGCATATCTAATATATAGCAAAGCAATAATTAACGCAAAAACTACGGATAGCACAAACCATTTGACATGTTTTGCATAAGTAGCGAGTATTTCCTTAAAATCAAACGAGTTGTTTGATATAGAATTTTGATTATTCAAGCTCATTTTGTTTTTTTAATGTCATATACTAATGTGCTATTGCCTAACCTTAATTTGTTCTTGTAATCAAGAGTACAGTTGAAGTAATCAATAATGACGCTATTGAAACTGCAATAGACATTCTGCTATCGAGAGTTGAAGATTTTATTGCAGAATTATTAGGCTCAACATAAACCACATCATTCTGAGTTAAATAATATACTGGAGAGCTTAGGGCTTCTTTTTTAGTTAAATCGATTCTTGTATATACTTTGGTTCCATCAAAGTCCCTGATTACCATAACATTTTCACGTCTACCTTTAATGGTCAAATCACCCGCAAAACCCAATGCCTCCATAATAGTTATCCGCTCACCATCTACAGGGTAGGTTCCCGGTCTACGAACTTCTCCCAAAACAGATATACTAAAGTTTCGAAGACGAATATTTATAATAGGGTCTTTCAAATAATCAGAAAGCTTATCTCTTAGAAGAACTCTAACTTCTTCACCTGAAAGTCCTGCAATTTTCACTTTCCCAATTACCGGGAAATCAATTTCCCCATCCTTATCTATTAAATAATCTACCTGTTCCGGTCTAATTCCACCTTCTCCTCCCCCTCTTAATAAATTAAAAGGAGCACTAGCTTCACTGTCCAAGGTAGACACATAAATACTTACTAAATCATCAACTTTAAATTTTGGTGTAAAACTGTTTTTATCAACCAAAGTTTCAAAATCACCAGTATTTTGAAAATACACAACTTCCTTTCTTGTAGCACAAGAAGAAAGTAGGATTCCCGAAACAACTAAGAGTGGGGCTACAGTTTTTAAAAATCGAAAAATATCAAGTGAAAGCATTTTTTTAATGGACATAGTGTTCAAATTTTGGTGCAATGATAGTAAATTAAAAAATTATAGAACTTTTTTAAGAGGATGATTCTTAGTTGTCGTTTTGTCTTTTTTATCCAAAACACATAATTCTGAGTTATTAGATATAAATTCCGGAACGATCTCTTTCATTAAACTAACAGTGCTCTCATTGAAGAACATATTGGACACACAAAGCTCATCAATTTTAGACCTCACTAGTATATAATCAAGTTCTCTAGTTTTACCGATCATAATTTTTTTATGATAAGTAGGCAAGGTGTTTTCTCCATTTGCTAATAACTCTTCATATAGTTTTTCACCTGGACGCAAACCGGTTATCTTAATATCTATATCCTCTGGATACTTAAGTCCTGAGAGTTTTATCATATTTTTTGCCAAGTCAAATATCTTTACAGATTCGCCCATGTCAAAAATGAATATCTCTCCTCCATCTCCCATTGCTCCCGCTTCCAATACCAATTGAGAAGCTTCTGGAATAGTCATAAAAAAACGAGTAACATTCTCATGGGTAACCGTTAACGGACCACCATTTTCAATTTGTTTTTTGAAAAGAGGAATTACTGAACCATTTGATCCTAATACATTTCCAAAACGCGTTGTTATAAATTTCGTTTTTCCTTTTTGCTGCATACAACTAATATACATTTCTGCAATTCGCTTTGTAGCACCCATTACATTTGTAGGGTTAACAGCCTTATCAGTAGAGATGAAAATAAATTTATCTACGTTATGACTAATAGATAAATCGGCAACAACTTTAGTACCCGCTACATTAATTTTTATAGCTTCATAAGCATTGTATTCCATTAAAGGCACGTGCTTATACGCTGCAGCGTGAAACACAATATTAGGCTTGTATTCTTGAAAAAGATTATTTAATCTATTCTTATCACGCACATCCCCAACAATAGGCATGAAATTATGAAAGCCATTTTGTTTCAATTCCTGCTGCAGGTCATATAATGCAGATTCTGATTGATCTATCACGATGAGCGACTTATAATTATATGTACAAACTTGACGTACAATTTCACTACCAATAGACCCTGCACCTCCTGTAACTAAGACAACCTTATTCTTAACTTCTTCGGAGATTTTTGAGTTTCTAATGTTAATTGGAGCCCTATCCAAAAGATCTTCAATCTGAATCTGTTTAATTTGAGAAACTTTCAGCTCACCATTGATCCACTGTTCTACAGGAGGGACAATTTTCACCTGAACAGGAAAATCAACCAGACCTTCAACTAACACCTTAAGGTCTTTAGGGTCAATATTCTGAATAGAAAAAATAACCTCAGAAATACTATTTTTCAATATAAAGTCCTTGTTCAAAACATCTTTGTGGAAAACTTTTACTCCGTTTATCTGTTTCCCAACCTTTTTCTCATCTTCATCTATATAACCAACAACCCTTACCCTACTTTTGGTATGGTTAACCAGAGCACTTTGGGTTAGTATCCCTGACTCCCCTGCTCCAAATATCAGAACATTCTTATTGACCTTAAAATCACGGGCCATAAAGGTACTGTACAAAGACTTAAAGACATACCGGGAAGCGGTTAACGCAACAAAACTCAGTAAACTATGAATAATAATAATCCCTAACGGTACCGTGAAGTTTTCAAAAACCCCTAATTCACGATTAAAAAGAACCATTGAAATTAACAAAATACTAGACAGACAAATAGCATTAAATATGTTGTAAACATCCCTAACACCCGTATGCCTAACTACCCCTTTATAAGATCCTGTAAAAATAAAAGACGCCAAAGCTATCAATGAAATGATTGGCAATTGAACAAAAAGCTTATCAATATCAAAGTCCAAAGTAAGGTTAAAACGTATAATATATGATAAGACGAAAGAAATAGCTATCATTACTACATCAATAGCTAAAACCAGCCACTTAGAAGCGTACTTGTGAGCGTTATTTACTAAATATTCTTTTATCATCAGATTAAATTTTGGTTAGTATCAACTCTACCACTCTTTCAAGGTCACTTTGCGAAAGATTAGAGCCACTAGGCAAACATAGTCCTCGATTAAAAAGGTCTTCGGACGTACCATCAGAATAATGAGGGAACTCAGTGAAAACCGGTTGCAGATGCATAGGTTTCCATAAAGGTCTTGATTCAACATTGTCTTCCAAAAGAGCAAGACGGATTTTTTCTCTTATAACAAAAGAAGGTGTAAGTATACAGCTTAACCATCTATTGCTATAATAACCACTAGGTTCTTCTAAAAATTCAATTTCAGGAAGATGTGCTAAATGTTTTTTATAAAATTCGAAATTAGATCTTCTCTGGTCAACACGATTTTGAAGTACCTCCATTTGACCACGACCGATTCCCGCTAAGATATTACTCATTCGGTAATTATACCCTACGGATGAATGTTGGTAATGAGGAGCATCATCCCTTGCTTGGGTAGCCAGAAACACAGCTTTTTTCTTTATTGCTACCTCTTTAGCAATCAAAGCCCCACCACCAGAAGTTGTTATAATTTTGTTTCCGTTAAAAGACAAAATCCCTATTGAACCGAAAGTACCGCATTTTTGATTATTAACGCTGCTACCTAGAGCTTCAGCACTATCTTCTACAACCGGTATACCGTACTTTTTTGAAATTTCGGCTATGGCTTTAACATTGTATGGCATACCGTATAAATGAACAGCTACTATTGCCTTAGGTTTTTTACCCTTTTCAATCCTATCCTGGATGGCATTCTCAAGTAACTTTGGAGAAATATTCCATGTATCCCTTTCACTATCCACAAAAATTGGTGAAGCACCCAGATACATAATCGGGTTTGCAGAAGCTGAAAAAGTGAAACTTTGACAAATAACTTCATCACCTCTAGTAACACCTAACAATTCTAAAGCCAAATGGATAGCAGCAGTACCCGAACTTAGCGCGGCAACATGAACGCTACCCCCAACAAACTCGTTTATAGATTTTTCAAAATTATCTACATTAGGTCCCAATGGAGCCACCCAATTGGTATCAAAGGCCTCTTGAACATATTTTTGTTCGCCCCCGCCCATATGCGGAGAAGACAGCCAAATCTTATCTTTAATAATAGTTTTCAATTAAAATTGGTTTTAGTTCTTTTAATTTGGGGTTGCCTTAATTTATTTATAATCATCGGCCAAACATATAAATATAATCTAAAAATTACTAAAAAGTTCTTTTTGATTACGGAATACAAAACTAACCTCTAATTCCTGAACTCCTTACTAATTTTGTTATAAGCCTAAAAAATTCGGTTAATAACACTTGTATGGCTTATTATCTTTAATTAAGCTTGAGCTGTCATACCTACGTTAGAAAGTTGAAAATAGATTTCCCAATCTACTTGCAACTATTTACACAAATACATGCATATCCCTATTAACACTAACAATTATTGCATTAAAAAAATAAAGGAGCAAATTCGTTTTCCGACTGCTCCTTTGTTTTTTCGTTCAAAATTAAATCCTGTTGTAATCCTTAAAGTCTTTGTGATTTTTTTTATACAATTCCTCTTCCGGCAGGGATTTAAAGTATTCATACGTCTTCTTCATCCCTTCGGACCTGGACACCTTAGGTTCCCAGCCTAAAATTTCTTTTGCCTTTGAAATATCCGGCTGTCGCTGCATAGGATCATCTTGTGGCAAGGGCTTATATATTACTTTTTGATATGTACCTGTTAATTTAACAATTTCCTCAGCAAAATCCCTTATCGTAATCTCGTGCGGATTACCTATGTTCACGGGTAAAGCATAATCGCTAAGCAAGAGTCGGTATATGCCTTCAACCTCATCATCAACATAACAAAACGAACGCGTTTGGCTTCCATCACCAAAAACAGTCAAATCTTCACCTCTCAGTGCCTGACCTATAAAAGCGGGAATAACTCTTCCATCATTTAATCGCATTCTAGGACCGTAGGTGTTAAAAATACGTACAATTCGTGTTTCCAAACCATGAAATCGGTTATAAGCCATTGTAATTGATTCCATAAATCGTTTTGCTTCATCGTATACCCCTCTTGGACCTATAGTATTTACATTACCGTAATATTCTTCGGTCTGCGGGTGAACAAGGGGATCCCCATATATCTCTGAAGTAGATGCAATAAGGATTCTAGCATTTTTAACTTTTGCCAAACCTAAAAGATTATGAGTGCCCAATGCCCCTACTTTTAAGGTCTGTATTGGAATTTTCAAATAATCAATTGGGCTAGCGGGTGATGCAAAATGCAAAATGTAATCCAATTTACCAGGAACACTTACAAATTTTGTAACATCATGATGGTAGAATTCAAAATTTTCCAACTTAAACAAATGTTCAATGTTACGTAAATCACCTGTAATAAGATTATCCATGGCAATGACATAATAACCTTCTTTAATAAAACGGTCACACAAATGGGACCCTAAGAAACCTGCCGCCCCGGTAATCAGTATTTTCTTCATTTTGTATTTTTATTATTCTGATCAACTAGCCAAAAGAACTTACACGCATTAAGCTCCAAATAGTTTGTCAAAATTGAATATCATAATCACCACGAATATAAATACAATGTGCAAAACAGAAGGTTATTTTTCTTTAAAAAACTATAAACTTCAATTATCTAAGTTAAAATGCATATAGTCCTATCCAACATCTTGTTCGTATATAATTTCGGACAATGCTTAGCAAACAAGAATTACATCCCCTATAAAATAATAATAATCGAGTACATCAATATATAAGATATTGTTAAACCGTAGCACTTTCCAACACATAATCCTGAAATAAATCTTTTTAAGCGAAAAATGTAAGGTTGTTTTGAGTTATTTAGTAATCTTTGCAACCTAATAAAATGAACCCAGTCATGAAAAAAGTAAATAAAATATGCTGTATTGGTGCAGGATATGTAGGTGGACCAACAATGTCCGTTATTGCTAGTCAGTGCCCTGAGATTACCGTAACCGTTGTAGACATCAACCAATCTCGCATTGACCAATGGAATGATTCAGACCTAGACAATTTACCCGTTTACGAACCTGGCCTAAAGGAAATAGTTGCCAAAACGAGAGGAAAAAACCTTTTCTTTTCTACCGAAGTGGACAAAGCTATTGATGAAGCCGAAATTATATTTATATCCGTAAATACCCCTACAAAGACTTACGGAAAAGGAAAAGGACAAGCGGCAGATTTAAAATTTGTAGAGCTTTGTGCACGTAATATTGCCAAAGTAGCTAAGAGTGACAAGATAGTTGTAGAAAAATCTACTTTACCGGTTAGAACCGCTAGTGCTATTAAAAGTATCCTTGAAAATACAGGAAACGGTGTTAAATTTGAAATACTTTCCAATCCTGAATTTTTAGCAGAAGGAACAGCCGTTGAAGATTTGCTAAAAGCAGACCGCGTACTTATTGGTGGTGATGAAACACCTTCAGGTCAAGAAGCCAAGGACACTTTAAGTTCAATTTACGCACACTGGCTTCCAAAAGAACGAATATTGCAAACCAACGTTTGGTCTTCGGAGCTGTCCAAGTTGGTTGCCAATGCATTTTTAGCTCAGAGAGTTTCTTCCATTAATGCTATTTCGGCCTTGTGCGAACGAACGGATGCAAATGTTTCCGAAGTTTCAAGGGCAATAGGTACAGACAGTAGAATTGGACCAAAATTCCTAAACGCTTCCGTAGGTTTTGGCGGATCTTGTTTTCAAAAAGACATCTTAAACCTTGTTTATATCTCAAGAAGTTTTGGTCTTACTGAAGTTGCGGATTATTGGGAACAGGTAATTATCATGAACGATTACCAAAAGAGACGTTTTGCGGAAAATATAATATCCACTCTATATAATACGGTTTCCGGTAAGAAAATTGTGTTTTTTGGATGGGCTTTTAAGAAGGACACAAACGATACTCGAGAATCTGCAGCCATTAATATTGCCGATGCCTTGTTAGAGGAAAAAGCAGAAATCGTAGTCTATGACCCAAAAGTATCTGCAGAGCGAATCTATGCTGACCTAGATTATTTGGATACCCGTTCTCCAGAAGAAAACAGAAAGCTTTTAACCGTTGTTTCCAATCCTATGGACGCCGTTCAAGATGCCCATGCCATTGCTATTTTAACCGAATGGGACGAATTTAAAAATTATGACTGGGATTCCATATTTGAAAAAATGTTGAAACCGGCATTTGTCTTTGATGGTCGCCGCTTGCTTTCAAAAGAAGATATGGAAGCCAAAGGCTTTCAGTATTATAAAATAGGACAATCATGAAAATTCTTGTCACCGGTGCGGCCGGTTTTATAGGATATCACATTTGCGAAAAACTCCTTGAACAAGGATATGAAGTTATAGGCTTAGACAACATCAACGATTATTATGATGTAAACCTGAAATATAACCGATTAAAACAACTGGGCATTGCAAAAAACGATGCCCAAGTTTTTCTCAAAAAATGTTCTGGCTCTACACATGGCAATAAATTTTCTTTTGTTCGAATGAACTTAGAGGATAGAGAAGCTCTACCTCAGCTCTTTAATGATGAGAAAATTGACAGGGTGTGTAATTTAGCCGCTCAGGCCGGTGTACGCTATAGTATTGAGAACCCTGAAACCTATATAGATAGTAATATTGTTGGTTACTTAAACCTATTGGAATGCTGCAGACATAATAAAGTTGAGCATTTAGTATACGCCAGCAGTTCCAGCGTCTATGGTTTGAACGAAAAAATACCTTTTTCCACATCCGATAGTGTAGACCACCCCATTAGCTTGTACGCTGCAAGTAAAAAGAGTAATGAATTAATGGCCCATACCTACAGCCACTTGTTTGGTTTTGCAACAACAGGTTTACGGTTTTTTACCGTCTATGGCCCTTGGGGAAGACCGGATATGGCCTTGTTTTTGTTTACTGATGCCATCGCTAACGGAAAACCCATTAAAGTTTTTAACCATGGAAAAATGGAAAGAGACTTTACCTATGTTGATGACATTGTAGAAGGAGTTGTTCGGATTTTGACAAAATCTACCAAAAATAGAGAGTTGTACAAAATTTACAACATAGGGAACAACAACGCTGTTAAACTCACCAGTTTCATAGATGCTATTGAGAACAGTATGGGGCAAAAGGCCGAAAAAGAACTGATGCCCATGCAACCTGGGGATGTAGAACGTACTTGGGCAGATGTTGATGATTTGATTAGAGATTACGAATATCAACCCAATACCTCGGTTACAGATGGTGTTCAAAGATTTGTAGAGTGGTATAAGGGATATTATTATCAATGATGAATATAATATTGGATATTTTAAAACTTTTCAAATATTACGCTTCTATTATCGTTATTCAGTAAAAAATAGTGCACTCCTGTTTTAATTCATCTTTTAAAGAAAAAATTAATAGAACTTTAATACTGAACCAACATTTTAATATAAATATACTTCGTCATTTTTTAGTACAGAAGTTAACATATTCTATTTTACCACTAATATTTTAATCTAAATTTGAATGTCACTCGAAAAACTGAATTTTCCATCCGAATATACAATTTTAGTAACTGGAGGCGCAGGATTTATTGGTTCAAACTTATGCGAAGCCCTATTGAAAAATGGCAATAAGGTTATTTGTCTTGATAACTTCGCAACCGGAAAACGCCAAAACATTGAACCATTTCTTAGTAACGAGAATTTCACTTTAATTGAAGGAGATATTCGTGAGTTAAATACTTGCGAGAGTGCCTGTAAAGATACTGATTATGTGCTACATCAGGCCGCATTAGGATCCGTTCCGCGCTCCATAAACGACCCAATTACAAGTAATGAGGTTAATGTTTCGGGATTTTTAAATATGCTGGTTGCAGCTCGCAACGCAAAAGTTAAGCGTTTTGTATATGCTGCTAGCTCCTCAACTTATGGCGATTCAAAGTCAATGCCCAAAGTAGAAGATGTTATCGGCAAACCTCTATCCCCATATGCCATTACAAAATATGTAAACGAGCTTTATGCAGATGTATTTTCAAAAACTTATGGAATTGAGACCATAGGACTTAGGTATTTTAATGTTTTTGGAAGAAGGCAGGACCCTAATGGCGCATACGCCGCGGTAATTCCAAAATTTACCATGCAACTCATGAATCACGAATCGCCGGTAATAAATGGAGACGGAAGCTTTTCTAGAGACTTTACGTACATTGACAACGTTGTAGAAATGAATATCAGAGCTCTTATAGTTGACAATAAACAAGCACTTAACACCGTTTACAACACGGCCTATGGGGAGCGAACGGACTTAAAAGAATTGGTTGAATTATTAAAACAATACTTAAGTAAGTACGACTCCAAAATTGAAAATATTAAAGTAATTCATGGTCCTCAGAGGCAAGGAGATGTACCCCATTCTTTGGCCTCTATTGACAAGGCGCGAAAAAACTTAGGTTATGATCCCCAGTACGATATCAAGTCAGGTCTAAAATCAGCAATGGAGTGGTATTGGAACAATTTAAAATAAATAAAAGTATGAACACATCAAAGATTGCGATTATCGGTCTAGGCTACGTAGGTCTGCCCTTAGCACGTTTGTTTGCTACCAAATATCCAGTAATAGGTTTTGATATAAATGAGAAAAGGATTGAAGAACTACAATCCGGAAAAGATAATACCCTGGAAGTAAGCGATGAAGATTTAAAAACTGTTTTACAAAACTCTTCTAATTTTGATAAAGGTCTTTACTGTACATCCAAGCTAGAGGATATTGCGGATTGTACTCATTATGTTGTAACGGTACCAACTCCAGTTGACAGCACGAATAGACCAATCCTAACCCCTCTTTACAAGTCCAGTGAAACAGTTGGTCAAGTTTTGAAAAGGGGTGATTTGGTTATTTACGAATCTACGGTCTATCCAGGGGTTACCGAAGATGAATGTGTACCAGTTCTGGAACGAGTAAGCGGATTAAAATTCAACGAAGACTTTTTTGTTGGTTACTCCCCTGAACGAATCAATCCAGGAGATAAAGAACATACTGTAGAAAAAATTCTTAAGGTAACTTCTGGCTCTACACCTTCCATTGGTAAAAAAGTAGATGAACTATATGCTTCCGTTATTACAGCAGGAACACATTTAGCCCCCACTATAAAAGTTGCTGAGGCGGCAAAGGTCATAGAAAACTCACAACGCGATATAAATATTGCCTTCGTTAACGAATTGGCCAAAATTTTCAATCTAATGGAGATTGATACAACGGCTGTTTTAGAAGCTGCTGGAACCAAATGGAATTTCCTTCCATTTAAACCAGGTTTAGTAGGTGGGCATTGTATTGGGGTAGACCCTTACTATTTGGCTCAAAAGGCACAAGAGTACGGTTACCATCCAGAAATTATTTTGGCCGGGCGCCGTATGAATGATGGAATGGGAAAATATGTTGCTTCAGAGGTCATAAAGTTAATGGTTCAAAGAGATATCAAGATTAAAGGAGCAAATATTCTTGTTCTAGGTATAACTTTTAAGGAAAACTGCCCAGACGTTCGGAACACCAAGGCAGTTGATGTTATAAGCAACTTAAAAAGTTACGGGACAAACTTAACTATATTTGATCCATGGGCTTCTAAGGAGGAAGTTAAAAAAGAATTTAATCTTGACATGGTATCAACCCTGCCCAAAGAAAAGTTTGATGTGGTTGTTTTAACAGTAGCCCACAAAGAATTTCTTGAATTTAACCTTAAGAACTCTTTAAATCCTAATGGTATTATATATGATGTCAAAAGTATACTTAAAGATAATGTAGACGGCAGACTGTAATAAACTCTACTCAATTTTAAAAGGCTAACACATGTGTTGGCCTTTTTTTTTGATTTTGTCCTTACCTATTACAACTAGGTTCAATCAGACTATTTATAAAGGGGCATGCAAACATCCATGTTCACAAAACTTTCTAAGCTCTTCTCCACTTTTTCAATCCATTCCCCCGTAGCTTATTACTTATCTATTCCAGCTTATAGTTAAAATGCGTTATCAAATCCTGCAATAAAAAATAGGCTTTATCAACTAAAGATTTAACCATATTGCGCATTTCATCGATTTTATTATTAACAAAATGTTAAAAATCATATATAGCAACGTCTCTAACATGGTGCATTACCGTACTGTATCATGTATTCGACAAACGGTATATTTTAACATATTTTAGCGCTTTTCATCGATTTTTATATATTTTTTATCGATAAAAGCAATTTTTAAGATTTTGTTTCTATTTTTGGCCGCTTGCATTTTGTCGATTAATTTGGTTTTTGACCGATAGAAAACAATTTGACAACCGTAATTTTTTTGACGAAAATTTAACTTTTTAGCCCACTTATGAAATTTTACCCCACCACTCCCAGCAAATCTTTTATTGGATTCGTTTTTATTTTTCTACTCATTATTATATCATGTAGCAAAGACAGTGAATTACTAAAAGATGCCGTTTTAGCCGACCCATCAACTGCAATTAAAGAAGACACTAAAGAAACTTCCGAAGAAATTACGGAAGAGGAATTAGTTCCGGAAGAAGCGGTTCTTCCTGAAGAGGAAGAAATTGTAGAAGAAAAAGTTTATGAGACCAGAACAACTGTGTTTACTACTATTCATGATGCACATTTACAAAGTGGTAAAGGATATAATCAAGATTTAATTCGTCTTGATGAAGGGCATAGAGAAAGCTACCTTATGTTCGATATTAGCCCTATTGACTCTATTGGCGGAATCATAGAAGAGGCTCATCTAGAATTCACTATAAGTACAGATGATGGCCATGGAACTATCTCTGTATTAAAAGGGGATTCAACTGACTGGTCCGAACATGATATATCAGAAATAACCGCGCCTAAATCAGATACTTTATTAGGATCTACAACAGATGATTATCATGTGAATCAAACACAGGAGATTATTTTAGATCAAGAAAAATTAAATCCGGAAGTTCTTACATTAGTACTTAAACACGAAGATGGAAACGATTTGGCTTTTGCGTCAAAAGAACATAGTTCAAAGAATGGCCCAAAACTGGTCATTACCTATAGCGCTCCTCAAGATTCCGAAGGTATAGTCTCTGCTGATCAAAATCCAACTAAAGAAGTACCGTCATCTCCATCTATAGATGACGAAGATGCTCCAGTAAGCGAAACACCGGAAGAGCCTACTAACCAAGAAGAAGAAGAAGAAGAAGCACCAAGTAATGATACGCCTGAGGTTATAGAAGAGGAAGAGCCGGATACTCCTATTTCAACGGAAAATCAATCCCCTATTGCTGTAGTAGATGCATCACCTTCTTCAGGTACAGCTCCGCTCAAAGTAAATTTCACAGGGAATAATTCCAGTGACGATGAAGAAGTTAAAAATTACGGATGGAACTTTGGGGACGGTTCATCTTCTAATGAAGCTAATCCTTCACACACCTTTGAGAAAGCCGGGACCTTTAAAGTTGTACTTACAGTACAAGATGCTCAAGGAAAAATTGACACAGAAGAAACCACGATTACGGTAAAAGCCAAAGAAAACAATGCTCCTGCTGCTGTAGCCAAAGCTTCGGTAACTTCTGGCGAAGCTCCATTGAAAGTTACTTTTGACGGAAAAGAATCATCAGATGATATTGGAGTAACCAGTTACCTATGGGATTTTAAAGACGGTGACAAGGGAAGCTTGTCCTCTACTTCCCATACGTTTACAAAAGCAGGCACTTATGTAGTAGTGTTGACTGTCAAGGATAAAGATGGATTAGAAGACACGGATACCGTAACCATAACTGTTACTGAAAAAGAAAATGAAGCTCCCACTGCCAAAGCTTCCGCAAACACCACAGAAGGAGAGGCTCCATTAGAAATTCAATTTAAGGGAAGTAACTCTACCGATGACACTGCCGTAAAAAGCTATTTTTGGGATTTTAAAGATGGGAGTACATCTACAAGCTCCAACCCGTCTCATTCCTTTACAAAAAAGGGAACTTATAATGTAATACTTACTGTAACTGATGAAGAAGGTTTAAAAGATTCTGATACCATTACAATTACAATTACCGAAACAGAAAACGAAGCACCAGTAGCGGTAGCCTCTGGTTCTCCCCTAACAGGTTACGCCCCTTTAACAGTAGAGCTAAAAGCTTATAACTCTACTGATGATAAAGCTATCAAGGGTTATTTTTGGGATTTTAAGGATGGATCGACCACAACCACAAAAAATCCTTCACATACGTTTAGCGAAGCAGGCATTTATCAAGTTGAACTATCCGTTAAGGATGAAGAAGGACTTACCCATTCTACGACTATAGAGGTTAAAGTAAATGAAAGACCAGTAGACAATAGTGGTGGAAATACCGGGGGTGGCGATACAGGTAGTGGTGGTAACACCGGAGGAGGAAGCTCTGGAGGAGGAAGTTCGAGTGGAGGAAGTTCGAGTGGAGGAAGCTCGGGTAATTATCCTTCCAACGCAGTTTTTGCTTCTGATTATGGTTTCAAATCCGGAGACGCGACGGCTGCTTTTGAAGCTGCTATTACCTCTGGAAACAGTTATATTGTTATAGATAAACAGAGTAGTGATTGGGTTATTCAACCAATGAAGTTTTTTAATTTAAGAGACATAACAATTGTTTTTGAAGAAGGAGTAGTCTTAAGAGCTAAAAAAGGTGCATTTGGAGCATCTAATGCTCAATTATTTCAAATGGCCAACCCGAGTAACGTTACTATTGAAGGTAACGGAGCTATATTTCAAATGAATAAATCTGAATATACTAATGGAGAAGGACGCCATGGAATTAGCATATATGGAGGCAAAGATATTAGTATTAGTAATTTAACAATCAAAGATTCAGGAGGAGATGGCATTTTCATTACGCGAAGTTCAAATAAAACATTTTCTGAGAACATTAATCTTACAGGATTGATTTCTCAAAATAATCGTAGACAAGGTTTGACTATTACCAGTGGTCATAATGTTAACGTAAAGAATTCCAGTTTTTCTAGTTCAAGTGGAAGAAAGCCTGAGGCCGGAGTAGATTTGGAGCCAGACGAAGATTTTGAGAGACTAACGAATATAAATTTTTCCAATTGTATATTTTCGGGTAACGACAGTTTCGGATTCCTGTTGTCAACTATCAAATTAAATTCTAGTTCCTTACCCATTTCAATTACCGTTAAAGATAGTGAGTTTAAGAACAATGGTAAATCACCGGAAAGTGGTGTAAGTACTACAGAAATTTATATCGGTGGAGGACAAAAATCAAATCCAGTAAAAGGAGAAATCCGATTTGAAAGAATAAAGTTTAACGGAAGTCGAAGCAGAATTATTTTCTCTAGAAAATCAGCAAATGGTTATAAAGCGATTTTTAAGGATTGTGAGGCCAGAAATGTTGTTTCTTCCAACTCTGATTCTCCTATTGAGCTTCAAGCCGAATCTACCAATAATACCTTAGGTAATTTTGTCTTCGATAATTTCTATATCGAATACTCTAAAAACGTACCATTTATGGAAATCAATGCTCCAAGTGCTGGAGGTTCTTTTACCGTAAAAAATATTTCAGGTTCTTTCATTTTAAAGGAGCCTAACAATCATCCATTATTATACTCTGGAGGGTATAACCCCGCGAAAAACAGTAACGTATCAATAAATTGGAATCATTAATATATTGATTTCTTCAAAAAAACTCCTTGTCAAATGGCAAGGAGTTTTTTTTTGGGGAAAAACTAAAAAACATTCTCCTGTGATAGAATTTAAATACTAACGAAGTTAAGTATTCGTTTTTTTAATTAAGTAACTAAATTAGCTATAAATACACATAGATTTTGGCAAAGGCCATTTCTTGATTTTAATTTGAATCAAATATTTTAGAAAGTGTCGAAACTCATTTATATTAATTACCGTAATAATCCACCTTCCAATATCTCAAAGAAACTGTTTAAAATCAGCAAACTTATAGAACCCGAGAATATTGAAGCTAATCCTCCATTCATTTACACCGAAAACAAAACATTTTACTCCATCGTTAATCCAGTGGAAAATGTAAAAACTGAAGATGGTTGTATTTTATTGGGATATTGTAAAAGTATAGATAATTGGTACAAGGTTCATGAGAATATATCAGATGGTAGTTATGCTATCATAAGAGAAAATGAAAAAACTACTGAGCTACTATCTGATAATGTTGGTTCACGGACACTTTGGTACTATTTTGATGAGAATATATTTGTAACATCAACCTCTCAAAAAGCAATAGTATTATATCTAGAAAATTTTGAGTTTAATGAAAAATTAATTCCCTGGATGTTATCAACAGGTACTCTAGGCCCAGAATTCTCTTGGGATAAACGTATTAAACGCTTAAAACCTAAAGGACGAGTATTGCTAAATAAAGCAAATTGGAATTTAACAGAAGAATATATAGCTACCAAGTTCATTGAAAGTAATAAAAGTTTTAAGTATCATAAAAGTCAACTATTCGAAACTATTAAATCTACATTTTCATCATTAAACATTAATTATGAAAATTGGGTTCTTCCTTTGTCCGGAGGTTATGATAGTCGAGCTATTTTATATCTACTTAAAGACTCTATAAATAACACGAAGTCTATAAAAACAATTACTTGGGGAACAAAAAATGCGGTACTCTCTGAAGGCAACGATGCATCCGTTGCAGAAAAAGTGTCAAAAATTGTTGGAACTAATCATAACTATTTTCCAATAGATTCAAGCATTTATTCTCCTGAATTAATTTTGAAACGTTTTCTAGACAACGGGGAAGGTAGAGTTGATCATATATCTGGTTATACAGATGGCTTTTTTGTTTGGAAAAGTTTATTCGAAAATGGGGTAAATGGTATTATTAGGGGTGATGAAGGGTTTGGCTGGGTTGATGTTGCATCTCCCCTACGAGTTCGATATAATATTGGTTGTGCTCATTGCGAAGATTTCATCAACTTGAAAAATTATAGACAATATGGTATTCCAGAACAAGTCATACCTACTTATATGCTTCAAGGCAAGGATGAAAGTCTAGAAACATGGAGAGACAGACTATATCATGAATTTAGAATACCTACAGTTCTGAGTGCACTTTCTGATTTAAAACTGGGTTATGTAGAACAAATAACCCCATTGATGTCAGATAATATTATTACCGCCGTTCAAAATCTACCGGATAAGTTACGAACAGACAAATTTCTATTTAGAAAAATTACTGAAAATCTAAAACCTAAATTAAAATATGCAACTAAGAGTGCTACTTCCGATCCTCAAAATATTCTTAGCTCGACTGAAGTAATGTCATATATAAGAAAAGAGTTGTCTTCATCATATGCAAAAGAAATTTTTTCAGAGGAATTTTTACATATGATTATTGAAAAAAGTCAAATAAATAAAGATAATACACCAAAAAATAAGTATAAAAAATGGTTGAAGCCCACATTAATAAAACTTATACCTAATAAAATCAGAATTCACTTGGCATCTAACCATAAACTTTCCTTAGATAATAATATTTTAATGTTTAGAGTATATATTATTATATATATGCACCAAAAATTATCCTTTACGGAAAGTTTCAATGAATAAATATTGCTAATAACTTATTATCACATCAACTAACTAATTATTATTTACCAGTTCGTCATTTAGTTTTTGAGATAATTAGATTTTAATTTTTTCAATATTATATCGATTAACTGCACATTAATTACTTTTACTGTGTAGTTCATCCAATTTAATATAATTCCAATACCAAACACATCTAACATTTGTTATTAACTTATAATCAAAAAAAAAATGTAACTATAAATAAAAGGGAGTGTAATTTAAAGTGAGGTTATTGAAACCCAAATTCAATATTTCTCAAAACGGTTAAGACCTATTTAAATCCCTCCTATCAAAGAGACTCAAATCTCTTAAAAAATCTTAACCTACTTATGAAAATTCATCGCTCTAAATATGTTCGATTGATACTAGCTGTCTACGCTTTAACTTTTTTACTATCCTGTAGCAAAGATACTGACCTCTTAGCCGATTTGGTTGTATCTGATGTGCAACAGGCTAAGCTTACGGCAAACTTAGCAGTTAGTGATAAATTTTTAATTAATTCTCAAGAAAGTACGGTATTAGATGTATTGAATAATGATTCATTTATAGATGACAATAAAGTTGAAATAATTGAGACAAGTCAACCAGAGAATGGGTTAATCGTGATTAACACTGATAAGACTCTGACGTATTTCCCAAATCCTTCAGATGCTCCCGATGAAGTTGTAAGTACCGAAGAAAAACCATCCATCCCAAGTGAAATACCAATAATTGAAAATCAACAAAATCCCGAAATGGAAGAACCTTCAGTAATGGAAGAAGAGACAAATGGGACAATAGAAATTGAAAAAAGTAAAGAAGAAGAACCAATTGAAGAAACCTTTACTTATACAGTAGAAGTTGAAAATAAGGAAGGGGAAACAGAAACCCAAGAAGCCAGTGTAACCATTATCAAAGATATGGGCGAATTAAAAGCCTTTCCCGGAGCGGAAGGTTTTGGAAAAAACGCTACAGGCGGAAGAGGTGGTTTTATTTATCACGTTACAAATTTAAATGACGGTGGAGCTGGAAGCTTAAGGGAGGGGATTGAAAAAAAATCCGGCACTAGAACTATAGTCTTTGATGTATCAGGCTATATTGTTTTAAAAAGTCCTCTAAAGATACGCAAAGGATATGGCAATCTCACCATTGCTGGGCAAACAGCCCCCGATGATGGTATAACGCTTAGGGGTTCGAGTTTTTGGATTCATGATTCAAATGTAATCATCAGATATCTTAGAATAAGGCCTGGTAAAGATTGGATACCAAGTAATGTGGGTACATCCAATTCAGAAAATTACGAACCTGATGACGCTTTAAGAATTAAGGCTTGGCCGGGTACTACTGTAGAAAACATTATTATTGATCATTGTAGCATTTCTTGGGGTAGAGACGGTGTATTAGATATATCGGGATCAACAAATGGTTATTTAAAAAAATTGACTATCCAAAATAGCATTATATCCGAAAATGTAGATAAAGGTTATGGAACCTTAATTGACAAGAATATTTCTGATATTACTTTGGTTCAAAATCTATGGGCTCACAATAAAGAGAGAAATATTTTATTTAATAATAATCCTGGCGATGGCGGTATTGAATTTATAAATAATTTAATATACAATTTTAAAAGGGGAACAATTTTGTTTTATAGTACAAAGGCAGACATTATAGGAAATGTTTATTTAACAAATTCTAACTCTAACCGAACTCTAGAAACTATTCGTCTAGAAACTAGCAATCAATCAAGAAGTAGTACTGAGTTATATGCCTTTGATAACATTGAAGATAACAATGCTATTACCCTATCGAAAAATGGAAATAATAATATATATCCTTATTTAAAAAACTCAGCAATACTTAATTCTACCACCACAATAATTCCAAGTTCCGAAGTTGTTAAAGCTGTTCTTCCAAATGTAGGCGCTTCATTTGTTCAGGATTTAGTAGATGTTCGAATAATTAACGATGTAAAAAATGGAACAGGGTCTAGAATAAGCCACGAAGATGAAGTAGGCGGATTTCCAAATCTAAAATCTTCCAAACGAGCATTAACTTATGACCAAGATAAAGATGGAATACCTGACAACTGGGAAATCGCTAATAATTTAGACCCATTGGATGCTCATGATGCAAATGAAGATTTCAATAATGATGGTTACACCAATTTGGAAGATTTTCTATTTAGCTTGTTATAAGAGACTACTTTATAATTTGGTTTGACTTAATTGAATATAGCTCGTATATTTTGATAAAGAAAACTTTTATTCAAGTACAATCTTTAAAGATGGTAAATTAAATGAGGCTTGTGTAGCCTTACCGTTTCTGTAACCTTCCTTAAAAATGCCCCGTGGGCTTGTCCCGGGAAAAATTTACTCTCTCCGCTAAAGTTTTGATTTGCTTCTCAACAGCAAAAGTTATCTTTAAACAATTAAATAGGGTTTCTTCTTTCTTTTTTCTAATCTTGCAAGAAAATATTTTTTATAAGATTTTTTTATGGCAAAAAAAAGCATTGCTTTCATAATTCACTCAATGTCTTCCGGTGGTGCAGAAAGGGTTGTAAGTATTTTGAGCAACGAATTAATTAATAATTATCAGGTCTATATTTTTACTTTGACCAATGCACCTAGTTTTTATAAATTAAATAAACAAGTAGTACTTGTACCAGGTTTAAATGATATGAAACCTAGCGCAAATTTTATTTCGTCACTTAAGCTAAATTATAGGCTTCAGAACTTAATTTATGAAAATTTAAAGAGATACAATATTGATGCCTGCATTGCTTTCATGACTTCTACCAATATAATCTCCACTCTTGCCGCTAGGAGGGCAAAAGTACCTGTTATAATTAGTGAAAGGAATAACCCTTTTGCACAAAAAAACAATCTTAATTCGTTTTGGCACATACTACGAAGATACGTGTATCCAGTATCTGACCGGTTGATAGTTCAAACAGATAGAGTTGCAAAATTTTATGAACCTTTCATTCATGAACGAAAATTAATTGTTATTCCTAATCCTATCAATCCTGATTTCAAATATGATTACGAAATACAAAGAAAAAATATAATTTTAAATGTTGGAAGCTTAGAAAACCAAAAGGGACAGAAAATTCTTATTGAAGCTTTTAATAAGCTCCAAATTAACGATTGGGAACTTCATATAGTAGGAGAAGGCAGTAAAAAGAAAGATTTACAACACTTGATTCAAAAGTATAATTTAGAACAACGAGTATTTCTTCTTGGGAGAATTTCAAAAATCGACCAGTTATATTCTACCTCTAAAATTTTTGCATTTTCTTCTCGTTTTGAAGGGTTTCCCAATGCCCTTTTAGAAGCTATGCATTTTGGATTGCCATGTATATCTACAGATTGCCCAACAGGCCCTTCTGAATTGATTAGAAATGGAGAAAATGGTTTTTTGATTCCGGTTGATGACATTGACCTGTTGTCCAAAAAGATGAAGTTGCTTATTGATAACGAATCTTTACGAATGAATCTAGGAGAACAAGCGAAATCCTCTGTCCACTCCTATTCTTCTGATAAAATCGTTAAAAAATGGAGTATAACATTAGAAAAACTACTTTCAGAAAAGAGTTCGGTTCACGGATAATTACACGATGATACTTAAAAAAATTAAGAAATTCATATTACCCTTAAAAAAAAGTGTTGTAATACAAAACTTACTTTTAGTAAGTTTTATTACATTTTTGATTAAAGGTTTTGGTTTTTATAAGGAAACTATGGTGGCCGCTAACTTCGGCCTCTCTGAAGTTTTAGATACTTTTTTTATTGCTATTTTAGTTCCAACCTTCATCAATAATGTTTTTTTAGGAGCTTACAGAAGCGTATTTGTTCCTAATTATATCAGCGAATTAAAAAACAACGGTAATAAGGGTTCTTTTCAAAGTACTAGTTTTTTGATTACAATTGCTTTAGGAATTTTTTTCATGCTAATTGCATATCTCACTACAGACGTATTTTTAGAGCATATTTATCCAAGTCATGATAAGGATTATTATAACTTAGTAAAAGGACAATTCTATATAATGTTACCATGCGTTATGTTCTGGGGTCTTGCGTCTCTTTTAGGAGGTCTCCTAAACATCGCTAACGAATATAGGCTGTCTACTTTTGCTAACATATTTACTCCAATTACCGTTATTTTATGCCTAACTTTTTTCAAAGAGTTAATGGGTAATAAAGTTTTGGCTATGGGAACATTAATAGGATCCGCTTTATCATTTCTGTATCTTTTCACTATTGCAATGAGAAAGAAGATTTTATACTTTGATTTTCCAGATTTTAAAAATAAAAATATTCAAATTCTTTTCAAACAAATACCAGCCAAAGTAAGCTCTGGATTATTAACTGGTTTTAACCCTGTGGTAGACCAATTTTTTGCGGCACAACTTGTTATTGGTTCTATTGCGGCAATAAATTACGGTGTTAAAATCCCTGCTTTTTTCGCGGGTCTAGTAACAATTGCAATATCTAATGTTTTGCTCCCTTACTTTTCCAAATCAATACATGATGACAGAAAAAAGGCTTTTGAAAATTTATTTAAATCTTTAAAAATCGTATTTGCCACTGTAAGCGTGTTAGCCATTATCGGTATTTATTGGTCAGAGGATGTTGTTAGCTTACTTTTTGAACGAAAAGAATTCACTTCAAAAGATACTCAAGTAGTTTCAAGCATTCAACAAATTTTTCTTATTTATCTACCTTTTACAATTTCAGGTATGTTAATGGTTAATTTTTTAACTAGCCTAAATAAAAATTCAATAATGGCTTTTGCAGCTCTTGTTGCCCTAGCTATGAATTTTCTACTAGATTATGTATTAATGCAATATTATGGTATACTTGGAATTGCATTCAGCACTACCACTGTTGCTGTTCTAAAAAATACTTTTATCTTCTTCTATATTTATAAAATAAGTACTAGGGAAGGTGAATATTTCTAAAAGATCGGTCTATTCTTGTAAACTCTATTAATGCTAGAAAGTCTTAAATTTAAATTTATCCAAGTAGATTCAGCACTAATTTTCTCATCTTTTCGTTACTAGAGATACTACACATTTCAAAATAAATATTATGAATTCTTTCATTTTAAAATTTTATCATGGGACACTTTTAGGAAATGTATTCCGTAGCGTATTTCATACTTTAATAAACAGCTTACCTGACGTAGCATTTCAGAGATACCGTTATTTTAAAAACATGGGAAAAAAACTAAGGTTAAACCCGCCAAAGACGTTGAATGAAAAAATATGCTGGTTAAAGCTGAATGATCGTACCCCACTACACACACAATGCGCAGACAAGTATGGTGTTAGAGATTACGTTATTGAAAAAATAGGATCTGAATATTTGGTGCCTCTCTATTTTCAAACAGAAAAAGTAGAAGATATCTGCGATGAAAAATTGACTGAAAGACCTTGCATAATAAAAACCAATCATGATAGTGGAGGAGGGATATTTATTTACGAAAAACAAAAGATTAATTGGGAAGAGGTTCAATCTGAATTGAAAGACAGATTATCACATAATTATTACGAAAAATATAGAGAATGGCAATATAAAAATATTAAGCCTTCTATTATAGTTGAAAAATTATTAATTAATAAGGAAGGCGGCATCCCATTTGATTACAAATTACACTGTTTTAATGGAAAAGTAAGAATGATTCAAGTAGATATGGGCAGAGGCACGGATAATCATTATAGAAATTGGTATGATATTAACTGGAAACGAGAACCTTACAAATGGTCTTCTCCTAGTAAAAATGGTCAATTTACCGACCCTAGCAAGAAAGATGTACCAAAACCTGAAACATTTGATGAAATGGTTCACTTATCCAATAAACTTTCTAAACCGTTCGATTATGCAAGAGTTGATTGGTACGATGTAGATTCAAAATTGTATTTTGGTGAAATAACATTTCATCATGATGGAGGAACTAAACCAATTCTACCTGAAGTATGGGATTTAAAACTAGGTCAAGAATTGAAATTAACTAAATATAAAAAATAGAATTACCATAATTCAAGCTTTAAACTAATTTTAAAGTATATTACATTTGACTCTGCTTAAATCTACTTACTATATTTCCATTTAAATGAAGATTTTAGAATTTGGAAGGTACATTCTTTTATTTCTGTTATTATGCAATATACCTGCGTACTCATTACTGTATTTTGGTTCAGGCATGGGAGTAATTACAAGTTACCTTAGTACACTTTTATTATTAGTTTATTATCTTCTTTCCAAACCATGGGAAAAACCAGCCTTGCCATTTATAGTATTTGGGTTGCTTTTTTTTACTTTCAGTAGTTTTAATTACACAGAAGTAGATACTACTAATTTCTTTATTAAGGAATTTTTCAGGTTTATGATTGCTGTTATTTGTTCTGTAACACTATTAAAAAAATCTAAAACTGAAGATTTTTTTTTCATTCTATTAATTGGAGCGCTGAGTATAATTATAAATGCAATT
The DNA here is from genome assembly GCF_018860715.1 of Zobellia sp. B3R18. Classification (NCBI taxonomy): domain Bacteria; kingdom Pseudomonadati; phylum Bacteroidota; class Flavobacteriia; order Flavobacteriales; family Flavobacteriaceae; genus Zobellia; species Zobellia sp. B3R18. Next base: position 384,648 of record NZ_JAHKQG010000013.1, on the reverse strand, counting down.
GTTTTTCCTGAAGCGAATGCTGCACACCAATTAGTAAAAGGCCGTTTTAGTGGTTTTTTCCTGAATCCAAACTACGCGGGTAGTGCTTGTTTAATAGGCTTTGCATTGACATATCGCCTAAAAAACCGACTATTAATGTTGTCAGGGCAATTTCTTTTCACGTTGGCGGGCATCTTCACTCTTTCGCGTACATTTGTAATTGTTTGGCTATTAATAAATGTAATAGCTACTTTTCGAGACAGGAAAAATGTTTTTGTGCCGTTAATTGGTTTGGGGGTTTTGATAATCATGTTCACATTCACGGATACAAAAATTTTTGCCAGTAATCGTTTTTCTGCCCTCGAAAGTTTCTTTGGTGATGGACCTGTAGAAACTGAAACTCTAAAGGAAGATTCAAGAACTGCAACATGGGCTTTATATTATGATTTGATTATTGAAAAACCTATCGTAGGACGTGGTTTTATGAAATTACAAAAACACACCGCAACACTTCCTGGTATCCACAATACATATCTACTAGTATTAGGAGAGGCTGGTATTTTTCCTTTTATAATATTTATCCTTATATATATTTACCTACTAACTAATAGTTACAAAAATTTTAAAACGCATCCAGAACTCTTATATATTACACTTATTATAATGCTATCAATGGCAGTAAGTCATACATATTTTTTTATCTATAATAACTTATTGTTCTCTATTTATGTATATGTACAACTCAGGACAATAAGAAATCAAAAAATCACTAATTCCACAATTAAAAGCTAAAAGTTTAAAATGGCGTGAAGTACCTCGATGATTATGGAAAGTTTAAAAAAAGTCAAAGTAGTATTTATAATTCCTTCTCTTAAACCGGGAGGTGCGGAACGTGTATTTGCGTTTGTTTCACAAAATCTAGATCAAAAACGTTTTCGGAGTGAATTGTTAGTTATCGGTCATAAAAAAGACTCATCTTACATAATAGAAAATATCCCTGTTACTTATTTATATAAGGAAAGAGTTCTATATGCTATCCCGAGCATAATTAATTTTATAAAATTAAATAAACCTAACATTGTATTAACTTCAATAGGCCATTTGAATTTGATTGCAGGTGGTTTGACAAGAATATTTAAGAATACCCAGTTTATCATTAGACCAACCAATATACAAACAGATACAAAAATAACATGGTGGGAATCTAAATGCATTTCATGGGTTGACTCTATAATATGTCAATCACAAGATATGTCCCAAAATTTCAGGCAGATATATAGAACACCTTCATATAAGATTAGTATTATTCAAAATCCTATAACTAATGTTGCTCCTATAATCGTTTCCGATACCATTACGAAATTGCAGAATTTTGTTACAGTTGGCCGCTTAAATAAAGTCAAAGGACATATTCGAATCATTGAATTATTATCAGAATTGGAGAAAGATTTTCATTATACTATAATTGGAGACGGGCCTGAGCGCGAAAAAATTTTTTCGAAAATAGAATTTTATGGTCTTAAGGAGAAAATAACCCACATCCCGTTCACGAATGAAGTAAATAAATACCTTCTCAAAAATGACCTCTTTTTACAAGGCTCTTACTCAGAAGGTTTCCCAAATGCTGCTTTAGAGAGCTGCACTATGGGTACACCCGTTTTAGCATTTGATGTTCCGGGAGGAACTAAAGAGATTATTCAAAATGGAGTTAACGGTTACTTGGTAGATTCAAAAAAAGAGTTTCTCAATGCTTTAAATGGTCAATCAAATTGGAGTCGAAACAAAATCAGGAAATCCGTTTTAGAAAATTTTGGTTCAAAGGTTATCTTGAAAAAATATGAAGAGTTACTGTTAAGCTTTAATTAGAAAATTTTATAATACCTAGTATTTTTATATTGTAATAAATAATGACCATATCCATTTTCATATATTCCATGGCTGGTGGTGGAGCTGAACGTGTAGTTTCATATCTCTTGCCGTACATACAACAGCAAGGTTTTACCGTTCATTTAGTTCTGATGAACGATACAATTAGTTATGATTTACCACAAGACACTGTAATTCATTATTTAGAAAGATCAAAGGGTGATGAAAATGGTATTATTAAATTAATAAAACTTCCCTTTTTAGCTTTTCAATATGCAAGACTACTTAAAAAATTAAATATTACTCATTCTTTCAGCTTACTTACACGACCTAACTACATTAACACTTTGTCACGGTTGTTTCCTTCGTCCAGTCCCAAAATTATTATAAGTGAGCGATCTTTTCCCAGTCTACAGTATGGTTATGGAAATTTTCAATCGAAAGTGAATAATTGGCTTATTTCTAAGTTGTATCCCAAGGCTGATTATATTCTTTGTAACTCTCAAGGTAATGCAGATGATTTAACTACAAATTATGGTATTGAATTAAATATAACGGATGTCATTTATAACCCTGTTGACATTGAACGTATTGCGAAGATACAGCGGATTACCTCATTTTTTAATCCTGATTATTTTAACTTGGTAACCATCGGACGACTTGATTCCGGAAAAAACCATGAACTTTTGATTCGTGCTTTGCAGAACATTCCAAAAGCTAGACTTTATCTATTAGGTGATGGAGTCTTACTAAAGTATTTAACGGAGTTGACAAAACAATTAAACCTCCAAGACCGCGTTTTCTTTCTTGGCTTTGACAACAACCCTTATCAATACTTAAAAGCGGCCGATTTATTTGTTTTCGGCTCCAACCACGAAGGCTTTCCCAATGTTCTCTTAGAAGCCATGTGCTGTGGGCTACCTATTTTAACAACAAATTGTAAATCTGGCCCCAGTGAGATCATGAAGCTCGAAGAAGCCCATGATCAGGATATAATGAAAACACCTTACGGGATTTTAACTCCGGTTAGTGATGTCGGCCTTATGGCCAAAGGAATGACTTATTTTTTAGAAAATCCAGAGTACTTAGATAGCTGTAAAACCCATGTTCTTGAGCGCATAAAGGACTTTAGTAAGGAAGGAATCCTAAAATCTTATGAACTAGCTCTATCCAAACAATAAAGGCCTTCATCCAAAGTTTTATTGGTGCAAACACCTTAATAGATAATGAAAAGAAAACTTTTTAGAATCGCCGCTGTTCCCGGCTCACTTGCCGTGCTCTTAAAAGGTCAATTACGCTTCATGAACGAGAGTTTTAATGTTAGCGCAATAGCTTCTGAGGGCGAGCAACACCAAACCATAAGAGAAACTGAAGGCATCAACACTATAGTGGTAAATATTGACAGAAGGATTAATATTCTTGCCGACTTAAAATCGCTTTACAAATTATATACCCTTTTTAAAAAGGAGAAACCTTTCATTATTCACTCCATCACTCCCAAAGCCGGACTTTTAAGTATGATTGCTGGCTACTTAGCAGGTGTACCTTATAGATTACACACCTTTACAGGACTCGTATTTCCTACCCAAACAGGGATGATGAAAAAAATGTTGATATTTTTTGACCGCATTATATGTTTTTGTGCCACAAACATCTACCCTGAAGGGTTAGGGGTTAAAAATGACCTAATTTCGTACGGAATTACCAAAAAACCTTTAAAAATAATTGGACATGGTAATGTGAATGGAATAGACCTAAATCATTTTGACCCAAATTTGTATAACAACTCTATAAAGAAAGATATTAGAAGAGAACTTTCTATAGCGAAATCAGACTTTATATGGTGTTTTGTAGGTCGCATAGGGTATGATAAAGGTATAGAAGAAATGATCAATTCATTTATTCAGGTGCAAAAAAAGTCAAAAAATTCAAAATTATTACTTGTAGGACCGTATGAAAAAGAACTTGACCCATTACCCCATTCAATCGAACATGAAATTGAAACAAACAAATCTATAATTTCAGTAGGTTGGCAACAAGATGTGAGACCTTATTTTGCTATCTCAAATGTTTTTGTTTTTCCAAGCTATAGAGAGGGTTTTCCAAACGTTCTGCTGCAGGCAGGTGCCATGGGTATTTACAGCATTGTTACTAATATAAATGGCTCCAATGAAATAATAGACAACGGCATTAACGGAACTATAATTCCTGTAAAGGACAGTATTGCATTAACAGAGGCTATGTTAAACTGTCTAGAAGACGCTTCAAAACATAAGAACTACAATGAAAAATACAGGCGGTTTATCGCTGAAAAATATAGTCAAGAGTATGTTTGGTCCGAACAGTTAAAAGAATATCAGCTTCTAAACTAATCCGCATCCATCAGGTTATTTAAAAAGCGGTTAATAGTTTTTAGTTAAGACCTTTACACATCAAGTACAATATTATTTGAATCATTAGTTATGACCTATTCCTAATTGTATTTTAACAAAAAATCAAGTACTTGGTCTATATCCAAAATTAGTAGGTATTTTTATAGTTATTTTGCGACAGGAATTAGAATTGTTTTATGATTTACCGACATTTTTTTAAAAGATTAATTGATTTTATACTGGCATTATCAATTTTAGTATTGACCTCACCAATTATACTATTGGTCATTATTTTTTTAGGAATTGCAAATCAAGGCAATATATTTTTTATTCAAAGCCGCCCGGGCAAAAATGGTAGAGTTTTTAAAATACTGAAATTCAAAACCATGAACGACAAAAAAGATGCCTCCGGTAATCTTTTACCGGATGAAGTAAGGCTTACCATTGCAGGCAAATTTGTAAGAAAGACGTCACTTGATGAATTACCACAATTGATAAATGTCTTAAAAGGAGATATGAGCCTTATTGGCCCTCGCCCATTATTAGTTTCTTATCTACCCCTTTACAATGATTATCAAAAACGAAGACATGAAGTCAAACCCGGCATAACAGGATGGGCACAAGTAAATGGCAGAAATGCTATTTCTTGGAATAAAAAGTTCGAATATGATGTCTGGTATGTAGACCATTTGACATTTATACTGGATTTTAAAATACTAGTTATGACGGTATTGAAAGTTATAAAAAGTGATGGTATTTCCTCCGATACAAGCGCTACAATGGAACTATTTACAGGAACAGGAAATAACGAATTATGCGATTAAGTATCATTATACCATGTTATAACATGGAACTCTATCTAAAAGAATGTGTAGACAGTCTTTTAGACCAACAAATGACCAAAACAGAATATGAGATAATTATCGTAAACGATGAATCTAAGGATGCTACGCTGCAAATAGCACAAACTTATTCCAGTAAGCATTCCAACATCCATGTAATTGATAAAAAAAATGCCGGAGTTGGCGCGGCTCGTAATTCGGGCTTTGATATAGCACAAGGGGAATATATTTACTTTTTAGACCCTGATGATTACGTTGCACAAAATACGTTGCCTTTGCTCTTGGAGCTATGCAAAAAGAATGATTTAGACATTCTTACCTTTACAACCAAATCAGTTGTTAGTAAGCCTTATCCCTATTCCAGGAATATTGATTCTTTTAATCCAGATGTTCCTTTAGAAATAAAAGATGGTATTACCTATATTGCCGATAAAAAGCATAAGAATGAAATCTGGTGGTACCTCATAAAAAGAGAGTTCATAAAAAACACGGGAATCCGTTTTATTGAAGGCAAATGGATGGAAGATGCCATACTCACTGCCGAGCTGTTCTGCCAGGCCAAAAGAATGGCACATACCAATTTAGACGTACATAGATACCGAATTTTACCAACTTCGGCAATGCGCAATAAGAGCCCGGAACATTACAATAAAGTGATTTATGACAACGCCAATGCCGCTCATGTATTTGATAAGTTAATAGCAACTGTTCCTAAGGAGCATGAAAATGCCCAAGCATGCATTAAGCGGTTAAAGACCAGACAGCAATCGTTTGTTTTTTTCCTCATGGTACGCTTAATGAAGTCAGATATATCAGTTTCGGAGATTCCGGCAATGTTATCGGACTTTGAAAAAATAGATGCTTACCCATTAAAAAAATTCATAGGAGAAGATTATCACGGAATAGGCTATTCTTGCTTGGTTTTCGTATTTAATAGGAAACCTTTGATTAATCCATTCATAAAGATGTTCCGATCTTTTTACACCCTAACACAATGAACATTCTCATATCTTCTGCGGGCAGACGCGTTTCTCTTGTCAGAGCTTTTCAAAAGGAGCTTAAAAAAATATACCCTAGTGCAAAGGTATTTGCTTCAGATGCCGATCCAACTTTATCCGGAGCCTGCCAAATAGCCGACGGTTATTTTAAAGTACCTTTTGTTACCCATCCTGACTATTTTGATGTTCTCATAAAAGAATGTAGAGATAGGAATATTGAGTTATTGATACCAACCATAGATACAGAATTACTACCGCTGGCTCAGAATAGGCTTCTTTTAGAAAAAAACGGGGTTACTCCTGTAGTGGCTTCATCTGATTTTGTGGGCAAATGCAGGGATAAAAGACAAATTCATAAGTTTTTTGAGGAACATAATGTTGCGGTAGCCAAAGAGTTTTCAAAGGATAAGTATGAACTACCCTTATTCATTAAGCCAATAGACGGTAGTCGTAGTGTAGACACTTATCTTATAAAGGAGGAAAAAGATTTGACCTCCTATCATTTTGAAAATGATAAGCTCATGTTCTTGGAGTATCTTGACCATGACTTTTATGATGAATTCACCTGCGATTTATATTATGGAAAAGACAACAAACTGAAATGTGTAGTTCCTCGTAAACGGATTGAAGTTAGAGATGGTGAAGTTTACAAAGCTTTGACCGTTAAAAATCTCTTGGTTGATTACATTAAGAAGAATTTAGCGCATGTTAATGGTGCTGTTGGATGTCTTACAGCTCAATTTTTTGTCCATAATACAGAAGATAAGGTTAGAGCTATAGAAATTAACCCGAGATTTGGTGGTGGCTACCCCCTATCCTATTTATCAGGAGCCAATTATCCAAAATGGATTATTGAGGAATTTACTCAAGGCAAACATATTGAGGAAAACTTTGATTGTTGGGAAAATGATTTGCTTATGATACGATACGATGATGAAATTCTAGTTCATGGATATAAAGGTTGATGAAAAAACAGTTATCGTTTTTGATTTAGACGATACACTCTATAATGAAATTGACTTCCTCAGGTCGGCCTATTGTGCAATTGCCCAAGAATTGGATTTCAAAAAATGGAGGTCTCTATTTGCACAAATGTTCTCTATGTACAGAAATAAAGAAAACGTATTTGAACATTTAGCAACTACTTATAACATCAAAAAGGAAGCTCTCATAAACCTTTACCGAAATCACAATCCTACTATACAACCATTTTCAGGGGTTCTTCCTTTACTACAATCAATTAAGGACAAGGGAGGAAAATTGGCTATAATTACAGATGGGCGCAGCAAAACCCAAAGAGCTAAGCTTTTAGCGTTAGGTATTGAAATTTACTTTGATAAAATAATTATTTCTGAAGAGTTGGGCTCGGAAAAACCTGATAAAAACAACTACTTAGAAATAGAAAAAACCTTTGCAAATCATAGTTACTGCTATGTAGCGGATAATATAAGGAAAGATTTTATAGCTCCTAATTTTTTAGGATGGGACAGTATTGGTTTGATTGATAATGGCTTAAATATTCATAGCGATGGCTATCGCTATTTTATAGAAACCCATCTTCCTAAAGTTTTTATAGAAAAAATTGGAGATATCGCCGTAACATAAAGCAATTATTACCTTATTTTTTGAATAAAAGTTAACTTTCCTATTTTTTTGAAAATCCTCCTTAAAGCAGTAATTTTATAATACTATTTTACTCATCTTTACACCATGCGAAAATAGGTTTACATTAGACAATTTGTAACTGAGTATCAATTAAATACAATCGAATGGCTTCAGAAAAAAGTTATTTGCTAACCAACACCACATCAGTAATCAAAATTTTGCTTTACGGTTAAATTCTATTGAGAAATCTCAACAATGAAATCCAACACTAACCTGAGGTTTAAGATTACTTCTACCTCAAGCATTTAACCTGCATTAATGATTGAAATTGTAACCGAAAGGAATGAATGGAACGATCTCATGAAAATGGTCGACCACTGTGACTTTTACCATACCTACCACTATCATTACCTTTCAAAAAACGAAGACGAGACACCTATTCTAATTCACTATGAAGAAGATGGGGCCAGTATTATTATACCTTTAATGCTAAGAGATATTGAAGGGACATGCTATAAAGATGTTACTTCTGTCTATGGTTATGCCGGACCACTCTGCAGTACCAAAAGCCTTAATTTTGAAAATACCACGTTTAAAATTGAATTACAGAAGCTTTTTATTGAGCAAAAAATAGTTTCCGTTTTTTCCAGACTTCATCCTTATATAGACCATCAAGAAGAGATTCTTGCCAATATTGGAGATATTTCAAGTCCTGGAGAAGTGGTCTATATAGACCTTACCCTTCCCTTGGATATACAGCGCCAACAATACAGTAGTCGCTTAAAGACTTACATCAACAAAAGCAGAAAAGTATGTTCTGTCAGAAAAGGTACTTCCGAGGAGGATATTCGGACCTTTATGGATATCTATTACGAAAACATGCGTAGGGTAAATGCGGATGAAAGTTATTTTTTCAATGACCGCTATTTTTATCAGCTCATGTTAAGTTCATTCTTTAAAACAGAACTTTTGCTATGCGTTATAGATGAAACCCAAGAAGTTATAGGCGGCGCCATGTTTATTAAAACCGATGAGATTGTTCAATATCATTTATCCGGCTATAAGGAAGAGTATGTGAACCTTAATGCCATTAAGCTGATTATTGATACTATGCGTATTGATGCCACTGAGGAAAACTACAAGTTTTTTAATCTTGGCGGTGGAAAAGGTGTTAAAAGTGATTCTTTATTCGCTTTTAAATCCACTTTTTCTAAAAATCACAGACCGGCTAAATTTTGGAAATGGATTGTAAATCCTAAAGTCTACAAAGACTTGGTTAAAAAGCGGGAAGAGCAGCTATGCGACAGCACGAATGATGGTGAAAGCAATTTTTTCCCAGCATATCGCCAAATGCCCAAATCTCATTAATCTTAATTTGTTTTGATAAAAAATAATCCCTTTCTCTCAGATACCTACGTTTCCGTTTGGTCTAAACACTTTAACCAAAATAAGAAACCACTGAGCTTTGATTGCTTTAAGAATATTGGTTTTTATGGCTCAAGCTACTTGCCTTTATACATTAATACTGGAAAAACCCTAACCAAGGGCATGGATTACAGTATGGGAAGTACAGATGGCAAGGATTATAAAAACAAGGTCTTTCTTATTTATGATGTTCCAGCATATTTTAATAATGATATAAGCATTACTGCTGACTCAAAACTCAAGTTTCAAAGCTCAAAGCAATATCCTGGTTTTGCAATAAATTTAGAAGAGTATAGCAACTTCAACGAGTATATGCTTGCTACTTTCAGTAAGAGTAGCAGATACAAACTCAATAAATACAAAAAGCGCTTTGAAGCCTGTTTTGATATTACTTACAAAATGTACTTTGGTGAAATCACTAAAGATGAGTACGATGCAGTTTTTGTTTCATTTAAAGAATTACTCACTAAGCGCTTTAACGATAAACAAATAACAAATAATAACCTCAATCCTGGAGAATGGCAGTTTTATTATGATGTTGCCTTTCCCTTAATTCTGGAAAATAAGGCTTCTTTATTCGTTATTTATGACGGAGACACTCCCATTGGAGTTACCTTAAGCTACCATTCCGATATCGTACTATTTGATGCCATTACCGTTTTTGATATTGACTATGCCAAATTCCATTTAGGCTCGGTCACTATTATGAAACTAATTGAATATTGCCTAACTGAAAAAATTAAGATTTTTGATTTCTCAAAAGGATATTTTGATTATAAAACTAGATGGTCCAACAAAACATACGATTTTGAATACCATATTTTTTATGACTCCTCATCTATATTGGCTAAAACATTGGCTCAGGGACTAAAGTCCTTTTTTGATTTAAAACAGAAGTTGCGTGAGAAAAATGTAAACGAAAGATTACATAGACTAACTTATAAGCTTAAGAGCAGAAAAACAGAAGTATCAACAACGCAGACCGCGTTCAAATTTGAAGCTATTTCGGAAGAGCCGCACCAAAATGATTTAACCGAAATTGATTTAAAAGCTGCGGAAAACCATATACTAAAATCATTGGCTTTTGAGTTCTTATATCTTAATGATGAATGTTCAAAAGACTTAAAAGTATATAGAGACAATGCAAAACAGTATTACTTTATAGGCCAAACAAAAAAAGCAAAGGCAATACCAGTTCAACAATTGTAACTATTGAACAAAATTGATATTAACTCAATAAACATTTAATAACAGTGCTGTTTAATTCGCTTGATTTTTTGATTTTTCTTCCAGTGGTCTTTATACTGTACTGGTTTGTGTTCAAAAAGAGCCTGAAAATTCAAAATTTATTGGTAATTGTAGCCAGTTATGTCTTTTATGGCTGGTGGGATTGGCGCTTTCTCATTTTAATATTTTTTAGCACCGTTCTAGATTTTTTCGTTGGTCAACAAATTTTCAAATATCAGGACAACAAGCAAAAAGCCAAATATTGGTTATGGGTAAGTGTAGCTTTTAACCTAGGACTATTAGGCTTTTTTAAGTATTTCAACTTCTTTGTTGACTCCTTTATAGAGTCTGTAAATGCACTAGGTTATAGTATTAAAAGTGTTTGGACACTCCGTATTATTCTACCTGTAGGGATATCTTTTTACACTTTCCAGACCATGTCCTACTCGTTTGATATTTACTATAAAAAACTGAAGCCTACTACTAATTTCGTTTCTTTTGCCGCCTTTGTAGCTTTCTTTCCTCAACTTGTGGCAGGACCAATTGAAAGGGCGTCAAATTTATTGAACCAAATTAATACCCGCCGGGTCTTTAACTACGAACAAGCTACTAGTGGTCTTAAATTAATTCTATGGGGATTCTTTAAAAAGCTAGTAATAGCTGATTCTCTAGCTCCCATAGTAGACGATATTTTCACCAATTACCCAGATTACCCGGCCTCTACCCTTATCCTTGGGGTCTCGCTTTTTAGTTTTCAGGTATATGGTGATTTTAGCGGTTATACGGATATTGCAATTGGCACCGCAAAACTTTTTGGTGTAGAACTAATGTCTAACTTCAAATTTCCAAACTTCTCCAGGAACATTGCGGAATACTGGCAAAGATGGCACATTTCATTAAGCACATGGTTCAGGCATTACCTGTACATTCCCATGGGAGGTTCACGAGTAAGCAAACTAAAATCGTTACGGAACATTGCGGTTATTTTCTTGGTAAGTGGCCTTTGGCATGGTGCAAACTGGACATTTGTTTTTTGGGGCGGTATTCATGCGCTACTCTACATTCCCGTATTTTTAATGGGAAGAAATAGGGTGTACGCAGATAATGTTATTGCAGAACGTACCTGGTTACCTAGTATTACGGAAATAGGCCAAGTACTTCTAACTTTCTTTCTGGTTACTTTTTCCAGAATATTTTTCAGGTCCCCTTCCCTATCCTCCTCTTTTGATTTCATAAAGCAGATAAGCAGTAACTTTCGCTACGAACCCTATATGCACCCTATGGGCTATAGAATGCTGGACTTTTATGTATTGATTGCCCTTTTCACTATTTATGAGTACCTGATAAGAAAGGATGAGAGGTCTCCATTTAAATTCAGCTCGCCAGTTGTCCGGTTTTTATTGTATACCCTGGTAGTTTTGAGTATATTATTATTCTATGATGATGGTGTAAACCGTTCGTTTATCTACTTTCAATTTTAGTTGGGATGAAAAAATTTGTTCTAAAAACTATAGTATATATTCTATTGATTCTTCTTGTATTGGAAGTAATTGTTAGGGTATTCCATTTATATACTGAAGACCCACCGCGTTTTATAGATGAATACGGCGTTGAAAAGCGAGTACCTGACCATGACGGGTATGCTGTTACTGGAAATAGGAATCAAAATTTCTCGAAATTCCATATTAATAAAGCTGGTTTTAATTCCTTTAGGGAATTTACCCCATCTACGGATACATATGAAATGGCACTAATTGGAGACTCTTTTATTGAGGGTTTTCATCAAGATTTCACCAACTCTATAGGTAAACAAATAGAAAACCAGACTAATGGCGTACAAGTTTATGAGTATGGATATGCGGGTTATGATTTTGCCAATCAAATGCATCTTGTGTATGCCTATCAAGATGATTTTAAACTTATAGATCAAATTGTTCTATACTTGAATTACGATAACGATTTGGGCCGCGCAGAATATGAGCCAAACAAAGACCGAATAAAAATGTTGTCCTCTACATTATTTAAAATAAGGGACAACATTAAGCTACTGGCCTATGGAAGCAAAATTGGGATTGTAGAACCGCTAAAAAAACTAGCACAACGCGGTGTAGCTTTTAATGAAACCGATAAAGGGTATCAAACCAACGAGCTAAAAGACAGTGAAGAAGCAAAATTAAAACAAGATCAAGAACGGATTGCCAATTTCAAAAATCTTATAAAACTATATGGTTTTGACAAAAGTAAAACCAGCTTACTTTTGGACAGCAGAAAAACCAGCGAGCGTTTTCTAGCTTTTTGTCGTGATAATGACATACGTTATATTGATTTCTCTATTAGTTTTGAAAGCTCAAAGAAACCCACTACTCTTATCTATGACCATCACTGGAACTCACATGGGAGAGCCTTAATTGCAAATGAGTTAGCTAACTATCTAAAGAAAGCTAAATCATCCAAGCCTTTACCAAATACAGCTGAGTAAGCACCTGCTAATCATACACATGAATTCATTAAACTTTTTCTTTAGCGCATACACAAAAGAGTCCTTGCCCTCTTATTACAAAAGCTTACTGAACTGCTATACACAAGAACTAGTCTTTACCAATTCTAAAGAAGAAAAATTTCAACTACCAGCCTCATCTTTTGTTGTGGAGGATATTCCTGGTTATTTTACGGTAAAAAAAGATGTACTTCCTAAAGAAATAGGGTGTTTAAGTATAAAGCAGTATCCCGGTTTTCTTATCAATTTTGAAAACGTAAAATCGCTCCCGGACTACCTTAATGAGAGGTTCGGAAAAACCAGTCGTTATAAACTACGTCGGGAACAAAAGAAACTGGAACAGTGTTTTGACATTAGGTATCAAATGTATTTTGGTGCTATTGAAAAACCGGAATACGATTTTTTAATGGACGAGTTTTACCGCCTATTGGTGCTACGCTCATTAGAAAAAGGAATCAAAGACAATATTAACCTAGCTACACAAGATTTTTATAGAGCACATGTTTACCAAATGATTTTAGACAAAAAGGCTTCGTTCTATGTTATCTATAACGGTAAAATGCCAATTGATATTTGTCTTAACTTTCACATGAAAGACGTAATCTTTCAATATATAAGAACCTATGACATTGATTATTCAAAATTCAATACAGGGTATACGGACTTAATGAAACAAATAGAATGGTGTATCTCTAACAAAATAAAACTTATAACTTTTTCCAAAGGCGATTTTTATTGGAAAAGACGTTGGTGCAATACTGTTTACGATTACCACTATGAAATCTTCTTTTTAAAAAATTCATTGATAGGAAGATTAAAAGCTTCATCATACTATTTATTGAAAGCCCTGAAGCAATATGTACGCGAAAAAGGATTGATTGAAAAATACCACGATTACCAATCCAAAAGGAAAAACTCTCAGGAATTAAATAGCGAGTTGCCCAAAATTAAACACACCAATATACCTTTTCATACGGAAATCAAGAATATTGAATCCATAAATTTTAAGAGTAGCGAATTCGATTTTTTAAGAAGAGATATTTACGATTTTCTTTATGAGAGTGACGAAAAAGAGTCGGAAATTAACGTTTACTCAATTTTAGACCAATCTGATTCTTACTTGGTTATAGGAAAAAACAGCAAAACGGTGCTCTCCAATACTGCATTTTCATCATCTTTTTAAAACAAATTAGAGAAAAAACCGGCTTTTTAAAACCGGTTCTGCCGTTCATCGAATATTTTCTTAATATTTTCTTAAAAAACGTCCAGACACTACACTTCGTCGTATATATTCGCAGTTAAACCCCGTAAACGAGAACATCGTGGCTGAATTAAATAAAAGTTCCCAAAAGTCGACCCTAAAAGTTTGGTTCGCAGAATTGAAAGAAGATATTATTCTTTCTATTTATCATAGATCCCCAATAATTTTTCTTCTATTTATCCGTTAGATCTGTCAATTAGAAGTTAATTGAAATTATTTTAACTGATCCCCCTTGATAGACCTGAAGCATAGAATTTCGCGGTTTCCAAATCGGGAAGTTCTTTTCACAGACTTCTTTGATACACTAGTTCATCGTACTGTACACCCCAACTACGCTATACGCCTATGGGGCAAGTTTATGGTCCGGGAGCTTGGTATGAAACTTTCTTCCGAAAAACTCTTTACAATACGTAACGAATCATTATTGTACCTCGGAAAAAAGCAACACCGGTCTACACTAGAGATAAAATACAAAGAGGTTATTGAAGAGGTCTACAAAAGACTTGTTAATTCAGAGAATCTACATGATGTTCCATTCGCTAGATTCAAAAACCTATTTGAAAACGCAGATTATATTGCGGAAATATCCGTTCAGTTTAAAAATGACGAGCTTATTGAAATTCTTTCGCATTATAAACAGAAAGGATATAAAATATATTTACTATCAGACTTTTACCTTTCCAAAAGGGTAATTTTAAGAATACTAGAGCATCATAAAATTGCAGACCTCTTTGATGCTGTATTTATTTCAAGTACCGTAGGACTTAGTAAAGAAAAAGGTGGACTATACCCATATGTACTTGACAAGACCAATACAGAAGCTAAATCTGTATTGATGATTGGAGACAATAAAAAAAGTGACGATATAAACGCATCCAAGTACGCTATTGACTCCTTACATTTAAAACATTTTTCGCATAAATTCAGGAATAAGCGTAATCTTTTAGGATCTGATAAAAATGATTTTAGAAAGGCCTGTAACCTTATTAAATCAAGATGTTTAAATAGTGAACATAAGTTTAGTGAATATATAATTCATTTCTATTTCTTTACGGAAAGACTCTATATTAATGCCAGAAGAAATGGGACAAAAGACCTGTTTTTCCTCGCCAGAGAAGGTCATTTTCTAAAACAATTGTTTGATTGTTATCAAGAAATGAACTTGTTTAAATGTGAAGAAAAGATAAACACACATTATCTAAAGGCTTCAAGACAATCTGCCACCCAACTGGCCTTGCGACCTTTGGAAAACGAAGATTTTGAAGAGCTATTAAGGAAGTTTGGAGATATGTCCTTACAGCATTTTCTTGATTGGTTTCCTTTTTCGGACACTACCAAGAACAACATTACCAAAGACATACCCGCCTCTAAGGACGAGACCATAACGGACTTCTTTAAATCGCCCACTATGGCACTTCTTAGAGAAAACGAAGCTTTTCAAATTGCCTACGAGAAAAATAGAAATTTACAGAAAACTGCATTTTTAATGTATCTAAAATCTTTTGGAGCCAATTATGAAAAAGATGGCCTTGCCCTAGTTGATGTTGGTTGGGGAGGAACCATGCAAGAGAGTATTTACAAGTTCCTAAATAAGAAAACACCGGTAACCGGGTACTACTTAGGTTTAAAAGAAATATATAATATAGAAAAGGACACCAAAAGATTTGGTTTGAATTTCTCCATATATCCTAGCCAAGATTTCTATGATGATATCCTAATGGCAAACGGACAACTTTACGAACAATTGTTAGCTGCACCACATGGCAGTACATTAGCCTATAAGTTTGCAGAAGAAGGAGAGTCCCCAACCGTTGAATACCATGAACCCAATGAGAAAATGGTTTTCGATAAATTTATTTCTCCTATTCAAGATTACATGTACAGAGAATTTAAAAATCTGTTTACAGAACTTCGTCCTATAGATTACTCAGAGCAAGTAACCCAGGAGTATATAACGGATATGGCTTTACGAACTGGTATATTCACCAACAGAAAGAAGCTTAATTTCATAAAACAAATTACTAAGGGGTTCTACCAAAACGTAGGAGAAAATAAAGTTGGTCTAGAATACGACCCCAACCAAATAACTATTTCCAAAATAGGTCTTATCAAAACCTTTATAAAATCACCTGAAAAGGTTTTTAGATACTTGGTAAAGATAAAACCCTTCTTGTACTACAAAGGCTTCTATTGGCTTTCTTGGCCGGTAAATTTATCCTACTACTATATTAAGTTCAACTTTTGGGCCAAGAGAAAATGGCTTAAGAAAGGCTTAATCTCTTAGTAATTAAAATTTAGAAATTATAAATTCTGAACGTCTGTTTATTTGGTGCTTTTCTTCACTACAGTACGTAGTATCATCACATTCGTTCAACAAATTGCTTTCACCATAAGCTTCGGCAGAAAGTCTACTAGCTTCAACGCCCTTCTTCAAAAGGTAGGCTTTGGTTCTATCTACCCTTCTTTGGGATAACCAATCATTATATTTTGATGCACCTCTAGAATCCGTATGGGAAGTAATTTTCAATTCCAATTCCGGATGTTTTTCCAGAATAGCCGCTAACCCATCCAATACTTTTTTCGATTTTGCATTTAAGTAGGATGAATTCAGGTCAAAGTAAGCAAAACCTAAATCATCAATTTCTGCTCTTATTTTTGCTTTACGTTGGTTCTCTGCCTCTAATTTGACCTTTTCTGCAGCAGCTAAACGTGCCTCTTCTTTTTCTTTCGCCAAGCGAGCGGCTATAGCAGCCTGTTCTCTTTCCCGTTGCTCAACGGCAGCAAGAGAATCTTTTTCTTTTTGGAGCTTTTGGGCCAATTCTTCCATTAGGGCCAACTTCTCTTCTCCTTTTTTGGATAATCCCTTTTCTATACCAAATTGATACACTACTCCCGCGGCATGTTGCAAATGATTAGTGGCCTGATCATTATTGGCCGACCACTTTCCTGATGAACTAAAATCAAGTCCAATTCTATCGGAAAACCAAGTTCTAAAGCCTACAACCGCATTATAAGTTCCCCTTGGCTGATTGTTCGCATCTGTATAGCCAGCACCAACACCCAAGTAGGGGTCAAACCAGCCCGTTTGTCCTATAATTTTATTAAGATCATAAGTTAATCTTGCATCCAGCCCATAGTAGTGAGATTCTTCAAGGTTTGTTTCTCCATCAATAAACTTACCTATCTTATATTTATTATAGCTACCAATAGCCTCTACTCCTATTCCACTTTTAAAATATCTGCCTATGCTTACCCTAGATGGATAAGAAAGTACGTTCCACTGCTCGCCAAATGAAAAGAGCTCGTCAAAAACATCTCCAGAATCATCCACAATGTTGTAGCCAATGCCAAACATCCATGAGCTTTTTACAATACTATCTTTTTTGGTGAGTTGAAGTTCTTCTTGTGCCTGTAGCAAATTGACCGAAGCGCATAGCATAGCCACTATATAATACGTATAGGTTTTCATAGCAATTAGATTTGGGTGTTCTAACTACAAAGTAATGACTATCAAACCAATAAGACTACAATACACTTTGAACGGTAACAAAATTCGATGGTCTGCTGGAATTATAATATTCTTAACAGCCTTTAACGCTACTGTTGTAAGAGGATATTTTTCTGTGCAAGTGGTAATTTGTAAACGGAGAACGGTGTGATTATAGAAGTTGATGTTTTATCGTTACCGGTAATATTTTCAACTTTTAAAACAAGCTGGTCTTCGGTCTCATTTTCAATGAACAACCTAGGTTGAAAGGAGTTTTTGCTCTTTCCGGCACAATAAATAACCAAAACCTCCTTTGAAAAATCTACTTGAGGGACCGGTAACCCTGGTTTCCTTGTTCTGTTAACCGTTGAATAAAACTTCTGCAAAGTTTTCATATCCGTAACCACCAAGAATTCTTCTTGGTCCGAACCGCTATAATTATCACTTTCTATAAGTTGCAATCGGGCTTGGGTTAAGGTTTGTAATTCTCCTTCATTCTCTGCCCTCTTCTCCTGCACTTTACAGGTTGAAAACAAGACTAAAAAAATTAAGAGAACGGATTTCATACTAACTATACGATTTATCAAATCTTGCCTTATATGCTTTTTCATAAAGGGCTTCGTACAAAGGTAAAACCTTCATTATATCAAAACGCTCAGCAGAAATAACGGCATTTTTCTTGAACGTTTCCAAAGTTGCATCGTCCTCTAAAATACTTACGGCATTTTTGGCCATATCCACAACATCGCCAACATCACTTAAGAAACCGGTAATTCCATGTTCATTAACCTCTGGTATACCTCCAGCATTACTGGAAATAACAGGTACTTTATTTATCATGGCTTCCAGAGCGGCCAATCCAAAACTCTCCGACTCGGATGGCAATAAAAATAAATCGGAAAAACACAGTATCCGGTCTATCTCATTACTATTTCCTAAAAATATCACCCTATCCGAAATCCCTTTTTCTTCACATAACCTTTCGGCATTTGCTTTTTCAGGACCTTCTCCTACCATTACCAATTTGGCCGGAATTTCTTTCTGTACCCGGTCAAAAATCTCAATTACATCAGGAATACGTTTTACCTTTCTAAAGTTACTGATGTGGGTGATAATCCGTTCATCATCCTCTGCCATCAAAGAACGCTGACAGTCCGTAAAAGATGTGCTGTAATTTGATTTATCAATAAAGTTGGGTACAACCTCTATTTCCTTTTTTATATCAAAAATTTCCATGGTGTTTTGTTTCAGGTTTTCTGAAACCGAAGTAACCACATCCGATTGATTGATGCTAAAGGTAACCGCAGGTTTATAGAACGGATGCTTACCAACCAAAGTAATATCCGTACCATGCAGTGTTGTAATCATAGGTACGTATATGCCTTCTTCCTCCAACATCTTTTTTGCCATGTAACCCGCATACGCATGTGGTATTGCATAGTGCACATGAAGAAGGTCTATCTTATGAAGCTTTATAGTATCTACCAATTTACTTGATAAGGCCAGTTCATAAGGCTGATATTTAAATAGAGGATATTCTGGCACATGAACCTCATGAAAATAAATCTTGTTGCCCAAAAGCCCCAAACGAACCGGTTGCTTATAGGTTACAAAATGAACTTCATGACCTCTATTGGCCAAAGCTATACCCAGTTCTGTGGCTACTACACCGCTGCCCCCAAAAGTAGGGTAACAAACTATTGCTATTTTCATTAGTCAAATTTAGCTAAATCTGTAAAGTATGTCGGTATAAGTTGTTCTAAATTTCAAACCTGCCTCTAGATTGCACACGAAACGCGCTATTTATCAATTGAGAAATTGATTAACAATGAAGTACTACATGAAAAAAGATTGATTTAATTTAAAATAGCATCATAGATAACCTGCTGAATCCGGGTTCTTAACCCTGACTTTATCAAAAGTGTATTGGATGAAGAAGGGTATGTTCTATTGGATAAGAACACATAAACAATCTCTTCCTCAGGATCAGCCCAAGTATACGTACCCGTAAAACCGCTATGTCCAAAGCTTTTCCTTGAAACGCATCCACAAGTAGGTCCGCTATCTTTTAGTTGGGGTTTATCAAAACCTACACCACGTCTCACATTTTCATCACAGAAATAACAGGTATTGAATTTTTTCACGGTACGGGCATCCAAGAACCTAGTTCCCCCATACATACCGTTCTGCAAGTACATTTGCATAATCTTAGCCACATCTTCCGCATTGCTAAAAAGGCCTGCATGGCCTCCTACACCACCTTGCATGGCAGCGCCCATATCATGAACATAGCCCTGAACGGTTTCATAGCGGTAATATTTATCTTCTTCAGATGGCACAATCCTATTTTTTGGAAATTTCTCAAGCGGATTATACGCCGTACTGGTTGCACCTATCGGTTGATACAGAAACTTATCTACTTGCTCATCTAACCGTTTCCCTCCTACTTTTTCCGCATATTTTTTCATGACGTAATACCCTACATCACTATATCGGTACCGGTTGGATTTTAAATCTTGACGCCCGATCCTATTATAAATTGAATCGTTATAAGCATCGGTCAAATACAACTTGTCCGTTACCTTATACGAAAAACCATCAGTTGGTTCCGTTCTATAGAACTCCTCTGAGGGCTTTCGGTTTTTATCAAGCGTATCTACATAGAAGGCAATCCATGCCGGAAGGCGCCCGTAATGGGACAAAGCTTTTAATACGGTAACATTTTTTAATTCCGTATCTGCGTACTCCGGTATTAAATCTTGAAATGTACTATTAAGTTTAATATCTCCCTCTTCTTCCATTTTCATAATCATAGGAAGTGTTCCTAAAATTTTAGTGATGGATGCCAAGTCATAAATACTCTGAGTGGTAATACTATCCTTGGAATCATAGGTTGGCTTTCCAAAACCTTTATTGTAAACAACCTTCCCTTTGCGGGCAATCAAGACCTGAGCCCCGGGAAACATTAACGAATCAATTCCATGCCCTACCAAAGTATCTACTTGGGCCAGTTTAGCGGCATCAAAACCTACTCTTTCCGGGTAACTGTATCCTAACCGTAACAGAGACTTTAACTTCACCTGAGTATTAACAGGAAAATCTTGGTTTGCTGTAACAGGAAGCTTTCCATCCGTAGGAATAGCACCAAAAATCGCTTGAGCGGCCTTACGCTGCGCCAATTCACTATTTTGATAGGCTACCAACACCGCGTCTATACTTTTAAAAGAAGGGACATCTAAGAGCGCATAGGGCTTAGCAAATACAGATAAAATGAGGTTGGAAGTCCTTTCTTCGGCTATCTCCTTCAACCATTGCAGTTCTTTTTTTGAAAATTTATAGGCTTTCCACGGACTTTCATTGCTCTTATGATGACCAATAATCACCAAGTTGTAATCTTTAAGTTTGTTCTTTAGCGTTCCAATATCGCTCGCATTTACCTGAGTAACCTTAGCATACTTGTTCAGTTCTTCAACAAATGAATCGCTATCCGCATCGCCAAACTTTACATAAGCAATCTTTTTATTCTCCAATTGCTTAATGCCCATTAGGTAAAAGTTGTTCTTTACAACAGTAAGTGCCTTTTCAATAGCCTCTTCATAGACCAAATCATCCGTTCTAGAATTTAAATCCTCATATAAATTCTCTAATTGAATGGGTTTATAGTTGTTGAGTCCCACTTTGTATTTGGCCATTAGAATTTTCTTTACCGAACTAGCCAATCTTTCTTCGGAAATTTTCCCTTTATTATATGCTTTTGTTAGTTTTTCTTTGGCTTTTACCACCTCTGTAGGCATTAATAGAATGTCATTCCCGGCCATGAACGCAGCTACTTCAGCATCACCGTCCTTACCGTGGTTGGTTACGCCTTTCATGTTAAGGGCATCGGTAAAAACCAGACCTTCAAAGCACATTTCTTCTTTGAGCAAACCAGAAATAATTTGTTCCGACAGTGAAGAAGGAAGCTCTTTTTTCAATTCCAAGGCCGGAACTTCTAAATGTGCTACCATTACACTACTTAGGCCCTCATCTATCAACCTTCTAAACGGATATAATTCTACACTATCCAAACGTTCTCTTGTAAAATTGATGATAGGAAGAGCTTTATGTGAATCCGTAGCTGTATCTCCGTGCCCCGGAAAGTGCTTTCCACTAGAAAGTACTCCTGCACTTTCCATACCTTTCATAAAGGCAATACCTTTTTCGGCTACATTTTCTCGATCTTCACCAAAAGAACGGTTACCTATTATTGGGTTTTGTGGGTTTGTGTTGATATCTACATCAGGAGCAAAATTAATATGGACACCTAAGCGCTTGGCATGTTGCCCTATTCGCTCACCTACCTTATAAACAATGGTGTTATCCGTAATAGCCCCTAAGGTCATGTTCCAAGGAAAAGCGTAGGTAGAATCCAACCGCATGGCCAAACCCCATTCCGCATCCATACCAACCATAAGGGGTACCTTTGCTACAGATTGAAATTCATTGGTAAGTTTTGCCTGTCTAATTGGACCTCCGGTGGAAAATATAACCCCTCCTATCTGCTGTTCCTTAATGAGGCTTTTTAGCTTGTCCGTACTGGATTTTGCCTGGTCCGAAGCTACCATAACCATAAAAAGTTGCCCCAGCTTTTGATCCAAGGTCATTTCATTGTAGCGCGCATCTACCCAATTGCTCTGCGCCAAACTATCTTTGGTTACCAAAGGATGTTGCTGGGCACTGACACTCAGAAATACGAAAAAAAGAAAGGAAAAAACAAGGAAAAACCGCATTATAAAATAAATCTATGGCAATAACTAAAAACTAAAAGGAATATTGCATTTCATCCGATATATATAATGAAATCAATACCTCAGAAAATAAAAAATAGTATTACTACATAAAACGGGAATGCCAACTTTCCGATGCCGGCACCTCCCAATGTTCCTGATATTCCTCTTTGTTGGTAACCAGATTATTGAAAACAATGGTGTTTTTTGAGACCGCTTTTTGCTTTGCCATCTTTTTAAAATCCACAAGAGGCTTGTAGGCTATATGCTCTCCTTGCTTATAGGAGACATTCATCTTATCCAACAGCTCAACATTGTATTTTTTTTCTAAATGTTGAATAAAATGTACAGATGCATCAATAGAACAACCTGATGCCGCTGTAGCACTCTGATCTAAAGCCAATACTATAAATCTCCTATATTTAATTTCGTATCCGGCCTTTAATTGACTACCGTGAGCCGTCCACTCGGTAATGAACGCATCCAACTCTTTCTGAATTTCTTCTAGTTCTGTTTCGGTAAAGCTGCGGCTACCTTGATAAATCCAAATGCGTGAAGCACTGGGTAATGTATTAAATTCTACTAGCATTTTAGTGTTCTAAATTTGGGGTTCTTATTGGGGCATTTATAAGTCTTTGGCAGAAGCTATAAGCTCTGCTATATCCATTACTGCAATGGCTCCTTCTTTCTCTTTATTCTTTACACCATCCGTCATCATAGTATTGCAAAACGGGCACCCGGCGGCAATAATTTCCGGCTGAGTTTCCAATGCCTGTTCAGTTCGCTCTATATTAACGTCCTTATTGCCTTTTTCCGGCTCCTTGAACATTTGGGCACCACCGGCACCACAACATAGCCCTTTTTCCTTACAGCTTTTCATTTCTATAAGCTCTGCATCCAATTTACGGATCAAATCCCGGGGAGCTTCATAAACATTGTTGGCCCTACCTAAATAGCACGGATCATGATAGGTTATACGCTTACCTTTAAATTTTCCACCTTCCAAAGTAATTCTTCCATCTTCAAAAAGCTTTTTCAAGAATTGCGTATGATGAACTACCTCGTAATGACCGCCCAAACCGGGGTATTCATTTTTAATGGTGTTAAAACAATGCGGACAGGCCGTAACTATTTTGTTAATCCCATAGGCATTCATCACCTCTATATTGGTGACTGCCTGCATTTGGAACAAAAATTCGTTTCCCGCTCTTTTTGCCGGGTCTCCGGTACAGCTTTCTTCGGTTCCCAAAACGGCAAAAGAAACATTTGCCTTATTCAACAATTGAACAAATGCTTTGGTTATCTTTTTTGCCCTATCATCAAAACTACCTGCGCAGCCAACCCAAAACAAAACTTCGGGTTTTTGACCTGCAGCAAAAAGCTCTGCCATTGTTGGAACTTTTAATTCGTTCGCCATTCTATAAAATTCAAGTTCTATAAATTATTCTAGTGTCCTTAAAAGACTATACCTATTCTTCTTTAGCCCAATTTAATCGGTCCATTTGGTTAAAAGGCCAAGGAGCGCCATTATTCTCTACGTTACCCATCATATTATTGAGGTCCGTAGGAGCGGCAGATTCCTCCATTACCAAGTATTGACGCATATCCATAATTATAGAAAGCGGATCAATGCTTACCGGGCAAGCTTGTACACATGCATTACAAGTAGTACACGCCCAAAGTTCTTCTCGGGTAATATAACCATCCAAAAGTTGCTTTCCGTCATCAACAAATTGGCCTTTATTGGCATCTATATTTTTGCCTACCTCTTCCAACCTGTCCCTGGTGTCCATCATTATCTTTCTAGGAGACAGCTTTTTTCCGGTCTGGTTGGCAGGACATTCATCCGTACAACGGCCACACTCGGTACACGTGTAAGAGTTTAACAGTTGTACCCAACTCAAATCCATAACATCTGAAGCCCCAAATTTAGCCGGTTCGGCAGACTCTTCTTCTGCCGGAGCAGCAAAAGGATCGGCAGACGGGTCCATCATTAATTTGACTTCTGCGGTTACCGCATCTAAATTCTTAAACTGTCCTTTAGGCTCTGATTTTCCGTAGTATGTATTAGGAAAAGCTAAAAGTATGTGCAAGTGTTTTGAATAGTACAGATAGTTCAAAAAACAAAGTATACCTATAATGTGTAACCACCATGCCGTGCGTTCAACAAGAATTAATGAACTCACGGACATTCCGTCAAAAAGTGGTGCTATAAACTGACTTACTGGAAACATGCCGGCTTCCGTATAGTGTGCAGCACCCATCTGTTGCAACTGGTAATCAGCACCGTTCATGGTCAAAAAAAGCACCATTAGCACTAATTCTATATAAAGAATAAGGTTACCATCTTTTTTAGGCCAACCGGTCATTTCCGGTTTTAAGAATCTTTTAATCCGGACAATATTTCTACGAATCCAGAAAACGGTTACAGCTACAATAACCAAAAAAGCCAATATTTCAAAAGAACCTATTAAAATATCGTAAACTGTACCGAGTGGGGCAAAAAGACGATGTGTTCCTAAAAGACCGTCCAAAATAATTTCTACAACTTCAATATTTATGATAATGAACCCCACATAGACGATAATATGAAGGAAACCCGCAATAGGACGAACGACCATCTTGGTCTGCCCTAAGGCTATCTTGGCCATATTTTTCCATCTCTGCCCTGTATTATCGGACACATCAACATCTTTACCCAGCTTAATATTTCTGGACAAACGTTTTACATTCCTAGCAAAGAAGCCAATACCGGCTACGAGTACGATTAAAAATAAAATATTGGGTAAGTATTCCATTTATTGTTCAGTTTGTTGAGGGTTGGCCGGGTCTTCTTCAGGAAGTTCATATTCCTTTTGCTTTTTACCAAAAACAGAAACATTTACATATCGTTTCGGGTTTAAACGAAAATCCTGTAACAACAAATCTAATTCTCTAGATGCATTGTTTAAATTATTGTACAATTCTTCGTCCTTCATGAGCTTACCTAATGTACCGTCTCCCTTTTCTATATTGGCCATCAGTTTATTTAAATTGCCCATAGTAGACTCAAGATTTGCCAATGTACGTCCTAAGCCTGCGTTATTCAATGAATCGGACAGTTTAGCAAAATTGGATGTCAATGTTTCAAAATTATCCAAAGACTCATTCAATCTACTCTCATTACTGCTCAAAATTCTATTAAGCACTTCGGCACTTTTTTGAAAACTAGCTACGGTACTGTTCAATCCGCTTAAAGTTTCCCTTAAATCTCTTTTGGCCTTATCATCCAGAACTTCGTTTACGTTCATAAGCAAACTATCTGCATTCGTAACCGCGCCTTCTACTTTTTGTTGCAGAGGAGTAAGTTGTTTTTGGACCAATTGTGTAAGCCCCAATTGAATTCTACTTGGTAAAGTATCTCCCGTTTTTGCCATGGGAGCACCATCAAAAACAGGTTTTATCTGAATACCCTTACCTCCTATAATACCTGTGTCATAGAGTTCTGCGGTACTATTTTTAGAAAAATCGAAATCGCTCTTAATAAAAAGTTCCACCGATAAATCTCCGCTTTCATCTTTAAATTTCACACCGGTAACGTTCCCCACCACAAAACCATTTATGGTTACCGGAGTCCCTACCTGCAGGCCTCCAACTTCCTTATAAACAGCATTTAAAGTTTTACCATCTTCAAACAATGGCGACGATTTTAAGTAGCTAAAACCTAAGATGAACAACAGTATACCGCCTATAACGATAATTCCTGTTTTGATTTCCCTGGATAGTTTCAAAAGGATCGATTTTGGGTTAATAAGAGAC
This sequence comes from Zobellia sp. B3R18, assembly GCF_018860715.1. Lineage (NCBI taxonomy): Bacteria > Pseudomonadati > Bacteroidota > Flavobacteriia > Flavobacteriales > Flavobacteriaceae > Zobellia > Zobellia sp. B3R18. The sequence continues at coordinate 358,525 of NZ_JAHKQG010000013.1, read as the reverse complement.
TTTCATAAAGCTGAAGGTCTCTAACAAAATTAGAAATAAAATATGGAAGGTACTTATTTATTGCTGTGAAACCTACTTGAGGCTATCTTTAAAAGGTATACGCTTACCATCTCTATAGGCCACAATATATGATGTTTTATACCCTTTTAAATCGGCATTGGACTTCAACATTTTTGCTTCCTCTAGCGAACTTGTTTTTCCATAAACATACCTAAACAGGTTTTTATAAGGCTCCTTTTCAACCCGGTTCAACCCATTAAAAGAGGAGGGTCGTAACGGAATATTTTTGGCGCTAGCCATAATTTGAATCTTATAAATAACATTAGATTTAGTTTTGGATGGTGTATCCGGTGCCTTCTGTTCTTTAGGCTCCTCTTTAACCGAAACAGCTTTTTCACCACTTTCTTTGGCCTCATCTATAATCTGAACCGCATTCTTTGTTTTTTCTTCTACTGCAACCTCGGTAGTCTTGGCCACAGACGGCTTATCTTCTATTTTCTTTGTTGCCACTTTTTTCTTAACCGGACTTTCCTTTTTAGCTTTCTCTTCTTTTGCTGGTGCCTTAACAGCTTCCGGTTCTGGCACATCTGGAATGGTATTGGGTGTGAAATCCGCCATATTGGCCATCGCATTCTTTTTGTAGGTAAGAATAGCGTCTGCAATTGAAGTGGCCATTTCATTCTGACCTCTACTGGAATTGAGGTACGCACCTTCTTCTTTATTGGTCAAAAAACCTGTTTCTACCAATACACTTGGCATTACGGTCTGGTGTAAAACAATAAACCCGGCTTGTTTTACCTTTCTATCGGTACGTTTTAATTTATTGGAAAAATTATCTTGGATAGCTTTTGCCAAAGCAATGCTCTGATCCAAAAACTCTTCCTGCATAATGGTAAGACCTATAACCGATTCTGGAGAATTTATATCATAATCCGCATACTTGGCTTTATAATTGTCCTCTAGATAGATAACGGAATTCTCTTTCTTTGCAATCTCAAAATTCTGTTTATTGGCATGCAACCCCAAAACAAAGGTGCCGGCACCGTGTGCATTGGATGTATGAGAATCACAATGTACGGAAACAAAAAGGTCGGCATTGGCTTTGTTGGCTATTTGCCCTCGTTCATAAAGGTCTACAAATGTATCGTCATCCCTCGTGTAGATTACCTTTATATCCGGATTCTTCTCCAATTCCTTACCCGCTTTCAATACAATATTCAGTGCTATTTTCTTCTCTAAATAGCCGTTTCCAAGGTTGCCGGGATCATGGCCACCATGACCTGCATCCAGCACCACAACAAACTTATCATTATCATTATCTTGGGCATTATTTTTGTAAAAAGAAGATAATAATAGTGTTAAAAAAACTATAGGAAATAAAAGAAACCGTCGTACGCGCATGTTCTCACTATGTTTATAAGCCTTCATTATGGTTAAATTTATGGTAACACCCTGTATGGGGAACGAAAAATATATGTAAGTTTGGACTCCGAAAATAAAGCCAAACGGTTACAAAAATAGGATATATAGCCTTGCAATCAAACAAACATCTTTTTCTTTTACTGGCATTGCTATTTGTTGGCACTTTCTCCTCACTTGCACAAGAAGATGGTATTATACCATTACCCATTAAGGCAGAAAAGGATACAATTATTGCGCCACTTTTTCCCGACCCGGCTAAAAAGGACAGTATTTCAGGGGACTCCACCGCATTAAAAAGAAAAAACGGAAATGATCCTCTTCTTCTCGATAAAATTAAATACAAGGCCAAGGATTACGTTAAACTTAGCCAAAAGGACCAAAAGATATACCTCTACAACGAAGCAGAAATCTATTATCAAGATACCGAGTTAAAGGCAGGTATCATTATAATGGACTATATAAAGAATGAGGTCTATGCCGGCCGAATCAAGGATTCTCTGGGTAATTACACCCAACTCCCCTATTTTAAACAAGGAGACAATGAGGTAAGACCGGATAGTATCCGCTTTAATTTTGACACTCAAAAAGCACTTATCTGGAATTCCAGAACCGAACAACAAGCAGGTCTTGGACAATTGGGAAGTGATGCCATGAAGGTATATGCCGAAATCACAAAAAAAGAAAATGATTCAGTTTACTTTTTACATGAAGGAAAACTCACGACATCAACCGATACGGTAAATCCAGATTATTACATCCGTATTAGAAAAGCAAAATTTGTTCCTAAAAAGAAGGTTATTGCCGGTTTCAGTAATCTTTACATAGCAGATGTTCCCACGCCCGTGGCATTGCCATTTGCCTATTTCCCCTTAACAGTTGGCCGGTCTGCAGGTTTAATGATGCCTACATTCGGTAACGATCCGGACAGAGGTTACTTTTTACAGAACGGAGGGTATTATGTTCCTTTCTCCGATTATGCGGATATTACCCTTACGGGAGATTTCTATACTAACGGAAGCTATGGTTTTAGAACACAGAGTGTGTATACCAAACGCTATCGCTATCGTGGTAACGTAAACTTTAGGTATGAAAATCTTGTAACCAGCCAAAAAGGGTTTGACGATTACAGCAATAGCAAGGTCTGGAACATTCAAATATCCCACTCCCAGGATACCAAAGCCAGTCCTAATTCACGTTTCTCGGCATCCGTAAACTTAGGAAGTAGTTCTTATTACCAGAACTCTTTAAACCAGGTTAACTTGCCTTTGACACAGAACAATAACCTGTCATCATCTATCTCATATTCAAAGACATTTCCGGCCTATCCGTCCGTAAACATGAGCCTTACGGCCAGCCATTCGCAAAATACGAGTCCTACGGCCCGGGCCAATCCTGATCAAGACAACATACAAATGACATTGCCTACTTTTCAGGCCAGTATGGAACGTATATTTCCATTTGCAAAAAAGGACGGTATAAAAAAAGGCGTAATACAGAATATTAATTTTCAATATGATGTAAACGCTCGTAACTCTCTTACTACCAATGATGAGGATTTTCTAAAAGCGGCCATGTTCGATAATGCCAAAGTGGGTGCCAGACACAGAATCCCCATCAGTACCAACTTTAAAGTTGCCAAATTTTTTAGCGTTACTATGGGTGGTAGCTATGAAGACGTATGGACCCTGGAAACGTTTACCCAGCGGTACGAACTTGGTGAGGACGGCGCAATTGGCTCCGTAGTACGGGATACGATTTCCGGATTTGACCGCTACAACAAATACAATATGAGTGCCAGCGTTGGAACCACGGTTTACGGTACTTTTAATTTTGGGGAAGACAAAAAAATTCAAGCACTTAGGCATGTTATGAGACCTTCGTTAAGTTACGGCTACTCCCCTTCCTTTGACCAGTTTTATGACGAATACCTCAATAATGATACTGGCGAAGTTGTACAGTACAGCCGTTTTGAGGGTACCTTAAACGGAGCCCCAAGCTTAGGCAAAAGTAATAGTCTTAGCTTTTCTTTGGCCAACACCTTGGAAGCTAAAGTGAGGGACAAGGATTCAACAGCCACCGAACCTAAAAAAGTTCCTATTCTTAGTAATTTTAATATTTCTACCGGATATAATTTTGAATCGGATTCCTTAAAACTAAGCCCACTTAGAATTAACGGTGGAACAAACATTTTGGACAATAAAATGTCCATTAACTTTTCCGCTGGGTTGGACCCCTACGCCATAGACAACAATGGCCGAAGAATAGAAAAGTTTAATATTGATAATGGGGGAAGCCTTTTTAGACTTACCCAGGCCAATCTTAATATTGGGTACTCTATAGACAGTGAAACCTTTTTTGGAAAAAAGGAGGATGAAGAAGAAGAGGACGAAGATGAAGCTGGGGCGTACGATTATGTAGCACAAAGCGGTGGTAGGGATGACGACCTCTTTGGAAGGGCGGATAATTTTGATGACCGCCGTGGTGGGGACGATTACGACAGAGACGAAGATGAAGATATTGACAACCCGCGCTACGGGACAAAAATACCCTGGAATTTCAGGTTAGCTTATTCGGCCAGTTATTTTAATTCGGCCCGCCAGAACGAGTTTAGCAGCCACTCTCTAATGTTTTCAGGAGATATAGAACTTTCGCCCCGTTGGAAGGTTGGTGGCTCCAGTGGTTATGATTTCAAAAATAAAGGCTTCACCTTGACTCAATTGCGTTTTGAACGAGATCTTAAGAGTTTTAGAATGAACTTTAACTGGACTCCATTTGGCCAATACTCCAGATGGTATTTCTTTATCGGTATAAAAAGTTCTATTCTTAGCGATTTGAAATGGGAAAACCGAAGTCAGCGTTAAGAAGCTAAATTCTTCACCGTTTCTTATTTATATTTGCTACCGTTGATGGCTTAAAGCCCAACCTTTTTCCTTTTAAACCAAAATAATACATCATCATGAAAAAAATAATCAACACCACTAACGCCCCGGCCCCAATAGGTCCGTACAATCAAGCAATTTTAAGTGGAGACACCCTATACGTTTCCGGACAAATACCCATTGACCCTGCCACAGGAGAGCTTGTTCAAGGAGATATTAAAAAAGAGGCGCGCCAATCTATGGAAAACTTAAAAGCGATACTTACGGAAGCTGATATGACTTTTGAAAATGTGGTAAAGAGCTCTATTTTCCTAGCGGACATGAATCAATTTTCAGAAGTAAACGAAGTTTACGGTTCCTATTTTGATAGTGAAACCGCTCCGGCCAGAGAAACCGTTGAAGTAGCCAATTTGCCCAAATTCGTAAATGTTGAAATTTCTGTGATAGCAGTGCGATAAAACAAAACGGCCTTGGTTGTTAACCAAGGCCGTTTTGTTTACTTTTCACAGATTGTTACAAGGTTTCCTTATGGAACTCCATAAGACCTTCAATTGGTCGTTGTCTGATAACCCCAACAATCAAATCATTACGTTCCAATACAGTTACCAGCTCATCTCTTAGGTAATGAGCAATACTTCCCACAAAGTTAATTGGCACCTTTGTAGCCAACTCAAACTGCATGATATAGTTGTTTACGAACTGCTGAAAACCTTTATCAATTACACCTTTGCAATAAGGATGATTTTTATTCTCAACTAAAAAACGGGCAAACGTGGCCAAATATGTATTTGGGTTAGGCTGCTTGTACAGGTTTTCCTTTATTACATCAGCATCCAAATCATATTCCTTAGCAAATCTGATTCCTAAATCCTGCGGCATTTTGTGGAAATAGTAATCTCTTATCAACTTTCTTCCAAAAAAGTTACCACTACCATCATCCATAGGGATATAGCCTAACGAAGTTACTTTCTGGAACAACTGATGCCCATCATAATAGCTGCAATTAGAACCCGTTCCCAGAATACAGACTATACCTTGGTGACCAATTTTTGTTGTAGAGAAAATAGCTGCGTAGGTATCTTCTTTAACATCGGCCTTTGCATTTGGAAAAAACTCTTTAAAGATATCCCTAAGGAAACTCTTCATACGCTCCGTTCCACATCCTGCGCCATAGAAATGCAATCTAGAAACCTTATCCCTGTTTTTAGAAAGTTCAAAATTATTGGCCAGTCTATCTTCTATTACTTCTCTTGTTAATACCTCTGGGCTTAACCCTAACGTTTGGGTCAAAAACAGCTGATTTCCCTTTTCATCCAAGGCAATCCAGTCCGATTTTGTGGCCCCACTATCTACAATTAAAATCATAATGTTCTTTTAAAAAAATAATCCTGAAAATAAGCAAATTTTTGCCCACTCTCAGGATTACCATTAGTAATATTCAAAAAAATTACAAACTAGCAACGTGCTGAGCTAAATCTACCATTTTGTTAGAAAAACCAGCTTCGTTATCGTACCAGCAAATTAATTTGAAGAACTTAGAGTTTAATTCAATACCGGCACCGGCATCAAAAATACTTGTGCGTTTATCACTTACGAAATCCTGAGAAACAAGAGCCTCTTCAGTATATCCTAGAACACCTTTCAACTCACCTTCAGAAGCTGCTTTAAAAGCTTTTTTGATTTCTTCGTAAGAAGTTTCCTTTTCAAGACGAACCGTTAAATCTACTACAGAAACATCAGCAGTTGGAACTCTAAAGGCCATACCTGTAAGTTTACCTTCTAATGCAGGAATAACTTTAGTTACCGCTTTAGCAGCACCAGTAGACGCAGGAATAATATTCAACATAGCACTTCTACCACCTCTCCAGTCTTTTCTAGAAGGACCATCAACAGTCATTTGTGTTGCAGTAGTAGCGTGAACTGTAGTCATCAAAGCCTCTTCAATACCAAAGTTATCGTTCAATACTTTGGCCATAGGAGCTAAACAGTTAGTAGTACAAGATGCATTGGACACAATAGTGTTTGAAGCTTTCACTTCTTTATGGTTAACACCCATTACGAACATTGGCGCATCTTTAGACGGAGCAGAGATAACTACTTTTTTAGCACCACCATCAATATGGTATTGTGCAGTTTCCAAAGTTGTAAAAATACCGGTACATTCAGCAACTATTTCAGCACCAACTGCATCCCACTTAATACTTTTAGGATCACGCTCTGCTGTAATTCTTACAGTTTTACCGTTAACGATCAAGTTACCATCTTGAACATCAACAGTACCTTCGAACTTACCGTGTACGGAATCATACTTTAAAAGGTAGGCCAAGTGCTCAACATCCAACAAATCATTGATGGCAACCACATCTACACCTTCTCTTCTTACAGTTTCTCTAAAGACCAATCTTCCGATACGGCCAAATCCGTTAATTCCTATTTTTAAATCTGACATGTTCTATTGTTTTGAATTTAATTATGTTGTCATTATTTCTGAAACCCTAATAAGCTCCTTATCTATTTTAGTATGACCCTTAATAGCCTTACTGATAGGAGTTAATATAATTTTGTTGTTCTGGATACCCACCATAAAATTGGTCTGACCTTCCAACAAACTTTCTACAGCCTTTACACCCATTCTACTGGCCAGCACCCTGTCATAACAAGATGGTGCACCACCACGTTGCATGTGTCCTAATACGGATACCCTTACATCATATATGGGTAAATGCTCCTCTACATATTCTTTAAGCTCAAAGACACTTTTTCCTATTTTATCACCTTCGGCAACAACTACGATACTAGAAGATTTTCCAGATTTTTTGCTGCGCTTTAACGATTCTAACAAACGCTCAAGACCACGATTGGCTTCTGGAATAAGAATTTCTTCCGCTCCTGCGCCAACTCCCGTGTTTAAAGCAATATGCCCAACATCCCTACCCATAACTTCTACAAAGAAAAGTCGGTTATGAGAACTGGCCGTATCCCTAATTTTATCGATTACTTCGACTACAGTATTCATAGCCGTATCAAAGCCAACCGTATTGGAAGTACCAAATATGTCATTATCTATTGTTCCGGGAATACCTATTACAGGAAAATGGTATTCTTGGTTGAACACCATGGCACCGGTAAAACTACCGTCTCCACCTATAACCACAAATGCATCAATACCTTCTGCCTGCAATTGCTCATACGCTTTTTTCCTGCCTTCTGGCGTTCTAAAGTCGTCACAACGTGCAGATTTAAGAATGGTACCACCCTTATTTATAATGTTGTTAACGCTTCTTGCGTCCATTGGCTTAAAATCCCCCTCTATCATGCCCTGATATCCTCTGTAGATACCTACGCAATCTACTTTCATATAGGCACATGTTCTAACAACTGAGCGTATTGCTGCGTTCATGCCGGGGGAATCTCCGCCAGAAGTTAAAACACCTATTTTTTTTATTTCTGAAGCCATTAAAAAAAACTAAGTCGCAAAACTAACAAACTTATTTGAATTCCAACTGTCTTATCCTTCTAATTTAACGTCATGATAACTTAGCTCACATTTTCTTAGTTTTTTCTTTAAATTATAACAAACTTACACTTTAAAACCCCTGTATATTGAGAATGCCGTAAAATGAGGTTTTCCTCCATACTATAACGTTTTCGAGAATTTTTAGTAATTTTACTAACGTAAAATGCCCTATCTACAGTTGAAGTCAATGGGGCCATTTTTTTTTACATAAACGGTTTTATTTTAGCCGTTTATCCTTGGGGTAAAATTTTATTAAACTATCCTTACCCATTACCGAACTAGGGACTTGATCCGGTTTCGGAATTTTCTTTTTTGGTTCTTCCTTCTTTAAAATATTTTTAAAAAGCTCTCTAAAACTATTAAAATCCACCTCATAAGATATACCCACACCCTGAGTATACCCTAACCTATCCGCCAGATATTCCTGTATTTCATTTTCCCTATTGAAAAACTTGGCACTAAGCGTACCTTCTTCGTTCAGTAGCAACTGAATTTCAAAATTACCGGCCACAACAGTTTCCGTAGTACCACCAACAGGAACCCCAACTTTTCCATTAAAAAGTAAACGGTCACTTATTTGTGTAGATACCGTAACCCCTATTCTATTTTCGGTTTGATAATCTGCACTCCTGTCCAGAATACCTTGCTCATAGGACAGCCCCAAATTAAATTTATCATTATCACCCAAAACTTGGTTTAAAAGACCTGATGCAGATTGTAACAAATTACCAGTTACCGCTTGCTGATCTATACCCGTCTGATCATTTACAAATGAACCTTGGGCCAACAAAAACAATGCATTTCTTTCCTCTACCGTGGGATCCTGTAAACGATACTCCAGCTCTGACTGCACTATAGAGTTAGTTCCCGGAAAATCTATATTGAATTCAATATCCGGACTCTCAAGATCATCTGTTAGCTTAATAACAACCTCAGTTGCTATACGACGGGTATAGCCAGGGTTATCCAATAAAGGAGCCGGATTGGCATTTAAAGCATATACGGCCTCAAGATCCAAAGTAGCTTTTAAAGGTTCACGATCCCATACAATGGTTCCACCAGGTTTCACCTGAAAAGTCTTATTGATGACCCCTCCAAACTTATAATTGTATTCTCCTTCCACTACAACAAAATCGCCATACATTTCAAAAGCCCCCCTAGTATTGATACGGATCAACAAAATTCCCACTCCGCTGCCCTTTAAGGAGCTTCCGGTTTTAGTATCGGTTACGATCTCTACCTCGGCATCTGGGGTAACATCTAAATCAAAAGTAAGTTCCAATCCCTGAAATTCATCAAGAACACGTTCTTCCTCTACATGGTTCAACTTGTTTTTTTCAACAAAATTGATAAATGAATAATCTCCAATAGACGCAACATCGCTCAACGGAATCTTTAACGAGGTGCCCCTAGCCGTTTTACCTTCCACCTTTATGTTCAGTGCTTTGGTAGGTCCAAAAATTCTACCCTTACCATCTAAATAACCGGTTCCGTAGTATAAAACCTCCTCTTCAAAATCTGTGTTTAAAATTAAAAGGCGGTCATTCTTTGTATCAACATTTAAATCTAAAAGCCAATTATCAAAAAAGGAATGACTGATCGTGCCATCTAATGTAGCTTTCGTTTTTTTGTCTACATCGGTAATTCTGATCTGGTCAAAATCAAAAGTTTGTTTATCCAGATTCACCCTAGAATTGGCCGCAAAATCATAATCTACGTTTAAATAAGGTATTCCCAGTCCAGCCTTGTCCAATGTAAGCGTTCCGCTGAATTCCGGATTATCCACAGGCCCCTGTATACGCGCATTACCACTAACATAACCTCGGATATGACTAATAATATCCTCTCCCAAGGGTGCAAAAGGCTCTAAATCAAACTTATCCAAACTCACCAATAAATTGGCCTTGGGCATATCTTCTTTGTTATTGATATTACCTACCACGCTGAGTTTTTCAATGCCTTTGTTCGTAATTTGCGAATTTACCGCGAACTCCGTTAAATCTTTGTTCCCAACAATACCCACGGTTAAATCGCCCAAACGCATATCGTTAATGGAAAAATCCTCTACAGCAAGGTTAGAAGATGGCAAGTAGATATTGTCCTTTTGTAGAATATTGAGGGTCCCGTTAACTTCACCCTGCAGCTTTAAACTGTCTATTGCAGGGGTGATTTTATTAAGCGAAACGATTTTAAATTGAAGTTGTAAGTCCTTGTAAGTGGAATCTGCCAACTGCCCCTTGAGCCTAATTTGCTCTTGAGCACTATTGTTCATTACAATCTCCCGAATATCAATACTATCCAACGTACGGTTGATGACTACCTTATTCTTATTATCACCATCCTTGTTAAGAATCCATTTGTTCCCTTTAAAATTAACATCCGAAGTTTTAAGACCTATAACGGATTTATTATCCTTATTAAACGTGTGGTAAAAATTGAGATTATAACTATCATTTAAATCACTACCGCCTTTAAATTCCGTTCTAAAGAACAGCGTATCTTTTAAAGTAGTGTTGATTAAATTGAAATCCTTTACATCATAATAGTTCGTAGAAAGGTCGCTTACAGAGATATACGTATTAAATAGCGGGTTCTTGTTATCTATTTTAACATCAATATTATCCGCTTCATTACCAAAAGCAACTATACTAGGCGATTTAAAAGTGAGTTTAAAATCTCCCTCATCTGCTACTATATTTCCTTTTATAAATGTATTAGGGTCAAATTTCACTTCTGGAAAAAAGACATCTACAATTTTATTGTAAATCTTGAAGTTAAAGGCAAGCGTTTGCCCATCCGAAATATTAAAAGGCCTATAATTGGTATAGATGCTACCCAGGGAATTCTGAACCAATCGCCCAAGCTCGGCAACTTTAAAACGCCCTTTCATGTAACCGGTTATAATATCCGGTGAATTGATATCTATAACCCTATCACCATTGGCCTCAAATGTGGAAGACACCTTAAAATCTTCAAAATAATAAGTATCGTTCTTATTCTGAAAAATGGTTTTTGTAAATTTAATATCACCCACTAGATTATCCAAAGTGTTTCCGGTGACATCCATATTTACGTTACCCTTAAATATAGAAATGCTGTCCTTAATGAAATTCAACTTGTTCAAATCTGCATAATCCACAGACGCAATAAAGTTGAAATCATTTCGGTTTTCACCAAAATCTGCCAGTCCTTTAAAACTGAATTTGACATTCTCATCATTACTCAACAAGGTACCATCAAACAACTGCTCTTTTAGTATTCCCGAAACTTTAAGATCATTATACTCGTAATTATTGAACTCTACGGAATACACTTCACCTATAACCTCTGTATTCAAGGTTTCCTGCACAAAGCCCTTCCCTTCTACATTAAAATCCAGAGAGGTTTTACCCAGCTTTTTATTCTCGGCAAAATCGCCCAGATCAAAGTCTATTAGCGACACAAAACCTTTATACGTAGCATTATCTATATTATTTATTTCCGAAAGCTCAAGATCAGCATAACTACTACCAATAGCGGTATTCAGGTTTACCTTGGCATCTATGGAATTTTCAGTGATAACTGCATCACCACGTATAGTAAACTGCCCCAATTTTTGAAACGAAGACGGTAAGGATTTACCCAAAATATTTGGCATTAGCGCCCGTAACTCATAATAACTAGAGGTTACGTTTTTCATATCTGCACGCATAATGAAAGGCATTTTCCGCACAAATAAATTCTTAAAGTTAAAATCTCCTCTAATGCCCGTGTTATCAGATTGCAAGAAAAGCTCGTTGGCGTTCAAATCATTAAGAACACCACTTATTTTAGATGAAAAATTAACCTCCTTGCCTCTCCCGAACTGATCATAAAGCAAATTTATTTCATCAAAAGCCAAGGCAGACTCCGTAAACTCCGCAGTAAGATTCACCTTGTTCAGAAAATCGGCAAAATCCTTACGCTCATAATCAAAAACCAAATCGCCCTTTAAATGTGAACCTACCGTCTGTATCCGCAATGAATCAAAACGCATCTGTTGCTTGGTATACTTAAACTCGGTAGACATTTGTTTTACATCAATACCTCTTTGACTATTAAATGCCATGGTATTGATTTTAGCAGAAACCTCTGGACCTAAAATCTGAAAATCCGTGGCGCCAATATTGAGCTCCTCAAAATCCAACAAAAGTTCGTTCTCAAAATTCTCGTCTATTAGTTTAAATCTACTGTTCTGTATATCAACATTGGAAGAAGAGAAAAAGAACGGGTCCGTTCCCGGTTTACGTGGTTTTCCGTCATCAAACTTGTCAATGAATACCTCAAGATTAGTATTCCTGTTATCTAAATAGGTTTTTAGCTTAAAATCTAGCTCATCTATTTTAATATCTCCAAATTCCAATTTACCCTTGCTTAAATTACGCATGCTAAGGATGGAAGTAGTGAGCTGGTTTACGTAAAAAAGTGTGTCTTTTTGATAATCTTCAATATACACACCTTCTAAGTTGGTGTCCCAAGTAATTAAGGAAATACGGAGCTTATCAATATTTATACTGGTACCAAAGTCCTTGTTAATGGTATCTGTGGCATACTTAGCAAAACTTGTCTGAACAAAAGGCAACGAGAGGATGACCGTACCCAAAATACAGATCAGCACGAGTACCATCATGGTTCTAATCAGTATTTTTCTAAGTTTTTTGATAGGTCTTTATGTTTTACCTTTGCGATGTCAACTTTTATTCCAAACTCGGTGAAAAACGAAACTATTTATATTCTTGCTATTGAATCTTCTTGCGACGACACTTCCGCTGCTGTTTTAAGCAATAAAAAAGTGCTCAGTAATGTAACGGCCACTCAAAAGATTCACGAGGAATACGGCGGTGTTGTACCTGAACTTGCCTCACGGGCTCACCAACAAAACATTGTTCCGGTAGTACACCAAGCTTTGAATAAAGCAAATATCGACAAAAAACTAGTATCTGCCATAGCTTTTACACGCGGTCCCGGATTGATGGGTTCACTTCTTGTTGGAACCTCCTTTGCCAAGTCTCTTTCATTAGGTCTTAATGTACCCCTAATTGAGGTAAACCACATGCAAGCACACATCTTGGCGCACTTTATTGAAGGCCAACCAGATGGCACTCCGGAGTTTCCGTTTTTGGCCATGACCATTAGTGGCGGACACACGCAAATTGTTCTTGTAAGAGACCATTTTGACATGGAGATACTAGGCGAAACTCTAGATGATGCAGTGGGTGAAGCTTTTGATAAAAGCGCTAAAATTTTAGGTCTGCCCTACCCCGGAGGCCCATTAGTTGATAAATATGCACAAGAGGGAAACCCTAAGGCGTTTCCTTTTCCAAAACCTAAAGTAGACGGCCTTAATTTTAGTTTTAGCGGATTAAAGACAAGCATTCTATATTTCATCCAAAGAGAAACGGCCCAAAACCCCAATTTTGTTGAAGAAAATCTAAAGAATATTTGTGCGTCCATCCAAAAAACAATCATTAATATTTTGATGGATAAGCTAAAAAAAGCTGTGGAACAGACCGGTATTACGCAAATTGCCATTGGAGGTGGCGTTAGTGCCAATTCCGGAATAAGAAACGCACTTAAAATGGCCGAAAAAAATAGAGGATGGAAAACCTTTATACCAAAGTTTGAGTATTGTACGGATAACGCAGCAATGATCGGTATTGTAGGTCACCTAAAGTACAAACAAAATGTATTTGCAAAACAGGATGTTTCCGCTAAGGCGCGTTACGTTATTTCCAGTAAGTAAATAACAGTGTTCATTTTTTCTTGTGCCCAAGTACAACCTAAGCCTCTAAAATTGTTTATACATTTGTCCTATGCAATTATTTTACAACCCCGATTTAGACAAGAGCATTACACAGTTTACCTTCTCTCAAGAAGAGAGTAGGCATATTGTTAAGGTATTGCGTAAAAAGGAAGGGGACCTACTACATATTACAAATGGAAAGGGTTATATTTTTAAGTCCGAAATACTTCTTGCAGACCAAAAACGATGCAAAGCGCAAATAGTATCTACACAAAAAAAACACCCAAAAGCACATTGGTTGCACATGGTTGTAGCACCCACTAAAAACAACGACCGTCTGGAATGGTTTCTGGAAAAAGCCACAGAAATAGGTGTAAGTGAGATTACCCCCATATTTTGTGATAGATCGGAGCGAAAAGTCATTAAAAAAGAACGCTTGGAAAAAGTGATACAATCTGCCATGAAACAAAGCTTGCGCGCTTACCTACCCAAACTTAACGATGCTATCTCTTATAAAGATTTTATGACAAAGGAGCTTAACGGACTCTTATTTATTGCGCATTGCGAAGAGGAAGAAAAAGTTGATTTAAAACGAAGAGTTGCCCCAGACAAGGATGTTACCATACTCATAGGACCGGAAGGGGATTTTTCGCAAAACGAAATAGACATGGCGTATGAAAAAGGGTTTCTTCCCGTTTCCTTGGGGGAATACCGCCTTCGTACCGAAACGGCCGCGATTGTGGCCTGTACTACCGTGAACATGATTAACAACGGGTAAAAAGAACACCACTAATTGAATAATTCGGTTTTAGCAGCAGCAGTGATATCGTAATCCGTTGTCTCCATTACAACAATAAGACTCAATTTTTCTCCATTTTCAACCACATCCGGGATTGTTATCGTAGCTTTACCATTTGTTTCATGTATTTCAATATTCTTTTCCCCAACTACTATGTTACTATTTTTTAGTGTTCTATTTCGGTTTTCACCACGCTTCACCACTGTAGTTCGTTCATCCAAGACCAATATGGCCCGTAAATTTTTACCCGTAACATCTCCACCTAACTCATAATTGAACGAAACAGAACTACCCCTTCTTTCAACTAGACTCAAGACTACCATATTTTCCGTATCTATCGCTCCATAGTGCTTTATGGTCGCATTCATTTTACCTGAGTTAGACCCTACAAAATGAGCCTTACCATTCACCACTACCTGAGGTGTATAATTACTTCTACTCTTTAATTTGATATTATACTTACGTTGCTTATCCGTATAATCCGATTTACTGAACGGGTCTTTCCAACCAATATAATTCCAATAATCAACATGATATGAAAGTGCGTAAACCGAATTACCATATTCTCTTTTCACCTGTTGCAACAATACATCTGCCGGTGGGCAACTAGAACAACCTTGTGATGTAAAAAGTTCCAAAACCACTATGGGGTCATGCCCCTCAAAAGCTTCAAAAGCCTCTAGTTTTCTGGTCTTTACATCGATATTAAAAGCCATTGTAACACATCCTACCAAAACAATACACATAAGTGCAATTCTTTTCCCCACCATAATTCATACATTTGAGTTATTGTTATTTAGTTCGCCCTAAGATGAAACAACTTACATACTGCATTATAATCTTATCTCTTATGACCACCCACCTTACGGCACAAGAAGTAGCCATTCTTAAGTATAACGGAGGCGGAGATTGGTATGCCAACCCTACAGCTTTACCTAATCTTATTAAGTTCTGCAATGAAAATGTTGGCACTTTAATGAACGAAAAGCCAGAAACCGTAGAAATAAGCAGCAGTACTATTTTCCAGTACCCTTTTCTACATATGACCGGTCACGGCAATGTTGTTTTTTCGGACGAGGAAGCCCAAAATTTAAGAACTTATCTTTTTTCAGGTGGATTTTTACATATTGATGACAACTACGGAATGGCCCCTTATCTGAAAAAAGCACTCGAAAAAGCCTTCCCTAATACCGTTTTAGAAGAATTGGGTAGCAACCATCCTATTTTTAATGAATTTTATAAGTTTCCAGAAGGTTTGCCAAAAATTCACGAACACGACGGTAAACGCCCACAGGCATTAGGTTTGTTTCATGAAAACAGACTTGTACTATTGTTTACCACCGAAAGTGATCTAGGGGATGGCTGGGAAGACCCATCAGTACATAATGACCCCGAAGAAATAAGAACAAAAGCATTGCAAATGGGTGCCAATATAATGCTCTATGCTTTTAAAAACTAACATAGCCACATAAATAGACCAAAAATGACCGCAAGAACCATTAGTCAAGGAATTCTACGCTCAGTAGGGATAATAGTAGGCGTAGTCCTACTCCTTTATTTTCTTTGGAAGATACAGTCCGTAATTGCCTATTTGGCCATAGCCGCCGTCATTGCCCTGATAGGCAGACCAATAGTCCTCTTTTTAAGAAGAAAATTAAAACTACCCAACACCGTGTCCGTTATCATCACAATGTTTTTTATGGTAAGCGTGCTGGCAGGTATTATAGCACTCTTCGTTCCTCTGTTAACGGAACAAGGCAAAAACCTCTCGTTGTTGGACATTAACCAGCTAGAACAAAACTTAAATTCACTGCATCAGCAAATTGTGGACTTCATTGGAACCGCGCCTAACGTTGTTGACGAAATTATTGAAGAAACAGATTTTGAAAAAACCATTGTAGATAGTTTAAATGTAGGCTTTATACCCAATTTTCTCAACTCGTTTTTAGACGTACTTAGCACGGCTAGCATCGGGCTGTTCTCTGTTTTATTTATTTCTTTTTTCTTCTTAAAAGACAGCAATCTTTTTCAACGCGGAATTTTAGCTTTCGTCAACCAAAATAATGAAGGCAAAACCATAAATTCCATCGATAAAATCAATAATCTTTTATCTAGATATTTTGTAGGTCTGTTACTTCAAATTTTCATCCTGTTCGTAATTTACACCATAACTCTTTTAATCGTAGGTATAGAAAATGCGATTGTAATTGCCTTTCTTTGCGCCTTGTTTAATATCATTCCTTACGTGGGTCCTATCATTGGAGGAGTGATTATGGTAGTGCTTACAATGACCAGCAATTTAGGCATGGATTTTAGCTCTGTAATCCTACCAAAAGCAGGGTTTGTTTTAATAGGATTATTGATAGGTCAATTAGTCGATAATTTCTTTTCACAACCCTTGATATTTTCGAATAGCGTAAAGTCGCATCCACTAGAAATTTTCTTGGTAATTATTATTGCCGGTCTGCTCTTTGGAGTAGTAGGAATGATCGTAGCAGTGCCCGGATATACTGCAATAAAGGTCATTTTAAAGGAGTTTTTATCCGAAAACAAGCTAGTTAAATCACTTACAAAAAGTTTATAGTTATAGTTTGAATAAAAATATTTTAAATACTGGTGTACAGGGGTTTATAAAAAATAAATTTAATACTGACATCATGTCAGTTCTGCTTAAAAGACCTATTTTTGAAGAAATTTCCAATCGCGAACTTGCTGAACAACTTGAGTCTAAGAAAAAGTGCGAAAAAAAATTACCTACCTGGTTTTCTTCTGCCAATATTTACTACCCGAACAAGCTAAATATTGAGCAAACTTCTTCCGAAATTACAGCCAAATACAAAGCGGATTTAGTCAGTGGAAAATCACTTGTAGACGTCACCGGAGGGCTAGGTGTAGATAGTTACTTTTTTAGCCAAAAAATAGACCAAGTTCACCATTGTGAATTAGATAAAAATCTATCTGAAATTGCAACCCATAATTTTAATATTCTAAACATAAACAATGTAATAACCCATGCGGAAAACGGATTGGATTTTTTGGAAAAATTAAAATTCCCTGTAGATTGGGTTTACATAGACCCTTCCCGAAGAGGTGATTTAAAGCAGCGCGTTTTCCTATTATCGGATTGCTTGCCCAACGTGGTAGAAAACTTGAACCTGTTATTTTCAAAATCCGAGAATATCCTCATAAAAACAGCTCCACTTTTAGATATTTCCGCAGGAATAAATGAGCTTGATTATATAAAGGAAATTCATGTAATTGCTCTAGATAATGATGTAAAGGAACTATTATGGGTTTTAAAAAAAGGATACCAAGGCAGCATCACAGTTAAAACAATAAACAAGACCGCAAAACAGGACCAAAGCTTCGATTTTGAACTTCCCGCGGAAAAAGATGCTATTTCCGAATTTTCAGAACCTCTCACCTATTTATACGAACCCAATGCGGCTATTCTCAAGTCAGGTGCATTCAAAATCATTGGGCAAGCAACACAATTAAAGAAACTCCATACCAACACCCATTTATACACCTCAGATAGCCTGATTGATTTCCCAGGACGAAGATTTAAAATTGAACATATTTTTCCCTACAATAAATCGGCTTTGAAAAAAGCGGATATAAAGAATGCAAACATAACCACACGGAACTTTCCTGAAAGCGTAGCTACCATTAGAAAGAAGATGAAAATTAAAGATGGCGGTCAGATTTATCTATTTTTCACCAAAAACCTACTCGAAAACGTTGTAGTTCTACGTTGCAAAAAAGTTTGATTTTAACATTTGTGCTTGTTTATTCGTTTTATTTGTAATACTTTTCCTTCAATATTTAATTAATTTCTAAAACAAATGAAGCATTGATTAGCTGAAGTTATAGATTCCATAACTCACATTATATCAGTACTAAACAAAATTTAGAAAGCTCTAAACATATTGTAATTGCAACATTTGTATTATTCAATTAGGCTTAATTCGTCAAAAATAATTTGTTGCCTATTTTTAACATACCCATATTATTATTACATTTATTTTTTGTTTTTCTTAACATAAGGCCAGAAAAATAAGAATTTAATAAACTAACAAACAACACTCACATTATGAACCAAAAACGAAGTTACAATTCGTTAAAGCCCAAGGGAAAAATCTCAACTCTTGGAATTGGGCTTTTCTCGATGATGATTTGCGCTGGGTCACAAATCACCTATGCAAAATCAACCAATGACCCTAAACTTGAGGTCAAGGACATTTTTCAAACAACCATATCCGGTACTGTTTTAGACAGTGGAGGAATTCCTCTTCCGGGTGCAAACGTGGTAGTTAAAGGTACTACGAACGGAACACAAACCGATTTTGACGGAAACTTTACTTTAGAGGTAGAAAGCGACGCAACTCTAGTAATAAGTTATTTAGGGTTTGTTACGAAGGAAGTAGCTGTTGACGGACAGTCTACAGTGAATGTAACGCTGGCTGAAGATGCCGCAGCATTAGACGAGGTTATAGTTACCGGTTACTCAACAGAGACGAAAAGAGAAACAACTGCAGCCGTTTCCATTGTCAAAGCCGAAGAATTAGCGGCCATACCATCTGGAAATATAGAACAACAACTCCAAGGTAGGGTTGCTGGGGTTACCGTTCTTTCAAATGGACAACCTGGCACAACCAGCCAAATTAGAATTCGAGGCTTTGGCTCATTTGGCGGTAACCAACCTTTGTATGTAGTTGATGGTGTTCCGGTAGAAAGCACTGAATTCATCAATCCGGATGATGTTGAAACGACAACCGTTCTAAAAGATGCAGCTGCTGCATCTATATATGGGGCCAGAGCTGCTGGTGGTGTTGTTGTGCTAACAACTAAACAAGGAACAAGAAAAAGGGAAAAAACGAAAATTACAGTTGATATTACAAGTGGGGTCAGAGATCCAAACGTTGCCGGGTCTCCAGATCAATTAACACCACAACAAGACGCAGAGTGGTCTCACATTGCGTACAGAAACAACGGAATAGCAAATGGCGAAGCTCCTATTTATGATCATCCGCAATATGGCTCTGATGCTACACCTAGGATACCTGATTATTTATTGGTAGGTGGTATTGGCGGTGGTGATCAAAGTGGGGTTGTTGGCAACATTGATATGGCTGCAGTGCGTGCCGCATACGAACTTGACCCTGACAATGTGTTTCTAATAAAACCAAATCTACAAGGTACAAATTGGTATAAGGAAATTACTAGACCTGCACCAATAAGTCGTATCACCCTAGGCTTTGAAGGAGGTACAGAAGATGGTAGATACTACATGGGTATTAATGCCTACAACGAATCCGGAATACTTCTTGAGAACGAATTTGCCAGATATTCGGCCAGATTTAATTCTGAATGGGATGTAACTCCTTGGCTAAGCATTGGTGAAAACTTTCAAGCCACTTACCGGTCTATCAGAGGTGGTTATGGGGGTGACGGAGGTGTAAGTGGTGCGGACGACGAATCCGTATTATTATCCGCTTACCGTATGCCAACTATTATTCCTGTTTATGATGAATTTGGAAGTTTTGCCAGTACTAGGGCAAAAGGGTTCAATAACCCAAGAAACCCTGTAAGACAATTAAAAACCAATGATAGCCAGGATAAGAATTTTAGCTTAGCTGCATTTGGAAATTTATATGCACTGTTAAAACCCTTTGAAGGATTAACAATAAGATCCAGTATTGGAGGACAATACTTAAATTATTATAATGTTAACTACGGTTTTAAATATTTAGGCGATTCAGAACCTGAAGCCAGTAACTCATTTTCAGAAGGCAGTGGTTATGTGTTCTCATACACATTTACCAATACAGCATCCTATGAAAAACTGTTCGGAAAACACAAAGTAAAAGCCTTAGCGGGTATTGAGGCCCTAAACACAGGTAAAGGGCGAAATATTAGTGGAAGTGGTATCAACCCGTTTTCTACTGACATCAACTACCAAAACCTGTCCACAGTACAATCGCCTAATGTAAACAGTAACTTGTTTAATGGTGTAAATTTCTTTTCGGTTTTTGGGAAACTAGATTACAACTATGACGAACGTTATTTTATCACAGGAGTATTAAGAAGAGATGGCTCGTCTAGATTTGGAGCCAATAACAGATATGGGGTTTTTCCTGCCATTTCCGGAGCATGGAGAGTCATTGGAGAATCTTTTATGCAAAATCAAGACATTATAAGCGACTTGAAAATTAGAGCTGGATGGGGAGAAATGGGTAACTCTAACAATGTTAACCCTAATAACCAATATGTTCTGTATAATTCAAATAGAGCAAGTACATTTTATCCAATTGGTGGACAAAATAGCGGAGCCGATGAAGGGTATAGACAAGGTCAGATTGCAAATCCAAATGCAAAATGGGAAACCAGTATTTCTACAAATATTGGCTTTGACGCCTCTTTTTTCAATGATAAACTAGATATTGAATTTGATTGGTGGAACAAGGACACCGAGGATTTACTTTATCAGGTTCCATTACCTGGAGTTACCGGAAACGATGCCAACGAGCCGTTTGTTAACATCGCCACCATGAACAATAAAGGTATAGACATTAAGCTTACCGGAAGAGGTAACTTCACTGAAGACCTATCTTTTGAAGTTACGTTGAACAATTCGTTCCTAAGTAATGAAATTGAGTTTTTAGCGGATGGGATCGACTTCTTTGACGGAGCGGCATATAGAGGAAATAGTCCAATTAGAAACGCCGTAGGTCAGCCATTATCCTCATTTTACGGTTATAAGGTAGAAGGTTATTTTAACACTCAAGAAGAGGTAGATGCTTTTAAAGCTGCAAATAATGATGCTGATGTTGCCTTGGGGAGATTTAAATATGCCGATGTAAACGGTGATGGACAAGTTACACCAGATGACAGGACTTTCATTGGTAACCCTATACCAGATTATACAGGAGGTGTTACATTTAACCTTAAATACAAAAACCTTGAATTTGAAACCTATTGGTTTGGTTCTTTCGGAAATGAAATTTATAACCAAACAAAATGGTTTAGAAACTTTTTTGGTACATTCCAAGGTGCGGCAAAAGGCACAGCAGCACTCAACTCATGGACTCCTGAGCTAGGTAATAATGCAGAAGCTCCAATATGGGAAAGCAAAACAAATATTTATACAAGTGGGGCAGCAAACTCCTATTATGTAGAAGATGGTTCTTTTGTAAGGCTTCAAAGGCTAGCTCTAACTTACAGCTTTGACTCTAACCTATTAGATCGCCTTGGTGTGACTAAATTTAAACTTGGTTTCTCTGCAAATAATATCTGGACCATCACGGATTATTCCGGTCTTGATCCTGTAGTAGCCGGTGCCGATACCAATTTTGGTGTTGACGTTGGAAATTACCCAGCTACTCCCTCCTATTTAATCAGCTTAAATATTGGCTTGTAGGCAACTAATAATTAAAAAATAAACATATAATGAAAACTATAATTATAAAAAAATTATGCTACGGAACCTTGGCAACTGTATTTCTGATTGCCTCTTGTTCCGATGATTTTTTGGAAGTGGCCCCCACAGGGTCCATTGATGAAAATTCAGTCGCCACAGAAGATGGTGTACAAGGCCTGCTAATTGGAGCTTACTCTGCACTAAGCGGTGTTTTTGGAAACCGCTTTGAAGGACCCAACCATTGGGCTACGGGTTCAATCATGGGAGGAGAAGCTAATAAGGGTACGGATTCCGGAGATTATTCGTCACTAAACCCTATTCAGAGATATGAAGCTAGCCCGGTTGACCCCAACGGCGATTTCAACAACTTATGGCGAGGTCGTTACGAAGGTATCAAAAGATGTAATCAAACCTTAGAAAAATTAGCTAGGGCAGAGAACATTAAACCAGAGGTTGTTCAGCAAATTACGGCAGAAGCACGAATGCTCCGAGGACATTTCTATTTTGACCTTAAAAAGCATTTTAACAGTATCCCTTATATAGACGAATCTATTTACTTAGACGATGAACTGGATGAAGCTCAGAAACTTGAGGCTCTAAAAGCTATACCCAATACACCAGATGTTTGGGATAAAATAGAAGCTGATTTCCAGTTTGCTTTTGACAATTTGCCCGAAACAACGGATGCGGGTAGAAACAATAAGTGGGCGGCAGCGGCTTATATGGGTAAGGCAAAGCTTTACCAACAAAAGTATGCCGAAGCTAAAGAATGGTTTGATGAGGTTATTGAAAAAGGAGTAACACCCTTAGGCGAAAAGTATGCTCTTCTAGAGGATTATGCCCAAATTTATAATGCCGAAAACGACCAGCATGCTGAAGCCGTTATGGATGTGGAATCTGCCAATAATACCGGAAACGTAAGAAATGCTAACTGGTTTGATGATTTAAACTATCCACATAACACTGGTCCCGATGGTCCTGGTAATTGCTGTGGCTTTTTTCAACCAAGTATTGAATTGGGTAATTCATTTAGAACTACGGATGAAGGGCTTCCCCTATTGGATGGATCATATAATAATCCTGAAAACGAAGTGGCAAACAACTGGAAGCATGTCATTGTAGACAAACAACCCGAAAGTTCATTTGTTGAAGACGCAGGACCCTTAGACCCAAGAATTGACCATGCTATAGGTAGAAAAGGAATTCCTTACTTAGATTGGATTATTCATCCAGGGGCTGCTTGGATAAGAAGCTTTTCTTACGCTGGGCCCTATACTCCTAAAAAGTATATTTATTATCGTTCCCAAGAAAATAGTTTTACTGATGGTAGCTCTTGGACGCGAGGTTATGCTACAATGAACTATACAATTATTAGATTTGCCGATGTTCTATTAATGGCTGCCGAAGCGGAAATAGAGGCTGGATCATTGGAGCAAGCACGAACCTATGTAAATATGGTAAGAAATAGAGCCGCTAATTCAGAGCATTGGGTAAAGGAGTACGATAGCGATGAAAATGCCGCTAACTATGTGATTTCCGAGTATCCCCCGGCTCAGTTTGCAGATAAAGCTTCCGCAACCGCGGCAGTTAGGTTTGAGAGAAAACTTGAACTTTCAGGAGAGGGACATCGTTTCTTTGACCTCGTTCGTTGGGGCATTGCCGATAGTGTTTTGAACGCATATTTAGATTATGAGTCTCAATTTTTGAAAGAAAAATTTGGTGGCGCCAAATTTACTGCAGGTAAAAATGAATTTTATCCAATACCTCAAAGACAAATTGATTTGTCTGGAGGGTCAATAAAACAAAATCCTGGGTACTAATACTTAAGTTAGATACTAATAAAAGCTGCTCGTACGAGCAGCTTTTTTTGCTTATTTTAGAACCTTCTTACATATTTGCAACGTACCATATCCTATGTGTCAAATGAAATCAAATAATTCTTTCCAAGGAACATTTACGCTTCTCTTATCTATTGTATTAATAGTATTTACAAGTTGTTCCAAAAAGACACCTACAACAAGATTTGTAAACGTACACCCAAGCAAATCCAACCTGGTATTTAGCAATACCCTTATTGAAAATGACTCTATAAACATTATGGATAACGAATTTGTTTATAACGGGGCTGGAGTTGCACTAGGAGACTTAAACGGCGATGGTCTTGATGATATTTTCTTTGCTGGGAACCAAGTTGAAAACAAACTGTTTCTTAATAAGGGAAAACTCAAATTTGAAGATGTAACCAAAGCTTCCAATATAACAAAAAACGATTCACTAGAGTGGTCATCGGGGGTATCTATTGTTGATATAAATGCAGATGGCAGACTAGACATATACGTATGTAATACATTCAGAAAAAAAGATAGTAGAAGAAAGAACTTACTATATATCAATACAGGGAATTCAAAAGACGGTATTCCTTCATTTAAAGAAATGGCAGAAGAATATGGTCTTGCAGACGATACTTACTCATCTCACGCCCAGTTTTTTGATTATGACAATGATGGAGACCTTGACCTATTTATTGGAGTAAACAGGATTGAAGGTATTGACCCCAGCGATTTTAGACCTATTGAAGATGACGGCTCGTCTATGAGTAAAGACCGCCTCTATGAAAATATATGGGATTCTACCCTTAATAAGCAACGCTTTAGAGATGTTTCTGAACAAGCTGGTATTAAATTTCACGGATATAGTCACAGTACTTTAATCCATGATTTTAACGGAGATAATTGGCTGGATATTTATGTAGCGAACGATTTTCTAAGTAGTGACCTTATATATATTAACAATCAAAACGGCACATTCAGTAATAAAGCACGGGAAATATTCAAGCATTTTAGCTTCTCTTCCATGGGTAGTGATGCGGCTGACATCAATAATAATGGAAATCTTGAATTTTTTACTACGGAAATGCAGCCCTATTACAACAAAAGAAAAAAATTATTTCAAGGCCCCAGCAATTATCAAAAAGAGATATTCATAAAAAAATACGACTACGAAAAACAATATGCCCGCAATACACTTCAAACCCAGTTAGGAAATAACCCAAACACAGGTTTACCTATATATGGTGATGTTTCCATGCTTACGGAAACAAAAGAAACGGACTGGAGCTGGGCCCCTCTTTTTGGTGATTATGATAATGACGGGATGCAAGACCTCTTTATTACCAACGGATTCCCTAAAGATGTTACTGATCGAGATTTTGGTGATTTTAGGATTGCCGCCAGCAAACTTCTGAATAAGGAAAAACTGATAGCTGCAATACCTGAAATTAAGATTCCTAATTTCATGTTCAAAAACAATGGAGATTTCAAATTTGCGGATAGTACCGAAAAATGGGGTTTAAACTTACCTACATACTCTAGCGGTGCGGCTTACGGTGATCTTGATAATGACGGAGATTTGGATTTAGTGGTCAACAATATCAATGACAACGCAATGCTCCTTGAAAACAAATCTAATGAGTTTAATGAACCTCAGCATTTTATCCGAGTAAAATTAATCGGAAAGAAAAACAATCCTAATGCCATAGGTTCTTACGTGGAAATTTTTTCAGATTCCATCCACCAAAAGAAATCTTTGTTATCGGGACGAGGATATTTATCACAACCGGAATTCACGCTTCATTTTGGCCTAGGAAATAATAAAAAAATAGACAGTCTTGTTATAAATTGGCCAGACGGGCAACAACAAGTGGTTAAAACCAATGCCATAGATTCAGTTCTCGCTATCTCATATAGTCCTAAAGCTGAATCATTTTCCACTTTAAATACGAAAAAAACGAGCCCGATTTTCAAGAATGCTGCCAAAACGTATGACTTAGAGCATTTTTCTGAAGATTACGATTTTATTGATTTCAATTTTCAAAGTACGCTTCCTCATAAATTTTCTCAATATGGCCCTTCTCTAGCAGTTGGTGATATAAATGGCGATGGTTTAGACGATCTGTTTGTTGCTTCTAGCAGAGGTTTTAAAGAAAAATGGTTTATTCAAAAACCTGACCAAACCTTTGAACAAAACGAAGTAGCCTATAAAACTTCAGAAAAACTAGAAGAGGAAGATGCTGGAACATTACTTTTTGACGCAGACAATGATGGAGATTTAGACTTGTTCATTGCACGTGGTTGCGGCCAATACCCTAGCGGTCATGAATATTATCAAGATATTTTGATGGTCAATGATGGAAAAGGAAATTTTACTCAATCCAATATAGATCTTCCTGTTATGAAAACGAACTCATCTGCAGTTAAAGCTGCCGATTTTGATCGTGATGGAGATTTAGACCTTTTTATAGGAAGTAGGGTTTTGCCTTTCTCCTACCCTAAAACAGATCGCTCATATATTCTAAGAAATGATAGCACTAAAGACCGGATTAAATTTACCGATGTCACTACCCTTGTTTCCAAAAATCTAGAATACCCCGGTTTAATTAGCGATGCCATTTGGACCGATTTTAACGGAGACTTCTGGCCAGACCTTATTATAGCCGGAGAATGGGCCCAATTACGCTTCTTCAAAAACGAAAATGGTAAGCTATTAGAAGTTACGGAGAACACAGGCATATCTAAATATTCTGGATGGTGGAATAGTATATCTTCCTCAGATTTGGACAATGACGGAGACATAGATTACATTGTTGGGAATGTTGGCGAGAATATAAATTTTAAAGGTTCGCTAGGAGAACCTGTTCGCATATACGCTAAAGACCTTGATCAAAATGGTTCCATAGACCCCCTTATATCCTTCTATTTAAGAGATAGTATAGGCGTTAGAAAAGAATATTTATACCATCCTTGGCAGGATGTAACAAAGCAATATGTTGGTATTAGAAAAATGTTCAATTCTTATGGGGAATTTGGGGAATCCACTCTACCTGAAATGTTCTCTAACGGGCTTTTAGATGACGCCAAAGTAGATTCTTTGACCTATATGAAAAGTTCATGGATAGAGAATTTAGGAAACGGACAATTTAAAATGCACCAATTGCCCGTGGAGGCTCAATTTGCTCCAGTTTATGGTATTCTACCACAAGACTTTAATGAAGATGGCCTAACGGATATTCTATTAATTGGAAATGATTACGGCATGGAAGTACAACAAGGGCCAGCTGATGCATTTGCTGGTCTCGCCCTTAAAAATATAGGGAACGGCAAATTTACTACCGTTTCACTAAACGAGAGTGGCTTTTTTGTTCCGGGTGACGGTAAAGCTATTGTTAGTTTGCGCACAGGAGATTCTAAGAAATTAATTGTAACCTCACAAAATAACGACTCCTTGAAAGCTTTTGAATATCCTAGACAAACCAGAATAAAATTAATGGCTGTGCAACCCAATGAAATAAAAACATTAATTAAGCTCAAGAATAATACTAAGCAAATGCATGAGTTCTTTTGGGGCAATTCCTTTCAATCGCAATCAGGTCGTTTTGTAGAGATTCCTGCAAACTTTGTGGAAGTTCAATTTTATAATAATAACGGAAAACTAACTAGAACATTTAAACCGTAAAGAATTATTTTATTAATCTATTTTTAAGAACTAATATATCCCAAGGATTTTCTTTGTAAATCTTGGACAAGTCTGCAGGCACGGAGTTAAAGTTAAAAGTAGAACAGCTTAAAGCTATATCAATATCTCCATCCTGGTCAAAATCACCTGAATCCATTAAAAACCATCGCCCTTGAAAATCATTTTCTATAACCTGAGTTTCAAAGACAAAATTATTTGTATCGATATTATTCAAATACACGAATGATTTTTGTGACTCTCCTTCGTAATCAGGAAAGGTAGACACTATTCCAAAATCTATATCTCCGTCTTTATCAAAGTCTGCACTTACACTTCTAGTAGCACCGTACAATGGATAGAAAAATTCTTCTTTAAAGTTATTAGCTCCGTCATTTAAATGAATACGCAGACCATGATAAGGTTTCAATACCTGAGTTCTATCTGCATTGTCCCCGTGTAAGGTTACAATATCTTGATCCCCATCATCATCAAAATCAAGCATTTCAAACCAGCTACTTCCATACAGAGGACCAAACCGAATTACTTGTTCTGTTTTAAATTCCAAATTTTCAGTTTGATAAAGAATGGTAATACCCTCATTACCTTGTGCTGTCAGCACAACAATATCTGCTTTGGCGTCTTGGTTCATGTCTTTGACCACCGTTCTTATTGCCCCTGGTTGCCCTAATAAGATATTCTTTTCTAAAGAACCGTCATCAGATTTTACAACTAATGATAAACTACCTGTTAAGTTACCATACTCACAAACTAAAATTTCATCTTCCCCATCATTATTAAAATCAAATACTGTGGTATGTACCGGTCTATGAAAATCTAAAGGTATAGGTTGAACAAATCTATCTTTTATAGTAAAAATTTTTCCGTTTGCAATTTCTGAAGGACTCAGAGAACCTATAGAAGTGGCGTACTTTACATCATCCATCTCGGTAAAGTCAGAAATAGGACCAATTCCATTAAGGATTTTTTTGAGAGTCTTAGTATCCTCCCGATACTCATAGATTCTACCTCTTAAGTCGGCAATATTTAACTTGCTATTTTCCGTATCAAATTGGGTAAATACGATAGAGCTTCCATGTACGCTATCTATATCTACCGGTACCAATTCAAAGCCATTGAGCTTTTTAGCTTGTTTTTGGGAATTGTTTAGAATAAGACTGTCTGGAGCGGTGGATACAATATATTCTTTGAGAAGTTGCCAATCAGCTTCCGAAATTTGGGGTTCAACACTATAAACGCCTGAATTTAAAATAGCATGCTGTTCTTCAAAGGAAAAACCGCTTAACGGATCAAATCCTGTATTTTTCATTCCCATTCTTGCTCCCATTTCGGGCAACACCTTGTCTTTCCATAAACTTTTTGGCAAATGCTCAATATTGGGCAACTCATGACAAGCGGCACATTGCGTTTTATACAACTGCACTGCTTTTTCATGCTTATTTTCCGAACAAGAAAATACAAACGGAAGTAGAACTACTAAAATTATAAAAACTCTCATTTTGTTTAATTACTTCCTTTAAATTGCTTAAAACAGAAGTCCTTGTTCTATTTTAATATTCCCCCTTGTGCTTATAGTCGCCAAAACGATATTTTACAGTTCGTTTAATAGGCGTTTGCATACCATTTGTTCTTTCTAACCAATCATAAATGGCAATTGACATAGATTTTACTATTTCCTGTTTATCCGGATCCGCTATTAAATTATACATTTCATCAGGGTCGTTCTCTAGGTCATAGAGCTCATTTCTATCCCAAATTCCCTGATACTTCATATACTTATATTTGTCAGTTCGCATGCCAAATACGGTTGGAGTCATAGGAAAGTCATACTCCCAAAAATACTCATAGAAGACCTCCTCACGAACCTTTGCCCCTGGCTCTCCAGTAAGTGCCGGGATAAAAGATACTCCAGGCATATTTTCTGGTTTCTCTATTCCCGCTTCCGCTAAAATTGTTGGTCCAATATCTATATTTTGCACCATAGCCTTAGGTTTTAGGCCTCCTTTAAACAGTTCCGGACAACGCACCAGCAAAGGCACTTTAACCGATTCTTCATAAAAATGCCGTTTATCAATAAGCCCATGCTCTCCCCAACTAAATCCGTTATCGCCCATATAAATAACCAGGGTAGATTCATCAAGCCCTTCATCCTTTAGGTATTCCATAACTGAACCTACACTCTCATCTACCCCTAAAAGTGTTTCGCAATAATCCACAACCATTTCATTTATATCCCTATTCTCATGGTACATATAGTCTACGCCATGCCAACTTACTCTTTGGTCAGCTACCCATTGTGGCCATTTCAAATCTTTATAAGCTCCGGTCTTGGTCTGCTCATAAGTTGCCGGTAATTCTATTTTGTTACCTTTATATCGCCCTTTATGCCTTCTAGCCGGTTGAAACCCAGCGTGAACTGCTTTGTGAGATAAATACAGGAAAAACGGTTTCTTTTTATCTCTCTTCTCCATCCAATCAATGGCATGTTCGGTCAACAGATCTGTTATATAAGTCGAATCTTTATAAGCTACCCTCTTTCCATTGATATTTAACGTAGGGTTGTAATAAACCCCTTGTCCCGGGAAACTTTCCCAGTGGGTAAAGCCTGGTTGAGGAGAGTCTCCATGATCCCCCATATGCCATTTACCAAAGAAGCTAGTTTGATACCCCGCTTTTTGAAGGTATTGAGGAAAATATGTCAAATTTCCAGGATCTGGAGCTTGGTTATCCACAATGGTATGTGAGTGGGAAAACTGTCCCGTTAAAATTGAAGCCCTACTTGGAGAACACAGAGATGTTGTAACAAAGGCGTTGGACAAATAAGCTCCATCTTCCGCAAGTTTATCCATGTTCGGGGTTTCTAACCAAGGAACTTTACCCGTAAAACCTATATAATCATAACGGTGGTCATCCGTTAAAATAAAAACAACATTGCGAGGTTTCTTCTTGGTTTTCTTTTCAGGCTCCGTATTTGCAAATAGAACCGACATCTCAAAAACCATTAGAAACATTATTCCGTAAAACAGCCTCGTCTTGCCCATATCAATAGTATTAAATTATCGTTTTAAGAAAATTATTAATCATCTACCCTATTAAAAAAAACGTTTTTGACTACTAAATGTAACTTACTACCGCTCCTGCTCCATAAACCATTTATACAGCTCATCATTATCATAGGCCGGCACCCAAGAA
Organism: Zobellia sp. B3R18; assembly: GCF_018860715.1. NCBI lineage: Bacteria > Pseudomonadati > Bacteroidota > Flavobacteriia > Flavobacteriales > Flavobacteriaceae > Zobellia > Zobellia sp. B3R18. The sequence goes on along the minus strand of NZ_JAHKQG010000013.1, from coordinate 328,006 downwards.
TCATGGCCAACACCGGGGTACCTTGTAAATTTTACATCATACCCCATACTCTTTAATTTAGAAACCATAGTCTCCGATTCGGATATGGGAATGGATTGGTCCTCTTCTCCATGGAAGACCCACATGGGCATTTTTTTGTCTATCCAAGAAGCATATGGTAGCGGTGTCATACCACACACAACAGCCATTGCCGCAAATTTTTCGGGATACTGCACTGCCATTTCCCAGGCGGCTCCTCCACCCCTACTGAGCCCGGTTAAATAGATTCTTTTTTTATCTACATGATTGTTCTCCACTATCGTGTCCAATAATTGCATTACCGATCGCGTATTCCACCACATTTTCTTTTCTGGATTCTGAGGGGCCAAAATTAAGAACGGGAATTTTTTGCCTCTCTTTATCAATTTAGGAGGGCCGTTTCTTTTTACATAAACCAAACTATCTCCAGATTCGCCACCACCATGAAGAAACAATAACAACGGAAACTTTTCCTCGGGTTTTTCCTCATACCCTTCAGGATAATAGAGGTAGTAACTATAATTTTCTTTGATGACGGTTTCTTGTTCGGCATCTATTAATTTGTATTTTGATTGTGCAGCACAACTCTGAAAAGCAAAACAGAGCAAAATAATATATAATTTCTGAGGCATTTACGTATTTTTTTCCGCGCTTAGTTGTAACGGAATTTATCCGGTTAAAATACAATTTTAAAAACAGTACAAAAAAGAAACGGACACCTAAAAAGGTGTCCGTTTTTTAATTTATTATTTAATTAAGATTTATCTATAGAGGGTGAAATGCCCTACATACCGTATATCTCTGTCATCATTTTGATTTACTACATACCAGTAATCTCCGGTTGGCAGCTCCTTACCTTCATAGAGTCCGTCCCACTTGCTTACTTGATCAAGTTCGGCAACAACCCTACCATAACGATCATAGATAATAACTTCAATATTAGGGAAGAACTCACGGTTACCCGGTGCCCAGAAATCGTTTTCATTATCCCCATTAGGTGTAAAGAAATTTGGTATCTCTAACATTCCGGTAAACTCAAACGGAATCACCGCTACGGCCTCACATCCATTCTGATCTACCACACGTATTTCCACTTCGCCACTTTCTGTGGTCGTATACAAGCCTTCACTACCGTAAGACACTCCATCAAAAAAGAACTCATACCCTCCAAAACCTCCTTCGGCTGTTGCCGTAATTTCGTTAGGACCGGTCTTTTCGGCAAAAAGTGTTAATGGGTCGTATGCATCTATGGTAAACTCTACAAAATTGGTACATCCGTTTTCATGGTAAATATAAGCTGTATAGTCTCCTGCAGGCAAATCTCCCCAAGAACGTTCCGTAGTAGCCAATGCTGTTATAGCATCAGTTGGGTCAATAGGGTTCAATGCGAACAACAGTTCAGGAATTAAACTCTCTTCTTGCATCTGTACGGAAGCCGTACTGTTAGGAAAAATACCTTCACAACCGTACTGAACTACAGGAGATGCCGTTAAATCAACTCCTATTTCAATAGGTATGAATACATTTGTACTACATCCATTGGCATCTTGCACGAAAGCGATATAACCTTCTCCTCCTATTAGATTATCAAAGTATAAATCATCATTTCTTAGGAAAACCTCCGTTCCGTCCGAATTTGGACCTACCAAACGAGTTTCATAGTATTCCACCGATGTTAACGGATCTACAAAAGGAGTACCTCCCGTAACCGTTAACCTTGCGGTACCATCTTCAAAACCTATACAGGTCTCAGGCGTTGTACTAAAGTCCGCAATTTCCAATTCCGTAGGCTCATCCACTACAATTTCAAAAGTTTGTGGACAACCTTCCGCATCCTGCACCAATACAGTATAGGACGGATTACTAGGTGTGTTTGCAGGTAAATCTGTAAATGTATAAACCGTTGGGTTATCCGAATCACTAAAGAACTCGCTCAAATTAGGTTCTATGGCAAATTGTACCAATCCAACCGTAGGGCTGGTAACATTCATAGTTATTGTACCATCCGTTTCACCATAACAGGTTGTGGGCGTTGAACTATATGCTATAGTTACAGGCTCGGCCGGAGCAATAGAAAATGGCCCTTGTACCACACCACAATTGGCTCTACTGATTACTGAAATCCAATAGTCACCGGCATCCAAGTTTTCGAACGTTCCAAAATCCTGCATTGTTCTATTTTGGTAAGTTGGCAATGTTTCCGCCACAAACGCATCAGTACCTGGGTCTGAATTATAAATTCTGAACTCATAAATACCAGTACCACCATTAGCCACAGCTTCAATTCTACCATCTACCTCATAAGCACATGACACATCAAATGTTGGAGATGTTGGGTCAAGTGTAAGAGGTTCTGCGGCGGTAATTGTAATACCATTGGTCTTACGGGCCAAACAAGAGCTTAGACCACCCACTTTACGAACTTCAAAACGATAAGAGCTTCCTATTACACCTGGTATTCCTGTTTTTACCGGAAGTCCGTTTGCATCTAATTCATCTATAGGCAACCAAGGTCCTCCAGAATTGTTTACGCTATATTCATAGGTTCCCCCTTGTGGATTGTTCACACGTATCATCATAGTTGCACTGTTACCACAGGCCGGCACCGAAGTCTGAATTAACGCAGGGTTAATTGGTGGTGGCGGAATTACCTGTATAGGCGCAGAAACCACTCCGCAATTTAGGGTAGACACTACCTCAACGGCATACCATCCTCCAGGGATTACCCCTGTTGTACCCGTAAACTCAGGATCACTTTGAAAACCGGTCATAGAAACTACATCCGCATTATTATTGCTTCCTAAATGCAACAATCTGTATTGGTATCCTGCACCTGGTACCCCACCAATAGCTCCCGGTGTTGTTGTACCTGGCTCTACCGCAACAATTACAGCATCGTTTCCTGTAGGACATTCCAATTCTCTTGTAATTATAGCTTCTACCTCAATTTGCGGAACAGCGATCAGTTCCAATTCCCTGCTATGGGTACAGCCTTCTATATCTCTTACGGTTACTCGGTAATTTCCACTAGAAAGGCCTGTGAACGTGTCATTGGTTCCATTAGCAGCAAAAGTTGCATACGCCGGATTTGAATGTGGAGCAAAACCGCTACCCACCGTACTTTCATATTCCAACATATATTCATAAGGTGATGCATCCCAACCTCCTTGGGTCGTAGCTACTATTTCACCTAAATCATCACTACAACCTACGCGACCTATCTCATCCAAAGAAGTTATGGCCAATACAACACTAGGTGTGCTCAGAACAGTAGCGTTACTGAATACATTACAGCCACTTACTGTTTTTCCCTGTTCGCGTATTACCACACGATGGTTACCTCCTTCGATCCCAGTAATAACAGCAGGATTACCATCTACAGCTGTATCTATAGTTCCCGTTGAATTACCTGCTACCGGGGTTCCAAATGCACCTCCTGAGAATCCTGGGTCAGAAGATTCATAAACCCAATACTCGTACACTCCTGTAAATCCGCTAACATTAATTGTCAGCTCTCCGTCAGTAGCCCCAAAACAACCTACTGCTTGTGATTCCGTAATTGAAACTGTTGGAAGTACAGGTTCTGCCACATTATAAGCCGTAATAGGATAGGTACAACCACCTACGTCGTTAATTTGTAAACGATATTCCCCTGCAACCATTGGAAGGTCAAACTCCACAAAGCTACCACTAGGTTGAGATACGCTTGCTACTGGCGAAACAGAGAAACCTTGGTCTTCAATTATGAAATTGGTACTTCCTGTTACATCAATTCGGATACGCTCAGGATTTTCACAATCCATTGGTCTTATTTGAGTAATGGTTGCCGTTACAGTATTTGGCGCTAAAACCGTAACTGAATCGCTATATTCACATCCGTTTGCATCTCTTGCATAAACAGTTATTACTTGGTCCGACCCTGTATCTACTATTTCAAAATCCGGACTAGACTGATAACTATCCGCTAAATTAATTTTATAGCCATAAGGAGCCCCGTTACCTACATTACCACCAACTATACTAGCACTTACTATGGTTGTACTATATTGATTGGACGCAGGGTTACAAACAAGGGTTCCCGATGTTACATCGATTTCAAAAAGAGGCGGTTCATTAATAACTACTTCTTCTCTATCAAAACAATTTCTGTCCGTTACTACTTCTATTACATAGGTTCCTGGTGTTAAACCAGAGAAAGAACCTGAAATATTTGTATTGATACGACCTGTAGTATCCAGACCCGAAGGCATTGCAGCCAGTGTGCTGGAGTATAAGTTGTATTCCTGAATACCGTCTACATCAGTACCCGCAATTAACGAAGCTGAAATGCTACCGTCATTGGCCCCATTACAACTTACATCAGACTCACCTGTTTCATCAATATCAGGACTGGTAGGAGCTGATCTAACTATACCGCTAACAGTAAAACTACAAGGGTTCGTTCCATCTGTAACCTGATTATCAGTTACTTCTACTTGATAATCTCCGGCAGCCATACCTGGGAAAATACCATCATTGTCTGGGTCGACAATGTTCACGGGACTACCAAAAATATCAGTACCAGTTAATGTATAGGTAAAGTCACCACTACCACCATCTGCGGTAATTGTTATTTCTCCATCGGTTTCTTCACAACTTGGCTCGCTAGTAAAATCTCCTGAAGCAGATAATACTTGGAACACTTCTGCCACATCATCAACATCACAACCGTTAGCATCAATGACATTTACGGGATAGGAACCTATATTATTTACCGTAAAAGTGGCTTGAGTAGGTGTACCCGCAACATAAGGAGGAGTTTGACTCTCTCCGTTCAAGGTAAAGGTGGGCGTATCTATATCACCTGGAACCTCTACTGTAATTGTAAAGCCTCCAACAGGAGTTGTAACGTCACATTGGTTATTCACACTTATCGTCGGTGGCGGTAAATCAGGGTTCAACTGTATAACCGCCGCAGAAATCCTATAAGCACAATCATTAGCGTCCTTTACCCATATATCATAATCAATACCAGGAGCCAATGCACCGGGCAAGGCAACTGTAGAAGCTTCGCTAAAATCATCTGAAGGATCACTTGGTGTTGCGGTTCCGTCATTATCCACTGGAGTACCGGCCGGTACATAAGCGTACAGATATGGACTTCCTGTGGCATAAGGCGTACCTCCACTACCCCTAACCGTCAATTGACCTAGGGCATTACAGTTTGCGTTTTCGTTACTAATAATATCAACTCGTGGAGCCAACAAAATAGCTTCACCTTCATCTCCATAGGAACAATCACCGGCGTCTTCAACGGCCACTCCATATCTTCCACCAGAAACAGAAATAGCAGATGCCATAGTGGTTAATGAGGTACCTGAATCCGTATAAACAACTTCGCCAGTATCAAGATTGGTAATAACCACGTCAAACGGAGCAGTACCTGAAGTAATGTTGTAATTTACCCCAACATCACCGTTTCTACAAGTAGCATTATCTACCACTATATTAACATTGCCCCCTGGGCCATCCGGTAAAGTAATTACCTCTTCATAGGTACAACCAGTTCCCAAATCACGCACCTCAACCGTATAGGATACTCCCCATAACAAATTGTTGAAACAGTGGTTTGCAGGCGGATTACTTGGTGTGGTCCATCCCACTAAAGGATCCGGATCCGCCAAGCGTATCTCATAACTACCCGATCCATTTAGGATATCAACACAAACTGTAGTTCCTCCTGGGCTACAAGTTGCTGGTGGCGGTGGATAGTTAGGAATAATGTCCAAACTTAAAGTACCTATAGTAAACGCTTCAATATCCCTACATCCTCTAGAGTCCAAAACAATTAACTGATAATTACCCGGAACAAGACTAGGATCCGTTACCGCTAAAGGAAAATCAGAATCCGATACGTTGTTTTGTGTATAGAAAGGGTTTCCAAAATTATCTTCAATTATAACTGTATAGTTCTCTACACCGGCAGTAGGCAAACCTATAGTTACCCCTCCAGAAAGTGCTCCGGGCGAACCTGGTGAACAAGTAGCATCAATTGGTGTTGCCGTGACATCCGGAGACGGACGACCATCAGCAGCTACAGTTATAGGAACTACGGCCGTGACACAATTTCTGGCATCTTTAACCACATACTCGTAATTACCGGCAGTTAACCCTGAATATATAGTTTGATCCGAAAAAACATAGTTTAAGGTTGGATCAGGGTTACTAGGGTTAGCTGTTAGATTACCTGCGGGTGCAAAGACCACTTCAAATGGAGGAATACCGGATGATACCGTTGGTATAATCTCTACAAAACCACTGTTAGCGTCACCACAACTGGGGCCCTCTATTCTATGCGTGGCAGCAATATTTGTAGGTTCCTCAAAAGTTATAATTTCCGAAGTATTCGTACATCCATTAGAGTCTGTAACCGTTACTTGATAATCTCCATGATCTCCAAAAGGAACTGTATAGTTAAAATTCCCAGAAGGCAACTGTACCCCATTATGCCCTGCAACAGGTGCAAATGGATTAGGACTTACATCTCTATACTCAATAGTATAGGATGTGGCTCCCAAATTAGAAATATCACCACCAGATATGTCAATTTCCATTTCTCCATCGCCACCACAAGGTATTTCACTGGCTATATCCAGACTTACTTGAACCTGCGGAGGTATCCTAATTGAGGACGTAGAAGCAATACAACCGTTACCATCTACTACCTCAATGGTATAATTACCAGGAACCAAGCCTGTAAATGTATGCGTACCCGCTGTACCTGGAGTTATTAACGCTCCTCCATTAATTCTATACTGGTGCGTACCAATCAAAGCGGAACCTGCCGTTGAGGATACTGTAATTTCAGCATTATTTGTAGGTGAATAACAATAATCCGCTGAATCAAATGTAATTGCGGGTGCATCTACACTGGTAAGTGTAAATGTCGTTGAAGCCCTACAGCCCTCAGAATCTATAACGGTTAAGGTATAAGTTCCCTCCTCTGTTAAATTACCGAACGTTCGCCCCGTTTTAGGACCTTGTGTTCTTCCATCGGAAGGCGGCCATTCTAATTCATAACGATATCCGCCAAATCCACCTGTGGCATCTGCACGAACTCTACCCACATTGTTATTCTGGCAGCTCATATCAGTTACTGTTGGAGTAATACTCAATGGTGTTGCCGCTTCTTCTATATCAAAAGAGGTAGTAGAAGTACAGTTCGTATCATTGTCCGTTACAGTAATTTCATAGGTACCTGCACCTAAACCAGAAATGGGAATTTCCAAATCAGTACTTGTCCCTGTGGAAATTACCGCTGCGGTAGGAGCAGTTCTATTTACCGTATAATCGTAATCCGTAGCAAAACCGTCTATTAAAAACGCACCATTACCATCCGTTGCACTAGGGCAAACACGTCTATCTCCTCCGGATTTTACACGAGCTCTAATAGTACTGAACCCACCTGTAGTATAACTTGCCGTATAGGTACAGCCACTTGCGTCCGTTATTTCAAATTGATAGGATGTATCTAAATCCAAACCTGGAAAAACATTACTAGCCTGTGCAGGCGGTAATGTGGTTGCCGGGATAGATGAAATAATTTCATATTGTGTAACCGTATAAGTTGCCGGTAACACATCTACCGTAACCCTACTCGTTCCTGTAGCACAATCAAGGTTATCTTGAGCAAAGGTAATTGATCCCGGAGGAGTTGGCTCCGTAATGTCAATTGGTGATAATGCCTGAAAACACCCTGCATCATCTTTTATATAAGGTATATAATTTCCTGGTGTTAACCCTGTAAAAGTTGTTCCTGATTGGTAGTTAACATTGTCTATACTATATTCATAACCTGTACCGGAACCTCCGCTTGCTGGCGCAAACTCAATTATCCCTCCTCCGTTAACACATGTATAATCTTGCGTCATAGAAGCAGAACCACTAAGCCCACCTGCAGATGTAACCGTAACAGCTGGTAATGACAATACACAAGTAAATGCTCCTTGTGAATACTGAACTTCAACTATACTATATGTTCCATCGGCTACGGGTATTGTAGAAGAACTTGTAAAGGGGTCCCCTGCATTGTTAGTAGCTCTAAATTCCAGGTTAAATCCTCTGGGGTCGGTTACGTTAAAATCTACTTTTCCACCTCCATTGGTACAGGTTCCCACAATATCGGATGCTGTAACATCTGGTGGGTCTAATTCTGCCACATATTCAGATTTTTCCGCAGTACACCCTTGATCGTCAGTAATATAAAAAGTATAAGTACCGGGACTGGTTACCGTATATGCACTTGTACCTGTAAATGTCCCTCCTGAATCACCTCCATCACTAACAGTATAGCTATACGTACCTGAACCTCCAGAAGGGGTTACATCTATATCTACACTAGAAATTGTAGAACAGCCAAAACTCATTCCGTTAGTATCAGTAACTACTGTTATTGGACTTAAGCCTGTACCTACTGTAATAGGATTTCCACTTGTATCCGTATATTGGATTGGGGCAGGTATTCCATTTGGAATATCTTCCTTACAATCATTGGTCTCTACTTTAACCGCATATGTACCTTCACTAACGGCTCCAAACGTATAAGTGTTGCTAGATATAGTTGATGTAAATTCTATCTCTGCCCCACTATCATCCAATAAAGTATACACATATGGTCCCGGAACTTCAGGGTTTACAGTAACATCAATAGAACCTGTTTCTCCACTACATACTGGATTAGTAAAGGTTACATCTATTTCTATATCTACTTGTCTAATTTCAATAACATCATATAGATACTCACAAACCTCACCTGGAATGTTCAATCTAGCCTGTACGGTATAAAATCCTGGGTCTAAGTTCGAAAAAATAGAAGATGACTGGTAAGGACCGAAACCGCTAGACCCTTCTTGAATTCTAAACTGATAACTATTTGGAAGCCCGGTAATTTCTATCCTACCTGGATTATTACAAACAAAATCTTTCTTTTGGTAGGTCTGAGTAATAGTACTTTTCTTAACCTTGAAAAAGTACTGCTGCCCATCTGCAACAACACGAAATTCCGCACCTGTAGTGGCCGGAATAGTACTTGCATCTAAATTAAATGTTGGTCCCGAATGGACTTCCGTATAACAGGATATATTTGTATCCGGACAATCTTGGTTTATATTAGGACTACAACTACCCCCCAAAACTTGCCAAGAGACCGTACTATAGGATCCCGATAGGGAAACAACCCTGTCATCAGAATCACCACAGAGATTAAATCGTGCTACGGTAAAACCATTGGCGGTACACCCAACTTCGTTATCGGCACCTTGAATGATTGTTGAGAACATTGGCGCGGCAGCTGCTGTCTTGGCCGTTGTACTATTCTTTAGTGACTCAGCTGAAATTGACTTGGCCATAGAGGTGGCCTCGCTTTTTTCGGAAACCACTTCTTTTACGGCAGAGGCTACTTCAGCATAAATGTTGAAAACCTTCTTACCGGCAATAGCAGAAGTACAGACTACTGAAAAGGTCGTTAACAGTAGAGCGTATAGAATACGCTGTGTTTTTTTTGGGAGCATAGGTTAAGTCATTTAAGAAAGAAAATGAGCGATTTGGGGTGCATCACTTTCTCTCGGGTAATTCTTTTAAACTTATAAATTCTCGTTACCTTTAACCGTAACGGGATACCTTAATAATATCATTTAACGTAAAATTATGCGAAATAGTGTACTATCTATAGCCATTGCCGCCATAACGCTTAGTTATTCTTGCGCACAAGACTCTGAAAACAAGGCAAATACCCCCAATAACACACCCTACACCGCAGAGCTAATGATCGATGAACTGCAAACTCCATGGGGTATGGTATTTTTAGCAGAAAATGAACTCTTGATAACTGAAAAATCCGGTGAAATTATCCACTTTAAAAATGGAACAAAAACAGCAATAAAAAATGTTCCCGAAGTTTACGTTAGAGGACAAGGGGGGCTTTTGGATATTGAACTACATCCCGATTATAAAAACACAGGCTGGATCTATCTTTCCTATGCTTCCGAAGAAGGTGATGAAAAAGGAGGTCATACTGCCTTGATCCGGTGTAAACTAAATAACAACTCCTTAACTAACAAAGAGTTTCTGTACAAGGCTTCTCCCAATACAACTAAGGGTCAACATTTTGGATCCCGCATTGAGTTTGACAATGATGGTTACCTCTATTTGTCCATAGGTGAACGCGGCGCAAGAGATGTGAACCCACAGGATATTACACGGGATGGAGGTAAAATATACCGATTTCATGATGACGGTCAAATACCAAAAGACAATCCGTTTACAGGAAAGGAAGGGGCAAAAACTGCAATATACAGCTACGGACACCGAAATCCACAAGGACTGGCAAAACATCCGGAAACTGGAGAAATTTGGGAAAACGAACATGGCCCACGAGGGGGCGATGAAATCAATATTATCAAGGCTGGTGCCAATTACGGGTGGCCGCTTGTAACTTATGGCATAAATTATAGCGGTACATCCATTACAGATAAAACCGAAATGGAGGGTATGACCCAACCTATTCATTACTGGGTACCTAGTATTGCTCCTAGCGGTATGGCTTTTGTAACAACGGACAAGTACAAAGATTGGAAAGGTAGTATATTGGTAGGTTCTTTAAAGTTTCAGTATATGGAGCGTCTTATAATGGATGGAACCAAAGTTATAGGTCGTGAAAAACTATTGACGGATTTAGGACGAGTGAGAGACATAAAAGAAGGACCAGACGGGTTAATTTATGTGGCCGTTGAAGGAAAAGGAATCTATAAATTAGTACCTAAAGCGTAAACGTAAATCGCGTCCAGAACCGTGAAAAATTCTCAAGCATGAAAACCTTTTGTTGCTTCCTCTATTTTTTGATTTTCATAGGGTATTTTACTCAAGCCCAAGAAACAGAACTCTCCAAAAGTATGTTACGGGGTAGCGAAATCTATGCAGACCTTTGTGTTACATGTCATTTAGAAGAAGGCGAAGGCATTTCCAATACCTTTCCGCCATTGGCAAAATCCGATTATCTGGCCCAAAACCGACAAGCAAGTATCCGAGGTGTTAAATTTGGGCAACAGGGTGAAATGACCGTAAACGGAGTAAACTACAATAACATCATGCCCCCAATGGGCCTTGACGATGAAGAAATTGCGGATGTTATGAACTATATTCTAAATTCCTGGGGCAACACCTCCAAAGAAATGGTTACTGTAAAGGAAGTTGAAGCTATTGAAAAGTAAATTTAAGCTCCCGCATCAATAGCAGCTTTTACAGACCCGTGTTTTTTAAGCAATTCCTCGGCCTTATCATAATCAATTCCTAAACCTTCCGAAACATAACGAGCTCCACGGTCTACCAATTTGCTATTGCTCAACTGCATGTTCACCATTTTGTTTCCTTTCACCCTACCAATCTTAATCATTAGGGCGGTGGAAATCATATTAAGTGCCAGTTTTTGCGAGGTTCCACTTTTCATTCGGGTGCTTCCGGTTAGGAATTCAGGGCCTACGTTCAATTCTATAGGAATATCCGATGCTACGGCCAATGGAGAACCCGGGTTATTAGTTATCCCAGCGGTAAGAAGTCCGTTTTTCTTTGCTTCGTCTATACCTCCCAGAACGTAAGGAGTAGTTCCAGAGGCCGCAATCCCCACTACTACGTCGTTATCCGTAATATTATGCTCCTTCATGTCTTTCCAAGCCTGTATTCCGTCATCCTCGGCATTCTCTACAGCTTTTCGTATCGCAACATCCCCACCGGCAATTAAACCTATTACCCTAGTGTGTGGCATTCCAAAAGTGGGCGGTATTTCGGAGGCATCCAAAATCCCCAATCTACCACTAGTTCCCGCTCCAATATAAAATAGGCGCCCTCCTTTTTCAAAACGCTCTGCCAAAGCATCTACCAATTTGGTTATCTGTGGAATAACGGCTGCAACGGCATCCGCCACCTTTTGGTCTTCTTCATTTATCTTTTGAAGAAGAGTGGTGGTATCCATCTGCTCTAAGTTATCGTGGTTTGATGGTTTTTCGGTTATTTTGGTATACTCCATACTACTTACAGAATTCTAATATCGTGATTTCTAAATGAGTTCAAAAGGTCGTTCTCTGGGTCTAACTCGGTTACTAACGTATTAATTGCATTTATATCGCAAGTTTTATACCTATGTTGGGAATTCAATTTTTCAGAGATAGACAAAAGTACCGTTTTTTTTGAGCATTTTATCACCGCTTTTTTCACTTGTACAATATCCCAATCAAATTCAGTTAGTCCATAATGTGAATCCACATAACCGGTTCCTATAAAACTGAAATCTACTTTTATCTCGGCCAAATTATGAATAGCATTAGCCCCAATAGCTGTTTGCGACTCCCCAGAAACCTGACCGCCTACCAATATGACGGTAATCTTAGGTTTGGTAAGAAGTTCCATAGCCACGGGAAGACTGTGGGTAAAGCATGTTAACTCAATTTCTGTTGGTATTAAATGTGCCAGCTCTAAACAAGTAGTACCGCCATCCAAAAAAATAACGCCTCCTTCTTTTATAAGCGCCAGAGCTTTTTCGGCAATAACCATCTTCTCTTTCTGCTTATAAATATTACTATTTCTTGTATTGTTCGTAGTAAAACCCAAGGAAATGGCTCCACCATGTACGCGGCGCAGCTTATTTTCAGCATCCAACTCCTTAACATCACGTCTTACTGTATCTATAGAAACATCAAGGGTTTCGGCAATATCCGTCAACAAAATTCTATTATGGAGATCTACTTCCCTTAGAATGGTCTGTTGCCGTTCTTCTTTTAACATGGCACTTTATATTAGATTCATCGGCAAAGATAGCAAAATATAAGAATTGCCGTTTTATACTACCTTAAAGTTAAATAATCATTAAAAATGCATAAAACAGCAACTTAAAAAAGCAAAAAACAGCAAATAGAATTTGTTTTGCCTATATTTGCATGATTCAAACTACACACAACAAACACAAAAGAGCTACTTGCATGAAAACAATTTTAGAAAAAAATGGTGCCAACATAAGGTATAGACCTGTTGGCCAATTTGAAGAAACTCGTTTTGAAAAAATTCACAATGTAATTTTTGCAGATTCTAACCAAGCATCTATTAAAGTTGCGGAAGAAATAGCCGCTCTCATTAGAAAAAAGCAAGAAGCCAATAAGAATTGTGTTTTGGGCCTTGCCACAGGTTCATCGCCTATTAAGGTTTATGAGGAGCTTGTACGAATGCACAAGGAAGAAGGCCTTAGTTTCAACAACGTAATTACCTTTAACCTAGACGAATACCTTCCAATGGAAAAAGAGAACCGTCAAAGTTACTGGTATTTTATGCATGAACATCTCTTTAATCATGTAGACATTGCTTCCGAGAACATTCATATTCCGGATGGCACCGTTTCCCCGGAAGAGGTTATTGAATACTGCATTGCCTATGATGACAAAATAAAGAAGAACGGCGGACTAGACTTTCAGCTTTTAGGTATAGGACGAACCGGACATATTGGATTTAACGAACCAGGATCACATTACAACTCGGGCACCCGTGTCATAACCCTAGACCACATTACACTTGTAGATGCAGGTCCTGCATTCTTGGGGATTGACAATGTTCCTAGAAAAGCTATAACTATGGGTATTGCTACGGTTATGAGTGCCAAACGTATTGTACTTTTAGGATGGGGAGAAAACAAAGCCAGCATTATCAAAAAAACGGTTGAGGGCGAAATTTCATCCCAGGTACCGGCCACCTATTTGCAGAACCATAAAAACTGTACGTTTGTTTTGGATACAGGAGCGGGCAGCCAGCTTACAAGGAACAAAACGCCATGGTTGGTAGACGAATCTTTGGATTGGACGGAAAGCTTAACTTCCAAAGCTATTGTTTGGCTTTGCAACGAGACCAAAAAATCTATCCTAAGCTTAACGGATAAAGATTACAATGACAATGGTATGTCCGGCTTGTTGGCCATGAAAGATTCGTACGACCTTAACATTCAAATGTTCAACAAATTACAGCACACTATTACAGGTTGGCCCGGTGGAAAACCCAATGCGGATGATTCCAGCAGACCAGAGCGCGCAGAACCTGCTAAGAAACGAGTTATTATTTTTAGCCCACATCCAGACGATGATGTAATTTCAATGGGCGGTACTTTTGATAGGTTGATAGAGCAAGGCCATGACGTTCACGTGGTATACCAAACTTCAGGAAACATAGCTGTATCGGATACCGATGCCCTCAGATACGCCGAAATTTCAAAACGTATTGCACCATCGGACGAGGCCCAAAAAATTATCGATTCCATAAAAGAGAAAAAAGACAGCAGTTTTGATTCTCTTGAAGTACGAAAACTCAAAGGGAATATTAGAAGAGGAGAGTCCTATGCGGCGGTACGATACCTAGGTTTAGACGATGTCAACGTTCATTTTCTAGACCTTCCGTTCTACGAAACCGGAACCATAAAAAAGAACAACCTTTCCGAGACGGACATACAAATTATGATGGACGTTATTTCTGAAATAAAACCACACCAGATTTTTGCTGCTGGTGATTTGGCCGATCCTCATGGAACACATAAAGTATGTCTTGACGCCGTTTTTGAATCTCTTAGACGCTTAAAATCGGAATCTTTCATGGAAGATTGTTGGTTATGGCTTTACAGAGGTGCTTGGCATGAATGGGATGTTGATGAAATTGAAATGGCGGTACCCATGAGCCCAAGCCAGGTGCTTAAAAAACGATATGCCATTTTCTGCCATCAGTCCCAAAAAGATGGGGTAATGTTTCAAGGTGATGACTCCCGTGAATTTTGGATGCGCGCTGAAGAACGTAACAAAAATACCGCAGAAAGATATCGCGCACTAGGGCTGTCCCACTATGCCGCCATGGAAGCATTTGTTCGTTACAAATTCTAATTTCACAAATCCTAAAGACCTGCTACTACAGCCTAGCAGGTCTTTTTTTTATTGGAATTCGTCAATTTTAATCCCTACAAACAAATTCTGGGAATGGTTTTTATGAAAAAACATGGCAGTTCCACACATAGGCTTTCCAAAATACCCCTAAAAAACAGTAGCTTTAAACCACTGTAAAGTTTTAAGCTACACATTTTATTTCATGATAGAAAAAGATAAAGGAGCATGGGTCTGGGTACCCATTCTATATTTTACCCAAGGATTGCCATACGTTTTGGTCGTAAGCGTATCCGTCATAATGTACAAACAATTGGGCGTAAGTAATGAAGATATAGGTCTTTACACTAGCCTTCTCTACTTACCTTGGGTCTTAAAACCGCTTTGGAGCCCGTTTGTTGACCTTAAAAGCACCAAACGAAAATGGTTCTTGGCTATGCAACTAGTAATAGCCCTAGCACTTTTTGGAGTGGCCCTTACAATTCCTACCAGCCTTTTCCTGACCACTACCCTAGCCTGTTTTTGGATGGCCGCGTTTGCTTCCGCTACCAATGATATTGCTTCGGATGGATATTATATGCTAGGTCTTACCGAGAAAAAACAATCCTTTTTTGTAGGTATGCGCAGTACATTCTACAGACTTGCCATGGTTACGGGAGAAGGACTTATTGTAGTCATGGCCGGATTCTTGGAAAATAAATACGGAGACAACACCAAAGCTTGGAGTGTTACCATGACCGCTGCGGCGTTCCTTATGTTAATACTTACGGTATCCAACTTTTTTGCGGCCCCAAAATATGAATCTGCGCAAACGGCAATTAAAAATAAACCTAAAGGCTTTTTTGAGGTGTTCGCTTCTTTCTTTAAGAAACCTGGAATAGGTATTGCCTTAGCTTTTATTCTTACCTACCGCCTTGGAGAGTCGCAATTGGTTAAAATGGCCGCACCTTTCTTATTGGATAGCCCGGATAAAGGAGGTTTAGGCTATTCAACGGAACAATTGGGAACTATATTTGGTACAGCAGGAGTAATTTTTCTTTCTATTGGAGGTATTTTAGGTGGTATTTTAATTTCAAAAGATGGACTCAAGAAATGGATGCTCCCTATGGTCATTTCACTAAACCTGCCCAACGTGCTTTATGCCGTTTTGGCCATGACCAAAACCACCAGTATATATGCCGTAACGGCTACGGTTGTGTTGGAAAAATTCGGGTATGGGTTTGGTTTTGCCGCATTCTTAATGTACCTCATCTACATTTCCGAAGGCAAGTCAAAAACCTCTCACTATGCTATTGCCACGGGCTTTATGGCCCTAGGTATGATGCTTCCTGGCATGATAAGCGGTTTTATGCAACAGTGGTTAGGATATGGCGGATTCTTCATCTGGGTGGTCATTGCCGCTCTTCCCGCCCTATTTCTAGTGAACTTTATTAAATACCCGGCAGATTTCGGGAAAAAATCTACCAAATTAGATGCTTAAGATTTTACCGTACACCCAAATTACCAAAACACTAAGTTTAGCCGAAAAAGTAGGGCAATTATTTATGCCTGCGGCTTTTATAAACGATACCGAAGAGGAAATCCAACGGTTAGAAAAACTTATAGAAGAACAACATATTGGGTCCTTGTGCTTTTTCCACAGTAGGGCAAGCGCAGCTACCAATTTTGAAGGAAAGAAGAAAATAGTTTCCAACGAAAAGAGTTTTGAAACTTTACGAAATCTTATTGCCCGTTACCAAAAAGCAGCTAAATACCCTTTATTAATTGCTATTGATGCCGAATGGGGATTGGCCATGCGTATTGAAAACACACCGCAGTACCCATACGCTATTACCCTTGGAGCAATTCCAAATACGTCCGAAACGTTGATTTATGAAGTTGGGAAAAACATTGCAAAAGATTGCAAGGCTGCCGGAATACACTGGAATTTATCTCCATGCATCGATATTAACAACAACCCGAACAATCCGGTTATTGGCTATCGTTCTTTTGGGGAGGATAAAATTCGAGTCACCCAGAAAGCCTTGGCATATATAAACGGTACGCGCTCCGAAGGTGTACTAACCAGCATCAAGCATTTTCCCGGTCATGGAGATACGGCAACGGACTCGCATCTTGGCCTTCCCGTAATCAGCAAAACAAAACAAGGGCTTACGGATAATGAATTGTACCCCTTTCGGGAATTAGTTTTAAAAGGAGTTGATTCAGTTATGGCCGGACATTTATCGGTTCCTGCTTTGGCCAATGGTGCAAGTACCCCTTCAAGTCTTTCCAAAGATATGATTCAGGGAGTTTTAAGAACGGAAATGGGATACGACGGAGTTGTAATTTCAGATGCTTTAAATATGCATGCCGTATCCAAAAACTACCCTACAAAAGGTGAACTGGAGTGGTTGGCCTTTGATGCCGGAAACGATGTACTTTGCTTTGCAGAGCACATTTATGAAGGTAAGGCCGCTATTTTAAAAAATTCATCGGAAACTCAAATAGAGGAAAGTTTCGGCCGTATTTGGAAACTTAAGGAAAAAGCATTTTCATCAGGAAATCCTGATTCGCATTTGACAAATCCTGACGCACTGAACCAAAAAATAGCGGAACAAAGCATCACACTATATAAGGGAAATCAAGTTGATTTAACGGAATTCGCAAAGAACAAATTCTCCGGATTAGAAATAGCATTGAACACTGATAATCATTTTTTTAAGTCGATTTTAAAAAATAAAAAGTTTAGCATTTCAACGAATGAAACCGAACTTGATGTAAGCGATGAAAATATACTTTTGGCACTTTTTCCACCTCATATAAAACCTACCAATAACTTTGGCTTTACCGCCGAAGAACTAGCCTCGATAAACCGAGTTATCAAAACCAAAAACGTAATTCTATATGTCTTTGGAAACCCCTACATACTCAACCATATAAACGTAGAAAACGCAAAAGCCGTAATTATTGTTTATCAACACTTAAAGTCGTTTCAAAACGTTGCAGCAAATCATTTTTTAGGTAATTTAGAAGCTCATGGCAAACTTCCAATAACCATTTGAAAACTATGACTACATATAAAATTCTTGGCTTAATGTCCGGCACCTCGTTAGACGGACTAGACCTTGCATATTGCACCATTTGGCAAGAAGGACATACTTGGCAATTTGGTATAAAAAAAACCAAAAGCGTTTCATATTCAAAGGAGATGCAAACGCAGTTAAAAAATTCCATAGAACTACCTGCAGAAGAACTTCTAAAACTCAATAACAGCTATGGCACTTGGCTAGGCGAGCAATGCGACCTGTTCATTAATGATAATGGACTGGAAGTAGATTACATTGCCAGCCACGGACACACCACACACCACCGGCCAGAAAACGGATTCACATATCAGGTAGGTAGCGGTCAGCATTTGGCCAATGCCAGCAAACAAAAAGTTATATGTGATTTCAGAACAAATGACGTAGCTCTAGGCGGCCAAGGCGCTCCACTTGTTCCTATTGGCGACCGTTTATTTTTCAATAAATATGACTTCTGCCTAAATTTAGGTGGTATTAGTAATATTTCGTTTGAACACAACGGTAAGCGTATAGCCTATGACATAGGTTTGGCCAATATGATTTTGAACCATATTACCCGTAAAAACGATTTGGATTACGATGCGGGAGGAAATCTGGCAAAAAACGGCAAAATCAATATAGAGATGCTAGAACAGCTTAACGCTCTAGAATTTTACAAACTTCCATTTCCTAAATCCATAGGGTATGAATGGTTTGTAGAAAAAGTTGTTCCAATTGTTGAAAGTACCGAAGACCTTATGGAGAATCTACTCTGCACCGGAATCCACCATGTATGCGAGCAAGTGGCCATTCAGGTAAAGGCCAACAAGAAAAAAACGGCTAACACGCTATTTGTTACCGGTGGCGGTGCATTAAACGATTTTTTAATAGAGACCCTACAAGAAAAACTAGGTAATTCCACCAAAGTAGTTGTTCCTTCAAAACAACTCATAGAATTCAAAGAAGCCTTGGTATTTGCTTTAATGGGGGTTCTTAGAATTGAAAAAAAGACAAACGTTCTTAGTTCCGTAACTGGCGCACAAAGAGACTCGTCTTCAGGGGTGCTGTTCTTACCAAGTTAAGTCCTCATACCCTTAGTAGAAGAAAATTCGCTATTTTCAACATCATAACCAAAACTCCAAAAATGTCTAAAAAACAAGAGCACGCCACCGCATACTGGAAAGAGAACTTAAAATACCTTTTTATCTTACTGGCTATTTGGTTCGGTGTGTCTTATGGAGCTGGTATCTTGTTCAAGGACGCCTTGAACACCATAAAAATTGGCGGGTTTGAATTGGGTTTTTGGTTTGCACAACAAGGATCCATTTATGTTTTTGTTATTCTAATCTTTGTTTATGTCAGGCTAATGAACAAACTGGATAAAAAGTACGGATTTAACGAATAACCCAACCAAAACCAACCCGTTATGAGTGTTCAAACCTGGACGTACCTTTTAGTAGGAATTACATTTGCCCTTTATATTGGCATTGCCATTTGGTCTCGTGCCGGGTCAACCAAGGATTTTTATGTAGCAGGCGGTGGTGTTTCCCCCTTGGCCAACGGTATGGCCACAGCAGCGGACTGGATGTCTGCCGCATCGTTTATTTCCATGGCGGGAATAATTTCATTTGCGGGTTATGACGGCTCTGTGTATTTAATGGGATGGACAGGTGGCTATGTGCTCTTGGCCTTACTTCTGGCACCCTATCTACGTAAATTTGGAAAATTTACCGTTCCTGATTTTATAGGGGACCGGTATTATTCAAAAACTGCCAGGATTGTCGCCGTTATTTGCGCCTTAATCGTATCGTTTACCTATGTAGCTGGTCAAATGCGGGGTGTTGGCGTGGTTTTCTCCCGTTTTTTAGAGGTAGATATAAATACGGGTGTCATCATTGGTATGGTCATCGTTCTTTTTTATGCTGTATTAGGCGGAATGAAAGGGATTACCTATACTCAGGTGGCCCAATTCTGCGTGTTGATTTTTGCGTTTATGGTACCCGCAATTTTTATATCCATTCAAATGACCGGAAACCCCATTCCCCAATTGGGTATGGGCTCAAAACTGAACGATGGTCCCGGAATGTACTTATTGGATAAGTTAAACGGACTCTCCACAGAACTAGGCTTTGCCGCTTATACGGAAGGTAAAAAATCAACTATAGATATATTCATGATTACCCTTGCACTCATGGTGGGTACTGCCGGTCTACCTCATGTTATTGTACGTTTCTTTACTGTAAAACGGGTAAAAGATGCAAGAAAGTCGGCTGGGTTGGCATTACTATTAATTGCCATTCTTTATACCGCAGCACCCGCTGTAGCCGTATTTGCACGTACGAACATGATTAATACGGTTAGCAATCAAGAATACGCAAAGATGCCCGAATGGTTTAAAAACTGGGAAACCACGGGGCTACTGAATTTCAGTGACAAAAACGGAGATGGAAAAATTCAATATGTAGCGAACGGTGCACAAAACGAACTTATAGTAGATCCGGACATAATGGTGCTTGCCAACCCTGAGATTGCAGACCTCCCCGCTTGGGTAATAGCCTTAGTAGCCGCCGGCGGGCTGGCAGCGGCCCTATCTACGGCAGCAGGCCTGCTTTTAGTTATTTCCGCCTCCGTGTCCCATGATTTAATAAAAAAAATATTCGTTCCAAATATTTCCGAAAAAGGAGAGCTTTGGGCAGCGAGAGGTGCTGCAACCGTAGCCGTTGTAATAGCCGGTTATTTTGGGATAAATCCCCCAGGGTTTGTTGCGGCAGTAGTGGCGCTCGCTTTTGGTCTGGCCGCCGCATCTTTCTTTCCTGCTATTATACTGGGCATTTTTTATAAAAAGATGAACAAAGAAGGAGCCATTGCTGGTATGGTCATTGGCATCTCGCTAATGCTTTTTTATATGTTGAAATTCAAATTTGGAATATTTGACGGTGGAAAAGAAGCTGTTCCCGCCTTAGAAAAGGATTGGTGGTTTGGAATTTCACCGGAAGGTTTTGGCAGTGTAGCTATGGTAGTGAATTTTATCGTTTCAATAATCATTATGAAATTCACACCGGAACCTCCAGAAAATGTACAACAAATCGTAGAAAACATTCGTATTCCCAGTGGTGCCGGAGAGGCCATAAATCATTAATATTTTATGTAATTTTAAGATCCCGATGCATTTTTCACCCATATTAAATCAAGAACCGCCATTCTCTAGGGTATTCGCATCAAAATAATATCAATTAAAACAATCAAGGCAAAATGAGTAATTACCACATTAAACATCTAGAAGAATATTATCAGGTCTATAGAAAATCCGTTAGAAACCCCGAAGGTTTTTGGGAGGAAATAGCGGAAGAGCATTTTGTGTGGCGAAAGAAATGGGATAACGTTTTAAGTTGGGATTTTTCAAAACCCGAAATAAAGTGGTTTGAAGGGGCAAAGCTTAACATTACTGAAAATTGCCTAGATAGACATTTGCCCACCCGTGGAGAGAAAACAGCTATTATATTCGAACCTAACGATCCTAACGAAGAGGCCCAACATATTACCTTTAGGGATTTACACGAAAGAGTTTGCCGCATGGCCAACGTTCTAAAGGACCATGGTATAAAAAAAGGAGATAGAGTTTGTATCTATCTTCCCATGATTCCGGAATTAGCCGTTTCCCTTCTGGCATGCGCCCGAATTGGAGCTATCCACTCTGTTGTTTTTGCAGGTTTTTCCTCCAATGCACTCGCTACGCGTATTAATGATAGCGACTGTAAAATAGTCCTTACTTCAGATGGTTCGTACCGAGGTTCAAAATCAATTGATCTTAAAGGTATTGTAGACAAGGCCCTTGAAGAATGCCCGGGTGTTAAAGATGTATTAGTGGTCAAACGCATCAATAGCGATATACATATGGAAGAAGGTCGTGATAAATGGCTACAACCATTACTGGACGAGGCTTATGCGGACTGCGTAGCCGAAATAATGGATGCCGAAGACCCTTTATTCATTCTATACACCTCCGGCTCTACGGGAAGACCTAAAGGAATGGTCCATACCACAGGAGGCTATATGGTGTATACCGCGTATACGTTTAAAAATGTTTTTCAGTATAAAGAAGAAGATGTGTACTGGTGTACTGCCGATATTGGTTGGATCACCGGACATTCCTATATTGTGTACGGCCCACTGGCCAACGGCGCTACTACCGTTATGTTCGAAGGTGTTCCTTCATACCCGGATTATGGTAGATTTTGGGAAGTTGTTGAAAAACACAAAGTGAATCAATTCTACACGGCTCCTACAGCAATTAGGGCTTTGGCCAAAGAGAATTTAGAATTTATTGAAAAACATGACCTTTCCTCTTTAAAAGTATTGGGTTCCGTAGGGGAACCTATTAATGAGGAAGCCTGGCATTGGTACAATAACAACGTGGGGAAAACCAATAGCCCCATTGTTGACACTTGGTGGCAGACCGAAACAGGTGGTATTATGATAACCCCAATTCCATACGTTACCCCTACTACCCCTACCTATGCAACTTTACCTTTTATCGGCATCCAACCCGCATTAATGGATGAAGAAGGAAAAGAGCTTAAAGGCAATCAGGTTTCAGGGCGGTTATGCGTTAAATTTCCATGGCCTTCTATTGCAAGGACCATTTGGGGCAATCACGAACGCTATAGGGATACCTATTTTTCAGCGTATAAGGATATGTATTTTACAGGTGATGGCGCACTTAGGGATGCTGTAGGCTATTATAGGATTACGGGGCGTGTAGACGATGTAATAATTGTTTCGGGCCACAACCTTGGTACGGCGCCCATCGAAGATTCCATAAACGAACATCCTGCAGTTGCAGAAAGTGCAATTGTTGGTTTCCCTCACGACGTAAAGGGCAATGCGCTATATGGCTATGTTATTCTAAAGGAATTTGGTGAAACAAGAGACCGTGACAACCTGCGAAAGGAAATTAACCAGCAGATTACGGAACATATAGGACCTATTGCCAAACTGGATAAGATTCAGTTTGTTTCTGGACTTCCCAAAACACGTAGCGGGAAAATTATGCGTCGTATCTTGCGTAAAATCGCCTCAAAAGACACCTCTAATTTAGGTGATACCAGTACATTATTGAACCCAGAAATAGTTGAAGAAATAATAGAGAACGCCCTTTAATTAGAGTGCGGACATTGTAGAAAACCGGTAGAAGTGAATTAGAGAATTCACCTTTTGCCGGTTTTTTATTTTTCGTTTACAAGGTCATACAACTTATGCCGTGGCAACAATTCTCCTTTTCGTAACCAAAAGAATAGTCCCCAAAGAAAGGAGTCCGCATACCGCAAGACCCGCAAACATAGGCCACACGGTATCTTGTACAAACCCTCCTATATAATTTGCTATGGGCACGGAAAGGAGTGTTGAAATAAAACCGTTTATAGCCGCCCCAATACCCGCAATATGACCTATGGGCTCCATAGCTATGGACCTAAAATTCCCCCATAAAAATCCCAAACATAAAAACTGAACGAACAAGAAGGCTACCAAAACAGGCACGCTTGGATTAGGTTTTCCCCAAAACACCACCACATAGGTTAGAGCAATGATACAAAATGCACTCATAGCCGCAAGTGCCAAACGACGCATGCCAAAACGAATTACCAATGTACCGTTCAGAAATGTGGAAAGCCCTACAGAACAGGCAAGACCTGCAAAAATGTACGGAAAGTTCTCTACCATTCCATATTGATCTTCAAACACATGTTGCGATGAACTCAAATACACCAAGAACGCTCCTGTTACAAACCCGGAAGCAAATGTAAACGCAACGGTTTCCTTATGCTTTACAAACTCTTTTGTTCCGCTAACAAAAACGGACATGGAAAAGGGTATTTTAAATTGAGGTTTTAATGTTTCGGGCTGTCGTTTCCAAAACCAAATAGCCACTACTAGGCCAAAGAACAGTTGAATATAAAATATATACTCCCAACCAAAAGCATCCATAATCCACTTACCAATAGCTGGCGCCACAACAGGGACCAAAATGAAAAAAGCGGTAACGAAAGACATTATTTTTGCCATATAATCTCCCCTATAAGTATCCCTTATAATAGAAATAGCAATAGTTCTAGGTGCAGATAGTCCAATACCTTGTAGTATGCGCCCCACAATCATGATTTCCAATGTGGGCGCTAAAACACAAATTACACTTGCCACCGCAAAAACGGTAAAACCAATATACACTACAGGTTTTCTGCCATAGCTATCGGATAAAGGTCCAAAAAACAATTGCCCTACTCCAAGACCCAAAAAAATCATGGTAATCAACAACTGATTTTCCAATGGATCCAAGCTATTTATAGTTATGCCTATGTGCGATAACGCGGGCAATAAAGCATCAATTGCCAACGCCACGATAGACATTAAGGAAGCCATTAAGGCTATAAATTCAAAATTGGGTTTCACATTATCATTCTGCATGGTGCAAAAGTACGTATTCGACTAGGAAAGGACATTAACAAAAGTTCCTTTTAAGTATAAACCTATAATTGGTTCACAAATATGTATTTTTGACAAAAAATTTAAGAGCATGCTGATAATAGGAATAGCCGGAGGTACCGGTTGTGGAAAAACAACAGTAGTAAACCAAATTATAGACTCGTTACCGGAGGGCGAAGTTGGGGTAATCTCCCAAGATTCTTATTATAACGACCTTTCAGAATTGTCCTTGGAAGAGCGAAGAAAAACCAATTTTGACCACCCCCAATCTATTGATTTCAGACTGCTGGAAGAACACTTAAAATTATTAAAGTCAGGGCATTCCATAAAACAGCCCGTATACTCATTTCTTGAATGTAACCGTACGGACAAGACCGTTCCCGTGCACCCTACCAAAGTATTGATTGTAGAGGGTATTCTTATTTTAACCAACTCCCTACTCCGTAAAATGATGGATATTAAAATATTTGTCCATGCCGATTCTGATGAAAGACTGATCAGGAGGTTAAAACGAGATGTAAACGAACGGGGATGGAATTTAGATGAAACGCTAGACAAATATCAATCTAATATTAAACCCATGCATCTTCAATTTATAGAGCCTAGCAAAGAATATGCAGATATTATTATACCCAACAATAAATATAACACAGTTGCAGTTGATATTGTACGAACAATAATCAATGAGAAACTAACTTAGAAAAATGGGATTCAAAGATTTACGAAAGAAAAAATGGTTTGGTATACTCACCAATATGTATGTATTGGTGCTGACCGTTTTTGTGATATGGATGTTGTTTTTTGACACCAACTCCCTACTCATTCATTTGGAGCTAAAAAAGGAAATTGAAAAACTTGAAAAACAACAAGAGTTTTTAAAGGATGAAATTGCCAACGATAAAAAAATCCTAGAAAAATTATCCGACCCAGAGGAACTAGAAAAGTTTGCAAGAGAGCAATATTTCCTCAAAAAAAAGAATGAAGAAATTTATCTTATTGAATACGAAGACAGTTTAAAAATTAAAGAAAAATAAGAAGGTTTTACATCCGTATTGCACTTCCGTAATTTCCATTGTTAATAACAAATTCGGTTTTTAGAATTAGATTCTATTTGTGCTTGACCATCCTACAAAGCTCAAAAAATGTTTTTCTCGCTTCATGAATTAAAAATTCACACAAAACATTGTAATTAATTTAATTTCAAATACTTACATGTTTTATGATTTTAGATAACTGGTTTCACTTAAATCACTTATTAGGAATATCATATTTACTCTGGCGTAAAATTAGCAGTAAAAAAAGTGCTTTAAAAACCCTAAATTTTAAAAAAAGACACTTTCAGTTAACGAACTTTAACGCAAAAGGCCACACTTATTCACTTTGTGTTAACAAAATGGTTTCAATAGCATTGTAAATAATCGTATTTTTACCCCCTAACTCAGACTGATAATGGGCAAGATTATTGCTATTGCGAATCAAAAAGGAGGAGTGGGTAAAACCACAACAACAGTTAATTTAGCAGCTTCCTTAGGTGTTTTGGAAAAGAAGGTATTGCTAATAGATGCAGACCCCCAGGCAAATGCCACATCGGGATTGGGCATTGATGTAGAGAGTGTTGAATATGGCACTTACCAACTACTTGAGCATACCAAAACGGCCAAAGAGGCTATTATAACTACAGATTCCCCTAATTTAGATTTAATTCCCGCACATATTGACTTGGTTGCCATTGAAATTGAATTGGTAGACAAGGATCAACGGGAATACATGATGAAAAGAGCAATATCCGAGCTTAGGGACAGCTACGATTATATCTTGATCGATTGCGCTCCTTCCCTAGGCCTACTTACATTGAACGCTCTTACTGCGGCAGACTCCGTTATAATTCCTATACAATGCGAGTATTTTGCACTGGAGGGACTTGGCAAGCTTTTGAATACTATAAAAAGTGTTCAAAAGATTCACAATGCCAATTTGGATATTGAAGGCATGTTGTTGACCATGTACGATTCACGTTTACGACTGTCTAACCAAGTGGTAGAGGAAGTACGTAAACATTTTGCAGATATGGTTTTTGATACTATAATTCAGCGTAACGTACGGTTAAGCGAAGCTCCTAGCTACGGAGAAAGCATTATAAAATATGACGCAAGCAGTAAGGGAGCTACAAATTACCTAAACTTGGCCCATGAAGTAGTCAAGAAAAACAAAGAGATAGCTTAATGGCGAAAGCAACAAAAAAACAAGCACTGGGCCGCGGACTCTCCGCTCTATTAAAAGATCCTGAAAACGATATTCAATCCGCAGCGGATAAGAATGCGGATAAAGTAGTTGGCAATATTGTAGAGCTAGATATTGAGTCTATTGAAATGAACCCGTTTCAACCACGTTCTAATTTCAATGACGAGGCCTTGAACGAACTTGCTATTTCTATAGGTCAATTAGGTGTTATACAACCTATTACGGTTCGTAAATTAGATTTCAACAAATATCAGTTGGTTTCTGGGGAAAGAAGGTGCCGTGCGTCAAAATTAGCAGGGCTTACCACTATTCCGGCCTATATACGTATTGCCGATGACCAAGAATCATTGGAGATGGCTTTGGTTGAAAATATTCAACGCCAAGATTTAGACCCTATTGAAATTGCACTTTCGTACCAAAGGTTGTTGGATGAAATTCAGCTGACCCAAGAAAAATTAAGTGATCGCGTAGGAAAGAAACGCTCTACCATAACTAACTATTTACGTCTTTTAAGGTTAGATCCTATTATACAAACCGGTATTAGGGACGGGTTTTTAAGCATGGGCCACGGTCGTGCCTTGGTAAACATAGAAAAGAAGGGCGATCAGATAGATTTATACGAAAAAATTATAAGTCAGAACCTTTCTGTTCGTGATACCGAACGTGCCGTAAAAGCGTATCATGAAGGTGACTCTCCCGAAAAACCGGCTAAAAAAGTTTCAAAAACCCCTGAATTTGTTCAAGGAAACATTAAACCGTTTACGGATCATCTTTCGGTAAAAGTAGATATTTCCGCAACCGAAAAAGGAAACGGTAAAATAACAATTCCCTTTCATTCTCAAGAGGAGTTTAAACGAATTAAAAAATTGATTCTAGGTGAGTAAATCCCTGCTAGCCCTTGTTTTTATTTCACTTTTTACGTTAACCGTTACCGCTCAAGAGGAAACGGCAAAAAATAAAGAGGTAGACTCGCTTCAAACAGATTTGGCAGAAGAGGGTATCATTGTGGTGGACACACTTAAAAAGGAAAGGGTAAAAATCAATCCGCTTGCCCCGAGTAAAGCGGCTTTTTTATCCGCAGTAATCCCTGGGCTAGGTCAAGTTTACAACAAACGTTACTGGAAAGTTCCTATTGTATATGGAGCTATTGGAGCTGCCGTTTATGGTTATACTTGGAACAACAATAATTACCAGCGTGTGCGAACCGCTTTTAAAAGACGAAAAGCCGGCTTTACAGATGATGAATTTTACGACCCGAACAATACGGGTAGCGGACCGCTCTTAGGGCTTGACGATTTACAGAACGAACAAGAAAATTTTCAGCGAGATCGTGATTTGTTATTGCTTGTTTCCATAGCACTGTATGCCTTAAACATTGTAGATGCCAATGTTGATGCGCATTTAAAGCAGTTCAACATAGATGATGACTTGAGCTTTGACATGGAACCTTTTTTAGATTTAGATCCTGTGACCAACAACCCCAACTACGGGATGGCACTGATAATAAAATTTTAACACAAGTAACTATTATCTAACCAATTACAAATAGTTACCGAAACAATTATACAAATTGAAAATAGCACTATTCGGATACGGTAAAATGGGCAAGATGATTGAAAAAATCGCCCTAGAAAGAAATCACACCATTGTAGCAAAAGTGGATGTTGATACAGTAGATATTGATTTTTCGGAAATGGATGTTGCCATTGATTTTAGTATGCCCAGTGCCGCTTACGGTAATCTTACCAAGTGTTTTGAAAACGGCGTTCCGGTAATATCGGGCACTACAGGATGGTTGGACAAGTATGATGATGCCGTATCAATATGTAAAAAAAACAAAGGTGCTTTTATATACGCTTCTAACTTTAGTCTAGGGGTAAACGTGTTCTTTGAGCTCAATGAATACCTTGCCAAAATGATGAAGAATTTAGACCAGTACAATGTGTCCATGGAAGAAATTCACCATACCCAGAAGTTGGACGAACCCAGCGGTACTGCCATTACCCTTGCAGAAGGCATCATTAAGAACACCAACTACAGTGCGTGGAAACTTGAAAACGCTCCGGCAGGTGAAATACCAATCGTGTCAAAAAGAATTGGAACAACACCAGGTACACATAGTATAGATTACAGTAGTAAAGTAGATTCCATAGAAATTAAGCATACTGCACATAACAGGGAAGGTTTTGCCCTTGGCGCTGTTATTGCAGCTGAATGGATTGTGGGGAAAACCGGTATTTTCTCTATGAAAGATGTGTTAAACCTTGGTTAATACATACAATATTTAAACAAGAATTAAGCTTACTTGCAATAGACGCCTTGAAATTCAATAATTTATAGGTTATAGATTTTTAGAGCGGCACTTAAAAATAAAAATACAAATGGACGCAACACAGTGGTTACTTTTTATTCTGGTCATTCAGATTATCCATTTTGCAGGAACCTGGAAATTATATGTAAAAGCAGGTAGAAAAGCTTGGGAAGCGGCTATCCCGGTGTACAACGCTATTGTATTGATGCAAATCATCAATCGCCCTAAATGGTGGACCATACTCTTGTTCATCCCAATCATCAACCTTCTCATGTTCCCTATTGTATGGATCGAAACCATACGTAGCTTTGGACGAAATAGCACTGCAGACACCTGGCTGGTATTGCTTACTCTAGGGTTTTACATCTACTATGTAAATTATGCTTTAGATGTTAAATACATTAAAGACCGAAGTCTTCAACCTAAAACAGCAACCGGCGAATGGGTTAGTTCAATTGCTTTTGCAATTATTGCGGCCACTTTGGTTCACACCTATTTTATTCAACCTTACGTAATTCCAACACCTTCTTTAGAGCGTACATTACGTGTTGGCGATTTGTTGTTCGTAAGCAAATTTCACTACGGTGCCAGAACCCCAATGACCACGGTTGCAGCTCCCATGGTACATGATACCTTACCCATACTTGGTGTAAAGTCGTATTTGAACAAACCTCAGTTGCCCTATTTCAGAATTCCCGGCTTTACAAAAGTAGACCGAAACGATATTGTCGTATTCAGTTGGCCCGCAGATACGGTTCGCCAATTCTTTAAAAAAGAAAAAGGGGTTATTAAACCTATTGACAAAAAATCCAATTACGTTAAGCGTTGTGTAGGTATTCCCGGAGATTCATTGGCGGTCATAGATGGCTATGTGTACATTAACGGAAAACAGTTACAACTATCGGACCGTGCCAAACCTCAATATGATTATGCACTATACTCCAGTAAAGGAGTTTCTTCTACATTATTGGAAAAAGTAGGTGCAACAGGCTGGAGCAGAAAATACATTATCAACTCATTAAACCAACAGCAGCTTAACGGTATTCAGAAATACGTTAAAGGCTATAGACAACGTAATGATGGTAAATTAGAGGTCTACACCAACGAAGGCGGCATTCCTGTTTCCGTGGCCCGAAAAAATGCTATTTCATTGGCCGAAGAAACTGGTCTTGAGCGCATTGTTCCGCTAACGGATGAAATGGTGGCACAACTCAAGAATGAAGCCTCCCTAGACTCTATTATACGGATTGTAGAGAAAAAAGGAGTGCCAGGCGGAAACATCTTCCCTCAAAGTCCAGATTACCCATGGAATTACGATCAAATGGGACCTATATACATTCCTCAAAAAGGAGCTACGGTACCCTTAAACCTAAAAGTACTTCCACTTTATAAAAAGATTATTAGAGAATATGAAGGAAACACCATCAGCGTTTCGGGCAATCAAATAAAAATTAACGATCAAGTAGCGGATTCGTATACATTTAAACAAGATTACTATTGGATGATGGGTGATAACCGAGATCACTCCGAAGACAGTAGAGCTTGGGGCTACGTTCCGGAAAACCATATTGTGGGCACACCTATATTCATATGGTTAAGTGTTGATAATTTTAATGATGGTATCTTCAGTTGGAAACCAAGATGGGACCGTATTTTTACTACAGTAAATGGTGAAGGAGAGCCCGTTTCTTACTTTAAGTATTTCCTAATTGCACTGGTAGCATACTTTGTAGGAAGTTGGTTGTGGAACAAAAAGAAAGCTAAAGGTTAATTTAAATCTATAGCCAAAATTATTACACATGATTTCTTTCGAAAATGCTTACGACCAAGTATTACAGCACACGTTTAATCTAGGTGATGAAACAGTGTCTCTATTAGAAAGTACAGGAAGGGTTCTTAGTGAGGATATTAGAGCCGATAGGGATTTTCCTCCGTTCAACCGTTCTACAAAGGATGGAATCGCCATTGCTTTTTCGGCTATAGAGAAAGGAATTACCCGTTTTAAAATTGAAGGCGTGCTAAGTGCCGGAATGCCTCAACAAACGCTGTCCAAAGACACCAATTGTTTTGAAATAATGACAGGTGCCGTTCTTCCCGAACAAGCCGATACTATTATCATGTACGAAGAAACAGAAACCGAAGATGATTACATTTCTATTTCAAAAACCCCGAACAAGGGTCAAAACATACATCGCCAAGGCACAGATGAAAAAGAAGGTGCCATTTTATTAAAGAAAGGAACAGAGATTACCGCTGCTGTAATTGGTGTACTAGCTTCCGTAGGAAAAAATAAAGTTACAGTAAAAAAGCTTCCTAAAATTTGCGTGGTCTCTACGGGAAACGAACTTGTAGAGGTAGAAGACAAACCATTGCCCCATCAGATAAGGAAATCCAATTCACTATCCTTATTCGCCGCACTTGAAAGGGTAAAAATCACCCCTACCCTTTTACACTTGGCAGACAACCAAGCTATAATAGAAAAAGAGCTTGAAAAGGCCATAAATAATTTTGATGTTTTAATGCTGAGCGGCGGAGTATCAAAAGGGAAGTTTGATTTTATTCCCGATGCCATGGATAAACTTGGTATAACAAAGGTTTTTCACCGGGTTGCCCAACGCCCAGGTAAGCCTTTCTGGTTTGGAGTCCAAAAGGAAAAGCAGAAAGTTATATTCTCATTTCCCGGAAACCCCGTTTCCACTTTTGCCAATTATCATGTGTACTTTTTACCTTGGTTAAAAAAATGCCTTGGTTTGAAAGTAGAAAAAAAGCAGATTATTTTAGAGGAAGCTATCCAACCTCACCCTTCTCTAACACTATTTGTACAAGTTACCACACAATACAAAAAAGGCAAGCTCATGGCCAAAACAGTTAAAGGAAACGGTTCTGGCGATTTGGTTAGTTTGGCTCTTGCAGATGGGTTTATTCGCGTTCCCCCGGGCACTGATGAAATGACCCAGGAAACGGTTTTCGATTACATAGAAACTACTTAGCTTCAACCTTATTTCACTATTTACCTTGATATTTACCTTCATAACGCTTCCAAAGTTCCGTTTGGTGAGTTTCTAATGAAATCTCCCTGCCATCTATAAAAGCATGCGTTAGCCGGTTTCCACTCATATCCAAAGCATCGCCTTCAGAAACAATAAGCGTAGCACTTTTACCCGCTTCCAAAAAACCGTACATATCATCTATACCAAGAATTTTAGCCGTGTTCCCGGTAATCAATTCCAATGCTTTTTCTTTTTCCATCCCTTGGGATACCGTTTGGCCCGCATAAAATGGAAGATTCCTGATTTGAAAATTAGATGCCGTACTGTTTTGAAGACCTACCAATAAACCTGCGTCTACCAAAAGTTTTGGCAGCTTGTACGGTAAATCATAATCATCCTCATCAAAAATAGGTAAATTGTGCGTAGCACCTACCAATACCGGAACTTCATTTGTTTTTAAAAAGGAAGCTACCTTATGAGCATGGGTGCCACCTACAAGAACCACCTCTTTGATTCCTGCCTCTTTCACATTGGTTATAGCATCAATAATTTCCTTTTCGCCATTGGCATAAACAAACAACTTCTGTTTACCCGTATACAAACCGGACATAGCACTTAAAACAGGATTTTTTATTGCTGACCCAGAATCGTAAACCGCTGCATTTTTAAGAAAATCCATAGTTTCCTTAACCTCATCTCCATATTTTTTATTGGCTTGATAACCACGGCCTTCACCTTCCCACCATTTTCCTTTGCGAAAAGTAGTCGGCCAGTGTAAGTGAATTGCATCATCTTCTTTGACAACCGCATCTTCCCAGTTCCAAGCATCAAACTGAACCACCGATGAAGTACCTGAAATACGCCCTCCTATTGGCGCAATCTGTCCTAGAAGCACGCCATTAGGGCGCATGCTCTCAACCACTTTAGATTCTGCATTATACGCTATTAAACTTCTAACATGCGGAATCATCTCTCCAATCTCATCTTGATCTTTTGAAGCCCGGACAGCATCTACCTCTATTAAGCCCAAAGACGTACTAGGTGCTATAAAACCAGGATACACATGCTTGCCCTGCCCTTTTATCTTCATGCCCTTTCTTGCGATTTTAGTCATGGCACTTCCCACAAAAGTGAGTTTACCGTCCTCGAACATAATCAGGGAATTCTCCATCACCTCGCCATTGCCCAAATGCGCCGTAGCACCCTCTATTGAGTATGCGGTTACTTGTTTAGGTGCCGGTGTCTGTTGGCCGTTGGTCTGTACGGTCATCATTAAAAACGCTATCCATAAACAGACTTGAAACTTATATTTTTTATTTGACATCATATTTTTTATAAAAAGTCCTTATTATTTTAATGTAAGTATTCCGAAAGGGTGTCGCAATGCATTATTTGCTTCTTACTTTGTTGGGGTTCTTGCGTCTTTTTACCTTTCTCTTTTTCAAGTAACATCAAATTGATAAGTTCATTTCTTTCTTTGACAACCTTTGCTCTTAACTGCATATCTTTTTCCAAATCAAAATAGATAGCTCCATCAATCATTGTTTTTTCTGCTTTCGCATAAATAGATAAGGGATTATCGCTCCATAAAACCAAATCAGCATCTTTACCTTCTTTGATACTTCCGGTTCGGTCATTTAAGTGTAATAGCTTTGCGGGATTGATGGTAACCATATTCCATGCTTCTTGCTCCGTCATACCACCATATTTCATGGTTTTTGCCGCTTCTTGATTCAATCTTCTAATCATTTCTGCATCATCACTATTTATAGCTACTGTTACGCCTTGATTGTGCATAATTGCGGCATTATAAGGGATGGCATCGTTAACTTCAAACTTATAGGCCCACCAATCACTAAAGGTACCGCCCCCGGCACCATGCGCTTTCATTTTATCGGCCACTTTATAGCCCTCAAGAATATGTGTGAACGTATTTACCCTAAAACCAAATTTTTCGGCCACCTTCATCATCATATTAATTTCGCTCTGAACATAACTATGACAACTAATAAAGCGTTCCCTGTTTATTATTTCCAATAAAGTTTCCATTTCTTCGTCATACCGAAAAGCTTCTCCGCTTTTTTTCTTTACCCCATATTCTTTTGCTCTTTGAAAATAA
The DNA here is from genome assembly GCF_018860715.1 of Zobellia sp. B3R18. NCBI lineage: Bacteria > Pseudomonadati > Bacteroidota > Flavobacteriia > Flavobacteriales > Flavobacteriaceae > Zobellia > Zobellia sp. B3R18. The sequence goes on along the minus strand of NZ_JAHKQG010000013.1, from coordinate 293,870 downwards.
TTCTCAAAAACCTGCTCAACTCCCATACGGGTTTGAGGAAATCGGTTGAAACTGCCCCAATTACTTTGCTTTACATTTTCACCTAATGCAAACTTTATGAACTTTGGAGAGTTATCATAAATCATATTTTCTGCACTCTCTCCCCATTTTAACTTTAGTATAGCCGAACGCCCCCCAATAGGATTTGCCGAACCATGTAAGAGTTGCAAAGAGGTTACCCCACCTGCCAAGGCTAGATAGATTCCTTTATCCTCATTGTCTACAACGTCTTCCATTTTTACTTCGGCAGAAGAGTTCTGTCCTGATTCATTTACCGCCAAAGCAGCTATATGACTATGTTCATCAATTATTCCGGCCGTTAAATGTTTACCCGTGGCATCTATGGTTTTTACTCCTCCTGCAGAAAGGTTTTGCCCCACTTTTGCAATTTTTCCATTCTTTACCAGTACATCGGTATTCTTTAAAATACCTGCCGCTTCACTCGTCCAGACAGTAGCATTCTTAAAAAGAACGTTTTCTTGTTTAGGGATTGCCTCATACCCATATCCTACATTGGGGTATGTTACCGCCACGGTTTTAGAAGGTTGCTTTTTATCTTCTTTTACCCTCTCTGAAAAAGGAACCGTCTTTAAAGCGGAAAAAGTAGTTTCGTCCCCAGATGGGAGTACCGCTTTACCAATTATAGACTTGTTATCAGCTTTTACAAAAACAATCATTCTATAACTTCCGGTTTTCTCTTTATCTGAAAACGATAGTTCCAACCAATTATCTGCGTAAGTCAATTTAGATTTTAAAGTGACGGTATCTTTCTTAACTACGAGTTTTGGTTTTTCTACCGTACCTTTTATTGAAGCTTTAAATTTTTGGTTACCAACAGACAGGTCATATTCGCCTCTAACATCAACCAAAGACATATCTGAAATTACATTCTTGGTACCTTGAACCCAATTTTCATATAAAACAGTGTTCTTGTCAAAAACATCTCCGGAAGTGATTAAAAAGTTGGCATAGCTTCCCTTGGTTAACGATCCTATTTGTTCTGATTTTCCTAAAATCTGAGCTGGAATAGTGGTTAACGCCTTCAAAGCCGTGGTTTTATCCAAACCATGATCAATCGCTTTCAATACTTTCTCCTTAAAATCAACCGGGGATTTTAGTCCGTGTAACGTAAAGGAAAAAGACACTCCATTCTCTGCCAATACCTTTGGATTAGAAGGAGCCTGGTTCCAGTTCCTCATGTCTTCCAAAGTTACATAAGCAGCTGCATATGGGTCAGACACATCATAGGCATCCGGAAAATTCAAGGGTAAAATCAATTTTGCATTAGACGCTTTAATATCGGACACGCGTTCGTACTCATTTCCTCCCCCAAAAATAACGTATTGTATACCAAAAGCATCTCCTATACCATCTGCCCTGATAATATTACCCTTATCACCTGCATCAAAAATCTGAACAAGATTTTTGTTGCGTGCCAAGGCCTCCAAAGACCTGTCCTTGGTATCCACCTTTCCTTGTGCGTACCAATTCTCATCATTGTACATCTGCCTTAGCAAAGCCATTGACCCCATCAATGAACTTGGGTATGATTGGCTTTTGGCTATGCTTTTTGTAAAAGAAAAATACTGTGCCGATCGATCATCTATAATACGGTCTGCATTATTCCCTTTACCGTTTAGAGCTACCAAAACACCGGTACCACGGGCAATACCATCTTGAATATGCGAATTAACCACACCAAAACCTACCTTGCGCAAGGTCTCCGCAACAGTATCATCATATTCAAATTTAGCGATGGCATCATTCTCTGGCATGATATGATCGTTCCAGTAAAAACCAGATCGAGATGGCTCATATTCTGCCGACCTTCCTTGTTCCTTTAACTTCTCCGGTTTTTTCACACCAAAACTTGAAAACAAATCTATAAAAGAAGGGTACACAGACTTCCCGGAAATATCTATAACGACCGTATTTTTAGGAAGCGTTACACTTTTCCCAACTTCCACTACCTTTCCATTTTGGACCAATAGTGTACCGGACTCCACTACTTGAGTTGGAGTAATATAGATTTTGGCATTGGTAAAAGCGGTATAATTTGTGTTTTTGGTCTTTACACCTTCATTGGCAGGAAAGTAATCTTGTGCCAAGGCTACGAATCCGTAACAGACCATAGCTGTGGTAACTAATAATTTTTTTATCATTTTTTAGATTCAAATGTCTATCTCTAAAAGTAAGGAATGAGATCTGAATCAAAAAATAATATAACAATTACAAGGTCAATCCTTATAAAATCACATTTTTTCTTAATCAATATTCAGAAATGCACGTTAAACCAAAAGTAAAAATGTAGAAATTGTATTGTTCACTATTTTGCTAGATGGGGTATTTCTCATGATAGCCCACCATTAATTGTACTATTTTACTATAGCTCTTTATACCGTCTTTCTGTTGATTCGCCTTTAAAAAGGTATTGAAGACCGACTTAAAAATGGGTTCAAAAGGATTTAGATATTCCAAATTGTGCTCGTACAGCTCCCTATAATTTTCTTGTACCCCAACATTCACTTTAGCATACAGTTCATCAAACTTCTCCTTGTCCGTGCGGCGTATAGCACTTAAACAATGACTAAGGGCATAAGCCGATGCCGAATACTGAAAGTAAGGATCATCATTCTTCACCGTTACCAAGTAACCAATAAAATTGGTTTCATTTTCTTTGGAGTACCCCACTTGATGTCCAACTTCATGACCGCTTACTACGGGAAAACGAAATTCAGGGGTTAGTGCATTTACTTGAGCCTCATTGGTAAAAGGGTTTAAGTACCCACCAATTCCCATATAACTTGCCAAGGTACTGAACATAGATTTTTTAAGGCTACGGTGGTCATATTCCAAAAATGGAAGTTCTTCCTGTAACTGCTCGTACCCATTCACCGTTTTATCAAAAATCTCATTGCGGGTATATGGCACCTGTACTCTTTTTGTACTATCCGATGTCAAATTAAATTGAAGTTGATTTGTCTTTACTATCAACCCTTCGGCCAAATCAATAACCTCATGCGTTTGTATACTATCGCGAATGGCAAAATTCTCGGCAATGGGTTTTCGGTAATAGTTTAACCCCCAAACCAAATTGAAAGTGAAATAAAAAACAGAAAGCACTACTACCACGTTTCTTAAAAACTGAAATGGAAACTTTCTAATCTTCAATCGGTTTGCATAAAGATACCGGATGCCCAAAATTATAAGTAACACATACAGAATTTCACCCACCGAAAAAGGAACCCACCCAAACAGAATTCTAAAAAACTGACTGATTACGGGATAAATACCGTTACTGTAGTACGTCTCTACAATCTCCGATTTGCCCCCTAACCAAGCCACCAAAAGAATTTGAGGAAGCAAACTCAAGGCAATCCCGTTTCTTAATTTATTTTTCAAAAGCTTATGTTTAATGCAAAACCATCATACTGAAACGCTTAAAAAAATGAACAGCTTCCGTATGACATACATAAAGCCAAAATTAACCAAATATCGTCCATACCAATTTTTGACTCCGTATTTTTGCAAAAATATAACATCACATGAACGAAGCTATAAGAGAATTAGAACCTAAGGAGGTTTGGAACAAGTTTGCGGACTTAAATGCCGTACCCCGCCCATCAAAAAAAGAGGAACGTGTTATACAATTCATGTTAGATTTTGGCAAATCCCTTAATCTGGAAACCTTTAAGGACGCGGTTGGCAATGTTATTATAAGAAAGCCAGCTAGCAAGGGAATGGAAGATAGGGTTACCGTTACCCTACAATCGCACTTGGATATGGTGCACCAGAAAAATAATGACACCGTCTTTGATTTTGACGAACAAGGTATTGAGATGTTTATTCAGGAAGACTGGGTAAAAGCCCGCGGAACTACCCTTGGTGCGGACAATGGCATGGGCGTTGCAGCAATTATGGCTTTGTTACAGAGTTCAAATATTGCCCACCCTCCATTGGAAGCTCTTTTTACAATTGATGAAGAAACGGGAATGACCGGCGCTATGGGTCTTGAAGGTGGTGTTTTGCAAGGTGAAATACTTCTAAACCTAGATACCGAAGAAGATGATGAGCTAGATATTGGATGTGCCGGTGGAATAGATATTACCGCAACCAGAAAATATAATGAAAAATCTGTGCCACGTGCCACCGTAGGTTATGAGATTACCGTAAACGGATTAAACGGAGGCCATAGTGGCATTGAAATACACAAGGGACTGGGGAATGCCAATAAAATAATGAACCGTCTCCTTTACAGCGCATCCAACTCTTTCATGCTGCGTATTGCAGAAATTGATGGAGGCAGCCTTAGAAATGCCATTCCTAGAGAAAGTGTGGCCAAAATTGTTATCCTTAAATCACAAAGTGAAGAATTTGAGAAGACCGTCAAAGAATTTGAACAGGTTATACAGAAAGAACTGAACACCTTAGAACCCAATCTAAAAGTATCTTTTAAATCCATAAAATTGCCAAAAACGGTTATGGGTCTGGGAGCACAAGAACGTTTATTACAAGGGCTTTATGCCGCTCACAACGGCGTTTACGCAATGAGCGCTACTATACCCGGTTTGGTAGAAACCTCAAACAATGTGGCCCGGGTTCTAGTTAAAGAAGGAAAAGCTAAAATAGGGTGTTTAACACGTTCTTCCGTAGATTCGGCCAAGATGGATTTGGCACATGCATTAAAATCCACTTTTGAACTTGCTCGTTTTGATGTTGAATTTAGTGGTACTTACCCAGGATGGACACCCAATGCCAATTCTAAAATTCTAAAGGTAGCAGAGGAAAAATATAAATCGCTTTTTAGCGAACAACCAAAAGTCGCCGCGTGCCATGCCGGATTGGAATGTGGTATTCTAGGCCAGAATTATCCTGAAATGGATATGATAAGTTTTGGGCCTACCATCTTGGGAGCGCACTCTCCAGATGAGCGTGTGAGCATATCTTCTACCCAGAAATTCTGGAAATTTCTATTGAACATTTTAGAAGACATTCCAAAAAAATAGTTTCAAACAAAAAGGGTTTGCCAAATGGCAAACCCTTTTCTATATTGTTCTATTACTACTAAACTTTCTGTAAAGTGGCCTCTTCTTCCGCTTTAGGATTTGGACCATATTGGTTATCTCCAGCTTCACTATCCGTACAGGCCAAGATCAAACTGTAAATAGGTACGAGTAGAAACCAACCGCTCTTTCCAACATCGTGCATTCTTCTTACACCTACAGCTATACCTGGTATTAAAACACCTAGTGAATATATAACCGATAAGAACAAAAGTGCCGGAACATCAATTACAATTGCTAAAATTTGTAACCCGTAAGCAATTAAAATATTGAATAAAAAAAAGATCCAATACTCTTTTCTTCTTGCACGACCTTCAAAGCCAGCGTAGTTTTGTAATACTTTTAAATACCAATTCATAGGTTTAAGATTTAGGGGTTATTACTATTTATGAATGGTACAAACGGGCATCCTTACCTTGTATTATGATTTTTTAGATGAACTGCACCTAAAACGAAAAAAAATAGATTAACTGTACAGCTTAGCCCATCTTTTCATTGGTTTTTCAGCATCTTGTCCAAAATAAAAAACGCACAAAAAAACCCGCATAAAGCGGGTTTTGTACATTGTTGAAAGACTCTTATTCCGCCTCTCCAGTAATTTCAAGATCAAATACCAAATCTGCACTAGGTGGTATTGGCCCCGTACCTTGTGGTCCGTAGCCCAAATGCGAAGGAATAAAAATACGTGCCTTATCCCCTATTTTCATATTTAAAAGTCCTTCTTTAAAACCTGCTATTAAACTAGCATCAGGACTGTACTCCATTGGTATTGGCTCATAGCCACCTCCTTGCTTCCTACGAGCGTCAAACTTATTGTATTTAGTTGCTACGTCTTCGTAATTACTATCGAACAAGGTTCCATCTTCCAAGAATCCGGCGTAATATACAAGTACTTGACCACCTACAGTAGGTTTTGGCCCTTCCCCTTCTTTCAAGGTCAATATCTTAAGACCACTAGGCAATTCTTCGGCCTTTGCCTTTTGTTCTTCAAGAGCAGCTTTAAAGTCGCTCTTCATTTTTTCAAATGCAGCAATCTTCGCTTCTTCTTCAGCAAAATAATCGGTCATGACCTGAACGGCATCAAATTTTTTGGCCATTTTGCCATTACGTACAATCTCAACGCTATTCATCACTACGTCCTCAATTGGCCTGTCTTTTGTCATTGGGTCTTGAGATGTTTCTGTGTTGGCAATAGAATCTACCACATCCAAACCTTCAACTACATGACCAAAAACCGTGTGTCTTCCGTTTAAAAACGGAGTTTCTTTATGTGTGATGAAAAATTGGCTCCCATTGGTTGCCGCTCCCGAATTGGCCATAGAAAGAATCCCCTTTCTGTCATGCACTAAAGAATCGTTAAACTCATCCTTAAACTTATATCCTGGATTACCTCGCCCAGTACCTGTTGGGTCTCCTCCTTGAATCATGAAATCCTTAATGACCCTGTGAAAGATAAGGCTGTCATAATATTTTTTACCTTTTAAACTATCGGTAACAAAAGGGCTTTTACCCTCTGCCAATGTAATAAAATTTGCTACGGTAACCGGTGTTTTTTCATATTCCAGTTTCACAATAATATCGCCTTTACTGGTATGAATATCCGCAAAAACGCCATCTCCCAACTCGGCATACTGACTTTTACAACTAGATAGCAAAACCACTAGGGTTATCAAGTAATAGATTTTTTTCATGTTTTTAATCCTTTGTTTATATTTTACTTTTATTGATTATTTGCAAGTTCTACTCTACTAACTCGTTCTGTTTTTGAATTTTAAAAACGGATAAGGTAACCTTAAACGGTACATTAATTCCAATTTTGTCATTATCGCCATGATAGCCGTACCCCAAAGAAGACGGAAACAAAAAGGTTGCCGTTTCTCCTTCTTTTAACATCTTAACACTGTTTCTTAGACCTGGAAAAAGATCTTGCTTATCAACTTTATAAGTAAGGGTACCTATATCGTCCATGCTATAAATAGTGTCATTTTTTAAGCTGACTACGTTATAGCTCATTACCACTACATCATCTGGCTGGGCGGTATATTCGGTTTCTTCATTTTTAACATCATAATAGAACCAAGAACCGCTTGCCGTATGCGTATACTCGTGCAATGTATCGTTAGCCATCACTTCTTGCATTGACTTCTCTTCCTTGGCCAAAAGTTCTTTGCTGCGTTTCACGGATTGCTTAAAAAAGCTTCCTGTCTTTACCTCAACAGGTCTTCTTGCTTCGGGGCCTCCACAGCCCACTACTATAATTAAAAAAATAAGGCTTAATATTCTCATGCTTGTAATTGCTCTTGATAATTCTCTAAAAGCGATTCAAAATAAAGAGCCGTTTCTTTAAGCGACCTATCGCTTTTTCCACCTGCAGCATTATCATGACCACCACCTTCAAAATGGGCCCTTGCAAATTCGTTTACCGAAAATTCTCCAATAGACCTGAAGGAAATTTTTATGATACCTTCATCTTTATTTTCTATAAAAATAACCGCAAATATAATACCTTCTAAAGTAAGTCCGTAATTTACAAAGCCTTCCGTATCTCCTTTTTGATACTCATGGGCATCTAGTTCTTCTTGACTTAGCGTAATATATGCCGTTCTGTACTTATCAAGAATAACCATATTTTTTAAAGCGCAGCCCAAAAGATGTAATCTTCCCGGGGTGTTCGTGTCAAAAACCCTGTGATGTATTTCCGTATTTTCCGCACCCTTATCAATTAAATCTGCAACTACACGGTGCGTTCTACCGGTAGTGGACCTGAATTTAAACGAGCCGGTATCAGTCATTATTCCTGTGTAAAGACAGTCTGCCATTTCTGAGGTAATCTTATCTACATCACCTAAAAACTCAATGAAATTATAAACCATTTCACAAGTAGAAGTCATAGTTACATCAGAATACATAATCTGGGCATAATCAGATGGGGCTTGGTGGTGGTCGATCATCACAAAAGGCACTGTTAGGCCCTCCAATACGGATTGCATCTGCCCTATTCTACCCAAATGATTAAAATCTAAAGTAAAAATCACCGTAGCTTCGGCAATTTTTTCCTTGGCCTGGCTATTCTGTTTTTCAAAATTTAAAATATTTTCATTGCCCGGCATCCACTTTAAAAACTTAGGATAATCATTGGGTGCAACAACAACGGCCTCTTGCCCCCTATTTACAAGGTAATGACATAAAGCCAAGGTTGAACCAATGGCATCACCATCTGGATTTTTATGTGGTACAATTACGATTTTTTGCGGTTGGGAAAGTAGTTGCTGAACCGCTTTTATAGACTCCAAATTCATGCGCGCAAATATACAATTTAATAACATAGCCTTTGAAGGCAAAGTCTTATTTTTGCTGTTAGTTTTTAAAACGATTCTATGTTGAATAAATGTATCGCCATTAGCGTACTGTTTGCCTTTATGGCTTGCAAGGCTGTAAAACAGGACGTGCAGCCTATAAAAAAGGAAATATATACCTCTACTTTTGATTCTGATTTCACCTTGGCCTTTGGCTCCTGTAATAAGCAAAACGAAACCAATTTACTTTGGGACGACGTTTTAAAAACGCAGCCCGATCTATGGGTCTGGGGAGGAGATAACATTTATGCCGATACGGATAACATGAAACGGCTTCGTGCCATGTACGCTCAACAAAACGCAGTTAAAGGATATCAACAACTAAAAAAGACGGTACCCGTTATTGGCACTTGGGACGATCATGATTATGGATTGAACGATGGAGGTGTTGAGTTCAAAAAAAAGAAAGAGAGCCAACAGGAGTTCCTTGATTTTCTAGGAGTGGACCAAAATGATCCGCGAAGAACCCAAGAAGGTGTTTATACGGCACATACCTATAATACGCCAAAGGGAAGCATTAAAGTACTGGTATTGGATACACGATATTTTAGAACAGCCTTAACTCCAGATCCTGCAACTAAGAAACGTACTAAACCAAATGCCTATGGCGAGGGCACCATTCTTGGAGAAACCCAATGGAACTGGCTCTCTACTGAGCTTAAAAACTCTACGGCAGACTTTAATATACTGGTAAGTAGTATTCAAATACTATCCAATGAACACGGCTTTGAGACTTGGGGCAACTTTCCGCACGAAGTAGATAGACTTAAAAAGCTTATTGTAGATTCTAATGCGAAAGGTGTTATGGTACTCTCCGGAGATCGCCATATTTCAGAGTTTTCAAAAACGGACGTCTCCGGACTGACCTATCCTTTAATAGATTTTACAAGTAGCGGACTTACACATTCCTATACCGCTTACAATGGCGAAACCAACCCGTTTAGGGTGGGTGAAGTGGTTTTTACTCAAAGTTTTGGACTAATTAAATTCAATTTTAAAACTAAAGAAGCGAAGATGCAAATTCTGGGTGACGACTTAAATCTTTTAGGGGAGTTACATCAAACCTATTAAAAGTTGCCGATTATTGAATAAAGCGTATTTTTGCAAAAAATTTTTACAATGACAACGAACAGAACATTTACGATGATCAAACCCGATGCGGTTGAAAACGGACACATTGGTGCCATCTTGGAAAAAATAACTTCCGCTGGCTTTAAGATCGTCGCCATGAAATATACACAACTTAGCACAAGAGATGCTCAAGAGTTCTACGCCGTTCATAGCGAGCGTCCGTTTTACGGAGAATTGGTAGAGTTCATGAGCCGTGGTCCTATTGTTGCCGCTATTTTGGAAAAGGACAATGCCGTTGAGGATTTTCGTGCATTGATCGGTGCAACCAACCCGGCCGAAGCTGCCGAAGGTACTATTAGAAAGTTATTTGCCACCAATATTGCAGAAAATGCGGTACATGGTTCGGACAGCGATGAAAATGCAGCTATTGAAGGCGCCTTTCATTTTGCGGGAAGAGAGATTTTCTAACAACCGTACAATTTTATAGAAAACCTGTAAGCATCAATCCTTTGAAGCTTACAGGTTTTTATCTTAGAACCAGTTTCTTTACCAAGTTTTTACCCAAATCTTCGTTGAGCATCTTTACAATTTTAGATTTGCCCAAGCTAAGTTCTTCACGTAGCACGGAAGAGGACAACGCCACAAAAAGTGTATCGCCTCTAAGCTCTATATCCGTAGTATAATTGTTTACGCCATTACCCATTAGATTGCGCCAAGCTTCGCGGGCATCTACTTTATCCATGCCCTTTTCCAGCCTATTCTCTTTTATGAATTCCTGAAGCGCTTCGCTCATATTCATATTTTCGTTTCTTCGCTTTGCCATCTTATTGGATTGAAATAGGTTCAAATCTTTTATAATCGTACTGTATCCCTTCTTGGTTCTTTACGGAAAAAGTAGCATCGTCCAAATCTACCAACGTCTCGGACCACTCACTTAACTCGGTCTTGTAATCAATTGAAAAACTGTTCTCTTTTTGGGTGATGACAAATGCTTCCGCATCATCAGAGGTTTCATAGGTTCCATCTAGTTTGGGTTGCATTTTTTTACGATATCCCTTTTTTCCGTCCGTAGAAATATAATCTACATTGGTATTCACCTTATATTCTTTAACGGTACCATCAGGCAAGGTTACCCTTGTTATTTCCCAATACCCGTCCAGCAGGTTCAAATCATCCTTTGACACACCTGAAGAGCACCCTAGAAACAAGCCTAAAAATCCTATTAAAATTATCTTTTTCATCGTCGTTTTCTAAAAATCGGATTAATTATAATTTGAACAATTTATACGTTTGGTGAATTTGCTTTACGACTTCTTCGGTACGTTCTGCATGCGTATCACTAATAAAAATCTGTCCAAAATTTTCATTGTTCACCAAAGCTACGATATGTGATACCCTATGTTCGTCTAATTTATCAAAAATATCATCTAACAATAAAATAGGCGTTGTTTTTGAACGGGCTTTTATAAATTGAAATTGAGCAAATTTTAGAGCGATCAAAAAAGATTTCTGCTGACCCTGGCTACCAAATTTCTTAATGGGGTGCCCTGAAATTTCAAACCCTAAATCGTCTTTGTGTATTCCAACGGATGTATATTGCAAAGCTTTGTCCTTTTCAACGGATTTTTCCAAAAGTGCCAATAAACCTTCATTGAGCAACTTACTTTCATAATTTAAGGAAACCTCTTCATGACCTCCGGATATGGCAATGTACTGTTCTTTAAAAATAGGAATAAATGCCTCTAAAAATGCCACTCGCTTATCAAAAATCCGAGTTCCATAATCCTCTAACTGTTCATTATAAACCGCCAACGTATCCTTATTAAAAGTATGATTGGCCGCAAAATATTTTAAAAGCGAGTTACGCTGGGCCAAAACCTTGTTATACTTTAAAAGGTCTTGTAAATATTCCTTATCGGATTGAGAAATAACCCCGTCTATGAATTTTCTTCTGGTATCACTTCCTTCTATAATAAGATCTCTGTCTGCTGGTGAAATAATGACCAAAGGTAATAGACCAATATGGTCCGACAGGCGATCATATGCCTTCCCGTTTCGTTTAATTACCTTTTTTGCCCCCCGTTTTAAACTACAAACTATTTTCTCTTCCCGCTCATTTTTTTCAAACTCTCCTTCTATTACAAAAAAATCCTCATCATGTTTAATGTTCTGGGTAGAAACCGGGTTAAAGTAACTCTTCCCAAAGGAAAGATGGTACACCGCATCCAGCACATTAGTTTTTCCTACTCCGTTAGGACCAACCATGCAATTGATTTTTTTATCGAGTTCAATATCCATTGAATCGAAGTTTTTATAATTAATCAGGGATAATTTCTTTAAAAACATGTGCAATAATTCCAGATTTGACGGTACTTGATATACAAACCTCAAAAATAACGAATAAATACCCTTTCGGTTTTGGATAAAACCTTTATTTTTGCGCCACCAATAAAATTAGAAAATGGCAACATATAAGAAGCGTGGTTTTAAACCAAAAGATAAAGCGGAAGAGCAAGAAGTTACAGAGCAAGAAAGCGCAACTGCAGAAGTCTTTAGTACACTAGATGAAAGTGCCTCCAAAACCGAAGCTTGGGTTGCTGACAACCAGAATTATATATTAGGTATCATTGGTGTTATAGCCGTTGGTGTTCTTGGATATTTGGCGTATGCCCAATTTGTAGAGAAACCCAAAGAAACTAACGCTGCCAATGAAATGTACTACCCTCAGCAATATTTTGACCAAGCCCTTAACAGCCCAACAGCTAAGGATTCTTTATACACCCTTGCATTGAACGGCGCGGAAGGAAAATACGGTTTTCTTGATATCATAGATGAATACAGCGGAACAAAAGCGGCCAACTTGGCAAACTACTCTGCAGGTATGGCGTATTTGAACATGCAAAAGTACCAAGAGGCTATTTCGCATCTAGAGGACTTTAGTTCTGAAGACGACATTCTTGGTGCATTGGCAAAAGGTGGTCTTGGTGATGCGTTCATGCAACTAGGTCAGCCAGAAGATGCCTTAGGTTACTATGACAAGGCTATTGCTCACAGCAACAACAACTATACAACTCCTAAATTCTTGTACAAAGCGGGTGTTACGGCTTTAGAATTGAACCAGAACGATAAAGCCCTTAAGTACTTTCAGAGAATTAAAGATGAGTATTCATCTTCTGATGAAGCGCGTACTGTTGATGCTTTTATAGGAATGGCTAAAACCAACAATTAATGGCTACGGCAAACAAAAACTTATCAGTTTACGATAAAACTAAAATCCCAAACGCGAAAAATCTTCGGTTTGGGATTGTTGTTTCTGAATGGAATACAGAAATTACCGAAGGGCTATACTCTGGTGCTGTTGAAGCCCTTTTGGATTGTGGAGCCTCAGAAGCCAACATTTTACGCTGGGATGTGCCGGGTAGTTTTGAGCTGACTTTTGGGTGCAAAAAAATGGCCACTACCCAAGAAGTAGATGCCGTTATTGCCATTGGAAGTGTTATTCAAGGTGAAACCAAACATTTTGATTTTGTTTGTAGCGCTACGGCTCAAGGCATTAAAGACCTTAACGTACAACTGGATACCCCTGTGATATTCTGTGTGTTGACGGATAACAACATCCAACAATCACGGGAGCGCAGTGGAGGCAAACATGGCAACAAGGGTACAGAGGCCGCTATTGCCGCTATTCAGATGGCCAGCTTGGGGAAATAATTATCTAGAACCAAGCCTCTACAAATTTTTATTGTCCTTTTTCTTTGGAAAAAGTCTTTCCTGTCCACAATGGCAAAACAGACAATTACCTTATATCCTTACATGTAAGGTAACATTTTACCCACTAAAAAGCTGTATCTCATGCGCTGTTAACAAATTTTGGCAGCGGTAACACGGCATATTTTTTGATTTTAAGTAACTTTGAGGTTCATGGGAATGCTAAGTAAATTCACACGCTTAAAGCGGAGCAAGAAATTTGAATACACCCCTCGTTATTATGACGACAAGGGTAAAGGCAGTCCGTTTAAAATTGAACCAAAATTTGACCAATACCGGAGTACATTAAATCCCGCCAGAGGTTTAAAGGGAAAGTTTGGTAGTGCCATGTCCGATATAAAGCGCCAAGGCGATACCAATCTAAAAATACGCATGGCAGTTATTTTGGCCATTCTCGTAATGATCGTACTTTATATTATCGATTTTGACCTCTCTATATTCTTCCCTAACTAATGGCAGATATCATAAAACTTTTACCGGACCATGTTGCGAACCAGATTGCAGCGGGTGAAGTGGTTCAACGTCCTGCTTCAGTCGTAAAGGAATTGTTGGAAAACGCAATAGATGCCGGGGCTACCTCTATAAAATTAATTATAAAAGACGGCGGAAAAATCCTTATCCAAGTTGTAGATGACGGAATAGGCATGAGTGCTACGGATGCTAGATTAAGTTTTGAGCGGCACGCCACTTCTAAAATACAAAAGGCAGAAGACCTCTTTAATTTGAACACCAAAGGGTTCCGTGGTGAAGCCTTAGCTTCAATTGCAGCAATTGCCCATGTTGAGATGCAAACCAAGCCCGAGAGCGAGGAACTGGGCACCCATCTAAAAATTGAGGGCAGTAAAATTATATTTCAGGAAGCCAGCGTTACCCCCAAGGGTACGTCTATGGCGGTAAAAAACCTATTTTTCAACATCCCTGCCAGACGTAACTTTTTAAAAAGTAATCAGGTAGAGTTAAGGCATATTACAGATGAATTTCATCGTGTTGCCTTGGCACATCCTAGTATTGCCTTTCATTTTTATAATAACGGAAGTGAAATATTTAACCTTCCTTCGGACAATTACCGCAAGCGTATTGTCAATATTTTTGGTACACGAACCAATCAAAAGTTGGTTCCCGTTGAAGAAGAAACGCCCATTGTAAAGATAAGTGGTTTTATAACCAAGCCCGAATTCGCCAAAAAGAGCCGTGGGGAGCAATTTTTCTTTATCAATAACAGGTTTATCAAGAGTCCTTATTTACACCACGCGGTGGTAGCGGCTTTTGAAGGACTCATAAAATCAGATTGTCATCCTGGTTATTTTCTCTACCTAGAGGTTGATCCGGGCTCAATAGATATAAATATTCATCCCACTAAAACAGAAGTTAAGTTTGATGATGAACATAGCCTGTACGCTATTTTAAGGTCTACGGTAAAGCATAGCTTAGGTCAGTTTAACGTTGCCCCTGCGCTAGATTTTGAACACGACCCAAATTTACAGACACCTTATGAATTCAAGGATAAGTCCGTAGTACAGCCTAAAGTTACGGTAGACGCAGGATTTAACCCTTTTCAGGAAACCAAAAACACAGCCTCCCCTGCTCCATCGCGTAGCTATCAAAAACCAAATACCCAAAGCTGGGAAAGCTTGTACGTTGGTCTAGAATCAAAAATGGGTACAGATGAAAACCTTGGTAGCATCAGTTTTGAATCTGACACAATTACCGGTTCTATTTTTGAGGGCGAAAAAGAAACAGCAGAAACAGTTACCACCACCTTTCAAATTAGAAGAAAATATATTGTAACCACTATAAAATCCGGTATGGTGGTAATTGACCAAAGTCGGGCGCACCAAAGAGTACTTTACGAAAAATTCTTAAAGAACAGCACTGTAAAACAAGCGGTTAGCCAGCAATTACTGTTCCCTTTGACGCTTTCCTTTTCACATACCGAAATTAGTGCGCTTAAAGAAATTGAAGATATTTTAACATCTATTGGATTCATTTTTGAAAAAATAGAAGATGAAACTATTACCGTCACAGGTGTTCCTCTTCTTGTGGCCGAAAGCGAAGTTGGTATGATATTGGACCAGCTTATTTCAGATTACCAACAAGAAATAACGGAAGAGAGTTTCTCCCATACGGACATACTGTCTAAAACATTGGCAAAAACATTGGCGGTCAAGACGGGAGAGATGCTGGACAACGCCTCCCAAATTGCCCTTGTAAACGATTTGTTCGCCTGTAAGGAAGCAATGGTTAGTCCGTTTAATAAACCGGTATACATCACCATTACCGAAAATGACATTGATAAAAAATTTATTTAGATGGGAAGATTAACCGAAGCTATAAAACACCTGCTCATAATAAACATTCTGTTTTTTGTGGCAACTTCTCTTTACGGTGATCAGATGTACCAGTGGTTTTCGTTGTGGTTTCCAAAAAACGAGAACTTTGTCTTCTACCAGATTGTAACGCATATGTTCATGCACGGTGGCTTTATGCACATTGCTTTTAACATGTACGCTTTATGGGCTTTTGGAACGCCATTGGAACAAATGTGGGGACGCAATAAGTTTCTGTTCTTCTATTTTTCCGCTGGTCTGGGTTCTGCTTTGATTCATACAGGGGTAAACTACTACTACTTTAACGAGGGAATGCAAGCTTTGGTGAATAGCGGCATGACCGAGAGTAGTATTATGGAGATTATATCATCTGGCCAGTACAGCCCGGATTGGTACAATATTGCATCAAAAAGTACCATAGATAATTTTCTATCAGCTTATAACACACCTGCAGTAGGAGCTTCTGGAGCCATTTATGGTGTTTTAGTAGCCTTTGGGATGATGTTTCCAAATAGTGAGCTTTTCTTGATGTTCATTCCTGTACCGGTCAAAGCCAAATATTTTATACCTATTTTAATAGGATTGGATTTATTTTCGGGAGTAACCGGGTATAGTCTTTTTGGCCAAGGTATTGCCCATTTTGCCCATATTGGGGGCGCTTTGTTCGGTTTTTTGATGATGTGGTACTGGAAGAAGAATCAGTTTAACAACAACCGCTGGAACTAAAATGACAAACGGAGATTTAAAATATCAATATGCACGGTTGAGCGTTTCCGAAAAGCTCATAGCCATTAACGTTATCGTTTTTATCGTTATGGGGCTTATTACAGCGCTAATTAGCCCTAGCGTTGAAAACTGGTTTGCCCTGCCCAAAGATTTTTTCGACTTTTTAATGCAGCCGTGGTCCATTATTACTTACTCTTTTTTACACGGTGGCATTTTTCATATTCTCTGGAACATGTACGTACTGTACGTGGCCGGCCGTATTCTACTGAACCTTTTTGATGCCAGGCGCTTCTTGAACATCTACTTTTTAGGGGTTATTCTAGGCGGCCTTTTATTTCTTTTAAGTTATAACATTTTCCCGACGCTAATAGGCATTAATGCTTCTCTTATTGGTGCTTCCGCGGGAGTAATGGCGGTACTTATATTTGTTTGCACCTACATTCCCAATCAAGAAGTACGTCTTTTTGTTTTTAACGTAAAGCTTTGGCAAATTGGTTTGTTTGTTGTGTTAATGGATTTAGTTCAAATTCCAATGGGCGGGAACATTGGAGGAAGAATTGCCCATTTGGGTGGTGCCTTTTTAGGATATATGTATGCCCGACAACTTTATAATGGCAGGGATATTGGTGAGGGTTTTGCCGGCTTAATTGATGGTATAGCCAATCTTTTCAAAAAAAGCGAAAAGAAAGCACCTATGAAAACCGTTTATAAAAACAAGCAAAAAACAGCTACCAAACAAGCCAACCACGATAAGCAAACTCATCAAAAAAAGATTGATGCCATTTTGGATAAAATCAGCAAATCCGGATACGAAAGTCTTTCAAAAGCGGAAAAAGATTTTCTGTTCAAGGCTGGAAAGGAAGACTAGCGTATGAAGGGACTTTCATTCTTTAATAAAATTGTTTTCTTTTTTAATATCATTTTTGCCTTTGTGCTCCTACTGGCATGTGCCGTCCCTTACCTATCCCTAGAGCTTTTTCCTTTTTTATCCATTTTAAGCTTGGGCGTACCTGTATTGGTAGTAGTCAATACCCTCTTTTTCTTGTATTGGTTGTTAGGCCTTAAAAAACAAGCTTTCACTTCTTTGTTCGTTCTTATTTTTGGGTACTTTGCTCTGGGTACATTTATAAAATTATCATCGGAATCTACTGATTTTAAAGAAGACGAGTTAAAGGTGATGACCTATAACGTACGTGCATTTAACCGGTACCGATTTTTAGACAACGATAATATTCCCGAAGAGATAGAAGGCTTGGTAGAACAAGAGAAACCGGATATTATCTGCTTTCAAGAAGTAGGGCATGATATGCAAGAGGATTACTTGGACTATCCTTACCATTTTTTAAAACGAATACCGGCTGGCAATAAGGTTCATATGGGCATATTCTCTAAGTATCCCATAATTAAAGCGGAAATCATAAACTTCCCCAATAGCATAAATAATGGTTCCTATGCCGATATTCTCTATAAAGGCGACACCTTAAGGATTTACAATTTACACATGCAATCCTTAGGAATTACTCCAGGTACAGGAGTTTTGCGCTCACAATCTTCCGAGAGATTATACCGTAGAGTAACCAATGCCTTTAAAAGGCAACAGCAACAAGCACAAATCATAGCAGAACATAAAGCAAAGAGTCCTTATAGAACCTTGGTCTGCGGTGACTTTAACAACACTCAATTCTCGTCGGTGTATCATACTATCATAGGTGAAATGCAGGATACGTTTATTGAAAAAGGGGCTGGTTATGGCCGTACGTATAACTTTTTAATGATTCCTATTCGTATTGATTTTATTATGGCCGATTCCAGTTTTGAAGTTATGGGCCATAAAAATTTTGATGAAAAATTCTCGGACCATTTTCCGGTTATGGCTTCATTTCGATTGAAATAGGAAAAAACAATCCGTGGCATCCGCTAAAATGTGTATCAACAAGGCTAATCCAAAAATACGGGTCTTTTTAAAACAAAAAAGCAAAAAATAGGCTGCTATGGCCCAATAACTATGGAGTGGATGAAACCCTATACTACAGCGGTCCGGAGAAAAAATGGGGGTTGCCAGCAGGTGGTCTATATCTATGACAATACCGGCCAATAAAATAAGAATAGCCTTTAAGCGGTATTCCTTATAAAAGTACCACCCAATAAGAATAGGCACCAAAAAATGAATGCCGTAATGCATGATGAATCTAAGCATCTATAAAACTTAGTTTTTGACTCTTTAAGTAACTTAGCGCGTTGGTACCCTCATTAAAAAGTAAATCCAATATGCTAGTGTTTTTGGAAAACTCATTTCTATCAGAAAAAACCTGATTGTACTCTTCCTGTTCAAAATTCAGCTTCCTTTTAGCATTTACTAAAAACCTCCCGTCAACTAGATTTTGTGGACTATCTTCATAAATTACGGTCCTTTCTGTTGGCATATCCATCTGTAAACAATTACAAATGGTTTCTATGGTCAATAAATTATAATCCAACAAATACTCATATTGACGCTCATAAAGCGGAGCTATTTCATCTTCATAGAACTCAAAAAATGGCGATGTTCTATACGCCGTTTTAAAGGTCCTCCAATGCTGTCGTTGCCATTCATAAGTGTTATCCAGCATTACTTCACTATATTTCTGCCTGCCTTGAGCCTTACCTCTATGTTTTATGGGTATACTTAACATATGCCTTCCTCTATCATTGCAAATGTAGGCGCGGTTTCTATACGTCTGTTTTTGGAAATTATCCTGTACCTCCCAACAAATCTTGTGTTGGGCAATAACGGAAAACGTAGCTATATCCGGAACATAGGCCGGGTTTAAAAGAATTTTCAATATGACTAATTTAAAGAACTATTTTGTTTAAAATACCTGCGGAATATATTTGAGCAAAATACGAACCCCTACAACAAAAACCAACAAGGCCGTAACCCTTTTGATGCCTTTAGGGGTAAATCGCTTTAAGCTGAGACGAATTCCCAACTGCCCTCCTATCAAAACCGATACTACAAGTGCCAAGGTCTCTTTCCACGGGAGCTCTAACATTCCACCTTGAACGAGACCTGCCAAGCCCGAAATTGAATTCACCAATATAAAAAAACTCGCCAAAGCCGCTATTTTAATGGATTTATCCCATTTTAGGTGATTTAGGATAGGTGCTAAAAATATGCCACCCCCAATACCTACTAAGCCTGACAATAAGCCAATACTACCACCCAATACATAGGTCATGAATTTAGGGTATTGTACTGTTTTCTCGGTAGTATCGCGTTTTACAAAAGTTTGAGAGGCCAAGAAAATAGAGGAAGTTACCAAAGAAAAACCCAACAACAGGAAAAAAATATGTTCCTCTAATCTAAACGAAGCGCCAAGAAACGCTAGCGGTATACTGGCCAAAACAAAAGGTAAAAAGTCTTTAAATTTAGCATGGCCATTTTTAAAGTATAAATAAGTACTACCGGAAACTACTACCAAATTACATATTAAAGCAATGGAACGTATGGCAAAAAAGCCCCCTAAAAAGAGTGTTAACAACGCCAAATAGCTAGAGCCACCTCCAAAACCCACTGAAGAATACAGGGTAGCGACAATAAAGAATCCTAGACATAAGAGCACCAAATTCTCAGTACTTAAGAGCATGTTTTGAAATTTGGTTCATCCCTCCTTCAACATTAATCAGATTGGCATTGGCATGAATACCCTGCAGTTTCGTTACTGCCTTTCTACTCCTTACCCCAGACTGGCAGACCACATAGACCTTAGTGTCATATGCAATTTCATCATGACGTTCATCCAATTCGGAAAGTGGAATGTTTTGAGCAAAAGATAAATGGTTTCTACTAAATTCCTTGGGTGTTCTTACGTCTATAAGTTGCACCTCTTTTTCTTCTATGATTTTTTGAAAGGCATCTGGAGTAATAGAATTCATTGGCACTTCGCAATTAAACTCATAACTCTCTTGCAGCGCATGTATCTTCTGATTTTCAGGATTTACCGCAAAACGGATTTTCTGGAACGCACTGGCCAATCCATCAAAAAGTAACAGCTTTCCTGTAAGCACCTGCCCAATTCCCGTTATCACCTTAACCGTTTCCAGGGCCTGAAAATTACCGATAATTCCCGGTACAATTCCCAAAACCCCGTTTTCATCACAATTAGGTACCTCATTGGGCTTTGGCATTTCCGGAAAGAGGCAACGGTAGGTTGGCCCTCCTTCAAAATTAAACACACTCACCTGACCTTCAAAGCTATGTAATGCACCATATACAAATGGTTTATTCAGGATTACACAAGCATCGTTCACTAAATAGCGGGTTGGAAAATTATCCGAAGCATCTATCACTACATCATAATCTGTTATGATTTCAAGTGCATTATCACGAGTTAGAAATGTTTCGTAAGAAATAATTTGGGTCTCAGAGTTCTGATCTTTCAGTTTTTGAACGGCTGTTGCTACCTTAGGCTTTTTTACATCGCTTTCAGAATAGAGCACCTGTCTGTGTAGGTTTGAAAGAGAAACCACATCATTATCTACAATACCCAAAGTTCCTACCCCCATTGCATTGAGATAGGTCAATACAGGAACCCCAAGTCCGCCAGCTCCTACCACCAGTACCTTGGCCGACTGTAATTTGAGCTGAGCCTCCATTCCAAATTCTTTTAAAATTGTTTGTCGGTCGTAGCGTTCTATGTTCATTCCACTGCTAATTTCACGATGGCTTCCTTGTACTCTTCCTCCGAATTGGCATTCAAAAGCACATTCGGGTCAGACGGGAAAACCAATTTCACATCACTATTGATCAAATATTTTCTAGGACAGGTTCCGTTACCACTTTCCAAATAAGCCAAACTCTCCTTAAAAGCCGCTGGCTCCCAAATAGCACATAACGGTTCGGGCAACGGGTCTTCTTTTTGAGCAAAGGAACTCGCCACTTTATTAGGGTCACGTGCCGCAATCAATTCTTGTAACGCCTTTAAATCCATTAAAGGAAGATCACAGGCCAAAACCAACCAAGCCACATCCGGATGCTGTAAATGGGCCGAAAGGAGTCCGTTGTAAGGCCCTTTGTACTTGTTCTCATCTACGATTACCGCTACATCATCTGCAATCTCATCTTGCTGCTCCGGCCGGATGCTTAAAAACGTCTTATCACAGACCCTTCCCAAAAGATTATAAAGATAATCGCGCTGTGGCATGCCATGATAAGGTATTAAACCTTTGTCTTTTCCCATTCGGGTGCTTTTTCCACCAGCAAGCACCAAACCGTATATTTTAGGACCTATAATCATTTTTTCCTCCTGTTTTTTCTTTCAATTGAATAGCGCTAATTTGTATGTCATGAGAAAGCGCCTTACACATATCATAAATGGTGAGCGCACTAACCGAAACTCCAGTCAAGGCCTCCATTTCAACCCCTGTTTTTTCGGTACATTTTACGGTGCACGTAATATCTAAAGCCTGATTTTTGGGCAAAATATCTATCTGTACCTTTGAAAGGTTGATTTGATGGCAAAGCGGAATTAATTCCGATGTTTTCTTTACCGCCTGAATACCCGCAATTACCGCCGTTTGAATTATGCTACCTTTTTTACCTAGAAAATCTTGAGCCGCCAAAGTTTCAAACACCGCTTTGGGAAACTCAACGCGCCCCGAAGCTACAGCAGTTCTTGCCGTTACCTTTTTTTCGGATACGTCTACCATGGCCGCGTTACCCGAAGCATCTATATGTGAAAGTTTTTTTTCCATGAATCTAGCCCCCTATTGAGGTCATTGAATTAGAGAATACGCCTTTGTATTTCTGTTGCGCCTCAAAGCCCGTTTTTGAACGGCTACCTATGGCCTTTAAAATATTTTCCTTTATTTTTTCTTCAGAATCCTTACCTCTCAAAATAGCTCGCAGGTTCATGCTTGGCTGTGCGTAAAGACAGGTAATTACATCTCCCGTAGCGGAAATTCGTAAACGGTTACAGGTACCACAAAATGTTCTGCTAAAAGAAGGAATAACCCCAAAAGTACCTTTGAACCCTGGTATTTTATAATTGATGGAGGTTGATGTTTTAGGCGATTCCAACTCATAATAACCGGGATGGGCTTCTTTAATGTACCCAAGAATCCGCTTGTAGTCCCATGCAATGCTCTCAAAAGTCTTGCTCCCTCCGTTAAAGGGCATCTCTTCAAGAAAACGCACAGATACATCATAATGCTTGGTAAGTTCTAACATAGGTAGAATATCTTCCGTATTCTGACCATCCAAGGCAATAAAATTAATCCGAACATTAAAACCTTCCGTAATTAACCGAATAATATTGTTATGGACCGTATCATACTGATTGCGACGTGTGATTTTTTCAAAAGTCTCACGGTTAATGGCATCCATACTTACGTTAATGTTCTTGATGCCCAATTCCTTCAGCTCATCAATATAAGGACCTATTAACGTAGCGTTAGTGGTAATAGATATATCGTTAAGACCTTCTAGTTGCGCCATATGACGCATAAGCACCATTAAATCCTTACGTACAAATGGCTCCCCACCGGTAATCCTAATTTTATCCACGCCTTGGGAAACCAAAATTTCACTCAATCGCGAAAGCTCATCTATGGTAAAAAGCTTATCGTTTTTAGCAAAATTGATTCCCTCTGCCGGCATGCAATAGTTACAGCGCAAATTGCAACGGTCCGTTACCGCCAAACGGACGTAATTTATAGTTCTATTATGATTGTCTACCAGCATACATTTATCATTCTCCGTGTAATTGAAAAATAAGGATTGTTCCTAATTTTTCAGTATCGTTCTTTTTAGTTCCTATGGATGTGCCGAAACCCAAACCGTTTTGTTCTTAAAAATTTCTTTTTTCCAGATGGGCACACGCTCTTTTAAAGTGTCTATTAAATAACGACAGGCCTCAAAACACGCATCGCGGTGTGCAGAGGATGCCCCTACCACCACAACTGGCTCTTCAACTGCCTTTTTTCCAACGGCATGACGGATAACCACTTTGTTCAACTTCCACTTTTCAGTGGCCTCAGTCGCTATTTTCTCCATCTCTTTGAGGGCCATGTTTTTATAAGTCTCAAATTCCAGACCTGTAACCTCTTCGTTATTGGTAAACTCCCTTACGGCACCTACAAAGACGCAAATACCTCCGCTATTGGGATGCGAAAGCTCTGTATAGACCTTTCCGGGATCAATTATATCTACAATTTCTATAACCATATATCAAAATCAACCACCACTTACCGGTGGTATTATAGCAATTTCATCTCCTTGACTCAGACTTTCACTATCTTCCGCATACTCGCTGTTTACGGCTACCGCTAAAGAAGAAAGCTTCCCGAAATCCGGGAAGCTGTTCTTTAATTTCTGTTTCAATTCCAAAACAGATTTAGGTACCTCGTCACCTTCCGCAAAACGGAAAGATGACTTACCTACTATATCTTTGGCAATGCCGAATAACAATACCTCCATATCCAAATAAAATTTAAAGATACAAGGTACTTAAAAAAATAAGAAATTTTAGGGATTTAAGATGACTTTTGCATTTTCGGGAACAGCGTAAAATGCATCAGGTTTTGAAGCGTCCTCTAATGAAATATTGCTAAACTGAACTGTATTCTTAACTCCCTTAATGGTTCTGCCCTCATTGGTGTACCATGAAATGGACTTAGGCAATTTTACTCCGTTAAAGGTACCCCAATCATTATAGCGAATAAAGCTCAACTTATCCGATTTTTCGTTGGTTTCAAAAGTAAATGTATACCCTAACCATGCCATTTCGTAGGTTTCCGGGTCGTAATACAAGAAATAATCATCTTTAGAAGAAGCGCCTACCCCATCATTATAGCTTATATGAATTCCCGGGTACTTTTTACCCTCGTACTCCAAATCTTGCGCCTCTCCGTAGTTTATACCCGAATCTGCCAAAACAAAGGGCATTGCGTAAAAATAGAACATAAGGTTGTGGTACATTTTAGCGTTACCCTTGTAGGCCTTCTGCTCATCTAGTAACCAAGCATCTTTTCCGTCAAACCCTATAGTTGAAGGCGGAATTTCAATTTTATCTTTTCTTGAATATAAATCCACCGTGTGCTTCTCATTAGCATCTGGCTTAACCAATTCAAAACTGAGTGTTCGTTTGTTTTTCCACTCGGCCAATCCCCCGTGGGCATCAAAAACTTTGTTTAATGCTTCAGGGTAGTTATTTTCCTTAACTGGCATTTCTGTTCTCATTATCTGTTCAGACGGTTTACTTTCCTTTGGAGCTTCTTTACAGTTGGTTAGACCCAACACCAATAAAATTGAAAAAATTCGTTCCATGTGATTGTTTTTAGTGTTAGATGCATAGGTCGCAGAATTCCTCTTTTATTTACATTTGCCGTATGCATAAAATTAAGCAAATCTCTAGCGCCCAAAATTCGTTGGTAAAAAAAATCCTGCTCCTAAAAGAGAAATCCAGGGAACGTAAGAAATCCGGGCTTTTTATAATAGAGGGATTTCGAGAAATTCAATTGGCGCTAAAAGGAGGGTATGAAATTGAAACCGTACTTTTTCAAGCGGGAGTAATTGACACGAACGAAACTACGGCTCTTTTTGAAGAATCTTCGTTAACACCCGAATACATTGAAGTTACAAAGGATGTCTACCAGAAATTAGCATATAGACAGACCACCGAAGGTATTTTAGCCATTGCTAAAAGTAAAACAACTTTGTTGAGCGATTTGCAACTCCCAAATAAGAATCCGCTTATACTTGTGGCCGAAGCTCCTGAAAAACCCGGAAATATTGGTGCACTCTTACGTACCGCAGATGCCGCCAACTTAGATGCTGTTATTATTGCCAACCCAAGAACGGACCTCTATAACCCTAATATTATTCGTTCTAGCGTGGGCTGCGTATTTACCAACAAAATAGCCATGGGCAGCACTACCGAAGTAATTGATTTTTTAAAAAAACAGGACATTGCCATTTATTGTGCCGCACTATCCGCTTCTGAAAACTATATCAAAACCAATTTTAAACCTGGCTCTGCCATTGTTGTAGGAACAGAAGCAGACGGACTCTCCCAAGAATGGCTAAACAGTTCTAAACAGAACATTATAATACCCATGCAAGGCGAGATAGATTCCATGAATGTATCGGTATCCGCAGCTATTCTTATCTTTGAAGCCAAAAGACAGCGAGATTTTCAATAAAAAGCCGTTGTTCTTCTATCAGGCCAACTTCATTTTTCAAAAAACGATAACATATGAGTATTCTGTTTTACACTATTGTAACCATTCTCGTACTGCAGTTTATCATTGAAACCATTCTGGATTACCTGAACGCCAAACACTACAATGACCCCGTTCCCGATGAGCTCAGTGATGTTTTTGACGAAACCGAATACAAGAAATCACAAGCCTACAAAAAGACCAATTACCGTTTTGGACTGCTAACCTCTAGCTTTTCATTTCTCTTGACTTTAGGTTTTTTAATTTTTGGAGGATTTGAATGGGTAGATCGGATGGTACGAACGGTTACCGAACAACCCATACCCATGGCGCTTATGTTCTTTGGTGTTATTATGATAGGAAGCGATATAGTCACCTTGCCCTTCTCCTATTATTCCACTTTTGTAATAGAGGAAAAATTTGGGTTCAATAAAACCACAAAGGGCACCTTCTTTATGGATAAAATAAAAGGATGGTTGATGATGGCCATTGTAGGTGGACTTATCTTGTCATTGATTATTTGGTTCTTTCAATTAGCGGGTTCCTATTTTTGGGTGTACGCTTGGGCGCTTGTAGCCGTGTTTACGGTATTCATGAACCTATTCTACAGCAAACTGATTGTTCCTATGTTCAATAAGCAAACCCCTCTGGAAAATGGTAGTTTAAAAACCAAAATAGAGGCATTTGCAAAAAACGTAGGCTTTGAACTCAATAATATATTTGTAATAGACGGTTCCAAACGCTCTACAAAGGCCAATGCTTATTTCTCCGGCTTCGGGAAAGAAAAAAGGGTTACACTGTACGACACCTTGATCAACGATTTGGACGAAGAGGAAATCGTAGCCGTCTTGGCACATGAGGTAGGACATTACAAGAAAAAGCACATTATCTTTAATCTTATCGCTTCTTTGGCGTTAACGGGTGTTACGCTTTTTGTGCTATCATTGTTCATCAATAATCCGGCGGTATCCATAGCTATTGGCGTGTCACAACCTAGTTTTCACGCAGCCTTGATCGGTTTTGCTATTTTATACAGTCCCATTTCGGAAATTACAGGTTTGATCATGAACCACTTTTCCCGAAAATTTGAATATCAGGCAGATGATTACGCCAAAGATACCTATGCCGCATTACCACTCATCACCTCATTAAAGAAATTGTCCAAAAACAGTTTAAGCAACCTTACGCCCCATCCTGCTTTTGTTTTTATGCACTATTCCCACCCTACTCTTCTGGACAGGATCCAGAATCTAAAACGGTAACCCCAATAGCCTTATTTAAAATTAAAGACACTTTGACCATAGCCTAAAAAGAGGAATAATTTTTGTTGTACGACTGCCAAGATTGTTCTATTTTTATTTGAATATGACGCAGGAAGCTATAGAAAAGGAAAATAAAGAGATTGCGAAGCAATACAAAGAATTGCTACGTATAAGCTATCAACACCTATCGGATGATGATAAAACGCTTATACGCTCTGCATTTGAAATTGCCGTAGACGCTCATAAAAACCAACGGAGAAAATCTGGCGAAGCCTATATATTCCATCCTATAGCGGTGGCAAAAATAGTAGCTTCGGAAATTGGTCTTGATGCGACATCCATAGCATCTGCCCTACTACATGACGTGGTTGAGGATACGGAATACACGCTAGATGATATTGAACGGATGTTTGGTGAAACCGTTGCCCGTATCGTAGACGGTCTTACCAAAATTGCGCACCTAAAAAAGGATATGAGCACCTCACAACAGGCCGAAAACTTTCGGAAGATGTTGCTCACCCTTCATGATGATGTTCGTGTAATTATCATTAAAATCGCAGATCGCTACCATAACATGCTTACTATGGATGCCATGCCCGAGCATAAGCAGGTACAAATGGCTTCCGAAACTTTGTATATCTACGCCCCTTTAGCACACCGTATTGGGCTTTATAATATTAAAACAGACCTAGAGGACCTCAGTTTAAAGTATACCGAACCTAATGTTTATAACGGTATTAAGGGTAAGATTGAGGAATCCAAAGAAGACCAACAGGCTTATATAGATGCTTTTTCGGGAGTTATAGATAAATCTTTAAAAGAAGAGGGACTTAACTACTACATTAAGGGCAGAATGAAATCCATTTTCTCCATTAGGCGAAAGATGAAAGCCCAGAATGTTTCTTTTGAGGAGATATATGACAAATTTGCCATTCGTATTATTTATAAATCGGATCGGCAGAACGAAAAATTCTTGGCCTGGAAAATCTACTCCATCGTAACCGATCACTTTACCCCCAACCCTGTGCGGCTTCGGGATTGGATTTCTTCGCCTAAATCTACCGGATATGAAGCCCTACATATTACCGTAATGGGCCCAAAAGGACGTTGGGTAGAAGTTCAGATCCGTAGTGAACGTATGCATGAAATTGCTGAAAAAGGGTATGCCGCACATTTTAAATATAAGCATGGCGACCAGAAAGAACAGGGTATTGAAGTCTGGCTCAACCGTTTACAAGAGGCGCTTGAGAACGCCAACACCAATGCGGTAGACTTTGTTGAGGAATTTAAACTGAACCTGTATGCCAAGGAAATTTTTGTCTTTACCCCTAAGGGCGAACTAAAATCATTACCCAAAGGGGCTACCCCATTGGATTTTGCCTTTAATATCCATACAGAAGTGGGTATGCGCACGCGAGGATCAAAAGTAAACGGAAAGCTTGTTCCACTGAACACTACGCTCCATAGCGGAGACCAAGTAGAAATAATTACCTCAGAACAGGCAAAACCCAACCAAAACTGGTTAGACTACGCTACAACGGCTAGAGCAAGGGCCAAAATAAAATCCTCTTTACGGGAAGAGAAAAAATCGGTTGCTGAAGAAGGCAAAGAAATTCTCCGAAGAAAGTTAAAATCCCAGAAAGTTACGCTTAATGAAGATTCCATCAACAAAATGGTAACTTTCTTTAAGCTAAAAACCAGTCTGGATCTCTTTTACCGGGTAGGCATTGGATCTATAGACAACCAAATGCTCAAAGACTTTTCGTCTTCCTACTCCAACGCCTTTATAAGTTTCTTCAAAAACAAAATGAGAAGGAACCCCAATCCGTTGGAAGTCCAAAAAGAAGAGATTACTTCCAAATACGATGTTCTTGTATTTGGTAAAGAAGAAGAGAAACTGGAGTACAAACTTTCGCAATGTTGTAATCCCATTCCCGGGGATGAAGTATTTGGTTTCGTAAGTGTAAACGAAGGTATTAAAGTGCATAAAAAGAACTGCCCCAATGCCATACAATTACAGTCTAACTACGCATACCGCATCATTAGTGCCAAATGGATAGACTCCAGTCAAGAAGAATTCCTATCTGAAATACGCCTTACAGGAATTGACAATTTAGGTTTGGTAAGTGAGATTACCGAGGTTATATCGGACAATATGCACGTAAACATCCGTAACCTTAACTTTAGTACAGATGGCGGTACATTCAAAGGCACTATTACCGTAGTTGTTAAAAATAATGGTATTCTAAAAAAATTGATGGTAAATCTGAAGAAAATTAACGGAATAGATAAAGTCACAAGAATTTAGAATCGTAATTAAAATATAACCGTACCTTTGCGGATTGACGAATATAACCCTAGTTATGGCAGCCAACAAAAATCAAGAAATCGTAAAAAACGTTTTCACCACTTTTTTAGAAGAAAATGGGCATAGAAAAACACCCGAACGCTATGCCATACTTCAAGAAATTTATGATAGCGAAGATCATTTTGACATTGAATCGCTGTACATAAACATGAAGAACAAGAACTACAGGGTAAGTCGTGCTACACTCTATAACACTATAGAACTTTTATTGGAGTGTAAACTGGTTCGCAAACATCAATTTGGCAAAAACCAGGCACAATACGAGAAATCATATTTTGATCGCCAACATGATCATGTTATTTTAACCGATACCGGTGAGGTAATGGAATTTTGTGATCCTCGTATTCAATCTATAAAGAAAACCATTGAGGAAGTTTTTGATATCAAAATCAATACACACTCCCTTTATTTTTATGGTACTCGAAATAAAAACGAAAACACGAACAGCTAACCAAAATTTTAAATGGCAGTAGATTTATTGTTAGGATTACAGTGGGGAGACGAAGGAAAAGGAAAAATAGTTGATGTACTTACAACAGATTATGACATCATCGCTAGATTTCAAGGAGGCCCAAACGCAGGGCATACATTGGAGTTTGATGGCATAAAACACGTATTGCACACCATACCTTCGGGAATTTTTCACAAAAATGCCTTAAATATTGTTGGTAACGGGGTAGTTATAGACCCGGTAATCTTCAAAAAAGAATTAGACGCATTAAAAAAGTTCAATTTAGACATAAAGTCCAAATTGTTCATCTCAAGAAAAGCACACCTAATATTGCCTACGCACCGCTTGTTGGATGCGGCTTCGGAAGCATCTAAAGGAAAAGCAAAAATTGGTTCTACCCTAAAGGGAATAGGCCCAACTTATATGGACAAGACAGGACGTAACGGTATGCGTATCGGTGATCTTGAAATGTCCGATTGGAAAGAAAAATACCGCAATCTGGCCAACAAGCACGAAGCCATGATCGCTTATTACAATGTAGATATACAGTATGATTTGGCAGAATTGGAAAAAGACTTCTTTGAGTCTGTTGCCGAATTGAAAGAGCTGACTTTTATTGACAGTGAGGAATATCTGTACCAAGCTCAAAAAAGCGGAAAGAAAATATTGGCAGAAGGCGCACAAGGTTCTTTATTGGATATTGACTTTGGAACTTATCCTTTTGTAACATCCAGTAATACCACGGCTGCAGGTGCCTGTACCGGTCTTGGAGTTGCTCCAAACCAAATTGGCGATGTAAAAGGAATTTTTAAAGCCTATACTACCCGAGTTGGTAGCGGCCCTTTTCCTACTGAACTTTTTGATGAGGACGGTGAGACCATGGCCCGCGTGGGTAATGAATTTGGCGCTACCACTGGCCGCCCTAGAAGATGTGGTTGGTTAGACCTTGTTGCTTTAAAATATGCTGTGATCATTAACGGTGTTACCGAATTGATGATGATGAAAGCCGATGTTTTAAGTGGATTTGACACCATAAAAGTATGTACCGCCTACAATTACAAAGGAGAGAAAATAGAGCACCTTCCGTTTAATATCGAAGCAGAGAACGTAACGCCCGTTTACTCGGAAATGAAAGGTTGGAAAGAAGACCTTACAAAAATGAGCAGCGCCGATCAGTTACCTGCATCGTTACAGGAATACATCAGTTTCTTGGAAAAAGAACTTGAAGTGCCTATTAAAATAGTTTCCGTAGGGCCTGACCGTACGCAGACTATACACAGATAACCAAAGGTTACAGAAGAGCTTCGGAATATACATTTTTCGATATGTAGTTTAGGATAGTGTGGATACTTACAGATTTCAGTGCGTTCTGTAAACCTCCTAAATCTATCCTAAACTATATTGCTTCCTTTAAAAAAAACCTACTTTTGGGCAAAATTCAGATAGCATTGAACCTACTCCGCATTTTTTTGTTCTTCCTTGGCGCAACTCTTATAGGCCATGCACAAGAGGAAAAGACTTCCTCTAAGGATACCACACAGAGTAAACAGATCAATATTGTTTACGGTGCCAACTTCACTAAAAACGAAGCCCAATTTCCCGGTGCCTCTATCTTTAGCAAGGATGACAAACAAGTACAATTTGAACACCAAGGAGCAGACCTCTGGTGCGATATTGCCATATATTACCAAAAAGAAAACCGTTTACGTGCTCTGGGCAACGTGCGCTTGCAACAAGGGGATTCCTTAGAAATGACCAGTGGTAAAATTAATTATGACGGAGAAACCAAATTGGCCAAAGCCTTTGAAAGCGTTCTTTTAGAGACTGACCAGCAGAGTAGTAAAGTAACACTTAGGACAGACACATTATATCTAGACCGAGAGAATCAAGAGGCTTACTACAACAGTTTCGGAACCATTGTAGATTCAACCAATACGCTTACCAGTGAAATTGGTCGCTATTTCATGGAATTGGATAAGTATCAGTTTCTAGACAGTGTACATATAGACAACCCACAGTATATTGTGGATTCCGAGCAACTGGACTACTATAC
Organism: Zobellia sp. B3R18; assembly: GCF_018860715.1. Lineage (NCBI taxonomy): Bacteria > Pseudomonadati > Bacteroidota > Flavobacteriia > Flavobacteriales > Flavobacteriaceae > Zobellia > Zobellia sp. B3R18. Next base: position 262,188 of record NZ_JAHKQG010000013.1, on the reverse strand, counting down.
TACCTCCAAGAACGCATACATGTACGGCCCTTCTACCATAACCGGAGAAACCTATAAAATCTATTGCGAACGCGGCTTTTACGACACTAAAATTGAAAGTGGCTACGGGATAAAAAACACCCGTATAGACTACAATAACCGTATTATTGAAGGGGACAGTGTTTATTTTGATAAAGCCACAGAATTTGCCTCTGCCACTAATAATATTATAGTAACGGATACGGTAAACAACGGAATTATCCGTGCGCACTATGCCGAGGTCTTTAAAGCGAAGGATTCGGTATTTGCCACAAAACGGGCTGTTTCAATTAGTCTTGTGGAGCAGGATTCACTCTATATGCACGGAGATACCTTAATGATTACCGGAAAACCCGAAAACAGGATACTACGTGCCTTTAGGAACGCAAAATTCTACAAAACCGATTTAAGCGGAAAATGTGATTCCATTCATTCTTCGGAAAAAACAGGAATTACCCAATTAATACGAAATCCGGTTTTATGGAACGGCGATAATCAAATGACGGGAGACAGCATTCATCTGATATCCAACTTGGAAACAGAAAAATTAGACTCGCTCAAAGTATTGGAAAATGCTTTTATTATTTCGTTGGATAGTATAAGTATGACCGGCTACAACCAAGCCAAAGGCAAAGACCTATTTGGTAAATTTGTAGACAACGAGCTTAAATACATAGACTTGGTAAAGAATACCGAAGTTATTTATTATATGTACAATGATGATGAAGAGCTTATAGGTATAGACAAGACCATTTGCAGCAAGATAAATATTGTAATGGCCAATAACGATGTGGAAGACCTTACGTTTTTCATAGAGCCCGATGGCGATATTTTTCCAGAAACGGAACTCCCTGTTGAAAGCAGGAAACTAAAAGGTTTCATTTGGCGTGGTGATGAACGTATAGTAACAAAAGATGATATTTTTGATGAAGATGACAACAACGTTGTCCTCCCCATCATAAGAGGTATAGAAAATCCTATAGATATTGATGCCGAAGAGGCGGAACGTTCCGGTAATTCCAATGACCCGGTAAACAATATCCCCCCTGCCAACAACAAAGCTCCGGCCCCTACCCTTAGGCCTAAGGTCAAAAAAGTGACTTCCAGTTCCGTACAATGAAACAAGATTTTTTAAAATATCAAGCGCAAACCTCACCACATCCGTTGGCTTTAGAGGTTTCGCACGCTAAGGGCAGTTATATTTATGACACCAAGGGCAATGCACATTTAGATTTTGTTGCAGGGGTTTCGGCATGTAGTCTTGGCCATTGCCACCCTAAAGTGGTGGCCGCCATTCAGGAACAAACGGAAACCTATATGCATGTTATGGTATATGGGGAGTATGTTCAGCAACCTGCCGTAGCTTACACAAAATTACTGGCATCGCTTTTACCGGATTCTTTGGAGACCACGTATATGGTCAACAGCGGAACGGAAGCCGTTGAGGGTGCCATAAAGCTGGCAAGAAGGGCTACGGGAAGGAGCCAATTACTGGCTGCGCGGCACGCCTACCATGGCAATACCATGGGCAGTTTAAGCCTAATGGGCTATGAAGAACGAAAAAGTGCGTTTAGGCCGCTTCTACCGGATGTAGGTTTTATTGAATTCAATAACGAGGACGATTTAAAAAAAATAACCGAAAAGACGGCTGGGGTCATTTTAGAGACCATACAAGGGGGTGCCGGCTTTATTGAGCCTAAAAACGGGTATTTAAAAGAAGTACGTCAGCGCTGTAACGAAACGGGCACTTTGCTCATTTTAGATGAGATTCAACCTGGTTTTGGCCGTACGGGAAAACTGTTCGCTTTTGAGCATTATGACTGTGTTCCCGATATTTTGGTTACCGGAAAAGGAATGGCTTCCGGACTTCCCGTAGGTGCATTTACCGCATCCCAAAAGCTCATGGCTACCCTACAGGACAGCCCTAAACTAGGCCATATTACCACTTTTGGTGGAAATCCTGTCATTGCAGCGGCCTGCTTGGCCACGCTTAAAGAAATTACGGAAACGCAACTTATCTCTCAAACCCTTATAAAAGAAGCCCTTGTTAGAAAACTGCTTCAACACCGACTAATTAAAGAAATTAGGGGAAAAGGGCTTATGCTGGCTTTGATTCTGGAAAATGCCGAAATAGCCAACCATTTGGTACTAACCTGTGCCAAGAAAGGTTTAATTCTATTTTGGTTACTTTTTGAGCCCAAAGCGGTTCGGATTTCTCCGCCTTTAACCATTTCAACAGACGAGATTGAAAGCGGTTGTGGCATAATCCTTGAGGTTTTAGAAGGTTATAAGCAATAACCTGTTAACTAATTTGTTAATAATATAGGTGTAATCACGTTTAAAAGTGCCATTCAAAAGGCTACTTTTAATAACATAGTTTAACCAAAACGTTCCTATGGCGTTAGAATCCAACGAAAGGCCCAATAGGCCGATTGCCAAGTTTGAATCGATGCTTAAAACCGACGACATCTATTTCTTTGATGCCGAAGATTTTGAAGACATCATACATCACTATTTGAACAACGGCAAAATAGCGCTAGCGAAAAAAGCAATTAAAATTGGTCTGCAACAGCACCCAGATTCTATTGAACTGAAGTTGTTGAATATTGAGGTATTGGTTTTTGAAAACCAACTGGATATTGCGGAGCAGTATCTGGACGAACTTCAAATATTAGACGCTACCAATGAGGAAATCTTTATTCAGCGCGCTAACATATATTCTAAAAAAGACAATCACGAAGCGGCGGTAGCCCTGCTTAACCAAGCCTTGGATTTAGCAGAAAACAGCTTTGATATTCATTCCCTACTAGGAATGGAGTACCTCTTTATGGACGATTTTAAACTGGCCAAAGAGAGTTTCATGCGCTGTGTCTCTTTTGATGAACAGGACTACTCCTCACTTTACAATGTTATTTACTGTTTTGAGTTTTTGGAAGATCACGACGGTGCCATTGTGTACTTGAACGATTACCTAGAGCGCAATCCTTATTGCGAGGTAGCATGGCATCAGCTTGGAAAGCAGTATATGTATAAAAAAATGTATACTGAGGCCCTCGCGGCATTCGACTTCGCCATTATATCCGATGACACCTTTATTGGTGCATATTTTGAGAAAGGGAAAGTGCTTGAAAAACTGGGCAAATACAATGAGGCCATTGAGAATTATGAGACTACCATTAAAATGGAGGACCCAACTTCGCATGCATATCTAAGAATAGGCAAATGTCATGAGCGGCTGCAGAATGACGATATGGCCAAGTATTATTACTACCATACCGTTCATGAAGACCCGTTATTGGACAAAGGTTGGTTGGCCATCACCGATTTTTATTATAGAAGGGAAAACTATACAAAAGCCCTTTATTACGTAAACAAGGCTTTGAATATTGATGGCGAAAACCCTCTATACTGGAAGAAGTGCGCCTACATTAATGCTGCGCTTAAGAAGTATGATCAGGCAGATTTTGCCTTTAAACAAGCTGTAGACCTAGGCAATTACGAACTAAAGACATGGCTTAACTGGGCAGATGTAGTCCTTAACAATGAAGACGCTACCAGCGCATTACAGATTTTGGCCCAAGGACAGGAATTCTATCCGGACAATGCAGAACTTAAATACAAAGCGGCCGGTTTTCATTTAGCCAATAACGATATTATTAACGGTCGTATTTGTTTGATGGACGCGTTAAAAATAGATATTCAAAAATTACCGCTATTCTTTGAGGAATTTCCTCAGTATACCAAATCCGAGTGGGTTTTAAAAGCTGTAGAAAAAGCCGAAAAATCTTCAAAATAAACATTTAATTACCAAGCCCTTATAATTTTAAATTAGAAAAATTATAAGGGCTTGGTCCATTTTTTCCTACGTTCAAATTTTAAAAGCTATTTTTGCTTTTCAACGAACAAACCACATGGAAAAAAGAAACTTTTTAGACTATACTTTCATTACCTTAAAAGGTATGGCCATGGGCGCCGCCGATGTTGTACCAGGAGTCTCAGGCGGCACAATTGCCTTTATTTCCGGAATCTACGAAGAACTTATCACCTCTATTAACAATGTAGACCTTTCTCTTTTTAAGGAGCTTAAGGAAAACGGACTAAAAGCCGCTTGGAACAAACTGAACGGAAATTTTCTATTGGCCCTTTTTGCCGGGATTGCTATAAGCGTTCTGTCTCTGGCAAAACTAGTAAGCTGGTTGTTGGAAAATAAGCCAATCCTTATCTGGTCTTTCTTTTTTGGACTGGTTATAGCAAGTATTCTACTTGTAGGGAAAGAGGTGCAAAAATGGGACGCAAAAACGATTATTGCTCTAATTTTAGGGGCTGCCGTGGCCTATTACATTACTATTTTACCGCCATCGGAAAGTGCGGATAGCCTTCCCTATCTTTTTCTTTCAGGAGCTTTGGCCATTTGTGCTATGATTCTTCCTGGTATTTCCGGAGCTTTTATTTTGGTCCTGTTAGGATCGTATAAAACCATTATTGATGCCGTTCATAATCTGGATTTTAAGATTATTGGTACTGTAGGTGTTGGGGCTATATTCGGTCTTTTGAGTTTTGCCAAGCTTTTAAAGTGGATGTTCAACAATCAAAAGAACCTTACCTTGGCCTTACTGACCGGTTTTATAGTCGGGTCGCTTAACAAAATATGGCCTTGGAAAAGAGTACTGGATACCAAAACCATTGGTGAAAAAATCATTACCATAGACGAAAATGTAAGTCCGTTTAATTTTGATGGCGACAATCAACTTATGATTGCCGTTATAGCGGCATTGGCCGGTTTCTTGGTAATTTTCATCCTTGAAAGAACCGCTTCTAAAAAATAAGTCCCCTTTTCATGTACAATACCAGAACATTTCTTGACAAATTCTTTTTGGTCATAAAAGGTCTGTGCATGGGTGCCGCTAATAAAGTACCCGGTGTATCAGGAGGTATTGTTGCATTTGTGGGTGGTTTTTACGAAGAGTTTATTTACTCGCTCCAAAAAGTAAACCGCAAAGCATTCAAGCTATTGCTAAACGGTAGGTTCAAGAGTTTCTTCCGGTATATTAACGGTACGTTTCTCTCCCTTTTGATTTTTGGAATGCTGGTAAGCTATTTTAGTGTTTCCAAACTCTTGGATTATTTCTTGGAGCAAAAAGAACTCTTTGTCTGGGCCGCATTCTTTGGTATGATCCTGGGTTCTATTTATTACATTTCAAAGGACTTTGAACACTGGAACAAAAAAACCATAACGGCCGGCATTATTGGTCTTATTGTAGGTATATCCATTAGTTTTTTAAATCCCGCAAAAGAGAACGACAATCTGTTTTTCATTTTCGTTTGCGGTATTATTAGTGTATCCGGTATGACGTTACCGGGTCTTTCCGGCTCCTTTATACTTATTCTTTTGGGCAATTACGTGCTGTTATTGGTAGATTCCGTTAATGCCCTCTACGATACTTTTGCTGAAGTTTTACAAGGCGATTACAGTTTTACCAGTAATAAGGAACGCTTGGATACTTTAATCATTTTGGCCGTGTTTACGGCCGGTTCAGCAACGGGCTTGGTTAGCCTTTCCCATCTTCTGACCTATGTTCTTAAGAACTACAAACACATTACCACGGCCGTTATCATAGGCTTTATAACTGGGTCTCTGGGCGTGGTTTGGCCATGGAAACGCACTATTTTTAAAACCGATGCTTCAGGAGAATTGGTTTTGGATAGCAACGGAAAAGAGATTATAAGCAACTATGAACGTTTCTTTCCCGATCTGACTACTTCGGAAACCTGGTGGGCCTTATTTTTTGTGGTCTTTGGTATTGCCATTTTATTGGTATTGGATTGGTACGGAAAGACGCGTAAGGATACGGAGTTAACACAGCAAGCATAAACGATTTTACACTTTAGCCTAAATATTAAAAATGAAAAAAGTACGATTCGGACTAGTAGGTAAAGACATTTCATATTCATTCTCCAGAGGGTATTTCACCCAAAAATTTGCGGATTTAGGTTTGGAGGACCATTCGTACGAAAACTTCGATTTTCAGGCTATTGAAGAAATTCAGGACGTATTGGACAACAACTCGGATATTAAAGGAATGAACGTTACCATTCCGTACAAGCAGGAGGTAATGCCTTTCCTCACAGAGCTAGACCCCGAAGCCGAAAAAATAGGGGCCGTAAACACCATACAGTTCTCTAAAAACGGGCTAAAAGGATTCAATACGGACGCCTATGGGTTTAAAAATGCCATGGCGCCGTTCCTTAAACCACATCATACCAAAGCACTTATTTTAGGTACAGGCGGCGCTTCTAAAGCCGTGGCCTATGTTTTGGGTGAACTTGGTATTTCCTATATTTTCGTTTCAAGAAATCCGGGGAAGAACAAAATAAGTTACGACCAAGTCACCGAAGAGGTATTAAAGGAACACACCATTCTTATAAATTGTACGCCCTTGGGAACACACCCCAATATTGAACAGCGGCCTGCCCTACCCTATGAATTTATAACTGACCAGCATTTTCTGTTCGACCTGATCTACAACCCGGAAAAAACGGCTTTTCTAACCGCCGGAGAGGCCAAAGGCGCCCAAATTTCCAATGGTTTGCGCATGCTGGAACTTCAAGCGGACCGTTCTTGGGAGATTTGGCAAGAAAGTTAATCCGTCTTTGCTCCCATCACCTTAAACGTAACTACCTAAGACCAAGCATCTTTCGGCTGCCCTGCCATTTTCTGGGCCTTAGGAAATATTTCTATCGCACTCAAAAGCTAAAATACCCCCATACCTTTTGATGTTAGATTGGTTGTTAGTATCTTACCCTTGCATTTTGCAAAATCAATATCTCAGAAACGATGGAAGATAAGGAACGGGAACTACAACATAACGTAGGGGAAGAAAACAAAGAAGAAATCACCAAAACTACGGAGCCTACCGCAAATACGGAAGCCTCTGAAGTGGTAGATATTCCTGAAAAAGAACCATCCGGATCACCAGAGGAAAAAGATGCTCCAACAGAGCCTGCAACTACGGAAGCCGCCGAAACCGAAAAAACAGAAGCGGCCCCTTCAAAATCTACCGATGAGGAGGAAGTTGCCACAACTGCCGAAACTAATGATACCGCTTCCAAAGATGATGATGCCGTACTGGAAGAAATAGATGAGAACAATGCCGAAGATGCCGAGGATACGGACAATCAAGAGCGACACACCATTCCGCTTTTGGACTATCACTCCATGTCCATGGAAAATTTGGTGGGAGAGCTTCAGAAATTGGTCCGTAATGAAAAAGTACAGGCCATTAAAAAGCATGTAGACGGAATCAAGTCAGAATTCGACCTGAAATTTCAAGAATTTATAGAAGGCAAAAAGGAAGATTTTATAAACGGTGGTGGTAATGAAATAGATTTTAGATACAATTCCGTAACCAAAAGGCAGTTTAACGAGGTGTATTCGGATTACCGTGAAAAGCGGAACCAGTACTACAAATCCCTCGAAAAAAATCTAAAAGAGAACCTTAACAAGCGCCTTGAAATAATTGAAGAACTTAAAAGTTTGGTCAATGTAGATGAGGATATGAACACCACCTACAAGGCGTTCAAAGAACTTCAGGAAAATTGGCGCAATGCAGGGCCTATTCCAAGAACGGAATACAACAATGTATGGCGCACCTACCAGCACCATATAGAGATTTTCTATGATTTCCTTCATCTAAACCGTGAGTTGCGCGACCTTGATTTTAAGCACAACCTAGAAGAAAAGGAAAAACTGGTGGCCCAAGCAGAACTGTTGGCCAAAGAACCGGATTTAACCATTGCTTTTAGGGATTTACAGACGTTACATAAAATCTGGAAGGAAGATATTGGGCCCGTTGGCCAAGAGCACCGCGAGGAAATCTGGGAACGGTTCAGTAATGCCACTAAGGTTTTACACCAAAGAAGGCAGGACCATTACAAGGAATTGGATGCCCAATACGAAAAAAACCTTGTTGCCAAAAACGAAATTATAGCGTCCATCCAAGCTATGTCCGCCAACGTGGCCACCAGTCACAAGGCACTACAGCAACAGATTAAAAAACTGGAAGAGCTTAGAAATGCCTTTTTTGCTGCCGGAAAAGTTCCCAGAAATCAAAATGAAAAAACTTGGGACGCCTTTAAAACTGCCGTACGCAACTTTAACCGAAGCAAGAACGCCTATTATAAGAACCTCAAAAAAGAACAACAAGAGAACCTGGACAAAAAACGGGCGCTACTTGACCGTGCCGTTGCCTTAAAGGACAGTGAGGAATGGGATAGCACCACGCCGGAAATGAAGCGCATCCAGAATGATTGGAAGCAAATTGGACATGTTCCTAGAAAATACTCGGACAAGATCTGGAAAGAGTTTAAAACGGCCTGTAACCATTATTTTGACCGTTTGCACGCTTTAAAGAACGAAGGCCTTAAGGAAGAACAAGAGAACTTTGAAAAAAAGAATGCCTGTTTGGAACGGCTATCCGCTTTTGAGCTTTCAGGTAAAAGGGAGGACGATTTAAAAACGATCAAAGAGTTTATTGCCGAATGGAAATCCTATGGTAGGGTTCCTTTCAAAAAGAAAAACATTGACCAGAAGTTCAATAAAATCCTGGACGGAATTTTCAAGAAATTAGATATTGACCGTCAAGAATCGGAGTTGCTTAAATACGGTAATAAAATTCAGCAATTGGCAGATGCGGATAATGAGCGCGCCATACAGAATGAACGTAGTTTTATCCGTAAAAAAATAGAGGAAAGCAAAGCCGAGATACGTCAACTGGAAACCAACCTACAGTTTTTCTCCAATGCCTCAGAGGACAACCCGTTGGTGCGCGATGTGGTAAAACGCGTAGAAGCCCATAAAGAAACGCTTGAAACCTGGAAAGCTAAGTTAAAAAAGCTCAACATTTTAAAGCATGATTTAAACAAGGCCAACGAGGAAGAGGAAGCAGCAAGCGGCGAGGAAGAATAGTTTCTTTTTTCACTAACTTTTTTATACTCTCAAGTTTCGTATGGACTTTGGGATAAAATTCTGTGCGGGATTATTTGAAATAAGACGGCGAGAAAACTTTGGAAAAACGGGCTTGGATTCTTCTCTGTTTAAGATGGTATATACGCTATATTTTGAAACCTGAAAGAATGAAGAACAACAACCTATTGAAACCAAAATTTTTAGCTTTTACACTATTTTTCCTTTTAAGTTTTACCTCATTTTCGGCCCAGGCCATAGACCAAAATCCGCCTAACATTATTATTTTTCTGGTAGACGATATGGGACTCATGGATACTTCGGTTCCGTTTCTAACGGATGCCAGCGGTAACCTAAAGAGTTATCCGCTCAATGATTTTTACCGCACGCCAGAGATGGAAAAATTGGCGAGTCAAGGTATTCGTTTTACCAATTTTTATGCCCATTCCGTATGTTCACCAACGCGAACCTCAATTATAACGGGTCAAAACTCGGCCCGTCACCGGGTTACCACATGGATAAAATCCGAAGAGGACAATCGTACAGAATATGGTCCAACGGATTGGAATTGGAAAGGAATTACCAAAGAATGGGTTACCCTTCCTAAAATCCTACAGCAGGCCGGCTACAAAACAATCCATGTAGGCAAGGCCCATTTTGGGCCATTTCAAAGCGAAGGCGAGAATCCACTTCATTTAGGTTTTGATGTCAACATAGCCGGTAGCTCTATTGGGCAACCGGGCAGCTATTTGGGTACGGAAGCTTTTGGGCATACCGGAGGGAATAAAAAAAGGGCCGTACCGGGCTTGGAAAAATACCACAGCAAAGATATTTTTCTTACCGAAGCCTTGACCCTAGAGGCCAATTTGGCCATATCCAAAGCCAAAGAAGAAGGCAAGCCGTTTTTCCTGAACATGGCCCATTACGCGGTACATGCCCCGTTTTACTCGGACCTCCGTTTTGCTAAGAACTATGTAGATTCGGACAAATCGGAGAAAGCGCAGGCCTATGCCACCTTGATCGAGGGAATTGACAAATCCTTGGGAGATATTGTACAACATGTAAAGGATTTAGGCTTGGGCGAGAATACGCTTATCCTATTCTTAGGCGACAACGGTTCGGATGCTCCCCTACCAATTGAAAACGATTATAGCAGTTCCGCTCCCCTAAAAGGAAAAAAAGGAAATCATTGGGAAGGCGGTATGCGGGTTCCGTTTATTGCATCATGGGTTACTCCTAACAAAGATGCGGCATCCCAAGAGAAATTACCCATTGCCCAAAATGCCGTTCAGCAACAGATAGGTACGGTTTTGGATATCTTTTCAACCCTCTGCCATGTTGCGGAAACAAACGTTCCTGAAAATTATGTAACGGACGGGTTCGATTTAAAAGAACAGTTGAGCGGACAGAAAAACAACCAGCGTAACGAGGTTTTCCTTAATCATTTTCCGCATAGCCATCGCTCCAACTATTTTTCCAGTATGGTTGATGGCAATTGGAAGATCGTGTACCATTATCAGGTAGAAGAAGAACCACTGTATGAGCTGTTCAACCTAGCGGAAGACCCTTTTGAAACCCATAATTTATCAAAAGAAAACCCTGAACAACTGCAACAGATGGTAACCACTCTATCTAGCGAGCTAAAGAGCAAAAACGCACTCTATCCGGAAAAAGGGCAGCACACTTTAGAGGTGATAGCACCCCAATAATGTTAAAATACATTGTTTTACCATTAGCCTAGAATAGCCCAAAAAAGAGGTGTAATTCCTTAACCGAAACCGCTAAATTCATTAATTTTGCCCTGCAAAATAACACTTGATGTGTAGCCTTGACACCTAGGCAAAGATTACTCTTTCCTCTTTGCCCTTATGACTGACTCCATCACTCTGTTCTAGGTCATTATAAAAATGAAAAGTACGTTTTACAAAAAACTATCTCTTTGGTATCGAAAATTTCAAATTAGCAAATCGCCTCAAATGAATTTGGTCTGGGGGTTCTTTTTATATACCCTTGTGGGATTTATTCTGCTCTCCATTCCCCTATTCCACAAGACCGATATTTCTTTTTTGGACAATTTATTCATCGCCACTTCCGCAATTTCTACTACGGGACTTGTCACGCTGAGCATATTTGACTCCTACAATTTTATGGGCCAGTTCATTATCATGGTTCTTATACAAATAGGCGGTATTGGCTATATGACCTTAACCACCTATTATCTAATGTTTACCACCAAAAAAATAACGCACTGGCATAACAAATTAATAGGAACAGAATTTACATTGCCAGATACCATACAAATCAAGGATTTTATAAAAAGTGTAATTGTCTTTACCCTATTTATGGAAACTATAGGAGCCGTTCTTTTCTACTTTGCCTTTACAGATACAGGTATGGGAAGTTTAAAGGCTATATGGTTTTCTATCTTTCATAGCATATCATCCTTTTGTACCGCAGGGTTCGCATTGTTCAATGATGGTTTTGAGAGTTTCCATGATAATACCTTTATAAATTCAGTTGTTGCCTTATTGGCCATTGCCGGGTCCTTAGGCTTTATTGTAATTACGGATTTATGGTACCGCATTACCGGAAAATCCAAAGAAATTTCATTTACGACCAAAATTATCGTGTACGGGTTCACGCTCCTTCTCTTTCTTGGGACCACTCTTATTTTTACCACGGAATCAGAAGCATATTTGGGGCCTAACCATACACTTATGACCTCTTTCTTTCAGGCCATGTCTGCGATGACAACGGTTGGTTTCAATACCACTGCCATTGGAGACCTCTCCTTGCCTATTTTATTGTTCATTACCTTTCTCATGTATATTGGTGCATCACCTTCCGGTACAGCGGGCGGAATGAAAATTACAACCCTCACCGCTATGCTCTCCATTCTAAAAAGTAGGCTTTTGGGCCAGGAAAAGATTACGTTCTTAAATAGGTTGATACCCTTTGAAAGAATTTATGTGGCCACCTCTACATTTATGCTCTATACGAGCTTGATTTTTCTGTTTTCTTTTCTGTTGTCCTACAGCGAAGACTTTTCTTTTGAGCGTATCCTTTTTGAAGTCGCTTCGGCATTGGGCACTGTGGGATTGAGTACAGGTATAACAGGTGAACTTTCCCAACTGGGCAAGCTATTGCTAATTTCCCTTATGTTTATCGGTCGCGTTGGTGTACTTACTTTTGGCTTTGCATTACTCCGTCAGAAAAGGGAGGAATCCAAAAAAATAAGACCCGATGATTTAGCTGTCTAGAAGTTAATACGCTCTAAAGAGCCTAACAACCTACAAATCCTTAGGATTCACCCCAATGGAGTTGAACAATTTGGCTTTCGCCGAAAAGAACTTGTTCTGTACCGCATTCCTTTTCAGTTCAGCATCTATGAGTTTGCTTTCCCGGGAGTTGACCAAAAACAGGGAACTCTCCCCAAACCCGAACTTTCGTTCTTCGGCAGCTACTAGGGTGTTGTAGTTGAGCACCACATCGTCCATTAGAACGTTTTGTTTTTCAAAGGATTCCAGTTCACGGTAGAGCCCTACAATCTTGTTCTTGATCCGTATTTCGGCATCATCCAGTTCAAATTGGGCATTCTCTAATTTCATCTTTGCTAACTTTAAATCGCCCCGTTCCTTTCTTAAAAAAAGTGGCAGACTAAAGGCTACACCACCTTTGTAGGCTTCGGTAGTAAGGCTGGAAAGGTACTCCGGTTTTTCCGTTAGAAAATTATACTGCAACTCAATTTTAGGCAATAGTTTATTGGCTTTCAGTCGCTTTTCTACAGTGAGGCCGTCAATTTTATACGACAAGGATTTAAGCTTAGGGTGGTTGGCTATAGAAAAACTATCCAAAGGCATTCCCATAATTTCCAAAGTAGTATCTATGGCGCCCGCCAAATTAGCTTCGGGAATTACGTTGGGCTGCAGTTCTACCGGCATATTATCACCCATCCACAGAAAATTGGACAACTCCAGTGCACTTTTCATAAAACGCACCTTGGCCTGTTCCAAATTCAGCTCTCGGTCTTGCATGGTAATTTTGGCCTCCACAGTATCTATAGCGGCCACTTCTCCCGCCAGGGCACTTTTTTTCACCCCTTCAAAACGCATTTCGGCATTTGCCAGAAAATCAGTGTACACTTGTTTATCTTGATAAGCATGCAACCAATTAAAATAGGCCAACGATGCTTCAAAAAGTACCTCGTTCACTTGCAGGTCACGCTCTACCAAAGAACGCTCCTTAAAAATTTTGGCCTGCTTTAACGTAGCCATACGCTCATTAATCCAAAGCCCCTGCCCTACGGACATGGAAACTCCGGCACTGTAGAGTCCGTCATCCGGGACGGTTTGATCAGGATTCAGGTACACGCCTTCGTTCTGCTCAAAGTTTCCTTTTAGCTCAACCCCGTACCAAGTAGGAATCTTGAACGTGGCGTTCAAGCGGTCATAATATTCCGTACCCTTAAACTCTTTTCGGTCATAATCTACCTCAATTTTGGGGTCGAATCCCCCGCGGGAACTCATTAATTGGGCCTGTCCCATTCCTATATTCAGTTGGGCCTGTTTAGCTATGGGGTGGTACTTTTTTACGTACCCCAGATATTCGTTAAAACCCAATACCACCTCCCCAGGCTGTTGCGCCTCTGCAGCAAAACAGCAAACCCAAAAGAAGCAAAACCATATGTTCCTCATCATTTTTCCTTTTTTGCGGTGGATTGTTTAGGCTGATAATAATTAGGCGGGAATCCGTTTATCTGACGCCATAGCTCGTACCAAATAGGCACATCTTCTAAAAGTGCAATGGTGCTGGCCCCGGAACCTACCCTCATTTCTTTGGGCCACTCCTGCTCTTCCGGGTCCGGTGCGATCAATACCCTGTATTTTCCGTTGGGATCAATAAACGTTTCTACGGCCACAATGGTTCCTCCAAAAGTACCGTAAGAGGCATTGGGCCACCCGCTAAACACAATGGCCGGCCAACCATCAAACTGTATGCGGACTTTCTCGCCCACGTGTACCAAAGGCAGGTCCATGGGACTTACAAAGGTCTCCACCGCCATTTCAAAATCGGACGGCATAATACCCACCAAACGATCGCCTTCTTTAAAGTTTTGACCAATACCGCCCTGTACCGCCTTGTTGATGTACCCGCTCTGGGGTGCGGTTATATAGTACATGCCCGTGCGTATCTCATAATTGGCATACTGGTTCTCCAGTTTGCTTACTTGCGCCTCGGAATCAAACTGACTGGACTGTGCCGTGTACATATCGCTCTGCGCCTTTGAAATTTTATCCGTGTACTCTACTTGTACACGATTTACTTCCATTTCGGCATTCAGGACCTCGTTTTTGGCAGCCAGTAATTTGTTCTCTTGGGAAATAAGCTTGGCCTGGGTTTCTTGCAGTTTCAATCGTTTCGCCTCCACATCGGTCATAGATTTTAGACCTTCTTGCTGCAACTGCTCAATACGGTTATATTGCCGCTCCGCAATCTGCAGGTTGGTATGGGCGGCCTCCAAATCTATACTATCGCTCTTTACCTTTAATTTGGACTGTAACAACTTGTTCTTTGCCTGCTCCAGCTTCAGGCCACGCTCATTGTTCAAAGCTGCAATCTGGTTGTTCAAGGCGCTTACTTTACCTTGGTAGGACTCTACGGACCTGTTTTTGGCCTGGATCTGTTGTCCGGTACGTTCTACCAAACGGGGGTCAAAATACTCGTTCTTAACTTCGGAGATATGTAAAATGGTATCGCCCTTCTCTACGTAATCGCCCTCTTGCACGTACCATTTTTCAATACGTCCCGGAATGGGCGATTGTATGCTCTGCGGGCGGTGCTCCGGACTTAAAGTAGTTAGGTTACCCGTACCACGAACACTCTGCGTCCACGGAATAAAAAGCAGGATAAACCCAAAAAGTGCGGAACCCAACAAAAACCGGTTCAGGTGCTTGTAGTGCCTTTGGTGGAACACCCGGTCCGTAGACTTATAGCCCGTTAGGTGTACCGTTTTATTAAGGGGGTTTTTAGAAATATTAAGCATAGTTTCTTATGTTATGGCTATAATTCGGCCTTGGTCCATGGTTATGATTTGTTTGCAGGTCTCCATCCACCTTAGGTCTTGGCTTACGACTACCAGTGCCCAAGGGTTGGCGGGATCGCCCAGGAAATTCATAAGGCGCTCGGATTCCACTTGATCAAATTGGTTGAGCGGATCGTTCAGCAAGAGCAGTTTTGGTCTGCGTACCACACTACGCGCCAGTACGATCTTTCGTGCCACGGTATACGGTATCTGCTGCCCTTCCGGATAGATAATGGTGTTTAGCCCGTCCGGTTGTTCCTTTACGAACTGCAACAGCCCCACATTTTCCATGGCCCAATGCAGGTCTTTGTGGGAAATGGTACTATCGCCATAGGTAATGTTCTCTAGAATGGTACCCTCAAACGGACTCTCCTCTGTCATGGACTGGCCCAAGAAAGACCGGTAATGGTTAGGGTTGATTCCGCTTAGCGAAAAATCGTTCGCATAGATATTCCCTTCCGTAGGTTCTATGATACCCGCGATCAATCGTAATAAGGTAGACTTGCCCGAGCCGTTGGAACCAATGATCTGGTACCTAGATCCGGGTTCTATTTTTAAGGAAATATCGTGTAAAATTTCATGCTCTTTGGTACCAAAGGAAACCTTGTCCAATTCTACCGTTAGACTGCCTTCTTCGGTTAGTGGGCGCTCTCCGTCCTGTTTTTCCAGATCACGGTCTACCACCTGCCCCATTTTTTCCAAGGAGGTCAACAGGTCATAAAAAGTCTCCAGCCCACGGATCAGTTTTTCCACGGAGGTAATTACCAAAAGGATAATGATTTCCGCGGCCACAAACTGCCCAATGTTCATTTCTTGGTTCAGTACCAACAGCCCCCCAATAACTAGAAGTCCCGCTGTTACCAACACCTTAAAACCTATCATTTGTATAAACTGAATCACCAACACCCTAAAATGGCTCTCACGCGCCTGTAGGTAGTCTTCCACCAGCATATCATTCTTATCTACGGCAAGACTGGTTCTCCCGGAAAGTTTAAAACTCACCAATGAACGCGCCACCTCTTGGATCCAATGCGCCACTTTATATTTGCGCTTAGACTCGTCCAAACTGGTATCCATACCCTTTTGTACCGTAAAACGGAAAACCACATAGATCAATAACAGCAAAAGCATGCCGTAGATGATAAAAAACGGATGGTAGAAAGATAACAGCAACAGGCCAAAAACAATCTGTAACAGCGCCGCCGGAAAGTCCAATAAAAGTTTGGAGAGTCCCTTTTGTACATTGAGCGTATCAAAAAAACGGTTCGCCAACTCGGGCGGATAATAATTGCGTAGTTCGCTCATCTTAATTTTTGGAAAACGATAGGTAAACTCAAAAGAGGCCCGTGTAAATATTTTCTGTTGCATATTCTCAATAATGCGTATCTGCATTAATTGCAACAGGCCGGCAAAGGCCACACCACCGGTAACCAAAATAACCAGAACGATCCATGAGGTGCTAATTTCCGCACCCTGTATTAAGTTAATGATAGACTGTATACCCAACGGAAGCGAAAGGTTTACCAAACCGGCAAAAATGGCGTAATAAAAAATCTGTAGTACATCTCTTTTATCCAGTTTTAGCAAGCCCATAAGGCGTTGCCATGCCGTTAGTACGTTTTTAACCATTAAGTTTTTTATTTAAAGAATTAAATACCAGTTCTGTAAAGTAGTTGGTTGGGTCGCCTTTTTCGTGACAGTCCGTTAAGGAAGGAAAATGGTCTTTTAGAAAATATTGATGCAAAGAGCCTTCCAGTACCGTACTGGCCAGACTACTAGGATATGGGTACGAGGCATCTACCTCTTTGATCATGGTACTCAAGCGGTCTACCAACCTTTTATAGATTACAAAATAGCCCTCCTTATTATTGGTGTCCACCTCTTTGGTTAAATAAGATTTAGAATACTCGTTAATAACAATGTGGGTTAATAGCACCTCATTAATGTGCGAGATATTGCTATCCACCTCCGTAGGTTGGGTAACGATGGCCAAGGCCGTTTTTAATTTCTCCCGGGCATCTTTCATGCTATTGGTAGAGAAAACCAATTTGTACTCCAACCAGCTCCAATACCATGAGGTAAGGTACAACAACATTTTGTGTTTGTTCTCAAAATAGCGGTAGATAGAACTTTCATTGCTTTTAATTTTAACGCCCAACTTTTTAAAGGTGAAGGCCTCAAAGCCTATTTCATGGATCAACAGGATACTTTCTTCCACAATGCGCTTGCCCAAGGTGGTAGACTGCGGGTCTTTGATATATAGTTTATCGTTAACCCCTATTTGAATTGATTGTAAAAGACGCTCCATAGCTCTGAAATAATAGTTACAGCGATAAATATAACAGTATTACTATCATAACTTGAAAGTTTAACTTTTATTTTAGACACTATTACTACTATTTATAGTGACAGCCCTACTATTTTATGGGGATGATAAAAAAGAGATTATTTTTTTACGGATTCCCCAACTATGTCCTACATCTATAAATTCTGACGTTTGGTCGAAAAACACTACAAAAACAGCAATTGTAAAACGGACACTTACTTGTATCTCAACTTAATTCTTGATATTTAAAATTATCTCTAAAATAAATGTTGCAAATATCTTTGTCATTCACTTCAAATACTGGAATAGGCAGGAAATAAATGAAAGTAATCCCGAATAAATGTTGATGGGCTGCTGTATGAAAAAAGACAAAATTACGTTACTTTCGTAGTGTGATGGGTCAAATAAGAAATAGCGTATTCACAAAAATCCTCTGGGGGCTTATGGGCCTTTACTTGCTTAACTTAAGTGTAGACCCTGCAGACCCTAATCCAGCATATATACCAGAAGACTTGACCATAAACGATCAAGAAAGTATTGTAGAAATCATTGTTGAGAAAATTCTTGGGTACGAAGATGCCATTGAAGAATGTGATGATAACGATATCACGGACCACAACAAGAATACCAACCTAAAAATAGAGTTCATTGCAAACAGCCTTGCAGACTCCTCTGTCTATTACTGTTTCGCACGAACCCTAAAACATCAGTTCCCTGATTATAACGCCCATCTTACCAACGGCTATCAAAAGCTAGCCACCCCTCCGCCCAAAGCCTGATTTATTTTTACAGTTTAGTACGTTCCTGCCACCCATTATAGTGGCGGCACACTCTTATTATGTTTAAAAATAAATCTAAAAATGAAAAAAAAAACAGCAGTAATGCTAATCATAACATTGGCATTATCCACATATTCAAAGGCCCAAAAAAACAAGTCCGAAAAAGATAGCATTTATATACATCAAATAGAAGACCAAAAAGAGCCTGACAAAGTTTTGCATGCCGAACCACTCTATATAGACCTTATACGCGACCTAGGGGCTAGAAAGGGAGAAAAAGAGTGGAACTTGGGCTTGGGCCTTACGGACTATTTAGAGTTTGACAGCTATGAAGCATTGGTGGAATACGAATGGGCACCCATAAACCGCTTGGGTCTTGAGGTAGAGTTACCTTTTACCTTTTACTCCCCTGCAGGAGTTGCGGATAACAGCGTACCCTCTAATAAGCTCAATAGTATAAAAATTGCGGCACAATGGTCCTTTTTTGTAAGCGAACCCATGGCAACCTCAATGGCCCTTGGGTATATTAACGAGTTTGAATTATCGGACTTTAAGAACTTTGGCAATCCCATTATTAAAGGTAACGTATATAACCCGTTTCTGGTGGTGGCCAAACGCTGGGGAAACAATTTCCACTCCCTTGTTTATACCGGTCCTATGATTGAACAAAACTTTGAAACCGCAACATTTCACACCACTTATGATGTGAACACCAGTTTTCATTATATGATCACCGGAACCAGAAATTTTCTGGGTGTAGAGTTCAACAAGACGTTTGACCAAAGTGATTTTGACATGGTCATTAGACCACAAATGCGTGTAGGTATTGCAGACAATCTCATGATAGGTATTGTGGCCGGTATACCCGTTAGCAGGGAAAACGAGAGATTGAGTTCTTTTTTAAGGCTCATTTGGGAACCCAAGCACACTCATTAAAAAAAATAGGCTTGTACAATGCCAATTGTTGTACAAGCCTATCTTACATTAGATTGCACCCTTTCAAAAAACTTATTTACGTCTATAAATTCGTACACTTTATCGAATAAAACGCTAAAAACAGCAATTGTAAAACGGACACTTACTTGTATCTCAACTTAATTCTTGATATTTAAAGTTCTGTAGGAAAGTGATGTTTAGGTTTGAGCGAAAATGATGCTATTGGTTGTAACACAAGTTCTTGGTTAGCTTTTGACCACTTTTTTTTGTGATTACGCTTTTCCGTAAAACTATAAGATGCAAAACGGAGATATTTGTAGCATACCTTTTAACCAACCTTATGTTCACAAAAACAGGAATGGGCATATAATGCCATAAAGACTAATGACTTTAAAAAAATAATTTATCTAACTCTAAATCTAATGGTTATATGCAATTTGCACTATATCCATTAGTTGGGCACAATATAAATGAACCTAGAACAAGAAATATTAAATCTAAAACCAAGAGAGGAATCTGGTAGTAAAACTGCTCGAAAATACACCTTTCAAAAAGACTTGTCTCTGTATTTACTGTTGACAGTTCACGAGAAAAGTGATGATTATGTTTTTCTTTTTGATTTTCACGATGATTTAGTTGTTTTGGATTCCGAAACAAAACCAAGTAAAATTGACTTTTATCAAATTAAATCCAAGGATTCTGGTAACTGGACAGTCAAAGCGTTAACCAAAAAGGAAAAAGAAAAATTATCTATAACAGGAAAACTATATTTAAATAAGATAAACTTTACTAAAAACACAAATTCTTTAAATTTCATTTCTAATGCCAACTTCAGTTTTAAACAGCTAACTAACGGAGAAGAATCCCTCAAAAGGTTAAAAATTAAGGCAAAAGAACTAGATAAATTTATTTTCAAAGAATTTGAAGATTCAATAAAAAACGAACATAAGTTAACAAATACACTGTTTGGAGAATTAACAAGTTTTCACGTCACCAAACTAAGTAATAAAGACAGTTCTACACATTGCCTTGGAGAATTAAGTAAATTGATTAACAAAATTAATCCAGAGAATAGTATAAATCCGGAATTAGCTTATAAACAAGTCTTTAATGAAGTTTCTCGGCAAACAGAAAATACCTTCGGAGATAAAAGCATCTCCAATCTGGATGAACTAATAGATATAAAAGGAATATCAAAACGTCAATTTATAGAGTTTCTTGAAAAGGCTGGTCTTTATAAAAGTGTAAAACAGGAGTGGGATGAAATTAAGACTTCTTTAGAATCTTGTAGTATTGGTCATATTGAGCTAATGAAATTCAAAAAATATTGGAGAGATGTAACTGCAACTTTAATAAAAGACAGTAATAAAATTCCATTAAAAAAATTAATAAAAGACATTGAAACAGTTTACAAAAATGAACTATCTATTGGTACAATAGACGAATCAAGCAACCTTTTGACAATAATAAACCATTGTTTCTCAAAAGTATCATCAAGTTTCTATGATGATTATTTCGTTAAATGTCTTGTAATTAAGGTTATCAATGAAGAATAAAGGTAATTTAAAAAGACTCGTCAGAAATTTAAGAGTAAAAAAGAATGAAAAAATTATACATATCGGAAATGCTATTGCTGTCTCAAAAAGAGAAAAAAGCAAAAAGAGTTAGTTTCGATAAACATAGAACATTAATTTATGGTAAAAACCATACTGGTAAGTCCTCTTTAATTAAAAGTATTTATCGGACTTTTGGAGCTGAACCTCTTTTAAATTCTAAATTTAAAAATGCAAATGTTGCTTCTCTTGTAAAGTTTGAATTAGACGGCGAGAAATTCCAAATTTTAAGAGATGGTAAACGCTTTTCAATCTACGATTCCAATGATGTTTCGTTGGGAATATTTGACTCTGTAACCAAGGAACTTGCACCTTTTTTAAGTAATTTATTTGATTTCAACCCTTTATTCCAGTCTCAAAATAGTGGTTTTATTATTCCTCCACCTGCCTATCTACTTCTTCCTTATTACGTAGACCAAGATGAAAGCTGGAGTAAAAGTTGGTCTTCGTTCAAGTCTTTACAGCAGATAAAAAGTTATCGAAACCAATGCATATTTTATCATTCAGGTATTAGACCTAATAAATACTATGAGACGAAAAAAGAAATCGATATTTATCTAAAGGCTATAGATGAAACCGAAAAGGAACAAAAGCTGACGGGCAAAATTTTAGAAGATGTTAAAAGTAAATTATCTCAAACTAATTTTAACATAAACATAGATGAATTTAAAAAAGAGATAACTGCATTATTAACTGAATTAGAATCTTTAAAAAAGAAAGAAGATTCTTTAAAATCCGATTTGCACGATTTATACCATTTAAAAGCCTCTTATGATACACAAATAAATATTGTAAAGCAGGCAATTTTAGAAAGTCATAAAGATTTAAAATTTGCTTCAGAAAAATTACCAGAAGTTGTCGGATGTCCAACTTGTGGTGCGGAATATGAAAATTCTTTTGCAGAAAGGTTTGAAATTGCGCAGGATGAGCAAAAAAGCAAAGACCTTCTGATTGAGTTAAAAAAGGAAGTAAAAGACATTCAAGATAAGATCAATTCGGAGAACAACAAACTTAATTCAACATTAAGCGAAGTAAGTAAAATTGACAAAATTCTACAAGAAAAAAAAGGTAATCTCAAACTTAAAGATGTAATAGAAAGTTCAGGAAAGAATCAAATAAAATCAATTTTTACGGAGAAATATGATGACTTAAAACAAACTCTTGTTGAAAACACTTTAGAAAAAGAAAAATTAGAAAAAAAATTAAAAGAATTTGAAAGTAAAAAACGAAAAGATGAAATAGTTGGTTATTTCAGAACTAAATTAACTTCATTTTTAAAAAAATTAGATGTTCATTCATTGTCCGAAGATGAATATAAACCAATAACTTCAAAAATAGAATCCAAAGAGACTGGGAGTTCTCGACCAAGAGCTTTAATAGCTTACTATTTTACCTTCTTCCATTTAATGAAAAAGTTTTCTTCATCGACTTATTTTCCCTTAATTGTTGATTCACCAAATCAGCAAGACCAAGACGTTGAACACATAGATAAAATAATGAAATTTATCCAAGAAAATCAACCAAAAGACAGTCAACTGATATTAGGACTTGCGGAAACTTATGGAGTAGATTTTAAATGTAAAACAATTACGCTTACCGAAAAATATAGTTTACTTCAGAAATCGGAATATGATGATGTACAAGAGGAAATGATTAGTAAGCTAAGTGAACTTTGGGAATAAATACTGTGCCCAACGATATATAAAATAATAGTGGTTTAATAGCTAAAACGAAAGTAAATAAATATAAAAAAGGTCTGTGTTTAACCGAAAAGTTAGTGTGTTAAAACCCGCTACTATTCTTATGCTAGACCGTTGTGTGCAATTCGACCAAAACCTATGATAAAAGTTGAATATTTAGTATTTGTAGATAGTAAAAATATAAAATGTACAAATATAAAATCCTTTGAACATTTAATTCAGTCCGACCCTGACATACAAATCGACAAAGGAAAAATCATTTTTAAAGAAAAGTTTAAAGCTTCATATTCTATTAATTCTGGAAAAATAGCCGAAACAGAAAAAGTTTATTTTCATTTAAAATTTTCTGTTGCGAAAACTTCTGAAATTGATAAATTAACTGAATTACTAAAAAGCGTTAAATCAATTTTCTCGATAATTACAAAATCACCACAAACTTTATTTGATGGTATTAGTCAACACTATGCTAATAAAGCTTATCCAACTATCTACGAAATAGAAAATTTAATGCGTAAATTAATAACTAAATTTATGCTAATAAATGTTGGAGCAGATTGGACAATAGAA
This sequence comes from Zobellia sp. B3R18, assembly GCF_018860715.1. Classification (NCBI taxonomy): domain Bacteria; kingdom Pseudomonadati; phylum Bacteroidota; class Flavobacteriia; order Flavobacteriales; family Flavobacteriaceae; genus Zobellia; species Zobellia sp. B3R18. Next base: position 239,205 of record NZ_JAHKQG010000013.1, on the reverse strand, counting down.
AAAGTTCCTGATGATGTTAAAAACTCAATAAGTAAAGAAAATAAAGATTCTACTTATTTACATAATGTTGATTTTATTCAGCTCAAAAACTTCTTATTTAGTGAAAAGTACACGGTTAGTAAAGATAACCTTATCAATAAACTAAAAGCTTCTAAAGATTTATCCGAACTCAATCTGACAGAACTTAAGCAAATGATTCCAATCTCAAATTGGGATAGATATTTTTCAAATGAAATACCGATAAGTCAAGAAAAGTTAAATCATCAGTGGAGTGAATTATATGATTTAAGATGTAGTGTAGCTCATAATAAAACATTTACAAAAGCTGATTTTAATAAAGTTAATGATTTAGTAAACAATCTAAAGCCAATTATTGAGAAAGCAATTGATAAACTAGATTCAATTGGTATTAGCAAAGAAGAAAGAATAAATCTAGAAGAGGAAGTCGCAGGAAATTTCAGTCCTTTATTTGGTCACTTTATTTCTCTTTGGAAAGAATTAGAGAAAGTTCTCTATGAAACTGTCGATGCTAAAGTAAAAAACGAAGAAGCTGAATTAATTGATAAAAGAAGAACTTTTAGTGGAGATTTAAGACTTTTAAAAAATCTAAAATATTTTGATGAAAGCACCTATTATACAATTATTCGCTTAAAAAGAATTCGAAATCGCCTTGTTCATTTCGACGACAATATATCGGAAGACAGAATCTTATCTAGTATTGCTCAATTAAAACATACAATCGATAAAATGAATAGATGGTTATAAAAAATCCACCCCGCTAGCGCAAGCGTCACGCTCGTGCCAGCTTACTTCACTAAAATAGTGCACCCCACGAACTATAAGCTACATTTCATACCTTAGACCTTCAACCACCCTACATGCGCTTATTGGATTTTCTTTTTGAAAAAAAAGTATTGACTGCATGGGGTATGATTAAAATTTACATTCCCTCTTCGCCTTCAATTCAAAAAAATGTAGTACTTTTTTACCCGCTAAGGTCATACGTGAGACCTCTTCCCCAAAACATGTTCCCCTTTTTTATGGTATAGGTGTAAAATTTGAGCTAAACTACTGCGCACAAGCGTATATCTTAGCTACAGGTGGTCCTACTCTCACGGGTTATGGCCCACCCCTAGAAGATATCCGGCAGTTAAACCAAAATATCAGTTATGAAGAATTACTTAAAATTTTTAGCGGTACTCCTATTTGTAAGTTGTGGTAACGATAAAACGGTTGCCCCAAAAATGGCAGAAGTAGACCAAAGTACCCTTGCCAAACATATAGAACGCTTAGCCTCAGATGAGTTTCTGGGAAGAAAGCCCTTTACGGAAGGTGAGGTAAAAACGGTAAACTATTTAAAGGACGAGTTTGAAAAATTGGGCGTTTCTCCCGGAAACGGAGACAGCTATTTTCAAGAAGTGCCCATGGTAGAAATTACGGGTACGCCTTCTGAAAAGATGGTCATTTCCGGTAAAGAGGGCAGCTTTAACCTAGATGTTCTTAAAGATTTTGTGGCCACCACCAGTAAAATGACTACGGATGTAAGTCTGGACAATTCCCAACTTGTTTTTGCCGGTTATGGCATTGTGGCACCGGAATACGACTGGAACGATTATGAGGGTATTGACTGGAAAGGCAAAACTGCCGTGGTCCTGATTAACGACCCTGGATTTCAGTCTGGGGATTCTACTTTGTTCAAAGGCAATGAAATGACCTATTACGGCCGTTGGACCTATAAATATGAAGAAGCGGCAAGACAAGGCGCCAAGGGCCTTATCATCATTCACGATACCGAGCCTGCTTCTTACGGTTGGAACGTTGTGGAGTCCGGTTGGAGCGGCTCTAAATTGATTATAGAAAGTGACCAACCCCTGTTGGATGTAGAATCTTGGATCAGTGGGCCTAGTGCCGAGCTGCTGTTCGATGCTTCGGTCATGAAAGGTGAAGACTATAAAACCCTGGCCAGAAGTAAGGTCTTTAAACCTATTCCGCTAGATCTAGAAGTTTCCGTGGCCATTCAGAATAAAATAAAAAAGGACGTTTCTAAAAATGTAATCGGCCTTATTCCCGGCACGGACCTAAAAGACGAAGTTATCATCTACTCCGCACATTGGGACCACTTTGGTGTGGGCAAAGCCATTGATGGCGACTCCATTTACAACGGTGCCGTAGACAACGCCTCAGGTACAGCGGGTCTTTTGGCCTTGGCCGAAGCGTTCAAAAAAACGGATACCACCAGACGTTCCATTGCCTTTATTGCCGTAACCGGAGAAGAGCAAGGCCTGCTGGGTTCTGCCTTTTATGCCGAAAATCCCATTTTTAATCCCAAGAAAACCGTGGCCAATATTAATATTGATGCGCTATCCAGCCCCGGAAAAATGAAAGACCTGACCATAACCGGTTTTGGACAGTCCGAAATGGATGAATATGCCGAAGCAGCGGCCCTAGAACAGGACCGTTATATTATTCCAGACCCCGATGCCGAAAAAGGGTATTTCTTTAGATCGGACCATTTCAATTTTGCAAAAATTGGTATTCCAGCCCTATATGCCAGTGGTTCCCATGAAGGTTTTGACATGAGTATTGAGGAGATAAAGAAAATGAAAGCGGACTATTTAACCCATATCTACCACCAACCCTCGGACGAGTACGATCCTGAAACCACGGAACTGAGCGGCGTTCAATTTGATCTGCAGTTATTTTATAATGTAGGATTGCGATTGGCCAATGAAGATTATTTCCCAAAATGGTACGATGGAAGCGAATTTAAAGCGGCCCGTAAATAGGTATTAAAGCATTAAACTATAAGTTAAAACACGGTTTAAGGTATACTTTCGTATACATCTTAAACCGTGTTTTTTTAAATGAAATTTATGATTTTACATACGTAAACTCAATTGTAGTTTCTTCATTATCCACATTCAAGTACGTATAAATAAGCGTAAGTGTAGTATCGTTTTCCAATACCAATTTAGCGCTTGTAGATTTTTTCAATTCAACTGTTTTCTCATCCGTTACCTCATATTCCACCAGACTCGTTTTTATAAAACTACAATCGGCATTGGTATCAAAATCCACCGTTTCGTTCCCTTTAGTAACGCTAGCAGCAAATTCGGCCGGCATTGGGTAGCTCACCCCAATATTATACTTTAAGAGATCGCTTCTGCCAAACGTAGTTTTGTGTTGTATAAATTCAAACACACTGTCTGACTGAAAGTCGATTGTATTCTTCATTAAACAAGGGTCTGTTGCTCCTGTCAATTCCCATTTTCCGAGCAATTTGGCAATCACAGCAGTTCCATCATAGGTGTTAGTATCGGCAGGAGTTTCCGTTTCTTCCTCTACTTCTACCTCATCCGTATTGGACCCTTCCGGTTGATCCAAGGCTTCGTTATCACTTCGTACAAAAATATCTACCCTTGTCTGTTCCGCACCACTGGCATCGGTAATTACTGAAGTTACCTTAAGCGTATCGTCTATAAGTTCAATTTCCGAAGAAGAATCAAAAAAAGTAACCTTGTTAAGTCCTTCTATCGTGTACGTTCCTTCCTGTGTGTTTGTAGAAATACTAGAACCCGCAGCGCTGTTAGTTCCTGTTTTGTATACCAGGCTATAGGTATCATCATCATTAAAATTGGCTCGGGAATCCTTTAAAACTTCAAATTCCGAACTGGCAATAATTTCATTGTTAATGCTACTGCTTATCAATACCCACTCCCCTAGTAAATTGGTCTTGGTTTCCGTAACATACTCCGCAACCGCTTCTTTTTCAGTTTCGGTGCTAGAATCATCGTCACTACAATTGATCATCAGTAAGGAAAACATAACGACCGTAAGCATTGAAACTCCTAATCTAAGTTTTGAATTTTTCATAAATTACTATAATTGAATTGTTTTGGTTTTACAGTTGCAAAAGTGGATTTGCTCTTTGCCGCCATCCCCATTTTTATCTTTTTTTTGGATTGAAAGTGTCCAAAGTCTATACCAAAACTAGCCTATATGAACCGTTTTTTATTGAGCTACTTTTGATGTGAAATCATAAGAATCTAAGAACCAGCATGAAGCCTATAAGAAATTAATAAAAACTTAACATAGTCTATTCTATGCTACTTTGTTTTACAACATAAAATAAGGTTTCGACACGCCTACTTGAAGAGAGGATAAACCAGAAAACTTATAGAACAAAACACGAAGCGGCTACCATACAAGAGATTAAATGGTCTGGATACGCTTGAACAAGAATTCTTTGTGCGATTTACCCAATGGAATTACCTTTCTATTGATTTCCAAATGACCATCGGCAATGACATCCAATTTAGAAATATTAACTACATACGACCTATGCACGCGAATAAAACTGGCATTGGGCAATCGCTCTAGCATGGTTTTTAGTGTACAGCTCAAGACCAGATTTCTATTTTTTGTTACCACGGTACAATAGTTTCGGTCTGCCTCAATATACAGGATATCCTCTAGCAGCAGCTTTTCCATTTTACCGTTATGCCGAATAAATACGCGATCTCCCAAAACTTCCATATCGGACAATTCCGTTTTCACGGCTTCTTCCTTCTCCACTAGTTGGTCCGCCACCAATTCTATGGTCCGTTGCAGATTTAGTTTATTAAAGGGTTTGGTGATAAAAGCTTTGGGCTTAGTTTCCTTGGCCGAAGCAAACGTAACTTCATCCGCATTGGCGGTAAGATAGATTACGGGAATATCCTTAAATTGTTGAATGGCCTTTGCGGTCTGGATTCCGTTTAGATTTCCCTTTAGGTTAATATCCAACAACAAAATATCCGGCGCGTTCTTCTTGGCGTGGGTTACGGCCTCTTCTCCCCTAGTAACAATACCTGTGACCTCGTACCCCAGATTGCCCAGTTGTAACGAGATGTTAGCGGCAATGATCATATCATCCTCTACAATAAGTATACGGGTTCCTTTTTTCATTATCAAGCGGCTTTATGTAGTTGAAATTGAATGGATACCGCAGTTCCCTGACTAACGTTGAGTACCATTTTACCATCTAATTGTTTGGTGAGCAAATCTACCAACTGCGTACCGAATCCGGTGCCCTGGGAAACCCCTTCTCCCCAATTCCCGATACCGTCATCCCTAACATCTAATTGTAACATTTGCTCTTCCTCTCTTAGGCTGATTTTTATTTTTCCCTTTCGCCCGTTGGGGAAAGCGTATTTCAACGAATTGGTAAACAGCTCGTTTACGATAAGCCCAATGGGAATGGCCATATCCACATCTAGCTCCATAGGTTCCATAACCACCTCCAAAGACACGGTTTCATTGGCGCCAAAGGCATCTACGATATATTCGCCCAATTGTTGAAAATATCCCTTCATTTCTACCGCGGCCAAATTTTTACCGGTGTACAGTTTTTGATGGATCATACCCATGCTTTGCACCCTATGCTGACTTTCGCGCATGGCTTTAAGTACATCTTCATCATGTATACGCGCCGCCTGAAGGGACAGCAGACTGGAAACCGTCTCTAGATTATTCTTGACCCTATGGTGAATTTCCTTGAGTAAAAATTCCTTTTCCTCGTTCTGCTTCTGTAATATTTTGTTGACCTTGAACTTATTCTGAATGGCCTTGTAGGACAGTATTAAAAGGAGCAACAACAAAGCCAAGATAACCACGGTCAGCTTTTGTGTGGTCTTTTGTTTGGAAATAAGGGCTTCTTGGGATTGGATCCTATCTTCTTTACCGGCCACATCAAACTCCGTTCGTAATTGCGAGGTTCTTTTGTCCGCCTCGGCGGTAAAAACATCGGCCTTGTATTTATCGTAACGGGCAAAGGCCGCATAGGCCTCTTTGTATTGGTGATTTCCCGCATGGGCCTTGCCCAAAGCTTCATACGCCTGACTCAAGAAAAAAGCATCGCCAAAATCTTCCGTAGCAATAGTGATGGACTTTTCCAGACATTCAACCGCTTTGGCGTATTCACCCTCTAGATTTTTTAGTTTGCCAATGGCCAACCAACTTCGCATGAGAAGAAAATTATTCTCCAGCAATTCTGCATACTTTATGGCGTTGACACCAGCTTCTTCGGCCTTTTCAAATTCGTTTAAATACGAGTAGGTATCCACCAGGAGCATATACACATCACTCAGATTATTATAAAAACCGTAGCGCTCCCCCACAACAATAGCATGCTGAAAATAGTTGAGCGCCTGCTCATAGTCTGCCAACGCCAGATAATTATTGGCCACCACAAAGAGGGTAAAATCATAATCCAGATCGTTTATACCCCGTTCTTCATACAGTGCCAACGATTTTAGACCGTACTCCAGCCCTGTTTTAAATTTGGACTGTTTCCAGAACAGATTACTTAGATCACTGTAAGCCATGGCAATGGCCCTTTTGTCGTTCAATTTTTCACCCAACCGAAGGCATTCCAAGGCATAATCTGCCGCTTTGGCCAGTTTTCCGCGTCTTTCGTACACATACCCCAATTGGGTATTAAGATGGGGCAAGTCTTTTTCCAGCACTTTGCAACGTGCGCTTTCCAGTACTTTTTCGGCAGAGTCTAATTTTTCCATACGAAGCAAAATAGCAGCTTCCGTAATCTGAAAACGGCCTTCCCAGACACTGTCCTTTCCGGTTTTAGTGAGCTGTAGACCTTCTTTGGTAAACTGCAAAGCCTTGTTCAAGTTCCGGGTATGCCAATAATAGGCCAGGTCATTGAGAATGGAAAACTTAAGGGTATCCGGTCTTGCAGATGGGTAGGCTCTTTCTAGGGTATCTAGGTAGGAGGCTCCAAAATTATCGGTTTCTACAAATACCTTTTTGTAAGAAAAATTGCCATTGGACTCTATAATTTGGGCACAAACAATACTGCAATTCAAAATAGAAAAGGCCCAGAAAGCAACAACTTTTGGTAGAATGGTTCTCATGGTTTGGCGTGCTACTCACCGAGGGAAATGAGAATGATTAAATATACGATAAAACTTGTTAGAATCCCTTTGATAAATAGAAATGAACGTTGGGACAATAATTTTAGGGTTTCGTCCGCATTGGAGAACGCCCTATGCTGAAATTATATAGTTTCATCACGAATTGAAGTGTTAAGTACCCCAAGTTCATTTATTAATTTTTATAAGACAGGTATGCATGAAGCGCATTGGACTCTTACTAACACTCTTTACGATGGTAGTGTTGTCCTGCAAAAACAATAACCAACTTCAAGCTACTACGTATTCCGCACAGGAAGACCTTATACGAACCAACTTTAACAACTTCATAAAAGCATCATGGAACGCAAAAGACATGGATAGTTTAAAATCTATTGTAACCGAGGACTATACCCGTATTCAAAACGGGATTAAAGTAGTTCATAACCAAAGTGAAATGCAGGCCCTTATGAACGTTTATTTTACGGGTTTCCCCGATGCAAAAATGACCATAGACACAGTGGTAGTGAAAGGCCGAAAACTCTTTACCCGCTGGACCCTGAACGGAACCAATACCGGTGTTTTTAGCGGAACACCTGCTACAGGAAAAAAAATAGAACTGAAAGGTTGTGTTACCGCTTCTTTCAGCAAAAAAGGAAAGCTCATGCAAGAAGAGGTGTACTATAATGAACTAGAATTGCTCCAACAACTGGGGTATACTTTGGTACCACCTGTTTTGGAATAGAAGAAGACTAAAATCCAAAAAATTAAATAGAATACGCCAAACTTTTATAAATATAAACAACCAATTAATTAGTACATATGTAATAAAACATTCCGATAAAATCTTAAAAGAGGTATCGGAACTAACAAAGAAGTAATCTCAATTAATACATTCCAAACCAGACAGGACAAACCATTGCGGAGTTTCGGGGGAAGCCAAAGTGGAGTCCTGTCGGTTTATTTATAGCTCAACTATAAACAAACAGATAGGTTATCTTATTCAAGGGAATTAAAAAGACAATGCTCTCAACGGTCTGTGGTAAACCTGTGAATTAGCTAAAAATGTATTGTCCCGATAGCCTGTCTGTTTTATTGACTTCTATTTTGCTAAAAACCAAAGTCTTATTGGTATACACCATAAAACCACACTCCGGATTCATCTTCAAAAAATTGGGACTTCCTTTCTTCGACGTATAAAAGTATTTTAGATTAAAAATAGCCCAAAGTCCTTTTAAAAATAGTTCATAAGCTCCCATTCATTATAAAAATCAATGAGGAGCACTTTCTAATTTTATATTCGCTCTTCATTGCTTAAATTTAGGAGTCTTAAAACTACGACACTTAACTAACTCAACTTATATCTATGAAAAATCTTATCTATTTTTCGCTTTTGGCCTTTCTAACCTTTAGCCTATCCTTAGGTTGTAAGGACGAACCTAAGGTTAAGGAAAATTCCAGCCCGGAAATATCGGATGTATATCAAGAAAAGCACCGGCCACAATTTCATTTTACCCCAGAAGCCAATTGGATGAACGACCCCAACGGAATGTTCTACTACAAGGGCAAATACCACCTTTTTTATCAGTATTACCCAGATAGTACCGTGTGGGGACCAATGCATTGGGGCCATGCTGAATCTAAGGATATGGTTCATTGGGAACACTTGCCCATTGCATTGTACCCAGATTCTTTAGGTCTTATTTTTTCCGGGGGTGCCGTGGTGGACCTGAACAATACTTCGGGCTTCGGTACCAAAGAGAATCCTCCTATCGTTGCTACATTTACGCATCATAATATGGCGGGAGAAAAAGCGAAAACTAACGATTTTCAGACCCAAAGTATAGCATATAGCCTAGATGAAGGCACAAAATGGACCAAATACGAGCAAAATCCCGTAATTCCGAATACGGAGAAAATTAAAGATTTTAGAGACCCAAAAGTCGTGTGGCACGAGAAATCGCAAAAATGGATTCTAACCTTGGCCGCCTACGATAAGGTTAAATTCTATGCATCGCCAAACCTTATTGATTGGAGTTTCCTTTCCGACTTTGGTATTGAAGGCGATACCCGATTGTGGGAATGTCCCGATCTGTTTCCTATAAAAGTTAAAGGCACGGATGAAGAAAAATGGGCGCTTATCGTAAGCATCCAAAAAGATGCTCCCAATGGCGGAACCGCCACATCTTATTTTATAGGGGATTTTGATGGCAAAGATTTTAAAAGTGATATAAAAGACCAAAAATGGTTGGATTGGGGTGCGGACAATTATGCCTTTGTAACCTGGAACAATATACCGGAAAACGACGGGAGAATACTGGGCATTGGTTGGATGTCCAATTGGCAATACGCCCAAATCGTACCCACGGAAAAATGGAGAAGTGCCATGACGCTTCCACGAGAACTACAACTGGTAAAAAACAATACGGACTACAGTCTTTTGAGCATTCCTGCTCAAGAAACGCAGAGTTTACGAAAGGATTCCGTTTCCTTAGACTCTTTTAAAGTAGAAGGTACACATGCATTGGAAGGCTCTTTTTCCCCCTCGCAATTTGAAATTGTGATGGATATTGACTTAAATGAAACTACGGCTCAATCCTTTGGAATTGAACTAAAAAACGGACTAGGAGAAAATCTGGTAATCACTTTTGATAGGGCCGAAGAAAAACTATATGTAGATCGGACCAACTCCAGTACCACTAAGTTTTCCGAAGACTTTTTCAGTAAAAAACATTCCGCGCCGTTTAGCCTTAAAGACGATATCTTAAAAATACAGCTCTTTGTTGACGTTTCGTCCCTAGAATTATTTCTTAATGACGGAGAACTGAATTTTACGGATATTTTCTTTCCCACGGAAAAGTTTGATACCGTTTCCTTATTTGCCAATGACGGAAACTTGAACGTTACCGACACGAACCTGTATTCCCTTAACGGAATTTGGAATGTTGAGGAGAAATAGCCCCACAATTATAAGGGGTTAACCTTTTAGAAATAGGTCGTAAACTCTGTTTTAGTATTGCATTTGGATACAATAACCATAGATTTTGCTACACTTACCCTATGAATTGTACTGAACTTTGTGCAAACAAAATTTAGCGACTATGAAAAAGACTAAAATCGCATTAGTAACCGGTGGAAGCCGTGGGCTGGGTAAGGATATGGCCATCAATATTTCAAAAAAAGGGATAGATGTTATCATCACCTATCACACCAATGAACAGGCTGCCAATGAGGTGGTTTCCGAAATTGAAAAGATGGGTCAAAAGGCTAAAGCCTTTCAATTGGATACGAGCAACACCAAAGAGTTTGGAAGATTTTTCAATCGGTTATCCGCTTATCTAACTCAGGAATACGGCAATCCAAATTTCGATTTTCTTATAAACAATGCCGGTACTGGATTATACAACCCTATCACTGACACGACTGAGGAACAGTTTGACGAGCAAATGAACATTCACTTTAAAGGTGTGTATTTCTTGACCCAAAAGGCCTTATTATTTATAAATGACGGAGGGCGTATCATTAACATATCATCAGGTTTGACCCGGTTTTCATTTCCCGGTGCATCGGCATATGCCTGTATGAAGGGAGCCGTTGAAGTATTAACGCGCTATCTGGCCAAGGAATTAGGACCAAGAAAAATTACAGCTAACATTGTTGCCCCAGGTGCCATTGCTACCGATTTTGGGGGCGGTACCAACAGGGATAATAATGAAAAAAGACAAACCATTGCCAATATTACCGCCTTAGGTAAAGTTGGAGAACCTGAAGATATTGGTGGAGTTGTGGCTTTCCTCTGTACGGAAGATGCCCGTTGGATCAACGGCCAACGTTTAGAGGTCTCCGGGGGTATGCTGCTCTAATAATTGCGTAACAATGAAAACCAACGTTCGGAAAATAGAAACCATTAGTGAATTTCATAAAATAAGAGGGCTGTCTAGCCCTCATCACCCTTTGGTGAGTTTAATTGATTACGGGCTAACCAAAATTCTTCCAGAACACATTGGAGAGCAATGGCTCTTTAATTTCTATTCCATAGGCATAAAAAGAAATGTTGGTCCGTTACGATACGGACAAAAGGAATATGATTTTGATAATGGTATACTATCCTTTATTGCGCCAGGGCAGCTATTGCGCGTGGAACCCAACAACAAGAAAAATTTGAATCCATCCGGATGGCTACTCCTTATACATCAAGATTATATCTGGAATACGTCTCTCGCTAAAACTATAAAACAATATGATTTTTTCGACTATGCGATAAACGAGGCGCTTTTTATGTCCGAAAAAGAGGAAAGCCTACTGGAAGGTATTATGCAAAACATTAAGCGGGAGATTGAAGATAACATCGATAATTTCAGCCAAAATATTATTATAGCACAAATAGAACTGTTACTTAGCTATTCCGAAAGGTTCTATGAGCGCCAATTCATTACCAGAAAGAAAAACAACCATGAAGTTCTAATGCGATTGGAAGAAGTTCTAAACCACTATATTGACGATAACACGTTAGGCGAAAAGGGGCTACCCACGGTTCAAAACGTAGCCTCTGCATTACATCTCTCCCCTAATTACCTTAGCGGACTCCTTAAAAACCTGACAGGTTTAAATACCCAACAACATATTCATGAAAAACTCATTGCAAAGGCTAAGGAAAAATTATCCTCAACAGACCTATCCGTGAGTGAAATTGCCTATGAACTGGGGTTTGAGCATTCGCAATCCTTTAGCAAACTGTTCAAGGCCAAGACAAATCTTTCACCTTCAAAGTTTAGGATTTCATTTAATTGATAGAAATACTATTGTCCTAGTTCGTAAATTTGAATTGAGAATTACCTCTATACACTACGCTCGCCAAAAGGCCCTTCAATGACAATTGACGAAATAATAAACAGGATTTACCCGCTGCCACAAGATTCTAGAGAATCCCTTAAAAAGCACATTACGGAAGTAGCCTATCCCAAAGGGCACATTCTTTTAAAAGCCGAAAAAATTGAAACGAGTATTTTTTTTATAAAAAAAGGAATTGTCCGGGCCTTTTCCAACTTGGCGGACCAGGAGGTTACTTTTTGGTTTGGTGCTGAAGGTGATACCATTATCTCCATGAAAAGTTATGTTGCCCTTGAAAAAGGCTATGAAGACATTGAACTCTTAGAAAATTGTGAACTCTATGAACTGAAAACACAAGATTTGCAGAAGCTCTATGATCAAGACATCCATATTGCAAACTGGGGCCGGAAATTTGCCGAACAAGAACTAATTAAAACGGAAGAACGACTCATATTTCTTCAGTTTAAAAATGCTACGGAAAGGTATGCATCGCTCCTAAAAAATTCCCCTTACCTCATTAAACGGGTACAATTGGGGCATATAGCTTCTTATTTGGGCATCACGCAAGTGAGCTTAAGCAGAATACGGGCAGAAATAAAATAGCCTTTCTTTTTTATCATTTGTAAAATGATTCCTCAGTTCAATCCCCGACTTTTACATAAAAAAGAAATGAACTGGATTCTCCTAGTTATAGCCGGCCTTTTTGAAGTAGCTTTTGCTTTTTGCTTAGGAAAGGCCAAAGAAGCATCAGGTAATGAAATGTATCTATGGTATTTGGGTTTCATAATCACCCTTGCCTTAAGTATGGGGCTTTTGGTGAAAGTTACCCAACATTTACCCATTGGGACCGCCTACGCGGTTTGGACAGGCATTGGAGCCGTGGGCACCGTGTTAATGGGTATTTTGGTCTTTAAGGAACCAGCATCCCTGCTTCGTATATTTTTCCTCACTACTTTAATCGGTTCTATTATTGGCCTAAAAGTGGTTTCTCATTAATGAAAGAGAAAGGTTAGCTTGCTATTTAAAAATTGATTTTATCTATTTTTACTTTTTAGCCGCACCATGCAAGACAACACCACCGTAGAAACCCATAAAGTTCCTTCTCTTTCCGGTCCCATAAGGCTTCAAGAGTATGGGGTGGGTATTTTCAGTTCCGTGCCTACAAAATCCGCTTTAAAAAAAGTACTTAAAAAAAAGTTCGTCACGGTTAACGGGATAATAGCTTCTACGGGCACCTATATTAAAGGAGGTGAAAACATTACCTTGAAGGTAACGACCGAAACTCCCCAAGGAAAAAAACTCATTTTTGACCTAAAAGTTATTTATGAGGATGATTATCTGGCCCTAATTCATAAACCGGGCGGCATTCTGGTAAGTGGCAACGGTTTTAAGACCATTGCCCATGCATTGCCTCAAAACCTACAACCTAGCACGTTGTCAGATACTACTAAACCCCAACCTGTACACCGTTTGGATTATGCTACAACCGGAGTGTTATTGACAGGAAAGACAGGAAGTGCCATTCGTAAGCTCAACCAACTTTTTGAGGATAAAAAAATTAAGAAAACCTATTATGCGGTAACCATTGGAACAATGTCTCCGCAAGGAAAAATCACTTCTCCCATAGATGATAAGTTTGCCGAAAGTCATTTTGAGATTATCCAGTCTGTTGCGTCCGAAAAATACGGAACCCTAAATCTAGTGAAACTGGACCCAAAAACCGGAAGACGCCATCAACTACGGAAGCATCTGGCTTCCCTAGACAACCCTATTCTTGGAGACCAAACTTATGGCAAAAAAGGCTTTATTTTAAAGGGAAAAGGACTTTACCTTCATGCATATTCCCTAGAATTCATTCACCCGTTTACGGATGAGAAAATACGTATAACCGATGATTTACCGGAACGGTTTACGAAAATATTCGGTACGCTTTAGATTGGAATTGCATACGAATCAAGCAAAAATTTCCCAATCTTTAAAAACCGGCTCATAGCCCTGTTTCTTTATCATTTCCCGGATTTCCGCCGTAGAGCGTTCATCCGAAATTTCAAATTGCTCCAAAGATTCCGGTTCTGCAGTATAACCTCCCGGATTGGTCTTTGACTCCGCGCTGATAGACGTAATTCCCAATTTTATAATGTTATTTCGGAAGGTTTCACTTTCTCTTGTAGACATGGATAGCTCCACATCTTCATCTAGCAATCGGTAAGCACAAATTAACTGAACCAAATCCGCATCCGTCATTTCAACCTTTGGCTGTACATCGCCTTGGTGTGGTCTCAACCTCGGAAACGATATACTGTACTTCGTTTTCCAATAGGTCTTTTGCAGGTATTTTAAGTGCAAGGCCGTATAAAAACTGTCAACACGCCAGTCTTCCAATCCAAACAAGGCTCCCAACCCTATTTTATGAATGCCCGCTTTTCCTAAACGGTCCGGGGTATCCAATCGGTAATTAAAATTCGATTTTTTTCCTTTGGGGTGATGCACCTTGTAAGTAGCCTCATGATACGTTTCTTGGTATACCAAAACGGCATACAATCCCGCTGCTATCAACTCCTCATACTCCTCTTGGTCCATAGGTTGAACCTCCATGCTAATATTGGAGAAATGTGACTTTATCAACTCAATGGCATGTTTGATATATGCCACACCAACTTTTCTATTGGCTTCGCCCGTTACCAGTAAAATATGGTCATAGCCCAGTTCTTTTATATGCGCTACCTCTTTTAATATTTCGGCATCGCTAAGGGTTTTACGGGGAATTTTATTGGTCATACTAAACCCGCAATAGGTGCAAATGTTCTGGCATTCATTGGACAGATACATGGGCAGATACATCTGAATGGTGTTCCCGAAACGCTTTTTCGTCAGCTGATGGCTGCGCTGTGCCATTTCTTCTAAAAAAGGCTTGGCCGCTGGAGAAATCAATGTTTTAAAATCGTCCAAAGAAATACGTTCCTTTTTAAGAACTGCAGCTACCTCCGCTTCGGTTACGGCATAAATTTCATGCTCCAGGGTATCCCAATCGTATTGCTCAAATGTATTTCTAAAAGCCATAAGGTCTATTTTAGTTTAAAAAGGACGTTAACGGACTGCTCGCTTCCGCCACTTCTTTTACCGGTGCCAATTTTGCTCGGTAGGCCATTCTTCCCGCTTCAACGGCCATTTTAAAGGCAATGGCCATATCAACCGGACTAGGAGATACTGCAATGGCCGTATTGACCAAAACCGCATCTGCACCCAATTCCATGGCATAAGCCGCATGTGATGGGGCACCAATACCCGCATCTACAATTACCGGTACATTGCTCTGTTCGATTATAATTTTTAGGAAATCATCGGTTTTTAATCCTTTGTTACTCCCAATTGGCGCACCCAAAGGCATTACACATTGTACGCCAACCTCTTCCAATCGCTTACACAAAACAGGGTCCGCATGGATATAGGGCATTACTACAAATCCCAATTTCACCAATTCTTCGGCCGCCTTTAGAGTTTCTATGGGGTCTGGCAAAAGGTACCTTGGGTCTGGGTGAATTTCTAACTTCATCCAGTTGGTTTCCAAAGCCTCTCGTGCCAATTGTGCTGCAAAAACCGCTTCTTTGGCCGTTCTTACGCCTGATGTATTTGGCAACAGGTTGATATGGTCCGCATTCAGGCTTTTCAGCATATCATCCGACTTATTATCAACCTCTACCCTTTTGAGGGCAACGGTAACCAGTTCACTTTCCGAAGCTAGGACAGCTTCCCTCATTTTTTCCGAACTGGAGAATTTACCGGTACCGGTAAACAAGCGTGAAGAAAAAGTTTTATCCGCTATGTGAAGTGCATCTGTCATATTTAAAAGTTTGTTTCCCTGTTCCAAAGTTGTTCGTTCGTAGAAGGTGCTTTCAAAAGGTGGTGAAAAGCGTTTATTTTATTAAAATCCTTAGTTATTTCGCCAGAAGCCGCTATACCGTACACTCCGGCTTTTAAAATCTCCGGTACGTCTTCTATAGTAATACCGCCAATAGCAATAATGGGCATGTCCGATTTAAGTTCCTCTACAATGGCTTGATACCCCAAAAGTGGTATAATCGGACTCAAGTTTTCCTTGGTTGTCGTGAACCGAAAAGGTCCTAAACCTATATAGTTAACTCCCTTTTTCACCAAAGCCAAGCAATCGTCCAAAGTATTTGCCGTTCCTCCAATGATATAATAATCTCCCAAAAGCTTACGGGCAACCGCGGGGTCGGCATCTGTTTTACCAAGATGCACACCATCTGCCTTTACTTCTTTGGCAATTTGATAATGGTCATTGATAATCAATCGCGTTTGAAAATGTGCCGTAATCTCCCTTGCTTTCTCGGCGGTCTTTAACACCACGCTTTTCTTTACGTTCTTTAAACGCAATTGCACTAGTTCCGCACCAGATGTACAGGCCTTCTGAATATGCTCCAGATGGTCTTCCGGTGTTTTTCCTTGTGAGATATAATGCAACTTTGGTATGTTCATAATCATGTGTTTCTATAAAATTTTTGCATCGCCTTGAAATCCTCAATAGGCGTTTTGCTGTTCCAGATTCCTCCCAAAACTCCGGTTCCTTGAAAACCTAATTTTTGAATTTCATCCAAATTGTTTTTGGTTACGCCACCCATACCGATTACTTTTTTATCGATATGATTTACATCAAACCCCCTGCCTTTATATCCTTTCTTTGAAATGGATGAAAATACAGGGCTCAATAAATGGTAATCAAAAGTAAAATTACAATCTTGCAACTCATTAGGTTCATGAAAGGAGGAACTTATCGTTTTGATTTTGGCGCTTTCGACTCCCAAGGATGCTAAATAATTATTCATTAGGGTTCTGACCTCCCTTTTCTTCAACTGGTTACCTGCCAGCACATCCCTTCTTTTCTGCTCTTGAAAGTGAATTCCCTTTAAATTAAAATCCGCTATCAATTCATGATATAGGTGTACTACCACACGGTCATGGAATTTTGAATCTATTTTTTCAAGATATGCTGAATGCCCCTCGTAGTCCTTATGCGGTTTACGTAGATGATAATACGCCAAACCTTCTTGAAACAACCTATTCAGTAGTTCAAGTTCGTTGGGCACATCGGTTTCCGGGGCAATCAGAACAATCATGGACTCTAATTTACAAGTACACTTCCGAGCCTTTGTCCTTAAATTCTTTGGACTTTTCTTCCATCCCTTTTTGAATGACCTCATTGTCTACAATATCGTTTGCCGCGGCAAAATCACGTACTTCCTGAGATATCTTCATAGAGCAGAATTTGGGTCCGCACATAGAACAGAAATGTGCAATCTTGGCACCATCCGCAGGTAAGGTCTCATCGTGATATTCGCGAGCCAATTCCGGGTCTAACCCCAAGTTAAACTGATCTTCCCAACGGAATTCAAATCGAGCTTTGCTCAATGCATTGTCCCTATGTTGTGCACCAGGATGCCCTTTTGCCAAATCTGCCGCATGAGCCGCCAATTTATAGGTTACTACACCTGTTCTTACATCATCTTTATTAGGTAAACCTAAATGTTCTTTAGGCGTCACATAACACAACATAGCACAACCGAACCAACCGATCATAGCCGCGCCAATACCGGAAGTGATATGATCGTAACCGGGAGCTATATCTGTAGTTAAAGGCCCTAAAGTATAAAACGGAGCTTCATCACAAACTTCAATTTGCTTCTCCATGTTCTCTTTGATCATATGCATGGGCACGTGGCCTGGACCTTCAATAAAACATTGAACTTCGTGTTTCCTGGCAATCTGCGTTAGCTCGCCCAAAGTTGCCAATTCGGCAAACTGAGCTTCATCATTGGCATCCGCTACTGAACCCGGACGTAGACCATCTCCTAAAGAAAAAGCTACATCGTACTGCTTCAGAATCTCACAGATATCCTCAAAATGCGTATATAAGAAACTTTCTTTATGATGCGCTAAACACCATTTAGCCATGATAGAACCGCCGCGAGAAACAATACCCGTAACCCGTTTGGCCGTCATGGGCACATAGCGTAAAAGAACGCCTGCATGAATGGTAAAATAGTCAACTCCCTGCTCGGCCTGTTCAATTAGGGTATCCCTAAAAATTTCCCAAGTAAGGTCTTCTGCTACACCATTCACTTTTTCTAAAGCCTGATAAATTGGTACCGTTCCCACGGGAACCGGAGAATTACGAATAATCCATTCACGCGTTTCATGAATGTTTTGACCGGTTGAAAGGTCCATGATGTTATCCGCTCCCCACCGACAGGCCCAAACCGCCTTTTCCACCTCTTCCTCAATAGAAGATGTAGTAGCCGAGTTACCGATATTCGCATTAATCTTTACCAAGAAATTACGACCCAAAATCATAGGTTCCGCTTCTGGGTGATTTATGTTGGACGGAATTACCGCACGCCCACGGGCAACTTCTTCACGTACGAATTCAGGAGTAATCTTCTCCGGAATAGCCGCTCCAAAATGTTCGCCTTTGTGCTGCTTTACAATCTCGGTCATTTCATCAATTCGCTGATTTTCACGAATGGCAATGTATTCCATTTCAGGAGTAATTATTCCCTGCTTTGCGTAATGTAATTGCGTAACGTTTTTCCCTTTTTTAGCTCGTAACGGCTTTTTTAAGAGCGAAAAACGCATGTGATCCAAACTACTATCGTTTAAACGTTCATTGCAATACTCCGAAGAATAACTGTTTAACTGCTCTACATCTCCTCTACCTAAAATCCACTGCTCCTTAATTCTTTCGATTCCACTATGTACATCAATCTTTTTTTCGGGATCGGTATAAGGCCCTGACGTATCATACACTGTAACCGGTTCATTGGGTGTTAGCTTTCCGGTTAAAGAATCCTTGGTGTCGCTTAATGTAATTTCTCGCATTGCAACTTTAATCTCTGGGTGGATTTTTCCACTTACATAGATTTTTTTTGAATTCGGAAAAGGTTGTCTTGTAATGTGGTCTTGTTTTGGGGCAGTGTCTTTACTTTTCATATTTAGTGGCTATGTGCGCTAAGCTATTGCTCGTTGCAGGTTTAACTATATTGCTTTAACTCCGGATTATACTTTAAAAATTCATCAACCACCTTGCGCGGCCTGAATAACGAGAACCGTATCATTGTCTTGCAGAAAACGGGTTTGCCAATTGGTACGTGGTACAACTTGGTCGTTAATGGCCACAGCAACGCCGTTTCCGGAAGAATCTATTTGTTGTAAAAATTGATGGATAGTAGTTTCGGCACCAAGCTGCAACTGCTTTTGGTTCATGTTTATCGTTATCATACAGAATAATTTTATGCTGTAACGATAGAGGCCCGTACGTCTTTGAAAAGAAAGTGCTCCGCTAGAAAACATCGGACACTTTAATGAAAAGTGTTGTAAACATCTATTTCAAAATGTTTTTCAACTTTTCCCTTCGTCGGTACTAACCGCATCAGGTTCAAAGGGTATGTCTCAGTCCCAATAAATAGGAACACCCCTAAAGTTTACATTTACAAATGTATAGAATGAAGATTAAAAAAAAGAATTTTAGTTGAGTCAAATTAGTTAAAACAAAAAAAGGGAAAAAGCTATGCTCTTTCCCTTTCTTCCCTTCAAATATATATTTTACTTTATTCTACCACTATGAACTCCGATCGTCTGTTCATTTGGTGCTGCTCCTTGGAACAAGGCACCCCATTGCTACAATCATTTGTTAGCTGCGTCTCGCCAAAACCTTCAAAGGAGATACGATCTTGGGCAATGCCCTGCCCAACTAGGTACTCTGCAGTAGACTTGGCCCGGTTGGCAGACAATTGCATGTTATAATTATCGTTCGCGCGGGAGTCCGTATGTGATCGCACCTGTACCTTTACATTCGGATATTCGTTCAAATACGCCAGTACTTTATTGATGCTCACCTTGGCATCTTCACGGATGAAGTGCTTGTCAAAATCAAAATAGATCGGTTCAATATTAAGGTACTTAGCTAAATCCGTACCAACGGGTGCCGATTTATCCGCTTGCGCCAATACAACTTCTATTCCGGTTGCATCCTGCGCGTTCACCGTGGCAAACATCTTGTCGCCCTCATCATAATCCGTTTTAGTGGCTACGATTTTGTAGTTCCCATCCGTACAGTCGCCCTCCATGGCAAACGCACCGTTGGCGTCTGTTTCCGAACTGGCAACTAGGTTCTTCTTACTGTCGTATACTTTAATGGATGCATTGGCAAGCAAAGCTCCCGTCTTTTTATCCTTGACGGTGCCCGTAATATTAGTATGACAAGTAAAATCTAAAGGCTCCGTTTCTAAGAAACCATAAATATCATCATTGCCCACTCCTCCTTCGCGATTAGAGGAGAAGTATCCTTTTTTCGTTTCTTCGTTTACGATATATGAAAAATCATCCTCTTCCCCATTCAACGGTCTTCCTACGTTGATGACCCTGCCACTATCGTTCTTTAGATCTGTAGCGAATACATCAAGACCGCCCAGACCGGGATGCCCGTCCGAAGAAAAATAAAGGATATCGGATTCGGTTATAAAGGGAAAAGTCTCCCTAGCTTCCGTATTGATTTGCGGGCCCATATTCTGAGGGGCTCCAAAAGTACCGTCCTTATTGATATCCACGGAGAATATATCAGATTCCCCTGCCGTTCCCGGCATATCGGATGCGAAATACAATTTGGTTTCGTCCTTGTTCAACGTTGGGTGAGCCACGGAGTAACCATCCCCATTAAAAGGTAATTCTACTATATTATCCCATTCGCCGGCCACTAAGTTGGCCCTGTATATTTTTAACCTGCTTATCCCTTCCTCATCTCTGGAAAATTTTCCGTTGTCCGAATTGTTACGGGTAAAGTACATCGTCTGTCCATCTTTAGTAAAGGCCGTAGAGGATTCGTGTGTTTTCTTGTTCAGTTTTCGGTCTAACTTTTCCAATGACGTAAAGTTTCCTTGCCCGTCTCCTGTTGCTTTATACAAGTTTAGAAAGGCGCCATTGTTCCATCTGTGGATGTTTTTGGATATCCGCCCACTGTCCCTTGCCGTAGAAAAGACCAAATCTTTCCCATAGAAAGAGGGCGCAAAATCTGACACCTTGGAATTCAAGGCCAAATTTTTTAGTTCATACCTTCCCGAGCGTTCTTCTATTTGGTCTAAGTAGTCCAAGTTATTGCCAAAGGCCAATGCCCGTTGGTCATTTGACCTTGCTTTCTTGAACTTGTTCATCCAAATGTCCGATGCGTCATACTTTTCCAACGACTTTAATGTTTGGGCGTAGCGGTACATATATTCCGGGTCGATATCCGTTATCCCTAACTGGAACAATTGACCGTACCAATTGGCAGCTTCCTCATAGTTCGCGTTTAAATAGTTCGCGTTCCCCAGGTTCTTGAAAATCTCTTCTTCCGTATAGCCGTCCTCTACTAAATCCTCATAGGACTGTATGGCCGAGGCATAGGAATAGTTGGTAAATT
The DNA here is from genome assembly GCF_018860715.1 of Zobellia sp. B3R18. Taxonomy (NCBI): domain Bacteria; kingdom Pseudomonadati; phylum Bacteroidota; class Flavobacteriia; order Flavobacteriales; family Flavobacteriaceae; genus Zobellia; species Zobellia sp. B3R18. The sequence continues at coordinate 217,998 of NZ_JAHKQG010000013.1, read as the reverse complement.
TCGTGTCCGCCTTTTTTATCTTTTTCTCTTGTGCCTGAGAAACCATTGTCATTACCGCCAGGCCACAGAATATATATCTTGCTTTTTTCATGTCTTATCTATTAAAAGAATCTTGGGGTAATCACTCGTTTGTAACGGTTCAGGAATTCGTATCTAAGAAAGATTTCAAAGGAACCATCGTTAAATCTGGTCGCTCCTAAATCCGTAATCTCCCGGTCATAGGCCAGACCCAACATTAACTGGTCATTCAGTTGAAACCCGAACAGTGCACTTAGAGCTGCATCCCATCTATAGGCAAGCCCCAATGAAAACTTATCGTTCATCAAGAAATTAGCACTAAGATCCACTTGTAAGGGCGCTCCTTTTACCGCCTTGACCAATGCCGCAGGTTTGAACTTTAACCTTTGGTTTACATCAAACACATAACCCGTAATGAAATAGAAGTTCATACGCTCCTCTGCAAGGAACGAACTGGCATCTGTATTGGAGCCGTCAAAATGTTCCGTTTGCAAAAAGTTAGGAACCGACAGCCCCGCGTAAAAATGGTCTGTATGGTAATATACCCCTGCTCCTATATTGGGCGAGAACTTGTTGTCTATATTAGGAAGGTTACTCTCCGCACCGTAGTTCCTTAACTTAGAGAAATCTACGTTTAGAAGATGCCCACCTGCCTTTAATCCAAAGGACAGTTTACCCTCGCGAGAGGTATTCACGGTATAGGAAAATGCCGCATCTACATACGTATCCTGATTGGTTCCGTTACCGATCTCATCGTTCACGATCGATAGGCCCAACCCCACTTTGCCAGAAACCGGCGTATGGAAGTTGAGGGTCTGCGTTGTGGGAGCCCCATCTAAGCCTACCCACTGCGAGCGATGAAGAGCGGCAATACTGAACACCCCACGTGAACCTGCATAGGCCGGGTTTACTGATATGGTGTTATACATGTACTGCGTGTACTGTGCATCCTGCTGACTAAATACCGAGGCCAGACCGGCAAATATGAAGAGGATCGTTGTTACTACTTTTTTCATGGTTATTTCGTTTTTTGGGGAATTTATCTGTTGATATATAGGTAGCCTGCTTTGCTTAAATTATCACCTTTGTTTTCATATTTAATAATATAGAAATACACTCCTACAGGTAATTGAGAATCAGTTTGAATTGTTACTCTTCCATTAGATATACCTCTAAAAGAATTAGCTCCATTGTCATAACCTGACATCTCATACACGATAATACCCCAACGGTTATAAATCTGTACGGTATTATTTGGATAGGATTCTATATTATCAATTATAAATGTATCATTGGTTCCATCATTATCCGGTGTTATGATCTCATTGGTAACAGAAACACCTGTTTCTACTAACTCCGGATCACAACCTGCTTCCAATGTAGGTACGCCGTTTAATGAGTCACACGGGTTAAGAGGGTCTGTTCCATCCACTATTTCCTGACCATCTACAATAGTATCGCCATCCGTATCCGCAACATCTGGATCTGTACCTATAGCTTCTTCCTGAGCAGTGGTTAGACCGTCTCCATCACAATCAGATATAAGATAATCCCCTTCTTGTTGTAAGGTAATACTATTTTCTATGTAATCACAAGGGTCTTCCGGATTGGTATTATCTTCTAGCTCGTGACCATTGATTACACCATCTCCATCACAATCTGCAACTAGGTAATCACCTGAGAAATCCAAGGTAACGTTCTCTATTACATAATCACATGGGTCATTCTTATCCGTGCCGTCTGCTTCCTCCTGAGTGTCAAGGACTCCGTCTCCATCACTATCGCCAATTTCCCTGAAATTAACTTCAGGAGTTGTAGCATCGTCATCGTTATCCGTACCATCTGCACCTGTATCCAAATCGTTGTTTACATCTAAACCTGGCGTATCGTCAAAACCGTCATCCAATCCGTCTGAATCAGAATCAACACCTGTAAAGGTACCTTGACCAGCTTCATCAATATCTAGCACACCGTCATCTTCAGAATCAAGGTCTAAGTAATCTGGAGTTCCGTCACCGTCCGTATCTTCTGGCACCAATCCACCTGGGTAGTTGGTATCCAAGCCTACTTCATCAAAAGCATCGGCAGGAACAACATACGCCAAGGTAGGTTGCGCTTCTACGTTATCTGGAATACCATCATCATCTGCATCAATATCCAAAAAGTTAGCTTCACCTGTACCATCTGTATTTGGTGGTACTGTTCCTTCTGAACTATCGGCTTGACCGTCAGTATTTGCATCTGCAAAACCAGCATCATCAGCGTCAATTACACCATCACCATTTGTGTCAAGTGCGCCGTTACCGGCTTCCACTACATCTGTAATACCGTCATTATCGGCATCGATATCAAAATGGTTCGGGATTCCGTCACCGTCAAAATCGAACGCTGGTTCCGTTGTTCCGTTTACATCTCCGATTGCTGGATCATTTGAATCGTCATCAGAATGGTTAGGAACACCGTCATTGTCATCATCTGCACTTGGGTCGATTCCGTTGGTCTCCACTAAATCAGCGATACCATCATTATCGTCATCAAGATCTATTGTATCAGGAATACCATCTTTATCATAGTCTAGGATATCTCTAAAATCTACCTGAGTTAAATCAGCATCATCTTCGTTATCCGTACCAATGGCACCTGTATCCAAATCATTGTTTACATCTAAACCAGGAGTATCATCGTAGGCATCGTTAAGACCGTCTCCGTCGGCATCCGCTAATGGATCAGTCATTGTGCCTTGACCTGCTTCTAAAGCATCACTTACGCCATCTGCATCTGAATCCGAATCAATATAATCAGGAGTACCATCCATATCTGTATCTGCTGGCTCTATACCACTTGGATAATTCGTATCCAATCCGGTCGCATCAAAAGCATCTGCTGGAACTATGTATGCATCGGTTGGTTGTGCTTCTACGTTATCCGGAATACCATCATCATCTGCATCAATATCCAAGAAGTTAGCTTCACCTGTACCATCTGTATTTGGTGGCGTTGTTCCTTCCGAACTATCGGCTTGACCGTTATCGTCCGCATCGGCAAAGCCGGTATCATTACTATCGATTACACCGTCATTGTTCGTATCAAGGTCGCCATTACCAGCTTCCACTACATCTACGATACCATCATTATCGGCATCAATATCAAAGTGGTTCGGGATTCCGTCACCATCAAAATCGAACGCTGGCTCTGTTGTTCCGTTAACATCTCCGATTGCAGGGTTGTTTGGATCATCATCAGAATGGTTAGGAACACCATCATTATCATCATCGCCACTTGGGTCGATTCCATTGGCCTCATCCAAATCCGAAATGCCATCATTATCATCATCCAAATCTACCGTATCTGGAATACCATCTTGGTCTGTGTCTAGCATTGACCGGAAATCTACCTCGGCCATATCTGCATCGTCTTCGTTATCCGTACCCTCCGCACCAGTATCCAAGTCATTGTTTACATCTAAACCAGGAGTATCATCAAAAGCATCATTAAGACCGTCTCCGTCGGCATCAGCCAATGGATCCGCTATTGTACCTTGGCCTGCTTCCAACACATCATCAATACCATCAGCATCTGAATCCGAATCGGTGTAATCAGGCGTACCATCATTATCAGTATCTTCTGGAACCAATCCACTTGGATAGTTCGTATCCAATCCGGCTGCGTCAAAAGCATCCGCTGGAGCTATGTAAGCATCTGTTGGTTGTGCTTCTACGTTATCTGGAATACCGTCATCATCCGCATCAATATCCAAGAAGTTAGCTTCTCCTGTACCATCTGTATTTGGTGGCGTTGTTCCTTCCGAACTATCGGCTTGACCATTATCGTCCGCATCGGCAAAACCAGTGTCAATACTATCGATTACTCCGTCATTGTTCGTATCAAGGTCGCCATTACCCGCTTCCACTACATCTACGATACCATCATTATCTGCATCAATATCAAAGTGGTTAGGAATTCCGTCACCGTCAAAATCGAACGCTGGCTCCGTTGTTCCGTTTACATCTCCGATTGCAGGATTACTTGGATCATCATCCGAATGGTTAGGAACACCATCGTTGTCATCATCGGCACTTGGGTCGATTCCGTTGGCCTCATCTACATCTGAGATACCGTCATTATCATCATCTAAATCTATCGTGTCCGGAATACCATCTTGGTCAAAATCCAATATTGATCTGAAGTCAACCTCAGCCATGTCTGCATCATCCACATTATCCGTGCCGTCCGCACCAGTATTCAAATCGTTGTTTACATCATTGCCAGGAGTATCGTCATAAGCATCGTTAAGACCATCCCCATCTGCATCTGCCAATGGATCTGTTAAGATACCTTGACCTGCTTCGAGCATATCGGAAATACCATCATTTTCAGAATCCAAGTCTAAATAATCTGGCGTTAAATCACCATCTGTATCTTCAGGAACCAGGCCTGTTGGATAGTTGGTATCTACACCGTCTCTGTTGAAAGCATCTGCTGGAGCCACATAACCAATTGTAGGCTGTGCTTCTACGTTGTCTGGAATACCATCATCATCCGCATCGATATCCAAGAAATCTGCATTTCCAGCCGTATCCGTATTTGGTAAGGGTAATGGGTCTGCTGCTGTATCGTCATCTAGACCATCATCATTAGCATCCGTGAAGCCATCAACGCGACCATCATTATCCGTATCGGTTCCTCCAGCCTCAACAATATCAAGAATTCCGTCATTATCAGAATCTAAATCAAACGGGTTTGGTATACCGTCTCCATCAAAATCACAGGATTGTGTCAAAGAAATACCATCAATTCCAAAATCGTTTCCAATACCTCCGCCTGTATTATTATCTATAGCGAAAGTCATACTTGTTTCCGTAGCCGTAAAAATCAATGAAACTACTTTCCATTCCCCATCATTAGGAATATCTCCTGAATTAAACTGATCCACCACAGTACCTCCACTGTTAAGCACTAACATTGAAACGTTTGGTGCAATTGGTGTGTTTCCTAAGAATTGTTCCGTACCGTTATCTGCATACCCAGGGTTGAACAAGTTGATAATTGCCGTCTTAAACTCATAGGTTTCACCTACTACCAAACCTGTTATTGTCTGTTCATAGAAACGACCTGCTGCACCATCTGCATTAAAAAGAGCAAAGTATCCCAACTCGCCCGGAGCATCTGTAGTATAATCTTCTATATCTAACCAAAAGTTAGGAATAGGTTCACCTGCTACATATGAAAGACCTACGGAGTTCGTGACCAATGCATAGTTACCATCAGAAGGTCTAGGTGCATCATTCCCATACGTGGTTGTAATGCCCGCTGGCATTGGTTTGGTGTAGGTATCGTAATTGTCCGGGTTACCCGCACCATCACCGGCTCCATTAAAGTAGGTGTCGTTAGCAGTATCCGCTACTCCGAAGTCACCATCGGGAATTAAGGAAACACTTCCCATTCCGCTACATTCCTCTAAATCAGGAATTCCGTCATTATCATCATCCAAATCAACAATATCCATAATACCATCTTGGTCGCGATCTAATATAGATCTGAAATCAACCTCAGCTGGATCTACGTCATCTTCGTTATCCGTGCCGTCAGCACCTGTATCCAAATCATTGTTTACGTCTAAGCCCGGCGTATCATCAAAAGCATCGTTCAATCCGTCTCCGTCTGTATCCGCCGTAGCATTTGTAATTGCTCCCTGACCAGCCTCCACAACATCTGAAGTTCCATCATCATCCGAATCAAAATCTATATAATCCGGAGTTAAATCCCCATCTGTATCCTCTGGTCTTAAACCGTTAGGGTAGTTTGTATCTACACCATTGAAATCAAAAGCATCAGCTGGAGCAACATAACCTGATGTAGGCTGTGCCTCCACATTATCTGGAATACCATCATCATCTGCATCTATATCCAAGAAATCTGCATTGCCCGTAGTATCTGTAGTTAAAGGAATTGTTCCCTCGGAACTATCTGCTTGTCCATCTGTATTTAAATCTGCAAAACCGGTATCGTTAGTGTCAATAACACCATCATTGTTGATATCTAAAGCATCATTACCTGCTTCATATACATCATATATACCGTCATTATCTGCATCGATATCGAAGTGGTTAGGAATACCGTCACCATCAAAATCAAATGCTGGCTCTATCGTTCCGTTTACATCACCCACTGCTGGGTTAGCTGGATCATCATCTAGATAATTTACGATACCATCGTTATCATCATCGGCACTCGGATCCATTCCGTTTGACTCATCTAAGTCTGAAATTCCATCATTGTCGTCATCTAGATCAACGATATCCATAATACCATCCTGGTCACGGTCTAGGATAGACCTGAAATCTACCTCGTCAGTATCCAAATCATCCTCGTTATCCGTACCCTCTGCACCTGTATCCAAATCATTGTTTACATCTGTACCGGGCGTATCATCAAAGGCATCGTTTAATCCGTCATTATCCGCATCAGATAAAGGATCAGTCATAGTTCCTTGCCCTGCTTCAATGATATCCGGAGTACCATCACTGTCAGAATCCGGATCTAAATAATCAGGAATTAAATCCCCATCTGTATCTTCAGGTGTAATTCCACCTGCATATTGAGTATCTAAACCTTCAGCGTCAAAAGCATCATCTGGAGCAACATAAGCTGCAGTTGTTTGTGCTTCTACATTATCAGGAATACCATCATCATCTGCATCAATATCTATGTAGTTTGCACCACCTGTTGTATCTGTATTTAATGGCGCAGTACCTTCTGTATCGTCCGCTTGACCATTGTCATTTGCATCTAGGAATACATCATCAGTACTATCTATAGCACCATCATTATTGGTGTCTAAAGCGCCTGTTCCATTTTCAACTACATCTAGAATACCGTCATTATCTGCATCTATATCTAAGTGGTTAGGATTAGCATCACCATCAAAATTATCTATTGGTAAAGCTGTACCTGGACCATCTGTAGCAGTTGGAGTTGTATTATCATCTGTATCTACAATATCTGAAAGTCCGTCACCATCTGCATCGGCAATGGGACCTGTACCGATAACACCATCGTTATCCGGATCAGAACCACCAGCTTCCGTTACATCTGGAATACCATCATTATCTGAATCTGTATCTATTCGATCATCAAATCCGTCACCGTCGGTATCTGGATTTTCTAAAGGCGTACCAGGAGTAGTTGCATCAACTGGATCAACGCTATCTGCTAAACCATCACGGTCTGTATCTGTTGCGAAAGTGTCAATAACACCATCATTATCCGTATCTGGACCACCGGCTTCCGTTACATCTGCAATACCATCATTATCTGAATCCAAGTCTACTCTATCCTTAATACCATCACCATCTGAATCCTCATCTGGTAAAGGAGTTGTTGCAATTTCATCCGCAAGACCATCATTATTCGTATCCGTCATTGAAGATGGGTCACCAGGAGTTGGGTAGTCTATATGACCATCACCATCTGTATCTGTACCACCAGCCTCTATAGAATCAGGAATACCGTCATTATCTGAATCTAAATCAATACTATCTGGAATACCATCACCATCTGTATCTCCTGTTTCATCGGTGTCTAAAATTCCGTCGTTATCATCATCAATGTCAACCGTATCCATGATACCATCATTATCAGAATCTAATATGGACCTAAAATCAACCTCTGAAGTGTCTAAATCATCTACATTATCTGTAGCAATTGCACCTGTATCTAGGTCATTGTTTACATCATAACCAGCAGTTGTATCATCATAAGCATCGTTTAAGCCATCTCCATCAGCATCGGCTAAAGGGTCTACCATTGTACCTTGACCTGCTTCCTCAACATCACTAACACCATCCGCATCAGAATCCGCATCTAAATAATCAGGAATTAAATCACCGTCCGTATCCACAGGGGTTAACCCTACAGGATAATTGGTATCTAATCCGTTAGCTGCTTCAGCATCAGCAGGAGCAATATAACCCGCTGTAGTCTGTGCTTCTACGTTATCTGGAATACCATCATCATCCGCATCAATGTCCAAATAATCTGGACCGCCTGCAGTATCTGAATTAGGAATTGGAAGTGGAGATGCTGCCGTAGCGTCATCCCAACCGTCTGTTGTAACGGTATCATCAAAACCATCTACAACACCATCACCATTAACATCTAGTCCACCAGCTTCGGTAGTATCCGTAATACCATCATTATCAGAATCTATATCTAAGTGATTAGGAACACTGTCTCCATCAAAATTGTCTATTGGTAATGGAGTACCTGGACCATCGTCTAGTGTACCTGTTGTATTATCATTTGGATCTACTAAATCTGAAAGTCCATCTCCATCATCATCTGCAATTGGACCTGTACCGATTCTACCATCGTTATCCGGGTCAGAACCGCCAGCTTCAATTACATCTGGAATACCATCATTTTCAGAATCTAAATCTATTCTATCATCCAATCCGTCATTGTCCGTATCCGGATTCGGAATTGGCGTACCTGGAGTAGTTGGACCTACTGGATCTACACTATCTGCAAGTCCGTCATTATCTGTATCGGTCATGAACGTATCAATGATACCGTCACTGTCACCATCTATACCACCAGCTTCGGTAGTATCCGTTATTCCGTCATTATCAGAATCTAAATCTAAACGGTCTAAAATTCCGTCATTATCAGAATCTTCATCTGGTAAAGGCGTAGCATCAACACTGTCGGCAACACCGTTACCATCAGCATCAGCAAAACCATCTACCGCACCATCGCCATCGGCATCTACGCCTCCGGCCTCTAAAGTATCTGTAATGCCATCGTTATCGGCATCTAAATCTAGGTAATCCGGATTGCCATCACCATCAGTATCAATTGGGTCTATACCATCTGTATCTGCACCAATTGCCGGGATACCTGTTAATGGATCTATAGCATCTGGTGTATTAAAGCCACTTGTAGTTTGTGCTTCAACCGTATCTAGAATGCCGTCATTATCACTATCCAAATCGTAGGCGTTTATTATTCCGTCTCCATCAAAATCACCGCTTTCATCAGTAGCCCCATCTCCATCTGTATCAAAAACATTTGATGTAGAGTTTACTTGAACACAACCATTTTGCGGAGTACAGGGCGCACTACCTTCTGGACCGTCCGTAGTATCATTATCTACTACATCTGCAAGACCATCATTATCTACATCTGTAATAATATCTATGACACCGTCACCATCAGCATCTATATTAGCGGAACCACTCTCAACAATATCCGTAATACCATCATTGTCAGAATCCAGGTCTAACTGATTTGGAATACCATCGCCATCTGTATCAAAATTGATACATATACCATTAGCATTCAATCCTCCACAAGTTGGGAAATCCGTGTCATAGTAGTTTGGAATACCATCGCCATCTAAATCATCATCAGGATCAGGTAAGCCCATTGTTGCACAATCCCATCCATTGATGCCATCAAAAGTAGCGGCACAGAAATCTGGATCTTCATAATCTAGGGTGCCGTCACCATCTGAATCGCCATTATAAACTTCAATAACATCTGGTATACCGTCATTATCGTCATCTAAATCTAGCGGCGCGCCCGAAGTAACGGATACAGGAATTAAGACAGCTTCGCACTGGCAATTTGTACTAGAAGGTAAAAACTCTACTATAAAGTTAGTACCAGAACAAGCAGCTCCAGAAGTAGTAAACACAATTTCGTCAGTAATCGTAGACGAATTTGGAATTGCATCGGCTATTGATCCCGTAGCTATAGCAGCACCATCAATATCTCCATTTACATCTGCACAATATACACTATAAGCATAACCAGCATCGGCATCTACAAGAGCCGTGTTTTCAATATCTAAGGATAAATGATATTCATAGTTATTACTAGTATCTACAGAAAAGAAACTATCATTTGGCGTACCAACTAAAATAGGTTTTTCTAAGGGCATAATTTCATAGGAAGAACCTGTTGCTATTTGAAAATCCGCACAGTTAGTAGTAGAGCAAGTTATACCGCTCACTGTAACATAGTTTACTATCTGAACTTCTGCTGAATCATCACAAATACCCTCGTTGGTAGTTATGAAATCAAAGTCGAAGTTTATTGTAGACCCAGCAGTTACACCGGCAGGATATTGTAAAATGAGTTCTTCATGGTCTCCTACAGTTGCTACACTTACAAATGAAGCACCGTCTGTACTTGAAAAAGATGATGGTACGTATTCAATCCCTGATCTTAAGGTTACTTTTCCAAAATCAGAACTTCCTGTTGTACCACCTGTTATTGTAGTTACTACACTAATTTCATCAGTAATACCACAACCTTGGATTGGCGCGCCAAATCCTGGAAGGTTAATTGTACTTAACGCATTGTATGGTGCTACTGCACCTAATGCCTGTATAGAATTTGATACAACTCTTGAACCGTTACCCGCGGCGAGATCACCACATGGTTCTTCCCCATACACCTTAAAAGTAAATTCTGAATTTGAAATAAAATCACACTCCAATTGAATTTCAAGATCAACATGTGCCGTTCTTTCATCTATTGAATTTTCCGCTGGATTACCCGCAATACCATTTAAGGCAAGGATATTGGTATGTTCCAACAAATTTACCTTGGCAATACCATTTTCTATAGTAACCGTTACCGCTTGAGTATCTGCAGGATCAAGCGAACCCTTGGGGTAAGTAACATCTGTACTAACTATAGTTATACCACCGTCCCCGCCAGGAATAGCAAACTGCAACGACGGATTAATTAAATCCCCTAATTGTGCGCTAATGACATCAACCCCTATATTAAATGGTGTACACAGAGCTTGTGCCGTGCTAGGTTGGTCAGTAATGGCTACTTGAACCTGTGAACCTTTAGGTTCTAAAGTTATAGATGTAGAGTTCTGGTAACAAGTAGCACCAACCGCCTGAAAATCTGAAACGGTTACACTAGTATCGGGATACCCAGGATAACCCGAACAATCCCAACCATGCTCCACTAGGACAGTTTGATCTTGACAGTCATCAAAGTCAGCTTTAAAACGTATAGATTTTGTAGATCCGGCCGCAATAGACCCTACCTCTATCCATGTTTTATCACCAGATTGATAGAAATTTACCGGAGTTTCAACCCCTGCGGCTACTGAGAATGCACCTGTTATATTAAGACCCTCTGGAGAGGTAACCTGCAACCAGTTATAATCCACATCATCTGGACTTTTGTTATCTATATTAGTATCAAAATCTACAGTATAGGCATCACCATTAACTGTAGGTAATGGAGATTGAATTTGAAAGCTAGGTTGCGTATAGCTAAACGTATTGGTATAAGAGAAACTTGAAGGTACCGGCGTTGCATAAGCAAAATCATCATAATTGACCGTAAAATCATACTGCGCAGACGCAGGTGACTCACAAGTACCCATAAATTCTACATATAATCTTGGTATAATTGTTCCACTTTGATCTCTATTTCTAAAATTAGGACCAGGGGTAATAACTATTTGATTTCCTGTTTCTGTGGCTATAAATTCGCCAGTAGTTGTTGAATATGCCCCTTGAAATTGTATTGATGTAACATTTCCTGTAAATCTAGCTCCTTCTGGAATATCTATTACGGTAGATTTCCATAACGTTAAAGGTCTATATTCATCAGCATGCATATCGGCAGGTGCCATATTTTTGACCATATTATATATGATTCCATTTGATGGCGTACAACCATCAGTTGCATGAGCAAGGTTGGCACCGTATATTCTAGGTCTTGAATAATATGCCCTGTCTCCCCAAGTATCGCAACCTACTCTATTAGGTGCAGTATTTGCCGGGTAATCAGTAAAAGCAAAGAATTCACCTCTTAAATTTGTAAGTTCAAAATAGGCTATATCTTGAAAATCTTTACTGAACTCAAAAGTCAATTCAAGTTCCACAATATCCCTATCAGTTGCATCGCCTTCAAACAAATAAGCCGCACTTATTAAGTCTTTTTCATCACTTAAATCAAAACTAAGCATATGCTCAGTTGAATTATTGGTGGTTAAGACGGGTGCATTAGTAAGGGTGCGTGAATTAGACGTACCTGCGCTATTATCATTGATGGTAATTTTAGAATCAACTAAAGTTATAATACCAGGACCACCTGCAGCAGCACTAGCTGTATCATATGTTAAATCGAAATATAGGTTATCTAATGAAATATTATTTATTGATGCCGTAGTGGTAATCTTCATTTGATCACCAGCTAAATATTTCTTGATACCATCTGTATTATCATCTAAGACAACCTTAGTGGTCATACTATTATCCGTCCAACCAGCAGTAAGTCTTCTGGCTTTAAAACCTTCAATTGCAGGACCTACACAGCCACCAGGGCAATGTGTGTATATATTTACAGTACCACAATGAATATCTTGAGACCAACAAACACCAGCCGAACTCGTTGCCGTATAATTAGTTGTATACGGTATAGATTGTATACCATTGGGGCCACATGTGAAAGTCATAGGAAAATCTACCCATTCTTTGAATCTACCTGCGTACATGTCCGTTGTTGTATACGTTACTTCGTTACCACTTTGGGTAAAACCAGCCGGTAAAGGTGTTTGCAACGCCATACCTGTAGGCACAGTAAGTGTTATACTCCATTCTGAAGAGGCATCATTAGAAAACATAGCGGTACCGTCTATAGTAGGTAAACCTGCTCCACCTGCATAAAATGCCGGAGCTATACTCACAACAAAATCTTCATTGTTTACAATATCCGTAGGTGCTTCAACTTCTGTAACATCTTGGTAATCTCTAATAATATTGAAATACCCAATATCAATACGTTCTGGAATACGGTCGCTCTTACATTGATCTTTAAAATAGGTATCTATATAAGTATGTTCCCAACCCATATAATCAAACCTTGCAACACCACAATTATCTTTAGGTGTTACCGTAAAGTCAAAAGATAGTTCTGTAGCTTCGCCTGGTGGTAAGTCATCATAATAGCCGTCATTATCCAAATCATCAAAACCTCCCGGTCCATCTGGATCAGAATTGAAAAAGTTTGGCGGTATAGAAACTGAAGTACCATTATCCCCTCTAGTCGGATAAATAGTACTTGGTCTATCTTCTGGTGTAAAAGAAATACCCGAAGCAAATCTAAAATTAGAAACACTTCTTGTGTCAAAATAGGTAAAATCCCAAAGAGGATTAGTAGCAGCAGTAGTAACTGGTGATGTATTATGTCCACTACCAATATTAATACCCAAGTCTAATGCCATAGAACCTACAGCTGTATTTGTATTTTCTATTCTAATAGTGTAGGTAACCGCGCCACATAAATCTGGTGTAGTAGATCCAACTTTTGAAATAGCTATATCAGGTACATTAGCGCCAAAGTTTAACGAACCGGTTTGCTGTTCTGCAGCTTGGCAAATCTCACCCGGATTACAACCCCAATACGTATTATGGATAATTGCGGTATCCAAACAATCATCAACTCTAAAAGCTTCTTCAAAAATAATAACCTCTCCATTGTCAAAGCAATTGTCATTATTACCCACAGCACCTGCGAAAGGTGCTGCATTTAAATCTATTAAATAGGTCAAAACCTGCCCGTTAATTGATGAAGGGGTTAACTCCGTACCTGCATAAGACAATGTATATTCATCATCTACATCTACTCCCAAATCAACATAGTATGTGAATGTTTCCGTACATCCGTTACCACCTTGGGCGAGTGTAATATTTCTAGTATAGGTTTCACCAACATTGGCATCAACAGTTGGTATTGCCGAAATATTTAAAGAAGCGGCCATTAAGGGATAAGAAGATATCGTTTCTAATGTATCTGAGTCTGAATTGGCACCACCTGCATCCTGAAAGTTAATCGTATGCGCGTCTTTAAACAGCCCGCCAGAATTTGAATGAACTACTGCGGCGCAATTAGCACTACGCTCAAAAGTAAAAATTACTTCATCGCCAACATCCCAATTTGCGTTACTTGGTCGCAAAATGGTAAAAACAGGATCAGAAGGCGTACCGCCTTCTCCAATAGAATATTGATTTGCAACTATGGGGTCCCCAAATGAATTTACCTGAGAAGTTATACTTGCTGTACCTGAGACATACTCTACGCCAGGAGGCAAATCAAAAGTGATGCTAAAATCGTTACAGCTCCCATTTTCTCCTCTTATAAATACTTCTTCAAGAGAATTATTGACTCCCCCACAGGTAGCTAGACTTTGGGGCGTGAGGTTTACCGTATATCGATTACTACTGATTTGAGCATCCACATTAATAGCGTAGAATAGCACAGCTATCAATGTAAAGACGCAACTTTTGATTGAAAAATTCATAACGTGGCGGTTAGTGTAAATATATATGGTTTACTATAAAAGTAGGTAAAAGACTACATAAGTAAAGTTAATATTATCAAATATATCTGCAAACCTTAGCTTATGCCATTAATTGTTGTCTATTAAGAGGGATTGTATGGGAAACTGCATTTTTTGTATATGACAGAACTTAAAAAAAATGCATTTCATCGAATAGGCCTTTATTCACGGTATTTACAAGAGCATCGTTTTTCAAGTTAAAATACAAAAGCCAACTACAACGTTGTAGTTGGCTTTTGCATTTTTCTGTTTCACCTCCAAAATACACAAGAAACACAAGGTCCAAAAAGTTAGTTACCAAGCGTATAAGTCAGGCCGAGGCAGAATTAACCAATTATATTTTTGTAAGAATTACTACCTGAATACCCTAACTTCTGCCCTACCCTTTTTAAAATAATTTTGATACATTTGGTTTTCTTAGGCTCACCCTTGTTTTACCGCATCTATGAATTCAGTATACCCTTGTGTTCTAACTATTGCCGGAAGTGATTCAGGTGGTTGTGCAGGCATTCAGGCAGATATAAAAAGTATTAGTGCCAATGGCGCTTTTGCTGCTTCGGTCATTACGGCTACTACAGCTCAAAACACCCGTGGTGTTTTTGATATTCATGCAATACCCGTCTCCCACATACGCAAACAGCTAATTGTAGTTTTGGAGGATATTGAGTTTGGAGCAATAAAAATTGGTATGCTACACTCTGCTGAGGTCATTGAAACGGTAAAAAAAACACTAAAAGAATATTCTGTAAAGAACATTGTTCTAGACCCGGTAATGGTGGCTACATCCGGAGATAGACTTCTAAACAAAGCCGCATTGGATAGCCTAAAATCTTTTTTGGGCGATGCTTACCTCATTACCCCTAATATTCCTGAAGCAGAAATCCTCATTGATAAAAAAATTGATTTTAACAGTGTTGCCGAAGCTGCAAAAGAAATTGGTAACACCTTTAAAACCTCGGTTTTGCTAAAAGGAGGGCATCTGGAAGGTTCTGACCAAATGACCGATACCTTGTTCTTGTACGATACACAGAAAACAGTGTTCGTTTCCAATAAACGTATACATACCAAAAATACACATGGTACAGGGTGCACCTTATCTTCTGCCATTGCCGCACAATTAAGTTTGGGATACGACCTTGAAGAAGCGGTAAAAAAAGCCTGTTCGTATTTAAACAAAGCCATTCTACAGGGTAAAGACAGGGTTTTGGGTATGGGGCATGGTCCCGTTCAACATTTTCCTGTATAAAATTCCAAAATTTTTTTGATACATATCGATATTTTTCGATATTTGTATATATGGATATTAAAGAAGCAGTTGAAATAAGTAAATGTTTATCTAACAACACCCGAATGCAGATAATGGAGTGGCTCAGGGAACCTGAAAAGAACTTTCCGCCACATGTGAGCATAAAGCATTTTAATGATGGGGTCTGTGCTTCCTATATATTCGAGAAATCCAAACTGTCGCAATCAACCATATCCAATTATTTAACCAGCATGGAAAAATGTGGCTTATTGATTATGACACGTCATGGAAAATGGTCCTATTTTAAAAGAAACGAAGCTATAATTACCGAATTTGCAAAATTTTTGCTCTAATTTTTTAACCTATCAAATCGACATATATAGATATTACTATTTAAAATGAAATTGTTAATCGATATTTTCGGATGGACGGGCTCGGGGCTCATCATCTTGGCCTACGCCATCACAATGATGGAAAACAAAAAGTTTCTAGGCTATAGTAAGTACTTAAACCTACTTGGAGGATTATTAATTGCAACCAACTGTTATTATTACAGTGCCATTCCTCCATTTGTATCTAATATGTTGTGGAGTATCATTGCCACCCTAACTATTTACAAAACCAGAAAAAAAAGACCAAAACAGAACAATAGAAAACGTTTAACCTAAAAATAAGAAACTATGAAAATCTTGATTATTGGAGGACACGGAACTATAGGAAAAAAAGTAGTGGCGCATTTTTCTAAAAAAAATAAAGTAGTCATTGCCGGTAGAACGTCCGGTGATTTTCTTGTGGATATTAAAGATAGTTCCTCTATTGTTAAAATGTTTGAGCAAGCTGGCAAATTTGATGCTATAATCTGTATTGCAGGCGAAGCAAAATGGGACAATTTTGACCGTCTTACGGAAGATGATTTTCATATAGGACTGAACAGTAAATTAATGGGTCAGGTCAACTTGGTTCGCATAGGCCAAAAGTTTCTTGCACCACAAGGTTCCATAACCCTTTCCACAGGTATTTTGGCAGATGACCCCGTGGCCATGACCACTAGTGCCGCCATGGTAAACGGAGCTATCCATAGCTTTGTACAAGCTGTAGCATTAGAAATAGAAAACGGTATAAGGGTAAATGCCGTTTCTTCCGGCATGGTAGAAGATGCCTATGAAAAATATAAGGATTATTTTCCGGGGCACAACCCTATTCCTATGAATAAGGTAATAAACGGGTATGTAAGAAGTGTTGATGGAAAAGGCAATGGCGAAATTATTCGCATTTACGATTAAAGCCGGTTTATTTTCCAGGACTTAGCTATTTGGTCTATATAAGGGCCTAATTATGCTAAAATTGATCTAGATTAAACATTTGTGGTAGTATTAAGAATGTCCGTTGCTTATCAACGGACATTTTTTTTAGAATTTGCCACCGTATTACTAGACCGGACCCTATGAAAACTAAAATCACTTCAATTCTAACGTTGACACTTTTTTCTTGTGTCCTATCTTCTCTTTCAGCTCAAGAATCCAAGCTAGAATGGACCAACCCATTTCCGAAAAATGAACTTGGTTCTAGCTACACTATCACTCCAAGTGAGCTGCCCTCCAATCAAAAATTATTCGAAATAAAAAAGAACAAAATAGAAGTACTCTATACCTGGAAAGGAGATAAAGCCCCTTTTGGCATGATCACCACTACCAAAGAATACAGTCACTTTAATTTGGAACTAGAATATAAGTGGGGAGAGCGCAAATTTGCCCCTCGCCTAGAAGCCAAACGCGATGCCGGAATCGTATTCCACGTACAAGGCGAAAAAGTAATCTGGCCTACCTGTCTGGAATGTCAGATTCAGGAAGGAGACACAGGCGACCTATGGGTCATTAAAGGGCCAAAAGTAACATGGTATCAAAAGGACGGCTCTGAAAAACTATTGGATTCCAGCGGAAAAAAAACCTATATAGAAGGTGATAAATATGGTAATTATGAAGTTGATGGTTGGAACAAAGTACGCGTAGAGGTAAGAGGCTCAAAAAGCGCCAAATTCTATGAAAACGGGCAATTGGTCAATGAACTAAAAGACTTCTTAAATGCCAACGGAACCCCTTTAGAAAAAGGAAACATTGCCCTTCAGGCCGAAGGCTCCGAGATTACCTACAGAAATATAAAAATCCAAGAACTTAAATAAACCAGCATACTTACATTATTTAAATGAAAAACAAGATTACCTTTTTTTTGATATTGTCCTTTATGGGCACATGCTACGCCCAAGACAAATTTGGTCCCGATTGGGAAAATTTAAAACAACACAAAGCTGCTCCCGGATGGTTTGCAGATGCTAAGTTAGGAGTCTATTTTCATTGGGGCGTTTATAACGTTCCCGCCAATGGAAATGAATGGTACGGCCGTTTTATGTACGAAAACGACAGGAGAAAGACATGGGGAAAAGATGTTTATGACTACCATACCAAAACCTACGGGCGAGATGTAGATTATCACGACTTTATACCGCAATGGAAAGCCGAAAAATTCTCAGCAAAACGCTGGGTGGATATGTTTGAAAACATGGGTGCAAAATTCATAGGAACCATTGCGGAACACCATGATGGTTTTTCGCTTTGGGAAAGTGAAGTCAATCCTTGGAACTCCTTTGACAAGGGACCTAAAATTGATGTAGTTAAGCAAATTGGTGACGAAGTAAAAAAGCGAAATTTAAAATTCATGACCACGTTTCATCATGGTTTTCACATGCACTTTTATCCTAAAAAAGAGAATAGCTTTCTTCGTCCGGTAAGTACACACTCGGTAACCTATACTAATCCGGAAGTCCCTCAAGAAGATGAGTATCGTATTCTTTACGGAAATACCACGTACGAAGAAGAATGTGATATATGGTTGGGAAAACTAAATGAAGTTATCAATGCCTATTCCCCTGATTATATTTGGATGGATTTTGCCCAAGGCTATATTCAAGAGGACTACCGTAAGCAATTTTTGGCCAACTATTTTAATAAGGCACAAGAGCAGAATAAAGAAGTAGTGGTAAACACCAAAGGCTCATTTTTCCCAACGGATCTAGCTGTTGTAAACTTAGAAAGAGCTACAGTCATAGATATTGCCCCTGAAGTTTGGGTAACAGATTTTCAATTGGGCAGCTCGTGGGGGTATAATAAAGACAAGCGTACCGCTTTAGATCCTAAAAAAGCTATTCGGATATTGGCTGAAGTGGTGAGTAAAAACGGAGTAATGATTTTAGCTGCAGCTCCTATGGCAGAAGGGATTATTCCGGAAGAACAGGCCAAATCCATGGAAGGTATTGGGGCTTGGTTAAATCTATACGGTGAAAGTATTTACAATACACGCCCCTTTGTTGCCTACGGCCAAGGTCCTACCAAAATGAAACGAAACCCGGAAGATGAGTGGAATGATTATGGAGCCATTAAAGCCGGTTTATACGATTTAAATTCGGCAGATATTCGTTACACCAAAAAAGACAAAACCGTTTATGCCATTCAGTTAGGATGGCCCGGAGAGAAAGCCAACACCGTTCTTGAAGTTTTCGGGAACAAGGCCAAGGATATGGAAATCAAATCGGTTTCCGTATTAGGCAGTAATCAAAAGATAAAGTGGAAAAAAACAGCGGAAGGCCTATTGGTTACTGCTCCAAGAAAAATGCCGGCAGAAGCTGATGCTGCACTTGTTTACAAAATAACATTGAAATAGAAAAGGAACGGATATTACCATGAGCAAAAAATTCATTTACACATTGACCATAGGTCTCATGACTGCTTTAACGGGTATGGCACAAAATCAAAAACCGAACATCATAGTGGTCCTAACGGATGATCAAGGCTGGGCAGATGTTGGCTTTAACGGAGCTACGGACATACCCACTCCAAATTTGGACAAATTGGCTTCTCAAGGCGTTATTTTTGACAACGGTTATGTATCACATCCGTATTGTAGTCCATCTAGAGCCGGATTATTAACCGGGCGCTATCAGGCTCGTTTTGGACATGATTGTAATATGCCTTACGATTCCGAAAACGATGATACGGTAGGAACTCCGCTTTCGGAAAAAATGATTCCCGAAGCCCTAAAGGAACATGGGTATCGCACCAGTGCAATTGGTAAATGGCATTTGGGGGACCACCCTAGCCTACACCCCATTCATCAAGGTTTTGACCATTGGTTTGGTTTTGCAGGTGGTGGAATGAACTACTGGGGAATTCCTGACGGTCCTATCAAGACTATTGTTAGAAACGGAAAACCGGTACCACAAAATGAATTGCGTTACCTTACCGATGATTTTACGGATGAGGCCATAGACTTTATCACCAAGAAAGATGACAAGCCGTTTTTTATGTATCTGGCCTACAATGCACCGCACGCACCGGACCAAGCTACCAAACAATATCTTGAACATACCAAACATATTGAATACGGTGGGCGAAGTGTCTACGCGGCCATGGTAAACGCTGTTGATGCAAATGTTGGTAGAATAGATTCTACACTTGTTGCCAATGGCATGAAAGAGAACACTATTTTAGTATTTTTAAGCGATAATGGAGGTCGTACGGAACATGCGGATAATCGTCCGTACCGTGGTCATAAGGGCATGTTGTTCGAAGGTGGTATTAAAGTCCCTTTCTTCATCACATGGCCCAAAAAACTAAAAGCCGGACAGCACTATAAAAAGCCCATTAGCTCATTAGACCTTTTCCCAACATTTTTGGAAGCAGCCGGAGGTAACGTAAAAAAGGAGACCCAATTAGACGGCACCACATTGTTGCCCTATATTTTAGAGGGAAAGACCGGTTTGCCACATGAACAGTTGTTCTGGCGTTCCGTAGGTGGTTTTGAGTATGCTGTTAGAGTTGGTGATTACAAACTTTACAAAAGTGCTTATAAAAGTAAAACCCTACTTTTCAACCTAAAGAACGACCCTTGGGAACGAACGGATACAGCGGCCGATAATCCCCAAAAAGTGGCCGAATTAGAAAAGGCATATACGGCTTGGGATGCAAAGAACCTAGAACCAGGATGGATAGACCCACATGCAAAAAATGTAATCAAAGAAGAAAAAGCTTTTGAGGCTTTTAGAAAAAAAGCTGAAGGTCCAACTGGTAAATAAATCATAAACGGAAGCATTAATATAATTTCAACAGACAAAATGAAATATTCTAATCGGTTTAAATATTGGCTTATTGTTATGGCCATTTACACCTACGCAACGGTTCAGGTTACGGCCCAAGAGCAACCCAATTTCATCTTCATATTAACGGATGACCAACAGTACGGTCTTATGGGCTGCACCGGAAATACTATAGTGCAGACTCCCAATTTGGACCAATTGGCAAAAGATGGGGTTTTATTTACCAACGCCCATATTACCAGCGCTATCTGTACTCCTAGTAGAGCTAGTATTTTAACCAGTCAATTTGAACGTAAGCATGGCGTGAATTTTAATTCCGGCACCAGTATGTCTAAAGAAGGTTGGGCCAATACCTACCCTATGGTCATGCGAGAAAACGGGTATTACACCGGCTGGGTAGGAAAGAACCATGTTCCCGTTGGCGAAGGTGGTTATGATAGTGGCCTTATGGAAAAAAGCTTTGACTACTGGTACGCAGGACACGGCCACTTGGGCTTTTACCCTAAAGACCGCCATAAGATTTTTAAAGATGCTAAATATGATACCCAAGTAGAAGTTGTTGGCGAAGGTGTGCAGGACTTTTTATCCAACGAGCAAAAATTGGGCGGTGCTATAAAATTCCTAGACCAGAGACCAACGGAAAAACCTTTTATGCTTTCCGTTTGCTTTAATCTACCCCATGGTGCCGGTACCGGATCTATGCAAATGAGAGATTCGGACGATGAGATTTATAAGACGCTATATCGAGACCAGAATATTCCATTACCGGAAAATTATGTTGCAAGAAAGGATATAAAAACACCTAAACTTCCTGCCGAAATCCATCATGCCGGAGACCGCCAAACAGGCTATGACTATGTAGATACTCCAGAAGGTTTCAAAGAGCGATATATTAGACAAATGGAAGCTATGACCGGTATAGACAGACTCATAGGCCAGCTCAGGAAAACATTAAAAGATCAAAAATTAGATAAGAATACCGTTATTGTTTTCACATCTGACCATGGTCTTTTTATGGGACAATTCGGTCTTGGCGGAAAGGCCTTGTGCTATGAGGAAACTACCCACGTGCCCATGATTATCTTTGACCCCAATACGAAGAAATCAAAACGAGGTAAAACTTCCGATGCTTTGGTACAGAGCATAGATATTGCTCCTACCATGATGACCATGGCCGGTATTACCGTTCCAAGCACCTATCAAGGTAAAAATCTAACCGGACTTTTAGCTGGTGAAGAACAGGCCGTGCGCCCGTACCTTTACACTGAAAATTTATGGTCTACCCAATTTGGAAACCCAAGATGTGAGGCCGTACAGGATAAGGAGTGGAAATATATACGTTATTATAAAAACGAAAACTTTTCTGCATTAAAGAAAATTGCCACTGCAAAGCAAATGGGTATCAATACAAGCGCCATGCTGTACAAAGTACACGACCCGGATATTGCTGTTTACCGCGATTATGCCGAAGGACCTTTAAACGGAGAACCCGCAGTGTACGAAGAGCTCTTTAACCTTAAAGACGACCCAAAAGAAACCACAAACCTAGCTTCTGACTCCAATTTGGAAAGCAAATTAAAGGAAATGAGAGAAGTTTGGAAAAAAAAAATTACCAATGCCCGTGGGGATGGGTTTCCTAAAGTATTACGTTATACTGCGGACAGCGAAGGAGAACGAGGGCATATTATAGAACCAAAGTAATAGGGTATCAATTTTCTCTAATTTTATCCGGCAAACAAGAAACTAAATAGATATGAAAAAGTTGGGCAGTGTTTTATGTATGTTGGTTCTCTGTTGTGCCGTAGCACCATTATTCGCCCAAGAACATAGTGGGGTTACCTCCAAAAATTGGGGAACGGCCAATGGTGAAAATGTATTCTTATACACGCTTACCAATGACAATGGCATGGTGGTAAAACTCACCAATTTTGGAGGCACCATAACTTCCATCCTAGCTCCTGATAAAAATGGAAAGTTTAAAGATGTTGTGCTCGGTTTTGATAATTTGGAACAATACAAAGCCGAGCACCCCTGTTTTGGGGCAACCATAGGCCGCGTTGCCAATCGGATAAGAAACGGTCAGTTTAAAATAGGTGAAACTACCTATCAACTTTCTCAAAATAGCAACGAGCATTGTTTACATGGCGGCAATGAATTTGATCGTGTAGTTTGGGCATCGAAGATCGTAGTAAATGATCAAGGACCTTCTGTTCAGCTACACCACCTCTCAAAAGATGGAACCATGGGGTTTCCGGGAACCTTGGATAGTTATGTAACCTATACCTTAACCAATGACAACCGCCTTATAGCACATTATGAAGCTACTACGGACAAAGCTACACATGTGAACATGACGCAACACAGCTATTTTAATCTTAATGGTATGGAAGATAAAATCTACGACCATATCATTACTATAGATGCGGACACCTATACTGAAATTGACGAAGAAATTATTCCCACTGGAAAATTAGCTCCCGTAAAAGGTACAGATTGGGATTTAACAACACCCACCCCACTAGGTGAGAACATTCATAAATTGGATTTTAACGGATATCATTACAACTATGTTTTTAACAAGGCCGTTGGAGAGTTAAAAAAGGTAATAGAAGTTTGGGAACCCAAATCCGGCAGAACAATGACTATTTCTACCACCCAACCCGGTGTTCAATTTTATTCAGGGAACGGAATTGGAGATACCTTTACAGGAAAAAATCATATAAAATATGCAGATCACATGGCATTCTGTTTGGAAACACAACATTTTCCGGACACACCAAATCATGCTAATTTCCCCTCTACCTTACTTCTACCGGGAGAAAAATATGATGAAACCGCTATATTTCACTTTGGCATAAAAGACTGATTTTTGGTTGCTCAATAGAACAAAAAACAATCATAAGCTTCTTTAATATATAGAAGAAGGATGATTTAATATTCCTAACGGACGTACTCCTTATTTCAATAGAACACTACCGAAGGTTTCTTGACCTTTTCCTCTTGTAGTTTGCATAGGTTTATCTGTAACAGATTGCGACTTTCACCCTCGTATCGATATACTTTAACCAAAAAAAAACCGCCCCCATGTTTCCATGAAGAGCGGTTTTAACTAAATAATCAAAACACTACTAACAATCTTGATCAAGGTCGATTATCATCTACTTGAATTATATAATCGTCATAATAAACATCACTTATTCCTCCTGGCACGGGTTGAATTCTTACCGTTCCGTTTGAGGTGGCATCTGCGGTAAAAGTAAACTCTACCAACTGCCAAGTTCCCAATACATCTTCCGCACCGTTCCAAGAATCATCAATTTGCTGATTCCCAAAATAATGCTTAGCAAAAGCAGTTGTGGTGGTACTGCCCAAATACCTTTTAAATTTCACCCTGTATACAACACCCGCTTCAAACGGAAAAGTGCCACTGGTAACTGTATTAGGTTTGTTTCCGTCAGGAGCGGACAAGTGCATGACATTTCCTGTGGGTTCTACCGTAGAAACAACATCGGGTGTTGGTGCCGCAACAATTTCTGCAGCTCCGGTTCCATTAGAACCTGTGTTTAACCAATCCGTATCTATTGCATTCTCAAAACTACCTACATCACCTATAACATTGTCTTCGTTTGCTACAACCATATCAGGACCAAAATCTACTAATTCCCCAGCTCCAATAGAACGAATATCGCCCGGGCCTGCATAGGAAACCGTAATCTCATCATCTCTATACAATTCTTCGCCAAGTATCATTTTTAAAACGGCTGCATTGGCAGGGTCTACCTCAACAGAAGTAACAGTTGAAGCAACACCGTTTAGCATAACCGAGAAGCCCATAGTGGCATCTGCAGAAGCCGTAATGGAAGTAGGATCTAACTCTTGGTCAAAGGCCACTAAAATAACATCCTCCTCCGTAGTTTTTTGAATCATTCCTACCCTATTCACGGGAACGGGTACATACACTTGAACGGCCACATCGGCAAACGCTTCCAAAACGCGTTCATCTACGGATTTAAGCGTAGCACTACCACCGTCATAAGAAACCGTAACCGTATTAGCTGCATCAGCACCCTCTAATGGAGTGTCCAAGGTAAGTACAAGTACAGAGGCATCTGCAGGACGCTGTACTACAGAAGCAACAGATCTAGCCGCACCATTTACTTCAACTACAAAGTTGGCGGAAACATCTTCCGTAAGAGGTACCAATTTTGAACTTAAAGGTACTTCAATAGTATTATCTGCCAATTCTATTATATCACCGGACTGCTCTAATTTTTCGTCCAACGCGATAACGTTAAAAACTACCGGTATTTCATAGGTCTCATCATCTGCCTTAACAGTTTCGGTCCTATCTCTTTTTGAGACCAAACGGCCTTTGAACTTACCTATACGCTTGTTAAAAGTTAACGTATCAATAGTCTTCTCTTCGTTTACATTTATTATATTCTCCTCATCCTCTTCATTCTCCTCTATGGTGTGAATGGTCCAAACTGTAGTTGTTGGTCTGGAAGTATTGTTTTGGCGACTTAAATCTTCAAAAATAAGTTGCTCACCAAACTTAATATCGATTTCTGCTTGATTTTTAAAATCGATAGTATTCCCTTCCAAATCCCTTATCTCCATATCTGCCACGATAGTATCGTAAACATCAACAATAATGGTATAATCCAGAACCCAGGCCGAACCCTTTTGCACGGTTCTTAAGGTATCTATAATAACCGAGTTAGTTTCCGTATC
The DNA here is from genome assembly GCF_018860715.1 of Zobellia sp. B3R18. Classification (NCBI taxonomy): domain Bacteria; kingdom Pseudomonadati; phylum Bacteroidota; class Flavobacteriia; order Flavobacteriales; family Flavobacteriaceae; genus Zobellia; species Zobellia sp. B3R18. The sequence goes on along the minus strand of NZ_JAHKQG010000013.1, from coordinate 192,477 downwards.
CCAACCTGTGGGCAAAGCAAACTCCGTATATTCCTCATATTCATTGTGCAACTTCACAGGAGTTAGGGAGTCTCCTTTGGTAAACAATACATGTACCGTTCGTTCATCAGAAACCTTACCCGCACCCTCAATGACATAGGATTCAAAACTATCTGCACTTGTAGGTAAAGGCCCCTCTAGAAAAAAGGTTCCTTCCGGTATGGTCCATTCGTGTTTGGTAGTACCATTGGACAAGTCCATGAACGATCCGTAGTTATTGATATCTATATCTTTTACCACAGCCGTACCCCAAGTTGTGGTGAATGCAGCATCAACAAAACTATTGGGTGCTACATATTCATCATCATCTTCACAGCCAACAATAATTAGCAGTAAAAAAAGAAACCTAATACTATATTTTATATCTCTCATTTTATTCTATTTAGGTTTGATTTTATTGAACGAACTCGTCCCAGTTAAGGTTAGAGTCTATTTCACTTTGTGGCATTGGCAAGTAAGAATGTAAACTTTCGTTAAACTTCTCCGCACCCACTTGGCAATCTTGAACTTCAGGCGGTTGGTTAAAAACCTTTTTGGCCTCGTAGGTAGTTGGCTCTTCTCCGGATCTAGTTAAATAGCATTTAAACCTTGTTCCATGTTTACCGTTCAGATTCTTCTCAAAGTGCCAATAGTCATATCTTTTTGAAGCTAGGTTTACCAATTGCTCCTTAAATTTGCCCCACCGTCTTAAATCCGTAGCGCGATCGCCCTCCAAGGACAATTCCAACGGTCTTTCCGTAAAACGTAAATGTTCCATTAAATTCTGAAGTGTAACAGGTTGTTCCCCGTTAGAACTATCAAAATCAATATCATCCATATAGGTGGTCTCCAGATTGTTAAACTCTGCACCAGCTTCGGAAGACTTACCCAATAATACCAAGTGGGAACGTTTTCTAACCCTGTTGATATATCTTAAAGCTTCGGACAGATTACCGGATTCTATCATACATTCCGCATACATTAAATACACATCCGCCAGGCGAATAACAGGAATATTAATTCCGGAACGATTGTTCATTAAGGTAGACCTATCTTCTCCTGCGCCACCGCCAATAGTGTTCCAGTGCAAGAACTTCTTGAACATATTTACACGGTTTCTAGCAAACGGGGCTACCCCTGCAGCATTACCATATTCTCCACATACGGCGCCGTACATTGGGGAATCCGGGTCATCTACTTGACCCATACAATCTCCCATTCTTTTACTGTACAACCGCATTCTGTCTTCCGTTCCAATTATTTCGCCATTTTCGTTGTACACATCTGCTCCAACGTTGATGTTCGCTGGATCGGCCGGATCAAGTTTATCCTCACGGTATTTCATGACCAACCAAGAACTAGGCTGAATATTGGCATTGTAAACGATATAAGTAATGTTCTGCGCCAAGGATTCCTCTCCTGTAGTTTCCAGATTAACATTGGTGGTAAAGTTTATTTCAAAAATAGATTCCGAATTAAATTCAGCTATACCCGTTACCGTTGTAGCAATATCCTCGGTTAATGCATAATTGTAATTTTCAATTACATTCTTAAAATATACTTCGGCATTTTGAAAATCATTTTCGGCCAAATAACTTTTACCCATTAGGGCCTCGCAAGCTCCGGCAGTAATACGGCCTAGATTGTTACTCCCCAATGACTCCCAATCCGAGTAGGTTTTAGGTAGGTTATCTATACCGTACTGTAAATCATCTCTGTAAAAGGCCTGAACCGCATCCGAAGAAGACAACGCCTTCTGAAATTCTTCAAAATCCTTGGGTACGGAACTTACCAATGGCACATTACCATTGTTAAAACTGGTATTGAGAACGTAGTAAAAATAGCCCCTTAAAGCACGTGCCTGAGCATATACTTCCAACCCCTTCTCTTCAGCGGCCTCGGTTTTATAACCTTCTGCCAGTCGTTCATAATTCTCTATTACCTGATTGGCCCTAAAAATACCCAGGTATAATGCATTCCACTTATTCTCTACATATTTTGTATTTGCCGTAAAGTCTTGAAAATACATCTCATCGGGTCTGGTAGCCTGTCTGAACCCACTAGGTACTGCCAAATCCGTACGTACGGATTCATTCTGAATACCCAATATATCATTATTCTTTAGGGCACTATAAACGGAATTCAACCCTTGATCAAGTTGCGTATTGTTTTTCCAAAAACTCTTGGTAGTAAGCGAGTTTGGATTGGTTTGATCCAAAAAATCGTCGCTACATGCCTGTGAAATTACCACAAGCGCACACAAGGCCATAGCCCTCTTAAAGCGGCTATTTGTTGTTCTAAATTTTGTTCTATATATCTTTTTCATCTTTTCTTGTGTTAGAATTGTAATTGTAGACCCACTTTGTACTGTGACGTTACCGGATACGTACCTTGGTCAATACCCCTACTACTAAAACCGTTATTACCCACTTCAGGATCAAATCCGGAATAGTTGGTGATTGTAAGTGCATTTTGCGCCTGAACGTAAATTCTAAGCTTAGCAATCTTCATTTTATCCGTTAGTTTTGATGGTATGGAATACCCTAGGCTAACATTCCTAAGCCTAATGAAAGAACCATCCTCTAGGAAATAATCCGAAGCATCCCTATAGGAATTGGTACGTGGAGAACCGTCATAATATGGAATATCCGATGTGGGGTTGGTGGTAGTCCATGAATAATAAATATCTGCATGGGTTCCCGATTGATATGCATAGGCCTTACTACCGTTCATTACTTCAGCACCTTGTGAACCGTACCAGTTCATAGAGAAGTCTACACCTTTATAGTTAGCCCCAAAATTGAAGCCCATATTAAAGTCTTCGGAACCACTGCCCTTGTACACCTTATCATCTTGATCTATTTTACCATCGCCTGCATCAGGAACACCGTCTCCATCTGTATCTACGGTTGGTTGATCAACATATCTTAACTGGCCTAAAGTGGCTGCTGGGTCTATTTCACGATATTCTTCTAGTTCTTCTTCCGTTTTTATGATACCGTCCGTTTCCCGTAAAAAGAAAGCGGCCGCCTCATAACCTTCCCGAATAACACTTACCAATTCCCGAGGGCCTCTTTGCGAGATATAACTGTTATCCAAGAATATAATAGGATTGTTAGGACTGGTCTTGGTAACCATATTTACGTTTTTGGCATAAGTAATACCTACGTTCCAACTAAATCCTTTTTTACCGTAGTGATTGAATTTCAAAGCCATTTCATGACCTGTATTTCTCATATCACCAATATTAAGAATACTGCTTCTATTGGAACCAAAAACACCGGTTGACGGAGGATTGACAACCCCGAACAACAAATCTTTCTTTTCACTTACGTAGACATCATTGGAAAAGGTAAGCTTGCCATTAAAAAAGGCTAGATCAACCCCTAAGTTGCGTTCTTTGGATGTTTCCCATTTTACATTTTCATTGGCATACCTTTCTTGGGTAGTTCCCAAGGCGGGTGTCTCCGTGGTTGAATCTAAACTAGGGTCTACATCTGCACTCCCAAACACGTAATCCTGCCCTAAATCAACAACAGCCTGATTACTGTACGATGCAAACCTATCGTTACCAGTGGTTCCATATCCTACCCTGATCTTAAACGAATTAACCGTTTCTTTAATAGGTTCCCAAAAAGCTTCATCGGAAACGTTCCATCCAAACGAGGCGCTAGGAAACCATCCCCATCTGTTCTGTGGGCTAAATTGAGACGAACCGTCCCTTCTTATACTTCCACTAAAAATATACTTTCCATCATAGTTATATTGTAACCTACCCAAGTAACCAATGAGGGTTCTTGTATAGTCCCTTCCGCCGGAAGTAATCAAATCTCCTGTTGTATATCCATCAAAAACAGTAACCGCAGCATCTGCATTATCTCTTTTCTCTGCCCGGAAGTATTCATTTTCCGTACGTTCCATAGAGTTTACCAACAAAACGTTTACATCATGTTTTCCAAACGTTTTATGGTAGTTCACCATCCCCTCAAAAGTTAACTTGTTATTATCCGTAACAGCGGTCTGAATCAAAGAAATATCCCAAGGATTAGGTGGTATTAAATCTCCGGCAGTATTAAAAACGTCCAACCTTGGTATAATACGCACCCCTTTCTCATGAGAAAAATTGGCCCCGCCCCTAGCAGTAAATTTTAATGATGGAGTTGCATCAAAATCTATCTGAATGTTGGCTCCGTTACTAGTCCCATCCCTCACCTCTTTGGTATTAAGGTTTCTGGCAACACCACCCAAATTTTGAATGGGGCCTATTCCGCCCGGTTCGTCTACATCATCTTCAGTAACATCGGTTAATTCGGTTTGACCTAGTTCTATATCCGGTTGATATGGCTTATATTCCAAAATTTTGTTGAACACGCCATAATTGGGCAATGTTTTTTCGTCTCTTTTAAAAGTCAATCCTGTTGCTATCTTCCAGTTCCCTTTTACAAATTGGGTATTGGACCTGATATTGAATCGGCTATAATCAGAATTGATCATAATACCCGCTTGATCATAAAAACTAGCATTGAAGTTATACGTAAGACCGGCTTTACCTCCAGACACGTTAACCGAGTGATTTTGAATAGGCGCCAAATCGTTTAAAATTAAATCATCTAGTTGCGTATCATTCGTAAACCAAGATCGGTTTCTATGAATTTCTGCATTTACACCTCCCTGCGCCTTACCACTTGAGAGTGCCCCTCTAAGCATTTCCATATACGTAATTTGATAGGAAGACATAAGTGGCGTTCCGGAGGTAATATCCTGAACCCCGTATTCGGAATTCACACGAATATCCATCTTACCTACCTTACCTTGTTTTGTTGTAATTAGGATAACACCACCTGCACCACGTGTACCATAGATTGATGCCGAAGCTGCATCCTTAAGTACATCTATAGATTCTATTTCGCTAATACTCAATTGTGGATCACTATTATATGGTATACCATCAACTACGTAAAGGGGACCGTTTTGTCCATCTAAAAGCGAGCTAAAACCTCTAATAAGAATATTGGCTTCCTCACCCGGTTGTCCTGAACTGGCCGTAATATTTACACCGGCAATCTGCCCTTGTAGCGCCGTACCGATATCTGCGGTAGTTGTTTTGGCCAATTCTTCTGATTTTACCTGCACTACCGCGCCGGTAAGTTCTTTTTTTCGTTGGGTACCGTACCCTACCACAATAACCTCGTCCAGTTCAGAGGCGTCTTCCTCTAAACTAACGTTTACCGTGCTTTTACCGTTCACGGCAATCTCCCTAGTTGCAAAGCCTATATAACTAAAGACAAGTACATCCGTAGGTTTGGCGTTAATAGTATACAGACCGTCAAAATCTGTAACGGCACCCGTTTGGGTTCCTTTCACCACCACACTTACCCCAGGTAATGGTGCGCCATCTGCCGAGACCGTTCCAGAAACAGGTTGCTCTTGGGCATGAGCAAAACCAAGACACAACCCCAACATAAGCGTCATGAGCTTATGCCTGGATTTTCTAATTAATAGTAGTTTGTTTTTCATACATTCTCATTGTTAAAGTTTAGTTAAACAAATGTTCCTTTTTTATTTCAATGAGATAATCACAGATGATTTGATCCTTGAATCATATGATTAATGACCAAATAACATTGTGCCGTATATGGTTAATCAGCAATATTTTATGAAGTAAAGAATGGAGCGGCAAAAACAATCGAAAAACGTCTAATTAGTGAACCCTGCACTTCTACAGATTCTTTATGAAAAATTCTAAAACGTTAATATTTTGTTAGCAAAAAGACCGTGTATACTGGGGTTTTGTACTATACCCAAATAATCGGATATAAAGGGTTATAGCACATACATTAGAAAAAAACGAATCTTGGAAGTCTCTTTAAAAACTTGCGACATTTGGCCAGAAAACACGTTAAATTAATCATATGGCTTACGGTCAAAACCATATACTCTACACCAAATCTTAGTTTTACCTTAAATTGTTATCTTAATTAAGAACAGCTTTTGGAAAGTTGGTTTTTTTAGATTGATAATAAGGTCTAAGTAAAATTCAGACTTTTACATATGCTCGTTTTCCTTCATTTTTAGATTTGGTATAACCTGTCAAAAATGGATAAATTACCCGTTATCTTAGTTGATTGAAGGGGACCCTAATTACTAATTCAATTTATTGAATGATTACATCACATAAAATAAAAAATATCGGCGTATTTGTACTCCTTTTGCTCTGTTATGTAACCAGTGCTTTTGGTCAAAAACAAATTGCATTTCAACACATATCAACAAAAGATGGCCTATCGCAAAGCGATGTCAATACAATCTACCAAGACAAATTTGGTTTCATGTGGTTCGGTACACATGATGGTCTTAATAAATATGACGGTTATGAGTTTACCGTTTATAACTTAGATAACAATAGGCCCGATAGCATTAGCAGTAACTTGATTTTTGACATTGTTGCAGATGATGAAGGTAACCTGTGGATTGGAACAACCGGGAGCGGCGTTAATTTTTTTAATGTTACTACTGGAAAATTCACACAATACATACACGATAAAAACAACCCCAAAAGTTTATCAAGCAACCATATTACCAAGGTATTTCTAGATAGTAAAAATCGTTTATGGGTAGGTACCCGAAATGGTCTGGACCGTTTAGACCTTAACTCGCAATCAGAGGAAATAGAATTTGAACACTTTAATTCAGAAATAGCTTCCTCTATATCAAAGTATAGTGGATTATCCGTTAGTACAATTCACGAGGATCACAAAGGAGGCCTTCTGGTAGGGGGCAAAAACGGACTGTACAAACTCAAAAAGGATGATAGAGGTAGAGATTTTTTTGATAATATTACGGAAGACATAGGCCTACCCAAAACTACTATTAAGCACATTACCCAAGACGCCAATGACCGTCTTTTTATAGCCACTTCCAGAGGGTTGTACTGCCAAACAAATACAGACAAACAACCTTTTAAACAATTTAGACAAGGAGCCTTTAATAATATTTTATTAGACCAGGACAACCATATCTGGGCGGGTTCCGATATTGGCCTGTCTTACTTTGAAAACTTCACTGATGATCGCGTACCCACATTTTTAAAACGTTTTGAGTACGACTCTAAAGACCCAACAAGTTTAAGCAAAAATATCGTAAAATCCCTATTCATGGATAATACCGGTATTATTTGGATAGGCACAAATGGTGGTGGCATCAATACATTTGACCCAAAGAGAAAGCAGTTTCAACATGTTAGAAACACCTCTGACCCCCAAAGTCTGAGTTATGACAAAATCAGGTCTATGTTTGAGGACAGTAACGGCACTTTATGGATCGGTACGGAAGGCGGTGGACTAAATATGCTAGAACAAGAACACGACAAAGGTTCCTACAATCACTTTAAACATTTTGGTTCCATATCAAAAATATTTGCTATTGATGAAACGCTAATTGGTGGCAAGAAAACATTGCTGATCGGGTCAGAGGGGTTTCCGGGACTCTTTTTTTTAGACCTCACTAAACCAGGTGATCTTTCCAAAGACAACTTATATAAAACCGATTTAAAGTATGGAGTTTTTAGTTTACTGGCAGATAGCAATGAAAATATATGGGTAGGAACCTATAATTCCGGGATACACCGTTGGATAAAGACGGATACTGTAGGGCATTTTAGAAAACAGAATTTTGGGTATTACCCCGGAAAATCCAACGCTATATCTAGTGACATTATCCGGAACATACTTGAAGACCGCAATGGTAATATCTGGTTCGCAACCGGAGACGGCCTTTGTATGCTTACCGAGAAAGAGCGTTATAAAAAACGTCCAAAATTTAAAGTTTACAAACACAAGTCTGAACAAGCCAATTCTATAAGCCATAATTATATTCTTTCCCTTTTTGAAAGTAGTACAGGAGACCTTTGGATAGGTACTTTTGGCGGAGGGCTCAACAAACTTATTCCTGGAACGGATGAACAGCCCCCTACTTTTAAACACTACACTACAAAAGATGGCCTGCCCAACAATGTCATAAAGGGTATTCTTGAGGACAGTAAACAAAATTTGTGGCTATCCACCAACAAGGGTTTATCCCGTTTTGACACAGAAAAGGAAACCTTTATAAACTACAATTCAAGTGATGGTCTTCAAAACAATGAATTTCAAGAACTTGCCTGTGTGAAAAGGGCGGATGGCGAAATGCTTTTTGGAGGAATCAATGGTTTTAACGCGTTCTACCCAGAGGAGATAAAAGAAAATAAATACCCGGCAAAAACGGTTATAACAGATTTGCTCATTTCCAATAAATCAGTAGAAATTGGTGAAAAAGTAAACGGTCAGGTAATCCTTAATAAGAATATAAGTAAGAGCCAAGAAATAGAATTAAGTTACGGTAATAACAACTTTTCGTTTGAATTTGCCGCGCTACATTATGCGGCACCTTTAAAAAATAAATTCGCGTACAAACTTAAAGGTTTTGATAAAGATTGGACAGAAACCTCCGCAAAAAAACGGTACGCAACCTATACCAACCTAAAACCGGGCGATTATATTTTTAAGGTAAAAGCTTCCAATAATGACGGTATTTGGAATCCAACACCTACCTTATTGAAAATTCATATTATTCCACCTTGGTGGCTTACCAATACAGCTTATATAGTTTATGGTCTCATGGTTCTAGGACTTTTATGGCTTTTCTGGAGATATACCTTTATCCGTACCTCTAAAAAGCACCAATTAGAGCTGGAGTCCGTAGAACGGGAACGCTCGGCAGAACTCCACCGAATGAAACTGGAGTTCTTCACCAATATTTCCCATGAGTTCAGAACGCCTTTAACCCTTATTAAAGGACCCTTGGAATATGTTCAGAACAATTTAGTTTCATTAGATCAAAAATCGTTAAAGGAACAGCTTGGTCTTATGCAAAAAAACACCAATTACCTCATGAGGTTGGTTACCCAGCTACTGGATTTTAGAAAAATAACCCAAGGTAAAATGAGGTTGGTCATGAGGCATAGTGATATTGTTGCATTTTTACAAGAAGTTGCTGAGCCCTTTCAATTCTTGGCCCATAAACAGTCCATTGATTTTGAGTTGGAAACCACAAGTAAAACTTTGATTACTTGGTTTGATCACGAAGCACTAGAAAAAATCATGAACAACTTGCTTTCAAACGCTTTCAAGTTTACAGAAGCCGGTCAGAAAATAAAAATAAAAATTTCGGAGGATAAAGTGGCCGAAAGAAAGGAAATTGTCATTCAGGTTAAAGATTCCGGTATAGGTATCCCTAAGTCTAAAATCTCAAAAATATTCGAACGGTTCAACTCGGTTAAAAATGGCGAAAAAAATGACAAGATAAATCCGGAAGGCATAGGAATTGGCCTTTCTTTTACCAAAAACCTAGTAGAATTACATCAGGGAACAATAGAAGTCTACAGCAAGCCGGATAAAGGCACCAAGTTTATTGTTCGCCTGCCAAAAGACAAGGAAGCCTATACCAATATTGAGGAAATAAGCTGCAAAGATGTCTCGGACAACGATTTTCTGGTTAGGTCTTCTGAAACCGAATCTTTTGCCATTGGTTTAAACGACGACCTTATTGACGAGGGTATTTCCAAAACACGATCCAAGCTTCCCGTTTTATTAGTGGTAGATGACAACCCTGATATTAGAACGTTCATAAGCAAGGTTTTAGGAAAGCTCTACACAGTGTACCAGGCCGAAAATGGTAAAAAGGGTCTGGAAATAGCTAAAAAAATAATGCCCAATATTGTTATATGCGATATTGTAATGCCTATAATGGATGGTATTGAGTTCTCTAGAACCATGAAAAGCCAACCGGAAACCAGCCATATACCCATTATCATCCTAACCGCTAAATCCTCTCAGGAAAGCGAACTGGAAAGTTTGGAATTGGGAGTGGACGAATATTTACGGAAACCCTTTGATTTTGAACTGCTCAAGCTAAAACTATCCAATATCATAAAACGGCGCGAACATTTAAGAAAACGTTTTAACCGCAAAATAACGGTACAACCCAGTGAAGTGGTAGTAACCTCAATGGATGAAATATTTCTTAGCCAAGCTATTGAAATCGTGGAAAAACACATGATGAATACCGATTTTAATGTTGAAATGCTCGTGAAGGAAATGGGTCTTAGCCGCAGTACACTGTATCTTAAGTTTAAAGAGATAACCGGGCTTTCTTCCAGCGAATTCATCAGAAACGTTCGTCTTAAGCGTGCGGTACAGCTGTTTGACCAAAGTAACTTCTCCGTAAAGGAAATTATGTACAAAACAGGTTTCAGTACGGCCTCCTACTTCTCCAAATGTTTTAAAAAGCAATTTGGAGTGGTACCAAGTGAGTACGTTCGTCAAATCAACAAAAAAAATGAGGCTACAGATGCGTCCTAATATCCGTATAAATACTATAAATTCATCCTAAAGAATTCGGCCAATGTAATTTTAATAAGATTCAATCCTTATTTTCACCCTGACCAAATAAACGAAGTACAATAAATCATTTTTAAAATTTAATCCTTTGAAAAATTTAACACTTGCCCTCATCTCAGTGCTGCTGTTCTCTTGTAAAGCTGAGAAAAAAGAGGTTACACCGTCAAAACCTAACGTAGTTTTCATATTTGCCGATGATATGACCTATTCGGCCATAAATGCGTTAGGGAACAAAGAAATTCAAACTCCCAATCTAGATAAATTGGTACATAAGGGGACTACGTTCACCCATGCCTTTAACATGGGAGGTTGGAACGGTGCCATATGCGCAGCATCTAGAGCCATGATCATTTCCGGACGTAAGCTTTGGGAAGTAAACGAATTTCGCGAAAATTGGAGTAACGGTAAGGAGTTTGACAAAACTTGGGGTAAACTCATGGAAGGCGCAGGATATGACACCTATATGACAGGAAAATGGCACGTAGATGCCAAAGCCCAAAACGTTTTTCAAAATGTAGTTCACGTTCGCCCAGGTATGCCAGGCGATGCATGGGCCACGAAAAATACCGGTGCCAAATTCAAAACCTTAAAAGAAGAAGGTAAAAAACCGGAAGATATTATGCCTATAGGTTATAACAGACCTCAAAATGAAAATGATACACTTTGGACCCCTACAGATATGAAGTACGGTGGTTTCTGGCAGGGTGGTAAACACTGGAGCGAAGTACTTAAAGACGATGCCCTTGGGTTCATAGACCAGACCAAAACGAGCGAGAAGCCATTTTTCATGTATCTGGCCTTTAACGCACCACATGACCCTAGACAGGCACCACAAGAATTTGTAGACCTATACCCTATAGAAAACATAAGTGTTCCTAAAAGTTTTCTTCCCCTCTACCCTTATAAAGATGGAATGGGCAATGGCCCAAGTCTCAGAGATGAAGCACTAGCTCCTTTTCCCAGAACTGAATATGCCGTAAAAAAACATACACAAGAGTATTATGCGCTCATTTCTCATTTGGATTTTCAAATTGGGCAGATTCTAGATGGATTAGAGAAAACTGGTAAAATGGATAACACCTATATCATTTTTACGGCAGATCACGGTTTGGCAATGGGCAAACATGGCCTTCTTGGAAAGCAAAGTCAGTTTGACCATAGCATTCGCGCTCCGTTTATGATCGTTGGGCCTAAAATTCCTGCAAACCAAAAAGTTGATGCCGATATCTATTTACAAGATGCCATGGCAACAAGCTTAGAATTGGCCAGCATTGAAAAACCCGAATATGTATTCTTTAACAGTGTTTTAGACCTTGTAGACGGAGAACGTAAAGAAAGTCATTATGATGCTATTTATAATGGTTACATAGACTTACAGCGTATGATACGTAAAGATGGCTATAAACTGATCGTATATCCTAAAATGGACGTTGTATTGCTGTACGACTTAACAGCTGATCCAGAAGAAATGAACGATTTGGCGGGCAAGCCTGAATTCAAAGAGAAAGTAGATACTATGTTTTCCGAGTTAATGCAATTACAAAAAGATATGGAAGACCCTCTAGATATTAGTGCTGTACTAAAGAACTACAGAGCTGAAAAATAAATTTTAAATTCACTTTGTACTAAGCAAAGTTGGCCCGTTAATTACAATGAACGGGCTTTTTTTTTATGGCTACCGATCAAAGGTAAACTACTAAAAAGCAATACTCCTTAACCTACAAACAAGAAACTTAGAGGCATAAAAAAAGTGCATCGACTATGAACAATCGATGCACTCAAAACTAACACAAAAAAAACAATCTTAAAGTAGAGCTTAATCTTAAATAGATATCTCTAACACGTGGGCATATTCACCCGATTTTTTTCCTAAATCCTTAATGGTAAGTGCTTCCTTAGTTTGCTCAAAATCTATTTTAGCATCACTACCCAATAGCTTCACAGCTTTGATATCCAAACCTTCGGCGTAGGCATTTGCACTTCCTAAAGACTCTATATCAATCTTACCGTTCTTTGGCCAAGCCAACATTATGGCGTACAACTTATCCCCTTTTTGGGTAAACCTAATGTCTTGACCCGTAAACTCTTTGTTTTTCCCTTCGGAATGATGCCCCTTTTTAACCTCTGTTGGACCTTCTCCAAAGGTTTTCCAATATCTGGTATCGTAGATAGCATCACCGTTAACAGCAAGCCAATCACCAATTTGTAATAGAATCTCTTTTTGGTCATCAGGAATAGTACCATCTGCTTTAGGACCAACGTTCAACAATAAGTTTCCGTTTTTAGAAACGATATCCACTAAATCGTCTATCAGTTGGTTAGGCGTTTTAGAATCCCAATTAGTAACATGTGACCAAGAATTTTTACCTATTGAAGTATCGGTCTGCCAAGGCAGTTTTCTAATACCTGGAAGTTTCCCTCTTTCCAAATCATAGATAACAGTGCCTTCCGGAAAGGCTTCATGACCAAAATTCTTATCATTGATCAAAACTTCTTTTCCCCACTCACGACCTTTATTGTAATAGTAAGCTGCCAATTTTGGCCTTAAGTCTGCAAAATCATCAATATCTACATAGAAGTCAAAATAAAGGATATCAGGTTGGTACGTATCTACCAAATCAATTGTTCTATTCCACCAGCGCTCCTTAAATTTTTCGGAAACCGGTTCTTTTAAATCTTTTCCTTTGCTAGAATATAAATCGGCATACTCTGGGTCAACCGTATCAAACTTATCCTTCTTATTATAAAAAGACCAGTTAAAGGCAAAGTGGGAAGAAGCGCCCATTTTCAAACCCTGTTCACGGCCTTCTTTAAAAAGTTCACCTAAAACATCCCTTTTCGGACCCATATCAAATGAGTTCCAACGGGTTGTATTTGACTTGTACATAGCAAAACCATCATGGTGATCGGCTACCGGAACTACATATCTAGCACCTGATTTTTTGAAAAGGTCTATCCATTCCTTAGCATCAAATTTTTCAGCCTTGAACATGGGAATAAAATCTTTGTAGCCAAATTCTTTTTGGTCTCCCCACGTCTTTTTATGGTGTGTATATGCTGCATTAGGCCCTTTCTTTCCTGGTTTTAGGGTCGCGGAAAAAGTTGCGGTATCCATATACATCCGTCTTGGGTACCATTCGGAACCAAAAGCAGGAACCGTATAGGCGCCCCAATGGATAAAAATCCCGAATTTATCATCGCTGAACCATTTTGGATCTTTATAATTTTTCTTGATAGACTTCCAATTAGGCTGAAAGACTTTAACGGTATCGGTAGTACTGAGCTGCGCCGTATCATTTTGATTTTTTTTGTCCGAACTGCCACAGGAAGCAATACAGACAATGGCGACTGAAAGTGCCGCTAGGTGTTTTAAATTCATAATGTGGTTGTTATTGACGATACCATTTTGTTTCGCCCTATTTGAGGTAGCTAAATTCTAATTTTATCGCTCATCCCCGAGCCACGAATGTGCTAAAGGGTACAACAAATGAACATTTCACTAAAGTCAACTTAGAGAATTTACAAGCTCATATTAGGTTTAAGGCCCGCAAAAAACTTGACAATATATTGACAACACCCAATCTTCTAAAAATCTTGGAAGTTGTACTGTAATGTCTTAACATGTAGACGCCACCCGCAAACCCTAACCAAAAAAACCATCTGTTCTATTTTTTCATCAGTCCGTGGTCTTTTCCCTAGAAATTATTTTCGACTTTCACCACAATAAATATTAACGTGAAAATGATGTTGAGAACAAGCTTACTATTTACCCTTTTATTACAATTCTGTTTCTCCTTTGGCCAATTAAGTCCCGATGCCACAAATGGCGATGTTTCTTTTAATAGCAACTGGCTTTTTCAAAAAGGAGACCCTTCCGGAGCAGAAAAATCTACATTTAAAGATGCGCAGTGGCGTAAACTTAATTTGCCCCATGATTGGGCCATTGAAGGTCCTTTTGACAAAAAATACAATGCTCGTACAGGAGGTTTACCGGTACACGGTACGGCATGGTACCGCAAACATTTTACCATAGACAAAAAATATGCGGCTCAGCAAATAGCTGTCTTGTTTGATGGTGTCATGAACAATAGTAAAGTCTATATAAACGGAACCTATATTGGCGAGCGCCCTTTTGGTTATATGGGTTTTGAATTGGATTTAACCCCGTACATTAAGTTTGGGGAAGACAACGTCATTGCCGTAAGGGTTGCCCCAGAAGATTTAGCATCCCGCTGGTACTCCGGAGCAGGTATCTATAGAAACACCTATTTAAAAATAAATAACCCGGTCCACATTCCACTTTGGGGCACCTATATTACAACCCCAGAAGTATCTAATGAAAAGGCGACTGTAAAAATTGAAACCACGGTAAAGAATGCCAATGGCAAAAAAGCTTCGGTTACTTTAGAAACAAAAATAATTGACGGGCTAAATAACGTGGTAGCTTCAAGTAGTCAAAAAATCAAGCTAGAAAAATCTTCGGAGAAAGCTGTTATAGATGAAATAGTAGTGAACAATCCCAACCGATGGGGAATTGAAAACCCTTTTTTATATGATGTTGTCACTCAAGTAAAAAAAGCGAATACGGTTATAGATGAGTACCATAGTACTTTAGGGATAAGAAGTATTTCTTTTGATGCTAAAAAAGGGTTTCTATTGAATGAAAAACCTGTGGAATTCAATGGCGTATGCATGCACCATGACCTTGGGCCTTTGGGTGCCGCGGTAAATTACAGAGCTACGGAGCGCCAAATGCAAATTATGCAAAGTATGGGCGTAAATGCCTTGCGTACGAGCCACAACCCACCATCGCCAGAAATGCTCCAGATATGTGATAAACTAGGTATTGTTGTCCTAGACGAAGCTTTTGACGAGTGGAAAATTCCAAAAGTCATTAACGGCTATAATAAGTTTTTTGACGAATGGCACGAGCGTGATTTAAGGGATATGATCAAAAGAGACCGTAACCACCCTTCCGTAGTTATGTGGAGTATAGGTAACGAAATTATTGAACAACGTGAAAAGGACGGTTGGAAAGTGGCTAAAATGCTGAGCGATATCTGTCACGATGAAGATCACACCAGACCAACTACAGCAGGTTTTAACAACTACCCGGGAGCGTTCAAAAATAAATTAGCGTACCAGATAGATATTGTAGGCCTAAACTATAAGCCTTTTGATTATGGCGAAGTTATACGGGAAAATCCAGATATGATCCTTTACGGTTCCGAAACCTCATCGCAGACCAGTAGCCGAGGTTCGTACCATTTACCTATTACCTATGAGCACCAAAAAGAAACACACCAAGTCTCTAGTTATGATGTAACGGTTGGTCCACCATGGGCCTATCCTCCTGATGTTGAGTTTGATGTTCAGGCAGAAAACCCTACCTTTTTAGGTGAATTTATGTGGACAGGCTTTGATTACCTTGGCGAGCCTACGCCTTATGGTGGCCGTGATAATTCTACCAATGGATATTGGAACGCAGATTGGCCGGTACACGCCTCCTATTTTGCTCCCGTAGATTTATGCGGATTTCCAAAAGACAGATATTACCTCTACCAAAGCCAGTGGACTACAGAGCCTATGGTTCATGTATTGCCACACTGGAATTGGGAAGGAAAAGAAGGAGAAGAAATTCCCGTATTTGCCTATACCAATTGTGATGAAGTAGAACTGATCGTAAACGGGAAATCTTTGGGCAGAAAGGTAAAAGGAGTTGATACCACTGATATTCCGGCTGAATTCCGTGGATTTGAAAAAGGTATGTATACGTCAAAATATAGATTAAGCTGGAAGGTTCCTTTCCAACCGGGAAGCTTACGAGTAATTGGTTATAAAGATGGAAAAGCAGTTGCCGAAAAGATAATCAACACTGCTAAGAAAGCATCTAAAATACGCTTAACGGCAGACCGTTCCCAAATTTCGGCAGATGGTAAAGACCTTTCTTTTATTGAAGTTGATATTACAGATGCGGATGGAAACCTTGTTCCTTTAGCGGACAACCAAGTACAGTTTACTGTAGAAGGCCCCGGAATCCTTGCTGCAGTGGGCAATGGAAACTCGGCATCACTAGAATCGTTTCAAGACACTAAAATAAAAGCGTTTAACGGAAAATGTCTTTTAGTAATAAAATCCACCGAAGCCGCTGGCAACATAACAGTTTCAGCTACTTCTAAAGGATTGGAAACTTCTAAAACTATAATCGTATCAAAATAATCAAATGAAAATATCACAATTACTCTGTTGTGCCTTTTGCCTGTTATTTATCACACAAGCAATGGCTACAGATTTTAATGTGCTGGATTATGGCGCTAAAGCAGACGGTATTACACTAGATACAAAGGCTGTACAAAGTGCTATAGATGCTTGCACCAAAAATGGAGGTGGAAGGGTTTTGATTCCTGCAGGAAAAACCGTTGTAACGGGTACTATTTACTTAAAGGATTTTGTTACCCTTCATGTTGAAAATGGAGCAACGCTTCTTGGCAGCCCCAATTATGAAGATTATGCTACTGATACCCATAAAAATATGTACAAGAACGAACCGCATATGGACCGTTGCTTGATTTTTGCCAAAGATGCACGTTCCATTGCCATTGAAGGTTATGGCACTATTGATGGAAACGGGCACAAAGAAAATTTCACGAAGCAAAAAGGTGGTAGGCCAATGATGATCAGGTTTGTGAACGTAAAGGACATCCATCTTAATGATATTACCTTGATTAATCCTGCGGCATGGACTTCCGCTTGGCTCTACTGTGATAATATCTCTGTAAGCGGGATTAATATCATAAGTCGCGTAAACAATAACGGAGATGGGTTGGATTTTGACGGATGCACAAATGTGCGCGTAAACAATAGTAATTTTGATAATAGTGACGATAGTATTTGCCTGCAAGCCTCAAGACCGGACAAACCGTGCAAGAACATAACGGTAAGCAATTGCCACTTTAGCACCAAATGGGGCGGAATGCGTATTGGCCTCTTATCCCGTGGAAATATTGAATCGGTTACCGTTACCAATTGTACTTTTAAGGATATTCAAGATTCGGGACTTAAGATTCAGCAATGTGAAGGTGGCGAAATGAAGAACATGGTCTTCAGTAACTTGGTTATGGAAAACGTACCTCGTCCTATTTTCATGACATTCGCACAACAAATTGCTTCCGTAGATACACCCAAAGGACAGTTAGAACCACTAAAAAGCATGCACAACTTTAGCTTTAGCAATATTGTGGTAGACAATTCCAAGCTTGATAAAAACTCGGCCTTCTTTTTAACCGGGTTTCCAGGGCATCAAATTGAAGACGTAACCATTAAGGATGTTCAATTTGTAGTTTCTGGTGGGGGAACGGCCGAAGACGCCCAGAAAACAGAGATAAAAGAATACACTCAAGAAGTGCTTAAGGGCTGGTGGCCAGAATTCAGTTTAGTTGGTACCCTACCCGCTTCCGGACTTTATGCAAGACACATTAATGGCTTGGTGGTAGATAATTTCAGTATTAAGATCATAAATGAGGACAAAAGGGCACCTGTTGTTCTTAAAAACGTAACAAACAGCCAAATAAACAGGGTTTTCCTAAACCAGAAAATCATCACAAAAGACCAAATCCAAAGTAACTAAAATGAAAGCCAAACTACATTATACAAGCCTCTTAATTACCTTTATTCTGTTGGTAAGTTGCTCTTCAAAATCAGACCGTTACAACGTTGTTGATTATGGCGCCATAGGAGATGGCAAAACCATAAATACCAAAAACATTCAGGAGGCTATAGATGCCTGTAATCTTGCTGGTGGAGGTACGGTAACTATAGAAGGGGGCAATTACGTTTCAGGTACGCTTCTTTTAAAGGACAACGTGACCCTGCATGTAGCTGAAGATGCAAAATTGATCGGAAGTTCAAATCCGTTGGATTATCAAAGTATTGATACGTTTCAAGATGCTACTGGGCAACAACGTGGTAATTGTCTTATTGGTGCTAAAAACGCCAAAAACATTGCCGTAACTGGAAAAGGAACTATTGATGGGAACGGAGAAGCTTTTCTATCGAAAAATATAAAGGCAAAAATTAAGGAATTGAACATTACTGAAACTAAAGGTTTTGGTACAAATAGACCTTTTCTTCTACGGTTCGTAAACTCCTCTCAGATAAGAGTGCAGGATATTCATTTACGACAGCCGGCCGCATGGACGTGTCATTTCTATCAATCCAATGATATTTTGGTGGATAACGTTTCTATTTACAGTCACGCCCACAAGAACAATGATGGAATTGATTTGGATTCCAGCTACGATGCAGTTATTAAAAATTGCGACATCAACACAGGAGATGATGCCATTTGCATTAAAACTACGAGTCCAAAACCTACCTATAACGTACAAGTTAGCGATTGTAAGCTCAGAAGCGACTGGGGTTCGATTAAGTTCGGCACGGAGTCTATGGGAGATATGTACAATATTGATATTAAAAACTGCCAGATTTATGATACCAAAGGTGGCGGTATAAAGATCTTAAGTGTAGACGGGGCCAACATTCACGATGTAACTATAGACGGTATTCAGATGGATCGAGTAGATATGCCTATTTTCATTCGCCTAGGGGAACGCCTACGCACCTACCGCAATGCCGAAAAACAAGAGGTTGGCTCTATTACCGATGTACTCATCAAAAATGTAAAAGGCAGTGCACGAGCCCTGGATAGTTCTAGGGTAAATCCGCCTTCAGGCATATTAATTACGGGAACCCCAAATCATAAAGTGGGTAAAATAACTTTAGAAAATATAAAACTGGAGCTTCCTGGAGGAGGAACTGCACAGCACACTACCTCCAAGGTTGAAGAAGATATAGACCGCTATCCTGAGTTCAGCTTTTTTAATGTTCTTCCGGCCTATGGGATTTATGGAAGGCACATAGACAGCTTACATACGGACGGTATTGTGTTTTCCTTGAACGGTGACGATAAGAGAGAATCTCAAATTTTAGTGGATACCCATTCAAATAAATCAGAATAACATTATGAATTTTAGAAATCGATTTTCCCATTACATTTTAATCGCTTTTTGTACACTGTTAGGTCTTCCCGCAAGCGCTCAAAAAAGCAAAACCAAAAAGAAAGACCGGCCTAATGTACTCGTTATTTACACAGATGACCACCGCTTTTCCGGGGTACATGCTTTGGGTGGCATGCAGGTAAAAACACCAAATATGGACGCTTTGGTTGCTGATGGCATTTCATTTTCCAATGGATATTTGATGGGTGCTTTTTCCGGTGCTACTTGCGTTCCAAGTAGGGCCATGTTATTAACAGGCAGAAATGTATTTGAATTACAAGGACAAGGACACACCATTCCACCCGAACATAAAACCATAGGCGAAGCCTTACAGGCCCAAAACTACAACACCCATATTGTGGGCAAATGGCACCAAGACAATAATGCTTTGGCTCGCTCTTTTGATTCAGGAGACCGTATAATGTCTAGAGGTATTTATTTGGTAGATCACTTTCGTATGCCTTCCTGGGACTGGAAAAAAGATGGTGATTATAAAAAGGAAGACGGGTATATATTAGTGTATGACAAGGATGGAAAAGTGGTTCGTAGATCGGTAACCAAAGAAGATAAAAGGGGCCCTTCTGCCACAGAAAAAGATGGTCCACATACGTCCGAAATCTATGCAGAAAGTGCTTCGGAGTATATTAAGGATTACAAAAAGAAAGACCCTTTCTTCATGTATTTAGCGTTTCATGCACCTCATGACCCAAGACAGGCGCCACAGAAATATAAAGACATGTACCCCATTGAGGATATTATCCTTCCCCCATCCTATATGGAACAACATCCTTTTGATAATGGACATATGTTTTTAAGGGATGAAGAATTGGCCGTATGGCCCCGAACACCGGAAGTAGCCAAAGAACAACTTTCTGATTACTACGCTATTATTACGCATTTAGATGCTCAAATAGGTAAAGTCATTGCGTCATTAAAAGAAAGCGGCGCTTATGAAAATACGTTAATTGTTTTTGCTGGTGATAGTGGTCTGGCAGTTGGCAATCATGGTTTAATGGGAAAACAGAATATATATGATGAAGATGGGGTTCATATTCCATTTGTTTTTTCGGGTAATCTCATAAAAGACAAGGGCAGTAAAAGAGAGGCGTTAGCTTATAATTTTGATATTTTCCCAACGATACTGGATTTCATTGGTGTTGATGCACCTAGTTCTGTTACCGGTAAAAGTCTATTACCGGTTATCAATAAAGAAAAGAGCAGCGTTAGGGATTACACTTACCACGCTTACAGACAATTCCAAAGAGCTTATAGAAAAGGGGATTATAAACTCATTGAATACGTACGTGCCAACAATTATGACAAAAAGAGCGGGGAAACCGTAAAAGGATCCCGTGTTACCCAATTGTTCAATATAAAAAACGACCCTTGGGAAGTTTATGATCTTTCCTTCTTTCCCCAATATGCCGATCAAGTAAAGACCATGCGCAAGGAAATGAAAGAAAAGGCAAAAGAATTGGGTGATACTAAAGAAAATATTGAAGGAGAGAAATACGGATTTTGGGAATTTTATTAAATCCAGAACACTTAAGAACAAATTCAAAACTGAGCATGAAAATTATAAATCATAAAATCTTATGGGTTGTGCTAGGGTGCCTAATGATGTCCGCTTTAGGAGTAGCTCAGGACAAACCCAATATCATTCTTTTATATGCCGATGATATTAGTGCCCGTGAACTTCCCATTTACGGCTCTACAGTTTGGAGTCCACCAAAGGGAGGTAACAGTTCGGACATGCAATACAGGGCCAAGACGCCCGTATTGAATCAACTAGCGGAAGAAGGTTTATACGTAAAAACCGCTTGGGCAGCCACAGTTTGCGGACCAAGTAGAGCCATGATGATGACAGGCAGATACGCGCATTTGCATAAATGGTGGCATAATAGCGATAAAGGTAAGGCTCCAAACGGAAAAGGCGTTTGGAACTTATATGACAGTTCGCCCCACTCCATTGCCCATGTGGCCAAAGCGGGTGGTTATGCTACCTTTTGGGCCGGAAAAACACAAATGGATATAGAAGGATTTCAGTTTGATGAAGGGTGTTTTACCCCTGGTGAAGGTTCTTATAACAAAGCTATACACACCACGGACTTCCGTTTGGAAACTAGAAAAATAAACGGAAAGAAGAAGATTTTTAATGCCGATACCAATAAAGAAATTCACAAAAAAAGCTATGTACAGTCCGGTTGGTATTGGAAACCCCATGTTCAACTTATGAACTATCCGGGTACCAACAAAAAATTGGTTTGGTGGCCCAACACTAAAAAATCAAAGAAAGAATTTGGATTGAACACTTTTGGCCCAGATGTAGAACTGGATTTTATTTTTGATTTCATGGAAAGGAAGCAAGAAGAAAAAGAACCTTTCTTTGTGTACCATACCAGTCACTTAGGTCATGACGCTTGGGACTTCCTAAACCCTGACTCCGGAAACAAATGGCCCGGAACCCCAAAAATTTCTTGGAACGGAAAGGCATATTCGCGCACACTACCTAACGTTACCGGCGACAATGGAATTTATAACACCCATGCCACGGTTACAGATAGCGGTATTCACCATCATATAAACTATTTAGATTATCAGGTATGGCAATATATGAACAAGTTAAAGGAACTCGGTATTGAGAACAACACCATTTTTATCTTCTGTGCGGATAATGGCACCAGTGGTTATGGAAAATCCAGTTCAATTTCGCAAAAAGGTACCCACGTGCCGCTTATCATTTACGCTCCAGGCATGAAGCTTACCAAAAAAGGAATGCAGGATGTACTCGTAAACATGTCAGACATGCTTCCTACCATTGCAGATATTGCCAATGTAGAAATACCCGATAGTTATGAAATTAATGGCGAAAGTTTAATGCCTTTCTTGACTACGGATAAACCAACGCATAGAGATTGGATATATGGCTACCACAAAGAAACCCAAATAGTAAGAGGAAATCTTGTACTAAAAGATGGCAACGATGTGTGGTACGATGTAAGCAAAACACCAGATGACCTTATTAGCTTTCCTAAAATCAAGGATTGGAGCCAAGTCTCACCAGCCCATAGGGCGGAACGTGACCAACTATTGCAAACCATTCCCCAGTTTAATTTGCATGAAACGGCCCATGACGCTCCTGAAAACGGCATAGGAAAAATTGAACCATTAAAAAAATCAAAATAAGGGTGAACATCTAGCTTTCGCTCTTAAAAAATAATACAAACGAAATAAAATGATTTTGAAACAGACCATTGCATTTTTTTTACTTGTAAGCGGCAGTGTATTTGCTCAAGAAATGCACGAAACCAAAGAAGAAACTCGCCAAGGACCACCAAAACCTCCTATGGGCAAGCGTTGGGTCTTAAATCCGGACTTTTCAGATGAATTTAATGGTACAGAATTGGACACTACAAAATGGTATGACCACCACCCTACTTGGATAGGTAGGCCACCCGGTCTTTTTATGGCCTCACAGGTTTCCGTAGGAGACGGGTTTCTTAAAATGACGAGTAAAAAGCTTGAGAAGGATACCATAGTTCATGCCTACGGTAGAGATATAACTTTTAATGTTGGTGGAGCCGCTGTGGTTTCAAAAAAATCTACAAAATTCGGGTATTATGAATGCCGCGTAAAGGCCGCAGCTACTACCATGTCCACAACATTCTGGTTTTCGAGCAGCAACAATTTTAAAGGACCTAACGATTGTGATAAATACGGTTTGGAGTGGGATATTCATGAATCTATTGGTCGTGAAGGTGATTTTAATGGAAGTTACTTTGCCAGTGGTATGCACTCCAATTCACATTTCTGGTATACGGACTGTGATGGTGAAAAACATGACTACCGAGCCCCACAAGTAAAATTTGAAGATGAAAGACTTACCTCCCAAGATTTTAATATCTACGGTGGCTGGTGGCAAAATGAAAGTACGACCAGCTACTACTACAATGACCGGGCACCCAAACACCAAAAGTTTTATGACAAGGTAAAAGATATGCCTTTTGATCAACCTATGTACATGCGTTTAGTGAGTGAAACCTACCCTTTTCCGTGGATCGAAATTCCCACTGCCCAAGAATTGAACGACCCAAGCAAAAACACAGTGTACTATGATTGGGTCAGAGCCTATAAACTGGTAGATGCCAATGATTCCAACTCTCAAGAAAGAAACAACCTAAAACTTTACAACGAAAACATATCATTTGATAGCCCCATTATTGCCCAAAAACAATCTACTTCTATAGAGATACCCCTTACCTATAAAGCTAATCAAGACCGTGAAATAGAACTAAAATTGTTTGATAACGATGGCGAAAAAGTAGCGGAATCCAAGTTTGTCGCTTACGCGGGATATGCCAATATTACGGCTGTGGTCCACACAGAAGATAAACTATCTACCGAAGCACCTTATAAGCTAACGGCCAACATTGCCCCTATAAATGGTGATAACAAAAGTATTCTAGACCAAAATACCCTGTACATCAACTTGATGAAATAAATAGACTTCCGTTTTCAAAACCAAAGTGATATGAGCAAAAACTCCTTATGTAAGATAGTGCCTCTCTCCTTCCTTTTCCTAGGAATGTCTATATATGCACAAACACCGGAAAAAGGAGCTACTTTTTTCAAACGCCTAAAAACGGAAACAGTAACATCCGATCCTGCCGTGGTCTGGCAACAATTTGGTCCGGGAATGAGTGGCAACAACAAATGTGCTTTTTGGCATCCTACAGACCCAAATGCACTTTATATAAGTCCTAACATGGGCAATTCTTATGTTTCTTTTGACAAGGGAAAAACGTACAATACCATGTTGAATGGTGATGAATCCGGTTACAGGGAAGGACAACGAGGCCCTATGCAACTTTTTAGTGTAGATTTCTCGCGCCAAAACCCGGACTTTGGTTTTTGTAGCGATGACAAAAATAAGGGGATTTTCATTACCAACGACCAAGGCCGGTCTTGGAAAAATATAAATCATCCCGCTTTTCAAGGCAAATACGTTTCCTGTGTTACCGTAGACCCCAAGGACGACAATATTTGGTATGCCGGCGGTGGTGAAATGAGACATTTAGGTAGAATGTTGTTCCCCAATAGCAAACCCCATGGGTCCAAAGAACACGAACCAAGTTTGAACAAACTTTGGAAAAGTACGGACAAAGGCAAGAACTGGGTAGTATTGAACAAAGGGCTACATCCAAAAACCCAATTTGAAACCTTATTGGTAGACCCAAAAGACTCTAACCTTATCTACGCCAGTACCAATTATGGTTTTTATAAAAGTACGGATGCAGGAAACACCTGGGCCAAAAAAACCAAGGGTTTTGATTATGATGTAATGCGGGCCATGAGCCATCACTACAATGAAAAAAATGATGTACTGACCCTTTACGTTATCTGTAACCCCATGTGGAAAACAGATGGTAAAACATTGACCAATGATAAGGGTGGAATTTTCAAGAGTGTTGACCGTGGCGAAAGTTGGGAGAAACTAGAAGGTAATTTGCCTTTGGATATGCGGCAATTTAAAAAGAATGCAGATATCAAAAAGAGCTATGTACACTGTGCCGCTTATGTTTTTGATATGAAAGATAGCGAATTCAGAGAGAAGTACCCTCAAATGCCTTCGGCCATTACCATTCGTTTCAACACCATTGCGGTGGACCCGAATGATGCAGATAATATTTACCTCAACAATGAATATTCCAACGCTTCCCGAAACAACTTTAAACCCGGTCAGATTTGGCGCAGTAAAGACGGAGGCAAAAATTGGCACGTTGCCCTGCGTAACGGAAAAGCTTGGAAAACTACCTCTAAGGACTATGCATATTGGAAAGAAAGAGGCAACCCTATGGAAACCAACATCTCACTTCGTTACCTAAAAGATTGGGTAGATAGGGATTTCTATGAACGTAAAGGGTCCAATTTTGTCAGGTGGAATGCAGACGGTACCGTGCTTCACACCCAAATGGCAAAAATATCGCTTATGAGCTATGACAAAGGGGAAACATGGGTAGATATTGATGATGAGTATACCACCCCTGGAACGGAGAGTTATGTAGGAGCGGGAAACAGTAATTTGCCCGGCCATGGTTTCTACCAACATCCGGATATAAAAAATAAGGTATTCTGCATGGCGGGAGAAAATAGTTTGTGGGTAACCAATGATGAAGGGCCTAAGGTTCGTCCTGGAGCCCAAGGTGCAGAATCCCATAATTTTCTGGACCATGAAACATCACTAAGCTGGTACGCCATACATCCCAAGGACACGCTTATTCATTATGCCTTGTTCTTTAGGCAGGCTGCAAAGGGTAAATTATTAAAATCCGTTGATAATGGAAAAACATGGAAAGAACATGGTATTGCCATTCCAAAATGGGAGATAAAGGCACATAGTGGAGACCAAAGCGTACATCAAAATCACCTTATTATAGACCCTGAAAACCCGGAAAACATGTACTTTGTAGTCCCTAAAAATTCTATTGATATGGAATGGGTAGGTAATTCCGTAACCGGATTTGGGGTACATAAAAGCCATGACGGAGGAAAAACATGGCAAGAGGCCAATACAGGTTTACCCACTTCACGTGACGCCACTAAAATAGCGTTCTCCCTAAAAGACCCCAACACCCTATATGTTACCGTACAGAATAAAAACGGAGGTCTTTTTAAATCTGTTAACAATGGGGCTTCTTGGGTAAAAGTTTCATCTACCGAAAAGATATCCGGTAACCAAGGTATAAACGATATTCATTTTTCCCGAGACGGAAAGGCCTACATTACTGCAGGAACCAAAAAAGGCAAACCCAATGCCGGAGGGGTTTGGGTGAGCAATGATAATTTGCGTAACTGGAAACGTATTTTTGATTATCCTTGGACTAACCGTATTGAAACGGCCTATTATAACCCAAATACCATTTTGGTATCTACTCTAGGGAATGTTTCCATCGGCACAAAAAATCCTGGCACCTACCTTTCGCAAGACGCTGGAAAAACTTGGGCTAAAATTAATCTGGGCAATGGTCAAAGCGATCGCATAAACGATATTGCCATAGACAACTATACACCCGGTAAATTCTATACATCAACACGTGGTAGCGGGTGGTATGTTACACAACATCCCAAACCCAACAAGACCATTAAGCTATAATCATTTTATAAACATATTATTCAACCAGAAACACCAGAACAGTAGTATGAAACAGTATATTTTACTAGCATTAAGTTTGAGCACTTTTGCAATGGCCCAAGCCCAAGAAAAGGCATTTCCTTATGAGTTGCCAGAAGAGAAACCCAACAGACCTTTGAGTGCCGCTTTAGAACGGAACTATGATAACTACTTAGGAGCTCGTCCCGAATCCAACGAATTGTACACCCAATTTAAATATACAGAACTTAAAGGTTTTGATTATCATGATAATGATGGCACCATATCACGAAGAGACCCCTCAAAGGTAATTTTTGAAAATGGTAAATATTACATTTGGTACACCCACCGAGAAACCCCTGTGGCCCCGGTAGGGATTCCAAGGGTAGAGGAATCCAATGATACTATTCCCTCTGCAGATTGGGATTTGGCGGATATATTCTACGCTACCTCCAAAGATGGATTTACTTGGGAAGAGCAAGGTGTTGCCGTTCCTAGACCTCCCAAACCTCAAGTAGGCTGGCGTTCCGTTACCACTACAGATATCTTAAAGTGGAAAGGGAAATACTATTTATATTATCAAGCGTTTTCTGAAGCTCCGGGAAAAAGTGGTGGAGATAATTGTCCCGTTGCCGTATCTTATGCCAATTCTCCTGATGGTCCATGGACTCCTTTAAACAAAGAAGTTATACCTAACGGAGCTCCTGGTTCTTGGGACCAATTTTCCATTCATGACCCCTACCCTATAGTTCATAACGGAAAAATATACCTGTATTATAAATCCGATTTTGGTAAAACGAAAACCAAAGGTAATGTGCGCATGCATGGGCTTGCTATAGCAGATGATCCTTTAGGTCCTTTTGAAAAACACCCACTGAACCCGGTAATGAGTTCAGGACATGAGACAACCCTATTTCCTTTCAAAAAAGGGGTAGCCGCTTTTGCAATTAGAGACGGTAACGAAATGAACACCATACAATATGCGGAAGATTGGGTGAATTTTGAGATTGCCGCCATGGTAGAAATGATGCCAGATGCAGGTGGTCCTTTTATTGCTGATGCCTTTACAGATACTAAATATGGTCGTGGAATTACTTGGGGAATTTCACATTTTGCCAACCCTACTCGAGACTGGAAAAAGAATCATGTGGTTCTAGTTCGTTTTGATTGCGACCTAAGTTTAGATGTTGATGATCAACAAATGAAACGCCACCACAATACTCCAAAGTTCGAGTATTTGTTAGAGCATGGACTCAATGCCAAACAGCGAGAACGTGCCATGAACGCTACTAAAAAGCTGAAGGAAAACTAGAACTATAATCGGCTAAAAAATGAGAAAGTAACCAAGCTCGTTTTCAATAGGGGAATCGTATTACCACGCTCAAAATATTGAAAACGGGCAAGGCTATTCAACACATACACAACCCTTTCACTTTAAATAACAAACCAACATAAAACCCTAGTAATCAATCTAAAATAGACATTATGACTTGAGCATATGCTCACAGACCAACCCACCACCAACACTATACCAAATGAAAACTAGTACCTTTCAACTTTTAGCTGTATACTTTTTACTCTTTCACATGGGGCTTAGGGCTCAGGAGAATATATTAGTACCACAACAGGCCAATGAATATGTACGAATCTATATGCCCGATGGCGATTATTTTTTCGCACCTGACACACCTAACCTAAAAGAAGGAAAATGGTATAATGAATGGGTTCCTAACGACCACACCTTTGTAAAAGGTAATGATGGCAAGTGGCATATCTTTGGAATAACCCATCCATTGGTAGAAACAATCCCACTCAATAAAGGCATACATGAAGGCGAGCATGGTTCTTTTCATGCCGTATCAGAAGCAACAGATTTTAAAGAGACAGTAAAGGAGCACCACTATAATGACCTCCCTAAAATATTGACCCCAAAAGATCGCCCAGGAGAAATAGCTGCCAACCATGCACCTTACATTGTAAAAAAAGATGGTTTATTTCAGATGGTTTACGGCCATAGCCCAATGCGCATGGCAGTTTCCGATAATCTATATGATTGGAAGCCAAAAGGAGAACTCTTCTCGGACCCGGATGGTGCCCGCGACCCTAATTTGCTTTTATACAAAGGCACATATTATCTGACGTACTGTTCCATAAAAAGCGTCCGAATGGTAAGCTCTAAAGATTTGGTTAACTGGAGTGAATCTAAAACCATTCTAAAAACCAACAAGTTTGATCCTGAATCGCCATCCTTACTTTTTCACAATAATACATTTTACCTTTTTGTCTGTGCTTGGGAAGATGATTGGGACGGTAAAGATATTCAAGGTGCTTATACGCATAAAGCCTACGTTTACAAATCCAATGATCTAAATGACTTTGGTGAGGACCAAGAAAAGGAAATTACCATGTTGGATGCCCATGCCCCCGAGATTTTTCAAGGTGAGGATGGACAATGGTACATATCAAGTGTAGAATGGCCGTACAGAGGGGTAAGTATTGACAAATTGGAATGGATTAAAAAATAACGAACTATAAATAGTTGCAAATTAGAGTATTGAACTATGAAAAAAACGATTTTATTTCTTGTGTTGGGGTGTCTTACTACAACACTTCAAGCCCAGACCAAAGACTTTTTTCAACAGATCAAAACGGAGAAAGTAGCATCGGATTCTTCCATTGAATGGGAGAATTTTGGTCCGGGAATGTCTGGCTATTGCGAAGAATTCTGGAACCACCCTACGGATGCCAATGTAATGTTCATGGGGCCCGATATGCATGTGAGCTATGGAACATGGGACGACGGAAAATCTTGGCACTCGTTAAAAGACCACGATGGATTGGGACATGATATGAAAAGGGTCTTGGATATTGAATTCTCCCTTCAAAACCCGGATTACGGTATGGCTATCGATTGGAACGGGTGGGTTTTTGAAACTGTTGATAGGGGTCGAAGCTGGAAAAAAACGATAGAATTAGGAGGAAGTCATACAGACGTATACATAGACCCCAACGACCCAAAATCATTTGAAAAAGGCTGGTATTACGAACAAGAAGGAACGCGTATGAGCGAACTGGCCGTAGACCCAACAGATGATTCAATCTGGTATGCAGGTGCAGGAGATTTTTGGAACGTAAAAAGTAACCATAGATCCGCCGCCAACCCTAACGGTATTTTCTTAAAATACGCAGTCTATGGTTGCATATACAAGTCTACGGATAAAGGAAGGTCATGGAAAAAAATCACCAAAGGTCTTCACGAAAAGACGGATGTGGGAAAGATTATTGTAGACCCTAATAATAATCAACATGTTGTTATGGCTACTAATTTCGGGTTGATGCGCAGTACAGATGGTGGACTTTCTTGGAAAAAGAGCGGCAAGGGACTCCCCAATAATCTCCCCCGAGACCTAACCTCGTACTATGATTCAAAAACCAATGAGTTTGTCCTGTACTTGGTAGACCAAACGGTTTATGAAAACAAAGGAAATACAGTAACCACAAAAGGAGGCCTATTTAAAAGTACCGATGGCGGTAAAAACTGGAAAGATATTACCGGTAATCTCTATTTTGATATGACCGCCCTCCACTCCAATGCCGAAGTAGACCGTTTTCATAGAACCATGGGGCACTGGTTTGGCATATCAAAGTCGGAATCAAAGAAAAAGTTTACCGCTTTGCCTACAAAAACACTTCCGGTTTTCAACAGATTGGTAGTTAACCCCTTAAACAAAGACGAAATCTATGTCAGCTACAATCGCAAACACGATTTCACCTTTGGCCCAGGTGATGTATGGCGAAGCTTAGATGGCGGAAAAACTTGGATTACCTGTGCCCGATACGGTCCGTATTGGAAAGGAAACAAGGATCTGGACTATTGGAAAAGCAGGAACAACCCTACCGGAACCAATATTAAGTTTGCCCATCTTCAAACTTACATGAACGGTACCTCTGGTACTTCCGGTAACCGTATGATGTCCATAGGTCCCAAAGGAAACCTTTACATTGGTATAAATCAACAAACCTTAAAATCTACGGATAAAGGCAAGACTTGGAAACAAGTAGATGACTATGAAACCTCTCCAGGAAGCAATAAGTGGATTGGCCGTGGAGACAGTAATCTCCCGGGAAGGTTTATGCTTTTAGAAACTGGGATTAAAAATAGAAGATTGCTCTGTAGTGGCGAGCACGGATTATGGCAAACTACGGATTTAGAAGGGTGGCCAGACAAGCAGGCTGTAGCCGTGGAGCAAATAGAAGGCCAAGTACATGACCATAGTGGTAACCACGGTGCTCACTCCATATCTACCGTGGCGGTGCATCCACAAGACCCTAATACTATTTTTGTTTTGTCTTGGCGCCAAGAACACCGCGGTAAATTGCGAAAAACAACCGATGGTGGAAAAACCTGGACCAATATTGCCACTATTTTTGAAGCCGCCAATAATTCATGGGAAGGTCTGGCCCCACAGAACTCCTTATTGATTGACCCTAACAATCCTAATACTATGTACTTCTGTTCTACTGCCCGAAAAATTTCGGAAATAGGTGGAGGAAAACCTGAAAAACTTACCAAAGGCGGCTATGGTTTCTATCGGTCTTTTGACGGAGGCCATACTTGGGAATTGAGCAATACCGGTTTTCACAAAAATGCAAGTGTACGCCGTATTGTTATGCACCCAGACCAACCGGAAACCCTATACGCCGCACTCAACGATAAAAACGGAGGGCTCTATATCTCTAAAAACAAAGGAAGTAATTGGGAGAAGATGACCATTCCATCCGTCATAAATTCGGTGAACAATGTATTCATAGATCGTAATACCAAAGATATTCTTATTTCTACCGGACAACGTAGTGGTACTTATGAAGAAGGTGGAGTTTGGCGGAGTCTGGACCAGGGTAATACTTGGCAACAAATATTCAAGGCTCCCTTTGTATGGCAGGCCGAAACCTCTCCCCTAGACCCAAAACTTATCGTTATCAGTGCTGCGGGTCAACAGGTAAGCATGTCAGGTAAATTCATGAATCCGGGTATCTACCTGAGTACAGATGGCGGTAAAAGCTGGAAAAAAATCAATAAAGGTTTGGGCCAACCAGATAAGATAGTAGACGTTAAACCCGACCCCTACAACAAAGATGTGCTTTGGTGTGCCGGATGGGGCAGTGGTTGGTTTGTTAGCTATTTAAACGGCAGTACCGACGGATGGGCCAAATAAGAACAAAAAATAACCAAAATGAAACACTTTAAAACCCTTTTTGCTTTCTGCCATGTTTTCATCGTGACAACCGCAATAAGTTTTGCCCAAAACTCAAACAAAAAAAGTGAACTATCAGCTTTGTCCTATGAAGCAGAATGGTCCTCATTGCAAAAACACAACACACCAGATTGGTTGTACGGAATGAAATTCGGAATCTATTTTCATTGGGGGCCGCAGACGGTACAAGTAGCTTCCAAAAACCCAGAAATGACCGTTCTTGAAGCTATTGAAGCTTGGAAAGGTGAAAAGTTCGATGCTAAAAATTGGGTAGATTTAATGGAGGATGCGGGTGCCCAATTTGGCGGACCCGTAGCGTGGCACGGTAGCGGAATAGTAAATTGGAATAGCGATATTACCGATTGGAATTCTGTGAAAAAAGGCCCTAAAGTAGACATATACGGGAGCCTGGCAAAAGAACTACGCAAACGCAATATGCCTATAATATCATCTTTTCATACGGGTGATTTTTGGAGCCGTATGTGGGGCCAACTATCAAAGGAAGATCCAACTTACCTCAACCCCTATGAGGACAACTCAAAGTACGCTACGGCCAATGAAGGCCGAATAGCAGAAGTTATTTTTAAAGCTTGGTTTGATCGTATTTCTGAAGCTATCGATAAATACGAACCAGATATGATTTGGTTCGATACTGGATTTGGAGGAACCGTAAAGGGTGAATTAAAAAAGTACACAGACCGGGGCCGCCTGTTACCTGAGGGAGATAATGAGCTGATCAGTGTACCGGAAAGCTATCAACAAAAATTGATCAGTGATTATTTCAATAAGGGGCAAGAACTAGGAAAGGAAGTAGAAGTATTTTATAAGACCCATGATATTCCACCGGGAATAGGAATTCGCGATATCGAAGACGGAAACCTATTGGGAATGCAATATGACCCATGGATGGCCGACATCAATATGCAACGCCACTTTGAATGGCCTAGTACATGGTTTTATAACCCTGTGAACAAGGTAAAGGATGCCGGTACATTAATCGATATGTTGGTCGATATGACCAGCAAGAACGGCAGAATGCTCCTAAATGTACCCCCTAAGGCCGATGGTAGTTTTCCAGAGGAAACCAAAAAGGAACTATATGCCATGGGCGATTGGTTAAAGATCAACAGGGAAGCTATTTACAATACCATGCCGTGGATATTTTATGGTGAAGGCCCTACGGAAGTAACTAACCCAGGCCATCACGGGCAAGGAAAGAACCACGGGGAATTGATTCCGAAATACACTTCGGAAGATATTCGGTTTACCCAGAAGGGCAAAAACCTATATGCCATTTGTATGGAATGGCCAGGGGAACAAATTACCATTAGAACATTAGGCAGTAAGGGGAAGCTCTATCCCAACGATATCAAAAGCATTTCAATGTTGGGAAGTAGTGAAAGCATCAAATGGGAGCAGAAAACGGAAGGTCTTGTTGTTCAATTTCCCAAAGAAAAACCTTGCGACTTCGCTTATGTACTAAAAATCGAGCGCCGTTAAATTTTCCCGCTTAAAAATAATAGATCACTAATATAGTACTACAGAAAATGATACCTCTAAATCACCGTCGGCAAAAAGAAAAAAGCAACCTTGCATTCACTTTTCTGTCAATTGCCTTGCTTCTTTTTTGCCATTTGAGCTTATCGGCACAAATTGTTCTCCTTGGGGACAACGCCCCCTATCCCAATGTAAACGATGGTGACTTTAATTTGATACAGGCCGGTTCTTGGCGCCTCGGATTGCAATCCCCATTCTGGAAACCCTCTATGGAACCTCAAAAAGAGGGACATTCTATGGGCCTTTTCGCCGGTCGCTATTTTAGCTCTTTCGATTATGCCTATATCGATTCCAAGCCCTTGAACACCACCCCTGGTTATCAAGACCTAAAAGTGGGCGATGAATTGAACTGGAGCCTTGGGGCCGATCTGGAATACATCAGCAAGGGTTCCCTTTCCTTACACCTATTCTTTGGTGAACAAGAGCGCATCTTGGCCGAAAAAGTAAAACTCATAGGTTCGGACAAAACCATAGAACATTTTTCGGGCACCTATACCGTAACCCAAAAAGACGTAATGGCGGGACCTCCCCGTGTTCGGGTCGTATTTTATTCCAGTGAAGACGTTAAGGTTTTTCTAGATTATGTCAACCTTAGCGTAAAAACTCCCGAAAAAGAAGGTCCTACCCTTTCGGGAAAAATAGTGGCCGACGGTATCCGTTTGGATTGGACGGACAAAAAAGCGAATTCAGACAGCAAGTTTTCGGTTTACAGAAGCAAAGGAAAAAGCGAAGCCTACAACAAACTAACCACGACTGCTGATTTTGGTTTTACCGATACAAACCTTATTAACGGTATAGCATATAGATATGTTGTAACCCGCCTAGACACTTCAGAATCTGCGGGCTCTAACAAAGTGCTGCTTAAAAAAATAGACAGTGACGCACCCGCACCTCCGACAGCCCTAAAAATTAAGGCCCTTGAAACCGAAATTAAACTGGAATGGAACAAAAGTGTAGATACCGATGTGGCCAGTTACTCCGTGTATAGAGGGGATGCCAATGGAAATCACCTACGCCAGATTGCTCATGACCTCACAGGTTCTGAGTATGTAGATTTTACCCCAAAAAAAGATGTCTACAACTCTTATGTAGTATTTGCTCATGATTACTCTGGGAATAAAAGTAAGGCTTCACCACAAGTAAGCGCTAAAGTAAAAGCAGTATTTGGAACCTCATTCAGTGATCTTATTCTACCGATGCCCATTCACAAAGAACTACTAAGCGATCTTTGGGGTGCAGAAAGTGTTTTACCACGTGACCCTGATAATGGCATAGAAGGCCCAGAGTGGAGCTATTGGGGAGGCAGACCGGTAAAAGACCAAGACCAAAAATACCATATATTGGTTACCCGATGGCCGGCAAATGCAACCAAAGGCCATTGGGAATGGCCCAACTCAACAGTGGCCCATGTGGTCTCCGAAACCCCAACAGGACCCTACAAGGTAAAAAAAGATACGGCCTATGGTTTTCACAATGGATTGGGCCATAATCCAGATATAATATTGTTGAACGACGGTACATATATGCTCTACTCCCTCGTAGACTGGGAAGCTACCTTGTTCACCTCTAAAACCATGAATGGCCCATGGAAGCGTTTGGGAACCATGACCGTTGATTGGAAAAGCACTAATGAAGACGAAAAACTGTCATATCGTTATTATCGCAATCTTTCGGGAGTTCAATTAGAAGATGGTCGGTTTCTATTTGTAACAAAGGCCGGGGAAATGATGCGCAGTGCCACGGACGACCCGCTTGGCCCCTATACCGTGCTGACCGACCAGATCAGATACAACCCTATTATCCCTGAAAAATATAGAAACAGCAATTACGAAGACCCCGTACTTTGGAAAGATGACGTACAGTATCATATGATGATCAATGCATTCTGGGATTATCGGGCAATTTATCTACGTTCACACGATGGCATCCATTGGAAATTCAATCCCGGTACGGCCTACACACCGGACAATACTTCCTATGAAGACGGTACGCGAACCCATTGGTACAAACTAGAGCGCCCGCATATATTACAAGATGAATACCGCAGGGCCACCCATCTTTCCCTTGCTGTGATAGATGTCCCAAAAGCAGATGATATGGCTAAGGACAAACACAGTTCAAAAAACATCATTGTTCCCCTTACTGCGCATAAACGCATTAAGATGCTGAATAAAAGGAAGGTAGATTCAACCACAAAAAAGATTAAAATTCTAATACTTTCAGAAGCAGGTTTTGATGCTCAAAATGATATTGACCTTGCTTCTTTACGATTTGGTGCTTCTGAGAAAGTCGATTTTGGAAAAGGTTCTAAAGTTTCTAAAACCAAGAAAAAAGGAAAAGACCTCATCGTGGAATTTGACGGCTCTGGAAACGGCATCACAGCTATCAATTTTGCAGGAAAATTACTTGGAAAAACAAAGGAAGGAAAGTTGATTATAGCGTATTCTAAACTTTCATCAAACAACGATTAAGCTTTACAAAAATTTCCACATTATACACTCATTTGGTTTTTATAAATAGCACCGACTGGAAAGAAAAAGCACAGATAAGTTAGAGTAAGTTGATATGAAATAATCGAAGGTTAATGTAAAAAAATAAATTTATGAGATTATATAAAATGATTTTTGGCTTTGCTATAGTGCTTACTTTCTGCCAATGCCGACAGCTAAAAAACCAAAAAACGGATAAGGAAAATTGGCAAGTTCTTTTTAATGGAAAAAATTTAGATGGATGGGTAGTTAAGTTTAACCATCATGAATTGGGAGATAATTACGCAAATACTTTTAGAGTGGTTGACAGTGTGATTCAAGTAAATTATGATGGTTATACTGAATTTGGAGAACGCTTTGGACATTTATTTTATCATAAACCATTTTCAGCTTATCACCTTAAGTTCGAATATCGTTTTACAGAACAGTGGATGGATGAGGCTCCTATACATGCCTACCGTAACAGTGGTATTATGTTTCATTCACAAGACCCAAAAATCATTTTAAAAGACCAGAAATGGCCGGTAGCTGTAGAATTTCAATTTTTAGCAGAAGAAACAGAAGGGACACCAAGGCATACGGGAAATTCATGCAGCCCGGGAACGCACATTCATAAAGATGGTGAATTAATCAAACAGCATGTTGTACAGTCTAGTTCCAAAACTTACAAATGGAATCAATGGGTTAAGGGTGAGTTAATTGTAGATAAGCAATCTAATATAACGCATATAGTGGAAGGAGATACTGTTTTGCAATACTCTAACCCTATAATTGGAGGTCGTGCCATAGTAGGTTCTGATCCAGTTGTGCTAGTTGATGGCAAAGCAATATCAAGTGGCTTTATTGGTCTACAGGCCGAAGGTCAAGGAGTAGAATTTAAATCGATTAAGATTAAGACATTGGATTAAAAATTACAGGAAGAGGAAAATAACCACATCATAAATTATCTCCAATATTGTATTTAACGGGAACAATTAAGGCTTAACAAATATTAGACAAAAAAAATGATGACTTTTTTTAATAAACAGACAACATTAGTAATTCTTCTACTATTGATAAATGGATGCTTTGCAAAAGCAGCTGCTCAGCAAAAACCGAACATCCTTTTTTGTATTGCTGATGATCAATCTTTTGCACATACTTCCAATCAAGGTGCCGCAGAGTTAAACACACCTAATTTTGACCGTGTTGCTAAGAGTGGGGTTATATTCAACAACGCCTATACGAACGTGTCTTCCTGTGCCCCGTCAAGGGCTTCCATTTTAACAGGTCGTAACATTTGGGAACTTGAAGAAGGCGGACTATTGTTTGGAGCATTGCCAAAAAAGTATACCACTTTTTCCACTCTATTGTCCCAAAATGGATATAGCACAGGACATTCGGGCAAAGGGTATATGCCGGCCAATAAAAATGAGCCCTTCCAGACACATCCATTAGCTCCAGAGTTCAACCACATTAAAATGGATGCCCCAAAAAATATGTCCAATAAAGATTATGCGGAAAACTTCAATGCATTTCTTTCTAGTAAAGAAGAGGACAAACCTTTCTTTTTTTGGTTCGGGTCACATGAAGCCCACCGAGGATACGATGCTGGAAGTGGCGCTAGAGCAGGCAAAGATATTGCAAAGATAGAGGTGCCCGGTTTTTTACCAGATAATGAATTGATACGTAATGATATTGCCGATTATTACAATGAAATAGAATGGTTTGACTCGCACTTAGGACGGATGATCAAAGCGCTAGAGGAAGCCGGAGAGTTAGAAAACACTATCATAATTGTAACGGCAGATAATGGAATGCCTTTTCCCCGTGCAAAAGGTACATGCTATGATTATGGCACACATATGCCTTTAGCCATATGTTGGGGCAATAAAATTAAAGGAGGCAACCACGTAGATGATTTTATAAGCTTCACTGATTTTGCTCCCACTTTACTAGAAGCCGCTGGTATTGCTGTTCCCAAAGATATTACAGGAAATAGTTTTCTTGAAGTTTTGCTGTCCAATAAAAGCGGGCAAATAGACCCTAAAAGAGATCGGGTATTTACGGCTTTGGAACGCCACACCTATTGCCGTCCTGGTGGAGCTCCGTATCCCATACGAACCATTCGGAAAGGCAATTGGTTGTACATGATAAATTTTGAACCTGACAGATGGCCTTCCGGTAATCCTGATTTTGCTTCTCCACACCAAGGTTTTTACGGAGATATTGACGCCGGACCTTCCCGTGAATATTTAATTGTAAACAAAGATGAAGCCTCTGTAAAATTTTATGCCGACCTATCACTTGAAAAACGCCCTAAAGTAGAGCTGTACAACGTAAAAAAAGACCCTTTTCAACTACATAATCTGGCTTCTGACAAGACTTATGCCGATTTGTGCATTGAATTGAAAACAGACTTGTTTGCCCATTTAAAAGAGACGAACGACCCAAGAATGCAGGGGGAATCGCCTTGGGACAACTACCCTTATTTTTTTGATGGCTTTGAAAAGGAACATTTGAAACCTGTTAAGGAAAGACAATAACAAACCAAAACACTACTTAAAAATATAGCACTTATGAATCCATCCTCATTGATAAACAAAATATGCTTCCTAGTTTTATTTGCAGGACTTAGCAGTTTCCTTAATGCTCAGGAACAACCAAATATTGTAATCCTAATGGCCGATGATATCGGCATTGGAGATAT
The DNA here is from genome assembly GCF_018860715.1 of Zobellia sp. B3R18. Lineage (NCBI taxonomy): Bacteria > Pseudomonadati > Bacteroidota > Flavobacteriia > Flavobacteriales > Flavobacteriaceae > Zobellia > Zobellia sp. B3R18. The sequence continues at coordinate 153,827 of NZ_JAHKQG010000013.1, read as the reverse complement.
CGGCTTTTATCACAAAGAAAGAACGGGTAAAGAACCATTGGTTCCGACACCTAATATAGATGAACTCATTGCAAATGGTATGCGCTTTTCTGATGCCCACTCCCCTGCTTCTTTATGTGCTCCTACCCGATATTCAATGATGACCGGTAATTATCCTTACAGAAATACGAATAGCCCTTGGGGTGTTTGGTCTCCGTTAAACAATGACGGTATTGATGATGATTCCACTACCCTATCCCGTATTGCAAAAAAGGCAGGCTATAACACCGCCTTTTTTGGAAAATGGGGATTGGGCGGCGTTTGGAACGGTGCTCCAGATGATTATTCAAAAACCGAAGGAGGTGCCCAAAAATTCGACTTTGATTATTCGATAGAGCTTCCTCAGGGGATTCAAAACAAACCTTATATCTATTATGAAAATGGCGCGTGGATGAAACTCAAATCAGATTCAAAACTGGTACACATTCCGTTTGCACAGACGGAATATGATGAAGATAACAGAAAGCGTAATCGTGATGGTATTGGCGATTCTAATTGGAACCCTTCATTAGCTGGCCCAATATTAGCTAACAAAGCAGTGGAGTATATTAAAAAACAGAACGACAATCCATTTTTTATTTACTACTGCAGCCAGGCCGTTCACGTGCCACACAGCCCATCTGAAACTCTAGACGGAGTAAAAATAAAAGGTTCAACCTTAGGTAATCATGGGGATATGATTGCAGAACTAGATGCCCAAGTAGGTATGATGATAAAGGCTCTCAAAAAAACAGGCAAATATGAAAACACACTCTTTGTATTTACTTCAGACAATGGTGGTCTTAATCACAACAGAGCCTTAACTCAGGCAGGACATGATTCCAGTAATGGATTGGCAGGTAAAAAAGCATCAATCTATGAAGGAGGACACCGTGTTCCATTTGTTGCGGTCTGGCCAGAGAAAATTACTGAAAATTCAGAATCCCATGTGCCTATTATAGGTCAAGATATGGTTGCCACATTATCAGCAATTGTAAACGTCCCGCTTGATGATAATAAAATTTTAGATTCCGCTGATCTTCTGCCCATTTTTCAAGAACAATCTACTGAACCACTGCACAAGTACCTCATGCATAGGTCACAAGATGTAAAGGGTCCTTTTCATGCCATTCGCGAAGGGAATTTTAAACTAATTATGATTGCGAATAGTAAGAAAAATCTAAAAGGGCTAAAAGCAATTGAATTATATAATTTGAAGGATAACATTCAAGAGAAGAAAAACAAAAACTTAATTAATGAGCCAGGGCAAGCAGAACGTATTCAAGAAATGCAAAAAACCTACTTGGATTTACACAACAATGGAGGGACAACTCTTTTTTAAAAACTAATAAACAAGCTCTTACCTAGCTTAAAATATTCTTATACATACCAGAACCACTTACCAAAATAAAACAACGATTATGAAAAAAACAGTCTTCATTTTAATAGCCATTTTGTTATCCCTGCCCTCTTGTTTGCAAGCTCAGGAAAAAAACTATGAACCAGCTTGGAACTCCTTAAGAAACCACCATACTCCAGAGTGGTTGGTTGATGCTAAATTTGGAATATACTGCCACTGGGGTATACAGACCATCAGTTATGAAAAAGGAAAAGAAGATTGGACGAATGAGCAATTGCTCAAACAATTTAAAGGTGAAAATTTTAATGCGGATGAGTGGGCTAAACTGTTTGAAACCGCTGGTGCCAAATTTGGTGGGGTCATCGGTTGGCATGGTAGTGATTTAAAACACTGGAACAGCGATATCTCAGATTACAACACGGCTAAAGTTGGACCTAAAATAGATATCGTAGGCGAAGTTTTTAAAGCCGTCCGCAAACGAAATATGAGAACCTTAGTTTCCTATCATTCTATTGAAGGTGATGAATGGATTGATTTTGCCAAAGAGGGAGTAGATAAGTATGATCCAGATATTTTTTGGGTGGATGCCAGTTTTGGCGGCACCAAAGGCTCTCACAATAAAAAAGTGACTCGTAAAAGTAAATTTATTGGTGAAGGAACCTTGCCATCTCCCGTATTCGAAGATAAATATCAAAGGGAGTTTATTTCTTACTTTTTCAAAAAATCTATAGAGAGAAAAAAAGAAGTTGAATTTGTTTATAAATCCAATGATATTCCACCTTCTGTAGGTATGCGAGATTTAGAAAATGGTATTCTTACCGAAACTGCTTATGATGTTTGGATGACCGATATGGATATGACCGTACCGCCAGATTTCCCAACACATGGTTGGTTTTACAGAGAAGGCATTCCTATGCGTTCTACCAATGAATTGGTAGATATGTTGATGGATGTTATTAGTAAAAATGGGGTCCTTTTATTAAACATCCCTCCAAAGTCAGACGGTACTTTTCCTGCCGAAGTAGTCCAAAACCTAACACAGATGGGCAAATGGTTAGAAAAGAATGGTGAAGCTGTTTATAACACGGCACCTTGGTTTATTTATGGTGAAGGACCTACTGATATTGATGAAGGCAACTATACCTACCATCACAACAATCATTTTGCTCAGGTACAATACACAAAAGAAGACATCCGGTTTACTGTAAACGGAAACAACCTTTACGCCACCTGTTTGGGTAAGCCGAATGGTGACCTCTTGATAAAATCCTTGAATTCAAGTTTTAAACTTCGCAAAGATGATATTCAAAAAGTCGTTCATTTGAGCACGAACAAACCTGTTCAATTCAATCATGATGAAAAGGGTCTAGAACTAAAATTGAACGAAGTTACACTAGATGAATCTGCCAACGTTTTCAAAATAACTCTTAACTAATTTTTCACACCAATTGCTGTGTCATTTCGGTTTAGAAAATTAGAAAGCATTAAAAAGCACATATGATATAGGCATATGATCATTTGTAACAACTTCAATAGGGTGCTATGATTATTTTTACGAACAATCACTCTTACCATCCAATATTGCAGTTTTAACCAAAAACGAACAACAAACAAACGCCAAAAACCGAATATGAATCAATTATTTTACCAGTTACCAAATCGTTCTACGATACAAAAAAGTCTCTTTGTTACTTCTGCCCTTATACTATTCACCCTTGGCAGTTGTAAAAAAGAAAAACCGGTCTACGCAGATGTTATTTATACCAAACCAACACTCGTAAAAGACCCACCTGTTGTTTTTATGTCTCCTGAAGAAAGTATGAAAACCATGCATTTACCCGAAGGTTATCATATGGAACTAGTGGCTAGTGAGCCTATGATCAACGAACCTGTAACAATTGCTTGGGGTCCGGATGGTAAACTCTATGTTGCTGAAATGATTACCTACATGCAAGACATAGACGGTACAGATGAAAACGAGCCATGGAGCAGGGTTTCGGTTCTTGAGGATATTGATGGTGATGGAAAAATGGACAAAAGCACAGTTTTTGTAGATAGCTTAATTCTCCCAAGGATTATACTCCCTTTGGATGACCGTGTTCTTATTGGTGAAACATACAACCGTAGCCTTTATAGTTATAGGGATACCGATGGTGATAACGTAGCTGATGAAAAGAAGCTAGTACTTGAGAACAACAAAAGGGACAATGCCAATCTGGAGCATCAATCCGCTACCATGATATGGGGTTTGGACAATTATCTTTATTTATCCAACGGTTCCTTACGCTACCGTTTTACCAAAGGTGAAATGGAAATTGATACGTTAAGGGATGCGCCTTCCGGACAATGGGGTATGACACAGGATGAAGTGGGTCAAATTTATTATTCTAGCGCAGGTGGGGAAACTCCCGCTCTAGGTTACCAACAACATCCTTATTATGGCACCTTGGAAATGGAAGGGAAATGGGAAGAAGGTTTTGAGAAAGTATGGCCCATCATTGGAACTCCAGACGTACAGGGCGGACTCAGAAGATTGCGTGAAGACGGCACTTTAAACCATTTTACGGCCAGTTGTGGCCAATCTATCTTTTTGGGAGATAAACTGCCCATGTACGGAGACCTTTTTATTCCTGAGCCCGTAGGACGTTTAATTCGTCGTGCAAAAGTAAATATGGTTAATGGTAAGAAGGTATTGTCCAACCCTTACGGGGAAACAGAATTCCTGGCATCCACAGATACCAACTTTAGGCCTGTAGATACCCAAACAGGTCCCGACGGTTGCTTATACGTAGTAGATATGTACCGTGGCATTATTCAAGAAGGGAACTGGGTAAGAAAAGGAAGCTTTTTACGTCCTGTGGTAGAACGAAAAGGTTTTGACAAGAATATTGGGAAAGGTAGAATTTATAGAATAGTACATGATGAAATAGCTCCTTCCAAACAAGAAGATTTATTGCACAAAACCTCTAATGAACTAGTAGATTACTTGCATCATCCTAACGGTTGGTATAGACTTACGGCCCAAAAACTTCTGGTACTTAAACAGGACAAATCCATAGTTTCGGATTTAAAGGATATTGTAACTGGCGGAGCCCCCTTTATAGGTTCAATGTTTGGCGATACGGATTATGCTTTGGGCAGGCTTCATGCCATTTGGACGCTAGACGGTCTTGATGCTATTGATAAAACTTTGGTTTTGGATGCTTTGCAAGATGAAGATGCCCGGATACGCATGGCAGCGGTACGTTTAAGCGAACCATTTTTGGCATCTGGTGACACGACTGTTCTTAACGCTGTTGAAACTTTAAAAAGCGATAAAAATCCTGAGGTCTTACAGCAGGTGGTACTTTCGTTACGGTCTACTAAAGACAAAAAAGGAAACGAAACTATTTCTGAAATTATAGCTGCCAACCCCAACAACGAAGCAATTGCAAATATTGGTGAAGAAAGCTTAAAGGAAGTTCCTTTAGAAATTGAACAGATTAAAAAGCAATATGTTCTTGAGAGTAGCAATACCCGAAATAGAATTGTTAACGGATATACCCATTTCAAAAACTTATGCGCTTCTTGCCATGGTATTAACGGAAAGGGGATTGAGGGCATGGCCCCTTCATTGGTGGGTTCTCCACGAGTAACGGCTAAAAAATGGGATATCCCCGTAAAAATTCTTCTCAATGGACTTACAGGACCTGTTGATGGCAAAGAATATTCCGGTGTTATGGCGGGCATGAAACAACAAGACGATGAATACATTGCTAGTGTCGTCACCTACATAAGAATGCACTTGAATAACGAAAGTGGTGTTCCTGCTTGGAAGGTCGGTAATGTGAGAAGAAGCATAAAAGACCGTGAAGACTATTGGACGATAGAGGAACTGGAAAACGAAAAATAAACTCAATAAAATTATACCTAATGCGTACTTTACAAATAGTAAAAAAAATACTCTTAATACTGCTATTTCATCTAGCAGCTCATGCACAACAAACAACTTTACCAGAAGGCTTTGAAAAAACAGATCGTACCAAACTTAATATAAATCAAGGATGGAAATTCCATTTAGGCGACCCCGATGCCGATTTCTATACATTGGCAACGGACGATTCCAAATGGGAAACGGTTAACGTACCTCACGGGTTGGAACTTACTACCATGGACCTCAACGGTGCACAAGATGATAAGTACCAAGATACATTCATGAGAAAAGTAGGTTGGTACCGAAAGGAAATAGAAGTATCCAAAAATACGAACACCAAAGTATTTCTGGAGTTTGAAGGCGTCCACCAAGTAACGGATGTTTGGGTAAACGGCAAACACATTGGTCAGCATGCCGTTGGAGGATACACACCTTTTCATTTTGATATTACCGATTTTGTAAATCGAGGAGAGAGAAATCTAGTTACCGTTTTGGCCGATAATAGAAAACGAGAAGACGTTCCACCAGACCCAGGACCAATGGACTATATTAAGTTTGCCGGTCTATATCGTGATGTGTACTTGGTAGAAACCAATCCGTTGCACATTACTTTTAATTGGGAGGCCGAAAACGCAGGTCAATACATTACTACACCAACCGTAGACCCGGTTAACTTTAACGCCACCATTAACATTAAAACCACGGTTCGCAATGAAAATGGGGAACCTAAAAAGACTACTGTTTTAAACAGGCTTATAGATGAGAACGGACTGGTTGTATTAAAGTTGAAGCAGACCAAAACGATTCCTAGCGGAGCGGACGTTCAGTTTAATCTTATAGGAAGTATAGAAGACAATCTAAAACTATGGTCTACCGACGAACCCAATTTGTACCGTGTAAATACTTTGATTTTTGACGATGATCAGCCCGTAGACCAAGCCGAAGTCAAAACAGGTTTCCGTAAAATTGAAATGAATGATCATGACGGCATCGTGTTAAACGGAAAGCCTTTAAAACTCATTGGCACCAATTTACATCAACACTATGGCTTTATAGGTGATGCCATGCCCAATTCATTGCACTATAAAGACATACTTCAATTAAAAAAATTGGGAATGAACGTGGTTCGTACCGCACATTATCCGCATGACAATTCTTTGCTCAAGGCCTGTGATGAATTAGGAATGTTGGTCTATGAAGAAGCCCCTACATGGATGTCTATAGGAAACGAAGCTTGGTTTGATAATTATGAAAAATCGGCTAGAGCCATGGTCAGAAATCATAGAAACCATACCTCTGTATTTATCTGGGGAGCCGGTATCAATCACCGAGGTTATGTTCCAAGGGCCCATAACGTAATTAAACAAGAAGACCCTTTTAGATACACTGCTTCGCAAAGTAGTAGATGGACAGGTTGGCAAACTTCCGGTCTTACGGACATTTACGGGCAAATGGTATATGGCCCCTATTATTGGAGTGGTGATGAACCTATGCTGGCAATGGAAGGTCGCCGTGGTCCCGAGGCTGTTAATGAATATATGAACAACCCAATGAAATTGGGACTCATATCATGGACCGCCCACGCCTACTACACTTTTCACCCTACCAAAACCCCTAAAAATAGAAGTCGAGGTGGTTTTATGACCGCTTTTCGCTATCCGCGTCCAGAAGAAAATTTGGCTTGGTATCCTGCTGAACTAACTAATTATCCTTATCTATATATTAATACCGAATGGAAGGAAGGTACCAAAGAAGTAGTTGTATTCAGCAATTCTGAAAAAGTAGAATTAAAAGTGAACGGTAAGATCATTGCAACGCAACACCCTTCTAAAGCGGATAAGTATAAATATTTAGAACATGCCCCTTTCGTATTTTCCATTCCCGAATTCCAAAAAGGAAAGCTTACGGCAAACGGCCTACTTAACGGCAAAGTGGTTGTTACTGAAACCAAGCAGACCCCGGAAGCGGCCTATAGGCTTATTCTGGAACCGGATACGGAAGGCCGAAAATTTGTTGCAGATGGTTCCGATATTTTGGTAGCCTACGCCAAAGTTGTGGATAAAAACGGGACCCTACTTCCTGATGCCGCCTTGTCCGTTGAGTTTTCGGTAAGGGGAGATGCCGAAATTATAGGAGACAAAGAAGGGATAGGCTCCAACCCTATGCCCACAGAATATGGGGTGGCACCTGTTCTGATCAGGGCTGGAAATACGCCTGGAAATATAGTCATAACGGCTAAGTCCAAAGGACTAAAAACAGCCTCTGCAACGGTTGGGACCGTAAGAGCCAACTTTGATGTGATAGCCACAAATGCCAAACCCATATATGATTTTGAAACGCTCCGGGTTGATTTAGGCGAAGAGGAACAACTCGTACAGTTTGACTGGACGCCTTGGAACGGCAAGGACAATACAGCCTCTACAAAAGAATTTAAAGAATTTGGAGGTTTTTCCGCCACAGTTCAAAGTAATGAGGACCCTAGCTCAACCCGTTGGCTGGGTGAAATAAATGTTATTGGTAAATACGGATTTGCACATGGCGAAGGTGTCCTAGGCGTGTCAAAAGAAGGACTTACCTTAGAATTTTCCGGATTGAAAAAGGGAAAATATAAGTTGAATACGGTTCATCATGCTCCAAGGACCAATACGGATAGTATGGATCCCAATCAAGAAAAAATGTCAACTTATAAAATCTATAAGATTCCGTACGCCAAAGAGCTTAGCGTTACTGTAAAAGATACAAAGGGTTCCTCAACCCAAGGGAATATTATAGTTACCGATGGTGAAAATATGCAGACTACACCATTTCATCCTACCAATATCCATTTTGAATCAGATGGTAAAAACAAGGTGCGTTTTGTTTTTAAAGGTCTGGACGGAAAAGCGGTTTGGCTCAATAGTTTTGTGTTGAGCGAATGGTACTAGATACCACCTTTTAGGCATTTTCTAAATCCCCTTGGTATACCCTCGGGGATTTTTTTTATACGTAAGCACAATCAGCCTCACTATCAAATACTCAAAATATCACATCAAAATATATTAACATCACTTATTACGGACTAAATAATTAGATTAAAAATAATTTTATATATTTGCCGAAACCATACTAGACCGTACTAGATTTAATAACACCACTATGAAAAATGTATTTTCCCTATTATTTGTAATCTTTAGCACGTTCTATGGCTTATCGCAAGACGTACTTGTAGAGGCAGAAAGTTTTGATAACCCTGGAGGTTGGGTAGTAGATCCACAATTTGTAGAGCAAATGGGTTCACCTTACCTAAATGCACATGGTATGGGCAAGCCTGTAGAAAATGCATTAACAGAGGTTAATTTTAAAAAATCTGGTAATTACCATGTCTGGGTACGCACCATGAACTGGGTTCCCGGTGAATGGGAAGCTCCGGGAAGATTTCAATTAAAAGTAGGTGAAACTATATTGGACACGGTCTTGGGAACACGCTCCGGTTGGGGTTGGCAATATGCCGGACAGACCAAAATAAACAAAAAGAAAGCCACTTCTATTGAATTGAAAGACCTTACAGGCTTTAATGGGCGTTGTGATGCCATTTATTTTTCAACCAAAAAAGATACGCCTCCCTCATCCACAAAAAAGTTGGCAGCTTGGCGTCAAGAAATTACGGCCCAGCCTAATGCTCCCAAAGAGTTAAAAACCTATGACTTAGTAGTTGTGGGTGGCGGACTAGCAGGTTGTGCAGCGGCCATCGCCGGCGCTGAACAAGGGCTAAAAGTTGCCTTAATCCATGACCGTCCCGTTTTAGGAGGTAACGCAAGTGAGGAGATCAGAGTGCATACAGAAGGTATCTACGGAAACTTTGAGCGCATTCTTAAAAAAATAGATACCAAACATTACCCTAATGGTTCGGCAGAATCTAAACTTGATCAACAAAAAAGGGATGAAAATGTTAAGAGTTATGACAATATAGATTTATTCCTTAACTGGCGTGCTTATGATGCTATTTCTGAAGAAAATAGCGTAAAATATGTAGATGCAAGACAAACTTTTACGGGAGAAAGAAAACGGTTTACCGCTCCCTATTTTGTAGATTCTACAGGTGATGGTTGGATAGGTTTCTGGGCTGGCGCCGAATTCTCGTACGGCCGTGAAAGCGTTGATACCTATGGCGAATACTGGGAAGAGCATGGGGAACTATGGAGCCCGAAAGAAGCGGATAATGCCGTTATGGGTTCTTCCGTTCTTTGGGGATCTAAAGACACGGACAGTCCTCAGAGTTTTCCAGAAGTACCTTGGGCCATGCCCGTATCTAAAGATTATGCCGAAGTTAATGGCGAATGGCAGTGGGAGTTTAGTAGAAACGATTTGAGTCAGATTGATGATGCCGAAGAAATACGGGATCATATGTTACGAGCCATTTACGGATCATTTTCCAATGCCAAAAAAGACGAAGTAAACAAAAACAGAAAATTGGAGTGGGTTTCGTATTTGGTAGGAAAACGAGAATCCAGAAGATTAGTAGGCGACCACATTTTTACTTTTAACGATGCCAAAGAAGGAAGAAAATTCCCAGATGGCGTAGTTATAGAAAAAAGAGCCGTAGATGTACATTACCAAACCGTTCTTGAGGATGAGAGCAATCCCGATTTTATTTCGGAAGCTTTATTCTACAGAGGTCCCCAGTACTATATTCCGTATAGAAGTCTATACTCCAAAAACATTAAGAACCTGTTTATGGCCGGGCGTAATTTCAGTTGCTCTCACGCTGGGCTTGGAGGTCCAAGGGTTATGCTCACTACCGGGCAAATGGGTGCTGCCGTAGGTTATGCTGCCTCGCTTTGTAAAAAATACGAAGTTCTGCCCCGTGAAATTTATACCGGATATCTAGAAGAGTATTTAAATTTGATAGAAGATCAGAAATATGAAAAAATTCCTACTTCTAAAAAATGAGACCCATTGCATTAGTCTTCCTGTTACTTTTTACCCACTTATGTAAAGCACAATTCGGGTCGGCTATTGCATTGCCCAATACCTCTGATAAAACCGTTTTAGAAGCTAATCCGGAATTTTTTGTCTTGGATTGGAAACCCAATACGGCTCTTTACATTTCGGAAACTCCATTGGAAATTGTTACCGATTCCGTGGGAGCCCAAAAAGTAAACCTATTTAGGGATAATGCGGGAGCACCTGTCCTGTACGCCTCCAATATTATTACACCGGTTTGTGCAGATGGAGATTGCAAGTTCATGCACATTACCTTGTATTGGACACTTTTAGGTGATTATGCCGGTTTTGACCGTTCTCCCCAAGAACCGTTAACCAAACATGATCATGATGAGTTCCTCTTCTCCGATTATTGGAAACTTCACGATTTGTTGAAAGACCACAATTCCATCTTAAAAAGAAGAGCTATAGATGAGTTGGTTACCAAACCTAAACCTTCAAAAATAGAGGGTGTAGATGCCCTGTCCGGTGCTACTGTAAAAGAGGTAAAAGAATCCGTTGTTTCGGGAGCACTCTATTCCTGCTATGTAGCCTGGCACTTGGTTCATGGTAAAATTAAGGAGCAAATTAAGGCTCATACCGTTCAACAACAAAATGAAAGTATGTTGGTTCGTATGCTGAATAGTGACCATACCAATTATCAAATGTATGCCCTGGAAAATCTAAATCAAGAACAATATAAAGCTCAATTTTCAAGAATATCGGAACTCTTTAAATCCGGTATTCCATTGGTTCGATCATACATTATTAAAAATTTATCGCATTCCTTTTCGCAGTCGCCCTCTACCATGCAACCTTTTTGGGATGCACTCCCTCATATTGACATCAACACCCGAAGCCTTTTGCTACAACATATAGATTTTGCTTCGGATACGACCATAAAGGATATTTCCACACAATTAGGGGTGCTAACTAAGAATCAACTACTTAAATATTTGGCGAATCTTGAAAGCAAAAAGAAACTTTCACCGGATATTCTAAAAAATCTAGAACGGTTTGCAGCATCTACCAAAGAGAAGAATGCATATCTTGTTGCTCAGTTTTTGGAAGACAATAGCTAATCGTACCAAATAAAACCTACATTTTATGATTTCGTTTATTATTTCTGTTCTTGTGTTGGTACTAGGGTATTATACCTACGGAAAACTAGTTGAGAAAATTTTTGGTGCAGACACAAAGAGAGAAACACCAGCAGTTAGGCTCCGGGACGATATTGATTTCATGCCCCTACCCGCTTGGCGTATATTCCTCATTCAATTTTTAAATATAGCAGGCTTAGGTCCAATTTTTGGAGCAATTGCCGGTGCCATGTTCGGTCCGGCCGCATTTTTATGGATTGTATTGGGCAGTATTTTTGCCGGTGCCGTTCACGATTATTTTTCAGGTATGTTATCCGTACGCCATAACGGACTGAGCATTAGCGAAATTGTTGGTATCTATCTAGGACCAAAAATGAAACACCTGATGCGTTTTTTCACTGTTATTCTACTCATTTTTGTGGGTACGGTATTCCTCATGGGGCCGGCCAAGATTATTGATGGTATGACAGGCAATATGTGGAACTTATGGATTTGGGTCGGTATAATCCTCGCCTATTATATTCTATCCACGCTTTTGCCCATAGATAAAATGATCGGTAAAATCTACCCTGTTTTTGGAATAGCTATGCTTCTTATGGCCCTTGGGCTGGTAATTGCATTGTTTTTTGGTGATTATGCTATTCCTGAATTGGTGCCCGCCAATCTAACCAATATGACTTCCGACCCCGAAGCCACTCCCCTTTTCCCTATTCTTTTTGTGACCATTGCCTGCGGCGCTATATCCGGATTTCATGCTACCCAATCACCTTTAATGGCTCGTTGTATGCAAAACGAAAAATTGGGAAGAAGTATATTCTTTGGCACAATGATTACCGAAGGCGTAGTTGCCCTTATATGGGCCGCTGCCGCTATGACCTTTTTTGGTGATGTTGGCGGACTTAACGATGCCATGTTAGCCAATGGAAACAATGCGGCATGGGCGGCCAATGAAATATCAATGAACATGTTGGGCAAATTAGGTGGCGTATTGGCACTACTGGGTATTGTTGCGGCTCCAATTACCTCGGGTGATACCGCTTTCCGTTCGGCGCGACTCATTCTGTCCGATATTTTCAAAACGGACCAAAAGAAGATTAAAAACCGACTCTATATCAGTATTCCGCTGTTTATAGTAGCTTTTGCGCTTACCCAAATGGATTTTGGTATTATATGGCGCTATTTTGCCTGGAGCAACCAAACTCTGGCTACCGTGGTATTATGGACGATAACCGCATATCTAATTTATGAGAACAAATTGTATTGGATAACCCTAATCCCAGCTGTGTTCATGACCATGGTCTGTTCCACTTACATTCTTATAGCACCAGAAGGATTTCAATTGGAGAATAACGTTGCCTATATGGGAGGTGCCGTTCTTACTATTCTTATTTCTTTACTTTTCTGGTATTATGCCGTACAGCGAAAGAAAGTTTTTGCCCAGCTCATGTAACTGGATTAAAGTGAACTCCTTAAAATAAGTTGGGTTTCATTACTCTTATGTTCGCGTCTGCCTTCCAAAATCATTTTAGCGGCTTCCTCGCCCATTTTCTTAAAATCGGTACTAATAACGGATATACCACCATCCAATATCTCTTTGGTACTGGTATCGTTATAACTGATAAGTCCTATTTCCTTACCTAGTTTCCAATTGGATTTTCGCGCTAATTTTATAATCTCTACCATATCCCTATCATAGGCATCAATGGTTACGTAAAGTGTACCTTCTTCAAAATAATCGGATGAAAAATTATAGTATACCTCGCTTTTAAAATCGTTTTTGCTGCAAAACCGCTCAAAACCTTTTTGTACAAAATCCCCATGAGGGGCATTTTTACGATTAAAAAGTACCAACCTCTCGTACTTGTTCACCAAATGGATATGCTCCGTTAACAGATTAAAAATATCATTTTCAAAATCCTGAAAAACCATTCCGTACCCGTCGTTTACATTGGGTTCGTATTTATCTAGAATAATCAATTTTTCCGGTGGAACTTTGTTCAGTACCTTTTGTACAGATTTTGCATCCTCAATGTAAGTAGTAACCACAAAGTGGGTATAGTTCTTAAGGTTATCCAAAATTAGCGAAGCAAAAAGTTCAATATTCTGGTGATGGAAATACAAGCGAACCTTTACATTCTCCCCTAAATTTGAGATGAGTGAATTGTATAGATCCTCTTTAAACGGTGTGAACTTATCCAGTAAAAAGAATACTTTAAATTCTGTCTCTACAGAAAGATCGTTTACAAAATAGCCTATTTTATCTACAGCGCGTACAATGCCTTTCTCACTAAGGTAGTTTAACGCCTTAAAAACCGTTTCACGGCTAAAGTTAAAATGGGCAGAAAGCTTGTTTACTGAGGGTAGCCTTTCATCAAGAACCAGTTGTTTTTGTTCAATTTGCGAAATAATACTATCTGCTAGCAGAAGATATTTAGGCTTTTTTGAATTCTTTTCTATACTAAGCTTTACCATCCGTTCTTTCTTGTCAATTTGGGAAAACGCAAAAATACTAAAACCAAAATTATCTATTCTGCAGCTCCATTTTTAATAATCCGCCCCACTTTTCAAAATTAAAATCGATTTTACAGATTCTAAATTAGACAAAATCAGCCTAACAGTCTTTTACCATCCTCTTTTTTAGAAGGAAAAATCTTATGAAACATCAAGATATTTAAGAGAATGTCATTTGTTACCCCTTCAAATTCAACATTTAGCAAAAAAGATTTGGCAAATATATAATAATGTTATTTATTTGTTAAACAGACTAGACCAGACTAGACTTAAAACTAGTAGGGTTTAAACTAAATAACTCACTATTCACCTCTCAACAAAAACCGAAGCTTATGAAAAAAGCAGTCTTATTCTTTCTCCTATCGATTTTCGCACTTTGCGAAATATCGGCACAAATTACGGTATCAGGTACCGTAAGTGATGAACAGGGTGTCCCCATACCCGCCGCCAATATTGTTGAAAAAGGAACAACTAATGGTGTTGTGGCAGATTTCGACGGTAATTTTACTATTGAAATTTCAGAAAATGCCTCCCTGATTTTCAGTTCTATTGGTTATGGCACCGTTGAAAAAGCGGTTAACGGTCAAACTACCTTAAATGTAACTATGGCTGAAGAAGCTTCACAACTAGATGAAGTTGTGGTAGTAGGTTACGGAACCCAAAAAGCGGTTAATCTAACCGGTTCCGTAGAAACGGTAAAAGCGGAAGAAATAGCAAAGCAACCTGTTGCCCAAGCCTCTCAGGCCTTGGCAGGTCTTGTTCCCGGTCTTACCGCTACCCAGTCTAGTGGCCAGCCCGGCGCGGATGGTGCCGCAATTAGAATTCGTGGTGTTGGTACCTTAGGAAACGGTGCTAAAAACAATCCTTTGATTTTGGTAGATGGTATCCCGGATGACATCAACGGATTAGATCCCAGTGACATTGAATCCATTTCCGTTCTAAAAGATGCCTCGGCAGCGGCCATATACGGTTCACGTGCTGCAAATGGGGTAATTCTTATTACTACCAAAAGAGGTAAAGAAGGTAAAATTTCAACTACCTATAATACATATGTGGGTATCCAAAGCGTAGCGCAAAACTTAAAGTTCATGGATGCGTTAGGTTATATGGAAGCCTTTAATAGTGCGGAGCCAGGAGCATTTTCAGAAGAAACCTTAAACCAATACCGTTCAGGTAACGGTGTAGGTACGGAAGCCTTACCGGATACGGATTGGGTTGATCTTCTTTTTAACTCTGCCGCTCTACAACAATACCACAGTCTTTCTGTTCGTGGTGGTTCGGAAAAATTAAAAGTATCAAGTTCCATATCCTATACCGATCAAGAGGGAAATGTGCCCAACTTTAATTTTAAAAGATACAATGGTAGGTTCAATTTAGATTACGCTATAAACAAAAAGTTAGACCTTGCTTTTGACCTTAACTTCAGAAGAGAGATAAAAAGTCAGCCAGCAAGACTAAACAACCTTACCCGTTCGGCTTATCGTTTGCAACCTCTATTTATCGCGTTTAACGATGACGGAACCTATGGTTCTGGTTTTGGAGGAAGTAACCCAATTGCACTAGCAAATTCTAGCGCTCAGGACGAAACTATATCCAATTACTTTAGGGCATTAGCAAAGGTAACGTACCGTCCTTTCAATAATTTCTCAGTTTCGGCTACCTATGCCCCTCAATTTTTTGACAGGGACAGAGATGATTTTAGAGCGGGATATACCTATTACGAAGGTTCTGGCGGACCTGCCATTACAACAGTTGGCGGTGGCGTTGGCGAAAGCTCTTTGTTCAAAGAGACTTTTACCACTTTTCAAGATAACTTCAATGCCGTGGCCAATTGGGGCAAGGAATTTGGAGATCATAACATATCCGTCTTAGGTGGTTACGAATTTTTGAAGTTCAATTCAGAAGTATGGACGGCAAGTAGAAGAGGATTTGTTTTGGATGAATTCCGCGGATTGGATAACGGTCTACCGGATACACAATTAAACAGTGGTAGTTCTACACTTAATGGTCTAGAATCTGTTTTTGGTAGAGTTAACTACTCTTTTAAAGACAAATATCTTCTTGAGGCCAATGTGAGAAGGGATGCTTCCTCGCGTTTTGCAGAAGGTTTCCGTTCAGCAACATTTCCTTCGTTTTCCGTGGGATGGGTAGTTTCCGAAGAGAAATTTTTACAGGACAGTGAAACTCTTAATTTTCTAAAATTCAGGGCTTCATGGGGGCAATTAGGCAACCAGTTCATCTATTCCAATAATCAAACGGACAATAATGGTGATGTAATTCAAGGTTCCGACGGTTCTGCCGTGGCACAAGAAGTCAATTTCCCATATACCTCATTATTCGGGTTGGGTAATGCCAATGCTGTTTTAGGTGGTACACCTGTTGTAGGTGGCGCCCAGACCGTATTGGCCAACTCACAATTGCGTTGGGAAACAGGAGAAACCCAAAACATAGGTTTTGACGCCAAACTTTTTAACAGTAAACTTTCAGTAACCGGTGAGTATTATGTACGTAAAACCAAGGATATTTTGTTAGGGGTTACCATTCCAACTTCCGTTGGTCTTGACGCTCCGGTTCAAAATGCCGGTGAGGTATGGAATACAGGTTATGACATTTCAATTGGATGGAACGATATGATAGGTGAAGATTTTAGATATGGCATCAACCTTAACTATTCCGGTTTTGATAATGAAATCAAAGATTTGGGAGGATTGGACCAATTGCCTCCTGGAAATACAATAAATAGAGTTGGCGAGGAAATAGGTGCTATATACGGACTTAAAGTAGACGGACTTTATCAAGAAAGTGATTTTGATACAGATGGAAACTTAAGCGGCAACCTACCTGTTCCAGGTTTTGGAGCCATTCAGGCAGGAGATATCAAATATGCCGATATTTCAGGACCGGACGGTGTTCCAGATGGAGCGATTACGAATGATGATCGTACCATTATAGGTAGTAACATTACCACTAAAAACTGGGGCCTTGAACTTTTCTCTGCGTACAAAGGTCTAGACCTTTCCGTTTCCCTATTAGGGGCAGGAGGGCGTGATGTAGTATTGCAAGGTGATGCCGGTTGGGCTTTCTACAATGCCGGTAAAATCCAAGAATGGCAAGGCGATTACTGGACCCCGAACAATACAGGTGCAGAATACCCAAGGTTAACACCTGGAAGTTCACACCCTAACTGGCGTGTAAACGAAACCTGGATGCACGATGCTTCTTATGTACGATTAAGAAACGTAACTCTGGGCTACAAACTTCCTAGAGATTTCGTTGATAAGTTCAGCATTACAAATGCTAGAATATATGTCTCCGGGCAAAACTTGGCCACTTGGGACAACATGCCAGAAGGAATAGATCCTTTAACACCCCAATTTTCTTCAGGAGATTTTTATCCCGTAACCAAGGTTTTTACCATGGGGCTAAACGTAACATTCTAACAGCATAACTACAATACAATGAAAAATATAAAATATATCATCTTAAGCGTGGGCCTTCTGATTTTAGGGTCCTGTGAAGACAATGTTCTTAATCTGGAAGACCCCGGAAGCCCTACCGATGCAACCTTCTTTAGAACGGAAGCGCAACTAGAGGTTGCCCTTACCGGAGTTTACGAGCAATTAAATTATGTAAATGCGGTTCCTTTTCCGCAATTATTGGATCATACCACAGATTACGCTTTCAATAGAGGTAATGTGGGCGGAACCATTGCGTCAACTACAGGAGGGCTCACTTCTACTGAAGGCCTTGTAAATGGTTTTTGGAATAATTTCTATACGGGAGTGCAACGCGCCAACAACCTATTGACCAATATGGACAAAGCAGTAGATGCATCGGATCCTAACCGTTTTGAGCAAATTAAGGCGGAAGCCCTTTTTCTACGTTCGCTTTTCTATAGTTACCTAACGGAACTTTACGGAGACGTTCCTTTTAGAACTGAAGTAACTTCTTTGGAAGAACTAGAAATAGTAGCCAGAACTCCAAAAGCTGAAATTGTAGCAAGTATTATATCTGATTTGCAGGAAGCTGCTGCCATACTCCCTCCTACGCAACCGGCTACGGAGAGAGGTCGTGCATCGGCAAACGCGGCAAACGCACTTATTTCACGTATCGCACTTTATAATGAGGATTATGAATTAGCGGAAAGTGCCGCTCTTAAAGTCATGAATTCGCCTGAAACGCCTTCATTGTACCCAGATTACGAGGCTTTATTTACAGATGCCGGTGTAGGTTCGTCCGAAGTTTTATTCGACCTTTCTTATATAAACGGAACAAAAACCCACGGCCTATCACAAAGACAAGGCAGTAGATTTGGCGGATGGTGCCAACTAGTACCTGCTCAACAAACGGTAGACAGTTATGAGACCATAAACGGACTACCTATTGATGAGGACCCGGAATACGACCCTGCCAATCCGTTTGAAAATCGAGATCCAAGATTGGAAGCAACTATCGCCCTACCCAACAGAGTTTGGACAGGCCATATTATTCAACAACATAGTGATAGTATTGCCACATGGCGAATAGAGGACGGTGTTAAAGTAGAGCGTGTATTCAACCCAAATTCTGCCAACCCAGCAGGGCGAGCCATAGTAGACCCCTATGACGGTACGGAATACGTTACCGGAGGTGCTAACCGTTTTACCGCTTTCAGTGGTTATTTCTGGAAAAAATTCTCGGATGCCCCAAGACTATTGGGTTCTTTGTCCGGTGGACCAAGTCCGTTACAATCCGAGCAGACCATTTATTTATTGAGATATGCCGAAGTTCTTCTTAATTATGCCGAAGCAAAAATTGAAGGTGGCTCCATAGACGGTAGTGTTCTGAACGCTATTAATGCAGTACGCGAAAGAGCGTATACCAATAGTGAGGTGCCTTTTCCGGCTGTATCCACTACCGATCAGGCAGAGCTTAGAAAAATTGTTAGAAGGGAACGTAAAGTTGAGTTTGCCGATGAGGGCTTAAGATTGTTTGATATTAAACGATGGAGAATTGCCGAAAAAGTATTGAACACAACACTTTTGGGCGGTCCCGCAAACGGATTTAGCAAAATAGGAGATTTAGGTTTCGTACCAAATATTGATGATGACGGTCATATAGATTACACCGGTGCGCCCACCCAACCTAGGGTTGAACTAGGAAACTTGGACTATAGGGAACTGGAAAAGAGGGTATTTGATGCTGGAAAACATTACTTATGGCCTATACCACAAGCCGAAATTGATGCTACCGAAAATATTGTAACACAAAACCCCGGTTATTAGAAGAGAATTTTGAGTTTGTTTTTGTTAGTTTTTTAAAAATAGGGGGTACAAGTTTATCCCCTATTTATTCAATACAAAAACAAGAATAATAGTATATTCATAAAAACAAGAATGGGCAAAATAGATATCACGGTAATATTACTTTTTACACTGCTTGTATTTGTATGCGGATTAAGTTTTTCTAAATCCGGCAAAAACATGAAATCTTTTTTTGCGGCAGGGGGAGCACTACCCTGGTGGATGAGCGGCCTTTCGCTCTTTATGAGTTTCTTTTCGGCAGGTACTTTTGTCGTATGGGGCTCCATAGCCTATTCCAGTGGTTGGGTAGCCATTACCATACAGACCACTATGTGCATTGCCGGCGTGCTTATCGGCTTTTTCATTGCCCCTAAATGGCAAAAAACAAAAGCACTTACCGCGGCCGAATTCATTACGGACCGTTTAGGTTACAATACACAAAAAATTTACACCTATCTGTTCTTATTGATATCCATCTTTACCACCGGTGCCTTCCTGTATCCGGTAGCTAAGATTGTGGAGGTATCTACAGGTTTCCCTATCCACACCAGCATTATTGCGCTCGGTATCCTAATCTTGATTTACACAGCTGTTGGCGGTCTGTGGGCGGTAATCGTTACGGACGTTCTACAGTTTGTGGTGCTTACTGCAGCTGTTTTAATCGTAGTTCCGCTTTCGCTGGATAAAATTGGAGGCATAGACAACTTTGTTTCAAAAGCACCCGAGAATTTTTTTAATCTGGTTAACGAGGAATACACTTGGGGTTTTATGATTGCCTTTGGCTTATATAACCTTTTCTTTATTGCTGGTAACTGGGCCTATGTTCAACGCTATACAAGTGTTGCCACTCCTAAGGATGCTAAAAAAGTAGGATGGCTTTTTGGTGGTCTCTACTTGGTCAGTCCCTTAATTTGGATGTTACCTCCAATGGCCTATAGAATCCTTAATCCGGAACTAGGTGGCTTGGCTGATGAAGGAGCTTATTTATTAATGTGCAAGGAAGTACTGCCAGTTGGAATGCTAGGTTTAATGTTAGGCGGAATGATTTTTGCCACCTCAAGCTCTGTAAACACAACCTTAAATATCTCGGCTGGTGTTCTGGCCAATGATGTTTACAAACATTTTAGACCCAACGCGGACGGAGATAAATTGGTAAAAGTAGGTAGGACCGCTACCATATTGTTAGGTATACTTACGATTCTAATTGCTCTTCTCGTTCCATATATGGGAGGCATTGTTGAAGTAGTTATGAGCTTGGCAGCCATTACGGGAGGAGCCATGTTCTTACCTCCTATGTGGGCCTTGTTTAGTAAGTACCAGACTGGAAAGAGCGCTTTAATTGTTACGGTCATTACCTTGGCCATCAACGCCTTTTTTAAATTTTTAGCCCCTACCCTTCTTAACTTTTCGTTTGACAGGGCCCAAGAAATGGGGTTTGGCATGGGTATTCCCGTAGTACTCTTAGCAGCATTTGAAATATATGCGCGTACCCAGAAAAAAGAGACCGAACAATATGATAACTATCAACTTATAGTAGCTGAAAAAATTTCCGAGACGGAAGAAGAAGCATCTGCCGGAAACAAAAAAGGAACGCGCGTCATCGGCATAGGTGTGGCGCTAACAGGTCTAATGATTTTAATTTTATCGTTCATTGCTAAAACTGGTGCACTCTTGGTAGGGGGCATGGGAACCTTAGTCTTGTTACTAGGTAGTTATATCATCTTTAAAACTACTACAGCACGTTCCAAATAAAAAATACCCAATCTAAACACTAAAGTACAAATTACATTATATGATTTCAGAAGCCTATAGTTCCCAAAAAAGAATCACTAAAACCGTACCTCTACAAGGAGATCTTGTTGTAGTTGGAGGCGGTCTTTCAGGTGTCTGTGCCGCAATTACGGCTGCCCGTTCGGGTCTAAAAGTAATACTTCTTCAAGATCGTCCTGTACTTGGGGGCAACGCCTCTTCTGAAGTTCGTCTTTGGAGTTTGGGGGCCACCTCTCATATGGGAAACAATAACCGATGGAGCCGAGAAGGCGGTTTGATCAATGAAATTCTTTTGGATAACCTTAAACGGAACAAGGAAGGGAATCCACTAATTTTTGACACCGTACTGCTCGAAAAAGTATATGAAGAAAAAAACATTACTTTATTGCTAAATACAGCCGTATATGATGTTGAAAAAGGTGAAGATGAAAAGATAAAAGCGGTTACCGCTTTTTGTAGTCAAAACTCCACCACCTACACAGCAAAAGCCCCTCTATTTTGTGATGCTTCCGGTGATGGCATTGTTGCTTTTATGGCAGGAGCTTCATTCCGTATGGGTGCCGAAACCCGAGAAGAATTTGATGAAGGTTTTGCTCCTAACATTGAGGATTATGGTAATCTTTTAGGGCATTCGCTTTACTTCTATACCAAAGACGTAGGTAAACCTATATCCTACACCGCGCCCTCTTTTGCTATAAAAAATGCAGATGAACTTCCGCGAATCAAGAACTTTCAATTGGGTGACCATGGTTGTAAATTATGGTGGGTAGAGCACGGTGGACGTTTGGACACCATTCACCAATCCGAGGACATAAAATTTGAACTTTGGAAAGTGGTCTATGGTATTTGGGACTACGTAAAGAACAGCGGTAAATATCCCGAAGCCGCAAACCTTACCTTAGAATGGGTAGGAACTATTCCCGGTAAGCGGGAAAGTCGCCGTTTTGAAGGCGATTTTATGCTTACCCAAAAAGACATTGTGGAACAACGTGATTATTATGATGCGGTTTCCTTTGGAGGTTGGGCCATGGATTTACATCCCGCCGATGGTATTTACAGTAAACACAACTCATGTACGCAGTGGCATGGTAAAGGCGTATATTCCATTCCTTACCGTTGTTATTACTCTAAAAACATAGACAACCTTTTTCTTGCTGGCAGGATTATAAGCGCCAGTCATGTTGCCTTTGGTTCATCAAGGGTAATGCTTACCTGTGCACACGGGGCGCAAGCAGTAGGTGAAGCTGCCGTGCTCTGTACAAATGAAGGATTATTGCCAAGGGATATCGCTTCCAAGGACAAAATTGAAACACTACAACTGGCCCTGAACAGAAATGGGCAAAGTATTCCCCGGTTATCCTTAAAAGATACCGAAGACTTAGCAGTTAAAGCCAACATAGAGGCTAGTTCTACTTTAGCATTTTCAGGCTTTGCCGCTTCAGATGATTGGCAGGTATTAAAATTCGGGTTGGCCCAAATGGTTCCTCTTAAGGCTAATGAAACCTATAGCTTTGAATTTGAAGTGGATGCTTTAGAAGCCACCACCTTGGAAATTCAACTTAAGAGCAGTTCAGCCTGTACCCATTTTACACCAGATGTAATCATTGATAAAAAAGAGGTCAATTTAACTAAAGGGAAGCAGAAAATTACTTTTTCAACTTCAAGGACACAAACGCAGGACCACTACTCTTTCTTCTGTCTTATGAAAAACGAAAAGGTGAAAGTACGTCTTTCAGATGAGCGCATTACAGGCTTAATGACCGTTGAAAATAAAATAAACAAAGCGGTGTCCAATTTTGGAAGACAAGACCCTCCAGCGGATATTAATATCGATAGTTTTGAGTTCTGGACTCCTGAGCGACGTCCTAAAGGAAAAAATATTGCCCTCAAGATGACAAAGAATTTGCCCATTTTTGAGGTAGATAATATTAAAAACGGAGAAGTTAGACCCAATTCAAACGGAAACACCAATGCATGGGTTGCCAAAATTGAGGACGAAAAACCCACATTACACTTAAAATGGAACGATAATGTTGCTATTAAAACCGTAAAACTCTTTTTTGACTGCGATTATGACCACGCTTTGGAAACTACGCTTATGGGGCATCCGGAAGACGTTATTCCTTTTGTAGTGGCCGATTATACCGTTAAAGATGCTTCCGGAAATCTCCTAAAGGAAGTCACTGGAAACCATCAGGCCATAAATACCATTGAATTGGATGAAGCTATTTCCACCAATTCATTGGTCTTTGAGTTCAACAAAAAAGAAGCTCACATACCGGTTTCTGTTTTCAAAATATCGGTTTACAACTAATTCCATAAAATGAAAAAGGTAACTGGAATCTGTATTTTTCTTATTCTAGGCACTACTCAAGTAGCGTCCCAGAAAGATGCCGTTGCCCAATTGCCGGATATCAGTTCTTTTCACCAAGACCTGTTTGTTCCCAAAATAACGGAAGACAAACCCAAAGCCGGTAAACGGGTAAGGCAAACCTTGGCCTCGTATCAAAACACAGATGTTTACCATTTAGTTTACTTGCCTACCGACTATAAGGAAGGTGAAAAATACCCTGTCATTATAGAATTTCCGGGCAACGGACCTTACACAAGTGCTTACGGAGATGTTTCAACAGGCCAGGTAGACGGTTGCAATTTGGGGTACGGACTAAGCGAAGGCAAAGATTTTATTTGGGTGAGTATGCCCTTTATTAGCACCAATGGCCAAGAAAACCAAAAATGGTGGTGGGGCAATATTGAAGCCACAAAAAGATACTGTATAGATGTTGTAAACGAAGTTTGCAACAAATTTGGAGGTGATGCCTCTAACCTTATTCTATCTGGATTTTCAAGGGGAGCCATCGCCGTAAATTATATAGGGCTTCATGACAATGAAATTTCAAATTTGTGGAAAGCCTTCATCGTTAATTCACATTACGATGGTCTAAAAACATGGGACTACCCCAATTCCGATAAGGCATCGGCCATTGAAAGATTGAAACGACTTAACGGAAGACCCCAATTTATTTGCGCCGAAGGTCAAGGAACAAGAGAAACAAAAAACTACATTGCCCAATCGGGAATAAAAGGAAACTTTACTTTTCTGGATATCCCCATTAGAAACCATACCAATTCATGGCCTTTGTACGAGCTAAAGGAACGGGAAACTGTTAGAACATGGTTATCACAAATAATTGAAAAAAACTAAAAAAACAGCAATACAAAATGAAATACCTATTCTACAAATCCTCTTTATTTTTTGCTTTCTTACTTGTGGTTTTTTCTTGTAAGACCACTACAGAAGATGATAAAAAAAATAAAACCTTAAGCCACGGCACTACGGATGTTTCTTTGTTTACCGCTACAAATGGTCAACTAGCGTTCCTAGTCACCAAAAAAAAGAAGGTAGTTTTAGACACCTCTCTTTTGGGTATTAAAGTAAACGATAAGCTCCTTGGAAAAAATGTGGAGATAACTCTTCTAGAGCAAAAAGAAATACAAACCCAATTTCCACTAAACGGAATAAAAAGTGAGGCCTCGTACAAAGGAGATGTATATAGCTACAAAGTTTCAGAGACAGATGGAACCGACTGGAAATTAGAGTTTCAACTTTCCAATGAAGGGATAGCTTACCGTTATGTGGTTTCCGGACAAGGCACACAACATGTTCAGGGCGAAGAAAGTAGCTTTAAAATACCGAGCCAGACCAAAGTTTGGTACTTTGAGCGCGATAGCGACTGGAAATTAAAATCTCACGCAGGCGAATGGCTTTCCGCTGATATTTCCGAAATGCCAACGGTTTCTAAGATGGGGCCCATTCAAGGCTTAACGCTTACTTGCGAATTTCCGCAAGGAGGTTATGCTTTATTGGCCGAAGCCGCACTTTATAATTATAGCGGTATGCGTTTGGAAGCAACTGGTAACAACACCTTTAAGGCCAATTTTGAAGAAGGTGATGCCGGTTTTGATGTTACAGGTAATGTAACCACACCATGGCGCTGTATTCTATTGGCGGACACTTTAAACGATTTGGCTAACAATACCATGGTAGCCTCATTAAACCCTGCTCCCGACCCTAAGTTATTTGCAGACAGCAACTGGATAAAACCCGGAAAATCTGTTTGGCACTGGTGGTCCGGAAAATATGTAGATTACAAAGAAGAGCATGATATGGTAGATGATGCCGTAGAACTTAACTTTTCATATAATATGGTTGATGATGGCTGGGAAAGATGGCCTGATAAATGGACTAAAGTGACAGAACTCTCCAACTATGCCAAAGAAAAAGGGGTTGGGATTTTTGTATGGAAGCACTCCAAGGAAATCAATTTTCCTGAAGACGACTATGCGGTAATGGGGCATTTTTTGGATAGTGTAAAAAAGACAGGCGCTGTTGGAGTTAAGGTAGATTTTATGAACGGCCAGAGCAAAAACATCATATCTTTTGATGAAGCCTTATTGAGAAAAGCGGCAGAAAGACAATTGATGGTCAATTTTCATGGCTGCCAACAAAGCTCGGGCGAGTATCGCACCTATCCAAACGAAGTTACGCGTGAAGGTATACGAGGTTTAGAAGTAAACCATATGAAAGAAGGCCCTTTGACCGCTTCGCACAATGCGGCATTACCTTTTACAAGATATGTAACAGGACATGGTGATTATACCCCTCTTGGTCTTACCGAACCCGGAGAAACTACATGGGCGCATCAATTGGCCACTTTGGTTACTTTCTACTCCCCTTTTAACTGTATTGCCGAAAACACCCAGTTCCTTTTAAAAACCAAGAGTGTTGCGCCAGCACTGGATTTTATTAAAACGGTACCTTCGGTCTGGGACGAGACCTTTGTGCTGCCCCAAAGTAAAATTGGTGAACTGGCAGCCATAGCCAGACGCACGAACAATGATTGGTATTTGGGTGTACTACGTAGTGGACCAACCCAAGAACTACATATTGACTGTAGTTTTTTAGGTAATGGCGAATATATCGCAGAAATTTTTACTGACGATACCGAGGCCAAACGTATTGATTTAAAAGGACTGAATAAAGAGGCGGACCTACGCCAATGGGACACGGCCGTACCCTTTAAAAAATCATCGGAAACGGTTACAAAGGACAAAACACTCACCGTTCGCCTAGCGGAGCATGGTGGTGCCGCTATAAAATTCATCAAAAAATAAAAAGTACACATGAGAAATTTTGCTTCCATAGCGCTTTTTAGCCTCCTGTTTCTAAGTTCCTGCACGGACAAATCTGCAGAAACATCACTAGAAAATGAAACCCTATCCCTTAACGGGAAATGGCACTTTTTGGCATCTAATGAAGAAAGTGAAGAAAATCTATTAACTGCCGATTATACAAAATGGGATACGCTTTCCGTTCCAGGCAATTGGGACGTTGAGAACAAATATGCCCATTTTAAGGGCAAAGGGTACTATCAACGCAATTTTAGCATTCCTCAAAACTGGCAAAAAAAGCAGATTCGTATAAAGTTCGATGCCGTTTACGAAACCTCAAAAGTTTGGCTGAACGGTAAGTTATTGGGAGCACACGAAGGAGGCTACACCCCTTTTGAATTTAATATTACAGACCAAGTACTGACCGATAAACCGAACTCAATTTTGGTCATGGCCGACAATACGTTCAGAAGAGGCGCTTGGTGGGCTTGGGGCGGCATAAGCCGAAACGTTTCCTTGCTTGCCCATAATGATGTCCGTTTGGTTCGTCAACATATTTCCGCAGTTCCCAATTTTGATAAGGGTATGGCAGCTATAGCTATCTCCTATACAGTTGAAAATAACTCCGGCCAGGAAAAAAATATTACTGTAAACACTAAAATATCCGGTCCGGACAATGAAGCTTGGGCGCCCAAAACCCTTGAACTTACTGCTAGTAAAAATGGGATTACGACTAAGGTTCTGACTTTTCAAAAACCGTTAGAAGAAGTAAAATTATGGCATTTTGACCGTCCTAACCTTTACTCTTTGAACAGTACTATTGCTTCTGATTCCCAAGAATTGGATGCCGTTTCCGACAAATTCGGTATTCGAAAAATGGAAGCTATTGGGGAGCAATTATACCTCAACAACGAAGCAGTGCGCTTAAACGGTTTCAATCGGGTACACGACCATCGTTTTTTCGGTAATACGGAACCTGATGAACTTATTAAAAATGATATTTTGGATATTAAAGCCCTAGGCGGAAACTTTTCAAGAATCATGCACGCACCTGTATCAAAAAACCTTTTACAGTTCTGCGATAGTATCGGCTATATGCTAATTGAAGAAATCCCGGTCTGGGGTCGTGGTGCACCAAATGCCATACCCAATAACCCAAGGACAAAAAAGTGGCTGAACGAAATGATTACGCGCGATTATAACCACGCCAGTGTAGTAGGTTGGAGCATGGGCAATGAAATTGGCAACCCAGATGGCGAATGGGAAGACATGACCATGACTCCTGACCAGTATAACTATGTAAACGATATGCTGGATCACGTGGCCTCCCTTGATTCCACACGCTTAAAAACAGTGGTAAGTTTTACATCTCACCTGCCTTTGGCAAAACCCGGTAACGAACCCTATGAAAAACTGGACTTGCTATGTATGAACTCTTATGGAGAGACCTATGAAAAAGTGGGTAAGGCCCATGCCAGATTTCCGGGGAAACCTATTTTTATTTCAGAGATTGGCGACAAACAGATAGGACTCACATCCGATGCCAAGTTTAGTGATAGGCTTATTGAACAACTTGATAAAATACGAACGTTACCTTACGTAGTTGGCTCATCTCTATGGACCTATAATGATTACCGAAGCGATTATAAAGCCACGCCTCCATCAGAAAATAGAGCCTGGGGGGTTGTGGATGTATGGCGAAACAGGAAAAAAGCCTACAAACAGATTCAAGATATCTATGCACCCCTTCAAGGTTTAGAAGCAACAATAAACAAAGATGAAATAGCAATCTCTTTGCTACCTAGAAACCAACAAGATATTCCCGCTTATATTATGAATGGGTATACGTTGGCGTATGAGCTTTTTAATGATAAAGGCGAGTCAGTCAGCAAAGAACGTATTGAACTCCCAATTATAAAACCCGGAGATGATGCATTGAAATTTAACTTTAAAAATGACCCAAATGCCACTCAGATAGACGTAGGCCTATGGTCACCTATGCAAATTGAAGTTAAAACTGCCTCATCAAAAAAAGGAAGCAATCCGCCTGTAGAAAACTCCAATTTCCCCATGATAGAATTTTTGGGTAGGACCCATGATGGTGTAGGCATAGGCTATACGGTAAGCGAAAAAGATTCGATTTTCACTTTTAAATATGGAAAATCACCGGAAAATCTAACCGAAGAAACAACAACAAATTTAAAGGGAGCCTTTAAAATTGGATGGTCACAGACCGAGCCGTTTTTCGTAAAATTAAAATCAGATGTAACAGATTGGTCACCAACAAAACAACTTAAAGAATAATATTCAACTCAAAACTAGAACCTTTGTATATGAAACTCATTAAAACCCTTTGTTTAGCGGTACTTCTTATACCGTTCAACTCTATAGCCCAGAGTACATCTACTGACCGTCCCAACATTGTTTGGATCATGTTGGAAGATTGGGGTCTTGACTTAGGCTGCTATGGCACCCCGGGAATAGAAACCCCAGTTACGGACAAGCTTGCCTCGGAAGGTATACGTTACACCAATACTTTTTGTACTTCTCCCGTTTGTTCTACTTCACGTTCGGCCATGCTCACGGGCTATCACCAAAACTATATTGGTGCCCAACAGCACAGAACGGCAAAAGAAGACAGAAAACCTTTGCCGTACGATATTGAGCCAATGCCCGTACTTCTGAAAGAAGCAGGATATTTTACCGCTTTAATGCTTTACAATAAAACCGATGCCAATTTTAATGGCGATTTAGGTTTTATGGGAAAGGATTGGAAGGAACGCCAAGAAGGACAGCCTTTCTTCGCACAAATAACTTTGGGTGGTACGCATAGAAAATGGGATCGTGACCCAAAAAACCCTATAGATCCCGCCAATGTGGTACTCCCCCCCTATTATGTGGACACCCCATTTGCCAGACGTGATTGGGCCAATGGTCTGGAACAAATGCAAATCTGCGACCGAGAAATTGGAGATATCCTAAAGCGATTAGAAAAAGAAGGCCTGGCCGAGAACACATTGGTTTTCTTAATTGGAGATAACGGCCGATGCCACATTCGTGGAAAGCAATTCCTATATGACCCGGGACTTCAGGTGCCATTAATTATCAAATGGCCTGGTAAAGTTGCACCTGCACAGGTAAACACAGATATGGTTCAGACCATTGACATTACCGCAACCATTCTAGATGTAGCCGGGGCAAAACCTAAACACGAACTGCAAGGCAAAAGTCTTTTTAAAGAAGAGTCAAAAAATAGAAAGTACATTTTTGCGGCACGCGGAAGAATGGGCGGCACCCATGATGCTATGCGTACCATCCGATCTAAAAAATACAAGTTGATCCATAATTTAATGCCGGAGCGAGCATGGTTACAATACAGCGGGTACAAAGAAGATATGTACCCTATGCTGGCCGAAATGAACATCATGAATATGGAAGGAAAACTTAATGAAGACCAAGCTAAGTTTTTTGCTCCTACCAAGCCTGAGTTTGAGCTTTTTGATATTGAAAAGGACCCATTTGAGCTAAACAACCTTGCAAGCGACCCGCATTATGGCGATATTAAGGATAAACTGTTGGAAGAACTCTATGTGTGGAGAAGGTCTATAAAAGACGAAGGTGTTTCCCAAGAATTTAGAGAGGGCGGCCTCTCCTCCAAATACCCTACTAGAACACTTGAGGAGTGGAAAGAACGCTACGAAGCTTGGAAACCATGGGTATTTCGCAAACCAAAATCAAAAGAGAAACACCCGTTTGTAAAGAGCAATTACTAAACCGCTATACCCCTATGCAATTGAAATATTCGGTGTTTCATATTCTGTTTTTGATCTTTGGAATTTGTTCCGCTCAATCCACTACCGGTGAGGGGCAACTTTTACTGAGCGGAGACTGGAAGTTCCATGCCGTTTATGGCGAAGGCTCAAATTATATTGCTATTTCCGAAACACCGGAAGATATTGTAATAGACAATACCAATACCGAACGGGTAACTGTAAAAGGCAATTGGCAGACCAAAATAGAAGGAGAACGGGGTTCCGGTTTCTTTGGAGCCAATTATTTACAACGCGACTTTAAAGCTGGTGAATCCGAGGAGAACTATGTACGCTATCGTCCCCAACTAGCAGAATCAGGGTTCTACGAAGCCTTTGTTCGCTTTCCGTTCGCATCACATTTAACGGCAGAAGTAAATGTTAATCATGCTAATGGGGTTACGGCTTCTTATTTTAACCAGCGAAACCGCTGTGACCAATGGTTAAGTTTAGGAGTTTTTAGTTTTGATAAGACTTTAGACAGTTATGTTGAAGTTACCGCTATTACGGCCAAAACCGTAGCTGCGGATGCCGTAATGTTCAGACCCGTATCCACAGAGAAAATGGAAACTTCGGTTGCGGAAAAAGCAACTATTTTTCAATCTGATTTTGATGATTCCAACTGGAAAGACCTAAGTGTTCCAGGACATTGGGGCATGCTTAACGAATTCTCTAATTATACCGGAAAGGCTTGGTACCGAAAAACTTTCAACCTTCCCCAAAGCTGGAAAGAAAACTCCAAGGAAAGAGTGCGCCTTAAATTTGATGCCGTTTATCACATCGCCAAGGTTTTTTTGAACGGCGAACTTGTTGGCAATCATCAAGGTGGTTTTACCCCATTTGAATTTGATGTAACCGACAAACTCAATTTTAACGGTCAGAATGTACTGGCCGTAGAAGCAGACAATAGTTCACTGGTTGGTGCTACCTGGAACTGGGGCGGAATTATCCGTGATGTTCACCTTGTAAAAAATAACGATGTGCGCATCAGTTATCAATATATTCATGCAGACCCTGACCTAAAAAAAGGTTCGGCCAATTTGAAGCTTAAAATCCGTGTTAAAAATTCATCGGCACAAAAAAGAACAATAGCACTCACTGCTACTATAGACAAAGTATCAAAACCCGCTGACCTGCAATACACTATTACCTTACCGCCCAACAGTACAAAAGAAGTGCAATTGGCAACAGTTTTACCCGCCAACGATGTTAGGTTATGGCATTTTGATACGCCACACCTGTACCATATGACAACCATTGCCACAGAAAACGGGCAAGTGTTGGATACGCGCACAGACCGATTTGGTATCCGAAAAATAGAACTAACGGACTCTCAACTCATTTTAAACGGAGAACCGGTGCGTCTAGCTGGTTTTAACCGGGTGAGTGACCATAGATATTGGGGGTCTTCTGAACCCCAGTATTTGATAAATAAAGATGTGGACCTCATGAAGAATGCAGGTGCCAACTTTATGCGAATCATGCACGGTACCCAGAATGAAAAGTTGATAGAGCGTTGCGATGAAAAAGGTATCCTGATTTTTGAGGAAGTCAATGTTCGTGAGCTCACCAATCCTGAGTTTACGCCCCCACATTACCCTTTGGCCAAGCAGTGGTTAAAAGAAATGATAGACCGTGATGTAAACCACCCCAGTATTATTGGGTGGAGTGTTGGCAATGAACTTAAAGACCATTTTGATTATGCCAAATTGACTATTGATTATGTCAAAAACGAGCTGGACCCCTATCGTTTGGTTACCTGCGTGAGTAATAGCGGCTGGCGCGATACAGCAACTCCCGAGAATGACCCCAATACACTGGTGGATATAATCATGCACAATCTTTATCCGTTTCAGGGCAAACCAGATGAAGTATTTAAAACCCTTCGGTCCAAATGGCCCAACAAGCCCATTTTCATTTCGGAATATGGAATACAACCTTTGGCCACAACTTCTTTGGATGGCGACATTCCTGAAATATCCGAGTGGAACAACAGCTTACGAGACAAGAATCCTTTTGTAATTGGAGCTTCATTATGGACATTCAACGACTACCGAAGCGGCTACGCAGCAACCTCTCCAGAGGAAAATAGAGTTTGGGGACTTGTAAATACGTGGCGCCAAAAGCGTAAATTATATAACCGAATAGAAAATGAACATAGCCCTATTCAACAAATTGAAGTATCAGATGTAGATGTAAGAAAAGGAAATGCCAAGATTTCGCTTACCCCTAAAACCTCAGGCGACTACCCTAGCTATACTTTAAAAAACCACAGTTTATTATGGTCCATTCATGATTCAAAAGGTGACACACTGGCCAAAAACAGTATAGAGATTCCAGTATTAAAACCGGGAGCAGGTCCTACGGAAAATAACATTAACTGGAAACCGTACTTAAGTGACATATCCAGCTTAAACATAAACCTAATTTCGCCAAACGGTTATAAGCGGTTTCATAAAAGTGTTGCCATTACAGTACCTGAACAGCCTTCAATTTCTCAAATAGAGTCCGGGAACGCAGCAGTTCGCATTCATTTTAATCCTGTTTTTGGTGCGGACACTTATCATGTCATCCATCAAAATACCAATGGTGAACTGGTAAAATCCGAAAAGACCACAACCAATTTCCTAGAAGTGAAGCATTTAGAAAACGGAAAAGAATACATCTTTCAGCTTATCGCCACAAATGAAAAAGGCATAAGTAAACCTTCCGAAACACGAACCGGAAGCCCCAGTGGAAAAGAGCTTCCGCCCATAATTTGGGATGCTTTTTTAGTTGGCAACAAGCTTGTAGTTGGCTACTCTGGTAAGACAGATGACACTAGCTACGTGGTAAGGTATGGAACTAGATCCAGCTACCTGCCTTTCAAAAACGCCACACGAACAAAAGGAATGACAGTAATTGATTTTGAAGGTGATGACCCACACTTTGTGAGCATTATTAAAAAAACCAAAAGTGGAGAAAGTGAATGGGCCAAACCAAGGTATGTTTACACATTAAGAAATATTGACAAAAAATAAACCATAACAAACAACTGGTCAAGTTTCCGTAAAAAGATTGGCCTACCAAAAGTGCTATAACAGTATGAAAAAAACGAATTTAATTGCAGCCTTTGCAATCGTATGTTTACTCGTTTCATGTAAAACCGAGAAAAAAACAGGTGCAGAAAACAGTGCATCACAAGAAGAAGCATCCAACAGCAATGCAGTACCCGACTACAAAATTGAGTTTGGAAAAGTCGCTGAAAAATCTGTTTTCCGCAATGACAGCCTTAGTATTTGGGGCGGCTCTATGGTAAAGGGCCAAGACGGTCTTTACCATATGTTCTATTCCAGATGGCCAAAAAATATTGGTTGGGAATGGGTAAACTATTCCGAAGTTGCCCATGCGGTATCAGAATCGCCCTTTGGACCTTTTGAACACAAAGACGTTACCCTACCGGACCGTGGTGCAGAGTTTTGGGATGGTTCTACGACCCATAACCCAACTGTTCATGAATTTAACGGAAAATTCTACCTGTATTATATGGGCAATACCGGAGACAAAAAAATTGTTAGTGTTCCCGGTAAACCTAAGATTAACTGGATGCACCGTAACAACCAACGTATAGGTGTTGCCGTAGCGGATTCACCCAACGGACCATGGAAAAGATTTGATAAGCCTGTTTTAGATGTTTCTCCCAACGAGGATGCACATGATGCATTAATGACATCCAATCCATCGGTCTGTCAAATGCCCGATGGCAAAATCCTAATGGTTTATAAAGCTGTAGGTAAAAAAGACCCACTTCCAGCAGGTGGACCTGTTGTTCATATGGTGGCCATTGCCGATTCGCCAACCGGACCCTTCAAGAAATATCCAGATCCCGTTTTTACTTTTGAAGGCGAACGCTTTCCTGCTGAAGACCCGTATATCTGGTACCAGGACGGTAAATTCAGAGCCATTGTAAAACGTATAAAACACGTAGGTAAAGTACGTGACTTCTCATTAGTACATTATGACTCCGAAGATGGTATTAAATGGAAAAAGGCCAAAAATTTTGACATATCCAAGCGTATCGTGGAATGGGAAAACGGAAGAACTCAACAATTTGTTCATTTGGAGCGCCCACAGGTATATACGGAAAATGGGGAACCTATAGCCCTGTTATGTGCTGCGGACACTCTTGATGCAAATGGTGTTAGAGAGTCGTTCAATATTCAGATTCCTCTGAAAATCGAGAAAACGGTCCATTAAAATGGTATTTAAAAACAAACAAAATTTAAACTATAAAACACATCTATGCAAGTCCATCCTTTTTTAAAGCGATCCACATTAAGTCTTTTTGCGGTAGCCTCGCTTATTGCTTGTTCAGACCAAAAAACGGAGGCTAATTCGGCTCCAACAGAAGATTCTGCAACTAAGGAACATAAAGTTTTCCCTCATAAAATGCCTGCCGAAAAACCGGACATGCCCTTGAGTGCAGCTGCGGAACGGATGTTCAGTTATCCTGCTCCCCGCGTTCAGGACAATGAGCTTTTCTCTCAATTCAAATACACAAAATTAAAAGGTTTTGATTATAGCAATGGGGATGGAACCGTTTCTAGACGTGACCCTTCACGGCCTATTTTTGTTGATGGAAAATATTATTTATACTATACCAAAAGAGATACCAAAACACCACCTATTGGTTGGAACAGAGCCAGCGAAGCCACCGATGAAATTCCTTCTACGGATTGGGATTTGTGCGACATTTGGTATGCCACCAGTACGGACGGCACCACTTGGAAAGAAGAAGGGATTGCAATTAAAAGACCCGAAAAACCAAAAGCTGGATGGCGTTCCGTTGCTACACCGGATATTCTGGTCTGGAAAGGAAAGTACTACCTCTACTACCAAGCCTTTAACGAACCTAGCGGGCTAAGAGGTGATTGGTGTCCGGTATCAGTATCTTATGCAGATTCACCTGATGGGCCATGGACACATGGGGGTGATTCCGTAGTTCCTTTCGGAAAGAAAGGCGAATGGGACCAAGATGCTACGCACGATCCCCAGCCTATAGTCTATAATGGTAAAATTCACCTGTATTATAAAGCCGCATACAACAAGTGGCCGGACATTCGTGATAAATATGCCGTTGGTCATGGTCTTGCTATTGCCGAGGACCCGTTAGGGCCATTTGAAAAACACCCTTTAAACCCAGTAATGACTTCGGGACACGAAACCACTTATTTTCCGTTTAAGGAAGGCGTAGCTACATTGGCCATAAAAGATGGAAACGAAAGGTACACTATGCAATATGCCAAAGATGGCGTTAATTTTGAAATTGCTTCCGTAGTTTCTTTCGCCCCAACGGCCGCAGCTCCTTTTGCTGCAGATGCCTTTACCGATTCTGGGAACGGAAGAGGTATTACTTGGGGACTTTGCCATTTTACAAATGCCGGAAGTACACCCAAGAAAGGCTATTCCATTATGGCAAGATTTGACTGTGACCTAAGCCTTGATGTAGATGCCCCCTTGTATAAAAAAACAGGGGTATATCATAAACCCGAAGTTTATTTTGCTCAGGCACCTCATAAAAATCTCAATCCCGAAGGACGATAAAACGCTTGATTATAACAGTCTAACATACAGTTGTTAAACCGTGGTAAATACGTAATAATTATCTTAAATTTAGCAAGGGACTATTTTAGAGAACAGGGCTTCATTAGACGCTTTATTCCTTTAGAATAGTCTCTTTTAAAGAACACAAACTACCAAACCACCGTTTACATGTACAACAAATTTATTTTTCTCGCTTTTGCCGCTTTACTTTCTTTTAATTTATCCATCGCCCAAAATCAAAATAAAGAACGCCCCAACGTTGTTCTTGTATTTATAGATGATGAAGGTTACGGAGATGTGGGTGTATATGGAGCCACCGGTTTTGAAACACCTAATATAGACCAACTGGCCGCCAAAGGCACACGTTTTACAAATTACTACGCGGCACAACCCGTCTGTAGTGCCTCACGAGCTGGAATTTTGACCGGATGTTACCCAAATAGAATAGGATTTTCCGGTGCGCTTTTCCCACATCATAAAATAGGTTTGAACAAAGACGAGCTTACCATTGCCGAAATGTTCAAAGAACAGGATTACAAAACCGCCTGTTTTGGAAAATGGCACTTGGGTTGGCAAAAAGAATTTCTACCGCTGCAACACGGTTTTGATGAATTTGTGGGCCTTCCCTACTCCAACGATATGTGGCCACATGACAGTGCAACGGGAGAACACCTTACCGAAGAAAAAAACAGGGCCAAATTTCCAAAGCTTCCCATCATAGAAGGCAACAAAACTATTGCCTACGTTGAAAGTTTAAAAGATCAGGATAAACTAACCACCCTATACACGGAAAAAGCAGTGGATTTTATAGACAAAAATGCCAACGAACCCTTTTTTCTTTATGTACCGCACACCATGGCGCATATTCCGTTAGGGGTTTCCGATAAATTTAGAGGAAAAAGTGAACAAGGCCTTTATGGTGATGTTATGATGGAAATTGACTGGTCTGTGGGAGAAATTGACAAAGCCCTAAAACGAAATGGCGTTGCGGACAACACCATTTTTATTTTTACTACGGATAATGGGCCTTGGTTAAATTTTGGAAATCACGCAGGTTCTTCTGGAGGGCTTAGAGAAGGAAAAACCACAAGCTGGGAAGGTGGGCAACGGGTTCCTTTTATCATTCGCTGGCCAGGGAACACCCCAGAAGGAACGGTTACCCATAAATTGGCATGTGCCGTAGATTTGCTCCCTACTTTCGCCGCGATTACCAACGGAAAA
This sequence comes from Zobellia sp. B3R18, assembly GCF_018860715.1. NCBI lineage: Bacteria > Pseudomonadati > Bacteroidota > Flavobacteriia > Flavobacteriales > Flavobacteriaceae > Zobellia > Zobellia sp. B3R18. The sequence continues at coordinate 117,126 of NZ_JAHKQG010000013.1, read as the reverse complement.
TTATCCAGCCATAAAATAGATGGCGTAGATATCTCATCGCTTTGGAAAGGACAATTTTCAGAAACACCTCGTAACACCATATTATACTATCATGGAAAGAACAACTTGAACGGAGTTCGAAAAGGCAATTGGAAACTGTTATTGCCCCACACCTACAGTAGCTATAATACCGAACCCGGCAATGATGGTATAGGAGGAAAAAGAATAAAAACCGTGGTAGAGCAGCCCGAACTCTACAATATGATACGCGATCCAGGGGAAAGATATAACGTAATAGCTTATCACCCAGAAAAAGTAAAGGAACTTATGCTCATTGTAGAAAAGGCCCGTAAAGAATTGGGTGATCTAAACGTAGCTATTGAATACGGAACCGAAAACAGGGAAATAGGCAAATTGTAGAAACATTCACCCATCATTTTTTAGAACAAATAAAATCACAACTATATGAAACTTAACAAACTTATTTGGCTAGCGGCATACCTGCTGCCATTACTCTCCATTGCCCAAGAAAAGAAGCCTAACATTGTTTGGATTTTTTCCGATGATCACTCCTACCAAACTATTGGGGCCTACGGTGGTAGGTTACAAAGCCTAAATCCTACCCCAAATATTGATAAATTGGCGGCAGAAGGGATGCGGTTTGACAAAGCCTATGTTGAAAACTCAATTTGTGCTCCAAGTAGAGCCACCTTATTAACAGGGAAAATGAGCCATCTTCATAAGAAATTGGACAATACCAAGAACACCATTTTTGACCATGACCAACAGCAGTTTCAAAAAATACTGCGTACCAATGGTTACCAAACTGCTATGATCGGAAAAATTCACCTTCCCGGAAAAATGCAAGGTTTTGATTATTGGGAGGTACTACCTGGACAAGGAAAGTATTACAATCCTGACTTTATTACCGAAGAAGGTGATACCAACTACAAGGGTCAATATGTAACCGATGTAATTACGGACCGCGCCCTAAACTGGTTAGAAAACGAACGTGATCAGGACAAACCGTTTATGATGATGGTTCACCATAAGGCCCCACACCGTAACTGGGACCCCGCGGAGCGCTATATGAGCAAATATGAAGATGTGCAAATACCCGAGCCGGACAATTTTTTTGACGATTATGCCACACGCACTACAGCTGCCCACAAACAAGAAATGGATATTGCCACAAGCATGAACACCCATATTGATTTAAAGGCCGAAGGTGATCGCTACGCGAACGACCCAAGGTATAAGGAGCGTTTTGCAAAGTTTGCCCAAGATAATTTAAAAGGTGAAGCCCTTGTTAAATGGAAATACCAGACCTACATGAAAGATTATCTGCGCTGTATCTGGTCTGTTGATGAGAGTGTAGGACAGATAATGAAATCGCTTAAAGAGCAAGGGTTGGATAAAAATACTATTGTCATATACTCCTCGGACCAAGGTTTTTATATGGGAGAACATGGTTGGTTCGATAAGCGTTTCATGTATGAAGAATCGTTCCGAACACCACTTATTGTAAAGTGGCCAGGTACCGTTAAACCGGGAAGCGTAAATACCGATTTAGTGCAGAACATTGATTTTGCAGAGACCTTTCTTGATTTGGCCGATGCACCCATTCCAGATGATATGCAGGGCAAAAGTGTCGTTCCTCTTTTAAAAGGGAAAGCACCTAAGGACTGGCGTAAATCTATGTACTACCACTATTATGAGTATCCTGGAGCACATGCCGTACGCCGTCACGAAGGGATTGCCAACAAACGTTACAAACTCATTCGTTTTTATGGAGAAGATGTTCCTAATGGGGAAGAATGGGAATTTTATGATTTGGAAAAAGACCCTTCGGAAATGAATAACATATTCAACTCATCTACTATGGCAAAGCAAATTTCGGAAATGAAAAAAGAGCTTGCCCAATTAAGGGTTCAATATGCGGTAAACGAGTAAAAATTCCTAATACAAGTAATAAAAGACTGATGAAAAGAATACTGTTAACTGCCTTATTATGTGCCTCTATCTATTGTACCGCACAAGAAACGACCTCTGGTTTAAAAAAGTATGAACCTTATGTCAACCAATTGGGTTATAATTTAGGGGAGTTCAAACGTTTTGTTTGCTATGGCGCTGACAATGGCACTCCGTTTCAATTAATTAACACTGCTACATCCAAAGTTGTTTTTGAAGGCGAAATGCTGAATAATGAAGGGTGGTTTTCAGGTTTTAATCCTACAGGCTCAAATGTAGAATATGTGATTAAAGTTGATGGTCACGGCAGTTCAGTTCCTTTTTTAGTGGCCGATCATCTTATGGAAACGGCTTCTTCAAAACTAGCATACGATTTTTTTGTAGACGCCAGAGGGTTTTCCAATTTGGAAACCTATGATATGGCTGCCGTATACGGTGGTGGTCCAACCCGCGATGGTGGAGCATACGGACTAGAAACTATCTTTGAAATATTACAATACGCCAGTAATCCCGCCCTTTTTGATAATTGGAAAACGGAATTAGATGACAAGAAAGTGGCGGATCTTATAGACCTTATTCTTTGGCATGCCGAATTTGCCTATAAATACGTGGACTATAACGGCCCCGTAAAAACCCGTCACGGTACTTTGGGTTACCAAGGGCAACCGAGAATGACCTATGACTATTGGAATACCTTAGACCAATTGGCTGCGGTTTGTGCGGCCTATCATTCCTTTTTAAAACCGTATCTAGCGGAAGATACCTATCAAAAATACAGAAAAGTCTGTTTGGACAATTGGGAAGCCTATGACCGGCACAAGGTTGTGCGTTTTTGGACGTATAGTACTAAATGGGTAGATGAAGGTTTTCAGGAGTTTAATGAAATGGGCAATGCCTACGGGCAGTCGGTCTTTCGTAATCTGTTCATGTACGAGACCGAAAGACATGAAAAGAACGGTTCTCCTGAAAAGTTCCTAAAATATGCACAATCCGGTGCTTCTGATATTATTAGGAACTGGGACTTTAACAATCCTCGCCATATGTGGTGGATTAGAAATGCCGAACATATTACTCCACAGGCATTGTCTTTCTTTTTATTACTGGCCCCTGATAAAGCCCCTGACGGTACCCAGGAAAAATTGGAAGCTTGGGCCCTACACATGAAACAAAAAAGCAATAATTTCTGGAAATACCGCAAACATAGCGAAACGGAATGGGCACACCCCAAAACCAAGGAATTAGGTGGCGCACCTGCCCTAGGAGGTTCTATGTTCGCTATAGCCCATCTATTGAAAGACCCTGAATTACGAGCATTGGGTTGGGCCCAAACCGATTTTGTTTTTGGAGTAAACCCGGTAGGAACACACCTGAGCAATAAAAGCGAAGCGCGTGTAAAAATTGACGGGTATTGGGATGGAGTTGAAAAAGGTTGGCCCCAATCGCATCCACATGGTTATGGTGAATTAGGCAAAGTTAGAGGTACATTGGATGGTTCCCCTCTGGATAGTCAATTTCCTATTGCAGAAAAAATTGAGGCCATTGAGGGAAAAAACGAAGGACGGGTATTTGGTAAGAATGCCTATGCAACCGAGGGCTGGGGAATTTCTAACAGGGGTTGGCAAGCCACTCTAACCTTTTCAACATTAGGCAGCCATAAACTTAAAGTTTTTGATGGTAATTTTAATAAGGAAATCTCATCTGTAGAACCTGGTCAAACCATTACCATACAACTAAATGCCGCCTTAAATATTGATAGAAATGCCATAGATAAAGGTTGGGTACTCTTGAAACAAGGTGAGAAAGTTGAAAAAATTCAGCTTACGGAAACCGATGTAAATACCGGGAAATTTACTTCTACATTCAAAATACCAAAAAACATACAAGTAAAATTTTTAGAGCTATCTTACGGTTTCTTAGGTTTTGAAAAGAATTTAAAATTAGAAGTAAAGCAGTAAACCAACCTAAATTTTAACATGAAACATTTTTCTAATTATATCGTATTTTTTATCCTCGTAACCACATTGGTATCATGCAAGAACGAACCTAAAAAAACTACGATGGAAGAGGTTGGGCAAGAGGTTGAAAAAAACAATCTGAAGCTATTGGTAGGTACTCACGCAAGTGGAGACGAGCAAGGCATCTATCAATTGGAATTTAATACGGAGACTGGGGAATTGACAAACTCAGAGCATTTGGTAAAAGAGGACAACTCTGGTTATTTATACCTTTCAAAAGATGGTAAAAGAGTATATTCTTCAAACGGAACAAAACCGGGAAGTGTATCTTCATTTGAATGGAACGACAAGGGTACTGAATTGAGCAAAGTCTCTAACTTTTCCAGCGAAGGCGATGGCGCCTGTTACATTGAATTAAGTCCTAATGAAGACTTGCTTGCCGCTGCCAACTATGGCTCTGGAGGTATAGTACTGTACAGCGTGGATCAAGATGGAAAAATAATTGGTGAGCCTACTCCTCGCCAACATGAGGGCAACGGGCCCCACAAAAATCAAAAATCGCCTCACGCACATTGTGTGAAGTTTAGCAAGGATGGAAATTTTCTTTATGCCGTAGATTTAGGAATAGATAAAATATTGGCCTACCCCATTAGTAATAACACACTGGAAAGAGAACATATTGCGCTGCAATTAGACCCAGGAGACGGCCCGCGTCACCTCATCTTTCACCCTACAAAAAACAGGCTTTTCATTATAAACGAATTGTATAGTTCCGTTGTCTCTGCCGATGTTGACCCCAAAACGGGAACATTCAAGAAAATTGATAAGAAAAGTACACTGCCCGAAGATTTTGATGGATTTAATGCGTGTGCCGATATTCACCTAAGCAATGATGGTAAATTCTTGTACGCCAGTAATAGAGGCCATAATAGTATAGCTGTTTTTTCCGTATCGGATAATGGCATGATAAATTTGTTGGGAACGGAATCCGTTCAGGGAGATTGGCCAAGAAACTTTACTTTATCACCGGATAATAATTTTCTACTTGTAGCCAATAGAAAAACAGATAACATTACGGTATTTAAAAGGGATGACAACACTGGGCTTTTATCCTTTACAGGCCATACTGTAGATTTACCACAACCTGTCTGCTTAAAGTTTAGATAGCTTGTCCCCCCTTCTGGACTTTTAAAAAGTAAAAAAATTGCCGTGAATTTACATTGCCAGAAGGAGAGGACCGAATTAGCTATCTATAAAATTATATACTGTCTATATTAATGTACTTATGCTCTTGCTCTACGCGCTCAATTAGCATGCGCTGCTCACCCGCGGGAAAATCCCAAATTAGGGTATCGCCTTGAGCATATCCTATTACGGCCGCACCCATAGGGGTCAAAATGGAAATTCTATTACTGTTCACATCACTTTCCGTGGGTATGACCAGTTTAAACTTTTTACGCCACCCATTTTCAGAAACAATGGTAATAGTAGTGTTAAACCGGATAACATCTTCCGGCATTTCTGCCTCATCATGTATTTGAGCCGATTCTAGTTCACCTACCAGTTTCTCTACAGATCTACGTAAAGTTTTATCCTTATAGTAGCCCGAAAGGTTCATAAACCTTTTCAACAGCACATATTCTTTCTTTTCTATAACCAAGCCGCCGTATTTCATTTCAACTTTTTTTATGGAAAAATTCCTCTTTGCACATAAGTTTCTTCAAGTCTTTCTATTGCTATAATAAATGCCGCCGTACGCATATCAACCTTTCTTTTGGCAGAAGTTTCTATCACTTTGGTGAAAGACTCTTTTAATTTTTTCTCCAGTTTTTCGAGAACTTCTTCCAATTGCCAGATTTCACCGTTTCGGTTTTGCAGCCATTCAAAATAACTTCCAATTACCCCACCGGAATTACAAAGAATATCCGGTAAAATGGTAACTCCTTTTTTCAGCAGAATTTCTTCAGCTTCAACATCGGTAGGTCCGTTTGCACCTTCAGCAATTAGATATGCCTTTATTTTGGGGGCATTGGCCGCAGTAATTACGTTACCCAATGCAGCTGGAATACATATGTCGCAATCCAGACCAAAGAAATCTGCATTTTCCAATTTCTCAGCACTGGCAAAACCCGTAACACTGCCCTTGTTTGCTTGAGTATAAGCTAACAGGTCCTCTACGGAAATGCCATCCTCATTTACTATGCTTCCGTATGCATCCTGTACGGCAACCATTGAGGCCCCTTCTTTCTCAAGAAAATATGCTGCCCAATAGCCTACGTTACCAAAGCCTTGAACAATAAAACGTTTATCCTTTAAATCTATCTTTTTGTTCTCTGCCCAAAACTTAATATTGAGAAAAACCCCGTAACCCGTTGCCCTATCACGACCTTGAGAACCTCCGGCACCTATGGGCTTACCAGTAACTACATGCAGATTGGTAGACCTTTCTGCAGGAGATTTGGTAGACATATAAGTATCTAATATCCAAGCCATGGTTTGCGGATTGGTATTCACATCTGGAGCCGGAATATCCAACTCCGGGCCAATATTATCGCCCAATGCATAGGTAAACCTACGGGTTATACGCTGCAGTTCTTCATTGGAATATTTGGTAGGGTCTAGCTGTATACCACCCTTGGCTCCACCATAAGGCAGACCGGCCAGAGAAGTCTTCCAGGTCATCCACATGGCCAAAGCCCGTGCGGCATCTATATCTACGGTTGGGTGATAACGCAGACCACCTTTGTATGGACCTAAAGAGTTATTGTGTTGTACTCTATAGCCCGTAAATATTTCAACCTCACCGTTATCCATTCTTACAGGAAAATGAACTACAAGTTCGTTATTGGTTACTTCTAATATCTTTCTGATATTATCGTTTAAACCAATGATGTCCGCAGCATTATCAAACTGCCGCATGACATTTGAGAGCATACCTTGCTTTATAGCTTTTTTCTGCTCAGGAGTTTTTACAATCATAGATTTATACTTAAAACAAGACCTTAGTGGTCCTTCTTTTTCTAATTATTTGTTTTGAAAGCGGTTTTCTCCGTGTTAATCGGGTTTTCTTTATTGGCTTTTCATCAAAAAAATGAACATATTCACTGCAAGAACTTATGGAATTCTTATTCGTAGTAATTACACATTTACTCAGGTAACTACATGTACTACAAATACTTCTGCTATACCCATTCATCTTATAATTTGATTGAAAATTTTAAGTATAAAATCTACCCGATATTCCTGAAAATTCAACAAAAACACTCAGGTGCGGACAATCGGGTAGATATAGATAACCAACTATCAAACTAATTCATGACCAATTCACCGGTTGCCAGTGCATTGCTTATATCTGCCGAAACAACGGTGTGGCTTCCAAAGAAACGACCACCATCCTTACGCTTAATTTTTATTTTAGTAGAACCGTCTTTATTACTTTCTACGGAAGTAACTACTACCCTATCTCCTTTTAAAGCTTTGTAATTGGCCAAGCCTCCTCTTTTTATAATAAAATTGGCCCTTGGGAAATCTATATGTTTATAGGCTCTAGTTTTTGGTGTTCCTATTTCAAGGACATCTCCAATTTGAACATCCGAAGTTTGTATTTTAACCTCATCTTGGGCATGTAACAAACTTGCCGAAAACAATAACGCAAATGCAAATTTCTTCATCATCATATATATATTTAAGTTAAACATTATTTATACTTCTACACTTTTGGCCCGCATCTCTTCTACCCTAGTTATTGTTAGAGAAATTCTATCGGCAGGCGGACCGTAGGTTATAATATCGCCCACAGATCGTCCAACGACCAAAGCACCCATAGTGCTCGTGACCGATATTTTTTGATTTGGGATATCCTCATACTTATGAGGTACTAATTGAAAAGTATATTCTATGTTGGATACGCTTGACACGGAAACCATGGAGTTGAGCCTAACCACATCCTGTGGCATATCTGCAGTATCAAAAACTAAAGCCGTTTTTAAATTTATATCCAAAGTTTCCAAAGCATCTTGATGCGTATAGTCAACCAAGTACAGATTGGAATTGAGGTATTTTTTCAATACCGTACAATCGTTCTTTTCCAATACCAGGCTACCGTATTTCATCTGTTTTACTTTTCAATTATACCATCTATAACTGATGGTTTCATCTAAATGCAAAACACATGCCTATCAGAAGAAAATAATTTCAAAAAACATCAAAAACACCTGTAAATCAGTGTTTTAAAATTTTACGCGAATTGATTTTGAATTGAGAAAGTGGGTAATAATTCCCCGATTGGGTAGATTTACCTCAGCTAATTACTTTAATTTTTCACGTAAGGTCTTGCGGTCTATTTGAAGAATTTCTGCCGCTTTGGTCTTGTTTCCTTGAGTATGAAGGAGCACACGCTGTACGTATTCCTTTTCCATTTCGCGCAAGGGTTTGAGCTCATCATCCGGGAAATCTATTTGATATTTTAATCCTTCGGGAAGGTCTTTAAGAGTAATAGTTCCATCGCACATGATTACCGCACGCTGGATAATATTTTCCAACTCCCTAATATTACCGGGCCAGTGATACCGCTTTAGAACCTCTAGAACGTCTGGAGAAATTTTCAATAGTCGGTCTTTGTACTCTACACCATACTTGAACAAAAATTTATCTACGAGCAAGGGAATATCACTTTTTCTATTTCTTAGTGGTGGCACTTCTATCTCTACCACGGTAAGCCTGTAATAAAGATCTTCTCTAAATCTATTTTCTTTAATGTCTATCTGTAGATCGGCATTGGTAGCTGCTATTATCCGGATATCTACTTTCTCACTTTTTCTAGAACCCACTTTTGTAATTTCCCGTTCCTGTAAAGCCCGTAACAGTTTGGTCTGGACCGTAAGTGGCGCAGTACCAATTTCATCCAAGAAAAGAGTACCTCCTTCTGCAGCCTGAAAAAAACCGGTACGGTTATCATTCGCTCCCGTAAAAGCACCTTTAACATAGCCAAAAAGCTCTGCCTCAAGCAAGTTTTCCGGAATAGCTCCACAATTGACCGCCACAAAAGGAGCCTTGTTAAATTTTCCGGAATAATGAATGGCCCGCGCCACCAACTCTTTGCCCGTACCGCTCTCTCCTTTTACCAGTACAGTGGCCTTATTGTCCTTTACCCTCTCTATGACATCCGTAATTTTATGAAAGGCCTCTGATTCGCCTATCATTTCATTATGTATATTTTTATTGGCAAGGGATGTTTTAGGTTTCACCGGTTTGCGACTTTTACCATGTTCAAAAGCCTTGTCTACCGCCTGTCTAAGTTCTTCCTTGGTAAAGGGTTTGGTCAAATAATCCGTAGCTCCGGATTTAATGACCTCTAAAGCCCCATCTACGGAAGGGTAACCCGTAATAACCAGCTTTGGGATTTCTGGATAGTGCTCATCCGTAAATTTCAATAATTGTAACCCATCTACCTCAGGCATTTGAATATCCGTTATTAACAGATCAATAAATGTATCCTTAAGAACATAGAGCGCCTCCTTTACCGAAACCGCCTTATAGGTATGATAATCCATAGACTGAAGATGACGCTGCAGCAGCTCTAAGATATTGATGTCATCGTCTACCAATAAAATGTTCTCTTTTCTAAGCATTATTACAATTTAGGGAAATCCAGAATAAAAATTGTTCCTTTTGGGGTGTTGGGCTTATGTTCAATAGTACCTTTATGACTGCTAATAATTCCGTGAACTACACTGAGGCCAAGCCCAGAACCTTCACCCAATGGCTTGGTAGTGAAAAAAGGTTCGAAAATTTTATCATCGATTTTTGGGTCTATACCTTCTCCCTCATCTGAAATGGAAATTCGTATTTTCTTTCCTTTTTCAACAATGGAAACCTCTACCGTACCTTTTACGGGAGAGTAATATATAGCATTCATCACCAAATTGAACAAAACTTGGGTTATTTGAATCTTATCTGCACGCAAACGAATATCATCCGACCCAAACTTTTTTACTAGTTTAATATTCTTTGAACGCAAGGAGGGTGTCAACAATTTTAGGGTGCTCTCTATAATGGGGTTTAGCTCTAATGGTTGCATTTCCCTTGGCATCTCGCAAGCAAAAAACATTAATTTTTTTACTATTTCCCTACTAAATATAGTGTTCTCTACAATTTTATCCAGATCACGTAACGCACCTGCATCCTTTACCCTATCCTTCAGAAGCTCTGTAAAGCCCAAAATATTGGCCAAAGGAGTATTAAGTTCATGGGCAATTCCCGCAGTTATCTCGCCTAGAATATGAAGTCTGTCGGTTCGTTCCATTTGGCGTTTTACTTCGGCCTCACTATCTCGTATTTGCTTTCTTTCCAACAAGTTTCCTATGGCAATGGCCACGTTATTGAGCAGGTCTTTTTCTTCCTCTAAAAAATCCGCATAAAAATACCGGTCCTCCGGATATCCTACATTTATATATCCGCTAACCTTATTAAAAACTTTTATATCAGAATGCATCAAGGTCATAGTATCCCTATAACCCTCCGTTTCAATAAGGTAATCCCCCAGACTTAAATGAACTTCGCTTACCTCATCAAACTGCCATGCATTTTTCAAGCAATAAACAATAGCCTCCAGCGAAGTTTCCAGTTGGTCAAAGTCCGTATTACCAATGATAGAAGTTACCTCATAGAGGCATGTCAGTTCTTTTATCCGTTCTTTTAACTTGTCTTTAACCGTAGTAGCCATAATCGCAAAATAATCTATTTACAAAGATCATATTTATAAGACACTTCTGTCCATTTTTTTAAAATTCTTATCCGAAATACATAAACACCAATTTACATAAATCTAATAATCTTATTTAAACACATGGTCTTAAACTTAGAATCTCAGACAAACAAAAAAGTTGAGACCGTACAGATGGGGGCGGTCTCAACTAAAAAACAAATTGGTTGTTGGTGTTTACTCTTCAAATGTAAAATTAGGCAGTTTCATAAGCTCGCCTCCTTTTAAGGCGGACTCATGGGCCAGTATGCCTACACAAGTAATATTGGCCGATTGTCTTGCATTGGGGTAAGGCGACTTCCATTCGGTCAACGCATTTATGAACTCATGTACCAAATGCGGATGTGAACCTCCATGGCCCGCACCCTGGGTAAAGCTAAGATGCTGATGTTCTTCCGAGTCATAAACACCTTGTGTGGTAAAATGCTGAATTTCCTTTGGTAACAACTTTGCAAAATCCGGACTTTGAATTTCTTCGGGAATTTCGGGCTCCGGTTTTTTAGCGGTATGAACCACCAAAGGTTTTCCTTCGATAAGCGGCCACTCTACGGATTTTTTTGAGCCGTACACTTCAAAACTCTCTCTGTATTGTCTGGCCACATCAAAAAGGGAACGGTACACCTGAGCGCTCAAATCTGAATTTCTGAATTTGATATGGGTTGTTTCTACCGCAAACGGCGAGTTGTAATGTGGTATTAATTCTTCTCTGATTGTACCGGAGCCAAAACACGATACATATTCGGCCTCACCCCTTGTGAGTGCCAAAACAGGACCCACGCAATGTGTTGCATAGTGCATTGGAGGTAAACCGGGCCAATAATTGGGCCAACCGTCCATATCTTGCTGATGACTTGCTTTTAAGAACTGTACCTTACCTAAATCGCCATTTTCATAAAGCTCTTTCATATACAAGAACTCTCGGGCGTACACTACGGTTTCCATCATCATATAGGTAAGACCACTTTCTTCTGTCAGGCGAACAATTTCCTCGCATTCCTCAATTGTAGTGGCCATGGGTACGGTACAGGCTACATGTTTCCCTGCTTTTAGGGCCAAGATAGATTGCCTGCCATGGTCAGGAATGGGTGTGTTGATATGAACCGCATCAATCTCCGAATCGCTCAAAAGTTCTTCATAAGAAGTATACCTTTTTTCGATGTGAAATGTATCTGCCAACTGATTAAGTTTTGCTTCATTTCGTTGGCATAAAGCAACAAGATTGGCATTGGGGTGTTTTTGATAGATAGGAATGAATTCGGCCCCAAAACCAAGTCCGATAAGGGCTATGTTTATTTTTTGTGTACTCATACTAATGTTATTTTATGCAAATGTTTTCTTTAAAAATTGAATGCCCTCAGAGGCAAATTGGTCCTGATTATCAGCAAGAGTTTTCCATATACAGACCGCTCCGGCAAGTTCCTCTATTTCTGGCGTAAAACTTTCTATGACCATAGACCCTTTGTAATCAATATCTTCCAATCCTTTCCTAAAATCCGACCATGGAGTGAGTCCCGTTCCTGGAATACCCCGGTGATTTTCCGATACCTGAACATGTATTAATTTATCACCAACTAATTGTATGGCTTCTCTAATATTCTGTTCTTCTATGGTCATATGAAATCCGTCTAACAAAACCTTAGCATTTGGCCGATTAATATCATTTATTAATCGCATTACATCCTTTGACGTATTTATCAAATCGGATTCAAACCTATTTAAAGGTTCTAAGGCTACGGACAACCCATTTGCTTTAGCCATTTCACAGACACGTTGCAAATTGTTTACTGCCCTATCCCACTCTATTTTACGTTGTTCTTGGGAGACCATACGTGCCTTACCCACCGCCGAATACATTGGCCCTGCCAAAAACTCCGTTTCCAATAAGTTACAAAGCTCAAAGCAATCAGTTACGTACGTGAAACAATTCTCATGTAAAGCAACATCATCTGATGTTAAATCTTTTGTAGGTCCAAATGCACCGCAGACCGTTGCCTTAAGTCCGTTATCATCCAACGCTTTTTTCACCAGTTTTCCATCTATTTTAGAAGGAATCTCAACAGGTATCTCCACTACATCAAAACCCATTTCTTTTATTTTAGGAAAGAGGGTTATTGATTCCGAAGTAAAAGGCGATTGCCACAACCAAGTACTTACCCCAAATTCTATGCTATTGTTCACGTATTTATTTTTAAGAAATTATAAGTTAGGGACTACCTTCATAATGCCTTTCATAATGCGCCAATGCCCCGGAAATGTGCATATAAAGGGATATTCACCAGGTTCGTTTGGAGCGATAAATTTTAAGGTGACCGTCTGTTCTGGGTCAACTAGCGCAGTCGCAAAAAGCACTTCGTCCATTTTAGGCACATAATTCTGTTTGGCTCCGTTAGGGTCTGCAGCAAGTTTGTCCGAAGCCAATCCTACTTTCTCCATCGCCCCCTGTTTTACGATTACCAAGTTATGCTGCATAAAATCTATGTTTTCCAATACTAGTTCTACGGATTCTCCGGCCGGCACTATAAATTCCGACAGGTCATATTTCATTTCATTCTTGACCGTGCGCATCCGTACCACCAATCGCTTCCCGTTTTCTGAAGAATTATTTTCTACATCATCAATCTTATCACGATAGGCTTCGGCAAAAACTTGGGCTATACTGGAATTCGTGAACACCTCATCTGTACTCTTAAGCAGATTTTTTTCAACTTCGTACCTCCATTCTCCGGAGAGCGATATTTTGTTGTTTCCGTATTGCAAAAACATTTTATTTTCATCGCCATAAATTCCACCGCCACCTCCGGTATCTTCTACACGAATGGATACGCGGTTCACACCTTTTTTTAAGATGCCTTTGGGTACTTTATATACACGGTCCTTATCATAGCTCTGTTCGGTAGCCCCAACTTTAAGTCCGTTTATATATACCACATCAGAATCGTCTATTGGGCCTAGAGAAATGGTTCCCGAAAGGTTTGATACATCCTTGGAAATACTAAATTGTTTACTGAACCATACGATACCATCTATTTCAAGTCCAGCGTCTTCTATAAATTGCGGAAGCTCCATAGTTTCCCAATTAGAATCATCATAGTTTACATCAAATCGGTCTAGTTGTTCAATATTAGCATCCACCACCGGTTTAACCATTTCTATATGTTGCATAAACCCTTTAGGGTGCACACTGGCAGCAGCGTAGAGTGCTTTTGAAAGCCAAATATCGTCTACGATTTCTTGGGCACTACTCATTCCATACAACATACTGCCAATTTCCTTGGAGCTTGGTCTTTCGGAAAAATAGAGCAATGCCGCCAAACGAACTTTGGGATTTTCATCATTCAAAAGGTCTTCTTTCAAAATAGCCTTATCTGTACGGACAGATTTAGGCGCTATTTGTATAGCCGCCCTTCGTACCGATGGAGCGGGGTGCCCAAGAGCATCCATAATTACATTATATGTTTCAGGGTTGGATTCCAAAGTACCTAACCCTTCCAAAGTCCAAAGGGCATGCAAAGCCGCTGGATTCATTCCTAGCTCATCTACTTCTGTTTTGGAAACCAGATTAACAAGGGATTTTACCACATCACGGTCTGCACGTTCTACCAATAAGCGTTGTGCGGTCATTCGCCAGAACATATTGCTATGAGAAAGAGCCCTTACCAGTTCTTCCGGTTTGTCCTTATCCAAAGTCATTTTTTGTTTGCTCTTGCTATTTTTTGAAACGACTCTATAAATACGGCCTCTGGACTTATCCCTAAGTGGATTTTCATACGCATTTCCTTTTCCGTTTACCGCATCGTAACCGCCTCTTTCTTCATTAGGTGTTGGGTTATGCTGAATAATAAAATTGTACCAGTCCAAAACCCATACGGCTCCGTCCGGACCAACCTTTGCTTCTACAGGAGATACCCATTCATCTGAACTGGCCAAAAGGTTTCCACCATCGGTTTCTTCATAGCCGGCCCCTTTTTCATGTATTCTGGCCATGTGGACCAGACCACCGGTAGGTTCGCAGACAAACGCAATCTTATTAAAAAACGATTTTGGAAAATCCCGTGCTGTATAAAAGTGATGTCCTGCAGCAGCGGTGAACCCTCCAAAGACATCTACCTGTCTAATGTTTTTAGTTATGGGCCGTATATCATAATGACCATCTATTTTAACGCTTCCATTTAGCGGAATACCTTCTACGCCTTTTAAGTTTTTATCCGGAATACCTAAATACACACTATGCGTATTGTTTGCTGTAGAAGCAAAAAGAGCGTTGTCCTCGGTAATACCCAACCCCCAGGTATTATTACTGGTCCTTGTTAAAAACTCAAATGTTTTCTTTTTAGGTGCAAAGCGATACATTCCCTGAGAAAACTGATGTTCCTCACCATATATTGAACCCTTAAACCCTGAATAACCTACCACTCCATATATCTTATTATCAATTCCGTTTTGAAGGTTAGAAGGGCCTGCATGCGTATCAAAAGTGCCCCATCCATCAATTATAATTTCCCTTATATCAGCTTTATCATCGCCATCAGCATCTTTTAAAAACAAAAAATGGGGCGCTTGGGAAACTATTATTCCGCCATTATAAAAAGTAAAACTAGTGGGTATATTCAGCTTATCCGCAAAAACGATAACCTTATCCGCACGACCATCACCATTGGTATCTTCCAGAATTTTTATTCGATCATCTCCTTCTCCTTTATCATCACGAACAGTGTTTGGGTAATCTACAGTTTCGATAACCCAAAGCCTTCCTTTCTCGTCCCAATTTGCCGCTATGGGATTTACAATATCAGGCTCAGAAGCAAACAACTGAAGTTCAAAACCTGGCGGAACTTGAATAAGTTTTGCAGATTCTTCAGGCGCGAGCGGCAGTTGGTATTTTAGTGGAGGGTCTCGTTTCTCATAATTGGGAATATTATCTCTTTCCTCATATTTCAATTCCGGTATTTCTTTTACAAATGCGGCCCAATTCTGTTTGGCCCGATTACTTACCGCCCAAAGAATTCCTTCCTTTAAAAGCTTATGGAATTTAGGATTCTCCCAAGTGCGTTCATCATGGCCAAGGGCCGTATAAAAAATCTTTCCTTCTCCATACTCCTTTACCCAGGTATACGGTTCACGTTGGTTGCCTTCTACACGCTCCATTAAAACGGTAATGTCTTTGGCTATTTTATCATGAACATAAGTTTCATCCCAAGTTTCAAATTCCTCAGTATTTTTAATAGCTGGATGAGTAGAATCTATAACGGTTGCCGTAAATGTTCCCGTCTCGTGTGTAGCGAACTGCGCACCTACCAAATCTATATATTCCTCTGAATTTTTAAAACAAAAACTTGCCGAATGAATAGGTATAAATCCTTTGCCTTGTTCCACAAAATCTAACAAGGCCTCTTCTTGATCGGCAGTAATCTGTTCATGATTGGCATAGATAATTAGACCATCATAAAGACTCAAGTTTTGAGTATTAATATCGCCTACATCTTCCGTATACGTAATGTTGATTGCATCTTTGGCCAATGCCGAAGCTAAAATAGGCATATAGGCCCTGGAATTATGATTATCCTTATCATGGCCCAAAAACAGTAATTCCAATCGTCTAGGCTTATCATCCAATAGATTTTTTTCTTCACTTTTAATCTGGCAAGAAATCATTAAAAGACTCAATGCCAGAAAGCTAAAAAACAATTTTATCTCAGTTTTCATAATGTTGGATATAAGTACACCCCAATTTTATGAAATAAATGAAGGTATGGTAGACTGTCTATTGTCAGATGCCGACTGTATTATGTCATCATATGTATATATATCACATTTTAGTGATAAATTAGTATCTATAACATCATAAATACGTTTTATGAAAACTGCCCTAAAAAAATCTCCAATACCTAAAACACATGCTTTTGTGGTACAACAACTTAACCAACCTATTTTTGACCCTAATTGGCATTTTCATCCAGAATACCAATTATTTATGGTCTTAAAAGGGCAAGGTACCCGCTTTATTGGGGATCATGTAAAACAATTCTATGTGGGTGATATAACATTTACAGGACCAAACCTTCCCCACCTGTGGAAAAGTGATACGGAAGACTCCGGAAAAAGAGCCGAAGGTATTGTGGTTTATTTTGATTACGATTTTATAGGCGAATCCTTGTTGCAAAAAGAAGAGTACATTAGACTAAGACATCTCTTTAAAAAGAGTTTACGTGGTTTTGATGTGATTGGAAAAACTGCGACTATAGTTGGAAAGAAACTAAAGGAACTACCCAATTTACAAGGTTTTGATGCCGTTTTAGGATTACTCCAAATTTTAAACCTTCTTTCCAAGACCGAAGATTTAAAAGTTTTGGCAAGTTCTGGATATACCAATACTCTAAGAGAAGGTGATACAGAGCGTATGAACATGGTTTATGCCCATGTAATGAAACATTTTACCCGTAAAATTCCAATAACGGAGATGGCCGGACTAACCAATATGACCACATCATCTTTTAGCAGGTATTTTAAGACCCATGCCAATAAAACATTTTCGGAATTTGTAAGCGAAATTCGTATCGGACACGCATGCAAGCTACTTATTGATAAGAAAATGAACGCCTCACAAGCATGTTACCAAAGCGGGTTTAGAACATTGTCTAACTTTAACAGACAATTTAAAGCTGCAACCAACTGTACGCCCACTGCCTATAAAGAAAGCTATAAAATGAAATAAGTTTAAAATAGCACTCACTTTACTTCACATTACAGTACCAATACCTCCTTACAGGACATTTATTTCAGCTCCTACATCCGTTTAGTTAAAAAAATATAAAACCCTTCAAAACATCAGTAAATAATTCTTATCTTGAAAGTATATTCCTATAAACTGACCAAGTTTGAAACAAGCAACCAAAAAATCAAAAAAAAATATACCCTACCACGAAATTTTTGTTGAACAAGCACCCACTGCTATTGCGATGTTGGACAAGAATATGCGTTTCCTTGCCGTCTCCAATTGCTGGATCAAAGAATATAAACTAGAGGGAATTGAAATTATAGGTAGGTGTTACTTTGATATTTTCCCACATTTGAGCGAGGATTCTAAAGACTTGTACCAACAGTGTCTAAAAAATGCCATTAACATATACGATGAAACACCATTTACACGAAAAGATGGTACCGTACAATGGCTGTATTGGGATATACACCCTTGGTATGAATCAAAAAACCAAGTAGGAGGTCTCTTTATTCATACTATTGATATTACTCCCAATAAAGAGAGTGAATTAAAAGTAGCTAGGACACTAGATATTTTTACGCAAACAAAAGAGGTTGCAAAAATAGGGACTTGGGAAATTAGTATAGCTACAAAAAAAGTTTTCTGGAGTAGAATAACCAGAGAAATACATGAAGTTTTACCGGGGTACCAACCTGTTTTAGAAGAGGCTATCAGCTTTTTTGAAGAGAAAAAAAGCCGTCCTATCCTAAGGGCCAAAGTTAACGATGTTATTGAAAACGGTGTACCATTTGACTTTGATTTTGAATTAATTACTGCTAAAAACAACCTCCGTTGGGTACGGGTCATAGGTAAACCCGAAATCATAAATGGAAAAATCATTAATGTCATTGGCCTAGTTCAGGATATAAGTGACGTAAAATTCTCTAAACTACAGCTGAACATTGCCCATGCACAATTGAGAGCTATTTACAACTCGGAATCTATTTCTATATTTTCAACAGACAGTAACGGTATTATAAATCATTTTAATAAAGGAGCCGAAAAACTTCTAGGCTATAGGGAAGAAGAAATGAAAGGCAAAAGAGAGCCAACTCATTTTCTGTTTCCAGAAGAGGTAAATCAATTTAGAAAAGATCTTGCCGTTATTTACAAAAAGAACCCTGATGAATTCAGCCATTATAAAGATTTAGAGTATGAAAACGTAAACGATACTAGGGAGTGGAGGTATATCCGTAAAGATGGCCATGTAGTACCCGTTCAATGCACAGTATCCTCAGTTAAAAATGATAAGGGAAAAAATACTGGCTTTATTGTAGTTTCAACAGACATATCCGATTTAAAGAAATATCAAAACGAACTTCTCGCCAAAAATCAGTTGCTCAATTTTGCCGAACAAATGACCTTAATGGGACATTGGCGGCGTAATTTTATTACGAACAAGGCGTATTGGTCCAAAAGTTTACATAGAATTTTTGAAAGCGATAAAGATATCTCAGATTTTGATCAAAAAGAATTTGAAAGTCTCATACATCCTGATGATAGACAAATGATTTTCGATCATATGGAAGAAACATTGAAAACAAAATTGTTCAAGAGTTTCTCACATAGAATTATTACCCCTTCTGGAAAAATTAAAACCATTCATGTAATGGGTAAGGTTATAACTAATGAAAAAGATGAAATTTTAGAGGTTATTGGTACAACTCAAGATGTAACCGAACTTAAAATGGCCGAAAAGAAATTTAAAGGCCTGTTAGAGTCCGCACCGGATGCCATGATAATAATAGATGAGGAGGGCTCCATTCAACTCGTCAATAAACAAACTGAAAGTTTGTTTCAATATTCATCTAAAGAATTGGTAAACGCTTCCGTAGAACCTTTAATACCGTGTATTCTTGCATCTGTTAAAGCAGCTAAATTTTCGGTAAATAATAACACAAGACAAGTTGGTATCATAGAAGAGCTTTTTGCGATACACAAAACGGGTAAAAAAATACCTATTCAGATAAATATGGCTCCATTACAGTGGGAGGATGGAATTTTAGTGTCTTTGGCCATACGGGACATTACCAAGCAAAAAGCAGCGGAAAGGAAGCTCATTAAAGCAAAAGAGAACCTTGAGGGGTTTGCAAAAAAATTAACGGAGCAAAACAAACAACTTGCAGATTTCACCCATATTACTTCACACAACTTACGCTCGCCAGTAAGTAACCTTAATTCACTTTTAGATATCTATAAAACCACGGATAGTGAAACCCTACGTTCAAGTTTATTTGAAAAATTTGAAACAGTAATAAATCACCTCACTTTAACACTAAATACACTAGTTGAAGCGTTAAAAACAAAAAGCGAACCTTCTAGTGAAGATATTCAAGATATTTTATTTGAAGACATGCTGAATATAACTAAAGATGTTTTGGCCGGTCAAATTCTAAAATCGGGTATTACCATTACATCCAATTTCACAAAATGTCCTAAAATTGAATATCACAGAATCTATTTAGAAAGTATTTTTTTAAACCTGATAAGCAATGCTATAAAGTATAGGTCTGAAAAACGAAAACCAGAAATAGAAATAGAATCAATGTACCTAGATGGTAAAATAATGCTGAAATTTAAAGATAATGGCCTAGGTATAGACTTGGAACAGCACGGACATAAATTATTTGGCCTAAATAAAGTTTTCCATAGGCATCCGGACGCTAAAGGTGTTGGTTTATTTTTAACCAAATCTCAAATAGAGGCTATGGGCGGTACTATTTATGCAACCAGCAAAGTAGATCAGGGTACTACTTTTACTATAAATTTTAATTGACAGAATGAAAAATGCACCTAAAATCTGTATTATAGATGACGATTACATTTACCGCTATACAGTGGTTAAAAAAATGGAAACCATGCACTTGTCCGTAAGCACACTGGCTTTTGAAGATGGGGAGATGGCTTTGTCGTTTATACAGGAAAACCTTGATACAAACTCGGAGCTGCCCGATGTTATATTTTTGGATATAGATATGCCGGTTATGGACGGTTTTCAGTTTTTAAAAGAATATTCAAAAATTGAAAATCAGTTAAAGAAGAAAATCAACATATACATGATATCTTCCTCCCTAGACCCCGTAGACATTGATAGAGCTCAACGCATAAACTCTATACTGGACTATTTTGTAAAACCCATTAAGACAGAACAATTAGAATCTGTGTTTTTAAGTCTAAAATAAAACCTCTTCATTTTAGACCTGCCCTAGCAACTTTATTTTTCTATCCCATTAAGACCTATTGAGTATTACTCGCAGGTTCCAGTAATATAGCATATCTACATTGGAATAAATATTGTGTGGTATCCCCCTGCATAACAGAGCCTTGCTTTAAGTGACTCTTTATATTTTATAAAATCATCAGTACTTCTTTTCAAGATTCAACTGATAATCATTCTGTTGAGTTTCTTCCCACAATTGGGACTTTCTTCATTACAAACTCAATTTTTGCGCATTTTTGGCAACAAAACCTTAAAAATGGTAAAATAGTGCAATAGCCAGTTAAATTTCGCAAATATCCCCCCTCCTTTTTATGGTTCTTTTGTAAAAACTAAATGAATATTATCATTTTCATATACCAACCATACTAATATGACCCTAACAGAAAACTTAAAATAACGCGATATAACTGACCAAAAAAAAAGAAGAGTGCACCAACACCCTCCTTCGGAATTTCATGCTAGGCATGAAGTAAAGTAATACCCCATTGACCCTGGGGCATGTTTAACTCTAACTAATTCAAATTTATGAAAATTAAATGGTTCACTGATGCGGGTTGCCCAGGCAGCTCCATCAAAAGATTATTCGTTCTTAAGTTCGTGATAATCTTAGCTGTAACGATTCCGATTGAATCACACGCATCTTCAACATTTGCGGAATCGACCTTAGAAAACGACCTCACCACCAATCCCGTTCAACGTACCGTAACCGGTACTGTTTCTGATGCAATGGGGCCATTGGCTGGTGTAACTATCCTAATTAAAGGAAGTACTAAAGGTACTTCTACAGATTTTGACGGTAATTATAGTATTGAAGTAGATGAGGAAGCTACCCTTGTATACTCATATATAGGGTATTCTTCAAAAGAAATGCAAGTAGGTAGCCAAACTGAAATTAACGTTACATTAGAAGAAGATGCGGCCAAACTTGAAGAGGTGGTTGTATTGGGGTATTCAACCAAGAAAAAAGGAGAAGTAACTGGATCGGTAAGTACTATTGATAACAAAGCAATTGAGCAATCTTCAAGTAAAGATGTAGCTAAATCTTTAGCTGGTAGGGCTTCTGGGTTAATCATTAGTGACCGTGGTGGTGTACCAGGTGCAGGTAATGGCGGGGGTGGTAATACAGATGATGATGCCACAACAATTTTGATTAGAGGTAAATCTACCCTTGGAAACAACAGTCCTTTAATTCTTATAGACGGTGTTCCCTCAGGTTCATTCTCTCAATTGGCACCACAAGATATTGCATCACTTACCGTACTTAAAGACGGTGCTGCTGCAATTTATGGTTCTAGAGCAGCCAACGGGGTAATTTTGGTAACTACAAAAAGAGGTAAATCCGGCAAACCGAAAATCAATTTCTCTCATGCTTACAACGTTTCATCTTTTACCAAACGGCCAGAATTGATGAATGTAAACCAGTTTGCAACCTACGAGAATGAAATAAATGCAAGAGTTAATGGTGCTGATGCTGATCCTGTATTTACATCTCAGGATATTGCTGGTTTTCCAAATACTGATTGGGCCGATGAGGTATTGGCAAAGACTTCTCCTGAATCTAGAACATCTCTTTCTGTTTCTGGAGGCGCCGAAAAAGCAAAGTACTTCGTAAGTGGTGATTTTATAGACCAAAAAGGTTTATATAAATCAGGTGCTTTAGGTTTTAAGCAATACCAACTTCGTTCTAATATTGATGTAGATCTAACAGATAGCTTTAAATTAGGAGTGGATTTAGCTACACGTTTTGGTAAAAGGACTGCTCCAGGTGTTAGCGCCAATGGTATTTATAAATTAATTTTTGCCTTGCCGCCAAATGAAATTGCAAGATATCCCAATGGTCTTCCTGCACGAGGGGGTGATGAAGGCAATCCTATTTTAACCTCTAGCAATGCCTCTGGGTTTGATAATATCTTTACAAATACCATAACAGGTCGTTTCACAGTAGATTGGAACCTGGGAAAGGTGATAAAAGGTTTAAGTATAAAAGGGTTTACAGGATTTAGAAAAATAGAGAACAATAGAAAGACTTGGTATTCTCCTTGGACATTTTATGCACAATCTGATGATGGAACTTTTGAGCCAAGAATTGGATCTAATCAGCAAGGAACAGAACGTATCTTGACCGAGAGATTTGATAAATTTGATGAACAAATCTATAATGCACGTTTACATTACGATAACACTTTTGGCGACCACTCCGTAAGTACCTTTGTGGGAATGGAAAGGCTAAATAATGCTTCAAATGATTTCTTTGCAACTAAAGTTGGTGGATTTCCCGATGCCAGAAGAGGAGAATTGTTTCAAGGTAATAATGATGATAGACAGTCTTCGGGCGGAACTAGTTCTGAGTTTAAAAGACAGGATTTCTTTGGATCGTTATCGTATGATTTTAAGAAAAAATATTTCATTGACTTTACAATGCGATATGATGGATCCAGTAGATTTGGTGAAGGCAATCGTTATGGAACATTTCCAAGTGCTGCGGCCTCATGGGCAATAGATAAAGAGAGTTTTTTAGATAATGTAGCTTGGATCGATGGTTTAAAACTTAGGGCTTCTTTGTCAAAAATGGGTAACGATCGTATTGGTGCCAACCAATTTCTTTCCTTGTTTGATCTTGGAACAAGTACAAATAATACAAATAATCCATTAGGCACAAGATTTCCGAATTATTATGTATTGGGAGAAGGCGGTGAAAATTTTTCTAACACCTATAATCTTGCTAGGCTAGCAAACCCCGATGTTACTTGGGAGACTGCGCAGCTATGGAACATTGGTTTAAACTTTTCATTGTTCGATAATAAATTATCAGGTGACCTCAACTACTACGAACAAGATAGATCAGATATTTTAGTAAATAGATCAGGGGCTATTCCTGGGTTCATAGGATTACAGAATAGTCAAATTCCGGCTGAAAACATAGGTGAGACCAGAAGCTGGGGTTACGAATTTGAATTGGCTTGGAATGACCAAGTAAACGATAACTTCTCTTATAATTTAGGAGTCAATTTCACAAATGCTCGTAACGAAGTAGTTTCATTACCTGAGGGTGAAAATATCCTAGATTCCCAAAAGCAAGCTGGTAAACCAATAGACTCCTATAATAATGTTTTCCCGACCAATGGAATCTTTAAAGACCAAGCCCAAGTTGATGCTACTGCTATTAAAAGAGAAGGTACTGTACCGGGAGAACCAATTTACGTAGACGTAAATGATGATGGTGTTGTTGATGGAAATGATTTTATTAGAACATCAACTTCAAACATCCCACAAGTACAATACGGTATATATGGGGGCTTCAATTACAAATCTTTTGGTTTTAATTTCTTGTTCCAAGGACAAGCTGAAGCAGAAACGTTGGTATTCTTTGATCAATCAGGTGCAAAACCAGAATTTGTATTCAATGAAAGATGGACGCCAAACAATACAAACTCTATCTACCCAAGAGCGTTTGCGCAAGGAGATGCTATAAGTGGAGGGCAAATAGACGGAACTGATGGTTTTGCTGACATTTACTATTTTGACGCCTCTTTTGTGCGCCTTAAAGAAGTGGAGCTTTCGTACACTTTAAAAAGCGATGTTATCAAATTTGCTGATGTTCGCCTGTTTGCCAGAGGGTTTAACCTAGCCACTTTCTTCTCAGATATCTGGGACTTGGGCCTTGACCCTGAAGCTACAGGGTATAACAATTTTAGAGGAGCACAATATACTCCCCTAAAAACATATACTTTGGGTGTTAATTTTAGTTTCTAAAAAAAGAATTATGAGAAATAATAAAGCAATAAAAAAAATAAGCATTACAGTGCTGATGGCGTTCTTTATGACCTTTAGTAGTTGTGAAGAAAGCTTGGATATAGATGTAAGGGACTCTTTTGCCAGTGATTTGGTATTGAGTACACCAGAACAAGTTGAACTGTTATTACTTACTACGTATAACAGTACGGAATCATTTGGGGCCGGCACCCAATTTTGGGCACGTTACATGAATGTGGAGATAGCATCTCTTGAAGCTAGAATGAATTTCAACGCAGCAACACAAGCCTTGGACATCTTTAGAGTTCTTAGGGGTTGGTCTTCTCAAAATGTAGGACAGTTAGGTCAAAAATGGCAAGACCTTTATACCTATGTTAGACAAGCCAATGTGTTTTTAGAATTGGTTGAAGGTAGCGAGGCTCAAATAAATAATCCTGATGAAATAGAGGCCTTAAAGGCAGAGATGCGTTTTCTACGGGCTAATCAGTATTCAAAACTATTAAAGTTTTTTGGGGGCGTACCATTATTAACCTCGGCTACAACGCTAGATGACGACTTTAATATTCCACGTAATAGTTATCAAGAGGTGGTAGATTTTATAGTTAGTGAAATAGATGAAATCGCCCCACTTTTACCGCTAACTAGAGAAAGTGGTGAATTTGGTAGAGCCACAAGATTGGCTGCGTTGGCCTTGAAATCTAGAACTTTGTTATATGCTGCAAGTGATTTGCATGATCCGTCTATGGCTCCGCAAACATCTAATTTGGAATTGTACACCTATGACAAGGCCAACAAATGGCAAGATGCAGCGGATGCTGCTAAAGCGGTGATTGATTTAGTAGGGGACCGAGATTTGATAAGTACTCCAGATGCTAAGGCTTATCAAGAACTATTTTTATCAGCAAATCAAGATATCTTGTTCGCAAGACCTTTTGGGGGAACTGTTTTAGGCTTCGGTACCGATGTAACCACGCAACCTGACAATGCGCAATCGCCTAGAGGTTTTGATGGATGGAGTCTTTCTACGCCATTGCATAACCACACCTTAATTTATAATATGGACGACGGTAATACTACAGATAGTCCTTCCTATGATGCAGCAAACCCTTACGAGAATCGCGAAATGCGTTTCTACGCCAATATCAATTACCAAGGGGCTATTTTTAGAGGAAGACCTATTGATTACTCTATTTCTTTAGATAACACGGTTGTCGCAGATGGTTTAGATTCTTTTTCACAAGACCAACAAACCTTAGGGAACTTTAGACACGGTTCTACAACTGGGTATGCAATACGTAAATTTCAAAATGAGGCATTGGGTGCAGATGTAAAACAAGCTACCCCAGGAAGACCCTATATCATCTATCGACTTGCAGAAATTTATCTAAATTATGCAGAGGCTTCATTTAGATCTGGTGATGAAGAGACGGCAAGAAGATATGTAAGTAGGGTTTCAGAAAGAGCCTTGCAGCCAGCTATTACAGCTAGTGGTCCAGAACTATTAGAGGCAATAAAAAGAGAGCGACGGGTAGAGCTTGCCTTTGAAGGTCATAACTTCTTTGATGAAAGACGTTGGTTAAATGAAGATAATCTTGGTTTTGACGTAAAAGGTATGCGCTGGACAAAAGATCTTGATGAAAATACTTCTTTTGAAGAATTTACAATTGAAACAAGACCATTTGATAAAAAACAGTACTACTTACCAATACCGCAATCAGAAATAAATAGAACTGAGGCACTTATTCAAAATGAAGGATATTAATTAAAATTAAAAGCCGCAGACGGTAATTTAACCAATGAAGAATACACCGTAGTAGAAAGACCATGGTTTGATAGACAGTACTATCTGCCCATTCCACAGTCCGAGGTTGAAAAAGCTCCTTCAATGGTTCAAAATGCAGGGTACTAAGGCCCTTATACCTTAGAAAAGTTGTTTGTTGAGTTAGTTTGTAACCGGAGAGCCATAAGGCTCTCCGGTTTTTTTATACAAACCATAAGTCCTCTAACGCAATTGAAACTAAAAAAAAGGAACAATCCGTTTTACCGGTTGCTCCTTCTCTTCAATAACAATCAACATCATATGATTTATCTCGTTCGCTCTAATTTGGGTGATGCATCAACCTTTCTTAGATAGACATAGAAAGCTCCAAATCTAACATCATCCTCTCCAATGAAATCCGCATACAATCGCTTACGACCTTTTACCAAGTAGGCTTTAAAAGTTGCATTATCCGCTTTCATATTTACCGGCATATCCAAATGCAATGCATCAATATCTATACTTGCTTGTTTAATAGGAATTAAAACTCCTTTAGGCTTAGTGACATACCATTTTTCACGCTTGCCCAATTCGGGCATTGTAGCATCAAAACTGAGTTTGGATTCTTTTGGCCATCTTCTCAATTCAACTTCATAATATCCATCTTGCTGCACATCTATCATATAGAAGCCCTTTCCAAAAGCGGGTTGCTTTCCTGATTTAGGATCACGAATATATACTTGACTCCATGCTATAGGCTCCGAGCTATGTAGATCATGAACGGTAATAGTAGTTTCGGCTATGCCCTGTTCACCCACTTTATACGCTTCATAGTGCGAAAATTCACGAGATGTATATGCCCACCATTCCTCATAGGCATTCCGCATTTCTTTAACCTTTTCCGTGTGCTTTAATGCAATATCATTTTCTTGGCTTGGGTCTTTTTTAATATTGTACAGTTCTTTACCGTCTATAAGCCTCCATTCGTCATCCATAACAGCACTCATACGCCATTTTACAGGTTGCTGTAACCTATTATTGTCTACAACGCAATACCGATGCGGGGCGGTTTTTATTTCATTTTCCAATATAGGTGCCCAGCTTTTACCATCATAGCCAAGGTTGGGTACTTTTCCCAAGTCACATAAATCTATTAATGTGGGCAATACATCAAAATTCATGGCCAGCTGATCAATTGAGCGACCACCGGTTAGTTTACCATCCTTCCAACGCATAAAGAACGGCACTCTATGTCCGCCTTCATATTGTGAACCCTTGTGTCCCCTCATGCCTGCATTAAAACCTTCAACTTTACCATTTGCTTCTCTATGTCCGGTAGAAGTCCCGTTATCGGTCATAAAAATTAAAATTGTATTGTCCTTTAAACCTAGTTCATCCAGCTTTTTATCCAGAAGGGCCATATTATCATCAATATTGGTAATCATTCCGTAATATGCCTTTTGACCTTCGTTTATAGAAGTTTCCGTTTTGTACATCTCATAATACTCTTGGGGTACATTTAAAGGGCCATGAGGTGCATTCAACGATATATAAACAAAGAAAGGGTTATCTTTTTTTCGTTCTATAAAATCCATAGCTTCGGAGAAAAAGACATCTGTACAATACCCTTCAAATTTTTCAGGAGTACCATTTCTCCAGTACGTATCATCAAAATAATCATTCTGCCAATAATCCGGGGTTTGGCCTACACCTCCACCACCATGGACTACAGTTTCTTGAAATCCTCTATCCTCTGGACGGTAAGGAAAAGCGTCTCCCAAATGCCATTTTCCGTACATTCCCGTAGCATAGCCATTATCCTCGAAAACCTGCGGCATTAACATGAATTTCTCCCGAAGGAAATTACCTCCTCCAATGGTATGCCATACCCCGGCACGATTACCATCCGCTCCCGTAAGCAGGCCAGAACGGCTAGGCGCACAAGTAGTACCACTATGAAAATTAGTAAAATGAACACCCTCGTGATACATTTTATCCATTGAAGGTGTTTTTATAACCTTGTTACCATGGGCAGCAACATCTCCATAACCCTGGTCATCGGTTAAAATAATAATCACATTTGGCTTATCATCGCTCTGTGCCGCTACCATAGTACTTAAAAAGCAAAAGCCAAGTACCCATTTGTACGATACCTTCTTTAGTATTTTCATTTTTTAATTTTTATGAATGTTCTTATTTTTTCTGTTTTTGGCCTCTTGCTCCAGAAGCTGACCGTAATTGAGTTTACGGTATTTTTTCTTTAGGCTTTCCGGTGCTTTTCGGTCAAACAGAACCGCATATTTTGCGTAATCATTGGTCTGCATTCCGTCTTTTACCAAGCTCATGTATCGCTCATCATACAGCTTACGCATTTTATCCAGCTCCGTTTTGTACGTCTTATCCTGCGCCAGGTTGTGCATTTCTAGTTTATCTTTGGATATATGGAACAATTCTTCAGTGGGTTGCATACGCTCATCCGTATATTGCCAATAGATGTATTTGAAGTCTTTTGTAACCACGCTTAACGCCTGAATTTCATCATTGCCCCACATATTGGTCAATGCAATATGCTCTCTCTGTATACCCGCTTCCTTCTGTACCAACGGCACCAAATTTTCACCATCCATATTATCCGGCACCTGAACACCGGCATAGGCTAAAATGGTAGGAGCCATATCTATATTGGCCGTTACGGTCTTTCGTTTTACCCCTTGTTTATTCTTTGGTACTCTTGGGTCATAAATAATGAGAGGTGATCGTGAAGCTTCCTCATAAGGAAGTACTTTCCCGCCAAGGTTATGTGCACCACAACTATACCCATTATCACTGGTGAATATGATAATGGTATTTTTATCCACACCTTGTTCTTCCAGCGACTTACGAATCATACCGATAGCATAATCCACACCGTGAATCAGCTGATTATATTTTCTGATTGCTTCTTGATAGCTGTCTTCGGATTCGCGCCAGAAATTATATGAATTATACTGCCTACCTGATTTTGCCTGTGGCGCTAAATGTTTGGCATTTTCATCACCATAATTTTCAGGTTTTTTATACGTCTGCCCAGCATATACGTCATCAAAGAAAGGGTCTGGAGTAAAAGGTAAATGAGGTGCCTTAAAACTTATGGACATACAGAACGGTTTTCCCGAAGCTTTGGCTTCCTTTATAAAGTCTCCCGCCCAAGCGCCATACGCTCGCGTGCTATGTGGATACTTTTTTGCATACTGGGCTATAGTTAGATTATTGGCCGTCTCATAAAGTGTCTGCCCAGGGCCTCCACCCCATTCGTCAAAATAACCTACTGGAAGTCCATCTTCTATTTTTTCTGTTTTTGTCTCATCAAGAACAAAACCCACTTTACCCGCGAAACCTGTAAAATACCCTGCCTTTTGAAGTAATACCGGATAGGTGTTTTCAAATTTATCTACGGCCAAATCGCCATGCATAAAATTACAACCGGTCTTGTACTCATACATACCTGTTAGGATATTGGCCCTGCTTGCCATACAGATGGAAGTAGTATTATAATGGTTCAGGAATAGAACACCATCTTTGGCCAACTTATCCATATTCGGGGTTTTTACCTGATCATTACCGTAGCAACCTGTGGCTACACTGGTCTGATCATCGGAAAGAAGGAATATGATATTGGGTCTATCATTTTGTCCAAAAACATGTTTTCCAACCATGAACGAAATTAGAAACATTATAAAAACCGTATTTCTCTTTTTCATACCTCTATTAATTTATCTATAATCCTTACTCAGTTACAAATAGTTTCACCAAGTTATAGGTTATTCAATTTTTTTGAATAAAATGTACCCCTCTTACTTTTACCTAAGAGAGGTACATTCATAGTTCCGTTTTTAATACCCGGGATTTTGCACCAGTACTCCTTGTGACAAATCTATTTGAGACAAAGGTATAGGCATAATCTCGTGCAATCCTTTTTTAAAGCCCAAGGATCCTAGCAAAGCCTCTGCTCTATCCGTTCTAATTAGGTCATGATACCGGAAGCCTTCGCCTGCCAATTCAACCCTACGCTCGTGATAAATGGCATCCAACAAAGCCTGCCCGTTTAGACTGCCGTCCAAATCCGGAACAACGGAAGCATCATTATCACCTCTTGCTCTCTGCCTTACCTTATTTACATAGTTTATTGCAGTTGTGGGGTCTGTATTGTAAATAGCTTCTGCATACATTAAATACGCATCGGATAAACGAAGGATTCTAATATTGTTACCGCTATTTCCGTTTCCTCCAACCGAAGGTTTAGGGTTTTCACTAAATGGAGTTATTGAATATTTTTTGATATACCACTCCGTTCCATACCCTCCCGGGACATTGTAAAATGAAGCATCAAACCTAGGGTCGTTAGGTTCAAATTCATTTCTTAAGTCTTCTTTAATCTGAGAGAAACCAACACCACCTTTTTTTCTTGCACCGATCATACGTGGGATTAAGGTCCCCAACTTATCTGAATTGGAGGAAAAATTAATTTCAAAAATTGATCCTGTGTTCCACTCACCTGAAGGTTCAAAAATAGTGGCATAATCTGCTAGTACATATGGCAATTCAATTAGTTGCTCCCCGTACGTTTTAACCTGATCCATTTTATTTTGGTAAAGCGCTACTCGCATCATTAAACCAAGGGCGGCTCCTATATCTGCATGCCCTAAGAAATCGGCTCCTTTATCAAATCTAGAAGGCAATTCTGAAATTGCTTTTTTCAAATCCTCTTCAATGAACCTGTATGTCTCTTCTCTTGAAGAACGTGCCACATTGTATTCTCCCGGCTCCAATGGCGTATCTATTATTGGTACGCCTCCAAAAGTATTTACCAGGTCAAAATAATAATAGGCCCGTAAAAAATGTGCTTCGGCAATAATGTCCTTTTTTCTCTCTTCATCCTCAAATTCAATACTAGGTACATTTGCCAAAACTAAATTGGCATAAAGCACCCCTTTGTAGTTTACTTGCCACAGTTTTTCTACAGCAGAATTAGAAGTCGTAAGACTATATATTTCTTTTTCATACAGATGTGGGCCATCATTTACTCTGGCTCCTCCCTTTAAAATATCATCTGTTCCTATATCTCCAAAGACCAGATCATTGGCATTGGCCGCTCCAAAATTCTCACGGGCATACATCTCACGCATTGGAGAATAGGCCGCTGTTAGAGCTTGTTCCGCATCTACCGGAGATTTATAAAAATTCTCAATAGTGGGCTCTCCGGAGGGCACTACCTCAAGATAATCTTTACTGCATGAACTTAACGCAAAAATCAAAGCCAAGGAACAAAACTTTAGTCCGTTATTAATTGTTCTATATGGTATCATAATAAATGTCTTTTTTAAAATTTAATGTTCAAGCCCAAAGTGAATGTTCTTGCGGATGGGTACAATCCGTTATCAATACCTATGTCCAAAGGACTGGTGCCATTATCGGATGTATCTACACCTACCTCTGGATCCATACCCTCATATTTGGTAAAAGTGAGCAAGTTCTGTGCGGCCAAATAAATACGAAGACTTGAAATTGGCGTCTTGTCCAACATATCTTGCGGTAACGAATAGCCTAATTGTACATTCTTCAATCTTAGATAAGAACCATCCTTAACGTATCTACTGGATGATTTTGGCATGTTAACTCCATTGTTGGCAAAAGTTACTCTTGGCAAGGTATTGGATGTTCCTTCTCCTGTCCAACGGTTCAACATATTGGTAGACATATTGGTTCCCAAATCTGCTTCTAACCAGTAAATTGTGTGATTCAAAATATCGTTCCCTTGACTTCCTTGGAAGAACATTGAAAAATCGAACTGTTTGTAATTCATATCCAGATTCATACCATAGGTATAATCCGGAAAAGGCGAACCAATGTACTTTCTATCATCATCATTAATGATTCCGTCATCATTAAGATCTCTGTATTTTACATCACCAGGTTGGGTCTTAGGGAGTACCGCACTATTATCTACCTCATCTTGTGTCTGAAAAATACCGATCATTTCATATCCATAGAAAGAAGCAATAGGATGACCGGCCTCTGTACGACTATAATCTTTAGAACGGTTACTACCAATTAAGATACCGTCATCTGCTAAAGAAATAACCTTGTTCTTGACAAACGAAATGTTCCCTCCTAAGTTGAATGAAAAATCACCAAAACTCTTTCTGTAATTTGCGGTAAGTTCAAAACCTTTGTTCTCTATATCACCTGCATTTCCGTAAGGACTTGTCTTATAACCCGCTGTATTAAGAATAGGTATCGCCAAAAGCAGGTCAGTTGTATTCTTAATAAAATAATCTGCTGTAAGCGTCAGTGAGTTATTGAAAAGACCTAAATCAACCCCTACATTCTTAGTAACGGTAGTTTCCCACTTTAAATCTTGATTACCGGGTCTTAGAGGAGCTGCACCAACGGTAGTTAACTGATCTGCCCCATAAATATAATTTGTGTTTAGATTAAGGGTGTTGAAAGTTGAGGAATTAGGTATATTTTGATTACCCGTTTCTCCCCAACCTGCTCGAAACTTCAACTGATTTAAGAATCCAATATTATAAAAATGTTCGTTGTGAACATTCCAACCTAAAGCTACGGATGGAAACTTACCCCAACGTTGGTTTTCCCCAAAACGAGAAGACCCATCAAACCTATATGTAGCGGTTATTAAATAACGCTCATCATAGTTATAATTTAACCTCCCGAAAAACGAAAGTAATTTAGACTCGGATATACCACCATTGTTGGTAGAGGTAGATACATTTCCCGAACCCAAGGTTGGATTGGCAACACTTGAAGGAATCTCGCTACGCTCTGCCTGAACGTTATTAGCGTTTAAATTTTGGATTTCCTGTCCCAATAAAGCGTTAAAATTATGTTTGTCCTTAAAAACCTTTAGGTAATTAAGCGTATTTGAAAGTACCATCACCCTGTTTTCCGAACGGCTCAAAGTATAACTACTTACCGGACTGTTATAGGTTGGTCCCACAAAATATTCAGGCACGTAATTATCACTTTTTACATTTGTGATTTCCAACCCGTAATTAGACTTGAACTTTAAACCTTCCGCTAGATCCAGCTCAACAAATAAGTTGCCGAAAAAACTTTCTTTCTTACGATTTCTTTTTCCATATTCTACAAGGCCCAATGCATTAATGGCACTAGAATAACCGGGAATACCTAAACTCCCATCAGGCGCATAAATTGGAGAGACCGGATCGGTAACGTAACCAACAAAGGCCGCTCGTTGCCAGGGGTTACCACCCACCTCGGGAACGGATGTCCTGTCTGAATTAGAGTACTGAATGTTGTGTCCTACTTTAATTTTCTTCCCTACTTGATAGGTGTTATTTACCCTGAAGTTATGACGGCTATAGCCCGACTCCTTGAGTATACCATCTTGCGAAATATATCCGTAGGATATGTAATAAGTAGATTTTTCACTCCCTCCGGAAATGGATAATTGGTGGTCTTGAATAAACCCGGAACGGTAAGCGGCATCTTTCCAATTATATGTAGGCAAAGCCCCTGGATTGGCCAACTCTGGATCTATAGCGGTTCCATCATTTGTATTTGCCTCATTAACCAGCATGGCCCACTGCGGCCCCGTAAGAACATCTAAATTATCTATTTTGTTCTGTACTCCGGTATATACGTTGTAGGATACCGTAGTCTTACGTTTAGACCCTTTTTTTGTTTCAATTAAAATAACCCCGTTCGCTCCTCTTGACCCATAAATTGCAGTTGCCGAGGCATCTTTAAGGACATCTATAGAAGCAGCATCTGCCATATTAAAGTTGGCAATATCATTAATAGGTACACCATCAATAACATATAAAGGGTCTGAGTTGTTAACCGTTCCCGTTCCTCTAATTCTTACCGTTGGGCTAGCTCCCGGGGCGCCCGAAGTTCCCGAAACCGTAACACCTGCCGCCCTACCCTGTATGGCTTGATCCAAGGAAACGGTATTGGTTTTTTGAATGTCATCTGTACTAATGGAGGAAATAGAACCTGTTAAATCTTTCTTTTTCTGTACCCCGTACCCAACTACCACAACTTCTTCCAAAGCCTGTGCGTCCTCTTGCATGGTTACATTAAGGTCTGCGCCTGATACGATTACTTCTTGTGGCTTGTAACCTATGTACGAGAAGACCAAAGTGGCTCCTTTTGATACATCTTGAAGCACAAAATTACCATCAAAATCTGTAGTTGTTCCCTTTGATGATTCCTTTAAAAATACATTGACGCCAGGCAATGGACCTTGGCTATCGGAGACGGTTCCTTTTACTGTTTGGGCCTGCGCAAAAGCACTAAAAAAGGCCAACAATAAAAAGCACCAAAATTGACAAGAAAAACGTGTGTTCTTCACAATTAATCTAGTGAGTTTCATAAGCATTATTGTTTGAGTTTTTTTGAGTTGACCAAATTGATAATATTACCCACGGAAAAATGCAACAATTGTTTTTATCCATAGAACAACTTGCCATATTGCCAAATACTTATAAAAATTAGGTCTTCTCTCGGTAGTGACACTTGGGAAAGGTTACCATCTTTATCCGCCACCGTATACCTAACAATAATTCTGAAACCAAAAGAGCCTTGCTATTCTAGCAAGGCTCTTTTATTAGTTCATTCTAAAATTGCTTCTTAGTCTCCTTCAACCACAGGTAAATTAATTACATCTGGCGATGGTATATCCAAAGGCCTTAAAAATGGGTTGCGCATGGCAGGCATCTCATTTCTAAAATTTATGTAGGCGTCAAAAATAGTTTGCATGACCTTGGGGTTTTGCTTACTTACATTTGTAGTTTCTGCAATATCGTTTTCCAAATCAAAAAGGTAATGTTTGTTGTCCTCTACCAAGAACTTCCATTTTCCCATTCGTGCGGCACCCATTCTATTGGCATACCAAAATAGGGTTTCATGGGGTTGTGTGTCATACCCGCCCCTAATAAAAGGCAATAGGTTTACCCCATCCAATATCGTTTTATTCGGAATTTTAACATCCGCAGCCGCACATAAGGTTGGATATAAATCTAAAGTGCTAACTGGTTTTTTAAACGTTACGTTCTGTTCTAATTGCGCAGGCCAACTTATAATGTACGGCACACGTATTCCAGCTTCCCACATATTACCTTTAAAGCCTGAAAGTTGCCCTCTTTGCCCTAATAAGTGATAAGGAGTATCCTTTGGCCACCAAGTGGGCAACGACAGATGAATGGGATTGGCAGGGCCGTTATCGCTAACGAACACAATAATGGTATTATCCCGTAATTTTTCTTTCTCGAGGTAATCCAAAATACGCCCTACGTTATCATCAATAGCTAGAACCATAGCTGCGTACAATTTCATGGCCTCAGACTTAATATGGCTTACCCTGGGCAGGTCCGATTTTTTAGCCTGAAGTGGTGTATGTGGCGCATTGAAGGCTAGGTAAAAGAAAAAAGGTTTCTCTTTATTCTCTTCAATAAATTCAATGCATTGCCTTCCACAACGATCCGTTAGATATTCTTCCCCTGGCCTTTCAGGACCCCATAACATCGGTGTCCAACCTCCTTTTGGTTTGGAATTCTCCCCTGGTTTATCATCTACCCCCAAATACTTTCCCGTCGGTTCCGGAAAATAATTGGAACCTGATGAAGTAAGGGAATAATTATAATCAAATGTAGTTTTAGGATAGCCTTGAAGGTTTATTTTACCTGCCATAGCGGTAACATAGCCTGCATCCGAAAACGCTTGATTAATGAATTTTTGGTCATTAGGAACAATCTGCTCATCTTGGCGATGCTTCATTTTCCATGTATCATGGTTCCATTGTACTCCAAAGCGCTGTTGATAGGCTCCTGATAACAATCCGTGTCTACTGGGAGAACAAACCGGAGCAGAAACGTAACCGTCCGTAAAGCGTACCCCTTCATTTACCAAACGGTCTATATTAGGTGTCGAAAAAAGTTCATTGCCATAAGAAGACAGGTCTCCATACCCCAAATCATCAACATTGATTAGAATAACATTTGGCCGTTTAACGGTCTCAATGTTCTTTTTCTTTCTTTGGGCCGTAGCTATAGTTCCAGACACAAAAAAAGCTAGCAGCAGTAAACCTGTTAAACTTTTGCCGTATGCTCTTTTTAAATGTAACATGATGTTTCTTTTAATTATGAACAAATAATTCTTGGGGAGTTATTTCATTTCAGGATTCAAAAACTCCAAACGACGAAGAACTTCTGACTTCTCAGTTCTAAACTCTGGGTTTATCTTACTAATATCAATTGGAAATTCATATCCATAATCATACGAACCAAGAAGTACTATTGAATTTAAAATTAACAAGGCTTCTGTCTCATGTTTAGCGGAATAAAGGGCTTCCAACATAACAGGAACAGGGTCTCCCGCTTTAGTGATACCTAAAAACTCCGCAGCTCTAACTTTATTTACACCTTGATCATCATTCTGTGCTATTTTTTCTATTTCCGGAGTTAAGCTTTTCAATTCATTTCCAAAGCTGCTGCAAACAATCAATGCCCAATATCGCTGCCATGGGTCTGAAGAAACCAGTAATTCCTTTAACTTGGTTTGGGCCGTTGCAGCATCTTCTAACATTATATTTGCCGTTGCCACATAATCTTGAATCTCCTTTTTATGTGCTCTACCAAACTTTACGGGATTACTAAAAGCATTTTCCACTAAATAGAACTCGGGGTAAAAAGATAAATCCGGCATACCCTCTACCCAATCGTTTAGAAGTCCACGCATTTCTAAAAGCTTTATGTCAAAATTAGGGTCGGCGGCCAAATTCACGGTTTCATAAGAATCGTTCTCTACATCAAAAAGCATTTCAGGTGTACGTGATTTGAAAAAAGTAGACTGTTTATCATTTAATGCTCCTTTTTCGTACATTTTTTCCCACTCGCGATAGGCTGCTTGCTGGTAACGGTAATTATTCATTAACCCATCAAAATTAAAGGGCTGGTAGTTTCTTATGTATTTGTATTTGCCCTTACGAACGGAGCGTACCATATCATACTTTTCGTCAAACCTATCGGCATAACCATAAGCAACATCTTCTTTGCTCAATTCTTCTGTGTTAACATCCTTACCCAAAAACGGTTTACCGTCTATTTGTTCCGGAATTTTAGCACCGGCTAAGTTCAGTACAGTTGGGGCCAAATCTATAAAGCTCACAAAACGGTCTGTTTGGCTTCCTGATTTTAAGTCCACCATGTCTTTATAGTTCTCGGGAATCCTGACCACCATAGGCACATGAAGTCCGGTTTCATATAAATACCCTTTACTTCCTGGTAATACCCCACCATGGTCTCCGTAATAAAAAATGAATGTGTTTTCTAGCTGTCCATCGGCTTCCAAGGCTTTTACGACCTCCCCCAATTGACCGTCCATTTCCACAATTTTATCACGATAGCGTGCATTAGTGTACCTGAACAATTCCGTATCCGGATGGTTAGGTTGCACCTTATAATCATTAACTTCAGCTTGCGTAGGCGAATCGCTTAAATCACTCTCTGGAAAATGTAGTCTGGATTCGTGGGTAGTTCCAATATTATGCACATAGAAAAAAGGCTGGTCCCCTGAACGGTTTTTCCAAGTTGCTTTTCCCGATGATTCATCCCATGCATCATCACTTTTAACAAAATTATAGTCTTCTTTACTATTGTTTGCGGTATAATATCCGACATCTCTTAAATAAGCAGGAAACATTCGTAACGAGTCCGGCATAGGAACCAATTCCGACCTCCTATGATACTGAGCTCCTGTCCTGGGCGCATAACACCCTGAGATTATAGTTGAACGTGCTACACTACAAACAGGAGCATTTGAAAAGGCACGGTTAAACTGTATGCCATGCTGGGCCAATGCCTCAATATTGGGAGTTTCAATACCATTTTCATCAAACATTTTTAGATAATGTTTGGAGTTATCCTCTGAAACGATCCAAACTATATTTGGTGGTTTTTGATGGGTTTCCTGTTGCCCTTTGCACGCAATATTGATTATTAAAATAAAAACTGGGAGCACATATTTAAGCTTCATAACTAGCTATAGTTTAAAAAATGAAAGTCTGGTTGTAACAATAAACAATCTTAATACTTCAAAAATGTCAATTATCTTTATAATACGGTAAGACTTTTGGCTTGAATAGTAGAACAAAAGTCTTTTGTGTAGAATTAGTTTAGTTCTTCTGGTCATATTTATCCTAGAAAAGTATCTATAACCAAAAAATATCATGTATTTGCACGGATGGTTCCCAAGTTCAACGTCTAGGAATGAAACAAATGTTTAAAAGATTAAAACTTTTGATTTTAAACTGAAAAAACCAACCTAAAACAATGGTTTCACGTTATTTTTATTTGTTTCTTATTATCCAAAGCTTTTACCCTATCTGAATTCTCTTAAAAAATTGAAATTCATTTAGGTGATGTTCAAAGACATATCCACATAAAAAAAATAGTTATTCGTACTGCTCATATATTTTCGAAATTTAGACTTTGTTCAAGAAGACTTGGAACAATGGCAGGCGTTTTTGCGATATTGTTTTCATTAGGCCTGAACGCTCAAACTGAGACGTACTTTCAGCATTTGGACAATAATGATGGTCTTTCCCAGAATGATGTGGTAGCCCTTTACCAAGACTCCTATGGCTACATATGGATTGGAACGGATGATGGTCTTAACCGCTATGATGGCAGAAATTTTAGAAAATTCAAACCATCCCCGAAAAACCCTTATGCAATAAGCGGCAACTTAATAAGTGCCATTGCCGAAGACTCTATAGGCAATCTTTGGATCGGGACGGCCGGTTACGGTATTAATTTCTACGAACGAAAAACAGGAAGATTCCACTCTTTTATGGTAGGGAAAGATAATTCCAACGGACTTATCTCAGATATTGTTAAGAGCATAATTATTGACGACGAAAATAGGCTGTGGGCACGAACAGACGGTGGTTTGCAGGTGGCTCAGATAGTAACCGGTCGTAAAACCCTCTCCTTTAATTTTCCTAATGCTGAGAACCCTGTTATTCTAAAAAAACCAACTTCTGCCTTATTCAAAGACCAACAAGGAACTATATGGGTTGGAACCTCCTCTGGAATTTTAAAAACCACCAAAGAAGATAAAGGTGAAATTCCTCAGCTTGTTCGGGTACATACAGATACGGTTGTCGTAAGAAGTATGGGGCAAAGCCCCAACGGCCAAATGGTTCTTGCAACCTCTAACGGCATTTTCACCCCCACCGAATCCGACGACCCTAATAATTTTCAACTAAAGCGAATAGGAAACGAGACTATTCTAAAAATGGTAATCGACTCAAAAAACAGACTTTGGGGAGGGACCAAAAGTGGCCTGAATCAGTATCGGTTAAAAACCGATACCTTATTGCTAAAAAAACACCATGATAATAGTTTTGAAAATAGTTCAAGTTTAAGTTCCGACTATGTGCGGTCTTTGTTAATCGATAAAACAGGGGTTCTATGGATAGGGACGTTTGGTACAGGAATTAACAAATTAGACCTGAACGGCAAGCAGTTTAACCATTACTTGGGAGACATACGCCCAGGAACATTGGGCCATAACATTGTAAAATCCATTTACGAAGATAGCAACGGTACTCTTTGGTTTGGCACCAGGGGCGGACTAAACTTCCTCCTAAAAGAAGCAAGTGACGGTACGTTTACAAACTTTAGACAATTAGGCCGTGTAAACGCTGCTTTCTCCATGAACGAGATTAAAGTGGACGACAAAAAAATTCTGGAACTAGGAAACTCGGGTACGCAAGGTGTCTATCAAATAGATATTACCACTCCTAGCCGTAACCCAAAGGTTACGTTTAGCGATAAAATAAAGTCTACCGTGTTCAGTATGTGTACGGACAGATTTGGGCAAGTCTGGTACGGCACCTATTCTAAAGGGCTTTTTCGTGCAAGACATGCACCGTACAAGACGGTTGAAAATTTTGATAGCTCCCATAATTTTACAAGCAAGATTATTCGCAATATAGTTGAAGATAGCAAGGGTAACCTATGGGTAGGTACTGGAAAAGGGTTAAACAAACTGCCCGCAGACCAATTACAAGAAGAAAATCCACAGTTCCAGTATTTTTCCGTAATCGCAAATGATTCAACCAGTATAAGTAACAACTATATCCTCCCTATTTTTGAAAGTTCAAAAGGTACAATTTGGATAGGAACCCTGGGTGGAGGACTAAATAAGCTTATTGTAGACAAAACCACGGAAAAAGAATCTTTTAAAGCCTATACGGAAGCTGATGGGCTTCCCAACAATGTAATTAAAAGTATTGAAGAAGATGATGACGGTAACCTTTGGATTTCTACAAATAACGGTATTTCAAAATTTGACCCTTTAACCGAAACCTTTAAAAATTATGACGTTGAAGACGGTTTACAAAGTAATGAGTTTGAAGAATTAACATCATTGAAAAAATCCGATGGACAACTAATTTTTGGCGGTGTCAATGGTTTTAACGCCTTCTATCCAAGAAAAATTAAGCAAAATAAGATTCCGCCCGAAATTCACATAGACCGTTTTCTGTTGAACAATAAGCTTGTGCTTCCGAACAAAAAAATAGCGGACGAGGAAATATTAGACCAGACCATTTTAACCGCTAACAAGGTAAACCTTAACCATAACCAGAATAATATTTCATTGGGGTTCTCTGCGCTGCATTTCTCTTCCCCTAACAAAAATGAATATCAATATAGGTTAAAAGGTTTTCAAGATGAATGGTCCGTTGCCTCCAACAACAGAAATTTAGTCACCTATACCAATTTAGAACCTGGAACTTATACTTTTGAGGTGAAAGCGGCCAATAGCGATGGTTTTTGGAACCTAGAACCAGACGCATTACAAATTGTTATTGCCCCGCCATTTTGGAAAACTACTTGGGCATATGCTCTGTACACCCTTTTGGCTATTTCATTGCTTTATGCCTTTGGTAAATTTACCCTGATCCGAATAGAGGAAAAACACCAACTTACCATGAACCATCTTACCAAACAAAAGGCAGATGAGCTCAACAAAATGAAAATGGAGTTTTTTACCAATGTTTCGCATGAATTTAGAACACCCCTTTCCCTATTGAACGGCCCGTTGCAGTTCTTGGAAAAAAACAACGACATTATAGAGCCTAAAGAACGCCTGAACCAATATAGGCTTATGCAGAAAAACTCATCTTTATTGCTACGGCTTGTAAACCAATTATTGGATTTTCAGAAAATAGAACAGAAGAAAATGGTTTTAGAAGTTGGTTACTTCAACATTCTAAAAAACATACATGAGATAAAAGAATCTTTTGATTTCTTGGCTACCAACCGATCAATTAAATTTTCGCTAGTTTGTGACGAGCCCACTCTTATTACTTGGTTCAGTCCGGATGCATTGGAAAAGGTAATGAACAATTTATTATCCAATGCTTTCAAATTTACTCCTGATGGAGGTGAAATATCCATCGTTGTAAGCAACACCTCCAAAGAAATAGACCAGACAAGAGAGGAATACGTAAAAATAGAGGTACGCGATAATGGCAACGGCATTTCATCTGCTAGTCTAGAGAAAATATTTGACCGTTTCTTTAATGACGATAGCGCCGAAAATAGGAATACTTACGGCATGGGTATTGGCCTTGCCCTTACAAAAAGCCTTGTCCAGCGGCATCATGGCGAAATTCTGGTTGAAAAAGGAACCCGGAAAGGAGCCAATTTCATATTCTACCTTCCTAAGAAATTTGATTTTTATAAAGATGATAAAATTATAGGTTCCGAGTCTACCAAGGCCATGGTCGTTCCTAATTTGGACCACCTTAAAGAGGTAAATTTTGAAACCGAAGACGAAACAGAACTTCTGACTTCTGATGAAAAGCCAACCTTATTGGTTGTTGAAGACAATGCAGACCTCAGGGCTTTTATAAAAAGTGGCCTCTATAGAAAGTATGAAATACTGGAAGCAGAAAATGGCCAACACGGGCTTGAAATCTTAAAAACCCATATGCCCAATATTATCATTAGTGATATCATGATGCCCACTATGGACGGTATATCTTTTGCCAAGGAGGTTAAAAAACAGGTAGAATATAATCATATCCCCATTGTATTTCTTACGGCAAAGACAGATGATGACAGTCAGCTAGAAGGCCTAAAAATTGGGGTGGACGATTACCTTACCAAACCATTTAACTTGGAGCACCTAGAAGTGAAGCTGAACAATATCATGCGGTACCGAAAAGAATTACGGAACTATATGCAACGTGAAGTATCCCTTTCTCCAAGTGAAATTGAGGTTACCTCACCTGATCAAGAATTTCTAAACCGTGTTATTGAGCTTTTGGAAATGAATATTATGGATGCGGAGTTCAATGCTGAATCGCTTACGGCGGCCTTGTCTATGAGCAGAAGTGCCGTTTACAATAAATTTAAGGAATTTACCGGCCTTTCTACCGGAGAGTTCATTAGACGTTTTAGACTTAAAAGAGCCAAGCAATTATTGGAGACTACAGATCTTACCGTTAAAGAAATTCTCTACATGTCCGGATTTAATACGGCGTCCTATTTTACAAAATGTTTTAAGAAAGTGTACGGAACACTGCCCAAAGAACATCAGGCAAACTATCGCCAACAAGGGAAACCCAACAATGAATTCCAAATTTAATTCGTTGCTTTTCTATTGTCGTGCAACTGCTTCGCTATTCGTATAAGCTTAATTTGTTCCTAAGCCTTATAAGCTCTTCCTCGGTTCGTTCTATGCGCTTCAGTAATCTCGTGATTACCTCAACCCCTTCTAGGTTAATGTTAAGATCGGTATGCAATCTCAATATTTTCTCCGCCTTGGGAAGTTCCTCCATAGGAATATACAAACTATCACTACGT
The DNA here is from genome assembly GCF_018860715.1 of Zobellia sp. B3R18. Taxonomy (NCBI): domain Bacteria; kingdom Pseudomonadati; phylum Bacteroidota; class Flavobacteriia; order Flavobacteriales; family Flavobacteriaceae; genus Zobellia; species Zobellia sp. B3R18. Next base: position 74,062 of record NZ_JAHKQG010000013.1, on the reverse strand, counting down.
TGTATGATTTTCACTAGACCAAATTCATTCAGCTGACTTATGACCGTTGATGAAATGCTATGGCCATTACAAAACTCGGTTACGGATACGTATTCTTCTTGTTGCATAATCTTAACTTTTAAGTGATGCCAATTGTTTGAAAAGTGCCTTTTCTTGATCAGAAAGATTTGTAGGTGTCTTAACGTTATAGGTAATAAAAAGGTCCCCAAACTGCCCTTCCTTCTTATAAACAGGAAAACCTTTCCCCTTTAACTTTACCTTGGTATTACTTTGCGTTTCCGGCTTTACCTTTAGTTTTGCCTTACCATCAAAAGTATCTACGGTAATTTCACCACCTAATATTGCAGTATACAAATCTAGGTCTACCGTCTTGTACAAATCATTACCATCTCGTTTTAACGTGGTATTATTATCTATTACAAAAGTGAGGTACAAGTCTCCCTTGGGGCCTCCATTTCTTCCCGGACCGCCATGACCCGAAATTTTTATGGTCTGTCCGTTTTCAATACCAGCAGGGATAGTTATTCTTATGTTCTTACCATTAACTGTTAAGGTTTGCTTCTGAGTCGTGTATACATCCCTTAATTGCAAGCGAAGTTCCGCATTCAAGTCCTGCCCTCTATATCTTACCTGTTGTCCTCTATTTGAAGTATATCCACCTTGAGAAAATCCACCTCCTCCGAACATTGATTCAAAAAAATCTGAGAAATCCCCGCCGCCAAAATTCTGTTCATAGCTCTGGCCGCCACTACCCCGTGAACTTTGCTGTTGTGCTTTGGCTTTCTCAAACGCTTCGGCATGCATCCAGTCTTTTCCGTATTGATCGTATTTTTTTCGATTTTCGGCATTACCCAAGACCTCATTGGCCTCATTTATTTCCTTGAATTTCTTCTCTGCCTCAACGTCATTGGGGTTGACATCAGGGTGATACTTTCGGGCCATTTTTCTATATGCCTTCTTGATGTCCTTTTCCGTGGCATTCTTACTTACCCCCAATACTTTATAGTAATCTATGTATTCCATATTGATATTTTATATAAGAGAAGTACTAATTACACCTTGAAATTAACTAAAAAACAACCTTAGGTCAACCGTTTTACGTAATGTTTTTAATGCTAAAAAAAGATAATTGATATCATATGACCATTGTCACCTTTTTGAGTAGAAAGCACAAAAAAACCATAGGTACCAATTTAATTGGGGGAACTACCTATGGTTTAATTTAAGAACGTCCATACGCTCTAACAATTCAATAAAAATGAAAAATCTATTTAGCTACAGGCTTATAGATCCTAATCCAATCTACCCTAAACGTGTTGTTATCTATATTCTCTAACTCCTTATCTGTTGGGGTATACGTGTCCGATGCTAAACCAGAAGCTGGGCTAGAACGCCATGTTTGATCCTCAGTATTAATAATAATATCCATTTCTTTACTAAGGCCCGTGCGGGTATCTACCTGCGTATTTCCCGGATCCGTTGTATTTGTGAAATATTTGGGGTCTATAATATCCTTTCCCGAAACGGTTCTCACCAATTCTCCGTCTATATAATATTCTAAGTGCCATGGGTTTTTCCAATAGACTCCGTATGTATGAAAATCCCTGTTCCAAACGGTACCGTTTTCAAACCAAGTTCCCGCGTCTCTGGGCTGATAGTCCTGAAAAGGCTCCCTAATGAATACATGATGACTGATATGAATCTTCTTGGAGAAATACGAATGTTCCTTTTGCGCGCTTTCCGAATAGTCTGCACCGTAAGCCTCTAGGATATCCAATTCTTGGGTGTCATCTGGGCTCAGAAGCCATACATCCGACGCTAAAGTAGAGTTCATAACCTTTGCCCTAGCCTCAATATATACCGGATAGATTACCCTTGTTTTTGATGTAATGCAGCCCATGTTCATTTTTTTTGAACCTGGTTTTCTAGTAGCCCACATTTGTAGTTCCCCGTTTGCTACATAAGACTGTTCCCTTCTCCATTCCGTGAGGCCGGGCCCTGACCATCCGTTGTGGTAAAAGTCATCCCACTTTTCAAAAAAAATATCTCCTTTATTATCTCCTGGGGATTGGTATTCAAAATCATCTGACATTTCTTGAAACTCCCAAACCATATCCGGCCCTGCATTAGCGGGTACCGGAATTTCTTTCCAGTTGACTTCATTAGTATCCGGTGGAACGGTTTCTTGTTCCTCTTCCTGCTGGTCCTCTGCTTTCTGTTCTTGATCTACGGGCAATTCCGTAGAATTATCAAATTTTGAACCCGTACCGCAACTTCCCAACAAGACACAACAAAGCATTAATGCTAGTTGATTTCTATTCATAGTTTTTACTTTCTTGTTCATTTTAAAGTTTGATTTCTAAATGAAAAAAAAGGGAGAATCTTTCAATTCTCCCTTAAACTCAAACAAACTACTTTGTGGGGAATTATGGTCTTTCTTCTTTTTCTATGATAGAGAAATCATCATAGTATACGGTCATGTCAGTAGTTTTTTCTGCATTAGGAATAATTCTCAAATAGAACTGAGATAACGGTGTTGTACTCGTGTAATCTACAGTATGGGTCTTCCATTCTCCTACAGGATGTGCAAAATTGTTCCAAAATTGGAAACCCCAATTCTGTAACAAAAACAGACCTGTATGTGTACCACCATCTGTACCTACGCCACCTGGTGCAATGTACATTTTATACGAAACGGTATAGGTTTTACCTTCTTCAAAAATTATTGGATTGTCGAACGGAGCACTGGCTTCAGCATTATCCTGACCTGCCTCAATTTTTAATTTTAAGCTATATTCACCGGTTGCTGCTTGCTCCGTAGAATACTCAACCGTTCCCTTATTACTCCAATATGGCACCCAACTATCAGCTCCTGTTTCCAACCCTGCAATAGCTGCGGGAATTAAATTAACCGTACTCATTATTACAGGCTCATCCGTAAAAGGCAATGCCTCCCTAGTATCTGAAGATTCTATACTACCACCTGCATAGGAAACCGTGATTACGTCAGGACGATAGATTGGAGCCGCCAATTTGATATCCATTTTTGTAGCATCATTTGCATTTACCGCTACAGAAGCAATTTCAAAGGCTTCTCCGTTTACCATAACCGTAAAGAACTCCTCTTGTCCTCCAAATGAAGCAAACTCCCCATTGTAAGGTACTTGTATGGTTTCATCTTCCAATTCGCGGATTTCTCCGGTAAGTTCAAATGGTTGAGATGAAGGGATTACCCTAATTGGTGCGTTCATAACATAGGTTTCTGAATCACCAGGAATGTTCTGACCTGAACGGGACAGGTTCATCGTAGCCCTAAAAGCTCCCAATTTATTAAAGGCAATATTGGCCAATGAATCTCCGCTACTGTTTACAACAGGATTTTCCGCAACTTCCTCACCCGGCTTCAAAGCTCTTCTTATGTTCCATGAGCGACCTGTAGGCTCGCCAATAGTAGACAGATCAGTAAACTCCATAGTATTACCTGCCTCTATATACACTGTATCCGTTGCTTCATGATTTACAACCGCATCGCCATTTCTAACTTTAATTTTAGGTACAAGTTTAGGATAGACCTTTACTAAAAAAGTAGTGTCTATAACATAAAGGTCTCCTTCTTTCTTGGCCGGCATCTCATAATCTACATCTCCGCGATTACCTTTAAAGATTACCATTTCATTAAAAGTGTTGTACAACCTTACTTTTTTCATTCCGGAGGTTTTGAATTGCACATGAACGGTTTTCTCAAACGACGTTGTGCTTCTAGGCTCTATTATGAACTGATCAAGGATTGTATCTGTCCTATCTATAGGACCCTCAAGAAAAACATCCGTTTTATCAATTCTCCACGAATGGGATACTGCACCTTGGGATAAATCCGTGAAAGACACAAAATCGTCCAAATTTACTTGAAGGTCATTTAACGTACCCTTGCTGGTATAGAAGCCTATGTCGGAGAAAGGAAAAGGCGCCTCGTACTCATTATCGTCACATCCTACAAACAGGATGGCCAAGACGGCTAAAATTCTTATTGCGTTTTTCATTTTATACTTTTTAAATTTCTTGCTTTTTGCATTTTTCATTGATGTCATCACTGTAACCGTCAATTTTAATTATTCAATTGCGGGTTAGATATGATTTCAGAATTTGGCAATGGCCAATACGCATGTAACGCTTCGTTATAATTTGAAGATGCTTCCTGAAATTCGTTCCAGTTCTCGTCAATATCAGGATCACCAACAGGCAATTCCTTAACAATTGAAGCCCATCGGGTTACCTCTTTACCGTCTTCATCCAGCAATTTGTAGTGATCGGCCGTATAACGTCTTTGAGCCAATTCTTTAAAACGATCCGCCTTAACGCCCCATCTTCTAAGGTCTACATTTCTATTTCCATCTCCTTCAGCAGATAGTTCCAAAGGCAATTCGGTAAACATTAAATGTTCCATTAAACTTTGGGCATCATAAGCTACATTGTCATGGTCATTTGCCGGAAACTCTCCAGTACCTGCTAAACCTAACAACTGCACTCCAGACCTTCTTCTAACCCTATTGATATAAGTTAAGGCTTCGTCTATGTTTCCTAACTTTATCTGACACTCGGCATATTGAAGATAAATTTCAGCTAGACGAATTAAACGTTCGTTTACTCCTGACCTTACCTTACCTGGAGAAAGCTCTTCTTCCGATCTAGTAATATCCCAGTTGGTATGCTTACGCCAAAAAGCGGTCATACGAACATTAAAATTTGAGGCTTGTCCGGTTTCTTCTCTCAAGTAATATCCCATATCCTTATCATCCACTAAAGCAACGGACCAAGAGGTTCGCAGGCTAAACTTTCTAAAGCTTTCATTACCATCTTCATCTACAACCTTGTTACGAGGGTCTGAAAAATCTAAAGGGTCGTTCCTATATTTTAAAATTAACCAGTTTGCCAATACAGCTCCAAACCATTTGCCATCACCTCCCGTAAATTGTCTTACATAGGCAGAATTTGCTACATCTCTCCCATCCCAAGGGCCCAATTCATTTTTGTAATCCAATGAGTACCCTATTTCTAGAATAGATTCCTCATTAAACTCATCCATAGTTGTAAAGTTGCTTCCTATGTTAGGTGTTAATGCGTAACCAAAGTCATCTATAACACTTTTAAAAAGTGTAGCTGCGGTTTCATAATCACCGGCATATAAATATGATTGTCCCATTACGGCAACGGCCGCACCCGCAGTAACACGTCCTTTATCCTGGCCTTCCCAAGAAATAGGTAGGTTCTCTGATGCAAACTTTAAATCTTCCAAATAGAAAGCCTTGACCTCTTCTGCAGTAGCTATAGATTGATAAAACTCACTCTCTTCTACCGGTACAAAATCATAAATAGGAACCGCACCTCCGTTAAAAGAATTGTACAGATTAAAATATATATACCCTCTTATGAACCTTGCTTGGGCCAAAATACTAAGACCTTCTTCCTTTTCGTCTTCCGTAGTATAGGTCTCTGCTAATTTCTCAGCAGCTTCTATAACTTGGTTGGCCCTAAAAATGGTTGTGTAGTTGGCACTCCATTTTTGGTTTATTTCATTATTGGCATCATTAAAAATCTGTAAATAATATGGGTTTGTATTATTGGGGCGTTGGTACCCACTTGACCAGGCAAGATCTGTACGTGCCAACTCCGCTACCAAATGAATGTTCTGAGAACTCGCCAAACCTTTATAGGTAGCGGTTAGACCTTGTCCTAAGTCTTTGTTATTGTTCCAGAAAGTCTCGGTAGATATTTGGTTAGGATTGGTTTGCTCCAAAAAGTCGTCAGAACAGCTCCAAAAAGCTAACATGGGCACGATTATTAAAAGTAACCGTTTTGTTATCGTTGTTTTCATAACTATCATTTTTTCATTTTTTTTATCGGAATTATTCATCTTCATATCAAATTCTGTTAAAATTCAATTTGAAGCCCTGTTCGTATTTGAGAACTTACAGGATAGGTCCCTTTATCAATACCTCTTGTACTAAGACCATTGTTCCCAACTTCTGGGTCATACCCATCATACTGGGTAATGGTAAAAAGGTTTTGCGCAGCTACATATACCCTAAACTTGGTGATACCCAACTTCTCCGTGTAATCTCTAGGTATAGTATACCCTAAAGAAATGTTACGTAATCTGGCAAAAGTTCCATCATCCAACCAATAGTCTGTCTGTCCTCTAAAGTTGTTATGTGTGGCATTTCTGTTTACAGGAATATCAGATGTGTTGTTCTGCGGAGTCCATTGATAGACCAAATCCTGATGGTTAGCTACCTTATAAGCCAATGCTTTGTTACCATTTATAATTTCTGCACCAAAGGCACCGTACCATTGCATTGAAAAGTCCATTGCTTTATAATAGGCCGAAAAGTTAAAGCCCATTTCAAATTCAGGAGTACCACTACCCATATATTGACGGTCGTTAATATCTATTAAGCCGTTCTTATCAAAATCTACATACTTTAAATCTCCTAATTTTGCATCAGGTACAATTTCTTGGTAGGCCGCCAATTCTTCTTCGTTCTTAATAGTACCATCGGTCTCTATTAAAAAGAAAGCACCGCCTTCATACCCTTCTGCCAATGCAGATACCAAATCCTGATCATTGTCATGTCCGGAAATACTACTATCATCAAAATAGATGATTTTGTTACTACCACTCATTTTAGTAATAACATTTTCGTTCTTGGTATATGTTACACCGGCATTCCAAGAAAATTTGCCAGAATGGCGATAGTTCATGGCAAATTCCATACCCTTATTGGTCATATCGCCCACATTTAGCGTAACCTCAGCATTTTGACCTCCACCTGCAGTAGGCGGCAATAATACTGGGAATAACATATCTTCTTTTTTGGTTTCATACATATCTGCGGACAAGGTTAACTTATTGTCAAAAAAGCCCATGTCCAAACCTCCGTTCAATGAAACCGAAGTTTCCCAGCTTACCAATGGATTGGCAAAACCAGTTTGCGTAGCCCCTAACAATAAATTCTGATTATCTCCAGCGCCAAGTACGTAATCATTATCTAATGTAATGGTAGGTGTATATGTATAATCTGCAATACCTTGGTTACCTGCCGTACCTCTACTTCCTCTTAACTTAAATGAGGAAACGGTATTCTTAAAAGGTTTCCAAAATTTCTCTTCGGAAACGTTCCATCCGGCAGATATAGAAGGAAACACACCCCATGGTTCTTCTTTAAATTTAGAAGACCCATCATGTCTTACAAAAGCGTTCAACAGATATCTTCCTTTATAGTTATATTGTAAACGGGCCAACATACCTATTAAAGTGCTGGTACGATCTTGTGTCCATTGGTTGTTACCCGACCCCACATTAGGGTCTGCAGTGGCACCATTAAGTACCGTAATATCATTGGAAGCCAAATCGCTCTTCTCCGCAAAGAATTCTGAGTAACTGTACTTTTCCGATGAATATACCCCCGTTAAGTTGATGTTATGATCCCCAAAACTTTTCTGGTAATTGATAATGTTCTCCCAAGTAGATTTTTTGGCCAAAGAACTTAAATTTCTTATTCTTGAACGTTGAGATGTTACTTCTGTACCATCATCTCTATACGCGATAAATTTAGGGTTAACGGTAATTCTAGTACCGTTGTCATAACTTGAGGCCACCCTTGAAGTGAATTTAAGGTTATCTGTAATATTGTAGGTAACACTTAAATTTCCATCAAAATATTGATTCTCTTGGTTATCTTCTTGCAAAAATTGATATCCTAAAAAAGAGAGGTTATTAGCCCCGCTGCCATCTCCCGCATTTTCTAACACGCTCGTATTTGGATCTATAAGGGGTTGGTAAGCGTTATACCCTATTGCATTTCTTAAAAGTCCCCAAGGCTCATACTCCCTATCTTCTATTCTAAAGGAAAGGGCCGTAGTTATATCCCATCTTCCTTTTTTAAACTGTGTATTGGCCCTAACGTTGAATCTCTCGTAACCCGATTTGATCACAACACCTTCTTGATCAAAATAGTTTCCAGTAACATTGTACGTAAGACCGTCTTTACCTCCTGATAGCCTAAGACTATGGTTTTGGATAGGTGCCATATCATTTTCTACCACACTCACCAAATCCGTATTGTTGGTCAGGAAATGAGGACTCTGTTCTATGGTAGTCCATGTATTACCATATCTTCTCTCACTTAACGCAGCAGATTGAACGAATGTCGTATATAGTCTATCCTCCACGTTCAACAAGGGCGTTCCCGAAGTAATATTTTGAAGACCATAATAGCTGTCTACCGCAATTTTCATTTGTCCTTCTTTACCCCTTTTAGTGGTAATTAAGATTACACCGGCTGCACCACGTGTACCATAAATTGCCGCCGAAGCTCCATCCTTTAGAACATCTATGGTTTCTATTTCATTGATACTTAATTTTGGATCTCCTTCAAAAGGAATACCATCTACAACATATAGTGGTCTATTGGCCCCGTTAATGGAAGTAAGCCCCCTAATCTGTACATTAGCTTCCGCTCCAGGAGAACCCGAACTGGCCGTTACGTTTACCCCGGCAATCTGACCTTGTAAAGCGGCACCAATATCGGATGTTGATGTTTTCATTAACTCTTCCGACTTCACTTGCGCTACCGCACCTGTCAATTCCTTCTTTTTCTGGGCCCCGTAACCAACAACGACTACTTCATCCAACGCGGATACATCTTCTTGCATCGTTACGTTAACCGATTTTTTTCCGCTGATGGCGACTTCCTTGGTTTTGAAACCAATGTAACTGAATACCAATACGTCACTAGGTTCTGCCTTTATTGAATAAAGACCATCAAAATCTGTAACGGTCCCGGTATTAGTGCCCTTGACCACCACACTTACTCCCGGCAAAGGTGTATCATCTGCAGATACGGTACCACTAACTGTTTGAGATTGTGCTATTGCCGTACTTAGACAAAAGACCAAGAATAATCCCAACCGAAAAGCGTGGGATTTAAAATGAAAAATGTTTTTGAAATTCATATAATTTTCTTGTTAAATATTAAAAATGACCAATGAAACCATGAAGTAGGTTTAACCTTGTTAAGAAGGTTGTATTCCAATTCAAAACCTATATTATTTTCTTATTTCATTGTATCTAGACCATACATTCCACCCCTCTTGACTGAACATTTAAAAATGAGTTGGTTTTAAGCTAAACCAATTAATTGCTCAAAAGGAAATGAACAAGCTGTCCATTTTTTTTAGGAATACATGTTAAGGAACACCTGTTCTAAAATGGGGGGAGGATTGTTGAGAGGCGCGTGATTGTTTCTTTCCATAATACGAGTTGGTTTAAAATGAGTAAAGTTTGTTTATTAGATTACCAATTAAGTGTGCTGTAAATTTTCATATACACTGTAATTGGTGTCCAAAATAGAGATATTGTTAATTTACTCCTAAAAAAGGTGCTTGACAAAAACTTGACAAAACGTATATTCTCTATGAACAACACCTCCTCCCTCCCCTATATACAAAGCTTTTTTAAAAGATTGCATGGTATAGACAACTCTACAAAAAGGTCAATTAGAGAAATGTTAAAATTAAGGAGTGAAATCCAAAAAAAGGGAGGCAAATACGTATTAAAAATGAATAATCAAGCCCATAAACTATGGTCTTTCACTAAATTCCTATCGGTTTTAACCATTCTCTTTATTACCCTAGAGCTACTGAAAAAATAAACCCATTAACACACCTACTTTGAGTATAACATATGGTTTAGAGTATAACATATGATCTGTAGGAGACCTCTTTAAAACTTAAAATTGAATAACATACGTTAAGAAGCCGCAAGCCTCTATCAATATAAAATTCTTTGCATTTTATTTCCAAAGGACATAAAAACAATACAGATTAGAAGGTTAGTTTAAAAACATAAGCATGTTTTCCTTCAGGTTCTTTGGGTAAATTAATGTGTAATCCGTCTTTTTCTCTACTAAATATTAGTTTTTCCGTAGACCCTAATAATTCAACAGACTTAATTTCTCCTTTAAGAAGATTCTTCTCCTTTCCCAAAGTTCTTATGACCGTCTTTCCATTTTTTGGCCAATCTAATTGTATAGCGTACAGCGTGTCTCCCTTTTTAGTAAACCTAATATCATCGGCTGTGTTATCCGGGTTCTTTCGTTCACTTAGATGGCCTTCAATTACCTTTGCAGGCCCTTCACCATATACTTCCCACGGACGTGTACCATATATAGCCTCTCCATTTAGCTTTAACCACTCTCCTATCTCTAAAAGGCGTTCCTGTACCGGGTCAGGTATTTCCCCGTTTGCTTTGGGGGTAATATTCAACAACAAACAACCATTCTTACTTACTACATCTACCAAAAAGTCTATAATTCGGTTCGCACTTTTGTAATCCGGGTTGCTTATATGGCTCCAAGCTTTCCAATCAATAGAATCATCCGTTAACCATGGAAAATCCTTCATTTCACTCATTCTGGCCCGCTCAACGTCCAGCACTGCGGTACCTTTTGCAAAATCATAAAATTTATACGTAGCAACTACCTCCTGCTGGTTCCTTTCTGCATGATTATAATAATAAGAGAGAAATTCTTTTCTGTACGCTTCATCAATAACATCCATTTTATTATCGAACCACACCAAATCTGGATTATAGTTATCAATAATTTCTTTTAACCTAGCCAACCATTCTTCGTTGAACTTTTTATCACCTACGGGATAATATCTATCTGAACCTTCGTCTAATTCCTTTGTGCTCAACGGATATTGAAAATCTCCTTTCTTTAATTTTGGACCATACAAATCTGCATATTCCGGATTTGATGCGTCTGTAGATTCATCCCAAGTAGGAAACCAACCAAACAACCATTGGCGGTGGTAGGTTGCAATAAATTTCATGTCCCGCTTTCTTATTTCTTTTGCCAATTCTCCCATTATATCCCGTTTAGGCCCCATATTTTTAGCATTCCAACGGGTGAGTTTACTATCCCACATGGCAAAGCCATCGGCATGTTCGGATACAGGACCCGCAAACTTGGCTCCTGCTTTTTCAAAGAGATCCGCCCACTGGGCTGCATTAAACTTTTCTGCCTTGAACATGGGAATAAAATCTTTGTACCCAAACTCGTTTAAGGGGCCATAGGTTTGTGTATGATGCTCATAAAAACGTTTTCCCTGCTTGTGTTCGGGGTTATCGGGCGATGTATACATCCAATGTGAATACCATTCATTCTCATAAGCTGGCACGGAATAGGGTCCCCAATGGCAATAAATACCAAATTTTGCATCCCTAAACCAGTCTGGTGTTTCATGCTTTTTCAGGGATTGCCAATCTGCCTCATAACTTTTCTCCTGAGCAGCAACAAAATTAACCGCCATCATCCATACCAATACAAAAATCAAAGTCCTCATAGTTTCAAAATTTTCATCAAAATTACGAATACAACCTTATGCAAGTTTTTCTCTTTATAAAATTAGAACTTATGGGGTGTTTTTAATACCACAAATGTCTTCTTTAGGCTATGTTGAGTTTATGTAAAGTTCTATTTGAACAAAATACCAATATAATAATCGTATAACTTCTATTTTAAAAGCCTTATATACCCAGTTTTACAAGACTATTTAGGTCTAAAAAATTATATTTCCAATGCACCGCTAGTTAGATAGTATATCTTGATTATTTTGATAAATAGAAGAAATTAGTTACACTTGATGTTACCCATTCTTTATATCTTGAACATTTATGATTTGATTCTTGATACAAAGTTGTATTTATGATTATGGTTAAGGACATTTAAAAGTTTGAGGTATATGTTTCATACAAAAAAGCTAATGCGTTATTATATTCTTATTGGTTTTCTCGTTGTCCTTGGGATAAAACTCAGGGCTCAAGATTCTTCTATTCCTCTAAACATCCCTATTGAAAATACAGATACGCTTTCCGCTCAGCATACTACAAAACAAATAGATTCTTTAAAATCCGTTGTTTCGGCCAATTTAGTCAAGGGAGATACATTAAAGTCCGTTTGGACACTATTAAAATTGATGGATGTCTACAGTCATCAAGCTCACTATGCCCAAGCTTATGAAACTGTATGGACCGCCCTTAGCCTAGCGGACAATTCTGAAAATGTTGTGGTTAAATCCCATATATACCGCAGACTTGGAGCTATGTACAGTTATAATAAACGTAAGGAAGAAGCTCTTAAATACTTGCAGATGTCCCTTGACATTATGAAAAAAGCGGTAGAAAATGGCACCATGCCCAAAACCTCCTTATCACAGAACTATTATACCTTTGCTTATACTTATAGAGGGCTTAATGAACCTGAAATGGCAAAAAAATATTTGGATAGCTGCTATGCACATTATGGTGATACACCCGATAAAATTGCGCTACCATTCTTAAAATTTGAAGAATCTTATGTTCTAAGAGAGGAAAAAAAATATGATGAAGCTTTACAAATGCTTAGTGACATAGAACCCTGGTTTAAAGATAATGTACCTTCTTACTTGGTTCTCATTTACGCGTACGTGGCAGTGGTCCATAAGAGGTTAGGCAATATAGATAAGACCTTGGAATATTATAAAAAAGCCATTGCCATTTCGGACAAGTACCAGAGTCATATTGACTTCACTCCTTTTATCTACGAAAAACTGTCCGAAAACTATAAGTTGAAAGGAGATTATAAAGCGGCATATCAATCCTTGGAAAAAGCAAAAACCTTGAACGCCCAGTTTTTTGATGGAAGAAGTCAAAACAATATTCCTCTTATGGAAATTAGGAACGAATACCGGGTAGAAAAACAAAGACAACAAGAGGTTATACGCCAGCAACGTATGGAAAAGTTGGAGCAGCAGGATAAAATCTTACTGCTTCAACGTATAATTTTGGGTACTTCGCTCATATTTGTAATCATTATAGGCTTTGTTTATGTAAAACATATTCGCTCCAAACACAAGGTTGAGAAGCAGTTGATGCAAAAAACAAAAGCGCTTGAAATGGAACAGGCCCACCAGCTTTTGGAAACCAAAAACAAAGAGTTGGCGGCATCTACACTACAACTAGTTGAAAAAGATGAATTTCTAAAAAAGCTAAAAACCGAATTAAAAGGCGAAAACGGTAATGTAAAAGTCTCTGAAATCAATAGAGTCTTAAAGTCAATATCTGTAGGGAACGCCAATAACTGGGAAGAGTTTAAACTACGGTTTACAGATGTTAACAAGAACTTTTACGAAAAACTCAATAACGCCTATCCCAACCTTAGCCAAACAGATCAAAAGATATGTGCTTTGATCAAATTAAACCTTAGCAGTAAAGACATGGCCAGATTATTGGGGATATCTACCAAATCCGTTCATACCACAAGACATCGTTTACGCAAAAAAATGGGATTGCAACGCAGTGATAATCTGGAGGAACTCATTGCATCTTTATAAATACCAAGGTAACGTTTTTAAGTAGTATATATCCGTAGAGCTTATATCCGTCACGTTTCGTAGTGAAAACGCTAAAAGGAGCCGTTTTATAAGGTTATTTTTGCATTCTAACAAACCACACTATGAAACTGAAAATCTCTCTTTGGCTTTTACTGGGCTCGTTTTTTTTATCTGCCAATCTAAATGCGCAAGCTCTTAGCCGAGAAGAAATGCGCGACACCATGCAGCATATTCCATGGTTTACCATTCACAAAGACAATTACTTTGTTACGGGTGTACCCACTAATAAACCCATTAATAGCTCTACCGCAAATGCCAAATACCAAGTTAGTTTTAAACAGATTATTACCCGTAGTATTTTACCGTGGGACACCTATCTATACTTAACCTACAGCCAAAAAGCTTTTTGGGATATCTATAAAGATTCCTATCCTTTTAAGGAAATCAATTTTAACCCCACCATAGGTGTTGGTAAAGCTTTTTATGATTCCGATGATAGAATTAACGGACTGGCCAATCTTGTTTTTGAGCACGAGTCTAATGGTAGGGACAGTATTTTTTCTAGAAGTTGGAACCGACTTAGCCTGAAATATTCCACTCTTATTGGCAAGAAAACACTCCTTCATGTAAAAGGATGGTTGCCTTTTGGATATAAATCAGGAAATCCGGACTTGTTGGATTACGTGGGACTAGGGGAAGTGAGCCTATCCCATGATTTTATTCCTGACAAACTTATATTTGAGGTAAAGGTCAGAAAAGGGTTAAATTTAGACACTAGGGGGATGATTCAGACCCGGCTTCATTATCGTCCTTTCAAACACAAATCCAATCAATACATTATGCTGGAATGGTTTGCCGGCCATACAGAAAATCTAATTAACTACAAGCAGTACAACAGCATGATCCGTGTAGGATATGTTATTAAAAGTAATGAATTCAATATCCTCAAGAAAAACAGAAGAACTCCTTAAATCCGAGGTTACTTGCATAAAAAAAGCCCCTGAAAAGGGGCTTTAAATTTTCCCGAAAAATTAAAAACTATCTAACGTCTTCCAAAGTTTTAATAGTCTTAAGATCGTCCATCAACCAATCGCGTTGTTTTCTAATTACCGCAGCGGCTTCAAGGGGTAAATGTGTATCTCCTAATACTTCATTATACTCATCAATAGCGGCTTTGTCACCACGTATAGCTTCCTCCAACATAGCCTCATCACTATCGCCCGAAAAGAATGTTTTAACATCCATCCAAGCCCTATGCATAGCTCCGGTAACACTTCCGTCTATATCATCTCTAGTTTTTAAGGCAGGTGCCGCAGCTTTCAATTCTACAAGAAAGTTTCTGCGTTCTATAGATTTATTCTGGAAATAACTCTTAAGCCCTATTTCTTCTGAATTCTCAGCTGCTTTTTCATACCCTTTAATGGCATCTTCGTTCTTTTGTATAATATCATTTATACTATCTTCAATTTCTTTTATATCGTTATTCATATCTCTTTTATTTTTCCGGTAACTTAAACGCCTACCGTTTGGCGTACATTCAAATTTAGAACAAACCTTAGCCTTTGATCAATGCTAAAGGATAAGGTTTGGACGCAATGAATTTTATACTTTCTATGCCACCTTTTGCACGCTTCCAAACCTTACGATACAGATGTAATCTTCGTTTTCAAGTTTGCATTCGCCCAAACGTTTCATTTTTGCCTCTGTGGCGATGTATTGAAAGAAACTATCCTGAGATAAACTTCCTATTTGACTAATATCATCTATCCCTGAAAAAAGTGTTTCTCCCGTAATTCTGTTCTTAATAGTGTACTTGTATTCAAAATCCTGCATAACCTTTCCTTTTAGTTAAACACTTATTATCTCAACTCATAAAATCAATGATTCTCTCTTCATCTTATGAGCTTCCTTCAAAATTATTTTATGGAATAAAATTTCATGATCACTTTCAATTGAAAAATGAACTTAATTGATATGAAATAAGAAAGGCATTCCAATATGGAATGCCTTTCTTATTTCTTTAATTTTAATTAAACCTGTACTAATTTCTTGCTACATCGCTAAGTAAGAAATCTTCTACAGGCCTATCATGCTGCTTATGGAGTACGGAAATATCTCCGGTGGTTTCAAATATTACTGCTTTAACTTCGGAGAGCTCCGTTACATTGGCCTCTCTTAATTTGGCCCTTAAATCGGATTTTGCAACACGGCCTTTCCGAAGGTTTTCTTCCAAAATAATTTCACCGTCCATAAGTAGTAATGGGGTGTTGTCCATTAACTTCTTAACAGTGTCGTTCCGTCTGGCAAAAGCCGCTCCCATTTGCAACAAATAAACTGTTACAATACCAACAATCCCATCTGTAAGACTTACAGACTTGGATAGTATCGTTGTAGCTATGATTGACCCGACGGCAACGGTCATTGCAAAATCAAAACTCGACATTTTAGAAAAACTGCGCTTGCCACATATTCGTGTCATTAAAATCACGGCTATATAAATTCCTACTGCCGTGATACAAATGGCGCCAAACGCTTCCCATGAAAATTTAAACCACTCCTCCATAAATTCAGTTTTTCAAAAAATTGATACTACCTCTCCCCTATTATTTCAAATTGCAAGTTGAATCTAATTTAAATCGCAATTTATCATCCAATTAATACCAAAACGGTCCGTAAA
The DNA here is from genome assembly GCF_018860715.1 of Zobellia sp. B3R18. Lineage (NCBI taxonomy): Bacteria > Pseudomonadati > Bacteroidota > Flavobacteriia > Flavobacteriales > Flavobacteriaceae > Zobellia > Zobellia sp. B3R18. Next base: position 57,951 of record NZ_JAHKQG010000013.1, on the reverse strand, counting down.
GCGTCCAAATAACGCGTTCCATTCGCGCTCCCTTAGTTCGTGGTGTATACGACCTCCTGAAGACAATTGCTCATATAGACTTTCCGCTTCTTTCCTATCATTAAGGTCTATACTCAAATGAATCTTTGTTCCTTCAGTTAGCGGTGTATCCGGTGCGGCATCATATGCCATAAAATGAATGCCTTTACCTTTTAATTCGGCGTGTTGCAAACGGTCACGATAAGAAGAGGGTACATCTATCTTTTTATCGGCATAGGTCTGCCTGTTTTTTATTTCGGCGTCGAATAGGTCTGCGTAAAAATTAAGTGCTTCTTGGCAATTTCCATCAAATGCTAAATATGCTTGTATTTTCATTGTATTGAATTTTAAAATTTACAGCAAGTTATAGGAACTACACCTTGATGATCGATTACATCGCACTAATAGTTAACACAAAAAAATGGAGCATTGAGCTTCATACCTTTATGAAGCTATTTATAAAATCGAAATTTCAAATAGCATTTGCACTAATAATGATTTTTTTACAGCCAATCAATTCTTGGCCTCTTCCCTAATTTTAGCTTGAAAATCAATAATTATAAGGATGGAATGTCTTGAGCAACTATTAAAGGTGTATGTCATTAGCGAACTGAGATGCATTGAAGGTGCGGTAAAATCCAAAACGCCCCTTATGCGAATGTTTATGGAGCAATGCGCTATTGAGCGGTCCAACTTCATTCTGGACATTTGGCATACTGCCATAAGACAGGAACAGAACGTTGAACTCTCTGAACTTTACGCATGGCATAACCAATTATACGGCAAAAATTATTTAGCTGTTACTACAGGCAGCAATATTAATATAGACTTGCTACACAGAAAGGCTTTGGAAATTTGTGAGTGTATGATCGATATGGACCTACCGGACAAGTTAACCATACTATTAGTAGAGCATTACACAAAAATTCAAGGAGACCTTCTTGCGTTAGCTCACATAAGGGCGCTAACAGAAAATTAGAAAACCTAAACATTCCAATGTTGAGCATTGCCATAATCTTTTTACTCAAAAAGAATCCCATAAGAACATCCCTTAAAATGAACTTTATATGAAAGCTGATAAAAACACAAGCACAAAAAAAGAAGAGCAACTAAAGAAATCTACTGTTGATTATGAGGGCAAGCCCTTAACCACTAGGCAAGGACTCAAAGTAAACGATACAAACAACTCTTTAAAAGCCGGACCGCGAGGAGCTACGTTATTGGAGGATTTTCTGCTACGTGAAAAAATTCACAACTTTGACCACGAACGTATTCCGGAGCGAATTGTCCATGCCCGAGGAAGCGGAGCACATGGCTATTTTGAACTTTACGAAAGTATAGAGGAATATTCCAAAGCCGGTATTTTTACCGATACATCTAGGAAAACTCCTGTTTTTGTGCGTTTTTCTACCGTTGCAGGATCAAAAGGGTCTACAGATTTGGCAAGGGATGTAAGGGGCTTTGCCGTAAAATTTTATACAGACGAAGGCACATGGGATTTAGTTGGAAACAACATGCCCATCTTTTTTATACAGGATGCCATGAAATTCCCTGATTTGATTCATTCGGTCAAGCCTGAGCCACATCAGGAAATTCCGCAAGCGGCCTCTGCCCATGATACATTCTATGACTTTGTTTCACTTACACCGGAAACACTTCACAACCATATTTGGGTAATGAGCGACAGGGCCATACCACGTAGTTATCGTATGATGGAAGGATTTGGCATACATACATTTAGACTTGTAAATAAAGAAGGTAAGGCTCATTTTGTAAAATTTCATTGGAAACCTAAATTAGGAGTACACTCCGTTACTTGGGATGAGGCCGTTAAAATTAGTGGCGCCGATTCGGATTTTCACCGAAGAGATTTATGGAATGCTATTGAAGCCGGAGAATATCCTGAATGGGAACTAGGGTTACAGATAGTTCCAGAGGAAGATGAACACAAATATGATTTTGACCTCTTGGACCCTACCAAACTAATACCTGAAGAAATGGTACCTGTTAAAATAGTAGGTAAAATGGTCTTGAATAGAAATCCGGAAAATTTCTTCGCAGAGACAGAACAGGTTGCATTCATGCCAGGAAGTATTGTACCAGGTATAGATTTCACAAATGACCCCCTTTTACAGGGCCGGTTGTTCTCTTATAGAGATACCCAACTCTCTAGATTGGGTACACATAATTTTCACCAAATACCAATTAACAAACCGGTAGTAGAAGCTCGTAACAACCAACGGGACGGTCATATGCAAACCGAGATTCCAAAAGGACGAACTGCTTATTTCCCAAATTCAATTGGTGGGGGTTGTCCATACCTTTCATCTGTTGAAGAAGGAGGTTTTGAATCTTACCAAGAGCGTATTGATGCCAAGAAAATTAGAACTCGGAGCGAAAGTTTTAACGATCATTTCTCCCAACCCGCTCTTTTTTATAGAAGTCTTTCTGATTGGGAAAAAGAACATGTTATTAGCGCCTACTCATTTGAATTAGGTAAATGTGACATCAAACATATAAAGGAGCGAATGCTTTATTTGATTGATAAGATTGATTCTGACCTCGCTAAAAAAGTAGCGGGCAATCTAGGTATGAAGGTTCCTTCTTCCATCAAAGAACCCATAAATCAGGCTATTGGTGCAGATGCAGATGTAGAGGCGCAACAGCCATCGGAGAAGAAGAACTATTTGGGTGAATCCCCTAAACTTAGTCAAGCGAACACTAATTTCAGTTCTATTGCCACACGGCAGATTGCGGTTTTGGTAGCCGATGGTTTTAGTATGAGCCAATTCAAGACCGTAAAAGATGCTCTGGAAAAAGAAGGCGCCATGATTAAATTAATTGCACCGCACGGTGGTACGGTCACTTGTGATGAAGATATGGAGCACCAAGTTGATGCGGCAATTATGACTACGGAAAGTGTTCTGTTTGATGCTATTTATATTCCAGGAGGCAAATCATCTATTGATGGGCTATCGGCACAGTCCAAATTTACGAAGTTCGTAAACGAAAGTTATAAACACTGTAAAGCTATTGCTGTAAGCGGCGAAGCCGAAGATTTCTTAAAGAATACCGCCATTACGGATATAGAAGGTGATGAAGCCATTTTTATAAATGGCAAACCAGAAGAGTTCATTAAAGCTATTGCTAAACACCGTAACTGGAAGAGAAGAGAAAAAGCGGAAAAAATACCCGCTTAAGTTTAACCTTAAAAAGAAAATATTATGACTAATGAATATGCAAAGCACGAAACAGACTATATAAAGAGTTATGAGAAATTGGGGTATACCGACTCATACCGATTTGTAAAGGGAGAATTAAGAAGTACTAAGACAGATAAGGCATACGCCGCAAAAGATATTACTATCGTAAAAGAGCATCGTTATGAAGGAATGAGCAATCCCTCAGATATGTCATTGTTGTATGTCATAGAAACTAGTGATGGTGGTAAAGGCACATTGCTTGCGGGTTATGGTCCCAGCGCAGATGCAGACCTCTACGAGTTTTTAGAAACCATTCCTGAAGAAAATATCAAAGACGAAGATTTATTACCGGCAGACGCTAAGTAATTTATCTATTCCCCCATTGTAAAAGCCCGAAGCAAAATACTTCGGGCTTTTCTTTGACTTAAACGGAAGGGCAAAAATCCAGACGAAAACATCCTATTGAAATGTCTTTGCCAATAGAGATAAAATTTGAATCAATAGGACGACCTACAACTGCATGAGCTTTTTAATTTTGAAAAAAACAATTTCCTAAGAATATGCCTAGATTATTAGCTAAGAAGAAAAGTTCCATCAAAACAAATACTACAAAGAACGCCTTAAAAAGAAACCTGAATAATTTAAACAGACAGGTTAGGGAATTAAAAAGAAATTTTGAAAGCAACTTTCCCAAATACCCTTCAGCTAAATTTGAAGCAGTTAGGGAATTCAATATTAAACTGGTTCGTGTAAAATCGCGTTTAAACCGCATTGCTACGTTAGTTTCTCAAAATAGAAAAGGAGCCCGTAAAAATCTTGTTCGTGTTTCCCGGGAAATTCAGACTCTTAAAAATACTAGGCACAATCTCTACGAATCCTAACTAGATTATTGCGTTTTTTCAGCTACTATTAACAGCTTGGTTAGGCGAGGCTTTTCTGATTACCCGTCTAAACAAACCTATTTCGTGTGCGTACACAAAACAAACCCTAGAGTTTTATAAGACTAGAATTATCCTTATATTTGACATACAAATAATTCAACTACAACCAACTAACCATGGTAGCTCTAAATTGCTGCTACACTCATAAATTATTGTATTGAAAACAATTAAAGATATTGCCGAAGAAGCTAAAGTTTCTACCGGTACAGTGGACAGGGTTATTCATAAACGACCCGGGGTCTCTCCAAAAACCAGGGAAAAGGTTCAAAAATTACTTGACAAGTATGACTTTGAAAGAAATATATTGGCAAGCACCCTGGCTTTCAAGAAAAAATACAGAATTGCGACCCTAATTCCCTCAGTCGTATCTAAAAACCAATTCTGGCACGGACCACATTTGGGTATGAAGTCTGCCGCCAAGGAAATAAAAAAATACGGGGTTGAAACCCACCGCTTCTTTTTTGATCAATACGATTTAAAATCATACGAGAAGGCTCTTGATAAAATTTTGGACCTCAACCCTAACGGGGTGGTTTTTGCTCCTTTCTTTTACAACACATCTCTTGCTTTTGCTGAAAAATTAAAAGCCAAGGACATTCCATTTATTTTTATAAATATTGATTTGGATACGTCTAACAAACTAACTTACATTGGCCAAAACGCACAGCGCAGTGGGTATCTGTGTGGTAAGATGATGGATTTAATCACCAAATCATCTGGACATATCGCTGTTTTAACTTCCCAAAAAAATGTGGACAGCCATTTGGCCATTGAAACAAGGATTAAAGGGTTTCATGATTACTTTGAAAACAATTCAAATACGAATCATATAAAAAAAGTTCTGATTGATGATTTTGATTCGAAAAAAGTAGAAATCGCGCTTTCCGAAGCCCTTAAGAATGATGAAGCTATCTCCGGAATCTTTGTTCCCTCCAGTGCTGTTTTTACCGTTGCCCAATACTTTGAAAAGAAGAATATTACGCATATTCGTACGGTAGGGTTTGACACACATTTGGATAATCTTAATTACATTAGAAAGGGTGCCATTGATTTTGTCATTGACCAAAATCCTTTTGAACAAGGCTATATGGGATTAAAAATACTTTGTGAGTATCTATTGTTGAACAAAACGCCCAAACCTAAATATAACTCGCCCATAAACATTGTTACCCAAGAAAATGTTGACTACTTTGATGTAGCGGAAACCATTGAATACGCTGTCTAGGTAAAGTTTACGGAAAGTATTTTTCGTACAAAATGTTACATGAAAAAAATACTGCTTTTAATCCTTTTTTGCGCTGCATGTGCCGTCAATGCACAACACTCTATTGCCAGACAATGGAATGACGTTCTTTTAGACGCTATTAGAGTGGATTATGCCAGACCCACGGTTCATGCGCGTAATCTATACCATAGTTCCGTACTCATGTACGATGCCTGGGCGTTGTTTGATGATACGGCCCAAACCGTATTCCTTGGCCAGACTTACGGTGGTTACAATTGCAGATTTAACGGAATTATACAACCAACAGCCATAGATCAAGCTAGGCAAGAAGTTATGAGCTATGCACTGTTCAGGTTATTAGCCCATCGTTTTGCTACTTCTCCCGGTGCAAATGAAACATTGTCCAACATAGAAAACCTGTTCCTGTCCCTTGGCTATGACCCACAATTTACCTCTACTGATTATAGTAGCGGTTCATACGCTGCGTTGGGCAATTATTTGGGCAATGAGATGATCAGGTTTGGCGAACAAGATGGAGCCAACGAAACATTTGAATATGGTAATCAACTGTACCAACCTACCAACCCTCCCTTGGTATTGGCAGAATATCAAGATATAACCAATATTGACCCAAACCACTGGCAGCCCCTGTCTTTTGACCTTTTTATTGATCAATCAGGAAATTCCGTTCCAGTTTCCATACCGGATTTTCTAGGACCCGAATGGGGTGCCGTAGTACCATTTGCACTAAATGAGGCCGATATGCAAATTAAGAACAACGGTTTTGATTCTCATTTATATTTCAATACTCAAGAGCCTCCCCAAATAGAAAATTCCATAGGCAACGGAATTGACGACCCTTACAAGTGGAATTTCACTTTAGTGGCCGCTTGGTCTGCGCATCTAGACCCAGAAGATGACACTCAAATAGACATCTCTCCGGCCAGTTTGGGCAATGTAGATATTAACACCTACCCTACTACGTTTGAAGCTTATAAAAATTTCTATAATCTTATGGACGGAGGGGATACCGGTCAAGGTCATGACCTCAACCCACACACCAACCAACCCTACTCCCCTCAGTTTGTAAAGCGATCGGACTATACGCGAGTCCTTGCCGAATTCTGGGCAGACGGCCCCGACTCCGAAACACCACCGGGACATTGGTTTACCATACTCAATTATGTAAGTGACCATCCATTGGTAGATAAAAAACTTAAAGGTGAAGGTCCCACTTTAAATAATCTTGAGTGGGATGTAAAATGTTATTTGGCACTTGGTGGAGCCATGCACGATTCGGCTATTGCTACTTGGGGCATTAAAGGATATTTTGATTATGTTAGACCTATATCGGCAATTAGGTATATGTCAGGAAAAGGGCAAAGTAGTGATCCTTCCTTACCCAGCTTTGATCCTCAGGGCATACCGTTGATTCCTGACCTAATTGAACTAATTGAAGAGGATGACCCCCTGGCAGGCACTATGGGTGAGTTTGTGGGAGAAATTAAAATCAAGGTATGGCGAGGCCCCGATTTCATAAACAATCCCATAAGCGATGTAGCAGGTGTGGGTTGGATTTTAGGTACGCATTGGTGGCCTTACCAACGCGGTACTTTTGTTACACCTCCATTTGCAGGCTATGTATCCGGGCATTCTACCTTTTCCAGAGCGGCCGCAGAAGTAATGACCCAATTAACGGGAGATGCTTTTTTTCCTGGTGGTATGGGAACGTTTGACATTAAAGCCAATCAATTTTTGGTATTTGAAAATGGCCCTTCAGAAGATTTCACCCTGCAATGGGCCACCTATAGGGATGCTTCGGACCAAACTAGCCTTTCTAGATTATGGGGCGGTATACATCCCCCAATAGACGATATTCCTGGTCGCTTAATAGGAGAGCAAATAGGAAAACAGGCTTTCGCCAAAGCGGAACTTCTTTTTGGTAACCCGACTTCGGCTGAGGAAAACGAAGCTAACACCATTCCATTTCCTATTCCGTTTGAACAAGAAATAAACCTTGCTACAGATTTGCAAGGCCCGTATACGGTGCTACTCTTTAATATGAGAGGGGAATTGGCCCATACAGAAAACATCGACTTTAATATTTCCTATAAAATTAACCCTCATGGGCTTTCCTCTGGGATATATATTCTAACTATAAAGAATAGCGAGGGGGTAATTGTTCATAAGCAAAAGGTGATTAGAAGGTGAGCTTTTCTTATCATAGTCTACAACCTTTCTTTTTTTCCTAAGAACAAACCAACAAAAAAGGTCCGCATAAATAAATCATACGGACCTTAAAAAAAACAAAAACAAACTGCTTACGGTATTCTTCTCTACATTGAGAAGTTATAACTTAGGTTCCCAACCTTGGGCGTATTCACGTTTCCACCAGTCTTTCATAACCTTTTCGTTATTTAAGACCTTACCTGTAGCCTTATCAATTTTAAGGGTTTCTCCGGCATCTTGTGCCATATTACCCAGATGACAAAGCATGGTAGAGATACTTGCATCTTTAATATCAGAATTGAGGGATTTATCTTCCCTGATTCCAGCAAAGAAATTACCTACATGGTTCACATCTAGACTGCCACCGCCTTGAGTATTGGTACCTGTGCTTTGATCCCCTCCTTCTTTTATATCCTTAATTTGATTTCCACCTAAATCGTACAATTTGTAGCCTCCCCTACTTAAAGTTATAATTCCTTTACTTCCGTAAATGGTAATTCCCCTTCCTGGTTGGTTTGGAAGGATTTTTCCTCTACTATGGCCTGTCCACGTGATAAATTTATCATCACCAAACTTATAGGTTACCTGTTGGTTGTCTACAAATTCCCAATCGTCATCATATGCATATTTCCCTCCGAAGGAAGTTACACTATCCGGTAAATCAACTCCTAAAGCCCATCTACAAATATCTATTTCATGAGTACCATTGTTATGAACTTCGCCAGTACCCCAATTTTTAAACCAGTGCCAGTTGTAAGGATGAATGTTATCTCTATAATCTTCTCTAACGGCGGGCCCTTGCCACATATCCCAATCTAACGTTGAGGGTACAGGAACTTTATTGCCTACACCAATAGAGCCACGATTGTTAGAATAATAGGCTTCACCCTTAAAGACATCTCCGATAATGCCTTCGTTGATTTCTTTTACAGCTAAAGCAGAAGATTTTGCCGAACGCTGTTGGTTACCCATTTGAACTTTTTTACCATACTTTTTTTGGGCCTCTACGAGCAGGTCGTTTTCCCAAGGGTTATGGCTACAAGGCTTTTCAACATATACGTGTTTACCGGCCTGTAGCGCCATTATGGCCATTGGGGCATGCCAATGTTCCGGGGTAGCAATAAATACGGCATCTACCTTTTTATCCTCTAACACTTTTCTAAAATCCTTTTCAACTTTAGGTACGTAACCTATGTTTTCTTTACACCAGAGATTATGCTCTGCTATAATATTATCATCTACATCACAGGTATATATAATTTTAGCATTCTTATTAGTATGAATGGCCGCAATATGTGCTTTTGCTCTACTTCTTACACCAATGATAGCACAATTAATATGGTCATTTGCACCAAGTATATTGGCATGGGCCATAGAAGGTAAAACAAGTCCGCTAAACGATAAAGCCATTGAACCCGTTGCGGTTTTCTTTATAAAATTTCTTCTACTAGTCATTACTTATCTTCTTTAGGTGTTTTTATTTGAATGTTTTTAAAGCTAACTCTATCGCCATGATCCTGCAATAAAATCTGACCCTTGTCCAACTCTCCAAAATTGGGCCACTTGGCGTATTTACTTTCCGAAACCAATTTTCTGTATGCATCGCTTTTACGCTCATATTCCAAAACTTTAGCTCCATTAAGATAGTGTTCTACATGGTTATCCTTGGATATAATATATGCTGTGTTCCACTCCCCTATGGGTTTGATCGGCTTCTTTGGGTCTGCTTGAATTAAATCATACAGCGAAGAAACGGTACGGCTACCATCATGGTTTCCTTTTTTTGCATCCGGATGTCTCTCATCGTCTAAAATTTGGTATTCCAATCCTATGGATGAACCTGCACCTTTATTTAATTCGGTATCTACATAGTACTTAATTCCGCTGTTAGCTCCTTCGGTCAACTTAAAATCAACTTTAAGTTCAAAATCGCTATAAGCTTCAGTGGTAACAATATCTCCTCCGGCAGCAGACTCTTCTCCACCTGAAGATAACACAGTAAGTATGCCATCTTTTATCTCCCAGCCCTTATCAGGGAAACCTTCCAACTTAGCACCTCTCCAACCTTCGGTAGTTTCTCCGTCCCAAAGTAATTCCCAACCTTGGTCCTTTTCATTTTTTGTAAGCTGGTTGGCCATATTTATAGCTGGCAACGGACTCTTTTGAGCATATTTCTGAACATCGTCCGTAATAATTTTGATATTCTTCCAAACGATTTCGGTTCCCGGAGTTTTGTCCTTTCCTATAGAATGAACCTGTAAACCAATAAAACCACTATCTGTCTGCGTATCTATCAAATGGGCTGCGGGTACACCATTAATCCATGTTTTTAACGTATCGCCAATAGCTTCAATCCGGTAATGGTTCCAGTCATTTTGCTTAAAAGCCTGTTTTGCCTTTGTATTGTCATCATCTAAAGGATGTAACCAACCCCTACGCGCCTCATCGTAAATACCGGCACTCCATGCCCGGTCTGATGGGTCAATCTCAATTTGATACCCATGGATTCTACCGTTCATATAATAGGGAAAACTATTACTACGGATTTGAATTCCAGAATTCATGGATGGGTCTACTTTATAATCCAATTCCAAGATAAAATCATCGTACATTTTATCTGTTGTCATAAATGAGTTTGGGGTGTTGCTAACCGTAGTTCCTACGATAGAATTATCCCTAATTTCATAAATGGCCTTTCCGCCTTTTTGAGTCCAACCGGTAAAAGTTTCTCCATCAAAAAGATCTGTCCATGGTAGGGTTTCTTTTTTCTGGGCCTCACAGCTTACAAAAAGACTTGATGCCATTAGTAGCAGTGCACTTTTATACCCAAAGGTCCTTAGTTTACTTACGTTTAAATACTTCATTTTAATAGTTTAAAATTGTTTTGATGTTTATGATTTTAGAGCGTCAAACGGATTAGTTCTAGTTAAAAAACTATGTGGTTAAAAAAAACAGTTGTGTTTCCCTCCTCAACCAAATACATATAATGAGTTAATCTGTTTACTTGAGTATATTTTACTTAACAACCATTTGCAAAAAGCAGTTAACGGTTTAATTAAATAATAAATATTTACGAATGTAATTTTCTGTCCTCAAATAACCTAGCAAAAATCCAACAAAATGTGTGCGCACACGTAAAAATTATTTATGATTCCGCCAAATACAGGTGAATAAATTGCCGAAAATGATAAAAGTCCTTCCTATACAACAAGGTTATTATCATACCTTATTATCTGGAATAACGCCCTAAATTTGTACTGAAAAATTCATTTGAGTTAATATCAAAAGTAATCTGAGTCCGTTTTTCACCTCGGATTTATTATTTTGGCCCCAATCATTTCTTTTGTTAATTAAAGTCTAAATAAAGCTCCAAACCAAGTTCTTTTAACGTACATAGATTGGCTTTTAAAATTTCTAAAACAGAATGCATTTTAACAGATATTTTAAGGCAACAAATTATTTAGGACCAAATAAACTATAAAAATTACTATGACTCTCAACCTTTATTTAGCGGATGACGATACTGAAGACCGTGAACTGTTTGTTGAAGCACTTGATGAAATTGATGTTTCTACTCAAATAACCCAGTTTGATAATGGTGTGGACCTTATGGACGACTTATTTTCTTCTACTGATTTGCCCGACGCCATCTTCTTAGACCTGAACATGCCCCTCATGAACGGTTTTGAGTGCCTTACAGATATCAGGAACTTTCCTAGGTTTGATGATATTAAGGTAATCGTTTACTCCACTTCTTACAGACTGCGAGAAGTAAATCAATTACAAACTGATGGTGCTAACCAGTATATACAAAAGCCATCTTCATTTGATGACCTAAAAGTAATGCTTCAAAAAAGTTTGGTTTCCTTAATTGAAAAAAATACTTCGGCTATAAATCCTAGTGAGTTTGTTATATTGGTCTAGCTACATATAGACCTCCAATTTTCACAAATTCCATTGACCCAAACGGTAATCCTTTTACTCTAAAAACTTCCTTCTTTTTGCATCATAATTTCAATGAATAGCGGCAATTTAGGCTTAGGACGACCTTTATTTTTGTATCAGAATTTAAGTTTAATTTAAAACTATTGATATGAAAATCACAAAATCAATTTTAATAGCGGCAATGGTACTTTTCTCTTTAGGTACGTATGCCCAAGATCAAGATGACCAAAGAGTAATGGCCGATGCCGAAAAAGCTAAAGCAAAATTGCAGAAAGCGGATTATGGACTAGACCAATTTTTCAAAAACGCACCGGGATATGTCGTATTCCCTAATGTTGGTGAAGGCGGACTTATCGTTGGTGGTGCATCTGGTAATGGTGTACTTTACGAAAACGGAAAAGCCGTTGGTATGGCAGATTTAAAGAAAGTAGACGTAGGATTACAAGCTGGTGGTCAAGCATTGACTGAAATTATATTCTTTGAAACCGAAGATGCCCTTAACGAGTTTAAACAAGGTGAATTTGAACTTTCTGCCGAAGCTACTGCAGTAGCCCTTGAAAAAGGAGTTGCAGCCAACGCTAATTATGATGACGGTGTAGTTGTATTTGCCAAGCCTAAAAAAGGGTTAATGGCAGACCTATCCGTAGGTGGTCAAAAGTTTAAGTATACGGACATGGAGCTAATTGATAAGAAATAATTAGATTGTTCACTTATATGAAAAGGGGCCTTACACTTGTAAGGTCCCTTTTTCTTTGTACACTTTTTTATTTACTCCCGTTCGTAAAGATGGACTTGTATGTACACTACCCTCTCCTGAATTTCGTTCCAAAACCTTTTCAATCTATTACATCCATAAGATTAATATTTAGGCGATTAGGGTTATTTTAAAAACCCTTTGAGACCAACTTCCATTTCAGATTCGCATTATTTTGTACTGAACAATATGAGCTCCTTTGCTTATACTAATTACAGATATTATGGAAGCTATTTTAAATAAAAGTGCGGGTATGGGAGCCATCTTAACAGAAGACGGGCCTACTACCTTTAGAGTTTGGGCGCCCAATGCAGATAAGGTTTTTGTTATTGGCGATTTTAACGATTGGAAAAAAGATGATTTTGAACTGGAACACGAAGAAAACGGCTACTGGGCCGGTGTTACGGATAAGTGTAGAGAAGGTGATGAATACAAATTCCTCATTTTAAACGGGACCAATGAGTACGAACGTAACGACCCCTACGCCGTAGAGGTTACGAATAGTAATGGGAATTCCATTGCCAGAAAGCTGGATTTTGATTGGGAGGGAGATGATTTTCAAATACCTAATTGGAACGAACTGGTTATTTACGAATTGCATGTAGGAACGTTTAATCGTAAAAAGCCCAATCAGGTAGGTACTTTTGAAGATGTCATTGAAAAACTACCCTATCTAAAAAATTTGGGAATTAACTGTATTGAACTACTGCCCGTAGCTGAATTTGCCGGAGGTATTTCTTGGGGCTACAATCCGGCACACCCTTTTGCCATAGAACAGGATTATGGCGGACCGGATGGTTTTGCAAAACTTGTAAAGGAAGCTCATAAGAATGGTATTGCGGTAATTATGGACGTGGTCTATAACCATTTTGGACCTTCGGACGTAGATCTTTGGCAATTTGATGGTTGGCATGAAAATGACAAAGGAGGAATTTACTTTTATAACGATTACCGCTCGGAAACCCCTTGGGGAGATACCCGTCCGGATTACGGTCGTCCTGAGGTTAGAAAATACATCGCGGACAATGCTATGTTCTGGATAGAACAATACCGTTGTGACGGTTTGCGTATGGACGCCACCTCTTACATTAGGTTTGAAGGCGGTGGTCTTGGACTGGATACGGAAATTAATGAAGGCAATATTCTTATGAGGGATATTAACATGCAAATTCAATCTAAATATCCACACATTTTAACTATTGCCGAAGACCTTAAAGGAGACGACAAAGTTACTGATGGGGCCGAGTACGGAGGATTGGCATACGGCTCTCAATGGGATATGAATTTTGTACATCCTGTGCGGGAAGTACTCACCATGATAAATGATGACGATAGGGACCTACAGCATATCGTAAATGCGTTGACCTATACTTATAGTGGTGATGCGTTTAAAAGAATAATTTACACGGAATCGCATGACGAGGTAGCCAATGGAAAGGCTAGGGTTCCTGAAGAAATACAGCCGGGAGATGCCGAGAGTCCGTTTGCGAAAAAACGTGCCATTCTAGGTATGGTACTTACCTTGACAGCTCCAGGAATCCCCATGTTGTTTCAAGGCCAGGAATTTATTGAAGATGAATATTTTCAGGATACCGAAGCCTTGGATTGGGAAAAATTTGAAAAACTAAAGGGCATCAGCAAATTGTCTACGGACCTAATTGCACTTAGAACAGGAAAGGCAGATCGCACTAACGGCCTGCGAGGGCAACAGTTAGATATTGTTCATTTTAATCAGGACAATAAAATCCTTGCTTATGTGCGCAGTAGGGATTCCGACGATAACGAACCGGTATTGGTAGTTCTTAATTTTGGGGACAGGCCATTTGAGGAATACGGAATTGGGGTTGCCGAAGATGCCGATTGGAAATTAAGGTTCAACAGCACCTGGAAAGGGTATGATGATGATTTCTCGGAGCTGGAAGTAGAAGATATGGAAAAAGTAGCGGAGTCTACAGACGAAAAACCCTTTACTGGTAAGATTACGATTCCTGCTTATGCCGCATTAATTTATACAAAATAGCTTTTAGTAAATTAAGAGTCAACAACTGCTCTGTAGGGATAAGGATAAGTACTTGTTTCGCAGAGCAGTTTTACTTTTCATCTGCCCTTTACCCAACTATTTTAGAAACTATTATGATCAAAAAAGATTTGGATAGCAGCTATAGCCCATAAAAGTGTATCATATATTACCAATACTTAAAAATAAACTCTAGGGAATGGTCATATTTAAAACTTTTATGCCCTTGACCCTTTAAAACAGAAAAAATTATGAAATATCTCATATATACCCTCATAATAGTATTGATAATTGGATGGATTTTAGGATTTTTGATTTTTAAAATTCTAGGAGGCCTTATTCACCTATTATTGGTACTGGCCGTCATTCTTATAATCTATAACTGGTTTATAGAACGAAAAAAAAACTAAATAATAAAACACCAACCCTTAACTATGGCTTCAGGATTTTTTGCATTACTAGATGATATTGCCACACTCATGGATGACGTTGCCGCTATGAGTAAAATTACGGCTAAGAAAACAGCAGGTATTCTTGGTGATGATTTGGCCGTGAATGCCGAAAAAGCTTCCGGATTTATGTCCGATCGTGAGATTCCCGTGCTTTGGGCCATCTCCAAAGGTTCTATGGTGAATAAATTAATTATCCTGCCCGTAGCCTTTCTGCTCAGTGCTTTTTTGCCCTCTGCCATAATTGTTGCCTTAATTTTAGGAGGATTGTACTTAGCCTATGAAGGTGCGGAAAAAATTTATGAAATCTTCGTGCCCCATCATGACGAATCGCATGAAAAACTGAACGCGAACATGACCGAAGCAGATATACTTGCTTTGGAAAAGGAACGCGTAAAATCTGCCATTGTAACGGATTTTATACTTTCCGTAGAAATTATAATTATTGCATTGGGCGCAGTAGCTGCAGAACCACTTTCCATACAAATACCGGTAGTTTCATTAATTGCCCTTATTGCCACCGTTGGTGTTTACGGTATAGTGGCTTTAATAGTCCGTATGGATGAATTTGGGCTAAGGCTCATCAACCTAAATGAGCGGGACAATAGCTTCTCTGACTATATGGGTAGGTTCTTGGTAAACGCTTTGCCTTGGGTAATCAAAAGCCTGTCCGTTATAGGTACTATAGCCCTTCTATTGGTTGCAGGCGGTATTTTTGCCCATAATATTCATTTTTTCCATGACCTTTTACCGCAACTTCCAAGTATTGTTAAAGAATTCTTGGTAGGCCTTGGTGTTGGTTTTGTGATCTTATTGGTCGTTAAATTGGTAATGAAAGTTGTAAGTCTCTTTAAAAAGAAAAAATAGGCTATTACATCAAAACGGTGTGGGATTTTAAATCCTATCGGTTTCATTGGTCTTCTTTCTGGATGACGTCCATTTCCTGCTGGAAAAAGCTACTCAGCCGGTGACTCCCGTAACATGGTGCAATGGCATCTTTGTACTTCACCCCTGCCGCTCCACGGTAAACAGTTCTACGGTTTCCTCTTTGCCCCTAAGTGGCGTATTTCCCATATCGCGGGGCTTTAAATGGGCTGGCAGCCGTAGTGCGTTAATCAGCCTTTGGGACACTAGAAGGTCTACTTGGTAACTGTTGCAAAGCCCTTGTATACGGGCCGTAGTATTGAGTACATCACCGGTAAAGATAATCTCCTTTTTTAGGGCACCGATCTCTCCGGTGGTTACCTTTCCATAATGCAGTCCGGCCTTAAAACGGGGCACTACGCCAAATTTGGTACGGTAGGCTTCGGTCTTGGCATCTAGGCTGTCTTTCATCGCAAAAAAACAACGAATGCAATTGTTATTTTTAATACCCGCTTCAAACGGCCAGGAAATCACAATTTCATCGCCTATATACTGGTAGACCTCACCTTCATGGGCTACAATAGCATCGGAGAAATCCGAGTAATAGGACTTCAGTAATTCAAAATAGGTAATATGGCCCAGCTCCTCCGCAATGGTGGTAGAAGATTTCATATCCAGAAACAGGAACACCCGTTTCTCTTCCACAGGTTTATGGTATTTCCCCGTGAAAAAATTCATGAGTACCCCATGCCCCAAGTTATCACTGATCTCTAAATAGAAGAGCGACAAAAACAGGCTGACCACCAAAGAAACTAAAGTGCTATAAAAATCCATACTCAGTAAAAAGTTCAAGAACTTCTGTAGCACAAGAGAATCCCACGGAGGTACCTCTAGTTCTATACTTGCCGCCAGCGGATAGGTCATGACTATAACGGCCAAGATAAATAGGAGGTAAAACCCCATTTTATAAACGATTTTCTTTGCCAGACTCCGGTTCTGGAACAGCTTGCCCAACCAGAATATTTCAATACACCCCATTAACAACCCCACGCAGCCTACGGCAATAATGGCAAAAACAAAAACCTCTAGCGTAAGCGAAATGGATGTTTCCGGGTTTATATTTTTATTACCCGTTACGGCCTCCTGAATAAAAAGAATAAACAGACCCAAAACCATATGGATAATACCGAACGGCGCAACACGCGCTAGGTTTCGCTTCATTTTTGGAGATGGGCCGGTTTTCATGGTTGGTTTGTACGATAACTGTGCACTAAAGTTATAATCTTTTTTAAAACCGGGGCCGCACAGAGCATCCAAATAAAAGCTGAGCCGGCCCTTGGCGGATTTAACACAAGCGCATCGCAACCCTTTGGCCAGTTTCACATCTATCTAAAGAACCTAAAACACATATATACCAATGAAAAGAAAATTCATTTTTTTACTTACCGCAGTTCTTTGCAATGCATTTTTTATTTCCTGTGAATCCGATAACAGCGTAACCTGTCCCGAAGACTATACGGGCGCTCTGGATACCACCGAGGAAAAATTAGTGGGTAAATGGGTGCTGACCGCTATGACGGCCGATACGGAAATTGACCTTACGGACGATAGTGAAGAAAACCCCAGCGAGGACCTTTTTGCCCAGTACGGCGATTGCCAAAAAGATGCCAGTTACACCTTTAGCACCAACAGGGACTACACCTACGACCAAAGCCAAAATGCGGCCGATTGCGATAACAAGGTGGTTTTGGGCGGTACGTGGAAGTTGAGCGGAGACCTGCTTAGCCTTACCGGTAGCTGTAACGTTCAGAACATACCACTAAATTTTAAAGATGACGACTCTGCCTATACCTTTACGGATACGTTTAATATCGTAGATGTAAACGGACAAACCACTCAGGCCAAGGTTACGTTCACCTACACGGCCCAATAACGGCTGTACGCTAAAACATACGTCCTATTCTATGGGCTCGATTTTGCCGGTTTGGAACACCCAGTTCTAGCCGGCAAATTTGTTTTTAGGTTTCTTTGGGGGGATAACAAAATAAGTGGATTTTTAACAGAACATTATCCCATATAAACCACTGCGCTTGCCTATAAAAGTCTCTAAATTTTTAACTTTGTCCTACCTGAAAATTTGGCGGTGCCTTGCTGCCCAATTTTAACTTTTGCGCACTAGGTTCCGCGTACGGATAGTATAAAATTTGCACATTCATGATCAGAACACAGCTTACAAAATTGGCACTTGCCTTGGTACTTACCATAACCAGCTTGCCCCTTAGGGCGCAGGATAATTTTAAAGAAACCTTTGCCGAAACCAACAGACCTGCTTCCCAAAATATTAGGGTTACGCTAACCGATGCCCAAGACCGCATGGCTACCGTGCCCATTACTATCCTAAAAGGAAAAAAAGAAGGACCGGTCTTTACCATCCTTTCCGGGGTGCACGGCTATGAATATCCGCCAATTATAGCAGCGCAGGAATTGATTCAGGAACTGGATACGGACCGGTTAACGGGCACCGTAATCATTGTGCCCATAGCCAATACCGCTTCCTTTTTCTCCCGTACGCCGTTTAAAAATCCCCAAGATGATGTGAATTTAAACCGGGCCTTTCCGGGGGATGCCTCTGGTTCCATTACCCAAAAAATAGCGGCCATGTTCACTACGGATATTATTCCGGTAAGTGATGTACTTTTGGATATTCACGGGGGCGATGCCAATGAGGACCTCCTCCCCTTTGTCTGTTATTACAACAACGAGCAAAAACCGGAACAGACGCAATTGGCACGCAAGCTGTCCAAGGCCAGTGGGTTTCAGTACATGGTTACCTATCCGTACACCTTAAAAGATACGGACCCTGCCCATTACGCCTTTAAGCAGGCCGTACAGGACGGGAAAACCGCATTGAGTATTGAGAGCGGGAAATTGGGCAACGTACAAAAAGAGGCCGTTGCTTCCATAAAAAAAGGGGTGTACCAAATGCTGCACGAAATGGAGATGTACCAAACCAAAACCAGCCCTGAAAAGCTTATTGAACTGAACGGGCAAGCTTATGTAAAGGCGGAGACCAAGGGCGTATTTTTTAGTGACCTAAAAGCGGGAGATTCCGTAAAGAAGGGCGATATTCTGGGGCATACCAAAGATGAATTTGGGAATATTCTAGGCGAAATAAAAGCGCCCCAATCAGGGATTATTCTTTATAAAATTGGAACCCCACCCGTAAATGTGGGCGAAACCGTATTTTGTATCGGGTACAACCGTTAAACTGTGGTAGCTTTCTACCCACCCATCTCTTTGCGAATTCCAATACATAAAGCACTAGAAGAATGAACTGGCGCTAAAATTGAATTGGTTTGATAGTTCCAAAACAAACTACCTACTATTCAATATAATTGTTAGGCTTAGTTGCCGGGTTTATGTATTTTTATAATACACTAAATCAATTTGTTATGGAACAAGATAGCAAACCTCCAACTTCCTTTTGGCTCGTATCTTCCTTTGCCATTTTATGGAATATTATTGAAATTTATTTTAGTTCCTATGAGCTTAATTTTCTACAGGAACATTTAACTACCGAGGAGTTTGATAAAATGCAATCCCTTCCTAGTTGGTATATTGTTGTGTTTCTAATTGCTCTATTTGCCGAAATGCTAGGTAGTTTCATGCTGTTTATGAGAAAAAAAATTGCCTCTAATTTTTTTGCCCTATCACTAATTACGCTGCTTTTTATAGAACTGTACTGGCTACTGGTTTTTGACATTAAAAAAACCTCCGTTGTATTTTATGCCATTATTCCTATGGTGGTTATTGCAATAGCCACATTCCTTTATTTCTATAGCAAACGGGCCACTACAAAAGGTTGGCTACAATAGACATGGTTAATTGAGTTTATAGAAAACACAACGCGAACAAACTGCCCCACAGCACATTTTTCCTAAAGTGAAGTGAAGAAGAACTGCCAAAAAATGCCACACCCACAGAGAACAGAAATTTAGAACCACCTTCTTTCTTTTTTTACAGCGATGAGCTAAAAATAGCTTGTTGAAAAAAAGCGTTTTACCCTACCCTTTACCGATAAATTCTTACACTTAAACGAATAGTGTAATTCTTACACGCTACTTACGGTTTTCTGTAATCTTATTTTGAATAGTATTGCGATATTTAAAACGTGAATCTATAGGAGAAGCTGATTTGTGGATAAAGCAAAGTGTGTTTTTTACCTAGAGATTAGATATATAAAGCAACTAGTTGCTTTATACAATTGTTGGCAATAATTATGACAATATTGAAACCATTTATCTTCGTTCTAGTTTTAATCTTTCTCAGTTGTACCGAAAAAAAAAGTATAAACAAGGAGAGCGCTCAGAAGGTTGAAAATTTAAAAACCTTTGCTAAAGCCTATGGATATGTAAAATATTTTCATCCAAGTGATGGTGCGTCAGAAATCGATTGGAATTCCTTTGCTATTCACGGAGCTAAAATTGTTGAAAAATGCGAATCTCGCAATGAATTAATTAATGCTTTTGACACTCTTTTCAAGCCAATTGCACCGTCAATAAATTTTACTACAACAAAATCAAACAAATTTGATTTAACAATTATAACTCCAGAAAACTCGCAGGATTTCAAACCTACCTTTTGGCAACACAGCGGTGTTGGTATTGGCATGGACCCCGAACTTAGAACACCTTACCAAAGTTCCAGAGTAAATGGAATCATAAACAAAGATTATTCTTATGTTGTTAGCAAGCTTGCAATGCGAATTGAAGCCGCTAAATTCTTAGGTAATAGAATTAAATATAAAGCATGGGCAAAAAAAGATGATGCCCATTCCAACAATGGATATTTAAGACTTGTACTAGAAAAATCAGATGGAACATCAGATTTAAAAAAAGCACCCGTTGTTGATGAACAATGGAAGCAGTATGAAGTTATTGCTAAAGTCGACTCTCTTACATCATTAATTCAGTTAGGTATTGCCCTTAGAGGTAAGGGTTCTATTCTTTATGACTTACCACAGCTATTTTATGAGAACAATGGTAAATGGATAGAAGTTCCATTAGAAAATCAAGATTTTGAAAAGGAAGAATCTTTAAGTGACTATAAAATTAATAATTGGTATTTTGAGGGCATCGGTTATTCGTGTTTACTGACAAATACGGATTCTTACAAAGGAAATAAATCTGCAGTTTTGGAATATTCCGGAATTATAGAAGAAGAAAAAGGTGAAAAACTTTTCGATAATCAACCTTCTTTTGGTCATATCATTGAAAAAGAAGTTGGTGCAGGAATATATCTTCAAATACCATTAGTGCTATATTCCAACGATAAAGGCACTTATCCAAAATCCGATTCCCTTAGCTTGAAAAAATTAAAAGACAACTTAAAAGAAGTACCTCAAGAAACTTCTGATTTGTCCGTTAGACTAGGTAATGTTATTAATACGTACAACGTATTTCAACATTTTTACCCATACTTTGATGTTGTTGATGTTAACTGGAACAATGAACTTGAAAAAGCATTGGAAAGAAGTTTTAAAGACTCCATCCCCAAAGACCATTTGATAACGTTACAAAAATTTACTTCTCCATTAAATGACGGTCATATAGTAGTTTCGTACAATAGAAATTCAGAATGGGCTACACCTCCAATTACTTGGGAATGGATAGATGATAAACTTGTAATAACAAATGTTTTAAATGATACAATCCCTCTAAACGTCGGCGATATTGTCACAGAAATTAATGGTGAAAATGCTATGCACTATTTTGAAGAAGTAAAATCGAGAATTTCTGCTGGAACAAAAGGTTTACTAAATTCACAAGCCGAAGCACTAAGCCTAAGAGGTGAACATGACTCGAAATTAAATATTAAAGTCAATAACAAAAACATAAAACTTTTAAGAAATAATTATCCATATGGCTCTTCTCGTGGTAGACAATCTGATTATGAAAAAATCAATGATAGCGTTTTCTATCTAAATCTAAACAGCATTCCAATGGAGGAGATTGAAAAACTCATTCCAGAGCTGGAGAAATCGAAGTCTATTATTTGTGATTTAAGATTTTATCCAAGAGGTAACCACGGTTTTATTTCTTATTTATTAAAAGAAAAGGACACAACAAAATCATGGATGCAAATTCCTCAACACATATACCCTGACAGAGAAAAATTAACCTATCAAAATTCGAATTGGTTGCTACCCAGTAAAAAACCATACTTAGGTGACAAACAAATTATATTTATAACCAAAGGTACAGCTATTAGCTATGCCGAAAGTTATATGGGTTTTATTAGAGGTTATAAATTAGCTACAATAATCGGGCAACCAACTGCAGGTACAAACGGTAATATTAATCGATTTAAATTATCGGAAGGGTTTAGCATAAGATGGACTGGAATGAAAGTTCTTAAACATGATGGCTCGCAATTACACGGAATCGGTTTTCTACCTGACGTTTATGTAAAACCCACAATTGAAGGATTAAAAGCGGGGAAGGATGAATTCTTGGAAAAAGCCATTGAACTGACGGAGAAAAAATAACTATTGCCAACAATAGTAACCGTTGCACAAGCCGTTGATTCTCCACGGACCGGATTCATATAAGCCTCTTTACGGGGCTTTTTTTATGGCGGGTCAGAATCGAGGCCCCCGCTAGCACTCGTTTGTAACGCGTGTTCCACATGAGTATACCAATACAACCTAATCTGTGTTAGACTAGTAGCTCAACCCAAAAACACCCAGTTACATGAGCACAATGAATACTTCATTTACGCTATCTTTGCTTTTCATAACTAATCTGTCCCCAATTGAAAACGCAACTACTACCTAACCACTTCTACAATGTATTCTTGATAGTTTTTCTAATAGCCTACAATCCTGTTTTTGCACAAGAGAATTTAGAAAACAACAAGATGGTAACTACTGTATTCAAAGCCTTTAAAAAGAACAACGAAAAGAAAATTTTAAAGTGCTTACCTACCAAAAAAGATATTGAACACCTTGTTCCGCTAATTAAAGAAGCACGACCGCAAGAAACCATTCCTGCAACAGATTCGGTATTAGCTAATTTTAAAGTGGAGCTAATTAAAAATTTTAGACAGTTGATTAAAAAAGGAAACTCTTTTGGTGTGGAATGGGAAAATATAGTTTTAACGGGAGTCCGTTATAATGTTAATCCCTACCGGAACGTACTTGTTGAGCGAGGAGATATTACGCTAGAATGTACTAGTGGAGCTATAGAATTTCTTTTGATTATAAAAAAGTCCATCAATATCCGCGGAAATTGGAGAATAATGAACCAAATGAAATTTAGGCTGCTGTAAACTCCCCTGCTGGAGCAAGCGGCACGCTTGTGAACCTGCGAGTAAACTAGCAACACAAATCAAAAAGGGAGATTGAAGCTGAGCAGAAAATGATTTTTGCGTATAGACAGGTGAAAAAATCAGGTTCAACCCAAAACAATCACTGTGCAGGAAAGCATAGAGAACACGGCAATACACTTTTGCCTAAACCGTTATTGTATCTAAAATTAACTCTTGCAGAAACTAAAAGATAAAAAAGACCTAATCGTTTTTTCGCTCATTTTTGGAGTTATACTAATTGGTTCTTATCATACGTGGCAAAAAGAAACCTCTTTAAGTAAACATAGAAAAATGACTATTGGAAAAGTAACCGATTTTAAATATCGCAAAAATGGGTATATAGATTACCAATTTTACGTGAATGGAGAGCTTTTTGATACAAGTGACCCTGACGACGCAGGCTGGCCAAACTATATTAGAAACGCAAAAGCTCAGAAACAACACTTTTATTTTGTTGAATATGACTCTACCAACCCATACAATTCTAAAATACGAATACAACGTAAATCAATAGGAACAAACACCTTATTTAAAGATAGTATTCCTATAAAAGCTAGTATAGACCAAATAAATAGCATTTCTGATTCTTATATGGATTTGTACATTAGTTACGTTTACCAACAAGGTAGATTTAAATTCAGAACTAGAATTCATAAAGACAGTTTACCATGCGGAACAGTAGCTAATTGTGAACAAGGAGAGATTGATCTGACAATATCTAAGTACTTTCCAGATGCGAACAACCTTTATTTTAAGAGTTATGATAGAATGGCAATGAAGAGAGCCAAAGAGGAAAGGAAATAACGTTTCCCAATACACGTTACATAAAGACGTAGTTGCGGATTCTGCTCGTAACTATACTTTATACCCATTAAAAAAACCGAAATGAGAGAGTTCAGCATTGATAACTTCCCTAGTATAGGCGGTGTTATGTGTTCCAAAATGATAGTTGAAGAGAGTTACAAACCTTTGTTCATTTTCAGAGAAAAACCAACTAATGAAAACGATAGCGGCTGGCGTTTATTTTCAGGATTTGAAAGTGACCAATACTCCGAAAATGCTAATAACTTCGGTATTTATGACCCGAAAACCATTTTAAAAATTGACAATTCAATTTCAGAACTACTATTATACAAAGGAGTTGGAACAGTATGGGAAAGAGAACCTAATAAAGATTGGTATGAAGTCTTTGACTATCCGTTAGAAGATGATTTTATGATTGAAAATCAATTAACCGAAAATTGGAAACTTTCAATTAATAACCTCTTTATTAAAAATAAAGATGAAGATGGCATCATGTTTACCACTAATGACAAAACACTACGTTTAGATATTTGGAGCTACGATGGTAAATTCAAAGAAGAAATTCTTAAAGAAAAAAAAGAAGAAATCAGCAAAAGAAATGCTGAGAACAAGGTACTAAAGAAGTATCAACTTGACCAAGGAAACCGAATTAAAATAGGTTATCACATTAAAGAATATAGCCAACAAAAAGATATAGAATATAACTTAATCTGTGGCTTTTGCATTGTTGATAATGAAGTATTGAATGCCTTTTTTTATTTTGACAACGAAAGTGATTTGGAATGGGCTTTGAATACTTGGAAAATGATAGATTACTTATAAAAAGGTAACAGTTACACACCTGCCATAAAAGCTATAACCAAGTCTACCTCCATCCATGCTGAACGGTGAACCAACATTCCTAGAATCTCCTACACACAATAATTAGTAAGAAATATCATCAAAATAAGTAAACATATAATGATAATTTTGCGATATTTAGTGAAATTTTTGGAGCGACCTTTAACGATTACTGAAGTAGTTAAAGTGTGAACCTCTATTTTTATAACCCCTCATAATGGAAAATATGAATTGCCCTTCATGTAAAAAAGAATATCTAGAATCAGTAGATATTTGCAGTAATTGTAGATATCCCTTTAGCGGAACTGAAAAAGAAAAAGCCATTCATATTGGAAAGTTTATCAACCAAAAAGGCGTTTTAGTTGATTCTGAAGCTTCAATAGAAAAAAGTCAGAAAATACTTTATGGGGTTACCGTTATCAACTTAGTATTTCTTGCTATAGGTTTCTTCAATGGTACATATCAATTAATACATATTTTACTCAATGCTGTACTAATCGTTGTATTTTTATTCTGTGCTTATTTTATAAAAAAAAGTCCGCTTATGCTAACCATTATTCCTTTAGCATTATTAATCGGTGTTTACTCCATCAACTTCATTGTCGACCCGAATTCAGTTTTAAGGGGTGTAATAATGAAGCTGTTTATACTGGGAAGTCTAATCTATAGCATATACTTAATTAAATCTGCGGAAGGGTTCAAGAAAAATTTTGGGATGAACGGATAATACAATTCCTTTACTCCCCTATTTATTAAGGAATAACATGCTTCTGGACACAATAAATCTAAGAATGAAAATTATTTTAATTCTAGTATTACTTTTCACGGTTCATTCAACATATGCCCAAAATAACTTTTACGAATCTACCTGTGATTGTGTCAATCAAATCAAGGATAAATCCAATGAAAGTGAATTAGCCTATAGAACCAAAGATTGTTTAAAGGAATCGACTACCAATCATCCCGAAAAAGTCAAAAAAATTTTAGAAAATTTCGCGAACGACAATCCTAAAAAAAGTACTGAATTCGTGGAAAATAATGCTTCTGACATATTATCCGAAGGACTAAAAACCCATTGTCCCGAATTTGTTAGAATTGACTCCTTGTTTAGAACACTGCGAAACAATTCCGAAAATATTATCACAACCGTGGCTGATGACATTTGTACCCTGGCAAGAAATGAACCTGAATTATCAGGGCAAGTCGTTGACAGAATTAGAAAAAAAAGTATCGAAAAATATTTAGTCAGTATTTATGGGCAATATAATCTTAGTGATAGTTTAGATTTCAGCCGATTTGAAAATGATCTTAAATTAGAGCTTGAGGAAAACTGTGATGTTCCTAATAAGTAAGAAAATAACGTTTCTTAACCAACCCGTAATACAAATTAGGCATACATTCAATTAAAGAAATACTAATGGACATTGAACCCTATTAAGAATTCAATCCATTTCGATAAGATTATATTTTCCCCGCTCCTTTACCAAATCTATTAAATTTTGCTTTATGGTTTGCATAGGTTTAGAATCCACCACAAAGTCTGTGGAAAATATGAGGAATAATTTGTTGTTTTGCTGTACCCATATCCAACTAATGAATTTAAAATGTATTTCTCGTTCCCTATAATTTTGTAAACTCTGAAAACAAGAATTAGCGGTGTCCTCATCTTTAAAAAACCATTCTTCTACCTTGATATTTCCGTTAGGGTTTTCTTCGTTTTTAGTTAAAAAAGAAACGTTTAATCGGGTTGCCTTTGTAAAATCACTATTATCAAAATCTTGGGCTAAGGTTCCCGCAAATCTTTTGGCTTTGTAATTGTTTAATCTTCGCTCTATATATTCTTCTCCCTTTATATCGCCAGCATCTTTATACCCTCTGTTTAAGCGTTCATTAAGCTGTGTTAATTGTTCTACAGCGTCTGTCTGAACACTATCAAATAGAACAGTGAACACCTTAATGGGAGTCTCCGTAACACTATCATTTTGTACAGTTGATTGCTCAGGAATCAATTTGCTTTGGTTGTTAGCGCTTTTACAACTACAAAACGAGAGAACACTAAATAAAGTAATTAGTACCTGTTTCATTTTTACACTGTTATTAATGAAGGACGTGTGGCACTTTCATACTCAGCAGTCAATAATTGACTATTGCTTATCTGAGTTAAGCTATTCTCTCCTGTCAGATTCCTAATTGTATCATTAAATCTGTCCCATTCACCACCACCACAAATTTCTATGCACCCAATTGAACCATAACCACCAGAAATAGGGTTACTAGGACCTTGGTGAATAAAAAACCCATCATATACTCTCCATGCATCATCGTCCATTGTACTTATATAATCCCATGTTAGCGTATGTGTTTGAGCATCGGCTAATCCCACAACTCTAGGTCCTTCCGTAGTTGTTCTATGTACTCCAAAACGTATAGCCTCAAAATCTTCGATCACCGAATTATTTCCGGAAGTTTTACCCTCAATGCTAACACGGTATAAAGGGACTCTATATAAAGTAGAAGGTCTGTTTGGTCTATAAGGATAACTCGTTATGTGTGCATTCCCTAATGTTAGATTTGTAATACGAATGGTAACGGGTCTCATGCTTAAATAGTTTAAAAAGTCTACGAATTATCAGCTTGCTTGCAGTAGCGAACCATAGCCCATATAACGGTTGGAATTGACTAATATACTGATTTCTGTTTACTAAAATGCGCATAGAAGACCAAAACGGGGTTAGCTTTGGATATAAAAAAATAAATTAATCAATACCCCAGATGGCACAGGCATCATGCTAGTGCCTAAGCCCCCCGCTAGCGTTCGTTTGCAACGAGTGCTCTACACCGTTTTTTACAAGTAACCATAAGGCCTTTTGATGGTTAAGAACAGGTTCATGACCAGTGCAGGTAAAGCTTTTCACAAGAACATTCAACCTTAAAATAGAAACTTAAATTGCGCACCTAACTTTAACTAACAGAAAAAAGACCAACCAAACCAGGCAGAATTACACCTCTAAAACCTAATACGCCAATCCAAAATAGTCCATAAGCTCCTCATAGCTCATTTTCTTAAAGTTGGACCGCTCAGAACGCCCAGCAAGAGATACGCCCCCGGGAATCATAACGTACTTGTATTGTGGTTTGGCTATAGAGGAACCGGTTAATTCGTGGTCGCTAAGGTCTGTATCGTCCGTAGAGGTCACTTGAAATCTTATTTCTCCCCTATCATCAAAATGAATAGCGACAAAATACCGTCGTATGGCAAAACCGGAGTGATCAAAAACTAAAGGTAATTGGTATACAGCATTAGAACTACTTCTATAAAAGCACAATACAAACCCACCATTGTCTAAAAACTCTTGGGTAAGCCTAACCTCATCTACTTTCATACTTTTTGACCGTGCTCCATCCAAATAACTAAAATCTTGGTCTAGCCAATCGCTATACATAACGTTTGCGGTTCCTGTTTCTCCCTGTTCACCTGTATCTCCTTTTGGCCCTTGCTCACCTTGTACGCCCTGTTCTCCGGCAGGCCCCATGGGCCCAATATCTCCATCCGAACCATCTTTTGAACAAGATGCCAATGTTAGGGTCAACACCATTAAGCCACCTGCTAAAACTCTCAGAATAGTTTTCATAATTTTTATTTCTTTAGATTTTATACCTATTTATGGCACAAAAAATAAAAGGTTAACCTATAGAGAGTAAAAAATAGAAAAGAAAGGAAGTTGGAGCTTGTTAAGGCCAAGCGCATGAAATGTGGCTGATAATAGAAACTGAAAACAGAATATTAAAATATTGTTCGGTTTACTAAACTCCTCCGCTCAAAAGAAGTAGAGTATTTTCTTTTACCCTACAATTCATAACATATTCCTTACATACCCTTACAGCCTTACCTAGATTTTTAACACAATATTTATAATCAAATCTATAGTACGGGCTAGACCTGAAATTAGCATTTCTCTATTAAGCACTTTTTTGTTCTATTTGTAGTCTTACCTTCTGTCCTGCTTGCCCAGAGCGAAAAGGATAGGGAGCCTTTAAACGAAAGTTACCTAACAACGGACCTTATTTCTCCCTTTTTTATTCATTTTAAAGGCAACTATACGCCTAGATGGCGTCTAGGGTATCTAAAAAATCTGACCGAAAAATCAAAAATTGGAATTGATGTGGGCTATGGAAACAAAAACGTTTCTTTAATAAATACCGGCGAAAAATATATCTTATGGAAAATACGCCCAGAATTCTACTATATCATAAACCCCAATAGAAAAACGCTAAAGTATTTTGCGTTAGAGGCCTTTTACATTGACCATACCGAAGAATTCACTACGCAATCTTTTTTTGACGAACAAAACAACTACCGAAGGTTTAACAAAGCAGATTATAACCGAATAAAAATGGGACTAGTTCCTAAATTTGGGATGTTCATAAATTTAAGTCGCAGCATAGGTCTTAATATATACACGGGAGTGGGTATACGCTACCGCATAAATACGTACGATAATTTTGTGGACCTAAGGCAAGGCACAATCAATGAAGAACATTTTTCTCCGTATTTCAGAAACGAAGGAAGTAAAATTGGAGTTGAATTTACTTTTGGAACAAAATTATATTATCGGTTAAAGAGTTAATGTAATCCTATAATTAACAAGAAACACATTTAAACAAATCAATTGTCTAGAGCATTCTAACCCCATGTACATTAGGTTTTCCCATTGGCCTAATGACAATTCTAGCCGTCATATATTTACCTTTATTTGCTACAGGAGAAGGCTTATTCTCTTTATTTTAATTGCAAACTATGGATGGGCTACATTGGGATTAGTACTATCTTTTTTAATTGCTTTAGGTATTGGTGCAAAGGTAGCCCATAATCATTTAATGGAGGGGAATCCTCCTGCTGATAATATTATCACGTTAATGTCCTTTATTACATAGTACTATTATTGTGGGATAGGGTAATTATCATCCATATATTCTCCAATTGACCCTCCTAGACTATTGGAAATAGTTATTCCTGTAACATTTATACCTTCTGGTGGTATTCTATTTGTATGACTCCCACTCAAATAAACCTCCCCACTACTCGGCATAACAAAATTTCCTGAATTTATATCACTTTGCGGGTTACCTGGTGTGGTATTCCACGTATTAATCAACGATAATAGAAGAGTTCCGCCGAGTGCTGTACGCACCTCTAAAGTTGCATCTCCCTTACCTGTAGCGTTGGTAGTAACAATTTCAATTGTAACATTTGATCCGGCAGGAGCAGTATAAACACCTGTTGTTCGATTAAAAGTAATTGGAGTTTCAATTGATATGCTAATCGTCATTGAATCACTTCCCCCCTTACCATCGTTAACCGTTAGTTCTACATCATAATCCCCTGTACTTGTATAGGTATGGGTTGGATTCATTTCATTTGAAAAGTTGCCGTCACCAAAATTCCATAAATAGGTTAACGTGTCAGGATTAGCGTCTGAAGAACCATCTCCCGCAAATGAAACCAAGGAATTAGGCGCAGCGCTACTAGGTCCTGAAGCTACAGCATTTGGAGCTATATTTAATACGGTAATCGTTAACGTTGCGCTTACTACAGGGCTGTTGCCGTCATTGACCGTGTAGGTGATAACGTCGTCACCGGAAAATCCATTGTTCGGGGTATAGCTGATGATTGTGCCTGAAATGGTCGCATTACCATTGGAAGGACCACTTCCTATACCCACGGCAAGATTATCATTTTCAGGATCGTTGATCTCTCCGGACACATCAATGTCATTGTTACTGGAGTTACCTGCTACGGTGGCCGTAAAGTCATTGGCAGTTGGCGGTTGGTTTGCCACTGCACTAACCTGTACCGTTAGGGTTGCACTCACCGTAGGGTTGTTTCCGTCATTGACCGTGTAGGTGATAGCATCGTTACCGGAAAATCCGTTGTTCGGGGTATAAGTGATGATCGTTCCCGAGATGGTCGCACTGCCATTAAACGGGCCGCCACCTATAGCCACGGTAAGATTATCGTTTTCAGGATCGTTAATTTCTCCGGACACATCAATGGCATTATTGCTGGTATTACCATCTACCGTGAACGTAAAGTCATTGGCAGTTGGCGGTTGGTTTGCCACTGCACTAACCTGTACCGTTAGGGTTGCACTCACCGTAGGGTTGTTTCCGTCATTGACCGTATACGTGATAATGTCGTTACCGGAAAATCCATTGTTCGGGGTATAGCTGATAATCGTTCCAGAGATGGTCGCACTGCCATTAAACGGGCCGCCACCTATAGCCACGGTAAGATTATCGTTTTCAGGATCGTTGATCTCTCCGGACACATCAATGGCATTATTGCTGGAATTACCGGCTACGGTGGCCGTAAAGTCATTGGCAGTTGGCGGTTGGTTTGCCACTGCACTAACCTGTACCGTTAGCGTTGCGCTCACCGTAGGATTGTTGCCGTCATTGACCGTATACGTGATAACGTCGTTACCGGAAAATCCGTTGTTCGGGGTATAGCTGATAATAGTTCCCGAAACAGTTGCACTGCCATTGGAAGGACCACTACCTATAGCCACGGTAAGATTATCGTTTTCAGGATCGTTGATCTCTCCGGACACATCAATGGCATTATTGCTGGAATTACCGGCTACGGTGGCCGTAAAGTCATTGGCAGTTGGCGGTTGGTTTGCTATTGCACTAACCTGTACCGTTAGCGTTGCGCTCACCGTAGGGTTGTTGCCGTCATTGACCGTATACGTGATAATGTCGTTACCGGAAAATCCGTTGTTCGGGGTATAACTGATTATTGTACCCGAAACGGTCGCATTTCCATTGGAAGGACCGCTAGCTATACCCACAGTAAGATTATCGTTTTCAGGATCGTTGATTTCTCCGGACACATCAATGGCATTATTGCTGGAATTACCGGCTACGGTGGCCGTAAAGTCATTGGCAGTTGGTGGTTGGTTTGCTACTGCACTTACCTGTACCGTTAGGGTTGCACTCACCGCAGGGTTGTTGCCGTCATTGACCGTATACGTGATAACGTCGTTACCGGAAAATCCGTTGTTCGGGGTATAGCTGATGATCGTTCCCGAAATGGTTGCACTGCCATTGGAAGGACCACTACCTATAGCTACGGTAAGATTGTCGTTTTCTGGGTCAGCGATATGTGGGTCTATGTCGATATTATTGTTAATAGAATTCGTAATAACATTAACCGTAAAATCATTAGCCGTAGGTGGTTCGTTAGCGACAGTGGTTACCGTAACCGTATACGCTTTAGTCATACTACCCTCGGTAACTGTATACGTAATGGAAGAACTAAAATCTTGTTCCTCTCCCGACATAGGGCTCACGGATTCACCAGTAAACTCTATAGTTGGAATCAATGCGGTAACATCCGTACCCGAAGGCAATTCTACGCTAATATCCGTATCCGCTATAACGCCTTCTACCCCATCAATAGTAAACGAAGTTATTTCAAAAGCGATGGCTTGCTCCGTTACCGTTACCGTCCACTCTTTTTCATTTCCATTCGCTGCCGTGACAGTATATACAACATCGTTTACAAAATCTTGTTGGACATCAGCTCCTGGTGAAACTGTGGCATCATCAGACACCGTTAATATCGTTGGTGCAATATTACGTTCACTTCCCTCTGGGACCGTTACAGCTATGGTAAGGTTCTCTGAGTCGATTATGGCCGTGCCAATTTGTTCAGGAAGAGAGAACGCAAGAATCTCATTCTCGTCCGATGAGAGTTCCTCCACCACTTCAAGGATTACATCTGTGGTTAATACTTGTCCGTTACCGTCCTGGAGGTCAAAAGAAAGTGTTACCCTACCTAATTCCTTTGCCACAAAATTATATTGATAAGTGCCCGGAACGATTTGAACGTAGGTGTCCGTTTCCAGTTCCGTACCATCTTGTTCAGTCCATTCACCCGATCCAACAGTAATATTATAGTTACGTTCGTATGAGGTAAAACCACTCCCTTCATCGCCAAGGGTTACCGTAATAGTTGTAGCAGCGCCCACAAGAAGTTCCGTATCGGCAGCAGTGGCTGTCCATGTTGCAGGAACATTTCTAAGAGTATAGGTCAACTCAAGTTTCTCCGTAAAACCATACGAATCTTCTGCTTGTATGAGGACTTTGTGCTCTCCGGCTTCAGAACTTATATAGTTTAGGTTACGGGACAGCCCATCAAAAGGATATATTTCTCCTGGAACTAAAGGCTCCCCATTATCATCCTCTAAAATGCCTTCCCCTACCTCTACTGTATACTTAAAAGTATAGGTAATATCCTCTAAAATTTCCTCTGGAAATACCGTTAAAACCGTTGCAAAAGACTCATTAACATATCCTTCCTCGGTATTATCACCTAATAAATCGAATTCTACTTCAGTTACAAGATTAACCTCCTTATTGCACGCGATAAGGATGGCCAATATCATAAAAAAATACATCAAATATTTATAGCTCTTGATCATACCGTTTAGGGGCTTAAATATCTAAACAAAAACATTGAATTTCAGGTTCCAGTTTAAAAGATTTCATTGTTAACGATGGCTAAATATAGATATCTTTAAGGGTATGTAATTAGCTTTTATAAAAAACAATAACATCTTAGTCCTCAAAAACATTTAATTCAGCTCAACTACAAAAGAGATAATTAAAACAGAAAAAAATTAGCATTATTGCCGCCTAAAGCATTTTTAGACACTAAACGTATTCGTGGTCTGATCAAAGTTTTTCATGAATAAATCAACTTTAATAGATTAGCGTAAAAAAGCGACATCTATACCCAATGACAAAAATAAAACTCGGCGCTAAAATAGTTTGCTTATTATGGGTAACGTTCTACGCATCCTGCAAGGATGATTGCGAAAATGTTAGCTGCTTTACCCCTCCAACGCCTTTTCAGTTTGAACTGGAGGATAAAACCTCCGGAGAGAATGTATTTACCAATGGCACCTATAACTCTGATGATATTAAGGTCATGGATTTGGAAGACCAGAGCTCCGTTGCATTTTCTTTTATTGATGAAGACGACTATAATATCTTGAAAATTAACACAGTAGGCTGGAAAACCGAAACAGTTACGTATTCCATACAAATTGCGACCCAACCTATATTTGAACTGTATGTTGATGCAGAACGGAAAAGTGGTGACTGCTGTTCTAGCACTACCTATAGGGAAGTCCGTATTGACAAAGCCGAATTTGAAACCACCAATGACCCAAGCTTTTTTAAAATAATCCTAAACTAGCAATTCCATTTTCACCTAAAATCCACTATAAACAAGCAAGTCAATTTTAAACATGAAAATGCATGCTTTCCGTTAATCGTTCTTTGCTTCTCTGTAAGAAATACCACACTTTTAAGCAGAACTATATGAGTGAAATAAAGAGGGGTAGAAAGTGTGAGAATCCATACCACGCCGTTCTATAAACAAGAGACCAATGCAGACTATTTTTGGTTTAGAACTTTCTCTACAACAAAGGATAGCTATCACAAATAGCTTTCAAATTGATTCTGACCAATTACGGTCGTATGCCCAGCATGTGCTCCATAACCGCAATTTCGGGACCAAGGTTAGTGATAATGGTATTGACTTTAGTTCTCCTGTGCATTTTACCACAAATTCCGGCGCTGATGAATTTGCCGGCATGAACATCTTTAGAAAAGGGCGTATTGAACTTTTGGAGCTACCCAACCAAAAAATAGAAATAAAGGGCACTAGCAGTCTGGAATATTTAATTTTCTTTGCTGCGGGTGTTAGCCTTACCATTCTTTTAATATTCCTGTTTTTCCCTCAAAATGAATTTAGTTTTAAACTAATACCAGCAAGTTTTCTTCTTATGGTCCTAATCATAGGAATAGGGAGAAAATTCATCAAAAATAGAATCGCCGAAATCCTTGAGGATATCGTAAAAAACAAAACTTAAAATCTTCGTTACCATACCCCTATCATTAAAAAAGTTATTTTGTTTTTATATGTGAAAGATATGTGCTAAATTTAAAGGAACAGCGCCCTAAACTACTAGCATACAGTAGTGTATACAACATCTTAATTACTTAACCACCCTAAATCTAGTCGTATGGAAAAACTTATACGCGGTAGTATCTACATAGACATTTTTCACACCATTTTTGGCGTGGCCGGAGCCATATACTATTATGCACAAGGCCGTTATGCAGCCGGTAGCGTTTTAGCACTTATAGGTATCGTATACTTGATAAAAATTTTGGATCCTTTCTTTAGAAAGCAAAAGTCTAATTTTCAGGAAACCCAAGGGTGAGCACCATCTTAAGCTCATTTTAATGAAACAAAACCGACTCTGGAATTGCTTCTTTGGCAAATGTTGGACCGTTCCATTCAAGATTAAATTGTGGCTTTCCCTTTTTACCGCTTCTGTAATACAATGAAATGGGATGCAATCCGGCTTTTAGCCTGTATTGCCCGCTCATTTTGGAGTTTCTTGTGTACCCATAATCCGCATCAATAACGGTAGATTCGTGAATACGTAGCACTCCGCCGGCATTGGCACTTAGGTAAAAAGTATAAACTCCGTCTGCAGGCACCTCTATATAGCCTTCAAAGTAAAGCACTTTACTATTTCCCAAAATTTGGATTTCAGGCGATATTTGCTTGGACACTCCGGTTTGATTATTTAAGGAGACAAATAATAAACACTTAACTTTTATTAAAAACTGCACAATTGTATACCTTTCTTGGACTATTGCACCCCTTGCCCCTGTAGATGAGATGTATATTTACGGCTAAGATTTAATACAACAAGATGTGTAAGATAGCATACAACACCATACACTTAACCAGAAAAGGAAAGATGATTAGCCGTACTATAAAAATTTTGTTCATATCACTTCTACCCTTGGCCATACTGCAATGTAAACCGGCCAAAACAAAACCCCAAGATCTTAAAAAACCCAATATTGTTCTGATTAATATAGATGACCTTGGTTATAAGGACCTTGGCTTTATGGGAAGTGAATATTACGAAACCCCAAATTTAGATGCATTTGCGAAAGAAGGTATGGTTTTTTATAATGCTTATGCAGGCGCGGCCAATTGTGCTCCAAGTAGGGCATGTCTCATTTCAGGTCTAAACACACCTAGACATGGTGTTTATACCGTAAGTCCATCTGATCGTGGTGATATAAAAACAAGAAAACTGATTCCAATTAAAAATACGGCTCATCTAAACGATACTATTTTCACCCTACCCCAAATGCTTAAATCTGCAGGCTATACCACCGCTAGTTTTGGCAAATGGCATATTGGAAAAGACCCTAACAAGCAAGGGATTGATTATAACATAGGTGGAAGTGAAAAAGGTCATCCAGGCAATGGCGGATACTTTTCTCCTTATAAAATAGACCATATTACGAACGGCAAAAAAGGAGAATACCTTACCGATAGATTAACGGACGAGGCCATACATTATATCAACAAAAATAAAGACACCACATTTTTCATATACATGCCTTACTATACCGTTCACACCCCCATTATGGGGAAAGAGGACCTAGTCGCTAAATTTAAATCGAAAAAAGGGCAAAACGGGCAAAATAGACCCGATTACGCGGCAATGGTCTATGCTATGGACCAAAATGTGGGCAGACTTCTAAATACCCTAGAGCAAAATGGGCTGGAAGAAAATACGCTAGTCATTTTCACCTCGGATAATGGTGGGATACGGTCTATTTCAGAACAAAACCCATTACGCGCAGGTAAAGGCTCTTATTACGAAGGTGGTATTCGCGTTCCTTTGGTTATAAAGTGGCCCGGAAAAATTAGGCCAAATTCCACATCAACCGCAACGGTGAGCAATTTAGATTTCTACCCTACACTACAACATATTACAAATCCTAAAGAGAAGGCCAATTTACTTGATGGTATAAACCTTGAACCTATCTTATACGGAGAACAGCCGGTTGCACGAAATCTCTATTTTCATTTCCCCATCTATCTTCAAAAATATAACCAACTAAATGATCAAGGCAGAGACCCTCTTTTTAGAACACGACCAGGTTCTGTAATTATTTCTGGGGAATGGAAACTGCATGAATATTTTGAGGACGGTGCACTTGAGCTCTACAACTTAAACACGGATATTGGTGAAAAAAATAATCTGGCAAAACAAAACCCCGCTAAGACCAAAGAACTATACGAACAATTAAACAGATGGCGCAAACAAACAAAAGCGCCAATACCTACTACAGTAAATGAAGCATATGACCGTAATGCAAACCATTAGGAGTTTAAAAATTGGAACTTAGATGTATTCTTACGGGTTATGGCAGCCCTAAAGCTTAGCCCCATAGGCCAAGTCGCCCGCATCACCTATTCCAGGAATAATATAACCACGTGCATTCAATTCCGGGTCTATAGCCGAAATCCACAATTGGGTGTTTTCAGGGAACACCTTTTGCACATGGTCTACCCCTTCTTTTGCACCAATAACCGAAACAATATGTATCTGTGCCGGTGTACCATGATTTTTAAGTGCTTTTAGCACATTTTCCAAGGTTCTACCCGTTGCCAACATTGGATCGGCAAGTACCAATACTTTACCTTCTAAAGAAGGTGCCGCAAAATAGTTCACGATTACCTCAAACTCATCTTGGTCTCCTTCATGGTATCTATATGCCGATATAAAAGCGTTCTCAGCCCCATCAAAGTAATTCAACATTCCTTGGTGTAATGGTAATCCCGCGCGTAAAATAGAGCATAGAACCAATTGGTCTGTGGGCAATTGCATTTCTTTCGCGCCCAATGGGGTGGTAACATTACTTTTATTAAAGTGCAAGGATTTACTCATTTCATAGCTGAGTATCTCCCCTATACGTTCAATATTCCGTCTAAAACGCATAGTATCCTTTTGCAAGTCCACATCCCTTATTTCTGAAATAAACTTGTTCATGAGCGAATTGTGTTCACCAAGATTATGGACTGTCATACTTTGCGTTTTATTGATATTGAGAAATCTATTTCAACAAAGGTATCCTACTTTTTTAATAATCTCAAAAAGTAAGATTAAATCGTCCTAGAAGAATTTAAAACAAATAAAAAAGGGCATTGCCATGCAACACCCTTTTTCCAACCATCTAATTAATACTTGCTAAAAACCTTTATCGATTCCCCAATTCAACTCAGGTATTATTTAGCTAAATAGATATTGTTATTTGTCCGTATAAAACTCTATACTCCACATGCCTCTTACTTGATTTACATCATAGCCAAATGCCATATCATTAGGATACAATTTGTTCAATGCTGTCATAGTCTCTGGCATTACTTGCGTATTAGGTGTTCCATGACATTGTAAACAAAGTGTATTGGTTACAATTGGGTAATAAAAAGACACCTCTCCATCTTCTGTCTCAACAACAGGCGAAATTTCATCACCAGATGCCAAAACTTCTTTAAACCAGTTTATATATTCCAATTCCTTTGGAGTAGCTTTATTTTTAGGATTTCTTAGTTTGTCCGAAACTCTATTAATAGCAGCATTTTTCATCAATGAAACGCTATCCGTAATTTGCATAGCCTTAAGATTACAAAACCCAATGGCCCCGACAGTTCCTTTTTCCTGAATAGCTTTTGTAAGGCTTTGACCTAGTGCTTTTTTAGCTTCTTTTGCATAGGCCATGCCTATGGATCCATACACTTTTTCCGGTCCTGGGTTTTCATAACAATTACAATCCTCTAAATCTGCTCCTGCCTTGTGCGAAGATTTAAAATGTTCATCAAATCCTTCAGGTCGTTCTAATTCATTATTGTAAATGTAATCTGCTACCTGCGTCAAAGCATCCTCACGATTGGGCAAATATGGCATAGGCCCAAACTCTTTGTGTGCGGCAGGTATCTTGGTTTCTGTCTCGGGATCATTTATCCACTTAATCAGAGCTTCCGTAAATTCCTGTTGAGAAACGGTAGAATCTATATAATATCTTTTAATTGCTTCCATGGGAGGTGCAAATCTATCCGCCACTTTTGCTTTTGGATCATGACATAGGTAACATTCCCGCTCCATAATTACCTTCCCTGGATGCGGTTCTTGAGTTTTAGCACTCTGCGTTTCTTCAATTTTTTGCGCAGATTCAATTTTAACCTTCTTCGTTTCTTTACAACCTGTAAAGAAAATAATGATCAATAGAAAAATGGAGTACTTTTTCATTTTTGGTTGAATTAGATAAAATTAAATCGCATTAAGAATTCGACTTTACAATTTGTACAATGTCATTTTTTTGCAAAACACCTGATTGCCTCCATACTTGCTTTCCGTTTTTAAACAAAATCATTGTGGGTACACCACGAACATTATATGTGCCTGCTAGCGGTTGGTTCTTATCTACATCAATCTTTACTATCTTAACATCTTCTCCCAGCTCATCCTTGACCTGTTTTAAAATTGGCGCCAACATTTTACAAGGGCCGCACCAATCAGCAAAAAAATCTACTAATACCGGAGTGTCCGAATCTATTATATTTTTGAAACTGCTTTTCATCTTTTTTAATTTCGATTCATAAAATTACTTAAATAACACCTCAATTTAACTGACTTTTATCATAGTTTACATAATTTAAACCTGTTACATTTACCCGATTACAAAAAGTGAACGAGGACATAATCTTAGTCGGTTTTAAATAGATTACTTTACGCTTAACACCTTTAAAAAACAACCTCTAACTATCCTTTAAAAGTTGTAAATAAACATGAAAAAAATAGCCCCATTATTGTTGCTACTATGTCTTGGTTGTTCCTCTGCTAGTTTGGTGGAAAATTGGAAAAATCCGGATATTGTTCTGTTCGATGCTCAGAAAGTACTTATTGTAGGTATGACCCAAAACCAAAATGCAAGAGAAAGTTTTGAGGCCAAATTACAAAAGGAATTTACCAAAAGAAATGTTGAGGCCATGCAGAGCTTGGATGTCTTTGATGTTTCTTTTACCAACTCCAAAAAATCCGAAAAGGAACTTGATGCCGTAGAGCAAAGTCTTTTGGATAAAGATTTTGATGCCATACTATTTACAAAAATCACCGGTTCCGAAAATCGGGAAAGTTTTTTGAGTGCTATTTCAAAATTGGATAACTACAAGGGTAGATTTAACGATGATTATCTAGAAAATCAAGATATTTTTTATGACGATAATTACTACGATGATTTTAATATTTATCATGCCGAGACTACCCTCTACTGCATTTGCGAAGGTAAGGACCGATCTATGATTTGGCGAGGAAGTATTGATATCTCCGACCCAAAGAATATTGAAAAAGCCGTGGACGACTATATTCAATTGGTCGTTACTGCCATGGAAGAGCAAGATTTAATTTTTAGGAAAGACGAATAGGCCACAACAGTTTAAATCTCCTCTCTATATATATCACTTGGCATTGCCAAAACAGATTCTATTGGTTACATTTAACTACGCAACCAACTTATATCCATGCAAGATTTACAGTTAGATATCAATCCAGAAGTGGAATCTGTATTCGCCGGTTATCCGGATTATGTGCGCCCTCAGATGATAGCTTTACGAAAACTGGTCATAGACACCGCCAAAGCAACGGAAGGTATAGCCCAATTAGAGGAAACCCTGAAATGGGGAGAACCCAGTTACCTGACCAAAATAGGCAGCACCCTTCGTATGGATTGGAAAGCCAAATCCCCAGACCAATATGCGCTCTATTTTAAATGCACCAGTAGATTGGTAGAAACCTTTAAGACCGTATTTAAAGACACTTTTGAATATGAAGGGAATAGAGCTATAGTTTTTAAACTGAATAGTGAACTTCCCACAGAAGAACTTACTTACTGCATTAAATCTGCCTTAACCTATCATAAAGTAAAACATTTACCTACCCTTGGTATTTAATGAGGTATGGAAGAAACCGAAATATATTGCCCAGCAAACCAACAGGAATGGCGGAAATGGTTAGAAAAAAACCATCAGCAAAAAAACTCCGTTTGGTTGGTTATCCACAAAAAGAATACAGCAAATACCAATCTATCCTCGAGCCAAGCTGTAGACCATGCTCTCTGTTTTGGTTGGATAGATAGCACAAAACGAACTATTGATGCAGAGCGGTACAAACAATATTTTTGCAAGCGAAAAGCCGTAAGCAACTGGTCTAAAATCAATAAAGAGAAAGTAACATCGCTCACCAAAAAAGGTCTTATGGCCCAAGCTGGCCACAAAAGTGTTGCTATAGCAAAAGCTAATGGTTCATGGACTATATTGGACACTGTGGAAGCCTTGGAAATACCAGCTGACCTCGCCGAACAATTAAAAAAAAGAAAAGGTGCTACAGAATTCTTTGTAGCACTGAGCAAGTCCGGAAAAAAACAGCTTCTATATTGGGTAATTTCCGCCAAAAGAAAAGAGACCCGGCAAAAACGTATTCAAGAAATCGCGGAGAACGCCGGTAAAAACCAAAAACCGAAGCAATTCTTGTAAAAGAAAAATTGCTACTTTTAAAAGCTTAGTGATTTTCCCCTACCACCAAAATACTCCATCATGAAAAAACTCTTTTTCCTACTTTTATTTACGCTGAACTTTAGTGTTCTTATAGCACAAGAAACTTCTAAAAAGAGCAGGGTAATCATTCTTACGGATATTGAGGCTGACCCGGATGACACACAATCATTGGTGCGTTTACTCCTGTACGCCAACGAAATAGATATAAAAGGTATAGTAGCCACTACTTCTTGTTGGCTTAAAAATTCCGTACATCCGGAATCAATAAACAAAGTGCTTTCCGCTTATGCAGAAGTGCAGCCCAACCTTAAATTGCATCATCCGGATTTCCCAAAACCGGAAGATTTATTTCCATTGGTAAAATCCGGTCTACCTGTATATGGGATGTTAGGTGTTGGAAAGGATAAAGATTCCGAAGGTTCTGATTGGATTATTAAAACACTTGAAGAGAAAGATGAGCGCCCTTTGTGGATTTCCGTTTGGGGAGGTGCCAATACCTTGGCTCAAGCTTTGTTAAAAATAAAGAACACCAAAACCAAGGAAGAACAAAAACGACTCATTTCCAAATTACGGGTCTATACCATTTCCGACCAAGATGATAGCGGCATTTGGATCAGGGATAAATTTCAAGACCTCTTTTATATCGTAAGCCCAGGTGACGATTATGGTACAGCCACTTGGAATGGCATAAATAGCTTTATTAAGGGTATTGACAATACCGAAATCAGTAACTCTTGGATTTCTGAAAACATACAACAAGGACATGGTCCGCTTGGGGCCTTATACCCTGATGTTGCATGGGGAGTTGAAGGTGACACCCCAGCTTTCCTATCTCTTATCCCTAACGGATTAAACGCTCCTGAACATCCTAATTGGGGTGGTTGGGGCGGTAGGTATGAATTTCTAAGACCTACTTTTTCCGGTCGGAAGAAAGGGAATTCCGGTGTACCCTTTGAAGTTGAAACTAGGGCAATATGGACCAATACAGAAGATAGTTTCTCTCCTTATCTAGCAAAAGATTATGGTAGAAATGTAGAATTAGACAGCACCGTTTTTAAAGGTGATAAAGTATCTCTATGGCGATGGAGAGATGATTTTCAAAATGATTTCGCAGCCCGAATGGATTGGTGCACCCTACCATTTTCCGAAGCCAATCACGCTCCGGTAATCGCTTTAAAACATGCTGACCGAATTACGGTGAAATCGGGAAAAGGCATAACACTTGATGCCTTTGACTCTACTGACCCGGATGGAGATAGCCTAAGCTTTCTTTGGTTTGATTACCCAGAGGCGGGCACGTATAAAAAACCAATAAAAATAGGAGGAACCGAAAATGCCCATTTAGTTTCCTTTGCTGCCCCAAAGGTAGAAAAAGAAATGACCGTTCATATGATTTTAAAAGTAACGGATAAAGGCACACCTGCATTATCTAGTTATAAAAGGATTATTATAACTGTAAAGCCCTAACCTGCTGTTTAGAGCTGCCCAGACCTTCAATTCCCAACTCTACAACATCACCTTCTTTAAGGTATTTAGGTGGATTAAAACCTAGACCTACACCTGATGGTGTTCCCGTAGAAATAATATCGCCGGGCAATAAGGTCATGTATTGACTGATATAACTTACCACTTCCTGCACATTGAAAATAAAATCGGAGGTGTTGCTATCTTGAAGCGTTTCTCCGTTCAGCTTTAACCATAGATCAAGATTATTAGGATTCTTGATTTCATCGGCAGTGGCAATAAACGGACCTATAGGCGCAAAAGTATCACACCCTTTTCCCTTGCACCATTGTCCTTCTTTCTCTA
Source organism: Zobellia sp. B3R18 (assembly GCF_018860715.1). Taxonomy (NCBI): domain Bacteria; kingdom Pseudomonadati; phylum Bacteroidota; class Flavobacteriia; order Flavobacteriales; family Flavobacteriaceae; genus Zobellia; species Zobellia sp. B3R18. The sequence continues at coordinate 14,981 of NZ_JAHKQG010000013.1, read as the reverse complement.
TTTGGAAAGCACGTTCGCTGTAGTCATTGTGCAGTACATAGCCGGCCACATGGTCCAAAGCATCCTTTTCCTCAACATAAGAGGCTTTTTTTCCGATGACAATGGCCAGTTCTACTTCCCAGTCGGTTTTTTCACTGTTCTTCGGAATGATCACATCATCATTTGGACCAACAATAGCAGAGGTTGATTTAAAGAAAAGAACCGGTTCCTTTGGGATAGCCATTCCGCTTTCGGCGGCGTGTTTAGCATAGTTTAAGCCCACACACACAATTTTTGAGGGGCGTACCAAAGGTGAGCCTAAACGTACATCATTAGGAACCTCGGGACAGTTTTTTTCATTTTCACTCAACCAATTGCTAAGTTTTTCAATGCCATCACCTCCAAAAAAATCTTCGTTATAGTCCGATACAAATCCGGAAACATCCAAGCGTGTGCCGTTATCCAATTGAACTCCGGGTTTTTCATTCCCTATACTTCCAAATCTTATTAATTTCATATGTATGCTGATATTTTATTAGGTCTCTTTATTTATTTTTAATTCCAGTTGTACTACGAACCGTTTAGTGTAACAAACCCTCCATCTATTGGAAAATTGGTTCCGGTAATAAACGAAGCCTCTTCCGAACAAAGGTACACTGCCAAATTCGCGACTTCCTCCGGTTTTCCCATACGACCAATAGGCTGGGTTTTGGAAAGCTTTTCAAAGATTTCCTTTTCTCTACCCGGGTAATTTTTATTGATAAACCCGTCAACAAAAGGAGTATGTACCCTACCCGGAGAAATACAATTACATCTGATTCCATCCTTAAGATAATCTTTGGCCACGGAATAAGTCATGGTTAATACGGCGCCCTTGGTCATGGAATAAGCAAACCTATCATTGATACCTACCGATGAAGCTATAGATGCCATGTTGATAATTACACCGTTCGTTTGCTTTAAGGAATCAATACTGGCATACATGCAATTGTATACCCCTTTGATATTAACATCGTACAAACGGTCTAAGTCTTCTTCCTTGCAGTTTTCTAAATTCCCTATATGGGCTATGCCCGCATTGTTGATTAAAATATCTACCGGACCTTTTGCCGTTATGCTTTTAAACGCAGCAACTACCTCTTTCTGCACCGCTACATTACAACTGTAGGTATGGACCTTACCTCCCATATTCTCAATTAGCGTTACCGTTTCCTTTGCGTTTTCCTCGTTCATTTCCAGAATATGAAGAATTGCACCTTGCTCTGCCAGTGCCAAGCAAATGGCCCTACCAATACCGCTACCTCCACCGGTAACCACTGCCAATTTATCTTTTAAACTAAACTTCATAAATAATCTATGCTATTGTAGTTAATTCTTTTTCCCAATAACTCCCTTTTGGAAAGCTATATTCCGCCAGGGATTTCGGCTTCATAGTTATACTATAACCTGCCATGCTTGGCGGCATGTAAGCTCCATTTTTAATAACTACTGGATCAAAAAAATGTTCGTGTAAATGGTCTACAAACTCAATAATACGATTTTCCAAAGAACCGCTTATAGCAATATAGTCGATTATTGACAAATGCTGCACATATTCACAGAGTCCCACTCCCCCAGCATGCGGACAAACCGGAATATTAAATTTTGCCGCCATGAATAAAATGGCCAATATTTCATTGACGCCCCCTACCCTACAACTATCTATCTGGCATATTTCTATGGCATTGGCCTGCATTAACTGTTTGAACATGACCCTGTTTTGGCAGTGTTCTCCCGTAGCCACTTTAATTGGCGCTACTGCCTTGGCTATCTTGGCATGACCTAAAATATCATCTGGACTAGTAGGTTCCTCAATCCAATACGGGTTGAATTTTTTCAGTTCGGCCATATTCTCAATAGCTTCATCTACATCCCATTTTTGATTCGCATCCATCATTAGCCGAAGATCTTCACCAATTTCTTCACGAATAATCGCGGCACGGCGCATATCATCTTGCAAATCCGAACCTACCTTTATTTTCATATGGTCAAAGCCTGCTGCTTTTGCCTCTCTACAAAGCCTGCGCATCTTATCATCCGAATAGCCCAACCATCCTGCAGAAGTTGTATAAGCAGGGTAACCATCTTGCTTTAATTTGGCTATACGTTCTTGTTTGGTGCTTTCTTTATCCTTTAACATCGCCAAGGCCTCTTCTGGCGTAACCGCATCTGTTATGTACGTAAAGTCTACACAACGTACCAACTCTTCGGGTGTCATATCCGCCAATAATTTCCATAAAGGTTTGCCTTCCGCTTTGGCATACAAATCCCAAACAGCATTTACCATGGCGCCGGTTGCCAAGTGAATTACACCCTTTTCAGGACCCAACCATCTCAACTGACTATCGCCTGTAATCATTTTCCAAAAGGCGCCCATATCCGCTGTAAAGCTTTCTAGGGTTTTTCCAATAACAAGAGGAGCTAAAGATTGGATGGCTGCAGCACATAATTCATTACCCCTACCAATGGTAAATGTTAATCCGTGACCTTCTAATAAGCTGTCGGAATCGGTCTTTAAAATCACATAGGCCGCAGAATAATCCGGGTCAGGATTCATAGCATCAGAGCCATCTAGAGACTTACTTGTTGGAAAACGGACATCTTTAATCTCGACCCCCGTAATTGTTATCTTACTTGACATAAATTCAATATTAACAATGCAAAATTAAACCGTCACTTTCTTCAAAACCACCATATAATCTACCTATAGTAATACTTTTTTTGCCTGAACGCTTATATGTCTAGTTTTTATACCTATGATCTATCGAAAACAGACGCCCACTTTCTTTTACTGGTCTTAATTGGTCTTGTAGTTCACCTATTTTTCCTATTTTGAGTTATGACTTTATCCAATCAGGCATGTCCCAACCTTCTTTTATATAAGATTGAGGAGTACCTGTTGTAGTCCTACCCTCTTCAATAATTTTGGCGATTTTCTGAGTAAGTCTTTTTACTACGTCCGGATTTTTAAAATAAAGGTTTATTGTTTCTCCTGGGTCCTCTTCCATATTGTACAGCTCATATATAGCTTCACCTTTCTTGGGTTCAATAAATTTAGGGTTCAGAGAACCGCCAGAACCCCGAAACATGTTGAGTTTCCAATTCCCATCCCTAATTGCAAAATGCCCGGAAGCGGAATGATGTATTACAGCTCCCCTTACCAACTTATCATAACCTTCCCCTCGTAATATGGGTAACAAACTATAACTATCTTCTCCCGCATTATCAGGAAGTTCTACTCCAACAATGTCGGCAATAGTAGCCAAATAATCGGTCTGGCAAACCGGCACATCAGATTTTGACCCAGCTTGTATACCGTTGGGCCAGCGCATAAGAAAAGGAACCCGATGACCTCCTTCATAAATATCGCGCTTTCCTCCTTTAAAATTAAGGCTGCTATAGTGTCCATATTTTTCTCGCTGATAGACGTAGTTGGTCTCTGCCCCATTATCCGATGAAAAAATAACCAAAGTATTGTCTTCAATTCCATTTGCCTTTAAAGCCTCAAGCACTTGGCCGATTCTATAATCGGTTTCTTCCATAAAATCGCCATAGTTTCCACAGTTACTCCGCCCCTGAAAATCAGGATGCGTACAATGTGGTAAATGCGGACTAGTTAATGGCAAATACAAAAAGAACGGCTTTCCGGATTTTGCCTCTACAGCAGATTCGCTAATGTAATCAACCGCTTTATCTGCAAATGTTTTTAAAACCAACTCATCATTAAATGAAGGAGCCACTTCTACCCAGCCACTGGTACCCTCTTTACGCGTACTTCTATACGGAGGTGTCATTCTATATCCTTTTGGATTAATGGTATCACTAAACGTTCGGGAGTTCTTGTCCGCTTTCTTTTTCGTCCATAACACAGGAGGGTCTAACACCTTATCATTTTCCAAGTAAGTTAAAACGCCGTAATTCATAGAGGCCGGAATACCAAAATAATAATCAAATCCCTTCTCTATGGGGCCGTCTGTAAAGGGTTTTGACCAATCACGGTTTTTCCCCAAGCTCCCTTCAAATTCCATTTGAAGATGCCACTTTCCAATCATAGCGGTTTTATAGCCGTTTTCTTGAAGTAAAGAAGCGATAGTCATCCTATCCTTTTCAATCAAACAAGGCCCATCAGCTCCCAAACCCCCTTTTTTCAAAGAGGTTCTCCAACTATAGCGTCCGGTAAGCAAAGAGTATCTAGAGGGTGTACATACCGCATCACTGCTATGCCCATCCGTAAAGATGATACCTTCGTTGGCCAATTTATCCATATTAGGCGTGCGGAATTTAGCATCTGGATTAAGCGCGCTTACATCTCCATAACCTTGGTCATCTGTGTAAATAACAATGATATTTGGTTTTTGGATGTTCTGAGCGCCCATGGATAATGAGAAAAGTAGAACACCTATTAAAAAGACTTTTGCTCCAGATCGAAAATGTTCAAATGGATGTATACTCATTTTTTAAATTTTAAGTAAAATATTCTATGTCTTTCCTAATGCAACTGTACCTCTAGATATCTAGCAGTCAGATTTTAGAGAGAAATCGATTTAAACCGAGCTTAAGAATAGGGAATACCTATTAAAAGAACGAATTGAGTACTTTAACTGATAAGATGTTTCTTGCTGATATTCTAATACGGATAAAACTAATAATCTCTTATGTAGCCAACTACCAAAAAAAAACACTATTCCTAATACTTTTTTAGCATGAAATGGCATTTTCTAGTCGTTTGAAGTATGATATTTTAAATATGCGGATGGAGCCATACCATGAATAACTTTAAACTGCCTATTAAAATTGGAGATGTTATTAAAACCGGATAAGTATGCTATAGAGGTAATGCTTTCTTTATTTTCTAGAAGTAGCCTAGAAGCATAACCTACCTTTATCTCATTGAGGTATCTAGTAAAAGGTTTTTTATGGACTTTCTTAAAAAACCGACTAAATGCCGATTTATTCATACCGGTCATTTTTGCTACGTCACTGGCACTGATGCCATCATTAAAGTTTTCAAATACGTACGCATATATTTTATCCATCCGGAGATTATCCGCCTTCTGAAAAGCGGTTACAAAACTTCTACTTGATAACAGTTGATAGCTTTCGTGCTTTGATAAATCCGATAAAATTTCAATGGTCTTAAAAATTCTGGTAGTTGAATCATATTCTATAAGATTTGTGATTCTTTTTACCAGCTCTCTGCTCAAATTCATGAACTTGACTCCTCTATCCGCCCTCATCAAAAGATTAGAAACCTGTTTCATTTCGGGTATTTCAAAAAATCCTTTTCCTAAAAAATCCCTAGTGAAATGAATGGCGAAAGCCTCAGCTTCTAACGTGCTTTCCGGTTGAAAATAGATTTCATCATTCAACCACATGTGTGGGACATTTTTACCAATGAGCACTACTTCCCCTTCCTGAAATTTTTCAATACTATCTCCTATAAAACGTGTGCCAGAACTTTTTAGAATTACTACCAATTCAATCTCAGGGTGATAATGCCAAACTCTTAAAAAATTAGGGTACTGATTATGACTGACCGAAAATGACCGGTCTGCTACAGATGCCCTATTTAATAATTGAAGTTTCATGTACCACTAATTAATACAAATAGGTTATTTGGTTTGCTGGTCCCATAATCTATAAGGGTCGTCATGTGATTCCATTTCTGCCAATAACAAGACCTCCATTTCTGCTAGTTTATCCGCATATTTAGGATTATCTGCCAAATTAGTTAGCATTTCGCCTTCTTTGTTATGTTCTTTTATATATTCATTCGGGTTTTCAGCCAAATTAAATAGCTGTGTTTTGCGCACTGCACCATCCATTACATCATACTTGATTAATTTCCAGTTGTCCTTTTTCACCGTACGCATGCCTGGTTTTGTTCCTCCGCAGTACACTCCGTACAACACATCCCTAACAGTTTCTTTTTCACCTTCCAAAACAGGCTTAAAGCTTGTTCCTTCTACCGTTTCTGGAATCTCTATACCTGCCAAATCACATAACGTAGGCAAGATATCTAATAAATAAACATTCCCTTTTGTACGCTTACCTGATGGAAGTCCTGGGCCTTTAATAATCATGGGGACACGCCATGTATGCTCATATAAGTTTTGTTTCCCCATAAGCCCGTGTCTTCCTATAGACATTCCATGATCGGAAGTGTAAACAATATAAGTGTTGTTCAACTCACCCATAGCTTCCAATTTCTTGAGCACTTTCCCTAATTGAATATCTATATTTTCTGAGCAAGCATATTCCCTACCCAACTCATTTCTAACGGTCTGCTCATCTCTATTTTTCCAAACGCCACTCACCCGTTCTTCATCACGAAGCTCTGGGTGACCATGAAAAAAAGGATGTGCTTCTAAATAATTAGCTTGAAGTGGTGGTTGCTTATCATTAGCAAGAGGAAGACTATTTTTATCCGTATGATTGACCGCCCCATATTTCTCCAATAATTCTGGAGTACCGTCTCGAGTATCATGTGGGTGGGAAAATCCGAAATAAATGAAAAAGGGATTATCTTCTTTAACTTTTTCCCGGTCTCCTAAATATTCCAAAACTTGTTTGGAGTGCCAAGCACTTCCGGTATCTTCCGTACCACCTCTTTTTGTGGCATCATGAACAACCGTAAACTGCTCGTTGGCCCTAGGATATGAGTTCCCTTTTTTACAGGTTCTCATAGTGTTGTAACCTGCCCTATTAAAAACAGCCCCAATAGTTTGTTTATCCAATTCATGTGGAGCCGTATTCTTTTGAAATTCTGCACTGGGTGGCAAATGCCACAGGGTTCGTCCCGTCATGATCATATGCCGAGATGGCGTGCACACCGCACCATTCATTGAGCCCATATGGTGAGCAGTTTCTATAACCGTGCCCTCGGAGGCTAGTTTTAAAATAACAGGAGTTTCTAAAATGGACTTTGGATCATACACCTGCAAATCAAAAGGTGATTGATCATCCACCAAAACAAAAAGAAAGTTTGGCCGCTTTTTAGGCTCTGTTTTTTTTTCTTCGCTTTTACATGACGATAAGATAATCACCATAGAGAAAACCCACAAAAAACTCCTGTTATTCATTTTCATGTTGCACTATATTTGAAAAAGATACTGTTTAAAATTATCTGCCCATCCATCCGCCGTCTACCAGCATTACGGTTCCGGTCATATAATTAGAAGCCTCCGAAGCCAAGAAAACAATGGGTCCCTTAAAGTCTTCCGGTTCTCCCCATCGCCCTGCAGGAATTCTTCCAAGGATGGATTTACTACGGTCTTCATCATTTCTCAAAGCTTCTGTATTATCCGTAGAAATATATCCCGGAGCAATGGCATTGACCTGTACGCCTTTGGATGCCCATTCGTTGGACAAGGCCATGGTTAACTGACCTATAGCTCCTTTTGAAGCGGCATATCCCGGTACGGTAATTCCGCCTTGGAACGTCAATAAAGAGGCCGTGAAAATAATTTTTCCCCTTCCTGCCTTTACCATTTCCTTGCCTATTTCCCTAGACAGGATGAACTGGGCATTTTGGTTCACTTCTATGACTTTGTCCCAATACTCATCTGTGTGTTCGGCAGCAGGCTGTCTTAAAATAGTGCCTGCATTGTTCACCAAAATATCAATTTTAGGGTTTTCACTTTTCACTTTTTCAATGAAAGCGTACAACGCTTTTCTATCACTAAAATCGCATTGGTAGGCTTTAAAGTTTTTATTCAATTCGGTTATTCGTTTCTCAATTTTAGAACCGGAAAGTTCCAAACTTGCGGAGACGCCAATAATATCCGCACCCGCTTCGGCCAATGCCTCTGCCATAGCAAAACCAATACCTCGTTTACAACCGGTTACTAAAGCCGTTTTTCCTTTTAAATTGAACTTGTTCAATATCATATTCGTTCGTCCTTGTATTTATTATAATTTTAAAGCACCCCCTGTAAAGGCTCCCCATCCATATCCGTAAAGGCTTTGTTCTCTCCTGCCATTCCCCAGATAAACCGGTAGTTGCTAGTACCTGAACCGGAATGAATAGACCACGGTGGTGAAACTACGGCTTCAAAATTTTTCATGGCAATATGGCGAGTTTCCTGCGGTTGCCCCATGTAGTGCATTACAATGTTGTCTCCGGGAATATCAAAATAAAAGTAGACTTCCATTCTACGCTCGTGGGTATGTGGTGGAAAGGTGTTCCAGACACTACCTTTTTTTAGCTCGGTATACCCCATGACCAACTGGCAACTTTGAATCCCGTCTTCATGAATATACTGGTACAAGGTTCTTTCGTTACTAGTTTCCACTGCTCCTAGCTCTACGATATTAGCGTCTGACTGTGTCGCTTTTTTAGTTGGATACTCCTTATGTGCCGGAGCGGAATTCAAATAGAATTTAGCCGGAGCGGAACCATCCGCACTTGCAAAAATTATCTCTTTTGATCCTTTACCTACGTACAATGCCTCTAAGTTTCCTAGCTCAAACACTTCACCATCTACGGTTACGGTACCCTTTTCTCCAACATTAATGATTCCCAATTCTCTTCGTTCCAAAAAATAACTGGCTTTCAACTCATCATAAGTTGGTAATGAAAGGCTTTTAGATTTTGGAAAAGCGGTGCCATAGATAAAACGATCGTAATGTGTATAGATTATTTTAATGGCATCTTCGCCCATTAGGTCCGAACTATGAAACTCTTTTCTTATTCTCTGTGTGTCGTAAAATTTGGCATCATAGGGATGCACGGCATATTTAACTTCCATTCTATATTTTTTGATTTAATTATTTTGTTATCATTTTTTGAAGTTCTTCCAAAGTCTTTCCTTTGGTTTCGGGCATCATGAATATGACGAACAATAGCTGTAATACCATCATTCCGCTAAAAAAGAAAAACACAATACCAGGGTTATCAAAACTACCCATGGCTATAGGCATAAATAGGGTTATTAAAGCCGCCAACACCCAGTGTGTGGAACTTCCAAAAGACTGCCCTTGTGCACGTAAATTGGTCGGGAATATTTCGGATATAAAAACCCAAATTACAGCTCCTTGGCCTATGGCGTGTGAAGCTATAAAGAGGAACAGAAAAATAGGAACCATAAGACCTTCCCATTCTAAAGCGAAAGCAACACCTACCATAGTCAATGAAATAATATAACCAATAGAGCCAATGTACATGAGTACTTTACGGCCTACTTTATCAATGAGGTAAAGCCCCAACAACGTAAAAACCAAGTTGGTTACACCAATACCAATACTGCTTAGCAAAGCAGTATTTTCTCCCAAACCTGCCGAACTGAATATTCGCGGTGCATAATAAAGAAAGGCGTTAATACCGGACAACTGATTGAAAAAAGCAATCAAAAATGCGAGCATTAACGGGAATTTATATTTCTTGACAAACAGTGTGGATTTTTCCGTTTGTTCCTCTTTTAATTGTGCTATGACAGATTCATCCAATTCGGTTCCCGTGAGTTCCAATTGTATTCTTTTTGCCGCTTCCAAATCATTTTTTTTCTCTAACAACCATCGCGGACTTTTTGGAACGCCTATCATGGCAATGGTATAGATTAAGGCAGGAAGCGCTTCTATACCAATCATCCAACGCCAAGGTTCAGACCCAAAATCTTTCAATAAATAATTGGATACAAAAGCGATTAAAATTCCGAAAACAATATTGAATTGATACAATGCCACCAATCTACCACGGCTCTTGGCCGGGGCGATTTCAGAAACATAGGTGGGTGCGGCAACAGTAGATGCCCCTACTCCCAGACCTCCTAGAAAACGGAAAAACGAAAACAAATAAGGATCATCTGCCAAGCCTGAGCCCAATGCCGATATAAAGTAGAGTATACCTATCCATAAAAGGGTATTTTTTCTTCCTATTTTATCACAGGGAATTGAAGCAAAAATAGCTCCCAATACCGTACCCCATAATGCCATTGACATGATGAACGTACCATGAAAAAGGTCTGACGTACCCCATAAAGTCTGTAATTGTTGATCGGCACCTGAAATAACCACGGTATCAAAACCGAACAAAAATCCGGCCAGGGCCACAACAAAAGACGTAAAAAGTAATTTGGTTTGCATAGTGTTTTATTTAGTTGGTTGTATGGTTACAGTTAAGGGATCGGCCAAAATTTGAGATTGCTTTTCCAACATGATTTCCCAGTCTTTTAAAGAACTAATTTGTCCGCTCTTATCCCAGGCAAAACCGGCATAATAAGTTAGTTCTTCTTGAGGTTCGGTTATAACTAAAAGGTTACTTTGGTCTACCACGTCTGACTTATGGATAATGGCATCCTTTACGATTTTAGGGTCAATAACAATACCTTCCCCTACTTTTGAACTGTCTATGGTTTCCCAATGACGGAACCAACCTTTTTCTTTATTTACAGCTCCTTCTCCCTTATTTTTGTGCAGGGTGATACCTACCGTGTAATTTGGAACCTCTTTATCCGAAGAAAGGCTCACATCAAACTTAGAAAAATTGGAACCTAAATCAAGTGTGATTCGTTTGGTTTCTTTTACACCATACGGACTCCATGGCGCATAGTCCAATTCAAACACCGTGCGTAACGGACCCGCGGCCAATGTTCTGGATGCCGTAAAATTATTGGAAACCAAAAGGCTATCATTTTCCCAGATACCAATACCTCCTGTTCCTCTACTACTTCCAACATGGTACGGATCATAGCCTTCACCGTGATCTTTGTGGTAAGAACCTGGGTTGGTCATATGTGCCTTGTACCATTTATTTATAATAGCCTTATCCGTACGTTTTAACCATAAATCTATTCCGCTGGAAAGTGTACTTCCAGGAACACCCGCCAATGCTTCTTTCTCCCCAGTGGGGCCGTAAGTTCTAAAAGCTACTTTATCGTTCTCCCACGTATAATCGTCCGTTCTTTCCGGAACTAGACGCGAATAGGCAATAACATTACTTTCTGCAGGAGCAGTTACACTATCTACAAGAATTACATATTCAGCCGTACCGTTAGCTGGTACATGGGCCTGAAAAAGCAATTCATCATTTGTTCCGTCTTGATCATTATCTATCCATTGAGTACGCAAGTATTCTTGATCGCCTACTTTCTTGACGCGAATATTGCTTTCCGAATTATTGTTTAAAACAGCGGACAAGTCAGAAACGTTTGCGCCCACGACTTCACTCCTAGAAAAGTTAAGGTCGTTTTTTACTTCTACGGATACCGTTTTAATTTTAGTGCCAGATTCACAGGATGCCAGCAAACAGAATACTGTTAGGTACGCAAGGTTTAAAGGGTTAGTTAAGTTGATTTTCATGTTTTTTGTTTTGTGTTACTTCGCTATTTCCTCACTCTTTAGACTAAAGATTTTAAAGTTTTCTATAGTCATATGATTGTTGACCGTTCTAAAACCGAAATGTCCTGTTGTGTAAGGGTTTTGATCGTAAAAATCTATGATACGTTCCCCATCCCTATAATATTGGATGATTCCATTGTAAGCTACAATTTTGATCTTAGTTTTCCTATTGGGTTTAATCAGATATTCCTTTTGAGTAAAATCATGTTCTGGTAACAAGGGTCTGTTACCGTCACCCGTATACCTTCTGAAACGGGTTTTGGAATTATCATGTCCGCCAACACCCATATAATACAACCGAAGGTTATCATAATTGGAAAATTTTCCTCCCCGGTTCTCTGAATTTACCAATAAATCATTAGGATGCTCCGTATCCTGTGCCATCCAAAAGCAATTGAGGTCGGATACCCGATCTTGTGGTCCCCCTTCATCAATCACATAAGCTTCGTAGGTTATCATTAATGGGCCTTCCAACTTTTTCTTTAACCAAATGGTGCAACCGGAAACATCCGTGATTTCTAGTTTTCCCTCATTTACTTGTACAGAACCTCCTGGCATTTGCTCTACCTCCCAGTTTTCCAATCCTAGTTGAAAGGAATCCAAATAGGTTAAACTTGCTTTCGCCGTAAGGGTGTCATTAATTTTAACAAACTCATCTTGTGCCATGACGGACAAACACATACCCCATACCAGCACAGCTGACAACACTACCTTAATTTTTGCTCTTCTACTCATAGTTCTTTATATCTTCTTCATTTTGTAACCTGGCCAACCTATATCTTACAGGTCAGCAAAATCTAGAGGCACAAAATAGAAAAAACAAGCTCTAATTCCTCACAATTTCTCCAGACTAACAAAATAAGCGCCCAAAGTGTCTTCTGTATCCAATGTAAACCAAGTCTGCAATTCTGCTTCTCCCTGTTCCAAATCTACCGTAAACTGTATATATTCTTGAGTTTGATCTACAGGTACGGTCTTATCAAAACCCTGTACCTTTAACCTTCTACTCTTCAAAAGGGTTTCCGGGCTTACCTATCCTACCATATAACTGTTTTCAACACGCCAATAATTGAGGTCGCCTTTCCAGCCGTTCAAAGTTCTTCCATCAAATATTTTTATAAAACCGCCTTTTTCCCCTTGAACTTCTAAAGTGGGTTCTCCATCAGCTTCCTGTTTTTTTTTGCAAGATTGAAAACAGATGAGTAACATTAGAGGTATCATACATTGGGTAAGAAACTTTGGTATAGTCATACAGGCCGGATTTAAGAATCTCAAAAATAAATATAGATTTTGGGTCTACCGTCCTGTTCTATACTGTCTGGAACAGTACCTAATGATGGTTTAATCAAAATTTGAATTATCTTTTCGCCTTGTAATACTTTCGCTAATATTAATTTCCATTTAAATGAAACTAGCTTCAATAGACATCGGGTCCAACGCAATACGGCTTCAAGTGGTCAAAGTTTATGAAGAACAGGACCTAGTCAGCTTCAAAAACCTACAGCTATTACGGTTTCCTTTACGGTTGGGACACGATGTGTTCTCCCAAGGGAAAATATCGGAACCAACCAAAGAGAAGTTCATTAAACTCATGCGCACCTTTAAGCACTTAATCGACTTGTACGAAGTAGAGGGTTACTATGCCGTGGCCACGTCGGCAATGCGGGAGGCCAGTAACGGTAACGAGGTTAGCGAGCTCATTCTAGACGATGTAGACATGAAAATCAACATCATTACGGGCAAGAAAGAGGCCAGTATCCTAAACAAGGCCATAAGACCTACCCTTAAAGACAGGAAGTACGTGCATATAGATGTGGGCGGCGGTAGTACGGAGTTAAATCTTCTGGAAAGCGGTAAACTTGTTCAAAGCAAATCCTTTAAAATAGGATCAGTGCGCCAATTGGCACCAAAGGAACGTGCAGACGTTTTTGCCTCTATGAAAGAGTGGGTTCGCTCCACAAGTTTCCATAAATCAAAAAACATAGTAGGGATAGGAACCGGGGGGAATATTAACCGACTTTACGGACTGGCCAACAAAGCTTCTAACATGGCCATATCCTTTGCTGAATTAAAAGCCCTTAGAGCCTATGTAAGTGAGTTTTCCTATGAACAGCGTATGTCTATTTTAAAAATGAATCCAGATCGGGCAGACGTTATTGTTCCTGCTTCCGAGATTTATCTAAGGGTACTTAAAGAAATGGGAAGCGACCAGATACTAGTGCCCAAAGTGGGGCTAAAGGACGGCCTTATCTACGAACTCTACGAACAGAAAACCCAAAAGAACCTGGACAGGATAGAATACCTGGGGTACCTCTAGACCCGCTTACGAACATATTTTTTATATCGAGTTCCTGTCGATGAAACGGAACGGGTTCTTGACCTTCCCCTTTTTCTTGTCCATGATCATACGGGCAGCGGTCTCCCCCATGGCCTTGAAATCCGTGGAGATACAGGTAATGCCCAACAGTTGCTTCAGCGGCGTGTCGTTATAGGAGATCACCCCTATGTCGGTCCCCAGATCGAACTCCTGGTTGCGTATCTGGTTCACCAAACTCACTAGGTCCGATTCGCTTATGGTAATGAACAGGTCGCCCTTTTTAAGGACCATATCGTCATAAATCTCGTCCAGCACCTCAAAGTCGATCCTGTGCTCCCCGCAGAACTTGCGGAACCCGTGAAGGATCCTCTTCGGGTACGGGTAGACCGATTCCTCGGGGTAGGTAATGATCAGTTTCTCGTATTTCGATATCTTCCCCAGCCCCTCCTTCAGCGCATGGTAGATATCGTTCTCGAAATCCTGGTAGATCTCTATGTAACCGCCCTTCAGTTCGGGTACGGGGTTGTCCATTATGATCAGTTTCTCCTTGGGGATACGGTCGATCGCCTTGATCGCTTCCGGGGTATGGCTGGCATGCTTCAGCTTCTCGGTCTTGAAATGCGGCATGATCACATAGTAGTCATAGGCGTTCCTGTTCTTTTCCAGAAGGTTCAGGAACAGCTCCTCCTCGCAATGGTAGATGAAAAGGCTCGTGTGCGCCGTCCCCCCAATACTCTCTATGAACGAATTGTAGATGCGCATCTTGTAGGAACTGAGCTTGTTGACCAGGAAAAGGATGTTCACCTTGGATATCAGCTTGGTGCGGGCTATGTAGTACCCCTTGCCCTTTATGGAGATGATCACCTTGCGCTCCCTTAGAATACTGTAGGCCTTCTCAACGGTGTCCCGCGAGAGGAGATACTCCTCGCTGAACCTGTTGATAGACGGGATCTTGTCGTCCATCTTTAGGTTGCCCGAGGATATGTTGTGGATAATGGCGTCCACGATCTGCCTGTACTTGGGCACTCGGGAGTTCTCGTCTATGTCGATGAAATTGAATATGTTCATGGGCGATGGTCTTTTCTTTATCGGTGGAACTGCCCCTTGGCGGCACAATAGTAAAGATGAAAAATTATAATCCGCCCAAAATATACATATTTATTTTTTTTGGGCCGAGCGGTACAGTACAGGACGGAAAGCTTTTCCCCATCATATAATTTTGTCCCCAAACGTAATAACCCTTCAAATGAAAAATACAGCACAACAGTTCAAGTACGTAGACCATCTTTGGGACGATAAGAAAGCCGCC